>NZ_CP162490.1:4136611-5337149 GCF_041245805.1 Xanthomonas sp. DAR 34887
AAGGCGCCACCGCCGACCAGATCAAGACCGGGCAGAGCAAGATCGACGGGGTCAAGAACCTGATCGACAAGGGCGAGATCGATTTCAGCGCGGCTGCCGTGCGTTATTCCGACAGCCCCAACGCGCTGGAAGGCGGCGACCTCGGCTGGCGCAGCCTGGACGAAATCCCCAACGCCTTCGCGCAGCTGATCCGCGACATGAAGCCGGGCCAGGTCGCCGGCCCGCTGCGCGGCCCCAGCGGCTTCCAGCTGCTGAAGCTGGTCGAGATCCGCGATGCCTCGGCCAACCCGGAAAAGAAGACGGTCACCGAGTACCACGCCCGCCACATCCTGATCCGCGTCAACGAGGCGCAGCCGGATGCCGCCGCCAAGGCCAAGATCGAGACCTTGCGCGCGCGCATCGCCGGCGGCGCCGACTTCCAGGCGGTGGCCAAGGAGTCCTCCGACGACGCCAACAGCCGCGGCCAGGGCGGCGATCTGGGCTGGTTCCCGGCCGACGCGTTCGGCCCGGACTTCGGTCACCAGATCGAAGGCCTGAGCGACAACCAGATCTCGCAGCCGTTCCGCACCGAGGCCGGCTGGCACATCGTGCAGCGCGTCGCCACGCGCCAGACCGACGTGACCAGCGACACCCAGCGCGCCCAGGTCCGCGAAACCATCGGCCGCCGCAAGCTGGAGGAAGAGTACAACCGCTTCCTGCAGGAAATGCGCGGCGAAGCCTATGTGAACCTGCGCGTCGGCGGTGCCGAGAGCTCGGCCGCGCCTGCGGCCGACGCCACCGCGCCGGCGGCAACTCCGGCACCGGCCGCCACCAAGCCGTAAGCCGTGCTGCCCTCGCTCGCGCTGGTGCCGGGCGAGCCGGCCGGGATCGGCCCGGAGCTGTGCGTGCGGCTGGCGCAACAGCCGCGCCGCGACTGCCACCTGCTGGCCTTCGCCGATCCCGACACCTTGCGCGCCGCTGCTGCGGCGCTGTCGCTGCCGCTGCAGCTGCTTCCCGAATCCGCCCCCGCGCTGGCCCCCGGCGACCTGCGCCTGCGCGCGGTCGGCAATGCCGTGCCCAGCCGTTTCGGCCACACCGAACCGGCCAATGCCGCGGCGGTGATCGGCGCGCTGACCCAGGCCGCCGACGCCTGCCTGCGCGGCGAACTGGCCGGCCTGGTCACCGGCCCGGTGCACAAGGCCGCGATCAACGACGGCGGCATCGCCTACACCGGCACCACCGAACTGCTCGCCCGCCACGCCGGGCGGGAGGTGGTGATGATGCTGGCCAACGACATCGTGCGCGTGGCCCTGGCCACCACCCACCTGCCGTTGCGCGCGGTCGCCGACGCCCTGACGCCGGCCTTGCTGGAGCGCTGCCTGCGCATCGTCCACGCCGCGCTGCGCAGCGAATTCGGCATCGCCACGCCGGTCATCGCCGTGCTCGGGCTCAACCCGCATGCCGGCGAAGACGGGCATCTGGGCCGCGAAGAAATCGAGGTGATGGCGCCGGTCCTCGCCGCCTTGCGTGCCGAAGGCATGCAACTGGTCGGCCCGCTGCCGGCCGACACCGCGTTCCTGCCGCAGAAACTGGCCGGCTTCGACACGGTGCTGGCGATGTACCACGACCAGGGCCTGCCGGTGCTCAAGTACAGCGGCTTCGAGCAGGCGGTGAACCTGACCCTGGGCCTGCCCTACCCGCGCGTGGCGGTCGATCACGGCACCGCGCTGGAGCTGGCCGGCCGCGGCATCGCCGACCCGTCGAGCCTGTTCGCCGCGGTCGCGCAATGCGCGCAGCTGGCCGCGCGCCGCGCGCTTGTGTAGGAGCGGCTTCAGCCGCGACCGAGCGTCACCGGTAGCCCGGTCGCGGCTGATGGCCCGAGGCCACCCGGAGCGGCTCCTACAGGGCGCTGCGCGCCATCCCGGCCGCATCCCGATAAGATGCCCGCATGACTTCCTATTCCGGCTTCAGCGCCCCGGCCAAGAAATCGCTTGGCCAGCACTTCCTCAGCGACCGCCACTACATCGACAGCATCGTGCGCGCGGTGAATCCAAAGCCCGACGACCTGCTGGTGGAGATCGGCCCCGGCCAGGGCGCGATCACCTTCCCGCTGCTGCGCCGCCACGGCCGCCTCACCGTGATCGAATTCGACCGCGACCTGATCGCGCCGCTGACCGCTGCGGCGGAAGGGGTCGGCGCGCTGACCATCCTCAACCGCGACGTGCTGTCGGTGGATTTCGCCGACCTGGCCGGCGACGGCCGCATCCGCCTGGTCGGCAACCTGCCCTACAACATCTCCTCGCCGATCCTGTTCCATGCGCTGGACCATGCCGCGGCGATCGCCGACATGCACTTCATGCTGCAGAAGGAAGTGGTCGACCGCATGGCCGCGGGGCCGGGCAGCAAGGTCTACGGCCGCCTCAGCGTGATGCTGCAGGCGTACTGCGAGGTGACCTCGCTGTTCATGGTGCCGCCCGGCGCGTTCCGGCCGCCGCCGAAAGTGGATTCGGCGGTGGTGCGGCTGGTGCCGCGTGCGCCGCAGGACATCGGCATCGCCGACCGGCAGCGCTTCGCCGACGTGGTGCGCGCGGCGTTCGGGCAGCGTCGCAAGACCTTGCGCAATGCGTTGGGCGGGGTCTGCGATGCGGCCCAGTTCGAGGCCGCCGGGGTACGCCCCGATGCCCGCGCCGAGCAACTGGAGGTCGCCGACTTCGTGCGCCTGGCCAACGTCGCACAGGCCTGAATTTCCTGACCGCGCGTCGCAGCGCGGTCCGCATCTCTTCGCGCCACGCGGCCGCGAGGCACTCACACGAAGGCCGCAGCAACCGCGGATCGCACTGCGCGGCTGGCTGACGACACGCGCACAGCGTGCAGCGGCCGCAACGCGCGCTGCCTGCATGCGCTCGTGGACAGGCCAGCAGTCCATTCCTGTGCCGGCTTTGCTTACACTGTGAGGCATGAACGATGACGCCCCCTATCGGATCGAGGTCGAAGTGTCGCCCCGGTTCCTCGACGACCAATCGGCGCCGGAGGACGGACGCTACGCGTTCGCCTACACGATCCGCATCCACAACCGCGGCCGCGTCGCCGCGCGGCTGATCGCCCGACACTGGGAAATCACCGACGGCAACGGCCGCGTGGAGCGCGTGGACGGCGACGGCGTGGTCGGCGAACAGCCGCGGCTGCGTCCCGGCGAGGACTTCCGCTACACCTCCGGGCTGATGCTGGAAACCGAACACGGCACGATGCGCGGCCACTACGACATGGAAGCCGACGACGGCACCCATTTCGTCGCGCCGGTCGCACCGTTCGTGCTGACCGTGCCGCGGACCCTGCACTGATGGCGCCCGCATGAGCGTTTGGGCCATTGGCGACCTGCAGGGTTGCTACGACATCACCCAGCGGCTGCTGGAAAAGATCCGCTTCGACCCGGCGGTGGACCGGCTTTGGTTCTGCGGCGACCTGGTCAACCGCGGCGGCCAATCGCTGGAAACCCTGCGCCTGGTGCACTCGCTGCGCGAGTGCAGCGTGGTGGTGCTGGGCAACCACGACCTGTCGCTGCTGGCGATCGGCGAACGCAGCCCGGACGAGCAGCGCAAGGTCAATCCGGACCTGCAGCGCATCGTGCTGGCCGAGGACCGCGACGAACTGCTGACCTGGCTGCGCATGCAGAAACTGCTGCACGCCGACCGCGAGCTGGGCTGGATGATGATCCACGCCGGCCTGGCGCCGAAGTGGACCACCACCCTGGCCGAGAAGCATGCGCGCGAAGTCGAGCAGCAGCTGCACGGCAGCGGCTACCGCAAGCTGTTCCGCAACATGTACGGCGATCGCCCGGCCTGGTCGCCGGGGCTGACCGGCTACGACCGCTCGCGCGCGATCATCAACCTGTTCACCCGCGCCCGCTATTGCACCCCGCGCGGGCGCATCGCGATCGAGGAAAAAGGCACCCCGGGCACCCAGGCGCAGGGCCTGTATCCGTGGTTCGAGGTGCCGGGCCGCGCCGAGCGCGACCTGAAGATCGTCTGCGGCCACTGGTCCACGCTGGGCCTGACCATCACCCAGGGCGTGCACGCGATCGACACCGGCGCGGTCTGGGGCGGCAAGCTCACCGCGTTGCGCCTGGACAGCGAAGACCTGCAGGTGGTGCAGGTGCCGGGACGCCCGATCGAAGGGCCGCCGCCGGTGCCGCGCGCGCGGCCGCCGCGGCGCCGCTCGGGCGGCGGGCGCGGCACGGGTGGCGGCGCGGCTGCACCGCCCGCGCCCGCGCAGGACTGACAGCTGGGCGCGGCAGGCAGGCCTGCAGGAGTGCCGCCCATTTCCGATCCACATGCTGCTCTCTGTAGGAGCGGCTTCAGCCGCGACAGGCGCTACCGGTAGTGCCTGTCGCGGCTGAAGCCGCTCCTACAAAAAACAACACCCGGCTGCGGCATTGCGCCAGCCACAAATGCCTCGGGAGTGCCCCAACTGCAGCAATCCTAGCCGCGCAGAAGCTCCACGCTAATGGTCATCGGCACAGCCCCAGACGGCCCCAAACGAATCCGCTACGGCGCGCCGCGCCTGCGCCGGTAGTCGACGAATTCGAATGCCAGCGCATGCCTGGCATCGGCCGCGTGCGCCTGCCGCGCCACGACCTCCCACTGCGCCGGATCGAACGCCGGGAAATGCGCATCGGCGTGCTCGACCACGGTGTCCACATGGGTCAGGTACAGCATCTCGGCATGCGCCAGCGCCAACGCGAAGATGTCGCCGCCGCCGATCACAGCCAGCTCTTCGGCGCCGCCGGTCTGGGCCGTCTCGATCGCCGCCTGCAGCGAAGCGACCGCCTGCATGCCATCGAACGGCACCTGCCCCGAGCGCGTCATCACCAGGTTCAAGCGCCCCGGCAGCGCGCGCCCCAGCGACTGCGCGGTCTTGCGCCCCATCACTACCGGCTTGCCCAGGGTCAGCGCCTTGAAGCGCTTCAGGTCGTCCGGCAGGCGCCACGGCAGGTCGTTGTCGCGGCCGATGGCGTTGGCGCGATCCAGTGCAGCGATCAGGGTCAGCCGCGGCCTGGAACCTGGGATGTGGGACTCGGCCACATCCGTCCCCGCCGCCACTGCCGCGTTTTCCGATTTCCCGTTCCCCATTCCCGACTCCCCGCCGCTCACACCGCCACCGGCGCCTTGATCGCCGGATGCGGGTCGTAGCCCTCGATCGCGATGTCGTCGTAGCTGAAGGCGAACAGGTCGGTGACCGCGGGATTCAGGCGCAGCGTCGGCAACGGCCGCGGCGTGCGCGCCAGCTGTTCGCGCGCCTGTTCGAAGTGGTTCGAATACAGGTGCGCGTCGCCCAGCGTATGCACGAAATCGCCGACGCCCAGGCCGGTGGCCTGCGCCACCATGTGGGTCAACAGCGCGTAGCTGGCGATGTTGAACGGCACGCCGAGGAAGATGTCGCCGCTGCGCTGGTACAGCTGGCAGCTGAGCTTGCCGTCGACCACGTAGAACTGGAACAGGCTGTGGCACGGCATCAACGCCATCTGCGGCAGTTCCGCCACGTTCCAGGCGCTGATCACCAGGCGCCGCGAATCCGGATTGCGCTTGATCTCGTCCACCAGCCATTGCATCTGGTCGATCTCGCTGCCGTCGGCGCCGGTCCAGCGCCGCCACTGCTTGCCGTACACCGGGCCAAGCTCGCCCTGCGCGTCGGCCCATTCATCCCAGATGCTGACCTTGTTGTCCTTGAGGTAGGCGATGTTGGTCTCGCCCTTCAGGAACCACAGCAGCTCGTGCACGATCGAGCGCAGGTGCAGTTTCTTGGTGGTCACCAGCGGGAACCCGGCGTTGAGATCGAAGCGCATCTGCCAGCCGAACACGCTGCGCGTGCCGGTGCCGGTGCGGTCGGATTTCTCCGCGCCGTGCTCGAGCACGTGGCGCAGCAGGTCCAGGTAGGCCTTCATGGCTTGGCCTCCACGGCGACCGGCGCCGGCTGCAACACCGGCGCGCTGCGCGAGCGCCACAGCAGGAACAGGCCGAGCAGGATCAGCGGCGTGCTCAGGATCTGGCCCATGGTCAGCCAATGGAACGCCAGGTAGCCGATCGGCGCATCGGGCACGCGCACGAACTCCACCGCGAAACGGAACACGCCGTACAGCAACGCGAACAGGCCGGACACCGCATAGCGCCGGCGCGGCCGCAGCGAGAACGCCCACAGCAGCGCGAACATCACCAGGCCTTCCAGCACCGCCTCGTACAGCTGCGAGGGATGCCGCGCGAACTTGTCCAGCGCACCCGTGGCGTACTGCGCCTGGATCTGCGCCAGCGGCCAGTCCTGCAGCTCCGGCGTGCGCGGGAAGATCACGCCCCAGCCGGCGTTGGTGAACTTGCCCCACAGCTCGCCGCCGACGAAATTGCCGACGCGGCCGAAGCCCAGGCCCAGCGGCACCAGCGGCGCGACGAAATCCATGGTGTCGAAGAAATGCAGGCGCGACTTGCGCGACCACCAGGCCGCGGCGACCAGCACGCCGATCAAGCCGCCGTGGAAGCTCATGCCGCCGTCCCAGACCTTGAAGATCAGCAGCGGATTGGCGAGGAAATCGCCCAGCGCGTAGAACAGCATGTAGCCGATGCGCCCGCCGAGCACCACCCCGAGCATCGCGTAGAACAGCAGGTCGGAAAACCCGTCCATGTCCACGCCGGGCAGGCGGCCGGCGCGGATGCGCAGCCGGCCCAGCCACCACGCCGAGGCGAAGGCGGCCAGGTACATCAGCCCATACCAGTGCACCTTCACCGGGCCGAGCGAGAAGGCGATGGGATCGATCTGGTGGAGATAGGTCATGCGGGAACGTCGGCCGGAGGGCGGGGGTCGCCTATTCTGCCATCGGCGCCGGTCCTTCCCGTGGTCCTGGTCGACTTGCACTGCACCAGCTTCATCTGCCGCAGGCGTGACCGCATCGGAGCGGGTCTTGCCGCGGCGGCGCTCAATCCAGCAGTTGCGGCATGTTCGGCAGTTCGTTGGACTCGGTCTGGCCCGGCTGCGCGGGGAAATGCGTGGCCAGCAGGGCCGACACCGCCGCCACCCCGGCGATCACCGCCTGCTCGGGCTGGCCGGCGCGCATGTCGCGCTCGATCAGCGCGCAGACCTCGCGCCATTGCGCGGCATCGACGCGCCCGCGCAGGCCACGGTCGGCCACGATCTCGATCCGATGGTCGGCCAGCAGCAGATAGATCAGCACGCCGTTGTTGGCCTCGGTGTCCCAGGTGCGCAATTGCGCGAAGGCCTGCTCGGCGCGCATGCGCGGCGCCATGCCGCGCAGCAGCGCCGCCGGTGCCAGCGCCGATTCGACCGCGAACATCACCTGGCCGCGGTGCAGCCGTTCGCCGTCGGCGATCGCCGCGCCGATGCGCTCCAGGCTGGCGTTGGGAAACAGCGTGCGCGCCGCCGGCGCGAACAGATGGCGGAGCAGGCGCATCACCAGCTCCCCGAGGCGCCACCGCCTCCCGAACTGCCGCCACCACCACCCCAGCCGCCGCCGCCGAAACCGCCGCCGCCCCCTCCGAAACCACCACCACCACCGAAACCGCCGAAGCCGCCCCCGAAACCACCGCCGCCCCAACCGCCACCACCACCGCCGCCGACCGAGCGGCCCGGCGAGATGCCCGACAGCAGCCCCAGCACCAGCCCGATCGCGCCGGTCAGCACGGCGACGAACAGCGACAGGCTCAGCAACAGACCCACGCCGCCGCCGGCGAGCGCCGCCAGCATGCCGCGCAACAGCCGCGGCGCCCGTGCGAACAGCAGTTGCGCGACGAAGGCAGCGAACAGGCCGCCGAAGAACCCGAGCGGCAGCCTGCCGCCGGACCCCGATTCGGCCGCGTGCGTGCTCACCGGCGGCGGCAACTGTTCGCCGTCGATCAGCTTGACCAGCATCGCGGTGGCGTCGGCGATGCCGCCGCTGTAGTCGCCGGCGCGAAACCGCGGCGCCAGGTACTCCTGGATGATGCGGTTGGCGGTGGCGTCGGGAATCGCGCCTTCCAGGCCATAGCCGGGCTGGATGCGCACGCGCCGGTCGTTCTTGGCCACCACCAGCAGCACGCCGTCGTCCACGCCCTTGCGGCCGAGCTGCCACTGGTCGAACACCCGCTGGGTGTATTGCTCGACGCTCTCCGGCGCGGTGCTCGGCACCACCAGCACCTGCAGCTGACTTCCCTTGCGCTGTTGCAACTGCACCGCCTGACGGTCCAGTTCCAGGCGCTGCGCCGGCGTCAGCGTGCCGGTGGTGTCGATGACCGGCGCGTCCAGCGGCGGGATCGGCGCCTCGCTGGCCGCCTGTGCCCAGGCCAGCAGCGGCACCAGCGCCAGCAGCAGCACGCCGATCCAGGCACGCCGGCCGCGGCGCGCAGGCTGCTGACAGGTGATCGCATCGCTCATTGCAGACTCCTGCCGACGCACTCGCGCGGCGGCATCGAAGGAAGGAAACCGCGGCGGCGGCATGCGCCGCGACGCGGCCGGCCGCGCTGGACCGACAACGCGGCTGCAGCGCCTGTGCGCCGGCCCCGGGACAGGCCAGCGCGTCGCGACCGCATCGCCGGCGCCGCTGCGGACTGCAGCGCGCTTACTGCGCCGGTGCCGGCTGCGGCGACTGCTGAGGTTGCGTCTGGGACTGCGGCGGCGCCGGCTGGCCACCGAAATTCACCGCCGGCGCCTCGGAGATCTGCGCCTCGTTGGCCACGGAGAAGTTCGGTTTTTCCTTGTAGCCGAAGATCTTCGAGGTGATCACCTGCGGGAAGGAGAGGATGTAAGCGTTGTAATCCTCCACCGCCTTGATGTAGCGGCCGCGGGCCACGGTGATGCGGTTCTCGGTGCCTTCCAGTTGCGCCTGCAGGTCGCGGAACGACTGGTCGGACTTGAGGTTCGGATAGTTCTCGGTGACCACCAGCAGCCGCGACAGCGCACCGGACAGCTCGCCCTGCGCCTGCTGGAACTGCTGCAGCGAGGCCGCGTCGTCGGCATTGACCTGGACCTGGCCGACCCGCGCGCGCGCATTGGTCACGTCGGTCAGCACCTGCCGCTCCTGGTCGGCATAGCCCTTGACCGTATTGACCAGGTTCGGGATCAGGTCGGCGCGGCGCTTGTATTGGTTCAGCACCTCGGACCAGCCGGCTTTGACCGCCTGGTCCTTCTGCTGGATCGTGTTGTAGCCGCAGCCGGACAACAGCGCCACCAATGTGGCGAGGAACAACGAGCGGGACAACAGGCGCATGGCGCTCTCCGGGATGAAGACAGGGCGCAGCTTGCCACGCCCCCCGTGAAAACGCAGCCGCGCCGGGGTCAGCCGTTCACCACTTGCCGGCGCCGGGCACGTCGTGCGCAGCGGCGCGGCGGCGCATCAGCAGGTTCAGCCATTCCACCAGCACCGAGAAGCCCATCGCCGCGTAGATGTAGGGCTTGGGCACGTGCACGTCCAGCCCGTCCAGGATCAGCACCACGCCGATCATCAGGATGAAGGCCAGCGCCAGCATCTTCACCGTCGGATTGGCGTCGATGAAGCGGCCCAGCGGGTTGGCCGCCAGCAACATCACCGCCACCGCCAGCAGCACCGCCGCGATCATCACCGGAATGTGCTGGGCCATGCCGACCGCGGTGATCACCGAGTCCAGCGAGAACACGATGTCGATCACCGCGATCTGCGCGATCACCATCCAGAACACGCCCGAGGCCTTGCTGGTGGTGGGATCGGCGTCTTCGCCGCCGGTGATCATCTCGCGGATCTCCATCGTGCCCTTCACCAGCAGGAACACGCCGCCGACGATCAGCACCAGGTCGCGCACCGAGATGCCCATGCCGCCGACGCTGAACAGTTCGCCCTGCATCCGCGCCAGGAACGCCAGCGACACCAGCAGCGCGATACGGGTCAGGCACGCCACCGCGATGCCGAACTTGCGCGCGGCCGGGCGTTGCGCTTCCGGCAGCTTGCCCACCGCGATGGAGATGAACACCAGGTTGTCGATGCCCAGCACGATTTCCAACGCGCTCAGCGTCAGCAGCGTCAGCCAGGTGTTGGGATCGGCGAGAAACTCGAAAGCCATGGGGTCAAATCCTTCAACGGTAAAAAAGACGGGCGGACGTCACAGCACGCGCGGCAGCAGGATCAGGCCCCAGCACAGCACGACATTGACCAGCATCAGCAGCACCGCCGCCGAGCCCATGTCCTTGGCGCGGCCGGCCAGTTCGTGGTGCTCCGGGCCATACCGCTCGATCACCGCCTCGATCGCGGAATTGAGCAGTTCCACCGCCAGCACCAGCAGCAGCGAGCCGATCATCAGCGCCTGCTGCACCGGCCCTTGCCCCAGCCACAGCGCCAGCGGCGCCAGCAGCACGAACAGGCACGCTTCCAGCCGGAACGAGGACTCGTGCAGCCAGGCCGCGCGCAGCCCCTGGTACGACCAGCGCAGCGCCATCAGCATCCGGCGCGGTCCGCGCGGCAGGTGTCCGAATTGGTCGGCCATGGATCAGGCCCAGCCTGCGGAACGGGGACGCGACGGCAGCGGCCGGAAAAGAACGGTCATGGGCAATGGCGAAGCGGGCTAGGCCCCGATTTTGCCACAAGCCCCCGTTCGCCGCTGAAATGAACCGCCGCATGCGTCCGATTTGCCTGCCTCGCCGTGCGTGCGGCACCATCGCCGCTCTGTCGTGTCCAGGAGACGCACCATGTCCCGTTCGCCGCTGCGCACCGCGCTGCTCGCCACCTGCCTGTTCCTGCTGGGCCTGCATTCGGCCCTGGCGCTCACGCCGGCCGCCGCACCGAAGATTCCCGAACAGGTCTCCAATGCGGACTGGGAACAGGACATGCAGCGCTTCGCCCAGGCCGACGCCGCGCATCCGCCCAAGCCCGGCGGCGTGCTGTTCGTCGGCAGTTCCTCGATCCGCTTCTGGACCTCGCTGGCCAGCGATTTCCCCGGCACCGACACGCTCAACCGCGGCTTCGGCGGCTCGGAGATCCGCGACAGCACCTGGTATGCCGACCGCATCGTGGTGCCGTACCGGCCGCGCCTGGTGGTGTTCTACGCTGGCGACAACGACCTCAACAGCGGCCGCAGCCCGCAGCAGCTGCGCGACGACTTCAAGGCCTTCGTGGCGCGGGTGCGCCGCGACCTGCCGAATACCCGCATCGCCTACATCTCGATCAAGCCGAGCCCGGCGCGCGCGGCGCTGCTGCCGCAGGTGGCGCAAGCCAATGCGCTGATCCGCAAGGCCGCCGCCGGGCTGAAGCAGGTGGACTTCATCGACGTGTACACGCCGATGCTCGGCACCGACGGGCAACCGCGCGCCGCCCTGTTCGGCCCCGACCATCTGCACATGAATGCGGCCGGCTACGCGCTGTGGCGCGACATCGTGCGGCCCTATCTGCAGCGCAAGTAGGCAATCGCGCCCGCCCGGCCGCCCGAACGGCTACCCTTGGCGGGCGTTTTCCGTCGTTCCCCCAGCGTGGAGTTGCACAGGATGCCCAGGGCCCTGGTCATCGAAGACGATGAGGTGACCGCCCGCGACATCGTCGCGGAACTCGGCGCGCATGGCTTCACCGCGGTATGGATCGCCAACGGCCGCGACGGCCTGCAGCACGCGCTGGCCGACGGCTACGACATCATCACCCTGGACCGCATGCTGCCGGGCATGGACGGCATCGACGTCGTCTCCGAACTGCGCAAGCGCGCGGTGGAAACGCCGGTGCTGATGATCAGTGCGCTGTCGGAGGTGGACGAGCGCGTGCGCGGCCTGCGTGCCGGCGGCGACGACTACCTGACCAAGCCGTTTTCGCCCGACGAACTCGCCGCACGCGCCGAAGTGCTGCTGCGCCGCCGTCGCAGCGCGACCGCCACGCCGGAAACCCGCCTGCGCGTGGCCGACCTGGAACTGGACCTGGTCCGCCACAACGCCTTGCGCAACGGCCAGCCGCTGGCGCTGCTGCCCACCGAATTCCGCCTGCTCGAATTCCTGATGCGCAACGCCGGCCAGGTGGTGACCCGGCAGATGATCTTCGAGCACGTGTGGGGCTTCCATTTCGATCCCGGCACCAACGTGATCGATGTCCATCTCGGCCGCCTGCGCCGCAAGATCGACGGCAACGGCCAGCCGCCGCTCATCCGTACGATGCGCGGCTCGGGGTATGTGCTTGCGCCCGCTGACTGACGCCTGGCGTTCGGCCACCTCGCGGCTGATCCTCATCTATGGGGCGCTGTTCGCGGTCTGGTGCATCGTGCTGCTCGGCGTGGTGCAGTGGGAGTCCTCGCGCTACCTGTCGAACGTGATCGACCAGATGCTGGCCGCGCGCATCCATTACCTGGAGAACACCGACCCCGGGCGCCTGGCCGACACCGTGGCCGCGGCCAGTGCCATCGACATCCAGGGCTTCATGTGGGTGGGCCTGTTCGACGCCCAAGGACGCCGCATCGCCGGCAACATCGACGCGATCCCCCAGGGCATGGCCGAGGACGGGACGGTCAGCCCCATCGAGGCCAGCCTGATCGACGCCGGCCACGGCAGCCAGACCCGCGCGCGTGGCATCGCCCGGCAGTTGCCGGACGGCCGGCGCCTGGTGGTGGCCAAGGAAAGCAACGTCATCGACGGACTCAGCGGGATCATCGGTCGCGGGCTGCTGTGGGGCCTGTCGCTGACCCTGCTGCCCGGCGTGCTCGGCGGCATCCTCATCGCGCGCGGACCGGCGCGGCGCATCCGCGCCATCCAGCAGGCCATGGACCCCATCCGCGAAGGCGACCTCAGCGTGCGCCTGCCGGTGTCCCGCGGCGGCGACGAGGTGGACCTGCTCGCGGCCACGGTGAACCAGGCGCTCGGCGAGATCGAGCGCCTGCTCGGCGAGGTGAAGGGCGTCACCGACAACATCGCCCACGACCTGCGCACGCCGCTCACCCGCATGCGCACGCGCCTGTACCGCTTGCAGCAACAGTTCGCCGGCCGCCCCGAAGGCGAGCAACTGGACGATTGCGTCGGCGAGATCGACACCGTGCTGACCCGGTTCCGCGCGCTGCTGCGGGTCTCGGAGCTGGAAGACCGCCAGCGCAGCGCCTGCTTCGCGACGGTGGACCTCGGCGCCCTGCTGAACGGTGTCCATGAGTTCTACGCACCGCTGGCCGAGGACCGCGGACAGGCCTTCGCACTGGCGCTGGCGCCACTGCCGGCCGTGCGCGGCGACCCGCATCTGCTGTTCGAGGCACTGGCCAACCTGGTCGGCAACGCGATCAAATTCACGCCCGATGGCGGGACGATCCGCCTGATCGCGTTCACCGACCAGGCCGGCAACGCCCGCATCGACGTCGTCGACAGTGGACCCGGCATTCCGCCGGAAGAGCGCGAGGCCGTCTTCCGCCGGTTCTACCGCAGCGACCAGACGCGCTCCAAACCCGGTTGCGGACTGGGGCTGGCGATCGTCAACGCCATCGTGCGCCTGCATGGCTATGCGCTGCATGTGGGCGGCGACACGCATGGGGCGGTGTTCTCGGTGCTGTGTCCGGCCGCGGCCACGCCACCGGACGGGGGCGCGGCCGTGTCCGGCCGGCCCAAGCAGGCCAACCTCGGCGCGCCGGGCGAGAGCGCGCCGGAGGCGCGCCCAGCGGCGCCGTGATCGGCGCGCAAGCCCTTGCGTCATCGCGTTTTTTCCCCCGCCGCATGCGCGTCTAAATAAATCTTAACTACGCCCAGCGAAGGTCCGGGAGCAGAATTCGCCGCGATGCAACATTCGCGCACGGAATCCCTCCTTCATGATTGGCATCGTCCGGATCGCCCTGACGCGACCGTATACCTTCATCGTCCTCGCCCTGCTGATCCTGATCGTGGGGCCGCTGGCCGCGTTGCGCACGCCCACGGACATCTTTCCCGACATCAAGATCCCGGTGATCGCCGTGGTCTGGCAGTACAACGGCCTGCCGCCCGAGCAGATGGCCGGGCGCGTATCCTCGCCGTTCGAGCGCGTGCTCACCACCACGGTGAACGACGTCGAGCACATCGAGGCCAACTCGATCCAGGGCTTCGGCATCGTCAAGATCTTCTTCCAGCCGGGCGCGGACATCCGCACCGCCAACGCGCAGGTCACCGCCGTCGCGCAGACCATGCTGCGCCAGTTGCCGCAAGGCACCACGCCGCCGCTGATCCTCAACTACAACGCCTCCACGGTGCCGATCATCCAGCTGGCGCTGTCGGGCGAAGGCCTCACCGAACAGAACCTGGCCGACCTCGGCCTCAACATCATCCGTCCGCAGCTCACCTCGGTGGCCGGCGCGGCGATCCCGTATCCGTTCGGCGGCAAGACCCGCCAGGTGCAGATCGATATCGATCCGCCGGCGCTGCTGGCGCGCGGGCTGTCGGCGCAGGACGTGGCCAACGCCCTGGCCGCGCAGAACCTCATCACCCCGGTGGGGACGCAGAAGATCGGCAGGTACGAATACACGCTGCAACTGAACAACTCGCCGTCCGACATCGAGGAACTGGGCAACCTGCCGGTGAAGGTGGTCGACGGCGCCACGGTGTTCATCCGCGACGTGGCCCACGTGCGCGACGGTGCGCCGCCGCAGACCAACATCGTGCACGTCGGCGGCGACCGTTCGGTGCTGATGACGGTGCTGAAGAACGGCTCGGCGTCGACGCTGGCGATCATCGCCGGGGTCAAGCAGCGGGTGGCCGCGATGAAGGACGCCTTGCCGGCCGACCTCAAGATCGTGCCCATCGGCGACCAGTCGCTGTTCGTCAGCGGCGCCATCGAGGGTGTCGCGCGCGAGGGCGTGATCGCCGCCGCGCTGACCAGCCTGATGATCCTGTTGTTCCTCGGCAGCTGGCGTTCGACGCTGATCATCGCCACCTCGATCCCGCTGGCGATCCTCAGCTCGATCGCCGCGCTGTCGGCGATCGGCGAGACGCTGAACATCATGACCCTGGGCGGTCTCGCGCTGGCGGTGGGCATCCTCGTGGACGACGCCACGGTGACCATCGAGAACATCAACTGGCATCTGGAGCAGGGCAAGGACGTGGAGACCGCGATCCTGGACGGTGCGGCGCAGATCGTGACGCCGGCCTTCGTCTCGCTGTTGTGCATCTGCATCGTGTTCGTGCCGATGTTCTTCCTGCAGGGCGTCGCGCGCTTCCTGTTCGTGCCGATGGCCGAGGCGGTGATGTTCGCGATGATCGCCTCGTTCGTCCTGTCGCGCACGCTGGTGCCGACGCTGGCCAAATACCTGCTGCACCCGCATGCGGCGCATACCGACCTGCACGGCGACGGCCATGGCCAAGCGCCTTCGCGCAATCCGCTGGTGCGCTTCCAGCGCGGTTTCGAGAAACGTTTCGAAGCATTGCGGGCCGGCTACCACGGCTTGCTGGAAACCGCGCTGGTGCGGCGCAGGATCTTCGTGCCGGGCTTCGTGGCCTTCGTCGCGCTGTCGTTCCTGCTGGTGCCGATGCTGGGCCGCAACTTCTTTCCCTCGGTGGATTCGGGGCAGATCCTGATGCACGTGCGGGCGCCGGTCGGCACGCGGGTGGAGGAGACCGCACGCCTGTTCGCCAACGTGACCGGCGCGGTGCGCACGCTGATTCCGAAGGAGCAGCTCGGCAGCGTCGTCGACAACATCGGCCTGTCGTCCTCGGGCATCAACAACGCCTACAACAACACCGGCACCATCGGCTCGCAGGATGGCGACATCCAGATCACGCTCAACGAGGGCCATGCGCCCACCGCCGACTACGTGCGCAACCTGCGCCAGACCCTGCCGCGGCAGTTTCCCGGTGTGGTGTTCTCGTTCCCGCCGGCCGACATCATCAGCCAGATCCTGAACTTCGGGTCGCCGGCGCCGGTGGACCTGCAGATCCGCGGCCCGAACCTGGCGGCCAATTTCGCCTACGCCAACCGCCTGCTGCGCGAGATCCGCCGCGTGCCGGGCGTGGTGGACGCGCGCATCCAGCAGTCGCAGAGCAGCCCCGGTTTCAACGTGAACGTGGACCGCAGCCTTGCGCAACAAGTCGGCATCACCGAGCGCGACGTCACCAGCAGCCTGGGCGTGAACCTGGCCGGCTCCAGCCAGATCGCGCCGACCTTCTGGCTCAATCCGCAGAACGGCGTGTCGTATCCGATCGTGATGCAGACCCCGCAGTACAGCCTCGACAGCCTGCCCGGCCTGCAGAACGTGCCGATCAGCCCCAGCTCGGGCGGCGGCGGCGCGCAGATCCTCGGCGGGCTGGCGACGGTATCGCGAACCGCGACCAACGCGGTGGTCAGCCAGTACAACATCAATTCGATGGTGCAGATCTTCGCCGCCACCCAGGACCGCGACCTCGGCGCGGTCGCCGCCGATATCCAGAAGATCGTCGACGCCAACCAGAAGTTCCTGCCCAAGGCGTCCAGCACCGCGCTGCTCGGCCAGGTCCAGACGATGAACAGCGCGTTCTCCGGGCTGATCTTCGGCCTGCTCGGCGCGATCGTGCTGATCTACCTGTTGATCGTGGTGAACTTCCAGTCGTGGAGCGATCCGTTCGTGATCGTGACCGCATTGCCCGCGGCGATCGCCGGCATCGTGTGGATGCTGTTCGCCACGCATACCGCGCTGTCGGTGCCCGCGCTGACCGGCGCCATCATGTGCATGGGCGTGGCCACGGCCAACGCGATCCTGGTGGTGAGCTTCTGCCGCGAGCGCCTGGCTGAGCACGGCGACGCGGCCAAGGCCGCGCTCGAGGGCGGCTTCGTCCGCTTCCGTCCCGTGCTCATGACCGCCCTGGCGATGATCATCGGCATGGCGCCGATGGCGCTGGGCATGGGCGAAGGCGGCGAGCAGAACGCACCGCTGGGCCGCGCCGTCATCGGCGGCCTGATTTTCGCCACCACGGCCACGCTGTTCTTCGTGCCGATCGTCTTCAGCATGATCCACAGCCGTCGCGCCCATCCGTCATCCGCCCCGGCGAACGCCTCCGGAGAGTCCTTGCATGTCGCCTGATACCCCGCATCCCCGGCCACTGCGCCGCCTCCGCCTGGTCGGCGTCATCGCGCTGATCGTGATCCTGGCCATCGTCGTCGCAGGCGTCGCCACGCGCGTCAACGACGCACGCACGCTGCGCGTGTGGACCGACGACCAGGCCATGCCGACCGTGCAACTGGTGACGCCGGAAGCGGGCCAGGGCGACAACGCACTCAATCTCCCGGGCCGCCTGCAGGCGTATGCGCGCGCACCGATCTACGCCCGCACCAGCGGCTACCTGAAATGGTGGAAGGCCGACATCGGCAGCAAGGTGAAGGCCGGCGACGTGCTCGCCGAGATCGAAACCCCCGACCTGGACCAGCAACTGCTGCAGGCCAGGGCCGACCTGGCCAGCGCCCGCGCCAACGCGGCGCTGGCGCAGACCACCGCCAAGCGCTGGCAGGCCATGGGCAATTCCGACTCGGTGTCCAGGCAGGAAGTGGACGAGAAGAGCGGCGACTATGCGGCCAAGCGCGCGCTCGAACAGGCCGCGCAGGCCAATGTCGAACGCATCCAGGCACTGAAGGGCTTCGCCAAGCTGGTGGCGCCGTTCGACGGCACCGTCACCGCGCGCGAGACCGATGTCGGCGCGCTGGTCAACGCCGGCGGCGGCGGCCAGGAACTGTTCGTGGTGTCGGACACGCGCAAGCTGCGCATGTACGTGAACGTGCCGCAGAACTATGCGCCATCGGTGCGTGCCGGCACCCACGTGACGCTGACGGTGCCGGAGTATCCGGGCCAGAGCTTCGCCGGCGTCGTCGACAGGTCGTCGGAGGCGATCAACGCCGCATCCGGCACCACGCTTGTGCAGGTGGCCGTGGACAACCAGGACGGCAAGCTGCTGCCTGGCGGCTATGCCAGCGTCACCTTCGCGCTTGCGGCCAACGCCACGCTGCTGCGCGTGCCGGCCAGCGCGCTGGTGTTCGACGACAAGGGCCTGCGCGTGGCGGTGGTCGATGCGCACGACAAGGTGGCGTTCAAGACCGTGACCATCGCCCGCGACTTCGGCAAGACGGTGCAGCTCGGCTCGGGCGTCGCCGCCGGCGACCGCCTGATCGAAAGCCCGCCGGATGGCCTGGCCGAAGGCGACCGCGTGCGCATCAGTGCGCCCAAGCCGGCAGGCGACCATGCAAAGGTCTGATCGCCGACGCGCACGGCTCGCCGCGACCGCGGCGCTGGCGGCGCTGGGCCTGGCGGCCTGCTCGCTTGCGCCCACTTACCGGGCGCCCGAGGTGCCGGTGGCGGCGCAGTACAGCGATACCGATTCGCCGTGGGTGCAAGCGCAACCCGCCGATGGCATCGACCGCGACGGCTGGTGGAAGGTCTATGGCGACGAACGGCTCGACCAGTTGCAGGCGCGCCTGCTGGCGAACAACGCCACGCTGGCCGCCGCGCTCGCCCATTACCAGCAGGCCGAGGCGTTCGCCAAGCAGGCCCGTGCCGGCTACTTCCCGACCCTGGGCCTGGACGGCAGCGCGGTGCGCAACCGCCAATCGGACACGCGCCCGCTGCGCGGCGCCACCTCGCCGGCCTACTACGACGCGTACACCATCGGTGCCCAGTTCGACTACGAAGTGGACCTGTGGGGCCGCGTGCGCGACACCGTCGCCGCTGGTCAAGCGCAGCAGGCCGCTTCCGCTGCAGATCTCGCCCAGGCGCGGCTGAGCCTGCAGGCGCAGCTTGCCGACAGCTACCTGCAGCTCAACGGCGACGACCGCCAGATCCAGGCGTTGAGCGAGAGCATCGACGCGTTCGACAAGGCCCTGCAGCTCACCCAGTCGCGTCATGCCGGGGGGATCGCCTCGGCCCTGGACGTGGCGCGCGCGCAGACGCAGTTGTCCAACGCCAGGTCGCAACGCACCCAGGCGCAGGCGCAACGCGCGCTGGTGCTGCATGCCATCGCGGCGCTGGTCGGCGATTCCGCGTCCAGCTTCCAGCTCGCGGCCGACACCGCGCAGGTGCCGGTGCCGACGATCCCGCTGCAGGTGCCTTCGACGCTGTTGCAGCGTCGCCCAGACATCGCCGCCGCGGAGCGGCGCACCGCAGCGGCGAACGCGCAGGTCGGCATCGCGCGCGCCGCGTTCTTCCCGCAACTGACCATCGACGGGCAAGGCGGTTGGCAGAGCGATCGCTGGGGCGGCATCGCCACCGCGCCCAACCGGTTCTGGGCCATCGGCCCCAGCCTGCTGCTGAACGTGTTCGATGGAGGCCGCCGCAAGGCGGGGGTGAAAGCGGCGCAGGCCGCGACCGCCGAGGCCGGCGCGAAGTACCGCGAGGTGGTGCTCACTGCCTTTGCCCAGGTCGAGGACAACCTCACCCTGCTGCGCGACCTGGGCACGGCGCTGACCGATCAGCGCGCGGCGGCCGATGCCGCGCAGCGTTCGGTCCAGTTGTCGCTCAATCATTACCGCGAGGGCGCCGTCGGCTACCTCGATGTGGTGCAGGCGCAGACGGCCGAACTCGATGCGCGGCGCAGCGTCATCGATCTGGAGACCCGGCAGTTGCGCGCCAGCGTCGCGCTGATCCGCGCGTTGGGGGGCGGATGGGAGGCCGGCGAGAAAACCTGACGGGGCGTCGATCGCGACCGGGGCATCCGCACCTGGCGTCGGTGTGAGCCTGAAGCGGCGATCGTCTCAGCCAGCGCGCTGACGGTGGCTCGCGCCACCGCCGCTCACTTGGCCGGATCGAAGCGCACGGTGGCGGTGGTCCCGCCGCCTTCGGCGCTTTCCAGCCCGATCCGCCAGCCGAAGCGCTCGCACAGCCGGCGCACGATCGACAGGCCCAGCCCGGTGCCCTGCGGGCGGTCGGGTTCGGCGCGGAAGAACGGCTCGAACGCGCGCTGCAGCGCTTCGCTGGACATGCCGATGCCGGTATCGCGGATGCTGATCCGGTCGTTGCCGATCTCGACCTCGATCGTGCCGGCATCGGTATAGCTGCAGGCGTTGCGCAGCAGATTGCTGACCACCACGTGCAGCACCCGCGGCGGCGCGTGCAGGCGGGCGGGCGCGAGCACGCTGACGGTCAGCGTCACCGGCTTGCCGGTCAACAGTTCGCGTGCGTTCTCGGCCTCGTACTCGACCACCTCGGCGACGTCGAAGGTCTCGCTCTGCGGCACCACGTCCGCCTCGCGCGCCAGGATCAGGAAGGCGTCGATCACCGCCTCCATGTCGCGGCCGGCGCGCTGGATGCGCTGCAGGCTGCGGCCCAGCCGCGGCGGCAGGTCGGGATCGGTCATCGCGATGTCGCTGGCGACGCGGATCACCGTCAGCGGCGTGCGCAGCTCGTGGCTGGCGTCGCGGGTGAAGTTGCGCTCGCGCGAGACGTGGTCGGTGACGCGCAAGGCCAGCGCATGCAGCGCGGCGGCCAGCTGCCGCGATTCGCCCTGCACGTCGGCAGGCAGGTTCTCCGGCGCCAGGTCGGCGGTGGATGGATGCCGCGGATCCCATTGCGACACGCGCCGCGCCAGCCAGTTCACCGGCGACAACAGGCGCCGCGAGGCGCGATGGGTCAGCCATCCGACCGCCACCACCGCGATCAGCGTCAACAGCGCCGGCACGATGCCGAACCAGAACGCCAGACGCTGCGCCTGCGCGCGCAGGAACACCAGGTACAGGCGCCCAGCCTTGGTCTCGTCGACCAGCACCATCTCGCCGCCGGGGCGGTGTTCGTGCAAGCCGGGCGCGAGGCCGCGCAGACTCGCCGGCAACGCCGCATCCGTTTGCCCGGCCGGCAGCAGATAACCGCGCAAGGTGTGGCTGTTCGGCGGCGGCTGCGAGGGAAATTGCGCGTGCAGGCGCCAGTAATGCTCGGCTTCCTGGCGCATCACCGATCCGACCAGCGAGTGCTGCACCACCGCCACGACCACATAGCTGCCCAAGGCCACGATGCAGCCAGCGAACAGGATCCGGGCGATCAGGGCAAGGCGGATTTTGCGCGGCAACCCGTGCGGCATTACTGCTTCCGTTTTTTTTGCCGCGATTATAGAAAGGCGAATCGCGTATCCGCCGTGCAGGCAGGCCCCGTTTCCGGGGTCTGCCTGCTAACGGAAACCGGTACCGCTCAGCTCATCGGCTGGGCGATGTCGGCGATGCGGTAGCCGGCGCTCTGCACGGTGTGCAGCAGCGGCCGGTCGAACGGCTTGTCGATGATCTTGCGCAGGTTGTACAGATGGCTGCGCAGGGTGTCCGAATCGGGCAGGCCGTTGCCCCAGATCTCGCGCTCGATCTCCTGGCGGGTGACCACGCGCGGCGATTCGCGCATCAGGATGGTCAGCAGGCGCAGGCCGATCGGCGACAGCTGCAGCTCGGTGCCGGCGCGGGTGGCACGCATGCTCACCGGATCCAGCACCAGGTCGGCCACCTTCAGCACTTCCGAGCCGACCTGGCGGCGTTCGCGGCGGATCAGCGCACGCAGCCGCGCTTCCAGTTCCTGGATCGCGAACGGCTTGGTCAGGTAATCGTCGGCGCCGAAGCCCAGGCCGGTGAGCTTGTCGTCGAGCGTGTCGCGCGCGGTCAGCATCAGCACCGGCGTGGACTTGCGTGCGTCGTTGCGCAAACGGCGACACACTTCGATGCCGTCCAGGCGTGGCAGCATCAGGTCCAGCACCACCACGTCGTAACTGTTCTCCGCCGCCAGGCGATACCCATCCAGGCCGTCGCAGGCGTAATCCACTTCGAATCCGCGGCCTTCCAGGTATTCGCCAATCATTTCGGAAATGTTGCGGTTGTCCTCGACGACCAGAACGAGTCCGGAGGTTTCCTTGGTCTGACGCATAGAGCTTCCTCAGTCTTCAGCTTTGTGAAACATGCCGGAAGCCGGGTGGTGACCGCGTGAAGAACGCTTCATGTGCCTGAGCGGCATAAAAATCACCCACCGATCAAGGGTTTGAGCTTGGGCCACACGTTGTCCAGGACCTTTGGCTGGCCGGCGGCGGTGGGGTGCAGGCCGTCGTCCTGCATCAGCGCCGGGTTCAGCGCCACGCCTTCCAGCAGGAACGGCAGCAGCCCGGTCTGGTATTGCTTGGCCAGGTCGGCGTAGACCGCGCGCAGCCGCTGCCGGTAGGCTGGCCCGTAGTTGGGCGGCACGTCGATCCCCAGCAACAGCACCTTCGCGCCGGCGTTACGGCTGAGCACGATCATCTTCTCCAGATTGCCGCGCAGCTCCGCCGGGGTCAGCCCGCGCAGCGCGTCGTTGCCGCCGAGTTCGATCACCACCACCGACGGCCGGTGTTTCTGCAGCAGCGCCGGCAGCCGAGTCAGCGCGCCGGACGAGGTCTCGCCGCTGATGCTGGCATTGACTACGGCCGGTGGCGCCTGCATCTGTTGTTGCAGGCGGCGCTCCAGCAGCGCCACCCAGCCGGACTGGACCGGGATGTTGTGCGCAGCGCTGAGGCTGTCGCCGACCACCAGCACCGGCCCCGTCGCACCTTTGGCACAGGCGATGGCGGGCAGCAGCAGACACCATGCCAGACAGGCCAGGAGCCAGGCGCTACGCGTCCAGGCAGGCGTTCCTTTCGTATCGTTGCCACGCATCCGGAGATTTCCTCATCGACAGTCTGGCCCCCACTCCCCGCACCGGCATCGCGATCGACGTACGCGATGTCGGCAAATCCGTCAGCGGACCGGAGGGCACGGTCCACATTCTCGACAACGTCGGATTGACCATCGGTGAAGGCGACAGCGTCGCCATCGTCGGCGCCTCCGGTTCCGGCAAGACCACCCTGCTCGGTTTGCTCGCCGGGCTGGACCTGCCGACGCGCGGCGAGATCGTGCTCGCCGGACAGTCGCTCAACGCGCTGGACGAGGAAGCGCGCGCTGCCTTGCGCGCGCGCGAAGTCGGTTTCGTGTTCCAGAGCTTCCACCTGCTGCCGTCGCTGACCGCCGCGGAAAACATCGCGTTGCCGCTGGAACTGGCCGGGCGCGAGGACCCGGCGCGGGTCAGTGAGGTGCTGGAAGCCGTCGGCCTGACGGCGCGGGCGCGGCACTACCCGCGGCAGCTGTCCGGCGGCGAGCAGCAGCGCGTGGCGCTGGCGCGCGCCTTCGTGGCGCGGCCGCGGATCCTGTTCGCCGACGAACCCACCGGCAGCCTCGACCAGGCCACCGGCCAGCAGATCAGCGATCTGCTGTTCGCGCTCAACGCCGGCAGCGACACCACCCTGGTCCTGGTCACCCACGACCTGCGCCTGGCGCAGCGGTGCGAACACCGCTACCGGCTCGACCGCGGGCGCCTGCGCCAGGCCGAAGCGGTGGCCGACGCATGAACGTGCTGCGCCATGCCGCACGCGCGCTGCGCCGCGAGCTGTTCGCCGGCGACCTGCTGACCGTGTTCGCCGCGCTGGTGCTGGGCGTGGCGGTGATGACCGCGGTCGGCACCCTGGTCGATCGCGTCACCCTGGCGCTGACCGGCAGCGCCGCCGAGGTGATCGGCGGCGACCTCGGCGTCACCGGGCGCCAGGACATCCCCGCGGCGTTCGCCGACGAGGCGCAGCGCCGCGGGCTGCGCCACACCCGCCTGGTCAGCTTCCCCAGCGTGCTGTTCCATGGCGAGGCCAGCCAGATGGCCAACATCAAGGCGGTCGACGTCGGCTATCCGTTGCGCGGTGAACTGCTGGTCGCACGCGATACCGCCGGCGCCGGCAGCGAGCGCGCCGGCCCGCCGCCGCGCGGCCAGGCCTACGCCGATCCGCGCCTGCTCGAAGCGCTGGGGCTGAAGCTCGGCGACGAGCTGGAATTCGGCGCCGGCACGGTGCGCGTGACCCGGGTGCTGCGTGCCGAGCCGGATGCGTCCGGCGAACTGATGCAGCTGTCGCCGCCGCTGCTGGTCAACCGCGCCGACGTCGATGCCGCCGGCCTGCTCGGCCCCGGCAGCCGTGCCTCGTACCGGCTGATGTTCGCCGGCGCGCCCGGCGAGATCGCCGCGCTGCGCGAATGGCTGGCCCCGCGCGCCAAGGCGTTCCGCCTGGTCGGCATCGAGGACACCCAGCGCGGCGTGCGCGGCGCATTCGACCGTGCCGGCCGGTTCCTGGCGCTGACCGCGTTGCTGGCGGTGCTGCTGGCCGGCGTCGCCACCGCGCTGGCGGCCAACCGCTTCGCGCTGCGCCGCATCGACAGCGTGGCCGTGCTGCGCTGCCTGGGCGCGCGCCAGCGCGACATCCTCGGCGCACTGGCGCTGCAGTTGCTGTTGCTGGCGATTCCCGCCTGCGCGCTCGGCGTAGGCCTGGGCATGCTGGCGCAGATCGGCCTGGTCGAAGCGCTGGGCAGCCTGATCCCGAACCGGCTGCCGCTGCCGCAGGCGACCCCGGCGCTGGCCGGCGCCGGCATCGGCCTGTTGCTGCTGCTCGGCTTCGGCCTGCCGCCGCTGCTGCGGCTGCGCGACGTGCCGCCGATGCGCGTGCTCAACCGCAGCTTCGCCGCGCTGCCGCCGACCTCGCTGCTGGTCTACGCCGCCGCGCTGGTCGCCACCGTGGTGCTGGCGGTGTACGCCACCGGCGACGGCGTGCTCGCGGCCTGGGTGCTGGGCGGGCTGACCCTGCTGGCCGCGCTCGCCGCGGCGGTCGGCGGCCTGTTGCTGGCGCTGTTGCGGCGGCTGCAGTCGCGCCTGCGCGGCCCCTGGAAGCTGGGCCTGGCCGCGCTGACCCGGCGCCGCGCGCTGAGCGTGGTGCAACTGGTCGGGCTGTCGCTGTCGCTGTGCGCGCTGCTGCTGCTGGCGGTGATCGGCCCGGGCCTGCTCGGGCAGTGGCGCGACCGGCTGCCGGCGGACACGCCGAACTACTTCCTGATGAACATCCAGCCCGACCAGGCCGAGCACGTGCTCGGCACGCTGCGCGGGCTCGGCGTCGGCGACGCGACGGTGGAGCCGTTCAGCACCGGCAAGCTGGTGGCGATCAACGGCAAGCCGCCGCAGCGCCAGGAGCAGGGACCGCAGGACGACGGCGATGGCACCGACCGGCCGATCAATTTCTCCTGGCGGCACGAATTCCCCGCCGCCAACCGGCTGCTGTCCGGCCGTTTCTGGGCCGCCGACAGCACCGCGGCCGAGGCCTCGGTGGAGGAAGGCTGGGCGCAGCGCTACGGGCTCAAGCTCGGCGACCGCATCACCCTGCTGCTCGGCGAGCAGCAGCGCAGCTTCACCGTGACCAGCATACGTAAGGCCGACTGGGATTCGTTCCGGGTCAACTTCTTCCTGCTGCTCAATGCCGGTGCGGTGCAGGACGCGCCGTACAACCTGATCTCCGCGTTCCACCTGCCGCGCGGTTCCGCCGCACAGCTGAGCGGCCTCAGCCGCACCTATCCGAACGTGTCGCTGCTGGACATCGACGCGATCCTGGGACGGGTGCGCGAGGTGATCGACCAGGTGGCGCAGGCGGTGCAGTTGGTGATGGGCTTCAGCCTGCTGGCCGGCGTGCTGGTGTTGCTGGCAGCGCTGCAGGCCACCGCCGGCGAACGCCGCTACGACAGCGCAGTGCTGCGCACGTTGGGCGCGCGCCGCGGCCAGCTGCGCGGCGCGGTGCTGGTGGAATTCGGCGCGCTCGGCCTGCTCGCGGCGATTCTGGCGGTCGGCGCGGCCGCGGGGATCGGCGTGGTGGTGGCGAAGCAGGCGTTCCAGCTGACGCTGTCGCCGCCATGGCCGGCGCTGCTGCTGGGCGGAGTCGCCGGCGTACTGCTGAGCCTGCTCGCCGGCTGGTCGGGCACGCGCCGCATCCTGCGCACGCCGCCGGCGCTGGCGCTGCGCGAGACCTGAGCGCGGCGCAACCGGCATGCACGCCCGCGGCAAGACGCGGGCGTCGCCGACGCGTGCTCGACGCCATCGGCGACACACACCGCCGACGGCAATTGGCGGACCACGACGAATCCCCAATCCCCAATCCCGGCACCACACATATGCCGGTTGCGTATAAGCACCATCCGAATGGTTGCTTCAGCGCACGCCCGACCCTGCCTACAGTGCAATCGATGCCGCGTGCCGTGCGCGCGGCGCTGCATCTTTCGCAGACGAGGGCAGACGATGGCGCGCGCATCCACCGCAACACGGCCGGCCCCGGCGACGTCGGCGGTCCGCATCGAACCGTTCGCCGCGCCGCTGGGCGCGCAGGTGCTGGGACTGGATCTGACCCGGCCGCTGGATACGGCCAAGTTCGCGCTGTTGCATCGCGCGCATCTGCACTACCACGTGCTGGTGTTTCGCGATCAGCGCATCACGCCCGCGCAGCAGGTGGCCTTCAGCCGCCGCTTCGGACCGCTGCAGATCCATGTGCTGCGCCAGTTCCAGTTGCCCGAGCAGCCGGAGGTGCTGGTGGTGTCCAACATCAAGGAGAACGGCCAGCCGATCGGGCTGGGCGACGCCGGGCACTACTGGCACTCGGACCTGTCGTACAAGCCGACGCCGAGCCTGGGTTCGATGCTGCTGGCGCAGGAGCTACCGGCCGAAGGCGGCGACACCCTGTTCGCCAACCAGCACCTGGCCTGGGACACGCTGCCGCCCGCCCTGCAGCGCGCCGTCGATGGCCGCCTGGCCGAGCACAGTTACCTGGCCAAATACGAGGAACTGCGCGCGCGCAATCCGTGGCGCCCGCCGCTGAGCCAGGCGCAGATCGACGAGGTGGCGCCGGTGCAGCATCCGATCGTGCGCACCCATCCGGAAACCGGGCGCCGCGCGCTGTTCGTCAGCGAGCACTTCACCACCCGCATCGTCGGCCTGCCGCAGGACGAAAGCGATGCGCTGCTGCAGGCGCTGTTCGCGCACAGCAGCGCCGATCCGCTGGTCTACCGGCATCGCTGGCAGGCGCACGACATGGTGTTCTGGGACAACCGCTCGGTCACCCACCTGGCCGGCGGCACTCCGGACCATCTGCGCCGGCGCCTGCACCGCACCACCATCGAGGGCGACGTGCCGTTCTAGGCCGACGCCAGCGCCGGCACGGCGCACTGCCCCGCCACTCCGCCCCTCCCCGCAACGGAGCGACGCATGACCGCTTTCGATTCACCTGCTTTCCCGGCAACCGCGCCGCGCGACGCCGCGTCGCGGCGGCTGCGCTGGTTCGCCGCCACGCTGTTCGCCATCGCGCTGCTGCACGGCCCGCCCGCGCACGCCGAAGGCCGGCTGCGCATCGCCAAGCAGTACGGCATCGTCTACCTGCTGCTGGACGTGGCCCAGCAGCAGAAGCTGATCGAGAAGCACGGCAAGGCCGCCGGCATCGACATCGAGGTCGAAACGCTGCAGCTGTCCGGCGGCGCCGCCGCCAACGATGCGCTGCTGTCCGGCTCGATCGATGTGGCCGGCGCCGGCGTCGGCCCGCTGTTCACGCTGTGGGACCGCACCCGCGGCCGCCAGAACGTGCGCGGCGTGGCCTCGCTGGGCAACTTCCCCTATTACCTGATCAGCAACGATCCGCGGATCAAGACCCTGGACGACTTCGGCCCGCGCGACCGCATCGCCGTGCCGGCGGTCGGCGTGTCGGTGCAATCGCGCCTGCTGCAGCACGCCTCCGCGCAGCGCTGGGGCGAGAAGGCCTACAACCGGCTGGATACGCAGCAGGTGGCGGTGCCGCATCCCGACGCCGCCGCGGCGATCATCCGCGGCGGCACCGAGATCACCGCGCACTTCGCCAGTCCGCCGTTCCAGGAACAGGAACTGGCGCGCAATCCGAAGGCGCACATCGTGCTGGATTCGTACGCGATCGAGGGCGGCCCGACCTCGGCCACGGTGCTGTACGCCACCGAGAAATTCCGCCGCGACAATCCCAAGACCTACCAGGCCTTCGTCGCCGCGCTGGCCGAGGCGGCCAGCTTCGTGCAGCGCCAGCCGGAACAGGCGGCGGACCTGTTCGTGCGCGCCAACGGCGGCAAGATCGATCGTGCGTTGGTGCTGCGCATCCTCAAGGACCCGAAGGTGCAGTTCAAGACCGCACCGCAGAACACGCTCAAGCTCGGCCAGTTCCTGTACCGGATCGGCGCGATCAAGCAGGCGCCCGGCACGGTCAAGGACTATTTCTTCGACAGCGCGCAAGTCGCCGGAGGCAGCTGAGATGAGCGCATTCGCACTGGCGCCGGCGCCGCTGCTGCAGGTCGAGCGGGTCAGCCTGGAATACGCCACCGGGCAGCGTGTGGTGCGCGCCACGCATCAGGTCAGCTTCGACGTGTACGCCGGCGACCGGCTGGTGCTGCTCGGCCCGTCGGGCTGCGGCAAATCGACCCTGCTCAAGGCCATCGCCGGCTTCGTCGCGCCCAGCGAGGGACAGATCCGCCTGGATGGGCAGGCGCTGCGCGCGCCGGGGCCGGACCGGGTGGTGGTGTTCCAGGAATTCGACCAGTTGGCGCCATGGAAGACGGTGCGCCAGAACGTGGCCTTCGGCCTGCGTGCGGCGCGCAAGCTGGGCCGGCGCGAAGCGGCCGAGCGCGCGGACCATTACCTGCAGAAGGTCGGCTTGTCCGCGTTCGCCGACGCCTATCCGCATACCCTCTCCGGCGGGATGAAGCAGCGCGTGGCGATCGCGCGGGCGCTGGCGATGCAGCCGCGCGTGCTGCTGATGGACGAACCATTCGCCGCGCTCGATGCGCTGACCCGCCAGCGCATGCAGGAACAGGTGCTGGAACTGTGGGACGAGTTGCGCTTCACCCTGCTGTTCGTGACCCATTCGATCGACGAGGCCTTGCTGGTCGGCAACCGCGTGGTGCTGCTGTCGCCGCATCCGGGCCAGGTCCGCGCCGAACTCAACAGCCATGGCTTCGGCCCGGCCAGTGTCGGCAGTTCGCCGTTCCAGCAGGCCGCGCAACGCATCCACCGGCTGCTGTTCGACCCGCCCGGCGGCTCCGGCACCGACACCAGCGATGCCGATACCGACGCCGCTGCCGGCGCCAGCAACGTGGCGCCGTTGCGCAGACGCGCGGCACTGCGCGAGGTCGCGCCGTGAGCGCCGCCGCGCCGCTGCGGCCGCCGATTCGCGCCGAGTACGAACGCCCAGTGGTCGCCTACGTCGCGACCGCAGCGACACTGGCGCCGCCGCCGCGGCGGTTGCCGGACTGGCTGCGCCAGGCGCTGATCCTGCTCGCCCTGGCCGGGCTGTGGGAAGCGGCCGCGTACTGGCTCGACGACGACCTGCTGCTGCCGGGCTTCGTGCAGACCGCACGCGCGTTCGCCGACGGGCTGTGGTCGGGCGAATTGCTCGGCCGCGTCGGCGCCTCGCTGCGCATGCTGGCGCAAGGCTATGCGCTGGGCGTGGCGTTGGCCTTCGCGCTGACCGCGCTGGCGGCCTCGACCCGGATCGGCCGCGACCTGCTGGGCACGCTGACCGCGATGTTCAATCCGCTGCCGGCGATCGCCCTGCTGCCGCTGGCCATGCTGTGGTTCGGCCTGGGCAACGGCAGCCTGGTGTTCGTGCTGGTGCATGCGGTGCTGTGGCCGCTGGCGCTGAACACCTATGCCGGCTTCCAGGGCGTGCCGGAGACCTTGCGCATGGCCGGGCGCAACTACGGGTTGCGCGGGCTGCGCTACGTCGTCGCGATCCTGGTGCCGGCCGCGCTGCCGGCGATCCTGTCCGGCCTGAAGATCGCCTGGGCCTTCGCCTGGCGCACGCTGATCGCCGCCGAGCTGGTGTTCGGCGCCACCTCCGGCCAGGGCGGTCTTGGCTGGTACATCTTCCAGAACCGCAACGAGCTGTACACCGACCGCGTGTTCGCCGGGCTGGCGATGGTGATCCTGCTCGGCCTGCTGGTGGAAGGCGCCGGTTTCCGCGTGCTGGAACGGCTCACCGTGCACCGCTGGGGCATGCAGCGCTGAGTGGCGGGCAACGCGCGCCCATTCCATGCAGCGCGCGCCGGACTTGACGGCCGCCCCGGCCTTGGCCGAGCATCGCGGCGACTGCCGCTGCCGCTTCGTGCGCAGCTCGGCCCGCGCCCGGTCAGCATCGCGAGCACGAGGACCATGCCGGCAAGCGACAGTCCACCGCACAGCGCGTCCGCCCCAGCGAGCGAGGTCGCCGCACGCAACGGCGTGCCATACCTGGCCTGCATCCTGGCCGAGACCCGCAGCGGCCCCTACTACATCGCCACCGCACCGACGCCGCAGGCGCTCGATGGCTTGGGCAGGACGCTGCGCGCACGCAACAACGTGCGCGGTCAAACGGAGGATCCGGTCGCGATCCTTGCGGTATGGTACGAGGAATGCGAGAACGAAGTGGCCGCCTTGCTGCGTGCCGCCGAGATCTCACGGCTCAGCCATTGCTGGCAGCGCGGCCTGATCGAATCGTTCAATCCGCAGTGGCTCGACCTCAGCGGGCTGTCGGTCGGGTTTCCATGGATCTTCACCCTGCCCGAGCGCAAGGGATCGAGCTACCACCTGGTGACCGACCTGTAGCCCTGCGTCGCAGCGCGATGCCCGCGCCGGACGAAAAAAGGGAAGGCGCCAGTCCCGGCCGCCTTCCCACCCTGGCACTGCGTCGGCTGCGGCGTTCAACGCTCGGCGGGCGCCGGCTCCACCCACTGCGCGAACACCGCGTCGATCCTGGCGTCGGCCACCGGCTTGCCCTGCTGCACCGCGTCGGCCTGCTCGAACAGCGGCACGATCATCGCCATGCCGTCGAGCTTGGTCTTCAGGTGCACGCCCGGCGGCTTGCCCAGGAAGGCATCCCAGTGCGCGCGCACCCTGGCCCAATAGCCCTGCGTCGCCTTCCAGTAGGCGTAGGCCGGCTTGAAGTCGACCTCGTCGGTCTTGACGTAGTCGTTGAAGCCGAATTCGCGCGCGATCGGCTGCTGGCTGCCGTCGGGCTTGCGCAGCACCTTGGTGTTGAACTGCTCGTGGGTCCAGCCGGCGGGAGTCAGCGTGTGCCGGTTGATCACCGCCAGCGCGTTGTAGTCGCTGCGCCTGGTGTATTCGCGGCGCGGCAACGGACGCCAGCTCAGGTCGCTGGTCCAGGTCGGGTGGCCGTCGGCGTAGTCCCAGCGGCCGGTGCCGCAGTAGCGCGGCGCATCGCTGACTTCGTACACGCACTGGGTCCACGCGCCGCGGGTCGCGGCCGCGGCCAGCGGGCGCACCTGCCAGGTCTGGTCGGCGCTGAACTCGAAGCGCTGCGGCGCTTCGTAGTTCCAGTCCTGGCGCCAGTGCTTGGTCACGTGGCCGCTCTTGCTGTCGACCAGCAGATGCTGCAGCACCACCTTGCGCGGGCTGTCCTCGACCACAATCACCACTTCGTTGGCGCCGCTGCGCATCGCCGGCGCACGCTCGTAGCCGGGCTTGAGCAGCACGGTCTCGTCGAAGGCGAAATCCACCATGTACTCGCCTTGCATCGCCAGGATGCTGGCGCGGTCGCGTTGCGGATCGGCGTCCTGGGCGTGGGCCAGGCCGGTGGCGGCGAGCAGGAGCAGCAGAAGCGGTGATTTCATCGTGGTGATCGGTCGCGGTAGCTGAGGAAAAAAGGAGAAAACGCGCCCTACAGGCGCAGCAGCGGCCACGGCCGTTGCGGATCGTGGCGCGCGCTCGTCGGGCCGGCGCGGGCGCAGCAGCAGTCGTCGACCAGCACTTCGCCCTCGGCCGCTTCCAGCCGCGCGATGCGCCGGGCGATGCTGGCGCCCAGCGGCGACACGCTGGCGACGCTGGCCGCCAGTTCGCCGTCGCTCGCATGCAGGCGCAGCGCCCGCGCGCGCCAGCTGTCGCCGCTCAGGCGGCCGGCCACGCGCCGCCACAGGCGCTCGCCGACGCCGGCATCGGCGCTGCCGCTGTGCACGGCGGGCAACATGGACAGCAAGGCGTCCCAGGCGACGAAATCGCTGTCCGGCAACAGGTACAGGCGCCAGCAGCAGCGCCCCTGGCGATCGTAGAAGCACAGGCTTTCGCGCAATCCATCGCTGTCCACGCCGAGCTGTGCGCCGACACGCAGCGCATGGTTCCAGCCCATCAGTTCGGTGCCGAGCTGCGCGCGGTACAGGCACAGCACGGTGCCCAGCGCCGCCAGCTGCGCCGGGCGCGGCAGCGGCGCGGATGCGGCGATCCGGGTCGTGTCGGTGGTCGCTGGCGCCGCCTTGCCCATGCGCCGCTACCAGTCCAGCGCCAGGCTGACCGAAACGCTGCGTCCGGCGCCGGTGTAGCGGTCCAGTACCGCGCTGCTGGTCGGCGTCGCGCTGGGCAGGGTGTTCCAGTCGATGTAGCGGCGATCGGCCAGGTTGAACACGCCGACGTTGAGGCGCGCGCCGGGGGTGAAGTTCCAGTGCGCCAGCAGGTCCAGCGTCGCGTAACCGGACGGCGTGTAGTACGTCGGCGACGCCGGACGTTTCTTCTTCGCCACGAAGGTGCCGACCAGTTGCGTGCCCCAGGTCTGGCGGTCGTAGGCGAGGCCGAGCACGCCGCGCAGCGGATCGATCGAATTCAGCGGCGTGGCGTCGGTCTTGTTGTCGCCGCGCGCATAGGCGGCGCTGGAATGCAGCGACCAGCCGGCCCAGCGCGCGGACAGCGCGCCGAAATCGACGCCGGCCTTGGCCTCCACGCCCTTGATCACCACGTGATCGACGTTGCGCGACTGGTACAGCATCAGGCCGTCGGCGTTGTAGCCGACGAAGCTGTAGGACTCGATGAAGTCGCGGTAGTCGTTGTAGTAGCCGCTCACCCCGACATAGCCCGCCGCCGCGGTGTAGCGCAGGCCCAGTTCGGCGCCCTTGCTGGTCTCAGGTTTCAGGTCCGGATTGGCGATGGCGGTGTAGCCGAACTGCAGGTTGGTGAAACCGATGTTGACGTCGTTGTACGGTGGCGCGCGGAAGCCGTGCGCGTAGTTGGCGTACAGCGACCACGCATCGTCGATGCGCCAGATCGCGCCGAGCTTGGGCGAGACGTTGCTGTCGGTGACCTTCTCCACGGCCACGCCGGGGTTGTCGGTGGCGAAGATCGCATCGACCTTTGGCGACAGCCGGTAGTAGTCCACGCGCAGGCCCGGGATCAGGCTGAAGCGGCCGTCGGCCAGGCGTATCTCGTCCTGCAGGTAGGCGCCGGCCTTGGTGGTCTCGGTGACCGGGAAATCGCGCACCGGGAAGGTCTCCACACCTACCGTCTTGCTGATCGCGCCGGTGCTCAGGTTCTGCGCGTAGCCGTCGCGCTTTTCGTGGGTATCGCTCCACGACAGCTCGATGCCGTAGCTGACATCGTGGACCACGCTTCCCTGGTCCACCTGCTTGTGCAGGTTGGCCTGCAGCCCGTACAGGCGCTGGTCGAAGTCGTGCTCCATGTGCCGCAGGGTATTGTTGCTGCGGCGTTCGTCGGTGCGTTGCAGGCTCTCGCTGTCCTGCCGGTACAGCTGCCACTGCAGGTCGTCGGCGAGCAGCGTGTCGAGCTGGTCCACTTCGTGGGTCAGCGACACGCGCGCGCGGGTCTGATGGTCGCGGCCGCGCTGCGACAGGATGCTGGAAGTGACGTTGCTCAGCGCATCGATGCTGGAATAGTCCTCGTTGCCTTCCACGGTCAGCTTGAAGCGCTGGTTCGCGCTCGGCGCGTACACCAGCTTGCTGAGCAGGCTGCGGCCGTCGCTGCTGAGCGGATTGGGCGCGGTGCGCGCCGCACCGGTGCTGCGGTTGTCGCCCTGGGTCTCGCTCTGCTGGCCCTGGCGATGGCTGACCGCGGCCATGCCGCTCCAGCGCTCGCCGCCCAACGCGACCAGCGCGCCGGCGAACAGGCCGTCCCATTCGCTCTCGTAGCCGAACTTCAGGCCCACGTAGCTGTTCTTGCCCGGCGCCAGATAGTCGGCCGGATCCTTGGTCACGTAGGCGACCACGCCGCCGAGCGCGTCGGAGCCGTACAGCGAGCTGGCCGGTCCGCGCACGATCTCGACGCGCTTGAGCGTCTCCATGTCGACGAAGTTGCGGTTGGCGTTGAGATAGCTGCCGAAGCTGAAGGTATCCGCGACCGGGATGCCGTCGGTGAGCATCAGCACGCGGTTGCCGTCCAGGCCGCGGATGCGGACGCCGCCGATGCCGCTGAAGCGGCCGCTGTTGCCGGTGACCGAGACGCCGGGGCTGTAGCGCAGCAGGTCCTTCAGGTCGTAGACCAGTTCCTGGTCCATCTGCGCGCGGTCGATCACGTCGACGCTGCTGGGGACATCGACGATGGCGCGCTGGGTGCGGGTGGCGGTGACCTGCAGGCGGTCGAAATCGCGCGGCGTGGCGGAACTGGCGGAACCGGCGGTGTCTGCGGTGTCTGCAGCGGCGTCGGCGGAAGCGGCATGCGCGCAGGCAGCCAGCGCCAGCCACAGCGCGCCGGTGAGCGGAGCGGTACGGATCATGGAAGTCATCGGTGGTCGCGAAAAAGTCCCGGCCACGCCGGCACGAGCCGGCGCAAGGGCCGAGGAGAGAAACGGTCGCGACTGCGGGCGGCCGCAGCGGACCCATCGGGTCCGTCCAGGTGGCGGCAGTGTCGAGCGGGTGGGCTGGCCGCGCTGCGCGGCCGGCCGGCTTACTTGGTCAGGATCAGCTTGTCGTTGCTGGTATGGCGCAGGCGATAGACGCGGTCGCCATGCTGGATCAGCACTTCGCGGCGCCCCTTCAGCAGCGCTTCGCTGCTGATCGTCTCTTCGACCGGGACCGCGCGCGGCAGCGCACGCTCGCGCAGGCTCAGGGTTTCGGGGTGACGCAACAGGACGGGTTGAGCGGTCATGGTCGGGTTCCGTACTCAGGGGTCGATACGGATGATAATGATTCTCAATAATTAAGCAAGAGCCGTTCTCGTTTGTGGCGATTCAAGCTGCAAATAGGAAAACCGACTTTGACAGCCTAGGCAAATCAATCATGGCGCGCGGCTCGCGCGCCGTACCCCCACCCGCCTTCCGCGCCGAAGGCGGCGCGGCTCAGGCCACCGCCGCCTCGACCTGCGTCCACCACGCCGCGTCGTCGCGCGCGGCCAGCTGCAGCGCGTCGAAGTTCTGCAGCAACTGCGCGACACGGCTGGCGCCGAGGATCACCGTGGACACGTGCGGGTTGCGCAGGCACCAGGCGATCGCCAGCGCCGCCGGCGCCACGCCTTCGGCGGCGGCCAGCGCGGTGAAGCGGCGCGCGCGCTCCACGCGGCGCTGCGCCGGCGGCCCGATCACCTCCTCCTGCAGCCAGGCATTGCTGGCCTGGCCCAGGCGCGAGGCCGGGTCGATGCCGTCGTTGTACTTGCCGGTCAGCAGGCCCGAGGCCAGCGGCGACCAGATCGTGGTGCCCAGGCCGAGTTCGGCGTACAGCGGCGCGTATTCCTGCTCCACGCGCTGGCGGTGCAGCAGGTTGTACTGCGGCTGCTCCATCGACGGTCCCTGCAGGCCCAGCGCCTGCGCCACCTGCGCCGCCTCGCGGATGCGCTCGGCAGGCCATTCGGAGGTGCCCCAGTACAGCACCTTGCCTTGCCGGATCAGCGCGTCCATCGCGCGCACGGTTTCCTCCACCGGCGTGTCGGCATCGGGACGATGGCAGTAGTACAGATCCAGATAGTCCACCCGCAGCCGCTTCAGCGCGGCATGGCAGGCGTCGGTGACGTGCTTGCGCGACAGCCCGCGCTGGGTCGGGCGCGGTGCGTCGACCGCGCCGAAGTACACCTTGCTGGACACGCAATAGCCATCGCGCGGCAGCCGCAGGTCGGCGATCACATCGCCCATCACCTGCTCGGCGCGGCCGCGCGCGTAGACCTCGGCGTTGTCGAAGAAGTTGACGCCATGGTCCCAGGCGGCGGCGATCAGGTTGCGCGCTTCGTCGCGGCCGATCTGTCCGCCGAAGTTGATCCAGGCGCCGAACGACAGCGCCGACAGTTGCAGCCCGGTGGCACCGAGGCGACGGTAATGCATGGCAACTCCTCCTGCTGAGCGAACCCGCGGCGCGGCCGGCGGGTGGCCGCACAGTGTAGCGGCGGCGCAGCAGGGCCCGTCGGCCTACACCCGTCGACGGTAGCAGCGCGCGCCTACTCTTCCGATCCCCACTCCCCACTCCCCACTCCCAAATCCCCGACTGAACACAGCTCGCCTTGCCGCCCGTCCCCCCCTGCACTACGCTCCCCCTCTTTGGTCCGGCGATCCAGGGGAAGCAGATGGTCGAGGGTTTGGGGAGGATCGGCTTCGGCCTGTTCGGGTTGGCGGTGTTGATCGGGATCACCTGGTTGTTCTCGAACAACAAGCGCGCCGTGGATTGGAAGCTGGTCGCGACCGGCCTGATCCTGCAGATCGGCTTCGCCTCGCTGGTGCTGCTGGTGCCGGGCGGGCGCGAGGTCTTCAACTGGTTGGGACAGCTGTTCGTGAAGGTGCTGAGCTTCGTCAACGAAGGCTCCAACTTCATCTTCGGCAGCCTGATGAACACCACCAGCAACGGTTTCATCTTCGCCTTCCAGGTGTTGCCGACGATCATCTTCTTCTCCGCGCTGATGGGCGTGCTCTACCACCTGGGGGTGATGCAGGCGGTGGTGCGGGTGATGGCCTGGGCGATCACCAAGGTGATGCGCGTGTCCGGCGCGGAAACCACCAGCGTCTGCGCCAGCGTGTTCATCGGCCAGACCGAGGCGCCGCTGACGGTACGCCCATACATTCCGAAGATGACCGAGTCCGAGCTGCTGACGATGATGATCGGCGGCATGGCGCACATCGCCGGCGGCGTACTGGCGGCCTATGTGGGCATGCTCGGCGGCAGCGATCCGGCGCAGCAGGCGTTCTACGCCAAGCACCTGCTGGCGGCGAGCATCATGGCCGCGCCGGCGACGCTGGTGGTGGCCAAGCTGCTGATCCCGGAGACCGGCACGCCGCTGACCCGCGGCACGGTCAAGATGGAAGTGGAGAAGACCACTAGCAACATCATCGACGCGGCCGCCGCCGGGGCCGGCGACGGCCTGCGCCTGGCGCTGAACATCGGTGCGATGCTGCTGGCGTTCATCGCGCTGATCGCGCTGGTCAACGCACCGCTGACCTGGATCGGCGAGGCCACCGGCCTGGCCGCGGCGATCGGCCGCCCGACCAACCTGGCGACCATCTTCGGCTACCTGCTGGCGCCGATCGCCTGGGTCATCGGCACGCCGTGGGCGGACGCGACCACGGTCGGCTCGCTGATCGGGCAGAAGGTCGTGATCAACGAGTTCGTCGCCTATACCGAGCTGTCGAAGATCGTGAAGGGCGAGGTCCCTGGCATGCGGCTGAGCGAGGAGGGCCGGCTGATCGCCACCTACGCGCTGTGCGGCTTCGCCAACTTCAGTTCGATCGCGATCCAGATCGGCGGCATCGGCGGGCTGGCCCCGGAGCGGCGCCAGGACCTGGCGCGGTTCGGCCTGCGCGCGGTGCTCGGCGGTTCCATCGCCACCTTCATGACCGCCACCATCGCCGGCGTGCTGTCGCACTTCGGCTGATGCGCTTTCCCTTTCCCCAGTACTTGTTGAGAAGCAGCACATGCCTATGAGTTCGGTCATCGTCGTCGGTTCGTTCAATGTGGACCACGTCTGGCGCTGCGAAACCCTGCCCGCCCCCGGCGCCACCATCGCCGGCCGCTACAGCACCGGCCCCGGCGGCAAGGGCTTCAACCAGGCGGTGGCGGCGGCGCGCGCCGGCGCCCGCACCACCTTCGTGTGCGCGCTCGGCGACGATGCCGGCGGCGCGATGGCGCGTGCGCTGGCGGCGCAGGACGGCATCGCGCTGGCCGCCGAGGCCAGTGCCGAGCCGACCGGCACCGGCGGCATCTACGTCGACGGCCACGGCCGCAACACCATCGTCATCGGCGCCGGCGCCAACGCCGCATTGAGCCTGGACTTCGTGCAGGCGCAGCGCGGGCTGCTGAGCTCGGCGCGGGTGCTGCTGGCGCAGCTGGAATCGCCGATCGAGACCATCGAGGCGACCCTGGCGCTGGCCCGCGAGAGCGGCCTGACCACCGTGCTCAACGCCGCGCCGGCGAATGCGCAGACCAGCATCGGCCTGCTCAAGCTGGCCGACGTGCTGACCCCGAACGAAACCGAGTTCGCCGCGCTGCTGACGCGCCATGTCGGCGAGCGCGTGGATGCCGACGACGTCGCCGCCACCGATGGCGGCAGCCTGCACGCGCTGTGCCGCAAGCTGCTGCCGGGCGGCACCGTGGTGGTGACGCTGGGCGCTGTGGGCGCGTTCATCTCGCATCCCGAAGAGCGCCAGCGCGGCGACACGCAGCCGTACTACCGCATCGGCGCCGAAGCGGCGCACACCGTGGACACCACCGGCGCCGGCGATGCGTTCAACGGCGCGCTGGCGGCTTCGCTGGCGCAATCGCCGAACGCCGCCTTCGCCACCCATGTGCGTTTCGCCAACCATTACGCGGCGCGTTCGACCGAAGCCGAAGGCGCCGCCGCGGCGATGCCGCGGCTGGTGCCCGACGCCGGTTGAGCCATCCGCTGCGCAGGCAGCGGCGTTCCTGGATCACACAACACCGCCCGGCGTCGTGCCGGGCCTGCATCACGACAAGGAGTTTTCGATGCCGCGTTTTTTCGCCACCTCGTGCGGCGCGCTGTGCGCGCTGCTTGCCCCACTGTCCGCCTTCGCCGCGCAACCGTGCGACTGGAACAGCACTGCCGTGGACGCCGACCGCGCCGCGGTGACCGTCTCCGCGAGCAGTCTGCAACAGGCGATCGCGCCGCACTACGACGATGCCGACCAGGAAGACGGCGCGGCACTGGCGCGCACCTTGCTGCAGCGCGCGCAGTCGCCGCAACTGCCGGGCAAGCTGGAAGGCCGCTGGAAGGTGCGCTCGATCCAGGTCGACCAGCGCTTCGCCTATGCCTACCCCTACTTCAAGGCCGAGATCGCGCGCGATGCCTGCGGCTACCGTTTCAGCAAGACCAGCGGCTCGCAGCGCCGCAGCGGTACGCTGTATCCGCTGGCCAAGGACAGCCGCGAGTTCGCGTTTCTCGGCGCCAGCACGGTCAACGACGATCCGCAGGGCCACTACGCGCCCGGCAATGTCTCGGACGGCACCAACGGCAACAGCGTCGGGCGTCTGGTGGCGCTGGGTCCGGACGAACTGCTGCTGATCCTGGACGGCACCGCCAAGGGCTTCGAGCTGTACCAGCTGATCCGCTGAGACGCACGCGGCGGATCGCGTTCGCGCGCGATCGGGTCGGCGACCTGGCCGCCCTGCCTCGACCAGGCCGGCATGAATGTCCCGCCGCAGCGCCCGAGTTGGCAGCGGCCGCGACGGCGGCGACAATGGCCGCATGCGCATCGGCCCCTACACGATCGAACCGAAGGTGATCCTGGCGCCGATGGCCGGGGTCACCGACAAGCCGTTCCGGCTGTTGTGCAAGCGTCTGGGCGCCGGCCTGGCGGTCTCGGAGATGACCATTTCCGACCCGCGCTTCTGGCAGACCCGCAAGTCGCTGCAGCGCATGGACCACGCCGGCGAGCCGGACCCGGTCAGCGTGCAGATCGCCGGCACCGAACCGCAACAGCTGGCCGAGGCGGCGCGCTACAACGCCGACCACGGCGCGCAGCTGATCGACATCAACATGGGCTGCCCGGCGAAAAAGGTGTGCAACGCCTGGGCCGGCTCGGCGCTGATGCGCGACGAGGCGCTGGTGGCGCGCATCCTCAGCGCCGTGGTGAAGGCCTCGCCGGTGCCGGTGACGCTGAAGATCCGCACCGGCTGGGATTGCGACCACCGCAACGGCCCGGCCATCGCGCGCGTCGCCGAGGACTGCGGCATCGCCGCGCTGGCCGTGCACGGGCGCACCCGCGACCAGCATTACACCGGCCAGGCCGAATACGCGACCATCGCTCAGATCAAGGCGATGCTGCGCATTCCGGTGATCGCCAACGGCGACATCGACTCGCCGCACAAGGCCGCGCAGGTGCTGGCCGCGACCGGCGCCGACGCGGTGATGGTCGGCCGTGCGGCGCAGGGCCGGCCGTGGATCTTCGGCGAGATCGCGCACTACCTGGCGACCGGCGAACTGCTGCCGGCGCCATCGCTGCAGTTCGTGCGCGACACCCTGCTCGGCCATCTGCAGGCGCTGCACGCGTTCTACGGCGAGGCGCAGGGCGTGCGCATCGCGCGCAAGCACCTGGGCTGGTACGCCAAGGACCGGCCCGAGAACGCCGCGTTCCGCGCCGTGGTCAACCGTGCCGAGAGCGCACAGGCGCAACTGGCGTTGACCGCCGAGTACTTCGATGCACTGATCGCCGGCGTGCCACCGACCTTGTCCGCTGCCGCCTGACGTCTTTTTCCTGGAGCAACGCCATGGACTCGTCTGCCGATACCCCGACCTATCTGCACGGCTATTCCGACACCGAACAGGCGCGCCTGCTGAAACAGGCGCGGCTGCTCGAGGCCACCTTGTTCAACCAGATCGACTACACCGGCGCGCGGCGCCTGCTGGAAGTGGGCAGCGGCGTCGGCGCGCAGACCGAAGTCCTGCTGCGGCGCTTCCCCGAGCTGCACGTCACCGGCATCGATCTGAGCGAGGCGCAGTTGCAGGCCGCGCGCGACAACCTGCAGCGCATGCCCTGGTGCCAGGACCGCTACACGCTGCAGCAGGCCGACGCCGGCGACCTGCCGTTCCAGCCGCGCAGTTTCGATGCGGCGTTCCTGTGCTGGGTGCTGGAACACGTGCCGTCGCCGGCGCGGGTGCTCAGCGAAGTGCGGCGCGTGCTGGCGCCGGGTTCGCCGGTATACGTGACCGAGGTGATGAACGCCTCGTTCCTGCTGCACCCGTACTCGCCGAACGTGTGGCGCTACTGGATGGCGTTCAACGACTTCCAGTACGACCATGGGGGCGACCCGTTCGTCGGCGCCAAGCTCGGCAACCTGCTGCTGGCCGGCGGTTATCGCGACGTCAGCACCGAGATCAAGACCCTGCACCTGGACAACCGCGAGCCGGCGCGGCGCAAGACCATGATCGGGTTCTGGGAGGAAGTGCTGCTGTCGGCGGCCGAACGGCTGCTGCAGGCTGGCGCGGTGGACGAAGAGACCGTGGCCGGCATGCGCCGGGAGATGGCACAGGTGCAGAGCGATCCGGACGCGGTGTTCTTCTATTCGTTCGTGCAGGCGCGCGCCACGGTCTATTGAACCGCGCTCACGGCGCCGCTGGCCTGCACACCAAATAGCGGCGACATGTCCGCATTCTCGGTGTGTCTGCTAGACAAAGGCGTCCCTCAGCGGGAACGCCTTTGTTTATTTCATCTGCAATACCTAAAGCAAGATCATGAAGAAGATTTTTTAGTTTGCGTAGAGTGGGAAATATCCCTCTGAAACGAGGATGTTAAAGGTTAGATAGGAGACAGCAGACGCCGATACGCTGTTACCAATGGCAAAGTAACCCGCAGTATCACTCAGCGTGACAATCGACCAGCCCTTTTTCGGGTCCGGAGACGCAGCGTATTTCGATGTGGTGCCGGCGACAAATTTGGACCAGTAGCGCGCGGAGTGTCTGACCACGCTCAGGCCGCCCAGAACCAGCGCGCCGTTCTTCGACTTGGGATCGAGCCACGCGATGCCTTCCCGCTCCAACTCCTCCAATTGCATCGCTGCCGCGTCCAGGTCCTGGGCGTTCTGCGCGATCTGGTCCATTCGCACGATGAACGAGAACTCGTAGGCACTGAGCTGTTGGCGCAGCCCGGCCAGGTTTTCGGTCATTGGCCGGGTCGGGTCGATTGCATCCACCATGGGCTTGTGCGTAGCGATGAAGCGCTCCAGCGGCATGCCAGGGTTGTAGCCGCACTTCTCGACCAGGACGGCGAGGGCCTCGTCGGGCGAGGCGTTCGTCTCCATCAGGCAGCTCAGGTACATGTTGTGCTGAATGCCCGCCTGGTCCATCGGGTTCTCGGCCGCCAGCACGGGGGCGGCGCCGAAGGCACTGCCGACCAGGAGGATGGCGGTTGCGACAAAGCGCTTTTTATTCATGCGTGTTCTCATGCAATGAGTGGAGAGAGGGCGGCCCAGGTCTCCCGACTTTCACGCGGAGGACCCATGCGAGCGACCACCACCGCATCGGCACATGGCGCGATGCGACGGTTTCAGGCTAGGCGGGTCTGCGACCAGGCACGAGGGCGAAACCGGGTCGCTACGGGAGCGAACCGGGCCGAATTGGCGAACCCGGTGGCACCGCCAGCGCATCGCGGCGACGCGGCCCTGGCCTGCGACAGGAATGCCACGCTCGAAGAATCAACGCCTTACGCCGTTTCATTCCCGATCCATACCCACGGATGCGCTGGAATCGGCTGCGTCACGCCACGGTCTATCGAGCCGCGCTCAACGCGCCGCTGCAGGCGCCTGCGCGCCGACCGGCGCGGGCGACGCCGGTTCGACCCAGATCCGCTGCCACATCCGCGCCAACGCTGCGCGGATCTGCCCACGCGCCGCCGGCGCCCGGTACGCGGCCTGCAATTGCCGCGGCGCGATCGCCTCCCAGCCGTTGCCGTGCTGCCGCGCCACCGCGAAGTTGAAGTTGTAGTCCGGCTCCAGGCCCATGCGCAGATCGCTGAGCACCAGTTCGCCATCCTTGACCTGGGCGCGCATGAAGCCACGGTTGAACCAGGCCAGCCGCTGCACCGCCGGCAGCGCGCGCACTTCGCCCAGCGCCTGGGTGTTGGAGGCATAGCCCTGGAAACGCATCGGCCCGTGGTCGGCGACCAGCGAGCGTTCGCCGATCACGTAACCGCTGGGCGTCATCGCCACCACCCGCCACAGCAACGTGTTGAACGGCATCGGCACCGAGAACCGCGGCGCATGCTGCAGGCCCATCGCCGCCAGCGCACGGTCGGCCTCGCGATCGACCAGGTGCTTGGCCAGCAACGACCAGCCCAGATAGGCGCTGCTCAGCACCAGCCCGGCCAGCAGCGCGTGCTGCGCCACGGGCCGGGCGCGCGCCCACCAGGCGATGGCGCAGGCCAGGATCAGCCACAGCGTGTAGGCGGGATCGATGATGAACACACTCGACCACATCGCCGGCGGCGGCCGCAGCGGCCACCACAGCTGGGTGCCGTAGACGGTGAACGCGTCCAGCAGCGGATGGGTGATCAGCCCCAACTGGATCGCCCAGAACCAGCGCCGTGGCGCTTCGGCCACCCGCCCGTGGCCGAGGCGGCGGAACAGCCACCAGATCAACCAGCCGAGCACGGGCAGCACGAACAGCGAATGGCTGAAGCTGCGGTGCACCGTCATCAGCGTCACCGGGTCGCGGGTCAGCGGCAGCAGGAACAGCGAATCGAGGTCCGGCACGGTGCCGAGCGCGGCGCCGGCGAGCAAGGCGGCACGGCGATGCGCGGCGGGAGCGATGGCGGCGGCGATGGCGCCGCCGAGTACGATCTGGGTGAGGGAGTCCATCGGCCGATGCTAGCAGGCACGATCGTCGCGGCCATGCGTGGGCTTGGCGCCAGGTGTGGCCACGCCGCTGACCGTCATGGTCCGTCGCGACGGAAGGGGCTTGCGCCGCGCTAGCTGGATGCATTGCAGGACGGCTTCAGCCCCGACTGCCCGGTTCGGAGTCGGTAGATCACTGCATCTTCCTTGGCCTTTCCTTGGAGTCGCTCCTGCGGCGACACGCGCCATCGTGGTGGGCCCAACGAGGAAAGGTGTCCCCGCCGGGACACCTTTCCCTTGCGACATGCGTTGCCCGGATCAGAACCCTTCGAAGAGCAGGGTATAGACATTGCTGGAGGTGGTGGCCGCCGTGCCGACGTTCTCATTGGAGAGGAAAAAGCCAGCCACGTCCCCCGCGATGACGCCCAGCCATTTCCAGAACCGTCCCTTGGACATGGTGCCGCTCTCGGCCGCATGCTCCGCCCAGTAGCGCGTGGAGTGCCTGGCCACACTCAGCCCGCCCAGGATCAGCGCGCCGTTCTTCGACTTGTGATCGAGCCGCTCGATGGCCTCCTTCTCCAGTTGCTCGAACTGCACCGCCGCCGCATCCAGATCTTCGGCGTTCTCAACGATCTGGTCGATCCGCACGATGAACGAGAATTCGTAGGCACTGAACTGTTGGCGCAGCCCGGCCAGGTTTTCCGCGAATGGCCGCGTCGGGTCGACCGAATCGACGATGGGCTGTTGCGTGGCGATGAACCGCTCCAGCGGCATGTTGGGGTCGTAACCGCACTTCTTGACCAGAACGGTCAGGGCATCGCCGGGAGAGGTCTTCAGGTCCATCAGGCAGCCGAGGTACATGTTGTGCTGGATGCCGGCCTGGTCCACGGGATTCTCGGCCGCCAGCGCGGGGGCACCGAAGGCACTGCCGGCCAGAAGCGCGGCGGTTGCGGCAAGGAGTTTCTTCTTCATGAGCGTTCTCTTGCAAGGGATGGATTGGGGCGGCCCGGATCTTCCGACCTGCCTACGGTGGCCGTCGGGCGATGTGACCACCACCGCCGCATCGGCACGCGGCTCGGTGCGGCGGTTCCAGGCTAGGCAGGCCCGCGGCGGCGCACGAGGGCGAAGCCGGGTCGCCATAGGAACGAACCGGGTCCAATCGGCGAACCCAGGGCCGGCATCAGGCCGTCGCGGCCGCGCGTCTGCCGGCCTGCGCGCGGGCGCCGCCGTCCACAAATCAATTGGTTAGGCGGATTTATTCCCGGTCTATACCCGCGAGCGCGCTGGTACCCGCGTCGCCGCGCCTCTTACGCTGCAGGTCCCGTTTCTCCTGTTCCGAGGCTCCGATGCTTGCCTTCCGTTCCGCCATCCATGCCGCCATCGTCGCAGCCCTCTTGGCATTGCCCCTGGCCGCCCACGCCCACGACACGCTGCCGCCCGACTGGTGCCTGGAGGAGGACCAGGAACCGGAGGTCGTGGTGAAGTTCGATTTCGACGGCGGGCAATTGCGCCAGGTGATGGACAAGTGCGGCGTGGTCGACAGCCACGAGCCGTATACGAATGCGCTGAATACCATCGGCGCCTATTGCGACGTCGTGGCACCGTCGCGATCGGCCAAGCCCATCGTCCTTGGCCCCAGCACCTTCCTGGCCCGCGACCACCACACCGCGTACCGCATGGAGCAGGGCCTGAAGGGCGCTTGCGTGGTGTGCCCGGCCAGGCGCGGACGCTGAGGGCCGGTAAGCGGGGCGCGCCGTCAGACGAGCGCGTCCCGGCGGGTATAGGCCAGCACCGCGTCGACCCGGCACTGCAGCGCGGCGCGCGTGTCCGCCGACAACCCGTCGCAGTGCGTGAGCACGAAATAGGCCGAACGCAGCACATCCCGCCAGCGCGGGTTATGCGGCAACTTGGAGACCGCCAGGTAGCGCTCCATCGCGCGTGCGCGCAGGCGGCCGTCGTCGATGTTCACGCGCCAGATCCGGCTGCGCTCGGCCAGTTCCAGCCGGCCTGTCCCGGTGGCCCGTTCCCAGGCGTCGATGACCGCCAGCATGAGTTCGACCAGCGTACGCCGGAACGCATCGCGCGCCGCAGGCGCGGCGGCGCCCTCCTCCTGCTCCGCGGCCTGCCCGGTGTCCGCGGCCGCATCGCTGCCGCGTTCCTGCAGGGCAAGGACGACAAGGCCGTCGCCTCCCGGCCAGGGTGTGAGCGTCGCGATCAGCGAGCCACCGTGCTGGGCGAGGAACTCGATGCGCTGCCCCGCGCTGTCCTCCATCCGCTCCAGCGCCGACTGCAGCGCGGGACGATCGGCGGCAGCCACGAAGGCGGACACCGCCTGTCCCACAGGCTCGGCATCGTCCGCGCCGCCGAGCCGAAGGCGCCCGCTGCGATTGGCGACCAGTACCTGTCCTTCGGCATCGAGCAGGCATACCGCATCCTCGCGGCTGTCGAGCAGTGCCTGCAGAAGGCTGCGATCCTCGGCCAACGCGTCCGCCTCGCGCCGATAGCGGGCAAGCTCCTCCTCGTGGCGGACCCGCCGTGCAGCGTCCAGCAGGCGGTCGCGTTGCCGGCGCCGCTGCAGCAGCAGCCACGCGCCGAGCGCTGCCGCGACGCCGGACACCAGTGCGAGCCAGAGCAGCAGCGTGCGTTGCCGCAGCTGGGCCTCGCGCAGGCGGTTCTGGCTTTCCAGCAGGGCGATGGTTCGCTGCTGTTCCGCGGTTTCGAAGCGGATCCGCAACCAGTCCAGCTGGCGGTCGTGCTGCGCGCGTACCAGCGCGGTGGCTTCCGCGTTCGCGCGCCGCAGCGTGGCGGTGGCGGCCACGGCATCGCCCGTGCTTTCCTGCAGACCCGCCAGTTCCTCCAGCAGCGACACCCGCACCGGATCGCCGCTGGCGGCCGATGCCAGCGCCTCGCGCAGGCGCACCGCGGTGGCGGCGGCGTTGCCTTCGAGCCGTGTGGTCCGCGCCATCTGCAGTTGCAGCGCCGAAGGCAGCGGCAACTGCCACGCCTCGGCCAACGCCAGCGCACTGGAACTCCAGCGCCGCGCCTGCGGCACGTCGCCCAACGCCAATGCCGCGCGGATCAGACCGTCATGAACCCGCAGCTCATAGACCCGACGGCCTTTCTCGCGGTAGACAGCCAGTGCCTCCTGCAGCCACGCCAGCGCCTGGTGCGTGTCGCCGCTGTCGAGCGCCAGCTCGGCCATGGTTTCCTGCACATGCGCTGCCTCGATGGAATCGCCCTTCGCGCGGTTGGCGGCGAGCGCATCGCGGTAATAGCCCATCGCGGTGTCGGGCTCGCGCAATTCGCGATACACGTCGGCGATGTTGGTGAGCACGGACGCCGCGGCACCACCCTGGGCGCGCTGGATCCCGAGGCTGGTCGTCAGGTTGCGCAGGGCGCCGTGAAAATCGCCGAGACGGCGCAGCGCTGCGCCTACATTGTTCAGATCGCGCGCCTCCGCCCCACGATCGCCGATCGCCCTGGACAGGGTGGCCGCGCACTTGAACCGCTCGAGCGCCTGCGGAATGCGTTCGCGGCGAAAATCGAGAATGCCGCGGCGGCGGGTGAGTTCGTAGCGCAAGTGCTCGTCGCCGCCTTCGCCGATGTTGGCGTCTGCGCAGTCCAGCGCCTGTTCGGCGGCCTCGAAACGGCCGCTGTCCAGGCGGTCCTGGGCTTGTGCGAACAACGCTTTCACCTGCCCGTCGCCCGCCGCTCCCAAAGGCGGAAGTCCCGCATGTTGGACGCACAGCACCGAGTCCGGAAGTGTGCGGGCCGGCTTGGCATCCGTGCAGCCGTACACCGTGTTTCGCGCGATCGAGGTGCCGCTCGCCACGAGCAGAATGAACGTGCACAACCGTCGCAGGTTTTCCGGATGTCGGGCAGCGACGCCGGAATGGGCTGGCGCGATCGGACTCATCCAGTCCCACGCGGATTGCAACGACCAGCCGGACTGCTCCTTCCCTGGCTTCACTTTCTCCATGACCCCCGACGTGATCGAGATGCGACAAGCTTGCGCGGCGCCGTCGGTCGGCGCGACCACCAGGCTCGATCGCGGCGTCCCGCCCGGCTTGCCGCTCCGACGGAACGCAGTAGACCCGATGAGACGCGTGCCGATCAAGCGCACGCCGCGTTTCACGAACGCGACGCGTCGATCATGGGATGTACGGCACGCAGTGATGCGCCGCTTCCCTCAGCGCAAATGAGGAGCGTCGCATCCGGCGGTCATCGCGGGCGACGCTGGTCGCGGACGCAAACGCTAAGCACAAGCCATGCGCAGGCACGGACGCATGGCCTGCCGGAGCGCTTACCTGACAATGCGCCGTATCGCGCGAATCGCCGGAGTCAGGCCGCCCGCGGCCAGGCGCTGTCCAGCGGCAACCGCAGGCGCGGCGGCAGTTCGGTCAGCACTTCGTCGCGGTGCGAGAGCAGACGCAGGGTACCGTCGGCCTCTTCGGCGAGCGCGGTGAGGCTCTCGACCCAGTCGCCGTCGTTGGCGTAGACGAGGCCGGCGCGTTCGAACAGGCCGGCGCGGTGCACGTGGCCGCAGACCACGCCATCCAGGCCGCGGCGGCGCGCGTCGTCCAGGCCGGCGTCGACGAAGCGCTCGATGTAGCGCTCGGCGGCGCTGCTCTGGCGCTTCAGGTAGTCGGCCAGCGACCAGTAGCGCATGCCGAAGCGGCGGCGCACGCGGTTGGTCAGCTGGTTGCCGGTGAGGATGCGGTAGTACAGCCAGTCGCCGAACTTTTCCTGCAGGCCGCCGAACTGGGTGACCGCGTCGTAGTCGTCGCCATGCACCACCAGCAACCGGCGCCCGTCGGCGGTCACGTGCACCGCGCGCCGGCGCACCTGCATCGCCGGCAGCGCCAGGCCGCAGAAGCGGCGGATCGGGCGGTCGTGGTTGCCGGGCACGTAGATCAGTTCGGTGCCGCTGCGCGCCAATGCGTGCAGCGCATCGATCACGCGCTGGTGCGCAGCGCCCCACACCGCGCGGCGCTGCGCCATCCACCAGAAATCGACGATGTCGCCGACCAGGTACAGCTGCCTGCACTGCAGGCCGCCGAGGAAATCGGCCAGCTCGCGCGCATGGCAGTGCGGTGCGCCCAGGTGCACGTCGGACACGAACACCGCCCGGCGCGGGGGCGGCGACAAGCTGCTCACTTTGTTCATGCCATCACCTCAGCTTCGCTACGTGGCCGTTCCAGGTAACGCACGCGCTTCTTGCTGCGGATGCGCTGCAGATCCAGTTCGATCAGGCCATCGACGGCGTCGTTGAACGCCGGATCGACGCCGAAGGCGAGGAAGCGCGCGCCGCCCGGCTCGCACAGCTCGGTGTACTGCTTGTAGAGCATCGGCACCGCCGCGCCGAGCGCGTCCAGGTTGCCCTTGAGCACCTTGAACGCGGTGTCCGCGTCCAGCGCGTCGAACGCCGGCGGCGCCTGCGAGTAATCGAACGGCCGCGCCGAAGCGGCTTCGCCACGCGCATCGCCGTAGTAGTGCGCGTAGTAGGCCACGATCTGCTCGCGCGCCTGCCGCGGCAGCGCCGCGCTGATCGAAACCGCACCGTACAGGTAGCGCACCTGCGGATAGTCGCGCAGGTAGGCGCCGATGCCCTGCCACAGGTAGTCGATGCTGCGGCTGCCCCAGTAGTCGGGCACCACGAAGCTGCGGCCCAGTTCCATGCCGGCGGCGATGCGCGGCAGCAGCGCTTCGCCGTAGCGGAACAGCCCGGCGGTGTAGAAGCCGGCCAGGCCGCGCTCGGCCAGTACCGGCGCGCCACGGGCCACGCGGTAGGCGCCGACCACGCGCGCGGCGGCGCTGTCCCACAGCACGATGTGCTCGTACCAGGTGTCGTAGTCGTCCAGGTCCAGGCGCCGGCCGGTGCCCTCGCCGACCGCGCGGAAGGTCAGTTCGCGCAGGCGGCCGATCTCGCGCAGCAACGCCGAGCCGGCACGCAGCCGGCCCACGCGGATCTGCTTGCCGTCCACGGTCTGGCCCAGGCTGCGCAGCGCGGCGAGTTCGGCCGCCACCGCGGCCGGATCTTCCGCGGCGACCAGGGGTTCCTCGCTGGGCGCGGGCGCGTCGGTGCCGGCGCGGCCCAGCGCATACAGCTCGCGACGCAGGCCGCGCATCAGCTCGGCATCGGACTGGCCCTGCGGCAGCGCGCGGGCGCGGCCCAGGCTCAGCGCGATGCGCCGCTCGCGGCGGGCGAACATCTCCCGCGCCAGCAGCGCGGTGCCGGCCGGCTTGAACAGCGCCGAGGCGCCGTAGAACAACGCCGAGTTGCGCGCATGGATGCGCACCGGCAGCACCGGGGTGGCGGTGCGCAGCGCGAAGCGGGTGAAGCCGCGGCGCCAGCGCCCGTCGGCCACCCCGCCCCAGCCCAGCCGCGACACTTCGCCGGCCGGGAACACGATCACGCATTGCTCCTGCTCCAACGCCTGTTCGATCGCGCGCACGCTGGCCGGCGATGGCGCGCCGCCGAGGATGCGCACCGGCAGCAGCAGCTCGCGCAGGCCTTCCAGCGCCCACAGGAAGTCGTTGGCGACGATCTTCACGTCGCGCCGCACCTGGCCCACGCAATCCAGCAGCGCCAGTGCGTCCAGCGCGCCGGACGGATGGTTGGCGACGATCAGCAGCCGCCCGCGCGCCGGGATGCACTCGGCGGGGGTCGGCGCGACCACGTAGCGCGCCTGCAGGAAATCCAGCCCGGCCTGGACCAGGGCGAAGCCGCGCAGCTCGTGGCTGGCGTCCAGGAAGGCGTCCAGCGCGTCCAGGCCCGACCACTTCTGCAGGCCGCGCAGCAGCGGCCGCACCAGTCGCGAACGGCGCCCGGCGAACCAGTGCGGGTAGCGATCCTGCAGACGACGTTCGAGTGCGAGCACGGCAAGCCCCCTTGCTGACTGCGCACAGCTTCGGCCCCGGCGGCGACACCGATCTTGCAATATGACTACGGCAAAGTGACGCCCGCGCTCCCGCCGGCTGACCGGTTAACCTTGCCCAACGGTGGCGGGCCCACAATGCACAGCACCGCGCGCCCGTGTATCATGCGCGTCCATCTTTTCATCCGAATACAAGGATATAGCCGCGATGTCCAGCTATCTCTTCACCTCCGAGTCGGTCTCCGAAGGCCACCCGGACAAGATCGCCGACCAGATTTCCGATGCCGTGCTCGACGCGATCCTGACCCAGGACAAGCGCGCGCGCGTGGCCTGCGAAACGCTGGTCAAGACCGGCGTGGCGATCGTCGCCGGCGAAATCACCACCAGCGCCTGGATCGACCTGGAAGCGCTGACCCGCAAGGTGATCCTGGACATCGGCTACAACAGCTCCGAGGTCGGCTTCGACGGCGAGACCTGCGGCGTGCTCAATCTGATCGGCAAGCAGTCGCCGGACATCAACCAGGGCGTGGACCGCAAGAAGCCGGAAGAACAGGGCGCTGGCGACCAGGGCCTGATGTTCGGCTACGCCACCCGCGAGACCGACAGCTTCATGCCGGCGGCGATCCACCTGTCGCACCGCCTGGTCGAGCAGCAGGCCAAGATCCGCAAGAAGAAGAACTCGCCGCTGGCGTGGCTGCGCCCGGACGCCAAGAGCCAGGTCACCCTGCGCTACGAAGACGGCGTGGCGACTGCGATCGACGCGGTGGTGCTGTCCACCCAGCACGATCCGGACATCAAGCAGAAGCACCTGGTCGAAGCCGTGCGCGAGGAAATCCTCAAGCCGGTGCTGCCGGCCAAGTGGCTGCACAAGGGCACCAAGTTCCACATCAACCCGACCGGCAAGTTCGTGATCGGCGGGCCGGTGGGCGACTGCGGCCTGACCGGGCGCAAGATCATCGTCGACACCTACGGCGGCTGGGCGCGCCACGGCGGCGGCGCGTTCTCCGGCAAGGACCCGTCCAAGGTCGACCGTTCCGCGGCCTACGCGGCGCGCTACGTGGCCAAGAACGTGGTCGCCGCCGGGCTGGCCGACCGCTGCGAAGTGCAGGTCTCCTACGCCATCGGCGTGGCCGAGCCGACCTCGATCTCGGTCACCACCTTCGGCACCGGCAAGATCGCCGACGACCAGATCGAGAAGCTGATCCGCAAGCATTTCGACCTGCGTCCGTTCGGCATCATCCAGATGCTCGACCTGATCCACCCGATGTACCAGCAGACCGCCTCGTACGGCCACTTCGGCCGCACCCCGAAGGCGTTCACCTACACCGACGGCACCGGCGCACAGCACAACGCCACGGCGTTCTCGTGGGAAAAGACCGACCGCGCCGATGCTCTGCGCGCGGACGCGAAGCTGAAGTAAGCCGGCGCTGCGACGCTTGCACGAAAACGGGCCGCACTGCGGCCCGTTTTTTTTGGTTGGTCCCGGCAATCCGCTTCCTGTAGGAGCGGCTTCAGCCGCGACCGGGCATCACCGGAAATCCCCGGTCGCGGCTGAAGCCGCTCCTACAAAAAGCGGTGGCGACCGCGCGATATGCCCTCGCCCAATCCGCCTCATGCCGGCGTCGGCGCAACATACGCACCTGCCGCAGCGGCGCCGACTCAGCCGCGCCGCTGCAACGCGTCCTGCATCACCTTCTGAAACTGCGGCAACGTGCACAGCTGGGTCTTGGCATCGCTGCAGCCGGGCACATGCAGGGTCTGCAACAGCGGCGGCCTGCGCAGGCTCAGCGGGGTCAGCGCGCGCAGCTGGTCCAGCGATTGCGCCTGGTAGCGCAGGCGCACGTAGCGCTGGCCGCTGCGCACGTCGCGCAGTTGCTCGAGCACCAGCGCGCCGCCCGGCGGCGAATCGTCCTGGCCGAAGCCGGGCAGATGGAAGTGCAGATCGAGCAAGCCGCTGAGCGCGGCGATGTGGGTATCGCTGGCGACCAGCACGCTCACCTTGGCCGCGTCCGCCACGCCCAGCGTGTCCAGCACCCGCCGCGCCAGCGGCGCGCCGGCGCGCGCGGCCATGTACTGCGGCCTTGCGTAGATCTCGAACAGCAGCGCATGCAGCCGCGACACCGCGCCGATGCGTGCACGGGTGGCGCGGCCCCAGCCGACCTGGTCCAGCGGCAGGCCTTCGGCATATTGCAGGATGAACACCTCGGCAGTGCCGGAGGTCAGGTCCAGCGGGCCGTGCAGGGCGATGCCGCGACCACTGCCGCTGGCGCTCAGCGACGAGGGCATCTGCGCGAAATCGCAGTCCTTCGCGCTGCAGCCGAGGATCGTCTGCATCGTGCGCAGTTCCTTGGCATAGGGCGCGAGCACCGCGCCCGGACCGCCGGTCTGGCGCTGGATCGACGCCACCGCGGCATCGGCATCGAAGTCCACCGCACCGGCCTCGACCGGACGGAACAGCGGATCGTCGCTGCCTTGCGCCTGGTGCCCGGCCTGCAGTCCGCAGCCGGGGGCCAGCGCCTCGGCCAGGATCTGCGCGCTGGCGATGGTGCGCTGGTCGGTGTTGGCGTAGACGCTGACCGTGCCATCGGCAGGACAGCCGGTAGCCGGCAGCACGCCGTCGCGGACCAGCCATTGCCGGGTGTAGTCGCCGCTCAACCGCACGGCCACGCAGCCATGCGCGGTGAGCAGGCTCGCCGGCGTGGTCCACACCGGCCATGGACGGTCGGCCAATGCCGCTGCCGCGGCCTCGCCGTCCAGCGGGGCGCGCACGCCGTGGCGAAACAGCATCACGACCTGCTCGAGCTGCAGTTTCGGCGCGGGCGCTTCGCGTGCAGGCCGCGCCTGCGCGCCGGCGGTCGCCGCCAGCGCCATCCACAGCATCCAACGCATCCGCTTGCTCATCGTCGATCCAAAAAAGGGGAAAAGAAACCGATCGCCGCACGGCACGCAGCGTCGTGCATGCCGATCCGATCGCAGCGCGCGTCCACGGCGATGGCGAGTCGGTCGCCAAGCCGCTGCGGGGAAAGCGTACCGGCGGCGTCATCGCCGCCGACGCGCTGCGTATCCAGCACCAAGACCAGCTGCGCACGCCGGCCGCCATGCGCCCGCGCCACGCATCGAGCGCCGGCACGCATGCCGACGCGCGTCGCGGCAACAGGCCGCGACGCGCGAGGGAAGCCGGCCGGCGCGCGGGCTGCCGGCTCAGAACGTGTACTTCACGGTCAGCAGGCTGGTGCGCCCGGCATCGACGATGTCCGAGATCGCGGTGCTGTTGTGGCCGACGTGCGCCCAGTAGCTCAGGCGATTGGTCAGATTGGCTACCGACAGATCCGCGCGCAAATGCTCGTTCACCGCGTAGCCCACATGCAGATCGACGCGGGTGATCGGTTTCACCCACAGATCGTCCCAGCTGGCGCCCTGGTCCAGATAGTCGTAGACCGACACGTATTCGCCCGAGTAGTGGTAGCTCAGGTTCACCGACAGCGGCCCCTTCTCGTAGAACAGCTCGGCATTGGCCATCAGGTCCGGCGCGTTCTGGATGCGTTCGTCGCGGAAGCCGGTCATGCCCAGGTCGACGCGGGTGGACTGGCGGGTGACGTTGGCGCCGATGCCGAAGCCGTCCAGCGGCGCCGGCATGCCCTGCAGGGTCTGCCGCACGGCCGCTTCCACGCCCAGCACCTTGCCGTCGCCGCCGTTCTGCGGACGCACGTAGCGCACCCCGGTGGCGTCGGTGCTGGTGCCGGCATTGGCCGCATCCGAGCCGTTCTCGTAGATGTAGTCGGTCAGGCGCTTGTAGTAGCCGGCCAGCATCGCGTGGCCGCCGACGCCGTTGTCCCATTCGCCGGAGACGTCGACGTTGAGCGCCTTGATCGGCTTCAGGTCGGGATTGCCTTCGGTGATGGTGGTGACGCCGTCGCTGGACACGCTGTAGTTGGCGCCGCCGCCGAGCTGCACGAACGCCGGGCGCGTGTAGCTGGTCCACACCGCGGCGCGGTACACCGCGTTGGCGTCGCCGGGACGATAGTTCAGGAACACGCTGGGCAGCGGCTCGTCGTAAGTGGTGTGGTTGTTCTGGAAGTAGCCGGCCAGCTCGTTGCCGCTGCTGTCCTTGGGCATGGTCCAGTAGGTGTTGCGGATGCTGGTCTGTTCGAAGCGCAGGCCGGGGATGATCTCCAGGTCGCCGGTCTTGAACGTGGCCATCGCATACCCCGCCGCCACCGCCTCGGTGCCGCGCATCGTCGCGCAGTTCTGGTTGTTGATCGCCAGGCTGCCGCAGGTATCGAAACTGCCCGCGGTCAGGTACTGGGCGATCGAGGCCTTCAGCGCCGCGTTGCTCAGCTTGACCGTCGGGTAGTCGTACTTGCCGGGATACACCGAATCGTAGCTGCCGTTGACCAGACCGGTGTTCTCGAGCAGAGTGCCGTCGGTGAACTTGGCGGTGGTCCAGTCGCGTGAGGTGTATTCGCGCGAGCTGTCCACGTACTTCACGCCGAACTGCAGGCTGCTGAGCGCGCCTTGGTCGAAGTCGTAGCGCGCGTCGAACTTGGCGCCGCCCTTCTTCTGCCCGCTGTAGGACTTGGTCAGCTGGCCGTGGCGGCGCGCGTACAGGCTGCCGATGTCGTCGGCCTGGCTCTGCATCGCGGTGGTCAGCTGCGGCACCGGGAAGCCTTCGCTGTCGTAGCTGATGAAGCTGTTGGCGCCGTACGGGAACTGGGTGGAGCTGTACTGGTCCACGCGCGCGGAGACTTCGATGTGGTCCGGGCGATCGTTGTCGCCGTAGCTGTAGAACAGGTTCGGCGACAGCGTCCAGTTGCCGAGCTGCTTGTCGGCGCCGAACTGGAAGGTGGCGATGTCGGCCACTTCCGGGTTGGTCTCGTACCAGTAGCGCACCGCGACGCGGTTGATCTGCGGCTGGTAGAGGCCGGTGCTGCCGATCTGGGTGTAGCTGACGCTGGCCGGCACGAACTGCGTGTAGCCGGTGTTCTGCTCGGTCTTGGCGTAGGCATAGGTCGCCCGTGCGTACACCTGCAGGCTCGGATCCACATGCCAGTCGAAGGAGACGTTGCCGCCGTAGCGCTTGGTGTCGCCGCCGGAATAGCCGATGTTGGTGCCGGTGGACTGCAAGGCGTCTTCCGGGTCGTAGCCGGCGGCCAGCGCGCCCTTGGCGGTGGTGCGGGAGAACGCCCACGAGCCGTCGTTGCGCGCGGCCGACGCGCTGGCCACTTCGCTGTTCACGTAGTGACGCTCGTCGTAGTAGGCGCTGGCGTAGAGGCCGAACTGGTGTTCGCTGCCGAACTTGGCGTGGAACTCGCCGGCCGCGCCCTTGCCCAGGCCACTCTCGTCGTAGTCGCGGGCGCGGCTTTCCATGCGCCCGCTGGCGGTGATGCTGCCGCCGATCGCATCGCTGTAGTCGAAGCCGCTCGGGGTGCGGTAGTCGATGGTGCCGCCGATCGCGTCGCCGTCCATCGCCGCGGTGGAGGTCTTGTTCAACACGATGGTCTGCAGGCCGGAGGGCGGCAGCAGGCTCAGCTGCACGCTGCGGCTGTACGGCATGCCCTGGGCGACGTTGACGCCGTTGATCAGGTTGACGTTGTATTCGGCATTGAGGCCGCGCACCGAGGCGAACATGCCTTCGCCGCGCGCGGCGCCGTCGACGCCGCCGAAATACGACTGCCCGGTGTTGACCACGTTGACGCCCGGCAGCAGGCCCAGCGCCTCGGCGATGTTGTGCACGGCGGTGTACTTCAGGTCGTCGGCCGACAGCACGTTGGCCGTGTTGCCCGCCGCCATCTGCATGTCGGCGGCGGTGTAACGGTTCGCCGCGACGGTCACGGTCGACAGGGTCTGCGCATTGCCCTTGGCGGCGGCCGGCGCGTTGTCGTCGCCGGCGTCGTTCTGCGCCTGCTGCTGCGCGAGGTCTTCGGCATGGGCGGCGGCGGCGAGGGCCAGGCTCAGCGCCAGGGCGATGAATCCGGCAAGCCGGTGCGGCCTGGCGCGGTGCGATGCATGGTTCATGGACATTCCATCAAGACGTGGGTGGTGATCCGGCACGCGACGATCCGCGGCCGGAGAAGGGCAAAGCGCTGCCCGTATCGCCGGCGTGCGAGCCGGCAACTGGGCGGACATCTGGGGGAGGTTCCGTGTCGGAGCTGGGCCGTGCGAACTGACGGCCCGTTAACAACTGCGGCGCATTGTGTGCGCGAATGTTTTCAGATGCGTGACGGAGTTCATAGGTGAACGGAAGCGCGACACATCGGTGATGCGTACGCCTGCGTATCGCAAGCGCGCATGCGGCGGTCGCACTTTTTTGCTCCCGGCATCTGGCTTACCCGACCTTCGCTGCAGGAGCGACTTCGGCCGCGACGGCTTTGCCGATCATGCGCGTCGCGACCGAAGGGCACATCGAATAACTTCAGCTTGGAAACTGCATGTTGCGCGTGGCGATGGCATCGCGTTTTTCCTGTCGCGGCTGAAGCCGCTCCTACAAGAGCACGGCGCGCCTGTTGTAGATACCGTCTTCCGGCCTAACAGGCAATGGCCTTTTGAGGATCGAAGGGTGTGCGTGATTTGAGCACGCCATAGGCGATGTGCAGTAGCTTGCGCATGGCGGCGCAGATGATCTGCTTGTTGGCCTTGCCGCGTTGTCGCATGCGCTGCTTCAGCGCACGGACGACCGGATTGTGGGTCATGGCGACCAAGGCCGGCAGGAACAGGCCAGCACGCAGGCGCGAGGAGCCAGTGCGGGAGATGCAGACCTGCCCCTGGCGCTTGCCGGACTCTTGCAGGCGTGGGTTGAGCCCGGCAAAGGCGGTCACCGCCGAAGCGCGGGCGAAGCGGTCCACGTTGCCAAGTTCGGCCAGCATCAAGGCCGCGCTGGTGTCGGCGATTCCGTCGATGCTCACCAGCAACTCGCGCTGCCCGCGCAAGGTGGGATCCTGGTCGATATGATCGTCGATGGCGCGTTCGATCTGCGCGATGCGCGCCTGCAACTGGCCGATGTTCTCCAGGATCGAGTCGCGCACCACCAGTGTAGCCACGTCCAGGCGGTTGCGCTCCATCTGCAGCATCTGCAGCAGGTCGTCCCGACGCCGCACCAGCGCCTTGAGCTGCTTGAGCGCCGGCGGATCGGGCTGCCAGCGCCGCAGCGACTCCCGGTGACGCAGGCCATAGCTGGCGATCAGCTTGGCATCGCTGCGGTCGGTCTTGACCCGGGTCAGCTGGCTGCGTGCATACAGCGCCATCTGCGCCGGGTTGAGCACGCACACGCGATAGCCCTCCCCATGGACAAACTCGGCCAGCGCCTCGTGATAGGTGCCGGTGGCTTCCATGACGATCCAGCTGTCCGGCTGCGCATGGGTCCGCAACCACGCATGCAGGGCGTGGAAGCCCTTCGGATCGTTGGGTAGCTTGGCCTTGGTGCGGTACTTGCCGTTGGCCAGGTCGATGGCCAGGTCGAAACTGCGTTTGGCGACGTCGATGCCGACGACTGGGGACATGAGAATTCCTCCGTCGGATGGGGATCACGATCATCGCTGCGCCCGGTCCTGCCTTGTGGATGCGAGTTCACGCCGAGGGCGGACTCTGGATACCGTTCGGACACCGTGGGCCAGCATGTGGAGGGCGGGAGCCGATCTACAGCACAAGCTCGAAGCTTCAGGAGCGACTGGACTTCCCGCACCTCCTCCGATGATCAGTCGGAAGACATAACGTCCTAACGGCGTCATGTCCAGATACAAGGAGCGGCTTCAGCCGCGACAGAAGAACGAAGTGGCCATGATGCCAAGGCATCGATGGAAAACGCACCAACTCCGCAAGTTCCATCGCCAATGCGCCTTTGCCACTTCACGGCATCTCGAATGCTCGATGCCGCAACCCGCAGGCAGTGCGCACCGGCCGCTCGCGAGTGCATCGACTGCATTTCGGGGGTATTCGAGGCGCCTGAAGCCGCCTACAGCGGCACTCCGACCGCACGCACTATCGACTCCGCCGCATCACTCCGCTGCGATCTGCGCATGCAGGATGCGGCGGATCTCCAGGATCGCCTGCGGCGTCTCCTGCACGCTGTGGCCGGAGGTGATCACCAGTTCCGATTCGGCGCCATCCAGATGCGCGCTGCGGTACGGCACCAGGCCATCGTTGGCGTCGGCCAGCGCCATCGCCGGGTTGCGCCGGGCGATGATCGAGTTGTAGCGCACGGCCGGCGAAATCGGCAACGCGGCGGCCGCACGCACGAACGGATCGGTATCGCGCAGATTGTCGATGCCGTTGGGCAGGCGCCGCGGCGCGCCATCCTGGCCGCCCATGTCCTGCATCACCTCGGTGAAGCGCTGCAGCAAGGCCACCGGCAAGCGAATCAGGCCGCCGACCAGACGCCCGATGCTGCCTTCGGCGATCGGGGTGCCACGGTGCGGCGCGGCGATGAAGATCGCGCGATCCACCTGCGGCAGCGGCGCGAAGCGCAACAGCGGCTGCAGGCGCTCGCGTATCCGCGCGCCGCGTTCGCCGCTCAGGTCGCGGCCGGCGAGCAAGTCGTTCCAGATGCGATCGCCGGAGTCGCTGACCAGCAATCGCGCGATCACCCCGCCCATGCTGTGGCCGATCAGCACCATGTGCCGCGAAGCCGGCGCCTGCCCCTGCGGATCGAAATCGTGCAGGGTCTGCTGCAGCAAGGTTGCGATCTGCGCGCGGTTCCAGGCGATCGGCATGTTGGTCGGGTAGTAGACCTGCCAGATCTGGTAGTGGCGGCGCAGTTGCTCGTCGCCCATGATCTCGTTGGCGACGTTGACCCAGGCCTCGGGGCTGCTGCCCAAGCCGTGCAGCATCAGCACGATGCGCCGGTTCGGGTCGTAGGGCTGCATCAGGTACAGATGCGGCTGCTCGATGCCGTGCGCGCGCCCCAGCATCGAGCGCAACGACTGCTTGGCGAAACCCGAGCGGGCCAACCACAGGCCGTAGGCGGCGGTGAAATTGGCCGCCAGCGGCAGGCGCTGGCCATGCACGACGACCTCGTTGTCGCGATACGGATCGTAGGGCGCGATCACCACGCTGCGGGTGTCCAGCACCTGCGCCAGGCTGTCGCCGTCGAAGCGCAGCAACACGGTGGTCGGCGCGTACGACAGTTCGCTGTAGCTGGCGGTGTCGGCGGTCCGTCCTGACTGCGCGGCCGCCATGATCGCGGTCGGATCGCCGACCTGCGCCGGCGACACTTCCGCCACCAGTTCGGCGCCGAAGCCATCGCGGCGATAGGTGCTGCGCAGGCCGTCGAAGCGCAGCGAGGCGGCAGGCACCATCGCGTTCGGCCGCGCCACTCCGCCCGGCAGGCGGAAGCTGTCCAGTTCCGCACGCACCTGCCAACCGGCCGCAGCCAGCGTGTCGTCGTCGCGCAGCTCGCCGCTGGCGCTGCGTGCGCGCCAACGTTCGAACAGGGCGCCGACCACATGCTGCACCGCGTAGTTGTAGTAGTCGCGCACCTGGGTCTGCCGGTCTTCGAAGGCGCGCGCGCTGGCCGGGCGCTCGGTGTAGAACAGGTAGGCATAGGCGTAGCGCGCGGTTTCCAGCCACGCCTGCAGCGCCGCATCGTCCAGCGTGGTGGTGGCCTTGGGCGTACGCGTCGTCGCCGCGCGCAGCCACAGCTCCGACAAGGTCGCCAGGCGGCGTTCCTGGTCCAGCCCCTGCACCGCGCGCAGTTGCGCGGCGCAGGCGGGGATGTCGGCTTCGCAGGGCTTGCGCTCGATCGCGACCACGCGCAGCGTTTCCTGGCTGGCGTCGCTGAGTTCGCCGGTGCTGAGCACGTCGCCGCGCTTGGTCGTGATGTAGTCGCCGGCCGTGCGCGACTGCACGGTGACCATGGCGCAGCCGGAGCCGGCGAGCAGGCCCACGGCCAGCAGTGCGCGCGCCGCCAGCTGCCACACCGCGTGCGCGGCGCGCATCAGCGCGGCGCTCCGGGCGGTTCTTCGCCGGGGATGCCTTCGCGGATACGCTGCGAAAAATCGGCGCCGGTGCCGGCCTGGCGCGCGCGCTCGCCGATGCGCCCGCGCGCCTGCAACGTGGCCAGCGCGTAGCCGGGCACGAAGCCGTGCTGCGCGTATACGTACGACGGCAGATAGCCGGACAGCAGCAAGCGGTAATCCAGCGGCAACTGCGGTTCGAACTTGCGCACCAGTTCGAACACGATGGTGGTGCAGTTGCTGGTGGCGGTGTTGTAGAACTTCGGCGTGCGCTGCAGCTGCTGCGCCTTCGCCGCGTAACCCATGAACAGCTGGCGCAACTGCGCGCGCGGAATGTTCAGCCGGTACAGATAGACGTCTTCGCCGCGCACGTTGCTGCGCACCGCCAGGATGTCGCGCTCGTCGGCGGCGATCATCGCCTGCTCGAAATTGCGGAAGAACCCGGCCAGCGCTGAGAACGATTCGCCACGCTCCTTGCGGATCTCCAGCGAGAACACCACCCGGCGGCCGTCGTCGAAGCCGAACGAGACCAGGGTGTGGGCGATCGCCGGCCCCATCCAGTAGGACAGCGCCAGGTCCGCCGAGACCAGCCGGTCCAGGTCGTACTGGCGGGTTTCCCAACGCGGCGTGTAGTCGCTGTCGCTGCGCCAGGCGAAGTTGCGCACGTTGTGCAGGGTGACCAGGTGGCCATCGACCTGCGGCTGCAGCGGCTGCGCCACGTCGTCGGCCCAGTCGCGGTTCTGCTCGGGCAGCAACTGCGACCAGCCGAACACCAGGCCGGCGCAGGCGACGGCGAAGATCCACGGCAGCACGGGGTAGTCGCGCGGATGGCGCAGGCCCCACAGCGCGGCGCCGCCCATCGCCAGCCACAGCAAGGCCGAGGTATTGCGCACCAGGGCGCCGGTATGCGGCAGGTAGGCCAGGAACAGCCCGCCCCAGACGCCGGCCAGCACGATCGCCAGCGCCACCATTGCCCGCAGCAGGCGCGCCGGCCAGCGCCGTTGCGGGGCGCCGCGCGCGGCGGTCGCGGCGGTAGCGCGGCCCTGCCCGCGCCCGCGACGCAGGCTCATAGCGTCGTCGCCGCCGCGGGCGTGGCCAGCGCGTGGCACAGCAGCCGGCAACCGCGCAGCGCCAAGGCCTTGCGTTCGGCTTCGTCGCTGCCGCGCTGGCAGGCGCCGAGCATGTCCATCAGCAAGGTGAGGTCGTCGCCATCCAGGCCCGGGCGGCACAGGCCGGCGTCGGTGGCGCGCTGCAGGAACGGCAGCAGGATCGCCATCAGCCGCGCATGCGCCACTTCGATCTGCGGATGGTCGCGCGGCATCGAGCGCCAGTAATCGGCCAGCGGTGCGGACATCGCGATGTGCTCGGCGACATCGCGCAGCAGCAGGAACAGGCCGTCGGGGCGCTCGCCGATATCGCGCGCGCAGCATTCCAGCCCGTCCAGGGCACGCTGCAGGAGCGCGATCATCAGGTCCGCACGGTCGGCGAAATTGCGGTACAGCGTGGCCCGACCCACCCCGGAGCGTTCGACCACCAGTTCCAGCGGCGCCAGCACGCCGTGCTCGCAGAACACTTCGTCGGCCGCATCGAGCAGCAGGCGGCGGCGTTGGGCGGCATCGGTTCGCAGGTCCATGCCGCGGATTATCGGACAATTTTGTCCGCTTGCAAGCGCGACATGGACCGGAACCCGTCCGGCGCCCCGGCGACGCTGCGGCACGCGCCGTCGCCGAGCCCGGTCGGCGCTGCTCAGCCGGTGTTCTGCACGCCTTGCGAGACGCCGTTGACGCAGGCCACCAACGCGCGCAGCAGATCCTCGTCCTCGCCATCGGTGGCGCGCCAGCGCTGCAGCAAATCCACCTGCAACACGCTGATCGGATCGATGTAGGGATTGCGCAGGCGGATCGACAACGCCAGCCGCGGGTCGTGCTGCAGCAGCGACGCCTGCCCGGTCAGCGATTTCACCCAGCCCTTGGTCAGGGCCAGTTCGTCGCGGATGCGCGGGAAGAAGCGCGCGTGCAGCGGCCCGGCCAGGCGCGAGAACATCTCGGCGATATTGAGGTCGCCCTTGGACAGCACCATCGCGATGTCGTCGAGGAAGGTGCGGAAGAACGGCCAGTCGGCGGCCATCTCGCGCAGCGTGTCCTCGTGGCCGGCCTCCACCGCTGCGCGCAGGCCGCTGCCGACGCCGTACCAGCCCGGGATCACCGCGCGCGCCTGGCTCCAGGCGAACACCCACGGGATCGCGCGCAGGTTGCCCAGCGCCGCGTCCTGGCCCAGCCGCCGCGACGGCCGCGAGCCCAGGGTCATCCGCTCGATCACGTCGATCGGCGTGGCCAGGCGGAAATAGCGCATAAACTCGGCATCGCCGACGAAGCTGCGGTAGGCGCGGGTGCTGTGCTCGGCGACGATGTCCATCACCGGCCGCCACGCGTCCTCGCGCGGCTCCGGCGCGCGCGGGCGCAGGCTCGACAGCAGCACCGCACCGGTCATCTGCTCCAGCGAGCGCAGCGCCAGCGCGCGGATGCCGTACTTGCGGTGGATCACCTCGCCCTGCTCGGTCACCCGCAGGCGTCCATCGACGCTGCCGCGCGGCGCCGCGTCCAGCGCGCGCGTGGTCTTGCCGCCGCCGCGCACGATCGAACCGCCACGGCCATGGAAGAAGGTCAGGCGGATGCCGAGTTCGGCGGCCGCCTCCAGCAGGTCCACCTGCGCGCGTTGCAGGCCCCAGCGCGAAGCGGCGATGCCGCCGTCCTTGCCGCTGTCCGAATAGCCGAGCATCACCATCTGCACGTCGTTGCGCGCGGCCAGGTGGCGGCGGTAGACCGGGTCGGCGAGCAGGTCGCGCAGCGTGTCGGTGCCGCCGCGCAGGTCGTCCACGGTCTCGAACAGCGGCACGATGTCCAGCGGCACCGCGCCTTCGGCGTCGACCAGGCCGCCGCGCCGCGCCAGGGCGAGCACGGTCAGCACGTCGGCGCGGTTGTGCGCCATGCTGATGATGTAGCTGCCCAGCGCATCGGCGCCGTGGCGCGCGCGCGCATCGGCGAGCGCGGCGAACACCGAGTCCAGGCGCGCGTTGCCGGCATCCTCGGGCGCCGCCGGCAGGGTCTGCTCGCCGCCGGCATAGGCGCCGAGCACGCTCGCCCGGTCCTGCGCCGAACGCGCGTCCCACTCGTCCTCGCCCAGCGCCGCGGCGACCGCGCGCGCATGCACGCTGGACTCCTGGCGCACGTCCAGCCGCGCCAGGTGAAAGCCGAAGCTGCGCACCCGCCACAGCAGCCGGCGCACCGCGAACCAGCCGGCATGCAGGCCCTTGTTGGCCTGCAGGCTGTCCAGGATCAGCTGCAGGTCCTGCTCCAGTTCGGTCGGTGCGGCGTAGGCGCCTGGCGCGTCGTCCAGCGTCGCCTGCAGGCGCGCGCGCATCAGGTCGTTGAGCAGGCGGTAGGGCATGTCGCCATGGCGCGGCCGCGAGCGCGCCGCGGCCTCGGGCAACAGCTCCCTGTAGCGTTCCAGCTGCGCCAGCAGCGCATCGCTGACCGCCACCAGCGTGGTCGATTGGCTGAGCAGGCTGGCCAGCTGCCACAGTTCCTTCAGATAACGGTCCAGCACCGCGCGGCGTTGCGCGTCGAGCGTGGCGGTGATGGTGCCGGCATCCACGTTCGGATTGCCGTCCATGTCGCCACCGACCCAGGTGCCGAACCGCAGCAGCCGCGGCAGCGGCACCGGCTCGCCATAGGTCTGCTCGATCGCGTGCTCCAGGGTCTCGTACATCACCGGAATCACCCGGTACAGCACCTGGGTCAGGTAGAAGCCGACGTGCTCGCGCTCGTCGTCCACGGTCGGCCGCACCGGCGAGGAATCGGCGGTCTGCCACGAGGCGGTCAGCGCCATGCGGAAGCGCGCCGCATCGGTGGCGCGCTCGCCGGGGGTGCGCATGCCGTCGAGGTTGTCGACCAGGCTGGCGACCATCAGCTGTTCTTTTTCCAGCAGCGCGCGGCGCACCGCCTCGGTCGGGTGCGCGGTGAACACCGGCTCCACGTCGATGCGCGGCAGCCAGTCGCCCAGCTCCTGCGCGCTCACTCCCTGCGCCTTGAGCCGGCGCAAGGCGTCGTGCAGGCCGTCCGGCTGCGGCGTGTCGGCGCTGCTGCGCTGGTAGTCGCGGCGGCGGCGGATCCGGTGCACGCGCTCGGCGATGTTGACCACCTGGAAGTAGGTGCTGAAGGCGCGCACCAGCGCCTCGGCGTCGCGCGGCGTGCGGCCGGACAGCTGTTCGCTCAGCGACGACGGCGGCGCATCGCTCTCGCGGCGCGCGATTGCGGTGGTGCGGACGGTTTCGATCTCGTCGAGGAACTCCGCAGACACCTGTTCGGCGAGCAGGTCGCCGACCAGCGCCCCCAATCGGCGCACGTCGTCGCGCAGGGGAATGTCGGGTGTGGCGAACACGATGCTGCTGCGGTACTCGTTCATCGGAAACGCATGGCTCGGCTGTGGGGGCGCCGCAAGACTAACCCAAAAGTATTAGTCGCCTGGCCGGCGCGACGACGGTTTCAAAGCGAACCATCGCCCGCCACGTGCGCCGCCGCGACGCCGGCAGCGGCGCTTCCCCGGTAGAACCCGGTCGCGACCGGCGCCCGAAGCGGCAGTTCGCTCCACCAGAACGCCAAGCCGGCGGCCGCGCGCCGCGGCACGGCTTGCGGGCCCGACGCGGTCACGGCCAGGCGGCGCGCGCTCCCTTGGCCGGCGGTTCGCTGAGATCTGCAGCCGATGCGGGCGTGGCGGTCACAATCGGTCCAGGCCCGCCACCGTGGTGGTGTACAACGCCAGGCCCGATCTGGCGACGGCCTCGATCTTTCCGTTCGCGTGCTTGATGTCCTTGAGGTAGGGCAGGAACACCACCTCATCCGGCGCCGTACGCACGATCGGCGTGTCGAGGATGAGCGCGTCCTTCCGCCGTACCCGGAAATGCAGCTGGAAATACCCGGTCGTCAGTTCGCACGCCAGCGCACAGCGATAGTCGGTCCTGGCGATCTTCCTGTCCTTGAATATCCATTCGTTCCGATAGCCGCCGCGGCGGAAGTCAGCGATCGCCTGCCGCAGCCGCGCAGAAGGCAGCGCGGTGTGGCCGGCCGTCTTTTCCAGGCCGTCCAGCAGCAGCGCGATGAAGAACTCGTTGAGCTCTTCCGGCGTGGCGCATCGCCTGTAGAGGTCCACGTCCAGGGCGACATCCACGCACAGCGCACCGCTCGAGTTCACTTGCGCCTCATCGGCTGGCCGTCGTTTCCCGACGATGCAGATCCTCTTGAAGCCTGCGGCCACGAACTTCTCGGCACCGAGGCCGCGCTCGAGGAAGTTGCAGAGCGACCGGCTCTGGTCCCGGAACGGATGCACGACGTCGTCGCCGTATTCGGCCAGGTCGGGATAAAGGTATATCTCTTTCAAGAGCATGCTGCGCCTGTCCGGCCAGATTCGGTTTGGGTGGGCTCGCCTTGTTCGCCGGCCCGTTGCGCCGCGGCGTTGCGAACATGTGCCGGACAATGCGCTCGCCGGCCCCCGCCGGCGGGTTGCCACCCACGGCGACCTTGCTGCCCGCCAGGATGCAGCGCTTCGTTCACATTGCTTGCCGGTCGAGCCGCAACGGTAGCAGCCTTTCCCGGCCCCGGATCGGCCGACGCCGTGCGGATGTGCGCCAGAACCCAGAACCCGCCCCGCCTGTTCAAGCGCCGCGCGCGACAGCCGTTATAATTGGCTCCCCTCCGCCGAGGGGCGCTGCGACCGTTCGATCTCGAAGTTGTCTTCGCGATCAGACCGGCCAGGCTCGGCGGCAGGCTTGAGCGACAACGGCGCCCGGACTTCGCGAGTTTTCTCGCCATTGACCGGAGCTATATCGATGAACGCTGCACTCAAGAGCTTTTCCACCGAGGGCGACTACAAGGTCGCCGACATCTCCCTGGCCGATTGGGGCCGCAAGGAGCTGGACATCGCCGAGCACGAGATGCCGGGCCTGATGTCGATCCGCCGCCAGTACGCCGCCGCCAAGCCGCTGGCCGGCGTGCGCGTGACCGGCTCGCTGCACATGACCATCCAGACCGCGGTGCTGATCGAGACGCTGAAGGACATCGGCGCCGACGTGCGCTGGGCTTCGTGCAACATCTTCTCCACCCAGGATCACGCCGCCGCGGCGATCGCCGCCACCGGCACCCCCGTGTTCGCCTGGAAGGGCGAGACCCTGGAGGAATACTGGGACTGCACCCTCGACGCGCTGACCTTCACCCTGGCCGACGGCACCCAGACCGGCCCGGAGCTGGTGGTGGACGACGGCGGCGACGTGACCCTGCTGATCCACAAGGGCTACGAGCTGGAGAACGGCTCCAAGTGGGTGGACGAACCCGCTTCCTCGCACGAGGAGCAGGTGATCAAGAACCTGCTCAAGCGCGTGGCCGTCGAGCGTCCCGGCTACTGGACCCGCGTGGTCAAGGACTGGAAGGGCGTGTCCGAGGAAACCACCACCGGCGTGCACCGTCTGTACCAGCTGGCCGAGGCCGGCACCCTGCTGGTGCCGTCGATCAACGTCAACGACTCGGTGACCAAGAGCAAGTTCGACAACCTGTACGGCTGCCGCGAGTCGCTGGCCGACGGCCTCAAGCGCGCGATGGACGTGATGCTGGCCGGCAAGGTCGCGGTGGTCTGCGGCTACGGCGACGTCGGCAAGGGCTCGGCGCACAGCCTGCGCGCCTACGGCGCCCGCGTCATCGTCACCGAGATCGACCCGATCTGTGCGCTGCAGGCGGCGATGGAAGGCTTCGAGGTCAACACCGTCGAAGACAGCCTGGGCCAGGCCGACATCTACGTCACCACCACCGGCAACAAGGACATCATCCGCATCGAGCACCTGACGCAGATGAAGGACCAGGCCATCGTCTGCAACATCGGCCACTTCGACAACGAGATCCAGGTCGATGCGCTGTACAAGTATCCCGGCGTGCAGAAGATCAACATCAAGCCGCAGGTGGACAAGTTCGTGTTCCCGAACGGCAACGCGATCTTCCTGCTGGCCGAAGGCCGCCTGGTCAACCTGGGCTGCGCCACCGGCCACCCCAGCTTCGTGATGTCCAACAGCTTCGCCAACCAGACCCTGGCGCAGATCGACCTGTGGCAGAACAAGGACAGCTACGAGAAGCAGGTCTACCGCCTGCCGAAGAAGCTGGACGAGGAAGTGGCACGCCTGCACCTGGAGAAGATCGGCGTGAAGCTGACCAAGCTCAGCGACGACCAGGCCGCCTACCTCGGCGTGTCGGTCGATGGGCCGTACAAGCCGGAGCACTACCGCTACTGAGTGCTCGGCGGCGTACCGCCGGACCAGAAGCCGAACCAACGGGCGCCGCAAGGCGCCCGTTTTTCGTTATCGAAGCGTACGCGCCGGGTGCGACGCTACCGTGGCGGCAGCTTCCGGCGGCACCGGCGCAGCGCTTGTTCGCCATGCGGGCGAATGCTAGCGTCGCACCGACCTGCAAACCAGGAACGGGCAGCATGATCGAACATGGCGGTAGTGCAGGTAGATCGTCGCGACGGCTGAGCCTTCTGCGCGATCTCCGCCATCCACCGAGTTTCCCAAGGACGCAGCGATCACCCGCGATCGTGCAGCGCATCTTGTCGTGCATCGCCGTGCTTGTGTTGCTCGCCGGCTGCACAAGAAATCCGCAGTACGCGCAACTCACGCACATTCCGCTGGCCGAAAAGCCGACTATTCCTGCGACCCAGTCCGACTGCGAGGCGGCCGGCCAGTTCTGGACGCAGCAAGGCCTGCCCGGCGGTCCGAAGTCGTGCGCGGTCAAGACCACGGATGCATTCAAGATCTGCACCGACAGCCGGCAGTGCCAGGGGAGCTGCCTGGTCGCAAACGACCTCCCCGAAGGCGCCCAGGCGATCGGGAGTTGCTCGGAATGGGTAGCGAACTTCGGCTGCCACAAGTTCATCGACGGCGGACGCGTCCGCATGATGTGCGCCGATTGAGCCCGGGCGCGACACGCTCGCCAGGCGGTCACCCTCGCCCGCCGCAAGTGCGCGCTGGCACAGCACGGATAGGTGGCGCTCCATGAGACGCATCGCAGGGTCCGCATTGACCGCAGTCGCCATGTTGCTTCTGCTGGCGGCCGCCGCATTCGCGACCTACGACATGCAGGTATTCCAGCCGCGCCGGACGCAGATCGACGCGCTGCTGCAACGCGCACCGGCTGAGGATCGCGCCCCACCTGCCCTGATTCGCCGCTACATTCTTGCAGCGCACCCGCCCGGCGCACCGTCCAGCAATGTCGCCCGTATGCTGCTGGCGCGCCTGGAGGTGTCGCGCGAGCACGGCATGCTCCAGTCGCACATGCACGAGCTGCTCTGGAGCTTGCTGGTCAAGCTGCACCTGTCGCAGGACGAGATCCTGGGGCTATACGCCGCCCTGTCCTACAACGGCGCAGGCCATGGCCTCAGTCAGGTGTCGCAGCGGTTGTACGCCAAGCCGTTGAGTGCGCTGTCCGAGCCGGAGGCCGCCACGGTCGTCGCAGTGCTCTGGTCGCCCCAGATCTACCTGCGCGACCGCACGCGCCTGGAGCGACGGCGCGACCTGCTGATGGCACGAGCGCGGGCGGTGCGCTGATGTCCCGATGTGTGGCTCGCTTCGGGTGCGGGTAGTCGAGTGATCCAGCCATGCGCTTGGGGCCGGACCCTCACCCCAACCCCTCTCCCGGTGGGAGAGGGGCTAAGCGCGGTTTCTTCCCGGGTTCAGAAGCGCAGGCTCACGCCCAGGGTAAAGGCACGGCCGTAGCGCGAGTAGCCCTGCGACAGCAGCGGGTTGCCGTTGATGCTGTAGGTCTGCTCGTCGTCCAGCAGGTTCTGGCCTTCCAGGCTGAGGCTCAGCATGTCGTTGACTTCGTAGGACACGTGCGCGGTCAGCCAGGTGATCTTGTCGGCCTGTTCGTTGTAGCCGGTGCCCAGCACGTTGACCGCGGTGACGAAACCGTCGGTATGGTCGGCGGTGGCGCCGATCGACCACGGACCCTTCTCGTACATCAGGCCCAGCGAGTACACCGCCGGCGCGATGCCTTCCAGCGGCCGCTCCTCGCCGTTGACCCAGCTGCGCGACCAATTGCGGGTGTACTGTGCGCGGAAGCCCAGGCCGTTCTCCCAGAAATGCTGCAGGCCGGCCTCGATGCCGCGCACCTTGGCGTAGTCGCCGTTGATCGGCCGCATCACGTTGAACAGGTGGCCGGGCACGCCGATGTCCTGGCCCGGTTCCCAACTGGTGGTGATCTGGTTTTCGATGCGCTTGTAGAACACCGCCACGTTGGCGATGGATTGCTCGGCGAAGTACCACTCCAGCGACAGGTCTCCCTGCTTGGCGCTGTAGGGCTTCAGGTTCACGTTGCCGCCGTAGATCTGGGTGAAATCGCCCCAGGACACGCTGGCGGTGGTGTTGGTCGGCGCCAGCTTGTCCACCGAGGGCCGCGCCATGGTCTTGGCCGCGCCCACGCGCAGCAGCAGGTCGTCGCTGAAGCGCCAGGTGAAGTTGCCCGACGGCAGCACGAAGGTGTAGTCGCCGTCCTGCACGATCGGTGTCGGCGCGGCGTATTCGGCGGTGTAGTTGAACGCGCCGTTCTCGGTGATGCTGAGGATCTTCGCGTCCCAGGCCTGGGCGCGGGTGCGGGTCTTGACCAGGCGCACGCCGAGGTCGGCGTTCCAGCGCTCGCCGGACAGATCGGCCTGCACGTAGAAGGCGTTGGTCTTTTCCTCCACGCGGTAGCTTTCCAGCGGATTCCATTGCGGCGCGGCCTGCGCGTAGTCGTAGGTCCCGCCGTCCGGGCGCGGCTGGCCGTTGTAGGCCTGCAACCGGGCCAGGTAGTTGGGCACGTCGAAGGCCAGGAAGGTGCGCGGGAAGGTCGAGCCCACCTTGTCCATGAAGTGGGTCAGGGCGAAGGTGTGATCGAGCACCTCGCCGCCCAGCGCGCCGACGTTGATCGCGTTGGCGCCGGAGTAATAATCGGCGCCGCCGTTGAGGGTGTTGTTGACCAGGTCGCGGCGCTTGCTGCGCTCGGTGCGGGTCACGCCGAAGTGCAGGTTGTCCACGCCCCACTGGCCCACGTACAGCTTGCCGCCGAGGGTGCCGCCGGTGATCTCGTCGGAGATATTGTCGCCGCGCAGTTCCATGTAGTGGGTGTTGAAGTCGCTGTCGCCAAACTGGCCGTTGGCCAGGCCGGTGGCCAGGTCGCGGCCGTCGTCGAAGGTGGTGACGACGTTGGGCACCGCGTTGGGGCCGACGGTGATGCGGGTGGTGTTGGGCTGGTTCATGCGCAGCACCACGTAGGTGTCCTGGCCACCGGAATAGCGCTTGGAGGTGGAGCGGTACAGGTCGCCGGTCAGGGTCAGGTCGTCGCTGGCCTTCCATTGCCCGTTGATGCCGTACAGGTCGGTGTCCACCACCCGGTGCTCGGTCTGGTTGAGCAGCTCCGGATTCATGCGCAGCTCCGGATCCGGGTTGTCCAGGGTGAGGCCGGTGACGATGCCATTCTGCACGGTGATGTCCGACCAGCGCCCTGGCGCGAACAGCGGGTAGTAGGACTGCTGGTAGGACACCTGCGGCGAATCGAGCCGGGTCTTGAGCCCGTCCACGACGATGCGCACGTCCTCGGTCGGCCGCCATTCGAGCTTGCCGGAAAAGGCGCGGCGCTTCTTGTCCTCCAGGGTGGAGCCGACCCGGAACTGGCCCGGCGCGATCAGCCCGTATTCGTCCGGATCCAGTTGGCCGTTGCCGTTGGGATCGATGTTGCCGCCCCAGGCGTTGCCGCTCCAGCTCGGGTCGTTCGGATCGGGATTGCGGGTCCAGCCGCCATCGTTGCCGGCGATGTCGGTGCGGTCCTTGCGCGCGGCGTAGACCACGCCCAGCAGCACGCCGACCGTGTCGTCGAGAAAGGTGTTGCTGTAGGCGGCGGAAAACTTGCGCCCGTTGAGCTCGGACATCTGGTTGCGGTCGGCTTCGGCGCGCACGATCGCGTGCTGGCCCTTCTGGTCGAACGGGCTGGCCGAGCGCAGGTTGATCAGGCCGCCGATCGCGCCTTCGCTCAGCACCGCCTGTGCGCCCTTGACCACGTCGGCGCCGCTGATCACGTCGGCCGGCAGCACGTCGTAGGCGAAGTCGCGCCCGGCGCCGTCGGTGGCCAGGATGCGGCCGTTGAAGGTGGTGAGCGTGTACTCCGGGCCCAGGCCGCGCACGCTGACCTTCTGCCCCTCGCCGCCGGCGGTGCGGCTGATCGACACGCCGGTGATGTGGCTGAGCGAATCGGCCACGTTGTCGTCGGGGAAGCGGCCCAGCTCCAGCGCGCTGATCGAATCCTGCACCGTCGCCGCGTCGCGCTTGAGCTCGGTGGCGCGCGCCAGGCTGGCGCGCACGCCGGTGACCTGGATCGCCTCCAGGTCGACCGGATTCTGGCTGGCCTCGGCGCTGCCGGTGGCGCTCCCGGGCGCCGACTGCGCAGGCGGCGAGACCGGCACGGCCTCCTGGGACCACGCGGTGGCCGGCATCAACAGGGCGAAGGCGATGGCGTGGAACAGGCTGTGGCGATGCGGACGAACGGCATTCACGGGCGGTCTCCTGAGGCTGGCGGCGTGGGACGGCGGTGCGGGGGCCAGATAAGCAACGAAACCGAGCGTATATTAGGTTTCGTTTTGTATCAATAGCGAAATGTAACGAGCTGTCGCATACTCTGGGCCGTTTGCAAGGAGCCCCCATGTCCGTCACCCGCGACACCAGCCAGCGCCGTCTCCAGATCAGCGAATTGGTCCGCCAGCACGGCAGCGTGCAGGTGTCCGCGCTGGCGCAGCAGTTCGGGGTGAGCCTGCAGACGGTGCGCAAGGACCTGCGCTACCTCGCCGAACGCGGGGTGATGGCGCGCGCCTACGGCGGCGGCATCGACAGCAGCGCGGTCAACGCCGCGCCGGTCGAGCCGCATTACGACGCCAAGCGCACCGTGCATCTGGAGGAGAAGCGCCGCATCGGCCTGCGCGCGGCGGCGCTGGTGCAGCCGGGCAACACCATCGCCATCGACTCGGGCACCACCGCGATCCAGTTGGCCGAAGCGCTGCCGGACATCGACATGACCGTGGTCACCAACGATTTCGGCGTGCTCACTGCGCTCAGCCCCAAGACCCACATCAATCTGGTGATGCTGGGCGGCGAACTGCGGCGCAAGAACATGGCCTTCTATGGCGGGCTGACCGTCGAAGCGCTGGATGCGCTGCACGTGGACCTGCTGTTCCTGGGCGTGGACGGGTTCGACCTGGAACGCGGCATCACCACCCACTACGAGCCCGAGGCGATGCTCAACCGCAAGATGGTGGAGGCGGCGCGCGCCGTGATCGCCATCACCGACAGCTCCAAGTTCGGCAAGATCTGCCTGCACCGGATCATCCCGGTGTCCGGTCTGGACGCACTGATCACCGACACGGCCGCACCCGACGACGTGGTCCACGCCTGCCAGGCGCTGGGCGTGGACCTGATGCGCGCCTGAGTCGGGCTCACTGCACCGCGGGCTTGGGCGCGGCGAATTCGCGCAGCGCATTGCGGTAGTAGATCCTGTCGATCACCGCGCGCGGCAGCGCCAGGCCGCGCACGTCGGCCTGCAGCACGCCGATGCGCTGGGTGTCGCCGGTGGCCAGGTAGCGCCAGTCCAATTGCCAGACGCCGTGCGCTTCGGCGCGGAACTGCGCCGGGTCCGCGTCCGGCGCGTAGGTCAGGTCGGTGCCGTACAGCAGGCGATCCTGGTAGCGGATGAAGAAGTCGCGCACCTTGCTCCAGTCGCGATTGGACTGGTACTGCACCTGGCTCATGCGCGCGGCCAGGTCGACCGTTGCGTTGGGAAAGCGGTCGAGGAACTCGGCCAGGCGATCGACGTCGTACTCCAGGCTGGCCATGTGCGCGCCGACCACGCGCAACTGCGGATGCGCGGCGACGAAGCGGTCGCGCGCGGCCATCAGCGCGGCGTGCGATGGCATCTCCGGATGCAGGTACATGTGGTACTGCGGGTGCTTGGCGAAATACTCGCGATCGTTGTTGGTGGTCATCTGCTGCAGCGGCAGCCAGCAGTTGTAGGGCTCGCCCTGATGCGCGATCAGCGGCACGCCCAGCGCGCGGATGTGCTCGGCCACCGGTGCCAGGCCCGGATCGTCGAGCATGATCAGCCGGCCCTGCGCATCCTTCTCCACCATGCCGATGTTCTTCCACACCTTCACCGCGCGCGCGCCTTCGCGCACCGCCTGGTCGAGGCCGGCGTCGGCGCGCGCGGCCCAGCCGGGCGTGGCATAGCCCCGCATCGAAAACGTCGTGGCCCAATGGAAGCGCGCCGGATCGGCCTTGGCCAGGCGCAGCGCGGCGCGATGCTGCTCGGCGACGCTGGGGAAATCCGGGTAGTCGACGTTGATCGACAGCAGTTCGAAGTTGTCGGCGCGCGCGAGTTCGAGGAAGGCGCGGTCGGCGCTGTTGGCGTGCACATGCGCGTCGTATTTGCGGACCTTGGCGAAATCGTCCATCGCATAGGGCGCATCGGTCGCGCCAGCGGCTGGAGTGGGCTGCGCATGCGCGGGCGTGCCGGCCTGCGCGGCGAGGACCAGCGCGACCGTGAACGGGAATAGAACTGCCTTCATCCTTCACCTCGGCGATATCGAAACAAGTAGCAACATAACGAAACAAAACGCTTGCATCAATCCTCGGGGCGCGCGCAGAATGCCGACAACGCCACCGGACCCGTTTCCCATGTCCCCGATTGGACGTCGCACTGTCTTGAAGTACGTCGCCGGCAGCCTGGCCGGCGCCGCCGCATGGAGCGTGACGCCCTGGGCGCGCGCGGCCACCAGCGACACCGCGGCCGCGACCGATGGCGCGCCGGTGATCGCCGATGCGGTGCTGTCCATCGCCTTCGATCGGCGCATGCACACCCAGCTGTCTTCGCGCGGCAAGCGTCTGACCGGCTATCAGCCCAGCGAAGCGCTACTGCTCGCCGACGGCAACACGCTTGCCGACTTCGCCCTGAGCGGACAGCGCACGCACGCCCTGGACGACCCGCGCCATGGCCGCGGCCGGCAGATCGTGTTCAGCGGCCGCGCGGCCAAGGCGGGGATCGAGAAACAGGTGGCGGTGAGCATGTTCGACGCCCTCCCCGGCCTGGCGCTGCTGCAGGTGCGCTACCGCAACCTGGGCGACACCGCGCTGGCCGTGGCCGGCTGGCGCAGCGCCGCGCACGAACTGCCCGCCGTCGCCGGCGGCTTCTGGAGCTTCTCCGGCGCCACCCACACCGACCGCCGCGACTGGGTGCAGCCGCTGGGCGAGGGCTTCGCGCAACGCAACACGCTGGCGATGGACTCCTCCGATTACGGCGGCGGCACGCCGATGGCCAACCTGTGGCGCCGCGATATCGGCCTGGCCGTGGGCCACGTCGAACCGGTGCCGCGGCCGCTGGACATGCCGGTGCGGCGTACCGCCAATGGCGCCGCCATCGCCATCGAATCGCAGCAGGCGGTAACGCTGGCGCCCGGCCAGGAGCTGGTGACCGAGCGCACCCTGCTGGCCGTGCATACCGGCGATTTCTTCGCCCCGCTGCAGCAGTATCAGGCGTTCATGCGCGCCGAGGGCATCGAAGGCCCGCGTCCGCCGGACTCGGCATTCGCGCCGATCTGGTGCGCCTGGGGCTATGAGCGCGACTTCACCGTCGAGCAGATCCTCGCGACCCTGCCCAAGGCGCGCGCGCTGGGCTTCGAATGGGCGGTGCTGGACGACGGCTGGCAGACCAACGAAGGCGACTGGAAGATCGACCCGCGCAAGTTCCCGCGCGGCGACGCCGACATGCGCGCCTTCACCGCAGCGGTGCGCAAGCACGGCATGCGCCCGCGCCTGTGGCTGGCGCCGCTGGCCGCCGACCCCGGCAGCGACGTGCTGCACGACCACGTGGACATGCTGCTGCTGGACAAGGAGGGCGCGTTCCAGACGGTGACCTGGTGGAACGCGCTGACCCAATGCCCGGCCTACCAGCCGACCATCGACTTCTACGTCGCGCTGGTGAAAAAGGCCATCGGCGACTGGGGCTTCGAGGGCATCAAGCTCGACGGCCAGCATCTCAACGCCGTCGCGCCCTGCTACAACCCCGCGCATCACCACGCCAGCCCGAACGATTCGGTCGAGGGCCTGGCCAGGTTCTGGGACGCGATCTACCGCGCCGCGCACCAGGCCAATCCGCAGGCGGTGGTGGAGCTGTGTCCCTGCGGCACCGCGTTCGCGTTCCACAACCTGCCGGCCACCGACCAGTACCCGTCCTCGGACCCGCTGTCGTCGTGGCAGGTGCGCAGCAAGGGCAAGGCGATCAAGGCGCTGATCGGCGCGCGCAGCAGCTATGCCGGCGACCACGTGGAACTGTCCGACAACCGCGACGACTTCGCCTCCAGCGTCGGCATCGGTGCGGTGATCTCCAGCAAGTTCACCTGGCCCAAGGACATCGCGCATCCGTCGGTGCCGTTGCCGCCGGGCGGCTTCGTGCTGACCCCCGAACGCGAAGCGCTGTGGCGCAAGTGGGTGGACCTGTACACCACGCACATGCTGCCCAAGGGCGACTACCTGGGCGCGCTGTACGACATCGGCTTCGACAAGCCCGAAGCGCACGTGGTGCGCAAGGACGGCGCGCAGTACTACACCTTCTATGCACCGCAGTGGGACGGCAAGGTCGAACTGCGCGGCCTGGCGCCCGGCCGCTGGCAGGTGCGCGACCTGTTCAACGCGCGCGACCTCGGCGTGGTCGACGCCGCACATGCGCTGCTGCCGGCGCGCTTCGAACGCTTCCTGTTCCTGCAGGCCACGCCGGCAAGGGACCAGGCATGAGCGCCGCGCCTGCGGCACAGCGTCGCCCCTGGCTGATGTTCGCCCTGACCACGGTCGTGCTGTGGGGTCTGTGGGGCGCGCTGTCGCCGCTGTCGGCGGCGCACGGCTTTCCCGACACGCTGGTGTACTGCGTGTGGGCGCTGACCATGCTGCCGCCGGCACTGTACCTGCTGTGGCGCAACGGCTGGCAGCTGGAACGCTCGCCCAGGGCGATCGGCTATGGCCTGACCATCGGCCTGCTCGGCGCCGGCGGACAGATGCTGTTGTTCCACACGCTGACCATCGGCCCTGCGTACTTCGTGTTCCCGATCATCTCGCTGTCGCCGGTGGTGACCATCGCGCTGTCGTTCCTGCTGCTGCGCGAGCGCACCGGCTGGCAGGGCACGCTCGGCATCGTGCTGGCGCTGCTCGCCCTGCCGCTGCTGGACCTGTCGTTCGGCCGTGGCAGCGGCGGCGGCCTGGGCTGGTTCCTGCAGTCGCTGCTGATCATGCTGGCCTGGGGCGTGCAGGCCTACTTCATGAAACTGGCCAACGACAGCGTGCGTGCGGAAAGCATCTTCGCCTACATGACGCTGGGCGCCGTGCTGCTGGCGCCGGTGGCGCTGGCGATGACCGACTGGCGGCAGCCGGTCAACACCGGGCTGGACGGGCCGTGGATGACCGCCGCCATCCAGCTGCTCAACGCGGTGGGCGCGGTGACCCTGGTCTACGCCTTCCGCCACGGCAAGGCCATCGTGGTGGCGCCGCTGAGCAATGCCGGCGCGCCGCTGGTCACCGCGGCGCTGGCGCTGCTGTTCGCCGGCGTGGTGCCGGGGCCGCTGAAGGCGGTCGGCCTGGTGCTGGCGCTGATCGCCTCGTTGCTGCTGGTGCTCGAACCCGAGCGCGCGCCGCCACCGCCCTCCTCCCCCTGACTGGATTTTCCATGCACGCTCTGCTCGACCTGATCGCGCAGCATCGGCAAGGCCACGCCCTCGGCGTGACCTCGATCTGCTCGGCCCATCCCCTCGTCGTCGAAGCCGGATTGCGCCACGCACAGCGCCGCGGCCAGGCGCTGGTGCTGTTCGAGGCGACCTGCAACCAGGTCAACCAGGACGGCGGCTACACCGGCATGCGCCCGGCCGATTTCGTCGCCTTCGTCCACGCCATCGCCGACCGCGTCGGCGTCGCGCGCAACCGCATCGCGCTGGGCGGCGATCATCTCGGTCCCAACCCATGGACCGCACTGGACGCCGCTGCGGCGATGGACAAGGCCGAGACGATGGTGGCCGCCTACGTCGCCGCCGGCTTCCGCAAGATCCACCTGGATTGCTCGATGGCCTGCCGCGGCGATCCCGAGCCGCTGCCCGAAGCGGAGATCGTGCGTCGCGCGGTACGCCTGTGCCGCGCCGCCGAGGATGCCTGGGCGCAGGCCGGCGGCGAAGCGCCGGTGTACGTAATCGGCACCGAAGTGCCGGTGCCCGGCGGCGCCACCGAAAGCATCGACGGCCTGGCGCTGACCACGCCGCACGCCGCCCTGGCCACCATCGATGCGCACCGCGCCGCCTTCGCCGACGCCGGGCTGGGCGCCGCCTGGGAGCGGGTCATCGCCTCGGTGGTGCAACCGGGCGTGGAATTCGACCACCACGCGGTCATCGACTACGACAGCGGCAAGGCGCGCGCGCTAAGCCAGGCACTGACTGCAGTGCCGGGCATGGTGTACGAAGCGCACTCCACCGACTACCAGACGCGCGCCGCGCTGGACGCGCTGGTGCGCGACCACTTCGCCATCCTCAAGGTCGGCCCCGGCCTGAGCTTCGCCCTGCGCGAAGCGCTGTGGGCGCTGGACGCGATCGAACGCGAGTGGATCGACGCCGCGCAACGCGCGGACCTGCGTGAGATCACCGTGCGCCGCATGCAGGCCGCGCCCGGCCATTGGCAGCGCTACTACCACGGACAGGGCCGCGCGCTGGCCATCGACCTGCAATACAGCCTCAGCGACCGCATCCGCTACTACTGGCCGGACGCGCAGATCGAGCAGGCGTGCACGCGCCTGTTCGACAACCTGCGCGCCGATCCGCCGCCGCTGCCGCTCATCGGCCAATACCTGCCCCACGCCTTGCACGCCATCCGCACCGGGACCGCCACGCGCGATCCGCAGGCCCTGGTCATGGCCCACATCAGCGCCGTACTCGACGACTATCACCATGCATGCCATGCCCATGACCCCGCCTGATGCCCTCGGCATCGCCGAATCCGAACTGCATGCCAGCGGCGCGCTGTGGACCGCGCGCGAGATCGCGCAGCAACCGCGCATGCTCGAGCGCACCCACGCGCTGGTAGCCGAGCTGCACGCGCAGCTGCAGGCCTTCGCCGCGCCGATCGCCGACAACCCGCGGGCGCGGGTGATCCTCACCGGCGCCGGCACCTCGGCCTACATCGGCCAGTGCCTGGCGCCGCTGCTGGACCGCGTGCTGGCCGCGCGCGTGGACGCGGTGCCCACCACCGACATCGTCTGCGCGCCGCAGCTGTACCTGGATCCGGCGCAGCCGCTGCTGCTGGTGTCCTTCGGCCGCTCCGGCAACAGCCCCGAGAGCCTGGCCGCGGTGGAACTGGCCGAAACCCTGGTGACCGACGTGCGCCACCTGGTGGTGACCTGCAACCGCGACGGCGCGCTGGCGCGGGCGCCGGTGGCCGCGGCGATGACCCTGTTGCTGCCGCAGGAGACCCACGACGTCAGCTTCGCGATGACCTCCAGCTTCAGCTGCATGATGTACGCCACGCTCGCCGCGCTGCTGCCGGCCGGCGCGCTGGACGGCCGCATCGGGCCGATCGCGCGCGCCGTCGACGCGGTGCTGCTGCAGGCGCGCACGCTGCTGGAGACGCTGGCGCACGGCGGCTACGAGCGCGTCGTGTACCTGGGCAGCGGCCTGCTGCAGGGCCTGGCGCGCGAGGCCACGCTCAAGCTCGGCGAACTCAGCAACGGCGCCGTGGCCACCTGCTACGACTCGCCGCTGGGCTTTCGCCACGGGCCCAAGACCTTCGTCAATGCGCGCACCTTGGTGCTGGTGTTCGTGTCCAACGATCCCTACACCCGCCGCTACGACCACGACCTGCTCGACGAACTGCGCCGCGACGGCTGCGCCGCGCGGGTGATCGAGATCACCGCGCAACCGCGCCTGGGCCTGGACGCGGACACGCTGGCGGTGCCCGGCCTGCGCACCGCCGCGGACGCGGACCTGCTGTGGCCGTACATCGCCGCCGCGCAACTGTTCGCCTTCTTCAGCGCGCGCGCGCTGGGCGTATCGCCGGACAATCCGAACCCGTCGGGGATGGTCAACCGCGTCGTGCAGGGCGTGCGTCTGTACGCGTTGGACGCATGAGCGCAGCGCTCTATCTCGGCATCGACGGCGGCGGCAGCAAGACCCGCTTCGCCGCGATCGACGCGAGCGGCAGGTTGCTGGCCGAGGCGCAGCTGGGCACCACCTATCACCCGCAGGTGGGCCTGGACGGTGTGCGCGCGACCTTGGCCGAAGGCGTCGGCCAGCTGCTAGCGCAGTTGCAACGCACGCCGGCCGACGTGGCCCAGGCCTTCTTCGGCCTGCCCGCCTACGGCGAGGACAGCCGCGCCACCGCCGCGCTGCAGGACATCCCGGCGCAGGTGCTCGGCCACCACCGCTACGCCTGCGACAACGACATGGTGTGCGGCTGGGCCGGCTCGCTGGCCTGCGCCGACGGCATCAACGTCATCGCCGGTACCGGCTCGATGGGCTACGGCCGGCGCGGCGCCGCGGCCGCGCGCTGCGGCGGCTGGGGCGAGGCGTTTTCGGACGAAGGCTCCGCCTACTGGATCGCGATCCAGGGCTTGAACGCATTCTCGCGCATGAGCGACGGACGCCTGCCGCGCGGCCCGCTGCACGCGCTGCTGCGCGAACATTTCCAGTTGGGCGGGCACGACCTGGACATCTGCGCGCACGTCTATGGCGAGGGCGCCGGCAGCCGCGGCGACCTGGCCGCGCTGTCGCCGCTGGTCGCACGCGCGGCGCAGGCCGGCGACACGGTGGCCGCGGCGATCTTCGAACGCGCCGGCCAGGAACTGGCGGCGATCGCCGCCGCGTTGCGCGTCGCGCTCGGATTCGAGGCCGGCGAACCGGTGCCGGTGTCCTATTCGGGCGGCGCGTTCAGCGCAGGCGAGTTGTTGATGCATCCGTTCCGGCTGGCATTGCAGGCGAGCGACCGCGGCTTCGAACTGCGCGTCCCGTTGCACGCGCCGCACTACGGCGCTGCGCTGTATGCGCGGCAGCTGGCCATCAGCCCAACCCACTGACTCAATGCCGCGGGCGCCCGCCGCGTCCGCCGAGGACACGCCAATGCAACGCCTGCTGCTGGCCACCCTGCTCTGCATCGCCGCCGCGACCGCCAGCGCGGCGCAGCGCCACGACGACCTGCAACCCAGCGGCCGTTTCAGCGTCTACGGCCACGGCGCAGCGGCCACCCCGCCGATGGGCTGGAATCCCTGGAACGCCTTCCGCACCGAGGTCGATCAGGCGCGAATCCTGTCGGTGGTGGATGCCCTGCAGCGCCGCGGGCTGCAGCAGGCCGGCTACCGCTACATCAACATCGACGACGGCTGGTGGCTGCAGCGCCGCGCCGATGGCGAGATCCAGATCCGCACGCGCATGTTCCCCATCGCCCAGGCCGGCGCGGGACGCAGCGACTTCCGCGCCTGGACCGACCAGTTGCATGCCCGCGGCTTCAAGGCCGGCCTGTACACCGACGCCGGACGCAACGCGTGCTCGCAGGCGTTCGATCGCAGCAGCCCCAACCTGCCGATCGGCGACGTGGCCGAGCGCGAGATCGGCCTGCAGGGTTTCGAAGCCTCCGACCTGAAGACCATGTTCCAGGACTGGGGCTTCGACTACCTGAAAGTGGACGCCTGCGGCCTGGCCGATTTCGGCGCCGACAGCGTCCCGGTGCGCGAGTCCGGGCACCGCGCCGCGCGCCCGTTGATCGTGCGCGGCGATGCCGAACGCAGCGACCGCGACGCGGTGGAAACCCAGTACGCGCGCATCGGCCGGCTGCTGGCCGCGCTCAATCCCGACGACGACTACGTGCTTTCGCTCTGCCCCTGGGGCGAAGCAGGCGTGCGCGACTGGGGCGGCCGCCACGGCAACCTGTGGCGCACCAGCGCCGACATCGAGCCGACCTGGGCCAGCATGCTGCACAACTTCGATTCGGCCGCGCGGCGCGAGCTGTATGCCGGCCCGGGGCGCTGGAACGACCCGGACATGCTGGCGGTCGGCCTGGGCGATTTCGATGCTGCGCATCCGACCGAGGCGCGCACGCATTTCTCGCTGTGGGCGATGTTGGCGGCACCGCTGCTGCTGGGGTTCGATGTGACCCGCGCGCCCGACCCGCTGATCGCATTGCTGCGCAACCCCGAGGTGATCGCGGTGAACCAGGATCCGGCCGGCAACCAGGCCACACTGGTGGTCGATGCCGCGCCCGTGCAGGTGCTGGTCAAGCCGCTGGCGGCGCGCGGCGAACGCGCCGTGCTGCTGTTCAATCGCGGCGATGCGGCGGCGGTGGCGCAGGTCGATGCGCGGCAGATGAAACTGGCCGCCGGCAGCCGTTTCGCGGTGCGCGACCTGTGGCGCCGGCGCGACCTGCCGTCGCAGCAGGGCCCATTGCGCTACACCCTGGCCCCGCACGCCGCGGTGATGCTCAAGGTCAAAGGCGCGCCGGTCGACGCGGATGCCACGCTGCTGAGCGAGATGACCGGGCGCATCCACGTGGCCGCCGACGGCCTGCCGACCTATGCCACCACGCGCGACAGCGTCTCCGGCACGCCCCGCGCCGATGTCGCCCCCTCCGGCGCTGCGCTGCGGATCGCCGGAACCCCCTATGCCTATGGCATCGGCGCCCACGCCAATTCACGCCTGGAAGTTCTCACGCGCGGCGAATTTGCGCGCTTCAGCACGGCGCTCGGCGTGCAGGAAGCCGCTGCGCGCGACAGCCGCAGCGTCGTGTTCCGCATCTACGGCGACGCTCGGCTGCTGTACGCAAGCGCACCGGTGAGCGCCGGTGATCCGCCATTGCCGGTCACCCTACCCATCGACGGCGTCGGCGTTCTGGAGTTGGTCGCCATCGCCGACGCGACGCAGGCCGACGAGCTGCCGCCGGCCGTGGTGTGGGCGAATCCGGTGCTGCGCTGAGCGCAGCGCCCGCGCGGCCTTGCCTGCCGACGGAGGCGATGGCGGATCGCACGGCGGCCCAATACGATGCACTACTGCCGCAGCCGGCTACGGCCGCCAGTTCGCATTGCTCTCCCAGAACGTCACGCTGCGCCGGTAGGCGGCGCGGTCCAACGCCACGCCCGAGCCGCCCTCCTCCACGCCCAGCGCATTGCGCAGCATGGTGATCGGCGCCATCGGGATCTCCTGCGGCTCGGCGGTATAGAGACAACCAACCACGCCCCAGTCGGCCTCGATCGGCGCACCCTCGCGCGCCAACTGTTCGCGGCTGTAGAGGATCGGCAGCAGGTACGCGGCGACCGGCGGCTCGACGCCTTCGAACCAGCGCACCAGCACCGGCAATTCCTCCCTGCTGCGCGCTTCGTAACCGGAACGCAACAAGTGGCGATTGGCCTCGGTGATCGGCACGGTCAGGCAACGGGTGGACGTCCAGTTCGGATGCACGTGCAACTTGCAGAACGGCGCGTAGCCGTCCAGCACCCGCAGCGGCGTGGCGTCGTTGAGCTGGCGCTCGAACTGTTCCGGCGTGCAGTCCTGGATCGCGTTGCGGCGCGCGTCGCGCGGGAACAGGCGGGTGCGGGCGAAGGGGGTGAGGACGATGGACATGGCGGCTGCGGGCGCGAGGAGCGAGCTAGCGTAGCGCGCTCGGCAGGCGATGGACACAGCGGGCAATCGCATGCCTGCGCGGCGCAGGGGTGGCATGGGCCTGCTCGGCAATGCCTTTTTGCCGCGCTTCTGCTGGAGGGATTTCGACCCCGATGCTTTATCGGGAAGGCGTCGGGGCTGAAGCCCCTCCTACAGGGAACAGAAGACCATCATGGCGCAGCGGCGGACTTGGCATCGACCCGGGCCAGTGCTGCGCGGCGCGGCGCGCCATCCCGCGCGGAAACGCCACCACGCTGGCGGCACCGGTTACGGATGCGCCAACGCGTAGTCGATCGCGGCGCCAATCGCCGCCACCTGCGCGGCATTGCACTGCTCGGGCGTGGCCGTCGCGCTGTCCGGATAGACCTCGGTCGTCGTGGTGTAGCGCGCGTCGCTGATGCCTGCGCACAACCCCAGCTTCTTCACCGGGTAGTTGATGACGCCATGCGCCACCACCGGCGAGCCGATGATCTCGCCCTGGGCATCGGCCGGCGCGATATGGGTGACCTGCGCGACCGCGGCTACCACCGCCTGCTGGAACGCCGGCTGCGGATTGTCGCTGTTGCCGACCAGATAGAAACCGTCGGGAATGCCGCCGGGCACGTACGCGGCGCCGTCGCGCGCGGCCAGCGCCGGGCGGAATTCGGACTCGTCGCTGTCGGTGGTCTCGTGCAGGTCGATGTGCATCGCGATCCGCCCACGCAGCGGCGCGACCAGCCGCAACAGCGCTGCCGATTCCCGGGCCGGACTGTCGTTACGGAACGACCGGTTCGGATCGATGGCGTCCGCGTTCCAGCGATGGATCCGTTCGTAGGCCCACGGACTCACGCACGGCGCCACCAGCAGGTTGGCGCGCCCTGCGTATGCGTCCGCGTGGCGTTCGGCGAACTGCAGCGCGCCGTGCACGCCGCTGGTCTCGTAGCCATGCACGCCGCCGGTCACCAGCATGCACGGCAGCGTGTCGTCCCATCCGCGGCTGCGCAGCGCCAGCAGCGGATATCGCTCTTCGGCATACGTCAGCACGCCGTATTCGACGACATCCCAGGACCCGCGCAGGCGCTCGATCGTCGCCACGACATCGGCCTGGTAGCTGCGCTGCCGGCGCTGCCGCGCCAGCCAGGCCGCTTTTTCCGCTGGTCCCCATGGCGTGCCGGGCGTACCGATCGGATAGAAGGCGTCGAATGTCATGGTGCAGTCCGCGTGTCCAGATGATGCGGTGACTTTAGCATCGGAAAAACCCGGTCGCCTTGCGCAGCGCACTGCGGATCGGCGCGCGAGGCAACGCACGCGTGCGTTAACGGCCGTTTACGCTGCATCGACCGTGATCGCCGAGGAGCGCGCGTGCCGCCGGATGCACGCAACCGATCGCAGCTCCAAGCCTGCCGCGATTTCAACCCGACCCATCGGACAACAGCACAAGGCACTCAATGGACAGCGCGCAACCCTGTCCGCCTGCCTATGGACGCGTGCGGCGTCCTCCATGGCGCGCCGCCTGCACCACAGAACCGGATACCGATCCCGCTTTCGACCGGCACTGCAATGAATACGTATGTAGCGCACCCATGTTGCGCCGCGATGCGCGCTTAGCATCGCTCACCGCTGCACTCCCCGTGCCGCTGCCGGGAATACAGCCCACACGCAGGCGTTTGGCCTGCGCACTTCCAGCAAGGAGACCCATGTGATGCGCGACCTGTCCGCCGCTCCCATCGTCCCATCGCGCCCGCACCGCTGGCGCCTGTTCCTGGTCGGCCTGCTGCTGGCTCTGGTCACCGCCAGCGCCCAGGCCGATGTCATCCTGCATGCGTTCAACTGGCCCTATGCCACCGTGGAAGCGCGCGCGGCGCAGATCGCCGCCGCGGGATATCGCAAGGTGATGGTGGCGCCCGCCTATCGCTCGCAAGGCAGTGCCTGGTGGGCGCGCTACCAGCCACAGGACATGCGCGTGATCGACAACCCGCTGGGCGACACCGAAGACTTCGCCAGCATGGTGCAGGCGCTGGCCGATGTCGGCGTGGAAACCTATGCCGACGTGGTCCTCAACCACATGGCCAACGAAGCGGCGACGCGTTCGGACCTGAACTATCCGGGCAGCGCGGTGCTCTCGCAGTACGCCGCCGATCCGTCGCGTTACGCATCGCTGCGGCTGTTCGGCGACCTGTCGGTGAATTTCCTCGGCGCCGGCGACTTCGGCCCGGCGCAATGCATCACCGACTACACCGACGCCTACCAGGTCCGCACCTACCGCATCTGCGGCGGCGGCAGCGATCCGGGCCTGCCCGACCTGGTCGGCAACGACTGGGTGGTGCAGCAGGAACGCAACTACCTGCTGGCGTTGAAGGCGCTGGGCGTCACCGGCTTCCGCATCGACGCGGCCAAGCACATGACCTTCGACCACCTCAACCGCGTCCTGGATTCGGGCATCCGTTCCGGCGTGCACGTGTTCGGCGAAGTCATCACCGGCGGCGGCGCCGGCAATGCCGACTACGACCAGTTCCTCGCGCCCTACCTGCAGGCGACGCCGCATGCGGCCTACGATTTCCCGCTGTTCAACTCGATCCGCAACGCCTTCGCCTACGGCGGCAGCATGGACCTGCTGGTCGATCCGGGCGCCTATGGCCAGGCCCTGCCGGGCGAGCGCGCGGTGACCTTCGCGGTCACCCACGACATCCCGAACAATGCCGGCTTCCGCTACGCGATCCTCGACCCGGTCGACGAGACCCTGGCCTACGCCTATCTGCTCGGCCGCGACGGCGGCGTGCCGATGGTGTACTCGGACAACAACGAGAGCGGCGACAACCGCTGGGTGAACGCGTACCAGCGCGACGACCTCAAGCGCATGATCGGCTTCCACAATGCCGCGCAGGGCAGCGACATGCAGGTGCTGTCGCACGACGCCTGCCATCTGCTGTTCCGCCGCGGCGACCTGGGCATCGTCGGCATCAACAAGTGCGGCACCGCGGTCAGCGCCACGGTGGCGATGAGCGGCAGCGTGCTGCGCTGGAACGTGGACTATAGCGACGCGCTCGGCTCGGGCAGCGTGGTGCGCATTTCCAGCAGCAGCTACACCTTCAGCCTGCCGCCGCGGCAGGCGAGGATGTGGAAGCGCTGATCCTGGCGCGCCTTGCAGCCGTGCGGCGGCAACCGCTGCCGCACGGCTGCGATACAACCGGTGCTGCCGGTGAAGATCCCGGTTGGCGATTGCCGGTCGGCCTTCGCGACCAGTGGCGGTTCGCTTGCAGGCCTTGCACATCGAGCGCAGCCGCTCGCCTTCCGCGCTTGCCGCGGCCCGGTGGGCGGTGCGATTACGCGGATGCACGGCATTCCGACCCTCTCCGATGAGACAAGCGCGGGCTCGCGTGCCGGCCAGCGCACACCCGGGACCGCCATTTGATCGCACATCCATCCGGATGAAGAGATATACTCCGGCCATCACCTGACGCGCCGCGCCCATGACCGCCATCAGTTTCGAGTTCTACCCGCCCAAGTCCGACGAACAGCGTGCGCAGCTGGACCGCACCGCCGCGCGCCTGAAAAGCTACGCGCCGGAGTACGTGTCGTGCACCTTCGGCGCCGGCGGCTCGACGCTGAGCTACACCTCCGAGACGGTTCGCCATCTGAAGCAGCACCACGGCTTCGAAGCGGCGCCGCATCTGTCCTGCGTCGGCGGCAGCCGCGAAGAGATCCGCGAACTGCTCAAGCTGTATCGCGCGATCGGCTGCCGGCGCCTGGTCGCGCTGCGCGGCGATCTGCCCTCGGGCATGGGCCACCCCGGCGATCTGCGCTACGCCGCGGACCTGATCGCCTTCATCCGCGCCGAGCACGGCGACGCCTTCCATCTGGAGGTTGGCGCGTATCCGGAGACGCATCCGCAGGCCAGCGACGCGCTGAGCGACCTGCGCCACTTCAAGGCCAAGGTCGACGCCGGTGCCGATGGCGCGATCACCCAGTACTTCTACAACGCCGACGCGTATTTCCATTTCGTCGAGGAAGTGCGCAAGCTCGGCGTGCAGATCCCGATCGTGCCGGGGATCATGCCGATCTCCAATTTCAGCCAGCTGCGGCGGTTCTCCGAGCAGTGCGGCGCGGAGATCCCGCGCTGGATCGGCAAGCGCATGCAGGCGCTGGGCGACGATGCCGACGCCATCCGCGAGTTCGGCGCCGACCTGGTCGCGGCGCTGTGCCAACGCCTGCTCGCCGGCGGCGCGCCATCGCTGCACTTCTACACGCTCAACCTGGCCAAGCCCACTGTCAGCGTGCTGTCGCGCCTGGCGTGAGCGCCATAGCCCTCGTTGCGGACGCGATGGGATGGCAAAGGTGGGGAGGCAAGGACAAACGCCGGATAGCGCAATGCGTCGGGACTGAAGTCCCTCCCACAAAGACCTGCACATCGCCCGCCTCCTGTAGGAGCGGCTTCAGCCGCGACAGACGGGGCGGGAAACCTGGCTGGCATCGGGAGCCGACCGGTCGGGGCTGAAGCCCCTCCTACAAGGATCTTGGCGATCGCCCTTCCGTATCTTGTAGAGCGGCTTCAACCGCGACGAACGAAGCAATCATGCACACCGTGCTGGCGAAGGCTCAGGACCGATGCCCTCTCCCGCAGCAACCGCACTCACACGCCGCGCTCACGCTGCGGCCTGCATCTGCATCTGCACCTTCACCTAACGTAGCTTCCCACGCACCAGGCCTGCGGCTAGGCTGGCGCGATGCGCGTGCCCCCGTCGATTTTTCTGTTGCTCTGCCTGTGCGCCGCGCCCGCCGCCGCACAGAAAGTGAATCGCTGCACCGGTGCCGACGGCGCCACGGTGTTCAGCGATCGCCGTTGCGAAGACCTGGGCGCGATCGACCGTTTGCCGCCGCGTACCGCGCCCAGCGCGGGCAGCGAAGGCGGCAGCGGCCTGTACCGGCCGCAGTGCGTGCGCCGGCTCAGCGAACTGGCGCAGCAGATCCGCACCGCGGTGGACGCCCGCGACGTCAATCGCCTGTCCACGCTGTATTGGTGGAACGGCGTCTCGGACGAGGCGGCGCGGCGCATCCTCGACCGTCTCGATGCCATCGCCCAGCGGCCGCTGGTCGCGATCGTGCCGGTACTGCCGGAACCGGCGGCTTACCCGCCAGCCGCGCCCTCCGCGGCCGATGCCCTGGCCACTGCGCAACAGCGCACCTCCAACACCACGCCGGCGACAGTGCCGGCATCGACCGGTACCGCACCGGACGACAGCGCCACGCCGCCGCGCGCACGCGCCACCGGCCTGCGCCTGGAGCAGACCCTGAGCGGCAGCGCGACGCCGACCTCGACCATGCTGGGCCTGCGCCGGCAGTACAACTGCTTCTGGATCAGTTTCTAGCGCCTTTCCGACTCGGCGTTTTGCAGCCGCCATGCGTCGTGTGGATGCCCTCGGTCGCGCCAAGCCTCCTAGTTAACGCCCGGTCGCGACTGAAGAGCACCTCTAATAGCCCCCCAAAAGCATGTCGATGCACTTGCGAGACGCCGACACGCCCAGCTCGCAGGTTTCGGCATCGATACGTTCGAGATGCGACGGGCAAAGACGCATTGGCGGTAGACTCGGTGGCGTTGCGGCCGCGTTTTTCATGGACGCCTTGGCATCACGGCCACTTCGTCCTCCTGTCGCGGCTGAAGCCGCTCCTACAAGAGCAAGGCGCGCATGTGTAGGAGCGGCTTCAGCCGCGACAGAAAAAAAGGAACACGCCATCGCCACGTGCAGCGTGCAGCTTCAGGAATGGAGCTATTGGAGGTGCCCTGAAGTCGCTCCCACAACGGCAACGTCTCGATCGGAAGATGTTCTGCGCTGCTGCGGGCGCCCGCCTATCGCATGCATGAACTCATACATGCATGAAGCATGGCCGCGATCGACGAACGCTGCATCGCGAATGGCCCGCATCGCACAGAAGGCGGAAATCGACGGCGTCGTGCGACACCGCAGCCCGCTCAGGCAGCGTCCACGTCCAACGGCCACAGCCCACGGATCGCGGCGATCCCCTGGCCGCCATGGCGGCGCGCTTCGGCCACCTGCGCCGGCAGCAGGCCGCCGATGGGGTACATCGGCAGCGCCACTTCCTCGCGCAGGCGCTCGAACGCCTCCCACCCCAGCGGCGCGGCACCGGGATGGCTGGCGGTGGCGGCCAGCGGGCCGACCACCGCGAAATCGCAGCCCAGCCGCTGCGCCGCCTGCAGCTCTTCCACGCGATGGCAGGACGCGGCAACGCACTGCCCCGCCGGCAGCGGACGCGCGTCGAACTGCGCCAACTGCTCCGCGCCGAGGTGCACGCCGACACCCAATTCCTGCGCCAGGGCCAGATCGCGGTTGAGCAGCACCTGCGCGCCGCGCGCGACGCACAACGCCGCCGCGGCCCGCGCCAACGGTTGCCAGTGCGCGGCCGGCAGGCTGCGCGCGCGCAACTGCACGCGCTGCACGCCGCCTTGCAGCGCGCGCTCCAGCGAGGCCAGCCAGCGCTCGGGATCGATCGGCTCCGGCGTCACCAGATAGCGATCGGGCTGACGCAGCATCGCCACCACCGGCTGGTCGGCTGGCGGCATCGCATAGCGGCCCAGCTTGTCCGGCGCCACCCAGGTCAGCGCCTGGCCCTCGCGGCCGCGCGCAGTGCCCTTCCACGACAGCACCTGACGCATCTCCAGGCGCAGCCGCTTGTCCGGGTAGCGCTGCGGCACTTCCATCAGCTGCGCGCCGACCGTGGCCTCGATGCCCAGTTCTTCCTGCAGCTCGCGCACCAGGGCCTGCTCGGAGGTCTCGCCCGGCTCGCGCTTGCCGCCGGGGAACTCCCACAGGCCGGCGAGATCGCGCCCCTCGGTGCGCCGGGCCAACAAAATACGGCCGCGGGCATCGGTGATGACCCCGGCGACGACGTGAATGGATCTGAGCGGTTCGGACATGGCGCAAGCTTGCCGTCTTCGGCGGTGCCAACGCAATGAATCCGGTTCACATCGTCGGCGATCCGCGCTGCGCGGTAGCGATCCACACGCAGTCGGCCACCGGCGAAGCAGCCATCCGGGCGGCCCAGGACAATGACGAAACCGACCGCATGCGGCCATGCAAACGGACAACCCACAGCCGGTCGTGTCGGTGGCGCCGGCACCGCCCGGACGCCGCTTCCTCGCTTACCCAGGCAAGTCGTGCCCGATCCGCCACAGCACCCCGCCCGGATCGTGCAGAGTGAAGTCGCGCATGCCCCAGGGGCGGTCCTCCGGCTCACCGAGGCGTGCGCCAAAGCGGCCGGCCAGATCCGCGGCATCCAGCCGCCGCCACCAGGCATCGGCGTCCTCCACCCACAGATGCAGCATCAGGTTATGCGCCAGCGCCTGCTCGTAGGCATCCTGCAGCAGGAACGCACAGCGCTCGCCATGGCGAAAACAGACGAGCCCCTCGCCAAGCGGCTCCGGCACGAAGCCCACCTCGCGATAGAAAGCCACGGACAGCACAAAGTCGCGCGCCGGCACGAACACCTTCAATTCGAGACTGGCGGAAGGCTCCACGGCATGCATCCAACGGCAATGGCGACACCGGGCACCCTACTCGCGGGACGCGCGACACGCCACCGGGATGCTCCACCCGCGCTATCCCACATACACGAACGCCCCGCGCAAGGCGCGCGGGGAGGCCTTAGATACGAGGGTTCGACCAATCACCGCATCCCGCCTGGAGCAAAGCCTAGCCCCTCTCCCATCGGGAGAGGGGTTGGGGTGAGGGTACGGCGCGAAAGCGACTCGCGGCGTTTGGTGCACAAGGCTGCACCCGTACCCTCATCCGCCCCTGCGGGGCACCTTCCCCCGAAAAGGGGCGCCATGGTCCCAAGAGGAGAAGGGAACAGCCGTTAGCCCCTCTCCCATCGGGAGAGGGGTTGGGGTGAGGGTACGGCGCGAAGCGACTCGCGGAGGTTGGATGCACAAGGCTGCGCCCGTACCCTCATCCGCCCCTGCAGGGCACCTTCTCCCGAAAGGGGGCCATGGTCCCGAGGGGAGAAGGAACACCCTTTACGCGAGGATTTGGATGTTGGTGAGCTGGGGCCCGCGTTTGCGAAGCCAAACGTGGCGCTGTTGCGCGATTGCGCAACAGCGCGCTTGCTCTTAGCTCAACTGCCCATGGCAATGCTTGTACTTCTTGCCGCTGCCGCACGGGCACGGATCGTTGCGGCCGACCTTGGGCGCCTCGCGGGTGACCTGCGCCACCTGCGGCGCGTTGGCGCCCAACGCGACCTGCGCGGCTTCCTCGTCGGCACTGTAGCCGCCGGCATCCTGATGCTGGAACTGCGCCTGGCGCAGTTGCGCCTCCATCTGCTGCCGTTCCTGCGCTTCCAGCGCCGCCACCTCTTCCTCGCTGCGGATGCGCACGCGCGCCAGCAGGGTCACCACCTCGCGCTTGGCGTGCTCGAGCATCTCCGAGAACAGTTCGAAGGCTTCCTTCTTGTATTCCTGCTTGGGCTGCTTCTGCGCGTAACCGCGCAGGTGGATGCCCTGGCGCAGGTAGTCCATGCGCGCCAGATGCTCCTTCCAGCTCTGGTCGAGCACGGTCAGCATCACGTGCTTCTCCAGCGCGCGCATGGTCTCGCCGCCGATCGCCGACTCCTTCTCCTGGAAATGGCGATCGACTTCCTCGCGCACCTTCTCGGCGATACCGGCCGCATCCAGTTCCTCGTGACGCTTGACCAGGTCGGTCAGCGACAGCGACAGGCCCAGGTCGCTGGACAGGGTCGCTTCCAGCCCGGCCAGGTCCCACTGCTCGTCGATCGAGTTCGGCGGCACGAAACGCGCCACCAGCTCGTAGATCACATCGTCGCGGATGCCGTCGACGTTGTCCTTGACCGACTCGGCGTCGAGCAGCTCGTCGCGCTGCGCATAGATCACCTTGCGCTGGTCGTTGTTGACGTCGTCGAAGTCGAGCAGGTTCTTGCGGATGTCGAAGTTGTGCGCTTCGACCTTGCGCTGCGCCTTTTCGATCTGGCGGCTGACCATGCGGTCCTCGATGACGTCGTCTTCCTTCATGCCCATCATCCGCATCGCCTTCTGCACCCAGTCGGAGGCGAAGATGCGCATCAGGTTGTCTTCCAGCGACAGGTAGAAGCGCGAGGAACCCGGATCGCCCTGGCGGCCGGAGCGGCCGCGCAGCTGGTTGTCGATACGCCGCGACTCGTGGCGCTCGGTGCCGATGATGTGCAGGCCGCCGGCCGCCTTGACCGCGTCGTGGCGTTCCTGCCAGGCCGCCTTCAGGCGCGCGCGCTCGGCGTCGCTCAGGTCCTCGCCCAGCGCGTGCAGCTCGGCTTCCAGCGAGCCGCCGAGCACGATGTCGGTACCGCGGCCGGCCATGTTGGTGGCGATAGTCACCGCGCCGGGCTGGCCGGCGTTGGCGACGATCTGCGCCTCGCGCTCGTGCTGCTTGGCGTTGAGCACCTCGTGCTTGACCCCGGCCTTGCGCAGGTGCTCGGACAGCATCTCCGAGGTTTCGATCGAGGTGGTGCCGACCAGCACCGGCTGGCCGCGCTTGGCGCAATCCTCGATGTCGGCGAGCACCGCGTTGAACTTGCCCTGGCGGTTGAGGAACACCTGGTCCGGCCAGTCCTTGCGGATGGTCGGGCGGTTGGTCGGGATCACCACCACTTCCAGGCCGTAGATGCTCTGGAACTCGTAGGCTTCGGTATCGGCCGTACCGGTCATGCCGGACAGCTTCTTGTACATGCGGAACAGGTTCTGGAAGGTGATGCTGGCCAGCGTCTGGTTCTCGCGCTGCACCGGCACGCCTTCCTTCGCTTCCACCGCCTGGTGCAGGCCGTCGGACCAGCGCCGGCCCGGCAGGGTGCGGCCGGTGAATTCGTCGACGATGACCACTTCGCCGTCGCGCACGATGTAGTCCACGTCGCGCTGGTAGATCGCGTGCGCGCGCAGCGCGGCGTTGAGGTGATGCACCACGCTGAGGTTCTGCGCGCCGTACAGGCGGTCTTCCTCGTTGGTCAGGATCCCGGCGGCGCGCAGCAGCTCTTCGGCGTGCTCCATGCCCGCCTCGGACAGATGCACCTGCTTGCCCTTCTCGTCGACCCAGAAGTCGCCCTCGCCTTCCTCAGATTCCTGCTTGGTCAGCTGCGGCACGATGCGGTTGACGCGGATGTACAGCTCCGGCGAATCGTCGGCCGGGCCGGAGATGATCAGCGGGGTGCGCGCCTCGTCGATCAGGATCGAGTCGACTTCGTCGACGATGGCGTAGTTCAGGCCGCGCTGGTAGCGGTCGGCCTTGGACAGCGCCATGTTGTCGCGCAGGTAGTCGAAGCCGAACTCGTTGTTGGTGCCGTAGGTGATGTCGGCGGCGTAGGCGGCGTGCTTGTCGCTGTGCGGCATGCCCGGATAGACCACGCCCACGCTCAGCCCCAGCCAGTTGTACAGCTTGCCCATCTGCGCGGCGTCGCGGCGCGCCAGGTAGTCGTTGACGGTGACCACGTGCACGCCCTTGTCTTCCAGCGCGTTGAGGTACACCGGCAGCGTCGCCACCAGGGTCTTGCCTTCGCCGGTGCGCATTTCCGCGATCTTGCCCAGGTGCAGGACCATGCCGCCGATCAGCTGCACGTCGTAGTGGCGCATGCCCAGCACGCGGCGGCTGGCCTCGCGGCACACCGCGAACGCTTCCGGCAGCACCTTGTCCAGGCTCTCGCCGCCGGCGATGCGCCCGCGCAGTTCCGGGGTCTTGGCCTGCAGTTGCGCGTCGGAGAGCTGCTCCATCTCCGGTTCCAGCGCATTGATCTTGGCGACGATACGGTGGAGCTGGCGCAGCTGGCGTTCGTTGCGACTACCGAAAACGCGAGTAAGCAGACTGTTGATCATTGAAGGAACCGGTTGGAAAGGAACGCCCGTACGGCCCAATCCCCCAGGGAATCGGCGGGCCGCAAACGAAACAGGGCGCGAGGCGCCCTGTCGTGGCAAAGCGTATTGTAGCTTGGGGCGGGCGCCGGCGATTCAAGCGCCGGCACGCCACCCCAGGCCGACTCAGCCGCGGCCGCGGCGGCCCACCGGGGTGGCGCCATCGCCGAGGAACTTGGCCGGGTTCATCACCACGCCGTCCTTCCAGACCTCGAAATGCACGTGCGCGCCGGTGGAACGGCCGGTGGAGCCGGCCTTGGCCACTTCCTGGCCGACCCGCACCAGGTCGCCGACCTTCACCGACAGCCGCGAATTGTGCGCGTAGCGGGTGACATAGCCGTTGCCGTGATCGACCTCGACCACGTTGCCGTAGCCGCCGCGCACGCCCGAGTAGCTGACCACGCCGTCGGCCACGGCCAGCACCGGGTCGCCGACATTGGCGTGGAAGTCGATGCCCTTGTGGTTGCCGGCGCCGCCACCGAACGGATCGGCGCGACCGCCGAACCCGGAGGTGATGTAGCTGTTGCGGATCGGCATCCGCGACGGCACCGCGTTCTGGTCGAGCTGGTGGTCGAACAGCAGCGATTCGAGCACCGACAGCTGCTGGCCGGAAGTGGCGAACTGCTGCTGCAGCCCGTCCAGTTCCTTGCTCAGCTGCGGCGCCGGCATGTCCTGGCTGACCTCGTCGTCGCCGCCACCGACGCCGACCGGCTGGTCGAAGTCGAATTCGCCGTCCTGCAGCTTGCCCATGCGGGTCAAGCGTTCGCCCAGCGCGTTCAGGCGGGTGGCCTGCGCCTGCAGTTCGCCCAGCCGCGCGGCCAGCGCGTTGACCTGGGTCTGCGCGTCGCGGCGCACCTGCGCCAGTTCCGCGTCCTGCCGCTCCACCTTGGCCCGCAACTGCGCCGAACCGACGAAGCCGGTCGCGGCGCTGACGCCAATGCCGAGTACCATGCCCACCGCCAATACCGACCCGAGTACGGCGAGGGGACGCCGGTCTGCGAACTCGCGCAGCCGCCACGGCAGGTCTTTTATCCCCTTTTCACGCGAATTGATTACGATCTTCTTAAACGCCATATGAGTTTTCATGTCTAAGCGAAAGTCCGGCGAGGGCCATACCACCGCGCCGATGCCGGCGTTGGACGCCGCATTGGCGGACAAGGTGGGCGACCCGTTGCGGCGTGCCTTGTGGCTCGACGCGCTGGACCGGCAGTTGCGCCCCCATCTGCCGCCGAATCTGGCCTCCCGTTGCCGGTTGGCCAATGTGAACGGCGAACAGCTCGTTTTTCTCGTTGACTCTCCGGTCTGGCACGCCCGTGTCAGGCTTGCCGAGGCCGATATCCTCGCTGCGGCCCGGTCCCTCGGGCTGAAGGCCACCAGGGTGACCGTCAAGATTGCGACTGCATCCGCGCATTCCCCAATGCAACAGGCAAGAAGCAAGCCAGCACCGGTTTCCGCGGCGACGCACAAGGGATTGCGCGACGCGCTGGCGTCCTTGCAGGACATCGATTCCACGACGCCTGAAGCAGCGACGGCCTCCGGCCGGCGCGGTCTGCGTACGTAGACACGCACGTCACGACCCGACGCATCCTAGCGGGCGCCGGCGTCGAGGTCGTTATCGATCCGTTAAATAGAAGTTAAGAAGGGCCAAAGATCCGACGGATCGCCCGTTCCGTGATGCCAAACCGCCCCCGGCCGCGGGGCGGCAAACTTTAGGCGTAGGCCACGGCCCCGTAGGCCACCGGAGCCGGCACGGCCCTGGAATCGAAGCTCACCCACTCCCATGCGGCCTGCTCGGCGAGCAGCGCGCGCACCAGCTTGTTGTTCAGCGCGTGGCCGGATTTGTAGCCTTCATAGGCACCGAGGATGGCGCCGCCGGCCAGGTACAGGTCGCCGATCGCATCGAGGATCTTGTGCCGCACGAACTCGTCGGCGTAGCGCAGGCCGTCGTCGTTGAGCACGCGGAACTCGTCGAGCACGATGGCGTTGTCCATCGAACCGCCCAGGCCCAGGTTGCGCTCGCGCATGTACTCCAGATCGCGCATGAACCCGAAGGTGCGCGCGCGGGAGATTTCCTTGATGTAGGCCATGGTCGAGAACTCGATTTCCTGGCGCGACTGCTTGGCCGGGATCATCGGGTGATCGAACTGGATGGTGAAGCCCAGCTTGTAGCCGTCGTACGGCTCGAAGCGGGCGATCTTGTCGCCGTCGCGCACTTCCACCGGACGCTTGATGCGGATGAAGCGCTTGGGCTTGCCCTGCTCGACGATGCCTGCGGACTGCAGCAGGAACACGAACGGGCCGGAGGAACCGTCCATGATCGGCAATTCGGCCGAGGACAGCTCGACGATGGCGTTGTCCACGCCGAGGCCGGCCATCGCCGACATCAGGTGTTCCACCGTCTGGATCTTGGCCTCGCCACGGCTCAGCCCGGTGCACAGCGTGGTCTCGGTGACCAGCTCGGCATCGGCCGGCACTTCCACTGCAGGTTCCAGGTCGACGCGCCTGAACACGATGCCGTGATCGGCCGGTGCAGGACGCAGGGTCATGTACACCTTGTCGCCGCTATGCAGGCCCACGCCGGTGGCGCGGATCGTGTTCTTGAGGGTGCGTTGCTGGGTCATGGGAGACAGTTTGGGAACGTCCGCTCAGACGGGAACTGAACGGAATTGAGAATATCACGCGTTTAGCCAAATTTTAACAATACGGTCACAGCATCCTATTTGCGCAACGCTGGCGCAGGCCGGCGTCGCGGTCGCAAAAACCTGCCGGGTCGAAACGACCCGGCAGCAAAGGACACGGCGCGCCGCCCGGGCGGACAGGCCCGATCGGCGGTGTTGCGGCCGGCACGCGGCCGGCCTGGCGAAGCATCAGTCGGCCTGGCGGCGCAGGAACGCCGGGATGTCCAGGTAGTCGTTCGGCAGGTCGGCCGCCGCCGGTGCCGGTGCGGACGCCCCCATCGCATCGCTGCTCGGACGCCGCAGGCCCAGGCCCATCGCGCCGCCGACCGCCTTGGACACGGCGTCGCCGCCATGCTCGAAGTCGCCGAATTCCGGCTGGCCGGTGGTCGCGTTGCGCACCAGCTTGATCGGCGCACGCTGCTCCGGACGCTGGGCCTGGCGCGACACGGCACGGTTCAGGCCGGTGGCGACCACGGTCACGCGGACTTCGTCCTGCATGTCCGGGTCGAGCACGGTGCCGACCACCACGGTCGCATCTTCCGAGGAGAAGCCTTCGATGGTGCGGCCGATCTCGTCGAACTCGGCCATGGTGAAGTCAGGGCCGGCGGTGATGTTGACCAGGATGCCGTTGGCGCCGGCCAGGTTGACGTCGTCCAGCAGCGGGTTCTGGATCGCCGCTTCGGCCGCCGCCTGCGCGCGGTCGTCGCCGCGGGCCGAGCCGGTGCCCATCATCGCCAGGCCCATTTCCGACATCACGGTGCGCACGTCGGCGAAGTCGACGTTGATCAGGCCCGGACGCACGATCAGGTCGGCGATGCCCTGCACCGCGCCCTGCAGCACGTCGTTGGCGGCGCGGAACGCCTGGATCATGGTGGCGTTGCGGCCGAGCACGGTGATCAGCTTTTCGTTCGGGATGGTGATCAGCGAGTCGCAATGCTGGCTCAGTTCCTCGATGCCTTTCAGCGCGACCTGCATGCGCCGGCGGCCTTCGAACGGGAACGGCTTGGTGACCACGGCGACGGTCAGGATGCCCATCTCCTTGGCCAGCTGCGCGACTACGGGCGCGGCGCCGGTGCCGGTGCCGCCGCCCATGCCGGCGGTGATGAACACCATGTCCGCGCCCTGCAGCGCGTCCATGATGCGCTCGCGGTCTTCCAGCGCGGCCTGGCGGCCCACTTCCGGATTCGCGCCCGCGCCCAGGCCCTTGGTGACGTTGGTGCCGAGCTGCAGCTGCAGCTTGGCGCCGCAGTTCTTGATCGCCTGCGAGTCGGTGTTGGCGGTGATGAACTCCACGCCGTCCACGCTGCTGCTGACCATGTGCGCGACCGCGTTGCCGCCGCCGCCGCCCACGCCGACCACCTTGATTACCGCGTTGGGTGCCATCTTTTCAATCAGTTCGAAATGCGCCATGTCCGTGTCCTCTTGAGCCGGGATTCGGGATTCGGGAGTGGGGATTCGGAACAACTCCGATCCTCGTTCCCGCCTCTCCGTCCGGCGAGTGTTGTTGTTTGGAAGCCGGGATTGGGGATTCGGGATTGGGGATTCGCAAAGCACGATCGCCCTACACCGTTGCCCGCTCCGCGGCGGAATCACTGCAAAAAAAACCTATCGCCCACCTCTCTCCGCTCTCCGCTCTACCGCTGTTGCTTTGCTGTTGCTCTTACGAATCCCCAATCCCGAATCCCCACTCCCGGCTTCATCAGAATTCGCCGCGATACCAGTTCTTCAATTTCTTGAACAGGCTGCCGGCGCGGCCGGTGGGCAGCGACGGACGCCGTGGGTGTTCGATCTGGCTGCCCATCAGCAGCAGGCCCACGCCGGTGGCGTGCACCGGGTTGCCGACCACTTCGCCCAGGCCGGTGACGTGCTGCGGGATGCCCACGCGCACCGGCATCTGCACCATTTCCTCGGCCAGTTCGACCACGCCTTCCATCTTCGAGGCGCCGCCGGTCAGCACCATGCCGGCGCGCACCAGCTCCTCGAAACCGGAGCGGCGCAGTTCGGCCTGCACCATCTCGAAGATCTCCTCGTAGCGCCCCTGCACCGCCTGCGCCAGCGAGTGGCGCGGCATGCGCCGCGGCGGGCGGTCGCCGACGCTCGGCACCTGGATGCTTTCCTCGGCGGTGGCCAGCTGCGCCAGCGCGCAGGCGTAGCGCACCTTGATCTGCTCGGCTTCCGGGGTGGGCGTGCGCAGCATGTGCGCGATGTCGTTGGTGACGTGGTCGCCGGCGATCGGCAGCGAGGCGGTGTGGCAGATCGCGCCCTGCACGAACACCGCCAGATCGGTGGTGCCGGCGCCCATGTCGACCAGCACCACGCCCAGCTCGCGCTCGTCGGCGGTCAGCACCGCCACCGAAGACGCCAGCGAGGACAGGATCAGGTCGTCCACCTGCAGGCCGCAGCGCTGCACGCACTTGCTGATATTGGCGGCGGCCGACTGCGCGCACACCACCAGGTGCGCGTGCACTTCCAGGCGCACGCCGGTCATGCCGACCGGGTTGCGGATGCCTTCCTGCGAATCGTCGAGCACGTACTCGCGCGGGATCGCGTGCAGGATGCGCTGGTCGGCCGGGATCGCCACCGCCTTGGCCGCTTCCAGCACGCGGTCCAGGTCGGTCCAGGTCACCTCGCCGTCGCGGATCGGCACGATCCCGGGCGAGTTCTTGCACTGCACGTGGTTGCCGGAGATCGATGCATAGACCGAACGGATCTCGCAGCCGGCCATCAGCTCCGCTTCCTCGACTGCGCGCTGGATCGACTGCACGGTGGATTCGATGTCCACCACCACGCCGCGCTTGAGGCCGCGCGATTCGTGCGAACCGATGCCGATCACCTCGATCGGATTGCCGGGCGAATACTCGCCGACCAGCGCGACGACCTTGGAGGTGCCGATGTCCAGTCCAACGATGAGGGATTTGTCGCCTTTGCGGTTCATGTCTTGGAGCCGGGATTTGGGATTCGGGATTGGGGATTGGTAAAAGCAGGAGGGCTTGGAATTCTGGGAAGGTCGGTGGAAGCGGAGCGTTGCGAAGCCGGTTTCTTTCCCGATCCCGAATCCCGAATCTCCAATCCCTGCCTTTCGACCGTGAATCCGTTGGTGTAGCGCAGGTCGGCGCGCGCGATCGGCGCCTGCTCCGGCGTGGCCAGTTGCGGCAGCACGCGGGCGAAGCGCGCCAGGCGGGCGCGGGCGTCGTCGCGGCCGACCACGACCTGCACGCCGTTGCCCAGTTGCAGCGACCAGCTGCCGCGCGCGTCCATCGCCACGCCGGCGACCTGCAGCCCGGCCGGCGCAAACAGCGCGCGCGATTCGTTGTACAGCGCGACCACGTCCTGGGCCTTGGCGTCCGGCCCGGCCAGCTGCGGCAGCGCCATGCCGCGCAGTTCGCTCGGCAGCGCGAAGATGCGGCCCTGCTCGGACAGCATGCGGTCGCTGCCCCAGCGCGCGAACGGGCGATGCTCGGTGACGCGCACTTCCAGCACGTCCGGCCAGCGCTTGCGCACGCGCGCGCTTTCCACCCACGGCAGCCGCTCGATCGCGTCCTGCGCGTCCTGCAGGCGCACCGCGAAGAAGCCGCGGCGCGCATACGGCAGCACCACCTGGCGCAGCTGCTCGGCCGGCACGCGCTGCAAATCGCCGGTGACCTGCAGCCGGCTCAGCGGCCAACGCTCGGCGCCGACCCAGCCGTTGAGCACGGCCACCACCGGCAGCGCGACCAGCGCCAGCGCCAGCAACCAGGCGAGGATGCGCAGCAGGGCGCTCATGCGGCACTCCGTGCCGGGGGATTCGGGATTGGGGATTCGGGATTCGTGCAAAAGACGCGCGCGGGCGCGCCGGCAGCGCGACGCTGCCGCTTTGCGAATCCCCAATCCCCAATCCCGAATCCCGGCTTCACAGCGTCTGCTCCAGGATTCGCCAGCACAGATCGGCGAAATCCACGCCCAGCTGCGCAGCGGCCTTGGGCACCAGCGAGTGGCTGGTCATGCCCGGCGCGGTGTTGACTTCGATCAGCTGCAGGCCGCGCACGCGGTCGCGCATCACGTCGACCCGGCCCCAGCCGCTGCAGCCGGCCGCGGCGAAGGCCTGCAGCGCGAGCTGGCGGATCCGGGTCTCGTCGTCGCCGCTCATGCCCGGGCACAGGTACTGGGTGTCCTCGGCGATGTACTTGGCGTGGTAGTCGTACCAGTCGCCGGCGGGGACGATGCGGATCGACGGCAGCGCGATGTCGCCCAGGATGCCGACGGTGTATTCCTCGCCCTGCACCATCTGCTCCATCAGCAGTTCGCCGCTGTAGTCGGCGGCGAACGCGCGCACCGGCGCCAGGTCGGCCTCGGACAGCACCCGGAACACGCCGACGCTGGAACCTTCGCAAGCCGGCTTGACGAACAGCGGATAGCCCAGTTCTGCGGCCGCCGCGGCCAGGTCGGCATCGGCGCCGATGCGGGCGAAGCCCGGCGTCGGCAGGCCGGCGGCGATCCACACCTGCTTGGTGCGGATCTTGTCCAGGGTCAGCGCGCTACCAAGCACGTCGGGGCCGGTGAACGGCACCTGCAGCGCGCGCAGCAGGCCCTGCACCACGCCATTCTCGCCATCGCCGCCATGCAGGATGTTGAACACGCGGTCCACCGCGCCGGCGCGGATGCGCTCCAGCAGCGCGGGAATGCCGTCCACTGGTTGCGCGTCGACGCCGCGGCTGCGCAGCGCCTCGAGCACGTTGGCGCCGGAGTTCAGCGACACCTCGCGTTCGCTGGAGGTACCGCCAAACAGCACCGCGACGCGGCCGAACGCGGCCGGGTCGGTGATGCGCGGCGGCGGCAGGGTCTGCGCGCTCATGCGTCCGCTCCGCCGACGAACCCGTCCTGCGCGATGTGCTGGGCGACGTAGCCGATGTCGCCGGCGCCCATCATCAACAGCAGGTCGCCGTCCTGCAGCACGTCCGGCAGCACCCCGCTCAGTTCGGCGACCTGCCCGACCACCACCGGCTCGCTGCGCCCGCGCGCACGGATCGCGCGCGCCAGCGAGCGCGCGTCGGCGCCGGGGATCGGCGCTTCGCCGGCCGGATAGACCTCGCTGAGCACCAACGCATCGACTTCCGACAGCACCGCGGCGAACGCATCGAACTGGTCGCGGGTGCGGCTGTAGCGATGCGGCTGGAACGCGACCACCAGGCGCTTGTCCGGCCAGCCGCCGCGCGCGGCGGCGAACACCGCCGCCAGCTCGCGCGGATGGTGGCCGTAGTCGTCGACCAGGCGCACGCGTGCGCCGGCGGCGGTGGTCACTTCGCCCAGGTCGTTGAAGCGGCGGCCGATGCCGGCGAAGCTCTGCAGCGCGCTGGCGATCGCCTCCGGCGCCACGCCCAGCTGCCAGCCGATGGCTGCCGCGGCCAGCGCGTTGAGCACGTTGTGCCGGCCCGGCAAGGCCAGCGTCACCGGGGTGCTGCTGCCTTCGGGCAGGCGCAGGGTGAAGCGCATGCGCGGGCCGTCCTGGACCACGTCCTCGGCGCGCACGTCGGCGTTCTCGCTGAGGCCGTAGCTCATCACGTGGCGCGGGGTCTTGGCGGCCAGCGCGGCCACTTCCGGATCGTCGATGCACAGCACCGCCAGGCCGTAGAACGGCAGGCGCTGCAGGAACTCGGCGAACGCGGCCTGGACCCGGGCAAAGTCGTTGCCGTAGTTCTCCAGGTGATCGGCGTCGATGTTGGTGATCACCGAGATCAGCGGATTCAGGCGCAGGAAGCTGCCGTCGCTCTCGTCGGCCTCGGCGACCAGCCACTGGCCGCCGCCGAGCTTGGCGTTGGCGCCGGCGGCGAGCAGTTGCCCGCCGATCACGAAGGTCGGGTCCAGCCCGCCTTCGCTGAGCACCGCCGCGGCCAGGCTGGTGGTGGTGGTCTTGCCGTGCGTGCCGGCCACCGCGATGCCGCGGCGGAAGCGCATCAGCTCGGCCAGCATCGCCGCGCGCGGCATGATCGGGATGCGCTGGCTGCGCGCCTCCATCAGTTCCGGGTTGTCGTCGCGGATCGCGCTGGACACCACCACGCAGTCGGTGCCGAGCACGTTGGCGGCCGAATGCCCGCGCATCACCCGCGCGCCAAGCTTGACCAGGCGCCGCGTCGCCGCGTTGTCGGCGTTGTCAGACCCGGACACTTCGTAACCCAGGGTCAGCATGACCTCGGCGATGCCGCTCATGCCGGTGCCGCCGATGCCAACGAAGTGCACGCGCGGAAACGCGCGGACCAGATCGCCGGTGTCGTGGAGACGGCGGATCACAGGGCACCTCCTGCGGAGGTGCCGGGATTCGGCATTCGGGATTGGGGATTGGTGGCGTCGCCGGCGGCCTGTTGCCGCGGCGCATCGCGATGTACGGGTGTCTGCATGGTGTCCTGCTTGTGCTCCTGCTCTTTACGAATCCCCAATCCCGAATCCCGACTCCCAGCCTCTTCCAGAATGATGTCGGCAATCCGCTCGGCCGCATCCGGCTTGGCCAGGCTGCGCGCGGCGTCGGCCATGGCCAGGCGGCGCGCGGGGTTGCCTAGCAGGTCGCGCAGCACGCCCTGCAGGTTGGTCGCCAGGGCGTCGTCCTGCTTCAGCAGCACCGCGGCGCCGCGTTCCACCAGGTATTCGGCATTGCGGGTCTGGTGGTCGTCGACCGCGGCGGCGAACGGCACCAGCACGCTGCCGATGCCGACCGCGCACAGTTCGGCCAGAGTCGAGGCGCCGGCGCGGCACACGATCAGGTCGGCCCAGGCGTAGGCGGCGGCCATGTCGCCGATGAAGGCTTCGACGTTTGCGGCGACGCCGGCGTCGGCATACGCCTGGGCCGCTTCGTCGCGCAATTTCTCGCCGCACTGGTGGCGCACCTCGACCTGCGCGCCGAGCGCGGCCAGCGCGCGCGGCAGTGCCTGGTTCAGCGCGCGCGCGCCCTGGCTGCCGCCGAGCACCAGCAGGCGCACCGCGCCGTCGCGCGCGGCGAAGCGCTGCGCCGGCGGCGGCAGCGCGGCGATTTCGGCACGCACCGGATTGCCCACCGCTTCCTCGCGCGCGGCGAAGCTGCCCGGGAACCCGGTCAGCACGCGCCGCGCCATGCGCGACAGCACCTTGTTGGTCAGGCCCGGCGCGCGGTTCTGTTCGTGCACCAGCAGCGGCAGTTTCATCAGGCGCGCGGCGATCCCGCCGGGCCCGGCGGCGAAGCCGCCGAAGCTGACCACCGCGCGCGGCGCGCGCCTGCGCAGCACGAAGCCGGCGGCGCGGATCGCGCGCATGACCCGCACCGGCGCGCCGAACAACGCCAGCGCGCCCTTGCCGCGCAGGCCGCCGATGGCGATGGTGTCGATCTCGATGCCGTGCTGCGGCACCAGTTGCGTTTCCATGCGCCCGGCCGCGCCCAGCCACACCACCGGCACGCCGCGCGCGCGCAGCACCTTGGCCACGGCCAACGCGGGGAAGATGTGCCCGCCGGTGCCGCCGGCGAGGATCATCACCGGCGCGGCGGAGGCGGCAGCGGACGTGGGCGCCGACGCGCTCATCCGAGCCTCCCGAAGGTGGGTTCGACGCGCGGCTGCATGCGGCTGGTGCCGCGGCCCGGGGCACCGCCCTGGATCGCCGCGGCCACTGCGCTGGCACTGGCCTCGCGCGCAGCCTGCAGATCCTCGGCGTTGTCCACGGTCTGCTTGACCGGCATCGCCGCATCGCTGCGCACCAGCGCCACCTGGCGCTCGGCGCGGTTGAGTTCGTAGGACACGCGCAGCAGCAGGCCCATCGCCGCACAGGTCATCAGCACGCTGGAACCGCCAGCGGAAATCAGCGGCAGGGTCAGGCCCTTGGTCGGCAGGATGCCCAGGTTGACGCCGACCGACACGAAGCTCTGCAGGCTGATCCACAGGCCGATGCCGAAGGCGATGTAGCCGGAGAAGTGGCGCTTCATTTCCACGCAGCGCATGCCCAACCAGAACGCGCGCCCGACCAGCAGCGCGTACAGCGCGATGATCAGGCACACGCCGGTGAAGCCCAGCTCCTCGGCGATCACCGAGAAGATGAAGTCGGTATGCGCTTCGGGCAGGTAGTTGAGCTTCTGCACCGAGCCGCCCAGGCCGACCCCGAACAGTTCGCCGCGGCCCACCGCCATCAGCGCGTTGGACAACTGGTAGCCCGAACCGAGCTGGTCCGCCCACGGATCCAGGAACGAGGTGATGCGGCGCAGGCGGTACGGTTCCAGGATTGCGATGAAGGCGAACACCGGCAGGCCGATCACGATCGGCATCGACATGCGCGGCAGGTTGACCCCGCCCAGCACCAGCATGCCGGCGGTGATCGCCAGCAGCAGCGTGGAGGAACCGAAGTCCGGCTGCAGCAACAGCAGGCCGACCAGCGCCACCGCCACGCCCAGCGGCTTGAGCATCGCCGGCCAGGTGGCATTGACCTCGTCGCGGAAGCGCACCAGGTAGCTGGACAGCCACACGATGTACAGCACCTTCACCGCTTCCACGGTCTGGAAGCGGGAGATGCCCAGGTTGATCCAGCGCCGCGCGCCGTTGACGGTGCTGCCCAGCCCAGGCACGAACACCACCAGCAGCAGGCCGAAGCAGGCCAGCAGCAGCAACTGGTTGTACTGCTCGATGTTCTTCAGTTCGGTACGCATCGCCCAGATCGCCAGGCCGATGCCGCCGGCCAGGAACAGCAGGTGGCGGGTCAGGTAGTAGAACGGGCTGACGGTCAGCTCGATCGAGCTGGAACCGACCATCACCACGCCCAGCGATGCCAGCGCCACCACGGCGGCCAGCAGCAACGGGTCATAGCGGCCACCGATGGCCTCGAGTCGGGTTGCCTGGCGTGCGGCGTCGTTCATCAGCGCACCTTCAACGTGGCCAGGCCGACCAGCACCAGCACCACCGAGATGATCCAGAAGCGCACGATCACCCGCGGCTCGGGCCAGCCCTTCAGCTCGAAGTGGTGGTGGATCGGCGCCATGCGGAACACGCGCTTGCCGGTGAGCTTGAACGAGGCGACCTGGATCATCACCGACAGCGTCTCGACCACGAACACGCCGCCCATGATCACCAGCACCAGTTCCTGGCGCACGATCACCGCGATGGTGCCCAGCACCGCGCCCAGCGCCAGCGCGCCGATGTCGCCCATGAACACCATCGCCGGGTAGGTGTTGAACCACAGGAAGCCCAGGCCCGCGCCGGCGATCGCCGCGCAGATGATGATCAGCTCGCCGGCGCCGGGAATCGAGGGAATCTTCAGGTAGGCGGAGAACACCGCGTTGCCCGACGCGTAGGCGAACACGCCCAGCGCGCAGGCCACCAGCACCGTGGGCATGATCGCCAGCCCGTCCAGGCCGTCGGTCAGGTTAACCGCGTTGGAGAAACCGACGATCCAGAAGTAGGCGATGGCGACGAAGCTGACCCCGGCCAGCGGCAGCGCGATCGACTTGAACATCGGGATGTAGAAGGTGATCGCGGCCGGCACGTCGGCGGTGTAGTACAGGAACAGGCCGGCGGCCAGGCCGAAGATCGACTGCAGCAGGTACTTCCAGCGCGACTTCAGGCCGTTCGGGTCGCGGCGCACGATCTTGATCCAGTCGTCGTACCAGCCGATCACGCCGAACGCCAGCATCACCGCCAGCACCAGCCACACGTAACGGTTGCGCAGGTCGCCCCACAGCAGCACCGACAGCAACACGGTCAGCAGGATCATCGAGCCGCCCATGGTCGGCGTGCCGGCCTTGGAGAAGTGGCTCTGCGGGCCGTCCTGGCGGATCGGCTGGCCGCCCTTGAACTGCGCCAGCTTGCGGATCACCGCCGGGCCCAGCCACAGCGACAGGAACAGCGAGGTCAGCGCCGCGAGGATGCCGCGGAAGGTCAGATAGCCGAACAAGCCGAACAGGCTCTCCAGCTGCTGCAGCCAGCGGGACAGTTCAAGCAGCATGCGGCGCCTCCTCTCCCTGCGCCAGCAGCGCGCTCACGATCTTGTCCATGGCGCTCCCGCGCGACCCCTTGACCAGGATGGTGGGAGGAGCCGGGAATCGGGAATCGGGAGTCGGGAGTCGGGGGGGCACAACGCCGTCTGCCACCGCGCCGGTGTTCTCATCCATCAGCTCTGTTTCCTGCTCTTGATCTTGCTCTTCACGAATCCCCAATCCCGAATCCCTACTCCCGGCCGCGCGCAGGTCCGCACGCAGCGCGGCAATCAACGCCGCATGGCTGTCGAACACGCGCGCGTTCTCGCCGAACGCCTGCGCGGCGAAGGCGCTGAGCGGGCCCAGCGCGTACAGCCGGGTCAGCCCGGCGTCGCGGGCGCGGCGGCCGCCGTTGGCGTGCAGCGCCTGGGCGTCGTCGCCGAGTTCGCGCATGTCGCCCAGCACCAGCCAGCGCTCGCCACCGGCAGCGGCCAGCGCGTCGATCGCCGCGGCCAGCGACCCGGGGTTGGCGTTGTAGCTGTCGTCGATCAACACCGCCCCGCCCGGCAGCGTGTGCGCGATCTGCCGGCCCGGTACCGGCTGCACCTGCGCCAGGCCCGCGGCGATCAGCGCCGGCGCGATGTCCAGCGCCAGCGCCAGCGCGGCGGCGGCCAGCGCGTTCATCAGGTTGTGCCGGCCCGGCAGCGGCAACGTCGTTTCAATCTCGCCCTGCGGGGTCACCAGCACGAACTGCGAGCGGTCCGGGCGCATGCGCAGCTGCGTGGCGGTGACCTCGGCGCTGGCCTGCAGGCCGAAGCGCAACACGCGCGGGGACAGCGGCGCCGGCAGGCGCTGTTCGAACCACAGCCCGAACGCGTCGTCGGCATTGATCACCGCGGTACCGTCGGCGCTCAGCGCGGCATAGATCGCGCCCTTGGTCTCGGCGATACCGAGCAGGCTGCCCAGCCGCTCCAGATGCGCCGGGGCGATGTTGTTCACCAGCGCCGCATGCGGGGCGACGATGTCGGTCAGGTAGGCGATGTCGCCCGGCTTGCCGGCGCCCATCTCGTAGATCGCGTAGTCGGCCGTGTCCGGCGCCTCGATCACCGCCAGCGGCACGCCGATCTCGTTGTTGCGATTGCCGGGATTGGCGTAGACGCTGCCGCCCTGGACCCGGCAGGCGTGCTGCAGGATCGCCAGCAGCAACGCCTTGACGCTGGTCTTGCCGTTGCTGCCGGTGAGCGCGGCCACGCGGGTGGCGCGGCCGCGCTGCATGCCGGCGGCGATCCGCGCCAAGGCCAGCTGGGTGTCGGCGACCAGGATCTGCGGCAGTTCGATCTGCGGCTGCAGCAGTTCCACCAGCAGCGCGCTGGCGCCGCGCGCGGCGGCATCGGCGGCGAAGTCGTGGCCGTCGAACCGCTCGCCACGCAGCGCCACGTACAGGCTGCCCGGCGCCAGCGTGCGGGTGTCGTTGGCGATCGCATCGATCGCCACATCGTCGCCGTGCAGTTCGGCGCCGGCCCAGTGCGCGATCATCGACAGCGGCAGGCGCTTCATCGGGCGTGCTCCACGCTGCGTGCGGCACGCGCCTGCAGCGCCTGCGCGGCGATCTCGGCGTCGTCGAACGGATGCTGGATGCCGGCGATTTCCTGATACGGCTCGTGGCCCTTGCCGGCGATCAGCACGATGTCGTCGGGGCCGGCTTCGGCCACGGCCAGGGCGATGGCCTGCGCGCGGTCGCGCCGCACGCGCACCGTCTGCAGGTCGCTGAACCCGGCCAGGATGTCGGCGACGATGCGATCGCCGTCCTCGCCCCGCGGATTGTCGTCGGTGACGATCACCGCATCGGCCAGGCGCTGCGCGATCGCCGCCATCTGCGGACGCTTGCCGGTGTCGCGCTCGCCGCCGCAGCCGAACACGCACAGCAGGCGGCCGTGGGCGTGGCCGCGCAGGCTGTCCAGCGCCTGCTCCAGCGCGTCCGGGGTATGCGCGTAGTCGATCACCAGCAGCGGTTGCGCGTCGCTGCCGCCGAGGCGGTTCATGCGCCCGCGGATCGGCTGCAGCTGCGACAGCGTCGCGGCGATGCGCGCCGGTGCCACGTCCAGCGCGTGCAGCGCGCCGGCCACCGCCAGCAGGTTGTCCACGTTGAAGCGGCCGAGCAGCGCCGACTGCACCGCATGCCGCGCGCCATCGATCAGCAGGTCGAAGCCGATGCCGCGCGCATCCAGGCGCAGCGCCTCGGCACGCAGCGTGGCGCCGGCCTGGCCGCGCGAGCTGACGCCGATGCGGCGCAGCGCTGGGTCCAGCGTCGGCAGCAGTTCGCGGCCGAACGTGTCGTCGAGATTGACCACGGCCGCCTTCAGTCCCGGCGTGGCGAACAGGCGCGCCTTGGCCGCGCCGTAGCTGGCCATGTCGCCGTGGTAATCGAGATGGTCGCGGGTGAGATTGGTGAACACCGCCACGTCGAAGTGCACCGCATCCACGCGGCCCTGGTCCAGCGCGTGCGAGCTCACTTCCATCGCCACCGCCTGCGCGCCGGCGTCGCGCAGCTGCGCCAGCAGCGCGTGCGTCTGCAGCACCAGCGGCGTGGTGAAACCGGTCGGCACCACGTCGCCGTACAGGCCGACGCCGAGCGTGCCGATGCTGCCGCTGCGCGTGCCCAGGCACTGCCAGGCCTGCGCCAGCAACTGCACGGTGGAGGTCTTGCCGTTGGTGCCGGTGACCCCGACCATGGTCATGGTCTGCGACGGATGACCGTGGAACTGGTCGGCCATCGCGCCCATGCGCGCGCGCAGCCCCGGCACCGCGATCGCCTCGGCCGGCGCCGGCAGCTCGGCGGGGGCCGGCGGTTCGAACAGGATCGCCGCGGCGCCATTGGCCTGCGCCTGCGCGACGAAGCCCAGCCCGTGCGCGCCGAACCCGGCGATCGCCACGAACGCATCGCCGGCACGCACCGCGCGGCTGTCCATGACCAGCCCGGACACCTGCACGTCGTGCGCCAGCGCCACGTCCGGCAGCAACTGCGATAGCGGCAGTGCGCGGCTCACTGATGCGTCTCCTGCAACGGCACCGGTTGCGCGACCGGCGGCGGCGGCGCGACGGCGCGCGCGCTCGGCAGCGCGGCTTCGACCTCGGCGGCGGCGTCGGGCACCACGGCCGGATCCGGCTCCACCGCCACCGGCGGCGGCGCATGGCCGCTCTTGCCGGCGGCCTGCGCCGCCAGCCACGCCTGGATGTCGTCCGGCGGCACGTCCATCAGCCGCAGCGCGCCTTCCATCACGTTGTGGAACACCGGCGCCGAGACCAGGCCGCCGTAGTACTTGGCGCCCTGCGGATCGTTGATCACGATGACCGTGGCGAAGCGCGGATTGGTCGCCGGCACCAGGCCGGCGAACAGCGCGTTGTAGTGGCCGCGGATGTAGCCGCCCGGACCGTTCAGGCGCGCGGTACCGGTCTTGCCGGCGACGTGGTAGCCGAGGATCGCCGCGCCCTTGGCGCCGCCCTGGGTCACCACGGTCTCCATCATCGCCACCACTTCCTTGGCCACTTCCGGACTGATGACCTCGCGCGATTCCTGATGCTGGCCCTTGACGAAGGTCGGCTGCATCAGCTTGCCGTTGTTGCCCAACGCGGTGTAGGCGGTGGCGATCTGCAGCGGCGTCACCGACAGGCCATAGCCGTAGGACATCGTGGTCTTGGTGGTGCCGTACCAGCTCGGGCTGCCGGGATGCGACACGACACCGGACGATTCGCCGGGAAAACCGCTGTGCGGCGCGCTGCCGTAACCGAACTTGCGCACCGACTGGTAGAACACCTGATCGTCCAGCTTGGCGGCGATCTTGGCCGCGCCGATGTTGGAGCTGCGCGTGATCACGCCGGTGACGTTGAGCACGCCGTTGTTCCGCGGCACGTCGCGGATGGTGTAACGGCCCAGGGTCATGAAACCCGGGTTGGTATCGATGACGGTATTGGGCGTGACCACGCCCGCCTGCAAGGCGGTGGCGATGGTCAGCGGCTTCATCGTCGAGCCCGGTTCGACCAGGTCGGTGACGGCGCGGTTGCGGCGCGCATCGGAGTTGACCCCGCTGACCGCGTTCGGGTTGTAGGTCGGCAGGTTGACCATGGCCAGCACTTCGCCGGTATGCACATCCACGATCACGATCGAGCCGGCGGCCGCCTTGTTTTCTTCCAGCGCGTTGCGCAGCTGCTTGTACGCCAGGAACTGGATGCGGCGATCGATGCTGAGGGTCAGGTCCTTGCCCGGCTCGGCCGGCTTGACCAGGTCGATGCTCTCCACGATCGCGCCCTTGCGGTCGCGGATCACGCGCTTGGAGCCGGGCTTGCCGCGCAGCCATTCGTCGAACGCCAGCTCCAGCCCTTCCTGGCCGCGGTCGTCGATGTTGGTGAAGCCCAGCACGTGCGCCATCGCTTCGCCCTGCGGGTAGAAGCGGCGGAACTCGCGCTGCGAGAACACGCCGGGGATGCCGAGCGCGACCACCGCATGCGCCTTGTCCGGATTGATCCGGCGCTTGAGGTACATGAACTCCTTGTCCGCCTTCTGCGACAGCTTGGCGGTCAGTTCGTCGCTGGGCAGTTCCAGCGCCTGCGCCAGCTGCGGGATGCGCTCGGGATTGCGCAGCAGCTCCTGCGGATTGACCCAGATCGACTCCACCGGCGTGGACACGGCCAGCGGCTCGCCGTTGCGGTCGGTGATCATGCCGCGCGAGGTCGCGATCGGCAGCTCGCGCAGATAGCGCGCCTCGCCCTGGCGCTGGTAGAAATCGCTGTTGATCAGCTGCACGTAGGCGGCGCGGCCGATCAGGGTGACCGAGCACAGGCTCAGCGCCGCGCCGACCAGCATCAGCCGGCCACGGAGATTGAAGTTGCTGCGCGGGCGGTTGCGGCCGGTCTTGCTCATGGCCGTACCACCACGATGTCGCCGGTTTCCGGAAACTTCATGCCCAGCCGCTCGCGCGCGACCTGATCGACGCGGTTGCTTTCCGCCCAGGTCGCCTGCTCCAGCTGCAGCCGGCCGAACTCGATGTTCAACTCGTCGCGGTTGTGCTCCAGCCGCGACAGCTCGACGAACAGCTGGCGATGGCGATGGCGCATGTACACCACCCCGATCGCCGAGGCGATGGTGCAGGCGAGCAGCACGATGAGCAGCAGCCGGCTCATTGGGCGTCTCCTGGCGGAGACGCCGGGATTGGGGATTGGGGATTGGGGATCGGGCGAGCGCTCTTCTCCAATCCCGAATCCCCAATCCCGAATCCCAGCTTCTCAGCCACACGCAACACCGCGCTGCGCGCGCGCGGGTTGCCGGCCAGTTCGTCGGCGTCGGCCTTGATCGCGCCGCCGTGCAGTTGCAGCGTCGGCACGAACGGCTGCGCTTCGGGCAGGCGGCGGTTGCTCGGCGGGGCCTTGGCGTTGCGGTTCATGAACTGCTTGACGATGCGGTCTTCCAGCGAGTGAAAGCTGATCACCGCCAGGCGCCCGCCGGGCTTGAGCCTGGCCAGCGCCGCGTCCAGCCCGGCCTCGAGGTCGGCCAGTTCGCGGTTGATGTGGATGCGGATCGCCTGGAAGCTGCGCGTGGCCGGATGGGTCTTGCTGTCGCCGCGCGGCATCACGCTGGCGATCAGCTCGGCCAGTTGCGCGGTGCGGGTCAGCGGCTGCTCGGCGCGGCGCGCCACGATGGCGCGGGCGATGCGCCGGCTCTGGCGCTCCTCGCCATAGGTCCACAGTACGTCGGCGATGGCGCGCTCGTCGGCGTGCGCCAGCCACTGTGCGGCGCTTTCGCCGGCCTCGGGATCCATGCGCATGTCCAGCGGGCCGTCCTTGCCGAACGAGAAACCGCGCTCGGCCACGTCCAGCTGCGGCGAGGACACGCCCAGGTCGAACAGCACCCCGTCCAGGTCGGCGGCGGCCTCCCACTGCCCGAGTTCGGCGAAGCTGCCGCGGCGGATGCGCACGCGCGCGTCGCCACCGAACGCATGTTCGGCTTCGGCGATCGCCTCGGGATCCTTGTCCATCACCAGCAGCCGGCCTCCTGGGCCGAGTTTGTGCAGCACCCCGCGCGCGTGTCCGCCACGCCCGAACGTGCCATCCAGATAGATTCCGTCTTCGATCACCTGCAGCCCGTCCATGACCTGCGCGAACAACACCGGCACATGCGCCGCCGGCGGTTGCGACACCGGAAGGTGACCGGCCTGCGCCTGTCCGCGCATCCGGACACCCCGGCTCACAACTTCAGATCGAGCAATCCATCGCCCAGATCCTCGTCAGACAATGTCTGCTGGATCAGTGCGCGATGAGCCTGCTCGCTCCATAGTTCGAACTTGTCGCCCATGCCCAACAGCACGGCGCGCTTTTCGATGCCGACCGCCGCGCGGTGGCTCGGCGGGATGGTGATGCGGCTGTTGGCGTCCAGTTCCAGCGCGGCCGAGGAACCCACCAGCTTCTGCTGCAGGACCCGCACCACGCGCTGGGTGTTGGGCTTGGCCATGACGTCGTCACGGACCCGCTCCCATTCCTTTTCCGCGTACAGCCACAGGCATCCGGCCTCGAACGGGTTGTAGGTGAGCACCAGCCGATTGCCGCTCGCACGCGCGACGAGGTCGCGGTACGCGGTGGGAACCGCCATACGCCCCTTGTCGTCCACTGTGATTGCGGTCTCGCCCTGAAACACGACGCCTACACCTTTCCAAATCCGCCTGGACGGTCATTGAACCACGAAAAACCACAAAAAACCCGGTTTCCCCTCGAGTGTCCACCTTAGCAGCGCCCGAAGGGTTGTCAACAACTTTGCGAGCGATAAATCGCTAGCCACATCAATGGCTTGCGCCATTCTTTAGAGACTTGTTCAAAGCTTATCCACAAGTTGCTGTTTCGTCTCATATTTTGAGATTGAGCGGAAATTCAGCCCCGTGCACAAGGCGTTAAGACAGCGGCCAGCTGCCGCGACCGCGACGCCCCGGCTCGCGTGCCGCTGCGCAAAACCGCACAATCCGTGACCATGTGCCTGGTCGTCCTCGCCCTGGAATCCCACCCGCGCTGGCGCCTGCTGCTGGTCGGCAACCGCGACGAATTCCATGCGCGCCCGACCGCGCCGCTGCAGCGCTGGGCGGCGCCGGCACAGCGCGTGCTGGCCGGGCGCGACCTGCGTTCCGGCGGCAGCTGGGTGGGCCTGGACGAGGCCGGCCGCTGCACCGTGGTCACCAACGTGCGCGATCCGCTGGCGTCGATGTCCGGCGCCTCGCGCGGCGCGCTGGTCGCCGACTACCTGACCGGCGGCGCCTCGGCGGCCGCCTTCGCCGACGCCCTGGCGCTGCGCGCCGACGCCTATCCACCGTTCAACCTGCTGCTGGCCGATGCCGACGGCGCCGACTACCTGGGCAACCACCCGCCGGCCCGGCAGCGGCTGGCACCCGGCATCCATGGCATGTCCAACGGCGCGCTGGACGCCCCCTGGCCGAAGACCGTGCGCCTGTGCGGGGTGGTGGCCGGCTGGATCGCCGCCGGCGACGAGGACCTGGCCCCGCTGTGGAGCGCATTGGCCGACGAGACCATCGCCGCCGACGCGCAGCTGCCCGACACCGGCGTGGGCCTGGAGCTGGAGCGGCGCCTGTCGCCGGCCTTCATCCGCGGCCACGACTACGGCACTCGCGCCAGCACCATCGTGGCGGTGGACGGCGCCGGACGCGGCTGGATCCACGAGCGCCGCTTCGGCCCCGACGGGGTGTTCCTGGGGGAGACGCGGCTGGAGGGGCTCGGGACCGGGGACTTGAGACTCGGGACCCGGTAAGCGCAAGCAGAAGCGGGGGAACGACATTCCACCCACTTCAGAGCACTGTGATCGCAATCCTCGCCGCACAGCTGCCACACCTGCGCGGCGGCATCGCCGGCAGCACCGCATCCGCACAAGCGACGCGCTGGCGAACCCGCCTCCTGCAGTCGGGACTGAAGTCCCTCCCACAACAGCCGAGCCGGGGTGGCGGCCATATCGATTGCGAACGCCGTGGCAGCAGCAGGCCACGGCAAAGCCAGCGCCAGCAATGCACATGCTGGCACCGTGGAAAAGCTCACGCGTCGCATCTGGAGCAAAGCCCCCTTTAGTAAACCTGATTAGCGTCGAATCTCAGCTGCTGATGCGTGACAGGTGCACCCTTGCTGCCGGTTCTCTTGGAGAGGCAGTCATGGCGATGAATCGTGTGCAGTTCCAGCGGGGGATGTCCTTACCGCAGTTCCTGCAGCATTACGGCACTGAGGAGCAGTGCGTGTCCGCGCTGCTGCGCAACCGCTGGCCTGACGGTTTCGTCTGTCCGCGCTGTGGCCAGCGGGCGGCCAGTCAGTTCCAGCGCGGGCACCAGCGGCTGTGGCAATGCCGGCAGTGCCGCGCCCAGACCAGCCTGACGGCGGGCACCGTGCTGGCCGACACCAAATTGCCGCTGCGTCTGTGGTGGATGGCGATGTATCTGCTGAGCCAGGCCAAGAACGGGATTTCGGCCCTGGAGCTGATGCGCCACCTGGACGTGTGCTACCGCACGGCTTGGCGCATCAAGCACAAGCTGATGGCGGCTATGGCTGAGCGGGAAGGCCAACGTCAGTTGGCCGGCTGGGTGCAGATCGACGATGCCTATCTGGGTGGGGAGCGCGCGCGCGGCAGCGGTGCCGAACAGTGGACCAACAAGATCCCGTTCATTGCCGCCGTGGAGACGCGACAAGGTCGGCCGGGATGCGTCCGGTTTGACTGGGTCGGCAGCTTCTGCCGCGATGCTGTCCATCGCTGGGCCCAGCAAGCCCTGGCGCCGGGAACCCACGTTCTCAGCGATGGGCTGACCGCCTTCACCGCCGTCACCTGGGCCGGTATGAGCCATGAGCCGATCGTGACCGGCACCGGGCGCAAATCGGTACAACAGCCCGCTCTGAAATGGGTCAACACGATCCTGGGGAATCTCAAGACCGCCCTTGGCGGCACCCACCATGCCATCGCCTTCGGCAAATACGGTCTGCGCTACCTGCGCGCGCACCAATATCAGGTCAACCGGCGCTTCAACTTGGCCGCGATCCTTGACCAACTCGGCTTGGCTTCCATGGCCACTCATGCCATCCCGGAGCGCGCTCTGCGCGCTCCGGCTGAGATTCGACGCTAATCAGGTTTAGTAAAGGGGGCGCGGCGAAGCCGCGGGGATTTGGGGGGCAAAGAGCCCGGGGCCCAAACTTTTGCGCAGCAAAAGTTTGGGGCTTTTTTCGCGCTGCGCGCGAAAAAAGCGGCGGAGCCGGCCGATAAGCCGGGTTCTGTCGTGGACAGTCATTCTTCTAGGCGCACCGTCACCGGTACGCTCGAGCAACCTACCCGGACCCGACGCGGGCCGCGCCATGAGGTCCCTATTTGGTCTTGCTCCAGGTGGGGTTTGCCGTGCCGGTCCGTTACCGGACTCGCGGTGCGCTCTTACCGCACCATTTCACCCTTACCGGCCTGCTTGCGCAGACGTAGGCGGTATCTTTCTGTTGCACTAGTCCGTCGGCTCGCGCCGCCCAGGCGTTACCTGGCACCTTGCCCTATGGAGCCCGGACTTTCCTCGGCACCGCGTTGCACCGAAATGCCCCGCGATGACGCGACTGTCTGGCCGACTCCGCCGCGCGCATTGTCGCACGTGCGGGGCAACATTGTTCCCAACGCCTCGTTCGGGCCGATCGGCAACCACATCCGGGCCCGGCCTCTCACCCGCCGTACAACGCCTTGCGCGGCGCGCCGGTGATCTCCGCGGCCAGCTTGGCGGCGGTGGATGGCGGCAGGTGTGCGCTGAGCGTGGCGTAGACGCGGCGGCCCTCGGCCAGTTGCGCGTCGGCATCGTCGCCGGCGCCCTGCACGATCAGCACGAACTCGCCCTTGCGCTGGTTGTCGTCGGCTTCCACCTGGGCCTGCAGCTCGGCCAGGCTGCCGTCGAGCACGGTCTCGAACAGTTTGGTCAGTTCGCGCGCCAGCACCGCCGGGCGCGCGTCGCCGAACGCGGCGCGGCAGTCGGCCAGGGATTCGACGATGCGGTGCGCCGATTCGTAGAACACCAGGGTGCGCGGTTCGCCGGCAAGGCGCGCCAGGCGCTCGCGGCGGCCGGAGGCCTTGGCCGGCAGGAAGCCCTCGAAGCTGAAACGGTCGCTGGGCAGGCCGGCCACGCTGAGTGCGGCGATCGCCGCGCAGGCGCCGGGCACCGGGCTGACCCGCACCCCGGCCTCGCGCGCGGCACGGACCAGCCGGTAGCCGGGGTCGCTGACCAGCGGGGTGCCGGCATCGCTGACCAGGGCCAGCGACTCGCCGCCGAGCAGGCGCGCGACGACGCGCAGGGCCACCGCGTCCTCGTTGTGTTCGTGCAGCGCGACCAGCGGCCTGTCGATGCCGAAATGCGCCAGCAGCTGGCCGCTGCGGCGGGTGTCTTCGGCGCAGATCGCGGCGACCGCGCGCAGCACCTCCTGCGCGCGCGGCGTCAGGTCGGCGAGATTGCCGATCGGCGTGGCGACGACATGCAGGGTTCCGGGCTGGGCGCTCATCTACGGCTTTCCATGGGCAAGGGTAGAATCGTAGCGGTTTTCCCCGGCGCGCCCCGGCGTGCCCTGCCGAATGGACCAGAAATGAACAAGCGATTCGCAAGGATTTCCGCCCTGTCGCTGCTGGCGCTGCTGTTCGCCGGCTGCGCCACCACCAGCGTGACGCAGAGCGCGCCGTCGCCGGCCCAGTCCGCGGCGCTTGCCCTGCTCGACCAGGGCAAGCCGCGGGAAGCGGCGCAGCAGCTCGAGGCGCAGGCCGCCACGGCCACCGGCAGCGAGCGCAACCAATTGCTGGCCGATGCGGCCTTCGCCTGGTACGAGGGCGGCGACGTCGCGCGCGCACGCAGCCTGGCCGCGCAGGTGCAGCCGCGCCAGCTGTCGGGCCTGAGCAAGGTCCGGCTGGCCCTGGTCAACGCCGAGCTGGCGCTGGTCGACCGCCAGCCGGCACAGGCGCTGCAGGCGCTGGGCAACGATCCGCAGGCGGTGCCGCAGAACCTGCGCGCGCGCTGGCACCTGGCCCGCGCGCAGGCGCTGGAAGGCACCGGCGACGCCACCGCGGCGCTGGACGAGCGCGCCCGCGCCGACATCGGCTTGACCGGTCAGGCGCGCAGCGACAACCAGCGCGCCATCGTGCGCCAGCTGGCGGCCTTGAACGATGCCACGCTGCAGGCGCGCGCCGCCGCGCTGCCGGCCGGCGATCCGCTGTACAACTTCGCCGGGCGCGCGCTGATCAGCCGCGGCCTGCCGCTGCCGCGCCCGTTCGACCGCGGCGAGCAGTGGGGCTTCGACACCAGCAAGCGGCCGCCGGCCGAGCGCGACGGCTATCGCCCGCCGGCCAAGCTGGCGGTGCTGCTGCCGCTGAGCGGCTCCCTGGCGACTGCGGCCGCGCCGGTACGCGACGGCCTGCTCGCCGGCTACTACGGCGAGACCCGGCGCCGCCCGCAGATCAACTTCATCGATACCACCGGCACCGCGGCGGGCGCGCTGGCCGCCTACCAGAAGGCGATCGATAGCGGCGCCGACTTCGTGGTCGGCCCGCTCGGCCGCGACGAGGTCAGCGCGCTGTTCGCGCGCGACGCGCTGCCGGTGCCGCTGCTGGCCCTGAACCGCGGCACCAGCGCGCCGCCGGCCGGCAGTGCCGGGTTCTCGCTGGCGCCGGAAGACGACGGCATCGCCGCCGCCGAGTACCTGCTGGCGCACGAACGCCGCAACGCGCTGGTGATCGGCAGCAACGACGACAACGGCCGCCGCGCGGTGGCCGCGTTCCGCGAGCGCTTCAGCGAGCGCGGCGGCAAGGTCGCGGCCAGCGTCAGCGTGGCCGAGGTGCCGGGCGATGTCGGTGCGCAGTTGCGCAATGCCAGCGCCGCCGACGCGGTGTTCCTGGCGGTCAAGGGCAGCACTGCGCGCGCGCTGGCGCCGCAGCTGGCGCTGGCCGGTTTCGCCGGCAAGAGCCGGGTGGCGACCTCGCAGCTGGTGCTGGGCACCGGCAAGGCGGAGGACGACCTGGTCCTGGACGGCATCGCCTACCCGAGCGAACTGTGGACCGCGCGCGGCGTCGGCGGCCTGCCGGCGGCGAGCAGCGCGGCCGAGACCCTGCCCACCGCGCGCGGCCCGGCGGCGCGTCTGTTCGCGTTCGGCTACGACGCCTGGCAGATCAGCGCCTATCTGGAAAAGCTGGCCACCGGCGCCGAGGCCAACCTGCGCGGCGCCACCGGCGTGCTGCACCTGGACGGCTTCGGCAACATCCTGCGCACCCCGGCCTGGTCCACCTTCAGCGGCGGGCGCGCGACGCCGCTGCCCGATGGGCGTTGACCGCCGGCGACGCGGCAACGACGTGGAAGCGGCGGCGCGCGCCGAACTGGAGCGCGCCGGGCTGCAACTGATCGCCGCGAATGTGCGCTATCGCGGCGGCGAACTGGATCTGGTGATGCAGCAGGCGCACTGCCTGGTGTTCGTCGAGGTGCGCTACCGGCGCAACGACGCGTTCGGCGGCGGCGCCGCCTCGGTCGACCTGCACAAGCGCCGCCGGCTGGTATTGGCGGCGCAATTGTTCCTGGCCGCGCATCCGCACTACGCGAACTGGCCGTGCCGCTTCGACGTGGTCGAGGCCGAAGGCGAACCGCCGCGGCTGACCTGGCTGCGCGATGCGTTTCGCGCCGACGATTGCTGACGTGCCCAGCATCTTCACCCACGCCGCGATCCCGCTGGCGCTGTGGGCCGCCGCCGACCGCGGACGCATTTCCACGCGCCTGCTCGGCGCCGGCATCGTCGCGGCGATGCTGCCCGATCTGGACGTGGTCGGGTTCGCCCTGCACATCCCCTATGCCGATGCGTTCGGCCATCGCGGCGCCAGCCATTCGCTGCTGTTCGCCGCGCTGCTGGGCGTGCTCGGTGCGCTGCTGCACCGGCCGTTGCGTGCCTGCGCGCTGCAGGCGGCGACCTGGATGTTCGTCTGCACGGTCTCGCACCCGCTGCTCGATGCGCTGACCTCCGGCGGCCTCGGCGTCGCCCTGGCCTGGCCGTGGAGCGAACAGCGCTGGTTCGCGCCGTGGCGGCCGATCCGTGTTTCGCCGTTCGCCAACGGCTTCTTCGGCGCGCGCGGCGTGGCCACGCTGTGGTCCGAATTGCGCTGGGTGTGGCTGCCGCTGGCGGTGGCGGTCGGCACCTGGAAACTGCTGCAACCGCCCTCCTCTTCCGCTTCGCGATCCCCGCCATGACCACGCCGCTGCCTGCCGCCCTGACCGACACCCTCGCCGCGCTGCTCGGCGCCGATGGCTGGCGCACCGACGACGCCAGCCGCCGCAGCTATGGCGAAGACGATTCGCGGCGTTGGGCGCTGGCCGACGCGGTGGCGCTGCCGCAGACCCGCGAACAGGTGCAGGCGATCGTGCGCGCCTGCCGCGCACACCGCGTGCCGATCGTCGCGCGCGGCGCCGGCACCGGCACCGCCGGCGCCGCGGTGCCGTTCGACGGCGGCGTGGTGCTGTCGTTCGCGCGCATGAACCGCATCGTGCAGCTGCGCCCGCAGGACCGCTGCGCGGTGGTGGAACCGGGCGTGCTCAACGGCGAGCTGCAACAGGCGCTGGCGCCGCACGGCCTGTTCTGGCCGCCGGACCCGTCCAGCGCCGAGATCTGCAGCGTCGGCGGCAACCTGTCGACCAATGCCGGCGGTCCGCGCGCGGTGAAGTACGGCGCCACCCGCGACAACGTGCTCGGCGTGGTCGCGGTGACCGGCGCCGGCGACCTGATCCGCTGCGGCGGCGCCTACACCAAGGACGCCACCGGCTACGACCTGACGCACTTGCTGGTCGGCAGCGAAGGCACTCTGGCGCTGATCGTGGAAGCCACGCTGAAACTGTCGCCGCGGCCGCAGGCGCAGGCCGGACTGCGCGCGTTCTACCGCGATGCCGGCGCCGCCGCGGCGGCGGTGTCGCGGCTGATGGCGCAGCCGACCACGCCGGCGATGCTGGAATTCATGGACCGCAGCGCGATCGCGCTGCTGCGCCGCAATGGCAGCGACGTGCCCGAGGCCGGCGCGATGCTGCTGATCGAGGCCGACGGCGACCACGACACCCTGCCCTACGCGCTGCAGGCGCTGGGCGCCGCCGCCGACGGCGACGGCCTGCTGTCGCTGGACGTGGCCACCGACGGCGCGGCGCGCGACCGGCTGTGGGCCGCGCGGCGCGCGCTGTCGCCGGCGTTGCGCACGATCAAGCCGGGCAAGATCAACGAAGACGTGGTGGTGCCGGTGTCGTGCATCCCCGATCTGGTGGCCGGCGTGGAAGCGCTGGCGACGGAATTCGACCTGCCGATCGTCGCCTTCGGCCATGCCGGCAACGGCAACCTGCACGTCAACATCATGTATGCGCCCGACGATGCCGGCGAGACCGCGCGTGCGCACGCCGCGCTGCCGCGCCTGTTCGCGCTGGTGCTGGCGCTGGAAGGCACGCTGTCGGGCGAACACGGCATCGGCGTGGCCAAGCGCGACTACATGGCGCAGGCCTTCGACGCGGCCACGCTGGACGCGATGCGCGCGGTGAAGCGCGCACTGGACCCGGACGGCATCCTCAATCCGGGCAAGGTGTTGCCGGAGGCGTGAGCGGGACTCGCAAGAGGCGCGCGATACCGCGCAAACAACCGGCGACCGCTTTTTGTAGGAGCGGCTTCAGCCGCGACGAACGAAGTGGAAAAGGCTGACGGCTTGGGAATCCGTCGGGGCTGAAGCCCCTCCTACAGGGCACCCGGCCAGCATCTCGATCGCCCTGCAGAAACGGCTGCGATCGGCCAAGCGGCTCAGCTGCTGCGTTCGCTTACCCCGACGAAGCGCAGCCCCACGCCCGGCTCGGTGGCGATGTAGCGCGGCGCCACCGCGCTGTCGCCGAGTTTCTGTCGCAGCTTGCCGACCAGGATGCGCAGGTAGTGGGTGTCTTCCTGGTGGGTGGGCCCCCACACTTCGCGCAGCAGCTGCGGTTGGGTGAGCACGCGACCGCTGTGGCGCAGCAGCAGCGCCAGCAGCGCGTATTCCTTGCGGCTCAGCGGCAGCGGTTCGCCGTCCAGGCGCACTTCGCGCAGACCCAGGTGGATGTGCAGGTGGCCGTCGTCGAACACCGGCTCGGCTTCGCCTGCGGCCGGTTGCATGCGCAGCAGCACGCGGATGCGCGCCATCAGTTCCTGCACGCCGAACGGCTTGGTCACGTAGTCGTTGGCGCCTGCGTCCAGCGCCTGCACCTTTTCCGCTTCGCCGGCGCGCACGGTGAGCATGATCACCGGCACCGCGGACCATTGCCGCAGTTCGCGCAGCACGCTGTGCCCGTCCTGGTCGGGCAGGCCCACGTCCAGCACCACCAGTTCGGCGCCGTGCGCGGCCAGTTGCGCCAGGCCGTCGCCGCCGCTGGCCGCCTGCAGCACGCGGTAGCCCTGCGCGCGCAGGCTGATGTCCAGGAAACGCCGGATCTGCGGCTCGTCGTCGATGACCAGCACGCGCGGCGGCGGAATCGGATCGGCGTGGGGTTCAGTCGGCATCGGGGCGGGGCGGCGGGGCGGCGGGTTCGATCAACGGCAGGGTAATGCGGATGGTGGTGCCGCGGCCATCGGCGCCGGGCAGCGCCTCGACGCTGCCGCCGTGCGCGCCGATCATGCCCTGGCAGATGGTCAGGCCCAGGCCGGTGCCGTGGCGGCCGCGGTCGCCGCGCTCGACGCTGTAGAACATGTCGAAGATGCGCGCGCGCTCGTCCTCGGGAATGCCCGGGCCGCGGTCGCCGATGTCGATGCGCAGGCGCCCGTCGACCATCGCCGCGGCGACCCGGATCGCCTCGCCCTCCGGCGAAAATTTCGCCGCGTTCTCCAGCACGTTGAAGATCGCCTGTTCGACCAGCGCCGGATGCACCCACAGCGTCGGCAACTCGGCGGCCAGGGCGATGTCCAGGCGCACCTGCGGCTGGTAGCGCTGCAATCGTCGCGCGGCCGAGCCGATCAGTTCGTCCACGTCGATCCAGTCGCGGTTCAAGGTCAGCCCGGTGTGGCCGAGCCGGGTCATGTCGAGCAGGTTCTGGATGTAGCGGTCCAGGCGTTCGCCTTCCAGCTGGATCGTTTCCAGCAGGCTGCGGCGGTCGTCGGCGTCCATCGCCTGGCCGTAGCTGGCCAGGCTGCTGGCCGCGCCGATCATCGCCGCCAGCGGCGAGCGCAGGTCGTGCGACACCGACGACAGCAGCGCCGAGCGCAGGCGCTCGGTCTCGCCGCTGACCCGCGCGCTTTCCAGGTCGGCGACCAGGCGCGTGCGCAGCGCGGCCTGGCCGATGTCCTCGACCATCGCTTCGGCCAGGCGCTGCTGTTCCAGCCCGGGACGCTGCACCCCGGCGGCGAATTTCAGCCCGACCACGCCGATCGCGCCGCGTTCGTGGCGCACCGGCAGGAACCACCAGCTGGCGCCGGCCAAAGTGTCGGTGAAACGGCCGGTGGCCTGGCCGTGGCGCTGCGCCCAGTCGGCGGCGCTGCGGTCCACCGCCGCCATCGATGGCGCGTAGTCGTGCGCGCCGTCCTGCGCGGCGGCATGCGCCGCCTCCAGCGGCTGCAGCCGCACCCAGGCCTCGGCCTCGAGCGTGGCGGCCAGCGCGCGGCGCCCGGCCTCCAGCACCTGGCCCAGGTCGGCGGCGCTGGTCAGTTCGCGGCCCAGCCGCTGCAGCGCGGTGGTCTGCGCGTTGGCCGCGCGCAGCGCCAGCACCTGCATGCGCAGGCGCGAGGCCAGCCGCCCGGCGACCAGCGCCGCGACCAGGAACAGCAGCACCGTGACCACGCCCTGGCGCGCGCCGATGTGCAGCGTGTAGCGCGGTTCGATGAAGAAGAAGTTGTAGGCGAAGAAGCTCAGCAGCGCCGACAGCACCGCCGCGGCCATGCGCGTCTTCGCCGCGACCATCACCACAGCGACGATGAACACCATCGACAGGTCGTCGATGCCGACCCAGCGCTCGGCGATCCAGCCCACCGCCACCGCCAGCAGCGAAGCGACGGTGGCGAACGCCAGGTCGTCGCGCGACAGCCAATGGCCGGGATGGCGCCAACGCCGCCGCGCGCGCGCGCGCGCCTCCGGCGAGCTGATGATGACCAGCTCGTAGTGCGCGCCGCGCTGCAGCAGCTGCTGGGTGAGCGTGCGGTTGATCATCCGCGCCAGCGGCCGTTCGCGGGTGCGGCCGAGCAGCAGCGTGGACACGCCGTTGTGCGCGGCGTGGTCGAGCAGCGCATCGGCCACGCTGGCGCCATGCAGCAGCGCGGTGTCGCCGCCGAGCCGTCGCGCCAGGGCGAAGGCGCGATCGACTTCCAGTTGCCAGGCATCGTCGGGCTGCGCCTGGGTCTGCACGGTGACCACGCTCCACGGCGCACCGCGGCGCTCGGCCACGCGCCGCGCCACCCGCACCAGGTAGTCGGACTGGCCGCGCCCGTCGATCGCCACCAGCACCCGCCGCCGCAGCGCCACGCCGGTGCGGCCCTGCGCGGCCTGCACGTCGCGCAGGTCGTTGTCGACGCGGTCGGCCGCGGTCTGCATCGCCAGTTCGCGCAACGCGGCCAGGTTCGACGGCGAGAAGAACGCCTGCAGCGCCTGCCCCGCCTGCTCGGGCAGATAGACCTTGCCCTGCTGCAGGCGTTCGATCAGTTCGCGCGGCGGCAGATCGACCAGCACGATGTCGCGCAGGCGGTCGAAGATCGCATCGGGCACGGTCTCGGCGACGCGGATGCCGGTGATGCGGTGGACCACGTCGTTGAGGCTTTCCAGGTGCTGGATGTTGACCGTGCTGTAGACGTCGATGCCGGCGTCGAGCAGTTCCTGCACGTCCTGCCAGCGCCGTTCGTGGCGGCTGCCGGGCGCGTTGCGGTGGGCCAGCTCGTCGACCAGCACCAGCGGCGGGCGCCGTGCCAGCAGCGCGTCCAGGTCCATTTCATCGAGCGTGCGGCCGCGGTACTCCACGCGCCGCCGTGGCTGCACGACCAGCCCGTCGAGCAGCGCCGCGGTCTCGGCGCGGCCATGGGTCTCGACCACCCCGACCACCACCTCGCTGCCCTGCTGCTGCAGCTGCCGCGCGCGCGACAGCATCGCGTAGGTCTTGCCGACCCCGGGCGCCGCGCCCAGGAACACGGTCAGCCGCCCGCCGCGTTCGCGCTGGAGCGCGCCGATCAGCGCGTCGGCCTGTTGGGTGCGGGGATCGGGCATTGAGGGGCCGGAATTGGAGATTCGAAATTGGGGATTCGCGAAGCGTACAGCGTCGGGCCATGCGCCTTACCGCTTTTGCTCCTCCCCATTCCCGATTCCCTTTTCCCCATTCCCGGCCCCACCGCCATCCAACGCCAGATTCAGCGCCAGCACATTCACCCGCGGCTGGCCGAGCACGCCGAACTGGCGCGGCTGCGTCTGCGCGGCGAGCAGCGCGGCGACGCGCGTCTCGGGCAGGCCGCGCGCCCTGGCCACGCGCGCCACCTGCTGCTGCGCCGCGGCCACGCTGATGTCCGGGTCCATGCCGCTGCCGGACTGGGTCAGCAGATCGTCCGCGACCTGCGCCGGGGCGACGCCGTCGCGCGCGGCCACGCTGGCGCGCGCATCGGCGATGCGTTGCTGCAGCTCGGGATTGCTGCGCGCCTGGTTGCTGCCCGCCGCGGCCATCGGATCGAACTTGGCCGCAGACGGGCGCGGCTGGAAGTAGCCGGGCGCGGCGAACGGCTGCGCGACCAGGGCCGAACCGAGCACGCGGCCATCGCGTTGCAGCAGGCTGCCGGCGGCCTGCGCCGGGAACAGCGCGCCGGCGAGCAGGGTGGACAGCAGCGAATACAGCGCGGCGGCGCCCAGCACCAGCAGCGGCAGCAGCAGCGCCGCGCGCCAGCGCAGCGGTTCGCGGTAGGAAGAGGAAACCGGGGAAACGTTCATCGCGGGAAATCCGGAAAAGAAGCGGAAGATCGGCGCCGGGCTTAGCCCAGCGCCACCAGCAGCAGGTCGATCGCCTTGATCCCGACGAACGGCAGCAGCACGCCGCCGACGCCGTAGATCAGCATGTTCCGGCGCAGCAGCGAGGTCGCCGTGGCCGGGGTGAAGCGCACGCCGCGCAGCGCCAGCGGGATCAGCGCCGGAATCACCAGCGCGTTGAAGATCAACGCGGCCAGCACCGCATGCGCCGGGCTGGACAGGCGCATCACGTTCAGCGCCGCCATCTGCGGGATCGAGGCGGCGAACAGCGCCGGCAGGATCGCGAAGTACTTGGAGACGTCGTTGGCCAGCGAGAACGTGGTCAGCGCGCCGCGGGTGATCAGTTGCTGCTTGCCCACTTCCACCACCGCCAGCAGCTTGGCCGGATCCGAATCCAGATCGACCATGTTGCCGGCTTCCTTGGCCGCCTGCGTGCCGGAGTTCATCGCCAGGCCGACGTCGGCCTGGGCCAGCGCCGGCGCGTCGTTGGTGCCGTCGCCGACCATCGCCACCAGCCGCCCGCCGGCCTGTTCGGCGCGAATGCGCGCGAGCTTGTCTTCCGGCGTGGCCTCGGCGATGTAGTCGTCCACGCCGGCCTCGGCGGCGATCGCCGCGGCGGTAAGCGGGTTGTCGCCGGTGATCATCACCGTCTTGACTCCCATCGCGCGCAGCCGCGCGAACTTCTCGCGCACGCCGTGCTTGACCACGTCCGACAGTTCGACCACGCCGAGCACGTGCCGGCCCTCGGCCACCACCAGCGGCGTGGCGCCGCTGCGCGCGACCTGCTCGACGCGGCCCTTCAGTTCCGCCGGCACCTGCCCGCCCAGCGCGGTGACGTGGCGGATCACCGCATCGGCCGCGCCCTTGCGGATCGAACGCGGCGCCTGCTGCCCCTGCGCGGCCAGATCGACGCCGGACATGCGCGTCTGCGCGGTGAAGGCGACGAAGCTGGCGCCGTCCGGGTCGGCCGGCGGCATGCCCTGCTCGCGCGCCAGACGCACGATCGACTTGCCTTCCGGGGTCGGGTCGGCCAGCGAGGACAGCATCGCCGCCTCGCGCAGCTGCACCGCATCGACGCCGCTGAGCGCATGGAATGCGGTGGCCTGGCGGTCGCCGTGGGTGATGGTGCCGGTCTTGTCCAGCAGCAGCACGTCGACGTCGCCGGCCACTTCCACCGCCTTGCCCGACTTGGCCAGCACGTTCGCCGACAGCGCGCGGTTCATGCCGGCGATGCCGATCGCCGGCAGCAATCCGCCGATGGTGGTCGGGATCAGGCACACCAGCAGCGCGATCAGCAGCAGCGGATCGATGCGCACGCCGACGAAGCCGGCGATGATCGGCAACGTCGCGACCACGATCAGGAAGGTCAGGGTCATCGCCGCCAGCAGCATGGTCAGCGCGATCTCGTTCGGGGTCTTCTGCCGGTTGGCGCCCTCGACCAGCGCGATCATGCGGTCCAGGAAGCTGTGGCCCGGCTCGGCGGTGACCTTCACCACGATCTCGTCGGACAGCACCTTGGTGCCGCCGATCACGCCGGAGCGGTCGGTGCCGGCCTCGCGCAGCACCGGCGCCGATTCGCCGGTGACCGCGGCTTCGTTGATCGTGGCCACGCCGTGCAGGATCTCGCCGTCGGCCGGGATCAGTTCGCCGGCGGAGATCACCACCAGATCGCCGGGCTTGAGTTCGGCGGCGGGGATGCTGGTTTCGCCGTCCAGCTGCGCGCTGCTCACCCGGCGCGCCACCAGGTCCTTGCGCGCGCGCCGCAGCGAGGCGGCCTGGCCGCGGCCGCGCGCCTCGGCCACCGCTTCGGCGAAATTGCCGAACAGCACGGTGATCAGCAGGATCGCGGTCACCGCCCAGCCGAACGCGGCCGCGCCCTGCCCGGCCACGGTGATCAGCGCCGACAGCACCGTACCGGCGAACACCACCGCCATCACCGGACTGCCGAGCAGATGGCGTGGCGAAAGTTTCAGCACGCTGGCGCGCAACGCGGCGCGCAGCGCGGGGCCATCGAGCAGGCCGGGCTTGTGGACCGAGGAAGAAGCTTGCGGAAGCGGGGTGCTCATGGTCGTGGTCTCAGTGCGCGGCAAGCGTCAGGTGATCGGCGATCGGGCCCAACACCAGTGCCGGCGTGAATTGCAGAACGGTCAGGACCGCGATGACCGCGATCAGGGTCAGCGCGAAGGTCGGCGTCTCCACCTGCAGGCTGCCGCCGGTCTCCGGCGCCACGCGCTTGCGCGCCATCTGCGCGGCCACGATCAGCGGTACGATCAGCGCCGGATAGCGGCCCAGGATCAGCACCAGCGTGCAGGTCAGGTTCCACCACGGAATGCCATCGCCAAGGCCTTCGAAGCCCGAGCCGTTGTTGGCGAACGCCGAGGTGTACTCGTAGAACACCTGGCTGATGCCGTGGAAACCGGGATTGGAGGTGGCGGTGATCGCCGCCGGCATGGCCAGGGTCAACGCGGTGAAGCCGAGCAGTACCAGCGGCTGCAGCAGGATCAGCAAGGCCAGCAGGCGCACTTCGCCGGCCTCGATCTTGCGCCCGAACAGCTCCGGCGTGCGCCCGGTCATCAGCCCGGCCAGGAACACGCTGAGCAGCAGGTACACCAGGAACTGCTGCAGGCCGCAGCCGATGCCGCCCCAGATCGCGTTGACCAGCATGTTGACCATGGCCACGCCGCCGGTCAGCGGCGCCAGCGAATCGTGCATCGCATTGACCGAGCCGTTGGAGGTCTGCGTGGTCAGCGACGACCACGCCGCCGACGCATCGGCGCCGAAGCGCACTTCCTTGCCTTCCATCAGCGCCGCGCTCGCGGCGCTGGCCGAATGGCCTTCGGACCACACCGACACCGCGGTGGACGCCAGCGACATCGCCAGCATGCTGCCGAACACCAACGCGGTGAATTTGCGCCGGCCGGTGAACGGGCCGACCATGAACGCGATCGCCACCGGGATCAGCACGATCGCCAGCGTTTCCAGCAGATTGGACAACGGGGTCGGGTTCTCCAGCGCCATCGCGCTGTTGGGGCCGTACCAGCCGCCGCCGTTGGTGCCGAGCTGTTTGATCGCCACCATCGCCGCGACCGGGCCGAGCGGAATCTTCTGCGTGGCCATGCCGGCGCTGGCGTCCAGCGGCGTCGCGGTGGGGCCGGCCGCCAGCGTGGACGGCACGCCCTGCTGGGTCAGCAGCATGGTCCACAACAGGCACAGCGGCAGCAGGAAGCGCAGCGTCGGCCGGATCACGTCGGCCCAGTAGTTGCCGACGTCGGCTTCGTCGGCGCTGAGCGTCGCCTGCTGGGTCCCGGCATTCGCGGCGGCCGTTCGCCCACCGAACAACGCGCGTAGCGTCGCCACCACCAGCGCCAGGCCCATCATCGGCGTGACGAACTGCAAACCGACCACGCCCACCGCCTGCGACAGGTAGGACAGCTGCGCCTGGCCGGAATAATGCTGCTGGTCGGTATTGGTCAGAAACGAGACCATGCTGTGCAGGGCCACGTCCCAGCGCATGTTCGGCACCGCATCGGGATTCAGCGGCAGCCACGCCTGGGTCACGAACAACGCGAACACCAGCGCGCCCAGCACCAGGTTGCTGGCCAGGAACGCGCCGGCGTAGCCGCGCCAGCTCATGCCGCGCGCCGGATCGGTGCCGAGCAGGCGGTACAGCGGGCGTTCGATCCAGCCGAACAACGCGTCGCCGCGCATCGGCGCACCGCGCATCACCTTGGCCAGGTACAGGCCCAGCGGCCACCCGAGCAGCAGCGCGAGCGCATAGACAAGCAATGTATCGATCATGGAAGCGGCACTCGGCTCAGAAATCTTCGGGACGCAAAATCACGTACAACAGGTAGCCGGCGGCGACGATCACCGCCACGCCGCAGATCAGCGATAGCCAGGTCGGCATGTCATCTCTCCTCGGGGTTCAAAAGCTGGCCTGCAGCGCGGCTTCGAAACGCGCGCCGGCCATGTCGGGGAACAGCCGCTCGGCGGCGCGATTGGTGTCGTGCGCGCTCAGCCGCAGCTCCAGCCCCGGTCCGCCCTGGCGGATGCCGGGCAAGGTGAACACGGCACTGACCAGTCCATGCGTGTAGCTGTCCGCGTAGCTGCGGGCGAGCCAGTAATGGCCCACCGCCGCCTCGACGCGGAAGCGGTCGTTGAACGGATAGCGCGCACCGAGCTGCGCGTAGGTGCCGCTGCTGTCGCTGGCCAACGCATCGTCGGACCAGCCCAACTGCGCCCACACGCGCTGCTTCCAGGTCACGGTGGCGCCCAACTCGGTCCAGTTCAGCGCGGCGGCCGAGGGGTATTGGTAGCGGGTCAGGTTCGCGTCCCAGGCCCAGTCCGGCGTCCACTGGCCACGCCAGCCGAGCACACCGTCGACTTCGATGCTGGCGTGCGGGGTGCCGTCGAACTTGATCGACGAGGCCCACAGCGATGCGTACGCACCGTTGTCGGCGGCCAAGGCCAGACCGGCCTGCACGGCCGGATCGCCATCGCTCTGGGTGCTGCCGCGCCAGACGTAGTCGCTGGTGAGCGTGGCGGTGCCGCTGACGCTGGCAGCCTGCGCGCAGGTCGCGCCAGCCAGCAGGGAAAGCGCTAACGCGCCGCGCGGCATGGGCCGGCGGGCGCTGCGGGAAAACGAGGAGAACATGACGCCAGATCCAGGGCGGAACCATTCCGCCGACCTGGTCATGTTCCGGCGCAGGGCCGTAAAGTCGCTATCGGCCGATGCCGGCCGCCGCGTAAATTCCGCGTAATTTCCGCAGTCGCGGCGTTACGGCGATGCGGGAAAGGCCGGCATTGCGCCGGCCTTTCCGTCAAGCGTACCTCAGTGCAGCGGCACGCTCAGGCTGGACGGCGCGGCCGCCGGCGAACTGAAGCTGACGCTGCCGCCGAAGCGGCTGGCCGAGGTGTAGCGCGGATCGGTGGTGTCCACTACCAGCACCAGGCGGTTGCCGGCCGGGATATCGGCAGCGGTCGCCTGCAACGGCAGGTCGATCGTGGTCGCTACGCCCGGGGTCGCGTTGCGCAGCGTGTACGGCGCGTGGCTCAGCAGTTGCGCCACGCCGAGTCCGTTCATGCTGTAGAGGTAGGCGAACAGCGACACATTGGTCTGGCTCGGGGTCACCGTCACCCGCAGCGACGGGCTGCCGGCCAGGCGCTTGGCGCTGGTGTACACCGGCCCGCTCCACACCGCCGCGCCGTTGCGATCCACCAGCGGGATCGAGGTGGTGACCGGCTGGCCCAGGCCCTGCAGCAGGCCGCTGACCAGCAGCACGCCCGAATCGGCCAGGGTCGGTACGCCGGTGGCGATGCCCTTGCTCCACCCGGTGCTGGTGCCGCTGCCCAGCGTTCCGGTCGCGATCAGGCCGCTCGGACGGGTCAGGCCGTAGCGGGTCGCGCCGGCCTGCACGCTGTTCCAGTCGGCGTAACGCAGCCAGGTGCCATTGAGCGTGGCCAATTGCACCGGCTGCTCGCTGTCCACGCCGTTGGCCTGGCCCTTGAGGTAATGGTCGAACCAGCGGGTGGCTTCCGTGTACACCTCGTTGGGCAGGCCGAGCGCGCCCGGCAGTTCGGCCGTGGCGTGATCGCCCTGGCTGAACATCAGGTGCTTGGGCACGCTCAGGCGGTTGTACAGGTCGATGTACTGGTTCGGCGGGAACAGGCCATCGTTGAACGCATTGGCCAGCAGCACCGCCGGGCCGTTGCGGTTGAGCGCCTGCACTTCGTTGATCACGCTGCGTTCGCCGGCCTTGGGCAGGAAGCCCTGCACCGCGCCGTCGTAGTCGCCGGCGGCGACGCGTGCGCTGATCTGCGCCAGGTCCGGTCCGGGTCGGCCGGTGATCGCACCGGAGGCCACCAGCAGGTCCACGCCCTGCTGGCTGACCGTGGTGTTGGCGTACAGCGAGGCCTGCAGGTCGGCCCAGCCGCTGAGTGCGGCCACCGCCTTGATCCGCGGGTCGCGCGCGGCGGCGAGCAGGCTGGTGCCGGCGCCGTAGGAGATGCCGGACACGCCGATCGCCTTGGCATCGGCCGGCGTGTTCGCCAGCGCCCAGTCGATCACCGTGCTGACGTCCTCCACCGTCGGCGCCCCGGCGATGTCGATCACGCCCGCCGAATCCCAGAACCCGCGCGAGGTGTAGCTGACCACCACGTAGCCGTTGCTGGCCAGTTCGCTGGCGCGGCCCACGTATTCCAGGTTGGGCAGCGACCAGCTGGCCGGCATCACCACCAGCGGGAACGGTCCGCTCCCCTGCCCCTGCGGCACCAGCACCAACGCGCCGAGCTTGGTGCCGTCGAAACTGGAGATGGTCTGGTACTGCTTGCTGAAACCGCCGGCGAAGGCTGTGGCGGAGAAGAACAGCATCGCGCACAGGGCGATGCAACGGGACACGGACATGCGCATGTACTGCCTCCCAAACGGCGCCGGGTCGGAATGGCCCAGCTGCCAGAAACGGTTACGGGCACGCGATGTGGGGATCGGGCGTGGCGACCATACCAGCAGGTACGGGACGATTTCACGCCGCAGTGCGGCACGGTATGGTCGCTCCTTTGTGTCCCCATTTAGCCCCTCTCCCACCGGGAGAGGATTTGGGATGAGGGTGCGGCGCGAAAGCGGCTCGCGGAGCTGGGTACACGAGGCTTCGCCCGTACCCTCGTCCGCCCTTCGGGCACCTTCTCCCGATGGGAGAAGGAAACAGCCGCTAGCCCCTCTCCCGCGGGGAGAGGATTTGGGATGAGGGTGCGGCGCGAAAGCCACTCGCGGAGCTGGGTATACGAGGCTTCGCCGGTACCCTCATCCGCCCTTCGGGCACGTTCTCCCGATGGGAGAAGGAAACAGCCGCTAGCCCCTCTCCCATCGGGAGAGGGGTTGGGGTGAGGGTACGGCGCGAAGCGGCTCGCGGATTTCGCTAGCCGGCGAAATGCTCGTAGCCACGCCGCGGCGGCTGCCAGGGCCGACCGTTCGCGTCGCGCACGACGATGCCGCCGCCGGCGACGATGCGGCCGATCGGCGTGGCCTCCTCACCGATCGCCTGCAACGCCCGCACGATGGCCGCGCGCTGCGCCGGCGCGGCGGTGAAGCACAGTTCGTAGTCGTCGCCGCCGCCCAGTTGCCAGGCGTGCACCTGCGCGGCGCTCGCCTGCGCCGGCGCGGCGACCGCCGGCAGCGCGTCCAGCCAGAGTTCGGCGCCGACCGCGCTGCGCGCGCAGATATGATCCAGATCCGCGAGCAGGCCGTCGGAAATGTCCACGCAGGCGTGCGCCAGCCCGCGTAGGCGCAGCCCGGCCTGTACCCGCGGCGAGGGCCGCAGCAGACGCTGGCGCAGGTGTTCGTGCACGGGATCGGCGGCGACCTGGGCCACATCCAGCCGCCCGGCCTGCCACAGCGCCAGCGCCGCGGCGGCCTCGCCCGGACGGCCGCTGACCCAGATCTCGTCGCCCGGCTGCGCGCCGTCGCGACGCAGCGCCGCGCCCGGCGCCACGCTGCCGATCGCGGTGACCGACAGCGACAGCGGCCCGCGCGTGGTGTCGCCGCCGGCCAGCACGATGCCGTGCGCATCGGCCAGCGCGAAGAAGCCGTCGGCGAAGGCGTCGATCCAGCCCGCATCCTCGTGCGGCAACGACAGCGACAGCGTGCACCAACGCGGCTGCGCGCCCATCGCGGCGAGATCGGACAGATTCACCGCCAGCGTCTTCCAGCCCACGTCGGCAGGCGCGGTCTCAAGCGGAAAATGCACGCCGGCGTTGAGCGTATCGGCGGTGATCGCCAGGTGCTCGCCCGGCGGCGGCTGCAGCAGCGCCGCATCGTCGCCGATGCCCAACGGCACGTCCGCATGCGTCCCGATCCGGGCACGCAGGCGTTCGATCAGATCGAATTCAGGCATTTTAGGAGCCGGGATTGGGGATTGGGCATTCGGGATTGGCAACAGCGAGGCAACGGCTGCGGCCCAGAAGGGAATGCCGCTCTTGCGAATCCCCAATCCCCAATGCCCAATCCCGCGCTGCTAGGCGCCGCCGGCGCCACCCGACTCCACCGCACGCCATTCCAGCGCGGCGCGGTCGAGCACGCCGTTGACGTAGGTGTGGCCGTGTTCGGAGCCGAAACGCTTGGCGGTCTCGATGGCTTCGTTGATCACCACGCGGTAGGGCACGTCCTGCCGGTGCAGCAGTTCGTAGGCGGCCAGGCGCAGCACCGCGCGTTCGATCGCGTCCACTTCCTCGACCGTGCGGTCCAGGTAGCCGACCAGCGCCGCATCCAGTTCGGTGCGGTGCTTGAGCACGCCTTCGACCAGATTCTCGAAATAGATCAGGTCGGCGATCTCGTGCGCCTGCTCGTGCGCGAACTGCGCGATCACGTGCTGCGCGGTGCCGCCGGCGATCTGCCAGGCGTAGATCGCCTGCAGCGCACGCCGGCGCGCGCGCGAACGCAGCACCGGATCGACGCCGTCGCGGCGGACATGCTTGTGGCCAGCGGGCTTGTTCATGGCAGCAGCTCCAGCAGATTGACCATTTCCAGCGCGCTCAGCGCCGCTTCCTCGCCCTTGTTGCCATGGCTGCCGCCGGCGCGCGCTTCGGCGTCTTCGACCTGCTCCACCGCCAGCACGCCATTGAGCACCGGGATGCGGAAGTCCAGCGACACCCGCAGCAGGCCTTCGGCGCAGCCATCGGCCACGTGTTCGTAATGGCGGGTGTCACCGCGGATCACGCAGCCCAGCGCGATGATCGCCGCGTGCTTGCCGGCGGCGGCCAGGCGCGCGGCGGCCAGCGGCAGTTCCCACGCGCCAGGCACGCGGATCACGTCCACCGCGTCGTCGGCGATGCCGTTGCCGGACAGGCTTTCCCGCGCGCCGGCGACCAGCACGTCGGTGATGCGCGCGTTCCAGCGGCTGGCGATGATCGCGAAACGGGCCGCTGCAGGAGCGCGGAGGTCGCCTTCGTAGTGGGTCATGGCGGTGGCAGGTTCAGTGGGTGGGAGAGTTTAGCAGGCGGCGTGTTCCGGGCTCGGGCCCCGGAAGCGCTTGCAGCGCCGATAGCGAAGCAGCGTAAGGGAATCAGCCTTTCCCGACTCCCGCTTTTGCCAATCCCGAATCCCGAATCCCCACTCCCGGCTCCAACTCCACATGCTCCACCACCTCCAGCCCGAATCCGGCCAGGCCGACCTGGCGGCGCGGGGTGCCCAGCACGCGCAGCTTGCCCAGGCCCAGGTCGGCCAGGATCTGGCTGCCGGCGCCGTTGCGCCGCCACTGCCCCACGTCCTTGCTGTTGGCGGCCACGTCCGGCTGCTTGCGCAGCCGCGCCAGCAGCGCCTGGCTGTCGCGCGGCGCCGACAGCACCACCATGACCCCGTTGTCGGCGGCGGCGATCGCGCGCAGCGCGTCGCTGGCGGCCACGCCGAAATCGTCGCGGCGCCAGTGCAGCAGGTCGGCCAGCGGGTTCTCCACCTGCACCCGCACCAGGGTCGGCGTGTCCGCGTCCGGGGTGCCGCGGACCAGCGCGAAATGCAGGTCGTGGGCGATGCGGTCGCGGTAGGTGACCAGGGTGAAGCTGCCGAACTCGGTCTCGATGGCGCGCTCGTCGATGCGCTCCACGGTGTGTTCGGTGGCCAGGCGGTAGGCGATCAGGTCGGCGATCGAACCCATCTTCAGCCCATGCAGCCGCGCGAACTCCTCCAGCTGCGGGCGCCGCGCCATGCTGCCGTCGGGATTGAGCACTTCCACCAGCACCCCGGCCGGCTCCAGCCCGGCCAGCAGCGGCAGGTCGCCGGCGGCCTCGGTGTGGCCGGCGCGGGTCAGCACGCCGCCAGGCTGGGCGATCAGCGGGAAGATGTGCCCGGGCTGGCTCAGATCGTGCGGCTTGGCGTCGGGTTTGACCGCGGTGCGCACCGTATGCGCGCGGTCGTAGGCGGAGATGCCGGTGGTGACGCCCTCGGCGGCCTCGATGCTGACGGTGAAGTTGGTGTGGAACTGCGCGGTGTTGTGCTGGACCATCGGCGCCAGGCCCAGCTGCGCGCAGCGCTCGCGGGTCAGCGACAGGCACACCAGGCCGCGCGCATGGGTGACCATGAAATTGATGTCCGAGGGCTTGACCAGCTCGGCGGCCATGATCAGGTCGCCCTCGTTCTCGCGGTCCTCGTCGTCGACGATGACCACCATGCGACCGGCGCGGATTTCCTCCAGCAGCTCGGGGACGGGGGCGAAGTTCAGGCTAGGGGTGGTGGATGGCGACATGAGGGACTCGCAGAAAAACGGAAGGCGCCGCGCGCCGCCGCGGGCAGCGGCGACGGCACGGCAAAAGGGGCGGTGCGGCGCAGGTCAGTCCTGGCGGCCTTGCAGCAGGCGTTCGACGTAGCGCGCGACCAGGTCGATCTCCAGGTTCACCGCCGCGCCGACCACGGTATGCGCGAACGCGGTGTTCGCCACCGTGTGCGGGATCAGCGCCACCTCGAAGCCGGCAGCGTCCACGTCGTTGACGGTCAGGCTGACCCCGTCCACGCAGATCGAGCCCTTCTTGGCGATGTAGCGCAGCAGCGCCGGCGGCGCGGCGAAGCGCCAGCGCTGCGCGCGCGCGTCCTCGTGGATCGACAGCACGCTGCCGAGACCATCGACATGGCCGCTGACCAGATGCCCGCCGAGCCGGTCGCTCGGGCGCATCGCCCGCTCCAGGTTCAGCACCGCGCCTTCGGCGAGCGCGCCGAGCGTGGTCAGGGACAGGGTCTCGGTGGACGCATCGGCCTGGAACGATGCCGCGTCGAAGGCGACGACGGTCAGGCACACGCCGTTGACCGCGATGCTCTCGCCGAGCTGCACGTCGGCGAACGGCAGGCTGCCGGTGGAGAAGGTGAAGCGGAGATCGCCGCCCTGCGGCTGGCGCGCGGCCAGGCGGCCGACGCCTTCGATGATTCCGGTGAACATAAACGTTTCTCGCAAAAATGGTGAGCGAAAAACGCCACAAGGCATACAGGCGCGCGCACAGCCGCAAGGCTGCGCGAAGGCCGTCTTCTTTCATCCGGACTATACCGTCGGCTCCGGCATCGGACCGGATCTGCTGACCTTGCGCCTCCGCGCCAGCAGCTACCTGCCGGCCCGACGACCCAAGCGCTCGCGGGCTCGTGCGCGAACGCACCTACCGCCGGTGGGGAATCGCACCCCGCCCTGAAGACGTTTGTGGTTGCCGGCGAACCGGCGTGCGCATTCTAGCAGCGGCATGCACCGCAGCGCGGCCGAGGGGCGCGCCACTGGCAGGACGCTGCGTCGTGTCGGGAAATTCCCGATGGCCCGCCATGTGAAGAATAAGTTAAGGTCCGCGCCGCGACAGGACACGTCGCTTTTTCGCCTCGCAACGAGGCGAAGACACGGACATCAATTCGGAGAGAAACACCCAATGCGCAACACCCTGATTCTGGCTGCCATGCTGGCGGCCGCACCGTTTGCCGCCCATGCCGAAGGCCTGAGCTACAGCTACGTCGAAGGCGGCTGGAACCGTACCGACATCAACGTCGACGAGACGTCCGAGGACATCGACGGCGGCTACCTGCGCGGTTCCTGGCAGATCGCCGAGCCGGTGTACGTGTTCGCCGGCTATCAGCGCGACAGCGACGATTTCACCGTCGCCACGCTCTACTCCAGCAAGGTCACCGTGCAGCAGGCCAGCCTGGGCATCGGCTACCGCCAGGAAATGACCGAGCGCGTGGACTTCACCGCCGACGTCAGCGTGCTGCGGGTGAAGGCCGAGGCCGATCTGCGCGAAAACGGCCGCCGTCTGGCCCGCGCATCCGACTCCAACACGCTGGGCACGATCAACGTCGGCCTGCGCGGCAAGCCCTCCCCGCGTACCGAAGCCTGGGTGAAGGCCGGCTACATCGACGGCAGCGACGTGGACCAGGGCGAGTTCGTCGGCACCGTCGGCGGCCAGGTCAACTTCACCCGCACCTGGGGCCTGGTCGGCGAAGTGGAGTTCATCGACAACGCCAACCAGTACAAGGTCGGCGTGCGCGCCAGCTTCTGATCCGGCGCGTCGCGCCGTGATCGCGCGAAGGGCACGCATGCGCATACCGCATGCGTGCCCTTCGTATTTGTGGATCTGCCGCCGCCGCGCTCAGCGCGTCGCGGGCGTGTAGCGCAAGCGCAGATCCTGCCCCAGTTGCGCCACGTCGCGCAGCTGCAGCTCCTGACGCTGCGCCATCGTGTCGATGCCCAGCCCGGCCAGCAGCGGACGTGCGGCATCGCCGAGCAGCAGCGGCGCCAGGTACAGCAACAGCTCGTCGGCCAGGCCGGCGCGCAGCAGCGCGCCGCTCAGGGTCGCGCCGGCCTCGACCTGCACCTCGTTGATGCCGCGCGCGGCGAGCAGTTGCAGCACCGCGTGCAGATCGAAGCGGCCCGCCTGCAACGCGACTTCAGCGAACTCGACCCCAGGCAGCGATGGTGGCGCCATGCCCGGCGCATGCAAATACAGGGTCGGCGCTGCCGCATCGCGCACCTTGGCCTGCTGCAGCGTGCGCAGCTGCGCATCCAGCACCACGCGCAACGGCGGCACGGCCTCGGCGCCATCGCCCAGGCGTACCGTCAGCGACGGATCGTCGGCCAGCACGGTGCCGGCGCCGGTGAGGATCGCCCCGGCGCGCGCGCGCCAGCGCTGCACGTCCTGGCGCGCGGGCGCGCCGGTGATCCACTTCGACTCGCCGCTGGCCAGCGCGGTGCGCCCATCCAGGCTGGCGCCGAGCTTGATCCGCAGCCACGGCCGGCCGCGTTCCACGCGCGATAGGAAACCGCGATTCAACGCGCGCGCCTGCGCGTCCATCAGCCCGGAGCGAACCTCGATGCCGGCCTCGCGCAGCAGCGCGAAACCACCGCCGTTGACCTGCGGAAACGGATCGGCCATCGCCGCCACCACCCGTGTCACCCCGGCCTCGATCAGCGCCAGCGCGCACGGCGGGGTGCGCCCGTAGTGCGCGCAGGGCTCCAGGGTCACGTAGGCGGTGGCGCCGCGCGCGCGCGCGCCGGCATCGCGCAACGCGAACACCTCCGCATGCGGGCCGCCGGCACGCTGGTGGAAGCCCTCGCCCACCACCTCGCCGTCGCGCACGATCACGCAGCCGACCATCGGATTGGGGCGCGTGGTGTAGGCGCCGCGCTCGGCCAGGCGCAGCGCCTGCGCCATGTGCCGATGATCGTCGGCGGAGAATTCGCTCATGACGTCCGCGCTCATGACGTCCGGGCTCATGCGGTCTGCGCTGCTGCCGCCAGCGTGCCGGCGTCGATACGCATCACCGTCACCTGCAGCGGCCCCAACGGCAGCTGCACATGCGGCTGCCAGCCCAGGCCTTCGTAGTACGGCACCAAGCGCGGTTCGCAATACAGGTACAGCGGGCCCGGCTGCAACCGCGCCGCAGCCTGCACGCAATGCGCGACCAGTCGCGCGCCGACGCCGCCGCTGCGCGCCTGCGGGCGCACGTACAGCGTCGCCAGCCACGGCGAGAACTGGCGGATGCGCGCATCGTCGTTCTGCAGCAGGCTGACCGAGCCCAGCCAGTCGTCGCCGTCCAGCGCGATCCAGCTGGTCGGGATGCGGCTGTCGCAGCGATGGCTGCGCAGATCGGCTTCGGCCTCGACCACGCTCCACTCCGGCAGCAGCTCGCCGAAGGCCTGCAGATGTTCGCGGGCCAATGCGGAAATATGCTGCGACGCCTCGGCCAGGCAAACGATGCGCATGCCGCTCTCAGCGCTTGCCGGACTTGTCGCCCGGCTTGTCGGCGCGGACCAGGTCCAGCAGCGGCAACTGCTCGCTGCCCACCGGCAATTCGCGCTCGAGCTTCTCGATCTCCTCGCGGAAATCGGCCACGTCCTGGAAGCTGCGGTACACCGAGGCGAAACGCACGTAGCCGACGTGGTCCAGCTTGCGCAGTTCGGCCATCACGTATTCGCCGACCCGGATCGACGGCAATTCGCGCTCGCCCGACATGCGCAGCTGGTGCACCACCGCGCGCACCGCCGCCTCGATCTGCTCCTCGGACACCGGCCGCTTCTGCAACGCGCGGTCGAAGCTGGTGCGCAGCTTGCGCGCATCGAAGGCCTCGCGGCCGCCATCGCTCTTGATCACCGTCGGCAGCTTCAGCTCGATCGTCTCCAGCGTGCTGAACCGCTCGCCGCACGCCTCGCACTCGCGGCGGCGACGGATCGTCGCGCCGTCCTCGGACACGCGCGAGTCGATCACGCGGGTATCGGTGTGCTGGCAGAAGGGGCAGTGCATTCAGAGTGCCGGGATTGGGGATTGGAGATTGGGGATTCGGAAACGTGCGGGTCCACGGGAATGGCCGTTGGCCAATCCCGAATCCCCATTCCCGAATCCCCGCCTCTCAGCCATACACCGGATACTTGCGGCACTGCGCGGTCACCGCGTCGCGCACGCGGGCGATGACCGCTTCGTCGGCGGGGGCGTCGAGCACGTCGGCGATCCAGTTGGCCAGGTCGATGCTGTCCTGCTCCAGGTAGCCGCGGGTGGTGATGGCCGGGGTGCCCAGGCGCAGGCCCGAGGTCACGAACGGCGAGCGCGGATCGTTGGGCACCGAGTTCTTGTTGACGGTGATGTGCGCCTTGCCCAGCGCCGCTTCCGCATCCTTGCCGGACACGTCCTTGCCGATCATGTCCACCAGCATCAGATGGTTCTCGGTGCCGCCGGAGACGATCTTGTAGCCGCGCGCGATCAGGGTCTTGGCCATCGCCTGGGCGTTCTTCACCACCTGCTGCTGGTAGGTGGCGAACTCCGGCTCCAGCGCTTCCTTGAACGCCACCGCCTTGGCTGCGATCACGTGCATCAGCGGACCGCCCTGGATGCCCGGGAACACGATCGACTGCAGCTTCTTGACCAGGTCCTCGCTCGCGCCCTTGGCCAGGATGATGCCGCCGCGCGGGCCGCGCAGGGTCTTGTGGGTGGTCGAGGTGACCACGTGCGCGTGCTCCAGCGGGCTCGGATACACGCCGGCGGCGACCAGCCCGGCCACGTGCGCCATGTCCACGAACAGCACCGCATCGACCTTGTCGGCGATGGCGCGGAAGCGCGCCCAGTCGATCTTCTGCGAATACGCGGAGAAACCGGCCACGACCATCTTCGGCTTGTGCTCCAGCGCCAGCCGCTCGACCTCGTCGTAATCGATCAGGCCCTGCTCGTTCACGCCGTACTGCACCGCGTTGAACAGCTTGCCGGACGCGTTGACCTTGGCGCCGTGGGTGAGGTGGCCGCCATGGGCCAGCGACATGCCCAGGATGGTGTCGCCGGGCTGCAGCAGCGCCAGGTACACCGCCTGGTTGGCCTGCGAACCGCTGTGCGGCTGTACGTTCGCGTAGTCCGCACCGAACAGCTGCTTGACCCGGTCGATCGCCAGCTGCTCGGCGATATCGACGAACTCGCAGCCGCCGTAGTAGCGCTTGCCCGGGTAGCCCTCGGCGTACTTGTTGGTCAGCTGGCTGCCCTGGGCTTCCATCACCAGCGGGCTGCAATAGTTCTCGCTGGCGATCAGCTCGACGTGGTCTTCCTGGCGACCGGCTTCGGCGGCGATGGCCTGGGCCAGTTCGGGATCGTAGGTTTCGATGCGGGCGGCACGCGGGAACATCGGGTCTCCAGGGGGCATGGACAAAAGGCAGACCGCTAGTTTAAGCCCCGCGCAGGGCCGGCGGCGAACCAAAACGACGACGGCCTCCCGAAGGAGGCCGTCGTGGCGTGCCGTGTGGCCCGATCAGCGGCCGTTGAGCACCAGGTCGGCGATGATGCCGCTGGCAATGGCGACCATCAGCAGATTGCCGCGGTCGTCGCGCACCCAGCGGTAGCCGTACGGCGGGCGTCGCACCTGGTAGCGGTCGTAGTCGTAGACCACGTAGTTGGGACCGTAGTAGCGCTGGCCGCGCGCCCACGGCGGCGGGCCGGGAGGGCCCGGACGGTAGTAGACGACGTCCGGGCGGCTGCGGTAACCATCGCGGTAGCCCTGGCTGTAGTAGCGGCGGTCGTCGTGGCGTTCGCGCTCGCGCCAGTAACGGTCGCGATCGCGCCGGTCGTAGTCGCGGCGGTCGTGATCGCGGTCGTGCCAGCCGCGCGGATCGCGGTCGTCCCAGCCGTCGCGGGCGTACGCCGCGGGCGCCATGAAACCCAGCGCCAGCAGGGACGAAAGGGCAAGGGTGGCAATGCGTTTGATGTTCATGGCTGCTCCGTCACTTTTGGTGTCACGACTGCATTAATGCGCTGTGCGTCTGAACCGCTTCCTGCTGGAAACGGTTACGTATTCAGCTTTACCGAAACGGGTAAGCGCGCATTACGTTTCGGCACGTTTGTCCGGTCCACAGCGGCATTTCCGCAGGCTTGTTTCCCCGCGGCGACGCTCAGTGGCGCTGCGCCGGTGCGGCCACCTCGGTCGATTGCGCATGCAGCTGCAGCAACGCGGCCCGCGCCGCCTCGTCGGCAGGCAGGTACACCACCAGCCGATTGCCGTTGCGCGGCGCCGACCACCAGTTGACCTGCTGCAGCTGCAGTTCGCCCAGCTGCGGGTGGTGGAAGCGCTTGAGCTGGTTTTCCACCCCGCGCACCTCGCGCCGCTGCTGCCACAGATCATCGAACTCCGGCGAGGCGGCGCGATAGCGCGCCAGCAGGCGCTCCCAGGCTGGTTCGCCGAGATGCTCGCCCATCGCCGCGCGCAACAGCGCCACCATGTGCTGCAAGACGTTGTCCTGATCGACCAGGCGGGCGCGCCAATGCGGGTTGGTGAACGCCTGGTAGACGCAGTTGCGGTCGGCTTCCGGCAGCTCCGCCAGGGTCACCCCCATCAGTCGCTCGAAGGCCGGATTGGCGCCGAGGATGTCGAAGCGCGGACTCTGCAGCATCGCCGGCCAAGGGCCGAGCTGATCGAGCAGCATGCGCCCGGTGTCGGTCAAGCGCTCGCACGGCGGCTGCAGCCGGGGCGCCGCATCGCCCAATCCGGCCAGCGCCAGCACGTGGCCGGTTTCCACATCCGAACACTGCAGGGCGGTGGCGATCGCGGTCAGCACCCGCGCCGAGGCGCGCACCGGACGCCCCTGTTCGAGCCAGGTGTACCAGGTGACGCCGACATCGGCCAGCGCAGCCACCTCCTCGCGTCGCAGGCCCGGCGTGCGGCGCCTGCCGACACGCGGCACGCCCAGCCGCGCCGGATCCAGGCTCTCGCGGCGCGCCCGCAGGAAAGCGCCGAGCGCACGCGCACGTTCGACCGCCAGCGCGGGGCCATGCGCGGCATCGCTGCCGCCACCCGAGGCGTTGGCCATGGGATTCACCAGATCACCCGTCATTCGACCTCCTCCCTGCTTCATCGCGGCGCTCCGAGCCGCAGGCAGGGAGCGCCAATACCAGGATAAATAACTACTTGTACCAGTTTAAGCGCTTCCCATACTGCGCGCCATGACGACCTCCTGCGCTCCCACCGCCGCCCATTCCCTCGACCGCCTCGACCGGCAGCCGCCGGCATGCGCCAGCGCCTCGCCGCCGACGCTGGGCGCCTGGGGCCTGGCGATCCTGCTGCTCGGGCAGATGCTGCCGCTGATCGACTTTTCCATCATCAACGTCGCCCTGGGCTCCATCGCGCACACGCTGCATGCGTCGGCGACGGCGCTGGAGCTGATCGTGGCGGTGTACGGAGTGGCCTTCGCGGTGGGCCTGGCCGCAGGCGGGCGGCTGGGCGACAACCTGGGCCGGCGCCGGGTGTTCGCCGCCGGCGTGCTGCTGTTCGCGGTGGCCTCGCTGCTGTGCGGGCTGGCCGGATCGGTGGCCGCGCTGCTCGCAGGCCGCGTGCTGCAGGGCCTGGGCGCGGCGCTGGCGGTGCCGCAGATCCTCGCCACCATCCACGTCAGCCTGCGCGGCGCCGCGCATGCGCGGGCGCTGGCGCTGTACGGCTCGCTGGGCGGCATCGCCTTCGTCATCGGCCAAGTGCTGGGCGGCACCCTGGTCACCGCCGACATCGCCGGGTCCGGCTGGCGCGCCATCTTCCTGATCAACCTGCCGTTCTGCGTCCTGGCGCTGGCCGGCCTGCGCGCGGTGCCGGAGACGCGCGCCGTGCGGCGGATGCCGCCCGATCTGGCCGGCGCCGGGTTGCTGGGGCTGTTCCTGGTCTGTCTGCTGCTGCCGCTGGCGCTCGGCCCCACGCTGCACTGGTCGGCGCCATGCCTGGCGGCGCTGGCCGCCACGCTGCCCTTGCTGGCGGCGCTGGCCCGCACCGAAGCCTGGCAGCAGCGCCGTGGCCGCGTGCCGCTGCTGCCGCCGGCGCTGCTGCGCCTGCCCAGCGTGCGCTTCGCGCTGCTGCTGGGCGCGCTGTTCTTCACCTGCTGGAGCGGCTTCATGTTCGTGCTGGCGCTGACCCTGCAGTCGGGCGCCGGGCTGTCGCCGCTGCAGTCGGGCAATGCCTTCATCGTGCTCGGCGCGGCGTACTTCTGTTCGGCGCTGGTTAGTGCGCGCGGAGTGGCCCGGTTCGGGCTGCTGCCGGCGTTGCTGCTGGGCTGCACGGTGCAGATGCTGGGCCTGCTCGCGCTGGGGTGGACCTTGCACGTGGTCTGGCCGCATCCCGGCTGGCTGGCGCTGGCGCCGGCGACGGCGCTGATCGGCGCCGGACAGGCGTGGATCGTGGCCTGCTTCTACCGCATCGGCCTGTCGCAGGTGCCGACCGAGCATGCGGGCGCGGGCAGCGCCATGCTCTCCACCGTCCTGCAGGCGGCGATGGGTCTCGGCCCGGCGGCGCTGGGCGCGGTCTACGCGCATGCGCGCGGCGGCGGCAGCCTGGCGGCGATGCAGGCGGCATTGGGCAGCGAATGGCTGGCGATGCTGTTGCTGGTGGGCTGCACCTTGCTCTACAGGCAGCGCCAGCGCCACCTGATGCGCGCCGCGGCGAGCTGAACCTGGCCACTCCCGGCACCGCGTTGGCGACCGGCGCATGCAGGCCGGCAGCCGACGTGCCTGTGCCGGTGCCGCTATAATCCTGGGTATCCATTTCGCGCCTTCCGGCCTCGGCCGGCGGGCGTCCTGCGCCTTCCGGAGACCCCATGTCGCAATACATCTACACCATGAACCGGGTCAGCAAGACCGTGCCGCCCAAGCGCCAGATCATCAAGGACATCTCGCTGTCGTTCTTCCCGGGCGCGAAGATCGGCCTGCTCGGCCTCAACGGCGCCGGCAAGTCCACCGTGCTGAAGATCATGGCCGGCGTGGATACCGATTTCGAAGGCGAGGCGCGTCCACAGCCCGGCACCAAGGTCGGCTACCTGGCGCAGGAGCCGGAGCTGGACCCCAACAAGACCGTGCGCGAATCGGTCGAGGAAGGCGTAGGCGAAGTGCTGCAGGCGCAGGCCGCGTTGGAAGCGGTGTACGCCGCCTATGCCGAGGAAGGCGCCGATTTCGACGCGCTGGCCAAGGAACAGGAGCGCCTGGAGGCGATCCTCGCCGCCGGCGATGCGCACACCCTGGAGAACCAGCTCGACGTCGCCGCCGACGCGCTGCGCCTGCCGCCGTGGGACGCCAAGATCGCCAACCTGTCCGGCGGCGAGAAGCGCCGCGTCGCGCTGTGCCGGCTGCTGCTGCAGAAGCCGGACATGCTGCTGCTCGACGAACCGACCAACCACCTCGACGCCGAATCGGTGGAGTGGCTGGAGCAGTTCCTGGCGCGCTACACCGGCACCGTGGTCGCGGTGACCCACGATCGCTACTTCCTCGACAACGCCGCCGAGTGGATCCTGGAACTGGACCGCGGCCGCGGCATTCCGTGGAAGGGCAACTACACCGAGTGGCTGATGCAGAAGGACGAGCGCCTGAAGCAGGAAGACAATCAGGAAAAGGCCCGGCAGAAGGCGATCCAGAAAGAACTGGAGTGGGCGCGGCAGAACGCCAAGGGCGGCCGCTCCAAGGGCAAGGCGCGCCTGGCGCGGCTGGACGAATTGCAGTCGGTCGACTACCAGAAGCGCAACGAGACCAATGAAATCTTCATCCCGCCGGGCGAGCGCCTGGGCAACGCGGTGATGGAGTTCAAGAACGTCTCCAAGAAGTTCGGCGACCGCCTGCTGATCGACAACCTGTCGATGATCATCCCGCCGGGCGCGATCGTCGGCATCATCGGCCCCAACGGCGCCGGCAAGTCGACGCTGTTCAAGATGATCACCGGGCAGGAGAAGCCGGACTCGGGCGAGATCGTGGTCGGTCCGACCGTGCAGCTGTCGTACGTGGACCAGAGCCGCGACAAGCTGGAAGGCAACCACAACGTGTTCCAGGAGATTTCCGGCGGGCTGGACATCCTCAACATCAACGGCGTGGAGATCCAGTCGCGCGCCTACATCGGCCGCTTCAACTTCAAGGGCCAGGACCAGCAGAAGATGGTCGGCTCGCTGTCCGGCGGCGAACGCGGGCGTTTGCACATGGCCAAGACCCTGCTGCAGGGCGGCAACGTGCTGCTGCTCGACGAACCGTCCAACGACCTGGACATCGAGACGCTGCGCGCGCTGGAAGATGCGCTGCTGGAGTTCCCGGGCAACACCTTCGTGATCTCGCACGACCGCTGGTTCCTGGATCGCATCGCGACCCACATCCTGGCCTTCGAAGGCGACTCGCACGTGGAGTTCTTCCAGGGCAACTACCGCGAGTACGAGGCCGACAAGCGCCGGCGCATGGGCGACGACGCCGGCCCGAAGCGGCTGCGCTTCAAGGCGCTGAAGTAAGCCGCAGCGCGTTGCTGCAGCACCCGCCACGGCCCGCCTCGCGCGGGCCGTGTGCGTTTTGGCAACTGCTGCGGCTCGGACGCTCTCGGCCCGTGGAGACCTGTGGGAGCGGCTTCAGTCGCGACGGGCGTTACCGGTAATGCGTCGCGACTGAAGTCGCTCCCACAAAGAGCGCGGCACCGCAGGCGGCGCGGATCTCTGGCCTGCGCTGGCAGCGCCGGGCAGCCAGAGCGCTACAGTTCGTAGGACAGCACGTCCTCGAAGCCGAACTTGCCGAAGTCGCGGATCCGCGACGGGTACAGCCGGCCGATCAGGTGGTCGTGCTCGTGCTGCACCACCCGCGCATGGAAGCCTTGGGCCTCGCACACCACCGCGTTGCCGTCCGGATCCAGGCCGCGGTAGCGGATCTGCCGGTAGCGCGGAATCACCGCGCGCAGCCCGGGAATGGACAGGCAGCCTTCCCAGCCGTCCTCCAATTCGTCGGACAGCGGCTCGATCTGCACGTTGGCCAGCGCGGTGCGCGGCACCGGCGGCGCATCGGGATAGCGCGCGTTGCTGTCGAAGCCGAACACCATCAGTTGCAGGTCCACCGCGATCTGCGGCGCGGCCAGGCCGACGCCGCGCGCGGCGTCCATGGTCTCGAACATGTCGGCGACCAGGGCATGCAACTGCGTGCTGCCGAAATTGTCGACCGGCTGCGCGATGCGCAACAGGCGCGGGTCGCCCATGCGGATGATGTCGCGGATCATGTGCGGGCTCCTGGAGGGGGATGGCCGCGATTATCCGCCGTGGCGCGTGCGCGTGCAGCGGGGTAGCGGGATTGGGGCGTGCCCCGCCCCGCTCGTCGCCAGCAGCGGCCCGAACCCGGCGTCATCGGCGCGTGGCACGCGACAGGAAAAAGGATGCAGGCCCTGGCCGCGGTCGTACGCAAGCTCCCGGAATAGCAGCGAGGCACCAGCGAAGCCATGTGGGAGCGACTTGAGTCGCGACGGGCTTTACCGAGAAAGCCCGTCGCGACTGAATGGCGCCTTCAAAAACTTCAGTCCGAAAGCTCCAAGTTACGCTTGGCGACGGCTTGGCGTTTTTCTGTCGCGGCTGAAGCCGCTTGTGTCTGGAAGTTGGTCTACAGTTTGAGTGGAGAGCGATGTGCGGCACGCCGACAGGCCGCAGTGTTCGAGCACGTGTAGGAGCCAGGGCGGCCGCACATCGACCTCGTTGCCTAGCCCGAACAGTTGAACGAGCGCTCGCTCGAACTTCACAAGCGTGGGCAGCCACGAGGCAGCTCTCTCCTGTCCCTCAGTCTACCTAACGCTTATGCCTCTTTGGATTGGTCTGGATGTGGCCAAGGACACCTTGGCCGTTCACGTGCTTCCCCTGAACCAGTTGCTGTCCTTTCCCAATACCGCCCAGGGCCACCAGCGCCTGTGTGACCAGCTTGCCGGGCAGTGCGTCGGCAACGTGCTGCTGGAGGCCACCGGCGGCTACGAACGAGCGGTCATGAACGCCCTGGCCACGGCAGGCCTCCCGGTGACCCGGATCAATCCGCGCCGCGCGCGCGCGTTCGCCACGGCCTTGGGCACCATTGCCAAGACCGATCCGCTGGATGCGGCCTTGCTCGCGCGCATGGCCCAGCTGGTGCAAGCGCCCGCGCCGCCTTCCGATCCCTGCGCGAGCAACTGCGCATGCTGGTCCAGCGCCGCGAACAACTGGTCCAGCAGCGCGACGACGAGCGCCGTCGGTTGCATCAGGCGACCCTGGCCGTCGTGCGTGAGTGTCTGATCCAACAGATCGGCGACTTGCGTCGCCGTCTCCAGCGGATGAACCAGGCGATCAAGCAGGTGCAGCACCAGCTCGACGATGCACTGGCGCGCTCGCTGAGCGCGGTCCCTGGCATCGGCGAGGTCACCACGGCCAGCCTGATCGCCTACCTGCCCGAGTTGGGCACCCTGGACCGCCGCCAGATCGCGGCTCTGGTCGGCGTGGCGCCCTACAACGTGGACAGCGGCAAGCACCGTGGCAAACGCCGCATCCGCGGCGGGCGGGCCCCGATCCGACGGGTGCTCTACATGGCCTGTTGGAGCGGCGTGCGCACCCAAGCCTCCTTCAAGGAGCGCTATCACCAGCTACGGGCACGCGGCAAGCCCGCCAAGGTGGCCATCACCGCATGCATGCGCGTGCTGCTGATCCGCCTCAACGCCATGGCGCGTGATCGCACACCATGGCAAGAGGCAACCGGGTGAGAAGACAGTTGCTCCTACAAGAGCACGCGCGCATGTTGTAGGAGCGGCTTCAGCCGCGACAGGAGAGCGAAGCGACCGTGATGCCAAGACGTCCATGAAAAACGCGGCCGCAACGCCACCGCGTCTATCGCCAATGCGCCTTTGCCGCTCCATGGCATCTCGAACGTCTCGATGCCGGAACCTGCGGGCTGGGCGTGTCGGTGTCTCGCAAGTGCATGGATATGCTTTTGGGGGTTATCAGAGGTGTCCTTCAGTCGCGACAGGCTTTCTCGGTAAAGCCCGTCGCGACTGAAGTCGCTCCCACATGTACTGCATGCAACCTCGCATCTCGGACATGTCTGTCGCGGCTGAAGCCGCTCCTACAGGTGTTGCCGTGGCCATCCGACGCCTCAGCCAGCCTGTCGCGGCCGAAGCCGCGCCTGTGCCGGGCGCGTGCGCGTCCGGCTCGCGCCCTACTCGCCCACGTACGGCGAGGCCAGCACCTGCGGGCGGCGGCCGAGGCCGGCGCCGAGCCGGTCGAGCACGAAGCGCACGTAGAGGTTGGTGCTGAACTGGTTGTAGTCGCGGGCGTTGTTGAAGATCAGCCGCCCGCCCAGGAACAGCTGCGGGGCCAGCTGCCACTCGGCCGCGCCGGCGAGGTTGTAGGACACGCCGGTCTTGCTCTGCCCGGCGTAGACCGGCGCGGTGTAGGTGTCCACCAGGCCCAGCAGCGCGGCCAGCGACGCGGCGTCGTAGGCGTCCTGCTGCATCTGCGCGCTGGTCGGGAAGTAGTTGCTGTCGTCGCTTCGGAAATGCTGTACGCCGACGCTGGCATCCACGCTCCAGTTGACCTTGCGCCCGGACGAACGCCCGCTCCAGTGCACCGGAAAACCGAGATCGACGTAGTCCTGCGGGCTGAAGTAACCGCCCTGCCCGTAGGTGTAGCCGCTCAGGTTCTTGTCGTACTGCATCGCGGTCAGGTTGAGGCCGGCGGTCAGCGACTGGTTCTCGGTCTCCAGCGCGTGCACGTACACGCCCAGGTCCACCTGGCGGTGGTCGTTGTCGGCGACGTTGTGGCCGACCAGGCGATCGGCGGTCAGGTTGGCGTAGCCGCCGAGCAGGCCGTTGTCGAGCGTGGCCGACAGGCGCACGCCGTTGCTGGTCACGCCGCCCCAGCTGAGCCCGGCGCGGCCGTCGTCGACGCCGGCGAAGGACAGCAGGCTGTCGCTGACCGCGCGCCGGAACGCCTGGCCCGAGTAGGTCAGGTTTTCGCCGATCTGGCCGCGGTAGCCGACGCCGCCGACGATGCGCTGCTCGGGGAAGCCGATCGGGGTGCTGCCGAGGTCGGCCGCGAAGCCGCCGTGCTTGTACTTGACCGACACGCCGACGCCGCTGGCGTCCTGGTCCATGCGCCGCGAGGCCGAGCCATTGGCCGCCATCGTGTACAGCGCCTGGCTGAAGCCGGCCGGGGTCAGGCTGGCCGCAGTGGTATTGGCGGCCAGCGCCTGGAAGCGGGCGATGTCGGCCGCGCTGAGATCGGCGCTGCGCGAGGCGTCGCCGAGGATGTTGCTGGCCAGCGTGGCGATCGACACGTCGGCGGCGACGTTGCCGAGCAGGAACGCCGACAGCGGCTCGGCGTACAGCGCCTGCAGCGCCGCGGCCTCGCGCTGCGCGTTGGTCAGGCTGGCGTCGGTGTCGTTGTACAGCTCGTTGTACAGGCCGGTGTTCACCGCATAGGTGCGCAGCGCGTTGCGGGTGGCGTTGGTGTCGCCCTCGGTAAGCAGCAACTGGTACAGGTCGCTGCCGATCAGGTCGTTGATCGGCGTGCGGTCAGCGGCCAGCGCATCGCCCATCGCCGCGCTCGGGCCGGCGCCGAAACGGCTGGCGGTGGAATAGGCGCTGTCGAGCGTGCCGGCGTCGAGCAGGGTCGGAGTGACATCGACGCTGAGCTTGCCCTCGCCGACCGCGAATTCGCCGTGCAGCGGCACTTCCAGATCGTTCAACTTGCCCAGCCCGGCCTCGCCGTCGCGCGAACGGTAGGTGGCGCCGGCGGCCAGGCTGTCGCTGTTCTCCGACTGCACTTCGCGCAGTTCGTCGAGCACGGTGCCGGTGCGCGCCGGGGTGGCCAGCGCCTGCGCCTGGCGCGCGCTGCCGGTGACGGCGACGCGGTCGTCGGGATAGTAGGACGGGGCCACGCTGGCTGCGGCCGGCGCGCGCTGGCCCGGCACCGGCAGTGCCGCCAACTGCACGCCGGTGGCAGCGCTGGCGCTGGCCGGCGGCGGCAGGTCGTCGCCGCCGCTGGCGTAGGTCGTACCGGCCGTGGCCGGCATTGCCGGCAGCGCGGACTGGCCGGCCATGGCATAGGCCGGCGCCGGATAGCCGCCGCCCACGCTGTCGGAGACCACCGCCGGGCTGCGCGGCATGCGCCCGCTCATGCCGGCGAACGGGTTCAGCGGGCGCCCGGCGCCGGCGAAGGACGCCGGACCGTTGGCGGTCGGCAGGCCGTTGTCGTGCTGGCCGGCCTCGCGCGCCTGCGCCGCCAGCGCGGCGCGGAAATAGCTCTCGGCCTTGCGGCTCTTGCCGGCGCTGCGGTACACGCGGCCGGCGGCGCTCAGCACCGCCGGCGAATCCGGCGCCTGCGCCAGCGCGCGCTGCAGATAGTCCTCGGCGCTGTTCAGGTCGCGCAGCGCGGCGGCGGTGTTGGCCGCGGCGATCAACGTGTCCAGGTCGTTGGGCGATTGCTGCAGCTGCTGCTGGTACAGCACCAGCGCCTGGCGCTGGTCGCCGGCGGCGGCGTACAGCCGCGCCAGTGCCGCGACCGCCTTCGGATCCTGGTTCTGCTGCGCCAGCAGCGGCGCCAGCGCATCGTAGGCCGCTTCCAGATTGCCCAGCTCGCGCAAGGCATCCACCTGGCGCAGGGTGTAGCCGCTGCGCAGGGCCTGGTAGCGGCGCTGCTGTTCGGCGTTCATGTCGGTGTCGCGCAGCTGGCGCAGCGTGGCCGCCAGTTCGGCGTCCTGCTGCGCGCGCAGCAGCACGCTGGCGTACTGCAGCCGCGCCTCGGTGGTCGGGTTCTGCGCGACCAGGCGCTGCGCCAGGGTCAGCGCGCGCTGGTTGCTGCCGATGTCGGCGTAGGCGCCGGCCATCGACGCCAGCAGCGCCGGCTGCTCCAGCGCGCCGCCGAGCGCGGCCTCGGTGCGCGCCAGCAACAACTGCGCCTCGCCGGCGCGGCCCTGTTGCTGCAGCAGCCGCGCCTGCGCGGCCTGCTGCTCGATCCAGGCGGTGTTGCGCAGCGCGCTCATTTCCGCGGTCCGCGCCGCACTCGGGATGCGTTCCAGGCTGGCGTAGGCGCTGGCCCAGTCGCCGCGTTCCTGCGCCAGCAGCGCATTGGCGTACAGCGCCTCGGGCATGTCGCCGTGCACCGCGAGCAGCCCGTCCATCACGCTGCGCGCCTGGTCCGGGCGCCCGGCCTGCTGGTACAGCCGCGCCAGGTCCAGCCGCACCCACGGATCGCCGGGACGCTCGACCATCGCCGCTTCCAGTTCGCTCTGCGCCGAGACCGTGTCGCCGGCCTCCAGCGCCTGCTTGGCGCGGGCGCGCTGGACGTTGGAGCGCAGCGTGGCTTCGCCGCCGGCCTTTTCGCGCTGCGCCGGACTGAGCTTGGCGAACAGGGCGCTGGCTTCGTCGGCACGGCCCTGGCGGCTGTACAGGCCGATCAGGCCCTGCAGCGCGCCGGCGTTGTCGGCGCTCAGCGCCAGCGCCTGGCGGTAGCTGCGCTCGGCCGCGGCCGCATCGCTGGCCGCCTGCAGGTCGCCGAGCAGCACATAGCCGGTGGCTTCGTTCGGCTGCAACTTGAGCGATTGCTGGGTCAGGCGCAGCGCTTCGTCGCTGTCGCCGCGGCTGCGCGCGGCCTGCGCCTGCTGCAGTTGCAGCCAGTAGCGCGCGCTGTCCAGCGCCGAGCGCCACTTGCCGTTGCCGGCCGCGGCCGGACGCAGCAGTTCCTGCGCCTCGCCGAAGCGCTGCTGGCGCAAGCGCACCGAGCCCAGGCCGCCGAGCGCGTCGGCGTCGCGCGGACGCGCGCGCAGCACCTGGGTGAAGCGCTGCTCGGCCACGGCCAGGTTGCCGGCGTTGAGCGCCTTGAACGCTTCGCCGAGTTGTTCGCCGGCCGGGTCGCCGGCCTGCGCGGCGCGCTGCTCGCCGAGCTTGGTGGCCTTGGCGGCGACCTCGGCATCGTTCGGATTGGCCGCCAGGAACGCCTGGTACAGCGGCGCGTCGGCGTTGCCGGCATTGAGCCACAGCAGCGCCTGGCGCCAGGCCGCACGTGCCGGGCCGCCGACGTCGGGACGCTTGCTCATCGCGCTGAGCTGGGCGATGCCTTCGCGCCGCGACGGTTCGCGGTAGGTGAGCACCTGCGCCAGCGCCAGCGCGGCGGCGCCGTTGCTGGGTTGTGCGGCGACGAGACGGCGCAGGCCGTCGCGGGCGCCGTCCCAGCCCTGTGGGGTGCCGGCTAGCGCCTGGTAGTACTCCAGCGCGAGGTGGTCCGGCGGCGCCTTGCCGTCGAACAGCGCCTGGTACTCGCGCACCGCTTCCACGTAACGGCCGGCCGAGGCGGCGCGGCGCGCGTTGCGCAGGTTGATGTTGTCGCCGCTGCCGCCGATCGCCTGGCTCAGGCGCTGCGTCTGCGGCGCCTGCGGATGGGTCTGCTGCAGTTGCTGCAGGCGCTTGCGCGCCTCGCCCTGGCGGCCTTGCGCCAAATCGATCTGGGCCAGGCCGAGCAGCGCATCGGGCTGGTTGGGATCGACCCGCAGCAGCTTGCGCCAGGTGTCGGCGGCGAGATCGTCGCGGCCCTGGTCGTGCCAGTAGTTGCCCTGGCTGACCAGTTGCTGGGTGGCGTTGCCGGCCTGTGCGTGCGCGTTGCCGGCGAGCAGGCACAGATCGATCATGCCGGCCAGGTAGAGAGGCTTGAGTTTCATGCGGAACATTGGGTTCTCCAGGCGGGCTGCAGCAGGCCGTCTGCGGAAAAGCGATAGCGGTTATCGAGCCAGCCGCGCCCGAACAGGACCAGCACCCGATCGTAATAGGGAAGTTTCGCCGCGGCGGCGTCGCCGGGCGCGGGAATCTGTTGCGCCTGCGCCTTCAGCAGCAGCGGCTGGCGCAGCGCGCTCAGGTACGGCAGCAGCGCGGCGGCGAAGCCGGGCGGCGCGGTGCCGCTGCCCACGCCCAGGCGCGTGTCCACCTTCTCGCTGAAATGGCCCTGCGCCTGCAACTGCTGCAGCGGACCGGACAGATCCTCGAGCAGCGCCTTGCGCAGCGGCTCGCCGGCATCGAGCATGCCGGCCCACAGGTAGACGCGGACCGCGTCGTAGCTGCCCAGCGCGCCCTTGCCGGGATCGACCGCGAACGCGCGGCCGTCCCAGCCGATCCAGTCCGGAGCGAAACCGACCGGCGCGCTGTCGCGCAGCAGGCGTGCGCTGCGCTGCGCCAGCCCGGCCCACGGCCCTTTCGGATCGGCCGCGGCGAATCGGCGCAGCAGTTGGATCGGCAGGTAGCTGGGATTGAGCGTCCAGCGCGACGGCTTGGCGAAGCCGCGCATCGCCGGCAACAGCATGCCGCCGAAGCCGGGCAGTTCGGCCAGTTCGAGGCGCCGCACCAGCGCCAGCATCTGCATGCCGGCCTGGGTGTAGCCGGGCCGTTTCCACAGGCGCCCGGCCTCCAGCAGCACGTAGGCGATCCACAGGTCGGCGTCGCTGGCGGTGTTGTCGTCGAGTACGCGCCAGCTGCCGTCGTCGGCGCGGCCCCACAGCCAGGCCGGCAACACCTGTTGCGGGCGGCCGCCGCTGAGGTTGTGCCGGGTCCAGCCGAGCAGCCGGTCGAACAGCACCTGGTCGTTGGCGACCAGCGCGAAGAACAGCGCGTAGGACTGGCCTTCGGAGGTGCTGCGCTGATCGGCGTTGCTGAAATCGATCACCCGCCCGCTGTCGTCGATGTGCTTGGCGACGAAACCGCTCCACTCGCGCCACGGCGCGCACGCCGCGGCTGCGGCCGCGGCCGGCAATGCCGGCAGCAACGCCGCGGCGCCCGCGGCGAGCGCGCCGCCGAGCACGCGGCGGCGCTGTCGCGCATGCGGGGTCATTGCCCTTCCCGCAACCGTTGCGCCGAGTGCCGGCGCAGCACCACGCGCGCGGCCAGCGCCAGCAGCAGGCTCAACACCACCACTGCCAGGCCGAGCAGCAGCGGATGCTGCGAGAAATACCAGCGCGCCCAGGTCGGCAGCGGCAGATGGCCGACGTAATAGGTCTGGTTGCCGGCCAGGCTGCGGATCTTGCCCTGCTGCAGCAACACCACACTGCCCTGGAAATCCTTCAGCGTGGCCGGCTCGAACCAGGCGTCGAACAGCTGGCCGACGCTGGCCGGGTCCTCGGCCAGCAGCGCGACCACGCTGCGGCCGGGCTTGAGCGGCGACTCGAAGCCCATCAGCACCACATCGCCCGGCGCCGGCTTCACCGCCACTTCGGCGGTGGTGGGCAGGTCGGTGCGGCGCGCGTCGAAGGACAGGAAGCCGGGCAGCTTGTCCATCACCCAGTCGGTCATCGAGAAACGCCGGCCGTTGGCGCCGTCGCCGATCGGCAGGTGCTCGCTCCAGCGCTGGAACAGCGGCTGCGAGCGCGAGGAACCGAACACCAGCAGGTCGCTGTCGGCGTGCTGGTCCACTTCGCCGGCATGGATCAAGGTGGCGCGCAGCGCCGGATAGCCGGTGGAGGCGCCGAGCTTGCCGAGCAGGGTCAGCAGGTTCGACACGTCCTGGTCGCTGGCTTCGTCCGGCACCACGATGGTGGATTCGGACAGGTCGGCCAGGCGCGTGAACGGATAGCCGGCATTGCCGAACGCGGCCAGGTTCGGCATCGCCATGTAGTGATGGAACGAACTCAGGTCCACGCTCGAATCGGCGTCGATCGCGCCGGATACGTCGGGGAAGGTGTTCTTGCATTCGCCCGCCTGCGGGCGGTCGAAGAAGAAGTGGAAGCGCAGCTGGCTGTTGGCCGAGAACGGGCCGGTCGGCAGCAGCAGTTTCTGCTCCACCGGCATCGCGCCCTTGGCCTTGAGATCGTGCCACCACTGCAGCGGCAGCGATTCGGCGTAAGGGCGCCCGCTCAGCGGCAGCGTGGTGACGAAGGCATCGTTGATGCTGACGTTGAGCGCGGACTTGTTGCGCACATCCGGCACCGTGTAGCGGTAGCGCAGGTTGACCGGGATGCCGTCGCGCTGCCACACGAACAGGTCCGGCGGCAGCTGCAGGCCGACCCGGATCAGGTCCGGATGGTAGCCGCTGACATTGAGCTGCGAGGTCTGCGCGACCAGGTCGGCGAAGCGCACCGGACCCTCGCTGGAAATCCAGTTCGGCGCGTCGTAAGGCTTGCGCGGCTGCGCCTGCTTCAGCTCGCCGATCCTGGCCACGGCGCCGTTGAACGGCGTGCCCAGCGCCAGCGCGGTGGCGGCCTGCTGCAGGTCGTTGTCGTTGCGCCCGAGCACCAGCAGCAGCTTGCCGGCCGGGTCGCGCGGATTGGACACCACCGCCAGGGTCGGGCCGGCGATCTCGCCCAGGCCATTCTGCGCGGTGGCCAGTTCGACCGGCAGCGTGTTCGGGGTGGCGAACAGCACCGCGTTGCCGGTGGCCGGCACGTCGCCGATGGAGACGTTGAACAGCGCGCCGCGGTAACCGGCCTGCGCGCCGAACCACGAGGACACGATGCCGGCGCTGCGCAGCGTGGCCAGGTCCGGGCGCTGCGGGAACACGAACGGCAGTTCCAGCCGGCGCGTGTCGCGCTTGTCGTAGAACGGCACCGGCAGCAGCGCCAGGTCGTTGGCCAGCACCAGCGGCGTGGTGCTCAGCGACAGCCGCGTGGCCGGGTCGATGTTCGCCCACAGGCTGGTGTGGTCGGGGTCCTCGCATTCGCGGGTGTAGTGGCCGATCAGCTGCAGGTTGAGCTGGTTGTAGTCGCTGACCAGGCGCGGATCGATCGGCACGTCGGTCTGCTGCAGCTTGCCGGCGTTCTCGCGGGTCACCGGGATGGTCGCCACGGTGACGCCGTTGACGGTGACCTTCAGGTGCGACAGCTCCGGCAGCAGCGCCGGCGAGTAGCTGTAGCTCAGGTGCAGCGTCGCCGCCTCGACTACCTCGTCGGTGCGCGCGCTGAACGACACGCCGGCGCTGCCCTGGATGCCGCGCAGGGTGATTTCGTAGTCCATGCCGAGCTGCTTCAGCGTCGCCGAGCGCTCCTGCACGCCCAGCGTCGGCGCGGCGGGCGCCGGCGCTGCAGGCTGCGGCGCGGCGCCGGCGCCGGCGCCGGCAGTGGCTGGTGCCGCCGGCGTGGCGGGAAGCGTGGGTTCCTGCGCCAGCGCCAGGCCGGACAAAATGGTGAGGCAGCACGCGGCCAAGGCAGGTAGACGCATCGAGGGCAACCGGAAGAAGGAGGAAAGGGAAGACGGAGACACGCGGCTCACGGCGCGGATTCCTCGCCGGCCGGACGCGAACGGAAACCGCCGCGGACGCTGTCGCCGACATGCTGGCCCAGGCGCTTGAAGCCGCGCATGCTCGCCGCGAACACCTGGCCCATCGATTTCCAGAAATTGTCGCGGTCGTGGCGGCCCCACTGCGACACCCAGATGTCAGCGCGGGCGAAGGTGCAGGCGACCAGCCAGCGCTCCTGCTCGATCGACATGGCGCGGAACTGCACGCTGATATGCCCGTCGCGGTCGTGGCGCACGATCGCCGGCAGGCGCCGTTCGACGTTGCGATGCGACAGGCCCACGTCGACTAGCGAATCCGGCTCCACCGGCGCCGCTTCGACCAGGTTCAAGGCCATACCGCCGGTGGAGAAGTTGACGGTGCGGCATGCCAGTTCCTGGCCGTCGGGCAGGTACAGCGTGGCCGGGATGCCCAGCGGCACGCGATGCGAGCGGCGCACCTGGCGCATCTCGCTGGCGGTGGCGATGGTGGCGCCGAGCAGCAGCACGTTGTAGACGGTCCAGGCCAGGTTGAACCAGATCGTCTGCGCTTCGCCGGTGGCGTCGGTGTAGATCAGGCGCATCGCTCCGGCGACCAGGCCGGCCAGATTCAACACCAGCAGGAACAGGTAGGGCTTGGCGATCTGCCGGTCGAAATAGCTGCGCGTAACCAGGCCGCCCTTGGGGGTGACGTTGAACTTGCCGAGCTTGGGATTGAACAGCGCCACCAGGGTCGGGCGCAGGATGTACCAGGCCAGCGTGGTCTCATAGACCTCGTTCCACAACAGATGGCGGAACTTGCCCTGGGTACGCAGGTTGGTCAGGTTGGCCTGCATGATGTGCGGCAACGCGTAGGCCAGGATCATCAGCGCAGAGGCGTGGATCACGTGCGCGCCGAAGAACAGGAAGGCCAGCGGCGCGGTCAGGTAGATGATGCGCGGCAGCCCATAGAAGAAGTGCAGCATCGCGTTGGCGTAGCACAGCCGCTGCGACAGGCGCAGGCCCTTGCCGAGCAGCGGATTGTCCAGCCGCGCGATCTGCGCCATGCCGCGCGCCCAGCGGATGCGCTGGGCGACGTGGCCGGACAGGCTCTCGGTGGCCAGGCCGGCGGCCTGCGGCACGGTGATGTAGGCGCTGCGATAGCCGCGCCGGTGCAGCTTCAACGCGGTGTGCGCATCCTCGGTGACGGTTTCCACCGCCACCCCGCCGACTTCCTCCAGCGGCTTGCGCTTGATCACCGCGCAGGAACCGCAGAAGAAGGTCGCGTCCCACTGGTCGTTGCCGTCCTGCAGCAGGCCGTAGAACAGCTCGCCCTCGTTGGGCACCTTGCCGTGGTTGCCGAGGTTGCGCTCGAACGGATCGGCGGAGAAGAAGTAATGCGGCATCTGCACCACCGCCAGCATGCGGTCGCGCAGGAACCAGCCCATCGCCACCTGCAGGAACGAGCGGGTCGGGATGTGGTCGCAGTCGAAGATCGCCACGTACTCGCCGCTGGATTTCTTCAGCGCGGCGTTGATGTTGCCGGCCTTGGCGTGGAAGTTGTTGGTGCGGGTGACGTAGTGGATGCCGGCCTGCACGCAGAACTCGCGGAACTCCTCGCGGCGGCCGTCGTCGAGCAGGTAGATGTTGAGCTTGTCCGCCGGCCAGTCCATCACGCTGGCGGCCAGGATGGTGGAGCGCACCACCGACAGCGGCTCGTTGTAGGTGGGGATGAACAGGTCCACCGTCGGCCACTGGCTCTGGTCGGCGGGCAGCGGCACCGGGCGCCGGTTCAGCGGCCACAGCACCTGGAAGTAACCCAGCACCAGGATCGTGAAGGCATACACCTCGGCCAGCAGCAGGCCCAGGCCGAGGCTCAGGTCGACCGCGCTGCTCACGCCCATGGTCTGGGTGATGCGCCACCAGATGTAGCGCGAGGACATCGCCAGCGACAGCGACATCATCACCAGCACCGCGAGCCGGCTGCCGCTGCGGCGCAGCAGCATCGCCGCGACGAACACCACCAGCGAGAACAGCATTTGCTGCGGCACGTCCATCGGAATGGCGACCACGAACAGCAACAACAAGGCGCCCAGCGCCCACAGCGACCAGGTGGCCAGTGTGTGCATGGGTTGACCGGTACGCGATGCGGACGCAGCGCTCATCAGCGATTCCTAACGAAGGGGGCGAAGCCGGCGCGCGTTTTCCCCTCCGCGCGGCGACTGGACGACGATGCGCGGCACCAGCGGCCGCGCGCGATCAGCGGTTCTGGAAACGCTTGAGCGGGCTATCGGGCGCCGGCGCGCGCGCGCGATCGCTGTCGAGCAGGCGCTGGAACAAGCGGGCCAGCGGCGTGGCCGTGCTGGCCGGCGCCGGCGCCGGCGCGCGTGCCGGCTCGGCCGCGCCCGCCCGGGGGGCAGGCGCCGCCACCGCCAGCCGCGGTTCTGCCGGCGCCCGCACCACCGATAGCGCCGGCGCAGGTACCGGCACGGCGGGCGGCAGCGGCACGGCAGCCGGCGGTTCGACGGTGGCAGGCTCCGGCGCGCTCAGCCGTGCCCCGGAAAAGTCCTGGTACGCGCTGGCGCCCTGGCTGCCGAGCTTGGCGAACAGGCTGGAAATGTCGTCGGCCGCATCGGCGCCGGCATGGTCGGTTTTCTTGGACATCGATCACCCCCTAAGATGATTTTGTAGCCGGTGGAATCGGATGGCCCGCTCAGGCGACCCGGCACAGCACGAAACGACGGACATCCTCCTCGACGGCCGGCACCGCGCGGATCCCCAGACCCGCCAACATGCCGGCCTGCTCGAACCAGGCGTGATACACCCCTTCCAGGAAGCCATCCGCTCCGGCCGCCTCCCCGGCCAGGGCGATCTGCAACGGCGAGCCGACGTGGGCCAGGTCGACCCGGTCGGCCTGCTCCTCGAAGCGCGCATACCCCCACTCCATGCGGTCCCAGACCCGGTTGACCCCGGCCTGCACCTCGTCCAGCGTCGCGCAGTTCCCGATCGGGTGCTCGCCGGCGAAACGGCGGCCGATCCGCGCCATCAGCAACGCCAGGTCCTCCGTCGACAGCTCCGCCGCGAACTCCTGGGCCAACGCGCGCAGAAAGCCGCGCCACTGCCGCGAACAGGCCCGGGTGCGGAAATGCGTCTGTAGCTCGGGAGAGCTCATTGGATGCTGCCTCCGATGGAAAAATGGCGCGGCTGGCGCCTTGCAAGGGTACCCAGCAAGCACGATGCCAATATGGCGGCCCTTGCCACTAATGCGACACAGTTCTCACTTTCACGGCCAATGGTAGCCGACTGCTGCGTCACAGCAAAGGGGGTCGCGGCGCAGCCTGCCGCCATTTTCGTCCAAGCGGCCGGGGCGTGACAGGCACACGTCTCACTCTTGAGGATCGGGCGCCACGTCGAAGACCTGGCGCAGATAAGCCAGGTACGCCGGGTCGTCGCACAGATTCTTGCCCGGCGAGTCGCTGAGCTTGGCCACCGGCTGGCCGTTGCAGCGGACCATCTTGATCACGATCTGCAGCGGGGTCGGCCCCAGATCGTTGGTGAGGTTGGTGCCGACGCCGAAGGCGAGCATGCAGCGGCCCTGGAAATGCGCGTACAGCCGCATCACCTTGTCGATATCCAGACCGTCGCTGAACACCAGGACCTTGCCGCGCGGGTCCACCCGCTGCCGCTGCAGGTGCGCCAGCACCCGCTCGCCCCATTCGAACGGGTCGCCGGAGTCGTGGCGCATGCCGTCGAACAACTTGCAGAAGTACGCGTCGAAATCGCGCAGGAAGGCGTCCAGCCCGACCACGTCGGACAGGGCGATGCCGAGATCACCGCGGTATTCGCGCGCCCACGACTCCAGCGCCGCAACCTGCGAATCGCGCAAGCGCGGACCCAGCGCCTGGAACGCCTGCAGGTATTCGTGGGCCATCGTGCCCAACGGGGTCAAGCCGTAGCGATGCGCGAAATACACGTTGCTGGTGCCGACGAACTGCGCGCCCAGGGTCTGCTGCAGGATCGGCAGCAGCTCGCCGTGCCAGGCTCGCGAATAGCGGCGGCGGGTGCCGTAGTCGGCGATCGCGCAGCCGCCGTAGCCGCTGCTGTCGCGCAACAGCGCGATCTTGCCCTGCAGCCGGCGCAGGCCCTCGGCGTGATGGTCGCCGCCGGTGTTGCGGAACCAGACCTCGTTGACGATCGCCAGCAGCGGCACCTCGAACAGGATGGTGTGCAGCCACGGCCCGCGGATGCGCAGTTCGATCTCGCCCGGCACCGTGGCCGAGGCCTGCAGCTGCAGGTACTTGCGGTCCAGGTGGAACAGCCCGAGGAAATCGGCGAAATCCGGCTTGATGAAGCGCAGGCCGCGCAGGTAGTCCAGTTCCTCAGCGCGGAAGCGCAGCGCGCACAGCGCGTCGATCTCGTCGGAGATCTGGCCCAGGAACTGCGCAAGGTCGATGCCCGGCGTGCGGCACTTGAAGCGGTATTCCACTTGCGCGCCGGGATGCTGATGCAGCACCGCCTGCATCATCGTGAACTTGTAGAGGTCGGTGTCGAGCAGCGAATCGATGATCATCGCGCAATTATGCGCCCAGCGCGCCGCCGGCTCCTGCTCTTTCCCTGTAGGAGCGGCTTCAGCCGCGACATGACCTGACCGGAGGATATCTGTCGCGGCTGAAGCCGCTCCTACAGGAGTGCGTCAGCGCGCCAGCACCGCCTGCGCCGGCTTGTGCTGCACGGTGAAATCGCTGTCGTGCGCGCCGCCCGCATCCGGATCGGTGTACCAGCACCACAGCGCGATGCCGGCGATGCGTTGCTCGCCCAGCACGCGGCGCCAGTCCTGCAGCACCTGCGCCTGCAGCGCGGTGTCCACCGCGGCGCTGCGTTGCTCGGGACTCTCCCAGGGCGCGGCCAGGCTGCCGCGCGCCGAGCGCAGTCCCAGTTCCGCCACCCACACCGGACGCCCGCTGCGCGTGCCCAGCGCCTGCACCCGCGCCGCCGCCGCGCGCATCTGCGCCAGGCGCTGCGCCGGTGCCGCCGACAACGCCGGATACAGGCTGGTGCCGACGAAATCGAAGCGTTCCCAGTAGCCGAAGCGCTCGGCCTGCTCCAGGCCGTCGGCCACGTAGCCGAGCGGACCGCGATACACCTGGCGCACCGCCGCCGCCAGCGCCGGCCACTGCGGCGCGTCCTGCAGGCCGCGCAATTCGGTGCCGACGATCAAGGCCGCGGCGTCCTCGTCGGCGGCGACCTGCGCCAGTTGCAGCAAGGCGCGCTGGTAGGCGCCGAACCAGGCCGCACGATCGGCCGGCGCGGCGTCGCCGGCCCAATGGCCGGGGATCCACAGATGCACCTTCAGCACCGGCTGCAGGCCGGCTGCACGCATCTGCCGCAGCCCGGCACGCACCTGCTCGGGGCTGCTGTCGCTGCCCAGCACCGGATCGTCGGACTGCGGCGTGGCCTGCCAGACGAAGGCGACCAGCAGCGCGCGCTCGGCGCCGGCATCGGCCAATTGCTGCAGCGAACGCTGCGCCGCGGCGCTGCCCCACGGCGCCTGTGCCGACACCTTGACATTGGCGCCCATCCACGGCGCTGCCGCGGGCGTGGCCGCGCCGCAGCCGCTGGCGCCCATCGCGAACAGCATGCCCAGCAGCCACCTCAAGGCGATCGGCGCCATACCCGGTAGGACCCTTGTCGGTAGACCAGACTGTAGCCCGGCAGGCCCTGTTGCCACAGCTGCGGCAAGCGCCGGTTGACGCTGTCCAGCACGCCGGCCTGGCTCGCCGGGTCGGCCACCACCACCTGCGCCGGCATCTGCCGCGGGTCGTCCAGCGCGCGCTTGAAGCGCGGGTCGAACGGCAGGATCAGGCCCTGCGCATCGCCGCGCGCAACGATCACCGCATAGCCGGCGCGATCGTCGAGCAGGGTCGGCAGCCGCGCCTCGGCCAGCCAGACGCCCAGCCGCGCTTCGTCAGGGTGCCGCGGCGCCACCGGCGCGCGCAGGGCCGTCGCCCAGTCGCGGGTGGTCGACGCGGCGGTCTGCGCGATGACCCAGCCGCTGGCGGCCGCCCCCAACAGCAGCAGCGCCAACGCCGGCCAGCGCAGTTCACGGCGCAGGTCGCCCAGCACCAGCGCCGCCGGCACCACCATCAGCGCCAGGAAATCCAGCGGCTGCGCGCTGAAGCGCGCCCATGCCGCCAGCGTGCCGGCGCCGATCACGGTGACGGTCGCCACCAGCACCCAGCGCCAGGTGTTGCCCAGGCGTGTGCGCCGCACCAGCAACAGCAGCGGCGTGGTGACCAGGCCGGCCAGCGCCAGGTACAGCGGCGGCCACCACGGGCGGGCCATGGCCTGCTGCAGCCACGGCTGCAGCGCGGCCTGCGCGTAGCTGCCGCGGAACGCCGAATGCTGGTCGCGTACGAACAGCAGGGCATCGCCGAAGAACAGGTAGTTGAGGTACATCCAGGTCGCGACCGCGAACAGGAACGGCAGGTAGCAGACCAGGTAGAACGACAGCGGCGCGCGCCGCAGCATGCCCTCCGGCGCGATCAGGCCCAGCCACGGCGCCATCGCCACGGCCAGGAAGCAGGCGCGCTCGTCGACGAAGAACAGCAGGCACAGGCCCAGCGCCAGGCGCAGGTAGGCGAAGGCTTCCGGATCGCCGCGGAAGTGGCGCAGCGCGCGGCAGGTCAGGTAGAACACCAGCAGGCCCAGGCCCTGGTTGTTGCCCGACAGCGTCGGCCACAGGAAGAACGGCTGCAACACCAGCGCCGCGCACAGGCCCCAGGCCCAGGCGCGTCCCAGGCCCGCGGCGAGGTCGCGCCACAGCAGGGTCACCATCGCCGCGCCGGCGAGCACGTCCACCAGATACGGCAGCAGCGGCGTGGACAGCCCCGGCACGCCGCCGATCAGCAGGCCCAGGTACAGCGAGGCCTGCGCGTACAGGAAGCCCAGGTATTCGGTGCGGAAGCCGGCCGCGTCGCGCAACAGCAGCAGCTTGGCGTACTGCGCCATCGCGTCGTCGCTCATGTAGCCGTGCGCGAGCAGGCGCTGGCACAGCAGCGCCAGCAGCGCGGCGGTGACCACGAACACCGCGACGCCGCGCGGGCGCCGCGGCGTCTCAATCGTCGAGTGCGGCGCGGCGCTCTTCGGCCATGTGCTTGCTGATGCCATGGGTGGTCTTTTCCCAGTAGAACGGATTGCGGATGAGCTGCCACAGGCCCTTGTAGGCGGCGAGCGATTGCAGCAGCCAGTACAGCGGCACGGTCAGCGCGTACGGCGCCAGCCGGAAGTAGTCGCGCTTGAACGCCGCCAGCAAGGTCATGTAGATCAGGAAGCCGTTGCCCAGCAGCAGATTGAGCAGACTCAGGTACAGCAGCGCGGGCGGAAAGAACGGATTGAACGCATGCGTGTCGGTCAGCGCCCAGATGCCGTAGATCAGCCACATCGGCGGGGCGATCAGCGCAGTGAAGAAGGTGCCGCCGACGAAGAACTGGAAGCCCCAGAAGCCGCGGAAACCGACCGAGCGGTACAGCTGCACCGGATCGCGCATGTGCACCAGCCAGGTCTGCATGTAGCCCTTGAGCCAGCGCGAACGCTGCCGGATCCAGTTGGGGATGCTGACGTTGGCTTCCTCGAACGTGGTCGAATTGACCACGCTGACCCGGTAACCCTGCTGGGTCAGGCGCACGCCCAAGTCGGCGTCCTCGGTGACGTTGTACGGGTCCCAGGCACGCACCTTGCGCAGGATGTCCAGGCGGAAATGGTTGGAGGTGCCGCCCAGCGGGATCGGGATGCGCAGGGTTTCCAGCGCCGGCAGGTAGAAGTCGAACCACAACGTATATTCCAGCGTGAACATGCGCGTGAGCCAGTTCTCGTCGGCGTTGTAGTAGTTCAGCCGCGCCTGGATGCAGGCCACGTCGGCCGGCGATTTGCGGAACGCGGCGACCGCGCGCTTGAGCTGGTCCGGCTCCGGCTTGTCCTCGGCGTCGTAGATGGTGAGCATCTGCCCGCGCGCGAACTGCAGCGCGTAGTTGCACGCCTTGGGCTTGGTCTTGGGCTGCGACGGCGGCACCCGGATGATCTCGAAGAACGCCTCCAGCCCCAGCGCCTTGGCCGCCTCGATGGTCTCGGTGTCGTCGGCCTCCAGCACCAGCTTCACGTCGAGCTTGGAGGTCGGGTAGTCGAGCCGGCGCAGCGCGTTGGCCAGGATCGGCAATACGTCCGGCTCCTTGTACATCGGGACCAGCACCGTATACACCGGCAGATCCTCGTCGCTGAGCGCGGCCACTTCCGCGTCGGTGACCTTGATCTCGATGCGGCGCCGCGCGCCCAGCCAGGCCAGCGCGAACTTCAGCGCGAACGTGGCCACGAAGGCGATGCCGACCACGGCGTTGATCGCGATCAGGCTCGGCACCGGCCAGATCGCCAGCGCCAGCAGCAACAACGCCGCCACGGTGCACAGCGACACCACCTGCTTGCGGGTGACCACCTGTTTGGCCGAATGCTCCGGCGCGTGGTCGGCGAGCAGGTTCAGCGCATCGTGGGTGAGCTGCGCATCGGCCTGCTGCTGCAGGCCCCAGACGATATCGAACTTGGAGGTGCCGACGAAGCGCACGTCCGCGCCGTACTGGTTGCGCGCCCAGGCGAAGGTCTCCGGGCCGGGATCGGCCACCGCCAGCACCAGCCGGCCCTCTTCCATGCGCCACGGCAGCACCAGGCGCTGCGCGTAGTCGGCCAGCCGCGCCGGCTCGAACAAGGCCGGATCGATCGGCTGCTGCAGCAGGTTGACGAAGTTCAGCCCGAAATGCGCCGACAGCACCGTGTAGAAGCGCAGCGCGGTGACCCCGCGCTGGGCCAGCACCACATCGCCCAGGCGCGAACGCCAACGCGCCTGCAAGGCCAACGCGTCCTGCAGCTGCGCCGCGTCGATGACCCCGGCTTCGACCAGCGCGGTGCCGATCGGGCTCTGCCAGCCGCGCGGCTCGGGGACGCTGCCGAGCGGACCGATCGCGTCGGTCGTCGCCGGTGGGTTCACCGCCGCCACCGTCAGAACCGCCACCAGGCGGCGACGAACGGGCCGCCGGCGCCGCCGGTGTTGCGCCCGGCCACCGGCTGCTGGTAGCCGAGCTGCAGTTGGGTGCCGCCGGGCAAGGTATGCAGCAGCGAGGCCTGCAGCTTGGTCAGGTCGTAGTTGTTGCCGCGGATCGGGGTGCCGGGCGCGTACACCGGGTTGGGACCGTTGCCGTTGCCCAGGCCCTGGATCACGTTGAGTTCGCCGATCAGCATCCAGCGCGGCGCCAGCGCCAGGCCGCTGCTGATGTCCACCCGCGCCTCGTCGGCGGAGTCGCCGCCGCGCAGGCGCACCGCCGCACCGAGGTCCACGTAGCCGTCGCGGTTGCCGGCCCGATAGCCGCGGCCGACGCTGTAGCGCAGCTCGGCGCCGTAGTCGCCCTGCCCCAGCGCCGGATGGTCGCGATCGGCGGCGTCCTGGCGGCTGTAGCCGGGGATCAGCGCCAGCACCTGCAGCGCGCCCTGCCAGGGGCCGTCGCGGCCGTCCGGATCCAGACGGTAGCGCAGGCCGATTTCCTGGTCGGCCCAGCCGGTGGTGTGCTGGTTGCCGTAACCGCTGTCGTTGCGATAGCCGACCTTGTCGAAATAGAAGTTGCCGACCAGGGTCAGGTCCGCACTCAGCCCGTACTCGGCGTACAGGTTCAGCTGGTCCTGACGGCTGCGCCCGGCATCGGGGAAATTCTGGTCCTGGCCGTGGCTGTTGTAGACCGCACCGCCGTCGCTATGGCTGGCCTTGAGGATCACCAGCGCGGCGCCATCGTCCTGTACCCAGGCACCGGCGAAACACGGACCGGCCGCCAGGGCGGCCAGGCCCAACGCCAGCGTCGACAGCCTGCGTGCGCGGCGGCCAGGCCGGTGCCGGGCGCGGCCATCGCCGGCCACGGAAATCGGAGGCGCGCATACGCGCGATCGCGAGCGCGCGCGCTCGTCGTACGGCTGGTTCATCGCTGTTGTTTCCTGGTGGGGGGCCCCTGGAACAGGGAGCAGGAAACGATCCCGTAGCGGGATCGCGACAGGAACGTAGCACTTTTTTCGCGTGCTTCACATCACACAATAAATGAACTGCTCATCACGCATACAGCCTGGCGCGACCACGCACCAGTCTGGTGCTGCGTTCAGCCGGGACGCCGCCAGCACAGCTTGGCGAAGGTCACCCAGGCATGCAGCCAGATCACCGCCCACACCGCCGCACGCACCGGCGCGGCACGCGTCGGCGCCTCGAACTTGCGGAAATAACGCCACAGCCCGCGGTGCTTGTGCCATTCCACGAACCAGGGCCGCTTGCGGCTGGACACGCCGCGCACGTGCAGCACGCGCAGGGTATTGAGCACCGCCACGGTGGCCCCGGCCTGGCGCGCGCGGCGGCACAGGTCCAGGTCCTCGGCATGCAGGCGGTAGCCGGCATCCCAGCCGCCGATGCGGTCGAACAGTGCCCGCGGCAGCAGCATCAGCGCGCCGGAGATCGCGTCCACCCGCTGCAGCGGCTGCGCCGGGTCCACCGCCAGCGCCAGCCGCGAACCGGCCAGCGGGTGCCGCAGCATCGCCGCGAAGTCCGGATCGCGGCGACGCACCGCGGCATCGGCGCGGCCCTGCTCGTCGACCTGCTCCACCCCGAGCAGCGCGTCGCCAAGCGCGGCGACCTGCGCGCGCAGCAGCGCCAGCGTGTCGGCCTCCACCATCAGGTCAGGATTGACGAATGCCAGCCACGGCGCATCGCTGGCCGCCGCGCCCTGGTTGCAGGCGGTGGCGAAGCCGGGGTTGTCGGGATTGGCGATGAAGCGCACGCGCCGGTCCTCAAGCGCGTGGCGCTGCACGATGGCCAGGGTGTCGTCGCGCGAGGCGTTGTCGACCACGCGGATCTGCGCGACCTCCGCCGCCGCGCGCAGCCGCTGCAGGCAGGCATCGATGGTGCTGCCGCTCTCGTAGGTCACCACCACCACGGCCATCTGCTGTTCGCTCATGCGCCGATTATCCGGGCAAAGCCGCGCGCGCAGAAGGCGTCGCACCCTGGCCGGCGTTCGCGCGCGGCGATTGTGCGACGTGCGCGCCGCGCCGACGCGGTAGAATCTGCGGTTCCATGCCTTGCGCGGTGTAGATGACGGCTAGCGCCCACTACCGCGCGCTGCCGCCAGGATCGATACGCATCGGCCGCCCAGTTCGCTGGCGGCCGTGCATGCCGATGGCCCGGCAGCGTCGCCGCTTTTCGACCGATATCGCCATCGGCTGCCGCCGCAAACCTCCGCATCGCTGGTCTAGACCAAATTCCGAACAGCGCGAAGCGCCACGCCATCGCAACGCCATGCGGACCTCCCCACCTCCGGGACGGGTCCGATGAGCGCGCACCAGATCCATGGTATGAGCCTGGCCCCGGCCACGGCGGACTGGCCGCCCCTGCGCAGCGACGAGGTGGACGCGCTGTTGCGGCATATGGGCCTGCCCGACGCGGTCCGCGCCTTGCGCTGGCACAGCCCGCGCCCGTTCTCCGCCGCGGCCGAGGTCGAGAGCGCCGTAGGCACGCTGTTCGTCAAGCGCCATCACCGCACATTGCGTGATGCGCGCACGCTGGACGAGGAGCACCGCTTCATCGAGCACCTGCGCGCGCGCGGCATGCCGGTGCCGGTCCTGCTGCGCGCGCCCGACGGCGCCAGCGCGATCGCACTCGGCGACTGGACCTACGAAGTGCAGCGCGCCGCCACCGGCGAAGACCTGTACCGCGACACGGCCTCGTGGCTGCCGTTCGCCGACACGGCCCACGCGCAGGCCGCCGGACACGCACTCGCATCGCTGCACCGGGCCGCAGCCGGCTACACGGCACCGCCGCGCGGCACCACCCAGCTGGTCGCCAATCTGCGCCTGTTCGGCAGCGCCGATCCGCTGCAGGCGCTGCAGCGGGACCTGCGCGCGCGGCCGGCGCTGGCGGCCTGGCTGCAGCGGCACGACTGGCGTGACGACCTGCGCCGGCATCTGCTGCCGTGGCACGCGCGCGCCTGGCCGCTGCTGCAAGCGCCGACGCCGCCGCTGTGGACGCATGGCGACTGGCATGCCTCCAACCTGCTGTGGCGCGGCCACGGCGCGGCGAGCGAGGTCAGCGCGGTGTTCGATTTCGGCCTGTCCGACCGCAGCTTCGCGCTGTTCGATCTGGCTACCGCGATCGAGCGCAACCTGGTGCCGTGGCTGCAACTGGATGTCGGCGGCCGTGCGCCCGCCGACCTCGATCAACTCGACGCGTTGCTGCACGGCTACGCGCAGCGGCTGCCGCTGGACACGGCGCAGCTGCGCCTGCTGGCCGCCGTGTTGCCGATCGTGCACGCCGACTTCGCGCTCAGCGAGATCGAGTATTTCGCCGGCATCACCGGCTCCGACGCGAACGCCGACATCGCCTATCGCCGCTACCTGCTCGGCCATGCCGACTGGTTCGGCGGCGAGGAAGGCCAGCGCCTGCTGCGGCGGTTGCAGCACCACGCGGAGGCGGTGCGATGAGCGTCTCGTCCGCGCTGCCATGCGCACCGGCGCGCCCATGGCGGGCGCAGGCCACCCGATCGCGCGGGCCTTGTGCCGATCGCCATTTCCAATTCCGCCGTTGCCCACACGCATCGGCATCCATCCATTCCGTTCCGATTTCCGCTTAGAGGTTCCGCATGTCCCCCACCTTCCCCACACTCGCGCCACTCGCCCTCGCATTGGCGCTGGCTGCCACCGCCGCACCGGCACGCGCGACCGATGCAGACACGCAGACGCCGGTCGAGCTGGACGCGGTCAACGTGCAGGGCGAGCAGCCGCGCAACCGCTCCACGCTGGGCGGCTACGGCGATGCCGCGCTGCTGGAGACGCCCGCCTCGATCGCGGTGATCGACCGCACCCAGCTGGACGACCGCCAGGTGCGCGTGCTCAGCGAAGTGCTGCGCGCCGACGCCTCGGTCGGCGACAGCTACGCACCGATCGGCTATTACGAGAACTTCGTAGTGCGCGGCTACTCGCTCAACGCCGCCAACAGCTACCGCATCAACGGCCTGACCGTCACCGGCGAGCAGAACGTGGCGCTGGAGAACAAGGAACAGGTGCAGGTGCTCAAGGGCCTGTCCGGCCTGCAGTCCGGGCTCACCGAGCCGGCCGGGGTGATCGACTACGTGACCAAGCGCCCGCAGCAGGTGCGCACGCTGACGCTGGGGACCGACGACGACGGCGGCCGCTACGCCGCGGTGGACCTGGGCGACTGGTTCGGCCGCGAGCGCCAGTTCGGCCTGCGCGTCAACGCCGCGCACGAGGACATCCGCAGCTACGTCGCGCATGCCGACGGCCACCGCAATTTCCTGTCGCTGGCCGCGGACTGGAACATCGATCCGCAATCGACGCTGCAGCTGGACGTGGAGTACCAGGACCGGCAGCAACGCTCGGTGCCCGGCTATCAATTGCTCGGCGGCGAACGCGTGCCCGGCGACGTGTCGGTGCACCGGTTGCTGGCGTATCAGCCTTGGTCCAAGCCGGTCGGCATCGACTCGCTCAACGCGCAGCTGCGCTATCAATACCGTTTCAACGAAGCCTGGCGCGCGCAACTGGCGGCCGCCCACAGCCGCGCGGTGATCGACGATTATTCCAGCTTCGCCTGGGGCTGCTACGGCGCCGCCAGCTGCGCCAGCGACGCGATCCCCAACTACTTCAGCCGCGAAGGCGACTACGACATCTACGACTACCGCAGCCCCGACGACACGCGCCGCAACGACCAGCTGCAGGCGACCGTGTCCGGCAGCTTCGCCACCGGCGCGCTGCAGCACCAGCTCAACATCGGCGTGGACTATTTGCAGCGGACCATCGACCAGCATGGCTCGATCAACGAATGGATCGGCAGCGGCAACATCGATGCGGATCCGCCGCTGCTGGCACAGACCGACGTCGAACTCGGCCCCAAGCGCCGGCGCCTGGACAGCACCCAGCGATCGCTGCTGGCCAGCGACCGCATCGGCATCGGCGAGGACTGGCAACTGCTGCTGGGCGCGCGCCAGGTGCGCTACGACGAGCGCGCCTGGGACCGCGACGGCGTACTGACCCGCCACACCCGCCGCTCGGAAGTGCTGCCGCAGGCGGCGCTGCTGTTCAAGCCGCAGGACACGCTGTCGCTGTACGCCAGCTTCGCCAAGGGCCTGGCGCCGGGCGGCACCGCGTCGTGGTTCGCCAGCAACGCCGATGCGATCCTCGCCCCGACCAGCGCCTACCAGAGCGAGGCCGGCCTGAAATACGAGCGCGCCGGCCTGGCCCTGGGCGCGGCCGTGTTCGACATCCGCCAGGCCTATCAGTACGCGCAACCGCAGGCCGACGGCAGCTTCCTGTATGTGCAGCAGGGGCGCCTGCACAACCGCGGCATCGAACTGTCGGCCGACGGCGCGATCGGCGAGCGGCTGCACCTGCAGGCCAGTGTCGCCGGCATCCGCGCGCGCGCCGAGGACACCGGCACACCGGCCTACGAAGACCACCAGGCACTGAACGTGCCCAGGCTGCGCGCCAGCGCCCAGGCCAGCTGGGACGTGCCCGGCACAAGCGGCCTGGCGCTGCTGGGCGGCGCGCAGTACAGCGGCGCCAAGTACGCCGACCGCAGCGGCCGCGTCGCCGTCGGCGGCTATACCGTCTACAACCTGGGGGCGCGATATGCGACGCGGCTGGGCACGGTGCCGACCACGCTGCGACTGAGCGTGGACAACCTGGCCGACAAGCGCTACTGGCGTGACGTCGGCGACTACATGGGCGACGACTACCTGTTCCTGGGCGCGCCGCGCACGGCGCGGCTGGCGCTGCAGTTCGATTTTTGAAGGCAGGGAGTGGGGAGTCGGGATTGGGGATTCGCAAAAGCAAGAGGTCGGCGGCGAAGACATGACCTTGTAGGAGCGGCTTCAGCCGCGACGCTTTACCGCCAACGTGTCACGGCCGAAGCTGCTCCAGAGAAAAGCGCGACGCCATGCGTTCGCAAAGTTTCCTGATCGCCGATTCGATATTGATCCGATTACCAGCCTAGCCCTTCCACCGTCTCGCCATGTCTCCCGCGATGTGTGAGCGGCTTCTGCTACGACAGGAAAGCGTCGCGGCTGAAGCCGCTCCTACAGAAGGGCGCAATGCGGTGAACTCGCGAAGCGCTCCCACTCCCGAATTCCCACTCCCCAATCCCGGCCTTCCCACCATGTCCCCCCTCGAACTCCTCGCCGTACTGGTCAATGTGCTCGGCGTGTGGCTGACCGCGCGCCGGACGCGCTGGTGCTGGCCGGTCAACGTGGTCGCGGTGCTGCTGTACGCGTGGCTGTTCTATCAATGGAAGCTGTACTCGGACATGTTGCTGCAAGGCGTCTACGTATTCCTGCAGGGGTACGGCTGGTGGCGCTGGAGCCAGGGCCGGCTGGACGATGGCAAGGTCCAGGTCGGCCCTCTACCGCGGCGCGAAGCGGTGCTGTCGCTGCTGGCCGGCGCTGCCGGTGCGCTGGCGCTGGGCTGGCTGATGCACCGCCATACCGATGCCGCTCTGCCGTGGCTGGACGCGGCGCTATCGGCCTTCAGCCTGGTCGCCAGCTTCTGGGCGGCACGCAAGCGCATCGCCAACTGGACCCTGTGGATCGTGCTCGACTGCCTCTACGTCGGCGTCTTCGTCTACAAGGGGCTGTACCCCACCGCGGCGCTGTACGCCGGCTTCGTGGTGCTGGCGATCTACGGCTTGCGGCTGTGGCGGGCGGACTTGCGCCGCGCCGTCGCGGCGCAGCCGTTGCCATGAGCCAGCGCATCCGCCTGCGTCGCAATCGACGCAGGCCGGCGTCGGCGAGCAGCCGGGACGATCAGCGTGACCTGGGCGCAAGGGACGCAGACGATGCATGTCACGTCAGCCTGCGTTAGCCGGCTACCGGTCGCGCCGCAGTGCCGCGGGCGCGCGCGGCGTCGCTATGCTGGAGCATTGTCGATCCCGGGCATGCAGTGAACGGAGCATTGTGGGAGAAGACTCCAGCTGGCCGGGGCCATCCGCCGCGCCAGGCTTTGCAAGCAAGGCCCGTCGAGACTGCGGTCGCCCACATAATCGTCGTTGCCTGCGACCATGGTCAGGAAAAGTGCAGCACAGCCACGGAGACCCCATGCCCACGCCGTTGACTCCCGCCGCCGGCTTCGGCCAGCGCATCGTCGATGCCCTGCTCGCACGCATCGTCGGCGGCGAATGGGCCGCGGACCAGCGCCTGCCGGTGGAGCGGGAACTGGCCGCGCTGTTCGGCTGCACCCGCATCACCTTGCGCGAGGCGCTGCAGCACCTGGAGTCGGAAGGCTACATCTACCGCGAGAACCGGCGCGGCTGGTTCGTCAGCGCGGCGCGCGTGCGCCACGATCCCACCAGCATCGCCGGCTTCATGCAGTACGTCGCCGCGCAAGGCGGCACGCCGCGCACCGAACTGCTCGGCGCGCGCCGCCAGCCGGCCGGCGCGACGCTGGCGCGGCACCTGGAACTGGACGATGCGCAGGCCGAGGTGTTCGTGCTGCAGCGCCGGCGGTGGATCGGCCGCCGCGCGGTGCTGCTGGAGACCAATGCGATTCTCGCCGCGTGGGCACCGAGCCTGCTCGATCACGACCTGGCCGGCTCGCTCAGCGCGGTGCTGGGACAACGGCTCGGACTGCGCCAGGCGCGCAGCCGCCTGTCGATGTACCCGGCCACGCTGGTCGCCGAGCAGGCCGCGCTGCTGCAGTCCACCGTCGGCACGCCGTGCTTCCGTCTGCAGCGGGTGAGCTACGCCGCCGACGGCCGCGCGGTGGAATTCGATATCGAATCCTGGCGCCACGATGTGCTCGAAGTGACGGTGGAGGTGCAGGCACCGCCGGAGTGAGCGGCCTGCGCAATGGCGGCAGTGCAACGCGCCGACGCAGGCCGGCGGAGATGCGCGGCTGTGGCCGGCCAATGTCCTGAACCTTGCGCAGGAGCAGCGACACACTTGCATTTTGTGGGAGCGACTTCAGTCGCGACGGGCGTTACCGGTTAGGCCCGTCGCGACTGAAGTCGCTCCCACAACACGTCAGCGACCGACAACACCACGCCGATTTCCAGCGCCGCGTCGTAAGCGCTAGGCCTCGAACAGCGCGCGCTGCGGATCCGGCGGCGGCAGGTCGGCGTACAGGCGTTGCAGGTCCTCGCGGCGCGCGCGCAGCGGATCGTGCATCAGGAAGCCGGCCAGGCGCGCGTGCCAGGCCGGCCAGCGTGTGGCCAGCGCATCCATGTCGCCGTCGGCGGCGCGGCCTTCGCCGCTGCGCGCCACGTAGGCGGTCTCGCACAGCACGTTGCGCCAGCCGAGTCCGGCCATGCGCAGCGACAGGTCGACCAGCGCCGCGTACCAGGATCCGTAACTGCTCGCGTCCAGGCCGCCGGCGCGCTGCCGCGCCGCGCCGCGCAGGGCCACCGCGTGGCACACCGCCGACGGCAGTTCCGGATGCTCCGGCGGCAGCGCCGCGCAGGCGCGTGCCAGGCGTTCGCCATCGTCGGGCAGCGGATTGATCTCGCCCAGCCGCGGCCAGGCGCAGGCTTCGCCGGCGTTGCTCCACGGCGTGGCGCTGGCGATGGCCGCATCGCGCGCCAGGCATGCGCTCAGTTGCTGCAGCCAGCCGGGCAGCGGTTGCGCATCGGCGGCCAGCACCACCACGTCGGCGGCACCGCAGGCGCGCAGCATTTCGTCCAGATGCGCGACTTCGCCGAGCATGCGCGGGCGCCGCGTGTAGTCGGCCTGCAGGCGGGTGTGCGCCAGCCAGGCCTCGACCACGCGCTGGCCACGCGGCCCGGCCTGCGCGTCGTCGGCCAGCCACACGCGGGTGCCGGCCGGCGTGTGCGCCTCCAGCGCGCCCAGGCATGCGTCCAGTGCGGCGTCGTCGACGCCGACCGGCAGCAGCACGATGGGCAGGGTCACCTGCGCTTACTTCTTGCCCGCAGCCGGCAGCGGCTGCATCGCCTTGAACTTCTGCCCGTACTCGTCGGTGAGGTCGCGCGCTTCCTGCGGGTTGCGCACGATGGTCGGGGTCAGCAGCACGATCACTTCGTTGCGGGTCTTGTCCTGCGTCTTCTGGCCGAACAGCGCGCCGACCACCGGCAGCTTGCTCAGCAGCGGCACGCCGGCGCTGCCGTCGCTGGTGCTGTCGTTGATCAGGCCGGCGAGCATGATGGTGTCGCCGCTCTGCACCGCCGCCTCGGTCTTGACCCGGCGCGTGTTGATGTCCACGTTGCAGGCCGAGCTGTTGGTCACGGTGGAGGTGCCCGAGGTGCACGCCGCCGGCCGCGAACCGGGCGTGCTGACTTCCTGCACGATGTCCAGGAACACCATGCCGTCCTTGGTCACCCGCGGGCGCACCTTCAGGATCACGCCGGTATCGATGTACTGCACCGACGAATAGCTGGTGTCGGTGCCCAGGCCGGTGTTGATTGACGTCGAGTTGATAGGGATGCGCGTACCCACGTTCAGCGTGGCCTCGGCGTTGTTGCGCACGAACACCGACGGGGTCTGCAGCAGCTTGAGGTTGGTGACCTTGTCCAGCGCGGTGATCACCGCGGCGGCGTTCTTGCCGAGGAAGGTCCAGCCCAGGCCGCTGCTGCCGACCTTGCCGGCGATATCGCCCCAGATGCTGCGCCCGGCGGCGCTGGGCAGGCCCGCGCCGACACCGAGTCCGGTGGTGTTGGCCACCGTGCTGTCGGCGGAGGCGTTGACCGAATTTTCGAAGAACCAGTTCACGCCGTACTGCAATTGGCCGGTCAGGCTGACCTCGGCCACCTGCGCCTCGATGTGCACCTGCATCGGCATCACGTCGAGCTTTTCGACCACATCGCGGATCGAACGCCACGACTGCGGCGTGGCGCGCACCAGCAAGGTGTTGGTCTCCTCCACCGCCGACACGCCGACCTTGTCGCCCTGCACTTCCAGGGTCACGCTGCCGTTGCCGGAGGTGCGCGGCGACAGCTGCAGGCTGCCGTTGCCCAGGCCGCCGCTGCTGCTCGACGAGGAACCGCCGCTGCTCGAGGACAGGCTGTCGCTGTTGCCATTGAGGCTGCTGCTGCCGCCCAGGCCGCCGTCGCTGCTGCCGCCCAGGCCACCGCTGCCCATCTGGCTCAGCTGCGTGCCCGGCATCAGCGAGGCGTTGGAATCGCCGCGGCTGCCGCCGGCGCCGAACACCTCGGCCAGGCGGTCGGCCAGGTCCTTGGCCTTGATGTATTTCAGCTCGTAGGAGAACAGGCGGCTGCCGCCGCCGGCGCTGTCGATCCGGTCCAGCCATTCCTGGACCTGGTCCAGGTAGCGCGCCTGCGGGGTGATCACCAGCACCGCGTTGGCGTTCTCCAGCGGCATGAAGCGGAACATGCCGGCGCTGGGGGTCTTGCTGTTCTCGCCGAACACCTTCTCCAGGTCGGCGGCGACCTGCTCGGCCTTGCCGGACTGGATCGGGAACACGCCCACCGACATGCCCGACAGCCAGTCCACATCGAAGATCTGCACCGTGCGCAGGTAATTCTCCAGCTCGGCGCGGGTGCCGCCGAGGGTGATGACGTTGCGCGAGCCGTCGATGCCGACGATCGCGTTCGGCCGCGCATACGGCTCCAGCACCTTCTTCATTTCGCTGGCGGAGATGAACTTCAGCGGCACCACCCGCACCTCGAAGCCGCGCGCGCTGGCCGGCGAGGCGGTGCTCGGCGCCACCGTGCCGGCCAGCGCCTGGTCGGCCGGCACGATGTTGTAGCGGCCGCCGCTGTAGACCATGCGCGCGTTGTTCCAGCCCAGCACCATCTCCAGTAGGTTCAGCGCCTGCGCCGGCGACACCGGCTTGGGCGTGGCCAGGGTCACCGTGCCCTGCACGCCCGGCGCGATCACGTAGTTCTGCCCGAGCATGTCGCCGAGGATCGCCTTGACCACCGCATGCAGCGACTCGCCTTCGAAGTTGAAGGTGGCGCTGCCGCTGCTGGCGTTGGCCAGCGATGGCGCCGGCGCGGCGGCGGCGCCGGAATTGATCATGCTGCCGCTGCCGCGGCGGATCACCGGGGCGACACGGTCCGGCACGCCGTTGGGATCGGCCGTGCCCGTGCTTGCGTCGGCCGTGGCGCTGGTGCTGCCGGCGGCGCCGACGGTGGGATCGATCGCGGCGCCGCGGCGGACGTCCGGCGAGGGCGTGGTGGCGCAGCCGGCCACCAGGCCGATCGCGAGGAACAGGGAAAACAAGCGCAGCGTCATGCGATCACTCTTCAAGGGTTCTGGCCGGGGGTGGTGCCGTTCTGGCGCTGCTGCTGCAACTGCCGGCGGCGGGCTTCGATACGTTCGCGGATGGCTTGCAACTGTTCCGACGACGGCGCCGGCGCGGCCGCCGGGGCGCTCTGCGCAGGCGTTGCCGGAGTCCCGTTGGCGCCCGCCTGCGGCGTGGCGGCGACGGGAGTGACCGGCGCGCTGACCGCAGTCGTGGCCGGTGGCGGCGCCGGCAACGGCGGCATGCCTGGCGGCCGTGCGCCCTGGCCGAGCGCAGTCGGCGGCTGTCCGCCCTTGCCGTCGAACACCTGCAGCTCCAGGGTCTGGGTGCCGCTGCCGCCGCTGACCACCGCGCGGCGCGGTTCCAGCGACAGCAAGCGCCAGCCCTTCACCGGGTCGCGGCCTTCCTGCAGGCGCAGCGATTCGCCCTGCTCGGTGGTCAGCGTGGCCATCTTGAAACTGTCGGTGAGCAGCACGCCGGTCAGGCGCACGCTGGGCGCGGCGCCCTGGCCGTTGTCGGCGCTGAGGAAGAACGGATGCGGCCGGCGGTCTTCGGCAAATACCGGACGCGCGGCGATCTCGGCGTAGCGCGAATAGTCGCCGAGACGCTCGCTGGGCGCCGCCGGCAAGCCCGGCAGGCGCTGGGTCATACTGGGATCGTCGGGCAGCGGGACGATGCGCTGGCCCAGGCCGGCCAGGCCCAGCGCCCAGATCAGCAGCCCCCACAGCGCCAGCGTTGCCAGCCACACGGTGCGCAGGCCGATCGCTTCAATTCGCATGCGCGCCCTCCACTTGCTGCGGCGGCTGCGGCATGGCCGCATCGCGCACGGCCGGTGCCGGCGGCGCCGGCGGCTCGCTCGGCCCGGGGCCGGCCGGCGTGCCGGCGTCCATCGTCGGCGCGCCGGGCGGCGCCCCACCAGGCGGCGGTGGCATGCCGGGCGGCATGCCCGCGGCGGCGGGCGGCGGCGGCATCGCGTTCGGGCGCAGATAGCCGGCCAGTTCGAACGCCACGTCCAGGCCGTTGCCGCTCTCGCCCGGCGACAGCTGATAGCGCTGCGCCATCACGTTGAGGTTGTCCACGAACAGCGCCGGGGTGCCGCTTTCCAGCGCGTGTAGCACCGCCGCCAGTTCCGGCGTGCCGCAGCGCAGCCGCACCTGCACCGCGACGCGGGTGAAGCGGTCGCGGCGGTTGTCGGCGGCCAGCGGCGAACGGTTGCTGATCGCGCAGCTGCGGTTGCCGGGGCTGGCGGTGGCCACCGCGCTTTCCAGGCGCTGCACCAATCCGGCCGAAGCCAGCTCGGCCGAGGTCTCGCGCAGGAAGCCCGGGCGCGCGGCCAGATCGCGTTGCGCCTGCTGCAGCCGCTGCGCCACCTGCGGCGCCTGCTGCAACTGCATGCGCACGCGCAGCTCGCGCTGGCGCAATTCCTGGATCTGTGCTTCGACCTCGCGCATCGGCACCGTCCACCACGGATGCACCAGCAGCAGGTAGGCCAGCGCCAGCGCCGCCAGCAGCAGGCCCAGCGCCAGCCAGCGGTCGCGCTTATCGACCTGCACCGGCATTGGCGGCCTCCTTGCGCTTGGTCCCGGCCAGTTCGGCGGTCAGGGTGAAGCGGTCGCGGTGGCTGCCCGGATCGGCCTGCAGCACCCCGGTCAGCGACGGCGTGCGCCACAGCGGCGAGCCCTCCAGCCGGCCGACCAGCGAGGACGCCTCGCTGCTGAGGCCGATCAGCTGCAACTGGTCGCCCTCGATCGAGAATTTCTCCAGATAGGTGCCCTCGGGCAGGCGCTTGCTCAGTTCGTTCCAGATTTCCAGCGCGGTTGGGCGCTCGGCGCGCAGCTGGTCGAAGAAGGCCGCGCCTTCGACCAGATCGACCAATTGCTGGCACTGCGCGGCCACGCCGCGCGCGCGCTGCGCGCCGCTGTCCACTTGCGCTTGCAATTGCTCGAGCGCGTCGCGGCGGTTGTCCAGCAACTGCCAGCCGGCGGCGAACAGCGCCAGCAGCGCGGTGGCGGCGAGGATCGCGTTCCATCGCCGCATCGGATCGGCGCGGCGATGGCGCTGCTCCGGCGGCAGCAGGTTCACGCCCAGCGGCGCGCCGTCGCCACCGGCGACATCGACCCCGGCCAGGGTCGGGCGCAGCGCGCCGGCGCTGGCCTGCAGTTCGTCCAGCACGCGGCGCGGCGCCACCACCAGTTCGGCGTCCAGTTGCGCATCGTCGCGGCGCGCGCCGGGGCGCACGTCGTAGACCACCTGGTCGGCCTGGAACGGCGTCTGCCGGTCGATCTCGAAGCGAACCACGTCGCGCAGGTGGTCGGCGGCGGCGGCAGGCAGGCGCAGCGTGCGCTGCAGCGCGGACTGCGCCGGCAGCAGCCAGACCCGCGGCAAGGCCGCCAGGCGCGGGCCGAGCACGGCCTCCAGGTCGCTCGGCAGCAGCGGCCACGGCAAGGCCAGCGGCGTGCCCAGTTCGGCATCGATCTGGCGCGCGACGTACAGCTGGTCGCCGTCGCGCCACAGCAGCAGCCGCGCCTGCGACCAGCCCAGTTGCAGCTGCCAGCGCGGCGGCAGCCACGCCATCAGCGAACGCTGCCACCAGGCCAGCAGGCCGCCGGCACCGGGCGCCATGCGCACGCCGAACTTGTCCATCGTGTCCCGCCACGCAGTCATCGAACGGTCGATCCTTCTTCCCATCGCAGCACAGTGTAGGCGGAGCCCGGTAGCGCCGACGAGCCTGGGCGCACCACGGCGCGCAGCACCGCCGCGCGCCCCGCGGCCAATTGCGCGCGGCTTTCGATGCTGTAGGTGCCGCCGCCCCCGCCGATCGCCGCGGCCTGTGCCGGGTCGCTGCGCTCGCGTTGCGCCAGCACCTGCTGCGCATCCAGGCCGAGCGCGGTCAGCACCGGCGCCGGCGCGAAATCCGGCGCCGGGCGCGAAATCCCGCTGTACAGGGTCACATTCGGCAGCAGCTTGGCGTACAGATCCGCATCCATGCCCAGCACCAGTTGCAGTTCGGCCAGGCTCTCGAACGGCGCGTCCTTGGCGCCGTACGGCAGCCCGGCGGCGGCATAGTCCGGGTCCTCGGCGCCGCCGTTGGGCTGGCTGAGGTTGTCCGGGTCGCGCCAGTCCACGATCGCCGCGGCGATGCGGTCGGCGCGCTGCGGATCGCCGCCGACCGCGCGCACCAGCGCCGCCAGCAGCGGCGCGTCGGCCAGGTTCAGATCGACCTTGCCGCTCTCGTCGGTGATCCGCAGATCGATCGTGGCGTCTTCGTATTGCCAGCGGTAACGACGCCCGTCCGCGCGCCAGCCTGGCTGCGTCGGCGTGCTGGCGAGCCGGGTCAGCGCGTACTCCAGCCCGGCGCGGGCGCGCTCCTGCGCCGCCGCGCCGTCGCCCAGCACCTTGCCCTGCAGGCCCTCGGTGCGCGCAGTCAGCGCGAACGCGCCGATCAGCGCGGTCAGCAGCGCGATCAGCCACAGCACCAGCACCAGCGCCGCGCCGCGCGCGTATCGGGGCGCCGCGCTCATTGCCGCGCCTCCGCGCCGCCGGCCTGGCGCAACGCCACCACCAGCGGCGGCCACACCATGCCGTCGTCGCTGCTCAGTTCGATCGACACCAGCAGCGGCAACTGGTCGGTCTTCTCCCAGCGCTCCTGCCAGGGACCGATGCTGCCGCGCTCCGGGTCGATGCCGCGGTAGCGGAAGCGCACCTGGCGCAGGCCATCGACCAGCGGCTCGGGCGCCCGCGGCCTGTCCTCGGCGACCTGCTTGCCGGCCTGCACCTGCACCAACGCGATCGCCAGGCGCCGATTGCCGCCGTCGCCGCCGACGCTGAGGTCGTGCACATAGGGACCGCCACGGCCCAGGTAATCGGGAAGATCGGCGACGAACTGCATGCGCTGCGGTTCGCCGACGAAGCGCACCGGCTGCAGCGTGCGGCTGTCGATGTCCAGCGCCAGCGGTTGCGCTCCGCTCAGGCGCCGGCGCAGGAAGCCCTCGACCGCGCGCATGCGCTCGCTGCGCCCGGCGATGCTCTCGCCGCGGCCGCTGATCGCGGTGGCCGAGCGCAGCGTGGCGAAGGCCAGGGTCAGTCCGCCGACCAGCAGCACCGTGGCCAGCAGCACTTCGATCAGGGTGAAGCCGCGCGCGGCGGCGCGGCGCGGTGCGCGCTTCACTGCGCCACCCCGTTGCCCTGCGCGCTGACCAGGCGCAGCGTCTTCCACTGCAGCGCCTGCGCCGGCGCATCGCCCCAGCGCACCTGCAGGTTCAGTTGCAGCAGCGTCGGCGCGCCCGGAGTCATGGTCGTATCCGGCGGGCGCCGCGCATCGACGTACGGCGCCACGTCCAGGGTCCAGCGGTAATGGCCCTGCTCGAAGCTGCCCTGTTCGCGGCCGGGCTGCAGCGGTTGCTCCACGCCCTGCGCGGCCAGCACCGATTGCGCGTACAGCGTGGCGCGGCTGAGCTGGTCGGCGCGCTGCACCTGGCGCGCGGCGCCGGACAGCGAGCCGAGCAGCAGGGTCAGCGCCAGCGCCAGCAACGCGAACGCCACGATCACCTCGATCAGCGTGTAGCCGCGTTGCGCCTTCATGGCATGCCCTGCTGCGGCGGACGCCCGACCTTGACCTCGCCGGTCAGCCAGGCCACATCGATGCGCCAGCTGGCCTTGCGGGTCAGCAGTTCGATGCGCCCGCCGGTAGCGGCGCCATCCTCGAAGAATTGGATCGCGCCTTCGTCTTCGCGCCGCTGCGCCTCGCGCGCGCCGCTGAAGCGGATCGCCAGCGACGGCGGGATCTCGCCATGGCGGCCGTTCGGCGCCTGCCAGCGGTGCGCCTGCGGATCGATCAGGAAGCGCTGCGGCTGGCCGGTGGCGATCGCCTGCGCCCGCGTATAGCGCAGTTGCGCGGCGATCTCCTTGGCCGACGAGCGCAGGCGCATGCCGTCGATGCCGCCGGTCAGCACCGAGGCGGCCAGCATCGCGGCGATCGCGATCAGCCCCACCACCAGCAGCATCTCCAGCAGCGACACGCCGCGCATGCGCGCGCGCGCCGGCGGCACGCACGCGTGCGCACCGCGCTGGGGAACGCCGGCAGGGGCCAGGATCACGGCGCCGGGATCACTCGTACTTGATGTCGGCGTCGTAGCTGCTGCCGCCGGGCTGGCCGTCCTTGCCCAGGCTGATCAGGTCGAACGGCTTGCCGTCGCCCGGCACCTTGTACTCGATCGGATGGCCCCACGGGTCGTTCAGTTCGGCCGGCTTGGCATACGGGCCGAGCCAGCCGCTGACGCCACCCGGCGCGGTGACCAGGTCGTCGAGCTTGGACGGCAGCTTGCCGGTGTCGAGCTGGTAGTTGTCGATCTTGCCGGCCATGGTCTGGATCTGCGACTTGGCCAGGTTGGCCTTGCCGCGATCGGCGCCGCCGAGCACGCGGCTGCCGACCAGGGTCAGCACCGCGCCGATCAGCACGATGACGATGATGATTTCCAGCAGGCTCATGCCCGACTGGCGCGCGGCGGAAGGGGAACGGGTCAGGGAACGGATATTTCGCATTGCATCGGATCCTTGCGGTGAAAAACCTTATGTAACCGAACGCGGTGACAACGGTCGCCATCGTGTGCGGTGCGTGCAGCTGCGCTTCATGCGCGGGAACGGAAACGGCGCGGCAGCGATCGACGGATGCCGCATTGCGCGCATGACGCGGCGCACAGATGGTTGGGCCATGAGCGCCGCCATTGCTTGGACCGTGCGCGGCGTCATGGGTTCACGCTGCCATTCGTGGCGCGACCCGACGGGCGCAGGAGCCGCCGGCGCAGCCATCCATGACTGCGCGTTCGGTGCCCCATGCGCCATGGCGCATGAGCGTGGCGCCTCACCCAATCGCATTGGTAAGGTCGTACAGCGGGACGAGGACGGAAATGATCACCAGCCCGACCACCGAGGCCAGGACCAGGGTGATCAGCGGCACCAGCGCGGCGAGCAGGCGGTCGATCGCCTGCGCCGTTTCCTGTTCGAAGGTGTCGGCGGTCTTCAGCAGCATCGTGTCCAGCGCGCCGGATTCCTCGCCGACCTGGATCATCTGCAGCGCCAGCCGCGGGAAGCGCTTGCCCTTGGACAGCGAGGCCGACAGGCCGTGGCCGTTCTTGACGTCGTCGGCCGCGGCGCCGACGTCGGCGGTCAGCGCCAGGTTCGACAGCACGTTGCGCGAGATGCCCAGCGCGGCCAGCAACGGCACGCCGTTGCGCAGCAGCGTGCCCAGGGTGCGGGTCAGCCGCGCGGTTTCCAGTCGCGCGATCAGCAAGCCGATGAAGCGCCGCTTCAACAGCCAGGCGTCGAAGCTGGCGCGGAACGCGGGATCGCGGCGCTTGCGGTCCACCGCCAGCAGCGCCAGCCCGGGCACCACCAGCAGCACGATCCACCAGTCGCGCACGAACAGGCCCACGCTCAGCACCGCCTGGGTGAACCACGGCAGTTGCACGTCCAGGCTTTCGTACATCAGTGCGAACTGCGGCACCACGTAGCCGAGCAGGAACAGCAGCGCGCAGCCGACCACGCTGACCAGGATCGCCGGATAGATCAGCGCATTGATCACCCGCCCCTTCAGTTCGCGGCTGCGCTCCAGGTATTCGGCCAGGCGCTGCAGCGTATCGTGCAGGCTGCCGCCGGCCTCGCCGGCACGGACCATGTTGATGTACAGCCGCGAGAACAACCCATGCTGACGCTCCAGCGCGGTGGACAGCGGCGCGCCGCCGCGCACCGCGTCGCGGATGTCGCCGACGGTGCGCTTGGAACGCTCGTCCTCGGGCAGTTCCAGCAGGATGGTCAGCGCGCGGTCCAGCGGCTGGCCGGCGCCGAGCAGGGTCGCCAGTTGCTGGGTGAACTGCACCAGCGCCGCGCCGTCGAACGGCTTGGGCCGGAACAGGCCGCGCAGCGAGGTGCCGCCGCCTTGCGCGGCGAGCTTGGCCTCCATCGGCATGTGCCCCTGCTCCTGCAGGCGCAGCGCCACCTCGGCGTCGCTGGCGGCCTCCATCTGGCCTTCCAGGATCTCGCCGTGCGGGTTGAGCGCTTTGTAGCGGTACAGGGGCATCAGGGCTGGGAATGGGGAATCGGAAATCGGGAATGGGAAAGCAGGCTCCGTGCGCGCTGGCACGAACGTCGCAGACCCATGCCACTGCGCGTTGCCGCGCCGGATGCCGCGCGCATCAGGTTTCCTCCGTCACGCGCAGCACTTCCTCGATCGTGGTCTGGCCGCTGAGCGCCTTGCTCAGGCCGTCTTCGTACATCGTGCGCATGCCGGCCTCGCGCGCCAGCTGTTCGATCTCGCCCATGCCGGCGTGGCGCATCACCGCGCGCCGCAGCGCGTCGTTCATCACCAGGAATTCCATGATGGTGGTGCGGCCCAGGTAGCCGGTCGGCGCGATCGCCGAGGGCCGCGGGCGGAACAGGAAGATCTCGCCCTCGGGCTGCAGCCGGCGCAGGTCGAATTTCTCGATCTCCTCCGGCGAGGCCGGATAGCGCTCGGCATGGGTCGGCTCCAGCCGCCGCACCAGGCGCTGGGCCAGGATGCCGTTGATGGTGGAGGTCAGCAGATAGTCTTCCACGCCCATGTCGAGCAGGCGGGTGATGCCGCCGGCGGCGTTGTTGGTATGCAGCGTGGACAGCACCAGGTGGCCGGTCAGCGCCGACTGGATCGCGATACGCGCGGTCTCCAGGTCGCGCATTTCGCCGATCATGATGATGTCCGGGTCCTGGCGCACGATGCTGCGCAGCGCGTGCGAGAAATCCAGGCCGATCTGCGGCTTGGCCTGGATCTGGTTGATGCCCTCGATCTGGTACTCGACCGGATCCTCGACGGTGATGATCTTGACGTCGGCGGTGTTGAGCTGGCTCAGCGCGGTGTACAGCGTGGTGGTCTTGCCCGAGCCGGTGGGACCGGTGACCAGCAGGATGCCGTGCGGCTGCTCCAGCACCTTGCGGAACTGCGGCAGGAACGCGTCGGTGAAGCCGAGCCGGTGGAAATCGAACACCACCGTCTCGCGGTCGAGCAGGCGCATCACCACGCTCTCGCCGTGCGCGGTGGGCACGGTGCTCACGCGCAGGTCCAGTTCCTTGCCCTGCACCCGCAGCATGATGCGGCCGTCCTGCGGCAGGCGGCGTTCGGCGATGTTGAGCTTGGCCATGATCTTGACGCGGCTGATCACCGCCGCGGTCAGGTTGGCCGGCGGGCTTTCGCCGTCGATCAGCACGCCGTCGACGCGGTAACGCACCTTCAGCCGACTCTCGAACGGTTCGATGTGGATGTCCGAGGCGCGCAGTTCCACCGCGCGCTGGATCACTAGGTTCACCAGCCGGATCACCGGCGCTTCGGAGGCCAGGTCGCGCAGGTGCTCGATGTCGTCGGCCGCCGCGCTGTCGCCGTCGGCGGTTTCCACGATCGCGCCCATCGCGCTGCGGCCCTGGCCGAACCAGCGCTCGATCAGGTCGTCGATCTCCGAGCGCAGGCCGACCCGCGGCAGCACCTGGAAACCGGTGGCCAGGCGCACCGCATCGGCGGCATAGGCCTCGTGCGGATCGGACATCCACAGTTCCAGCACGCCGTCGCGCTCGCCCAGCGGGCACACGTGGAATTGCTTGAGGAAGCGCAGCGACAGCGGCTGCGCCTCGGGCAGATGCTCCGGGGCGGTCGCCGGCAATTGCTTGGCGTCGAGCAGCGGCAGGCCCAGCACTTCGGCGCTGACCTCGGCGTGGTCGCGTTCGGACACCAGGCCCAGCCGCGCCAGCAGCGACAGCAGGCCGCCGCCGGATTCGCGCTGCAGCTGGCGCGCGCGCAGCAGGTCGCCCTCCTTGAGCCGGCCCTTGGCCAGCAACGCATCGACGATGCGCGCCTCGGGCGTATCGACAGCGGCAGCAGTGTCCTTGACGAGCGCGTTCACACAATCCCTCCAGAGCGTGCGGCGACTTTAGCAGTTCGGCGCGACCTGCCGCCCGCCGGCGCCGCATCGGCCCGCGCCACTGTCTACGACGTCCCGGCAACGCGGCGCGCCGTCATTGGCATGACATGCGCGGCGCGCACCATCGCGCGTGGCGGCGCCGTATGCACAGCACGCGCGGCACCGGTGCCGCAGCGCACAAGCGCGACGGGCCACGGCGCAGGCATGCGCGGCGGCGGCCGCGCCGACGACGGCAGCGTCCGGCGCGCTGCATGTGTTCAGTTCCCCAAACGCAGGAAACCCGGCCGAAGCCGGGTTTCCTGGGTCACTCCGGCGCCGTTGCCGGCGCCGTCCAGCGCAGGCTTACTGGCGCGCGACCAGGCTGACGCCGCTGTAGCTCGACGTGCCGACCAGCTTGACGTAGTAGGTGCCGGCCTGCGGCGCGGTGAAGCGCACTGTCTCGTTATTGCCGGGGCGGGCCGACTTGGCGTCATAGTTGGTGGTGCTAGGCTCCTTGTCGAAGCTCACGTACAGCGACACGTTGCCGCTGCCGCCGTAGGTGAGGAAGCTCAGCACCGCGCCGGCCTCGGCCTCGAAGCTGTACAGCACCTCGTTGCCCGCCGCACCGGTCAGGCCGGTCACCGCCACCTTGTTGGTCAGCGCGGTCGCCGGCGGCGCGCACTCTTCGGTCTGCGGGTCGCACGGCACTTCCAGCGCCTTGTCCAGCGCGGCCTTGGCATCGACGATGCCGGTGCCGATCGGGGTGCTGGTCGGGATCGACACCGGGAACGGACGCGCGGTCTGCTTGAGCAGGGTTTCCAGCGCGGCCGGGGTCAGCGGCGCGTTGCCGGCGGCGATCACCGCGCTCTGCACCAGCGCCGCCACCGCCGCCACGTGCGGCGAGGCCATCGAGGTGCCGCCCAGGCCCATGTAGGTATAGGCGCCGGAGGTCGGCGTGGTCGCACCGGAGTAGCCGTTCTGCCAGACGTAGCCGCCCGGGTTGCCGTCGACGCTGCCGCCGCCGCCCGGACCGGACAGGTCCACCGCCGCGCCATAGTTGGAGTAGTAGGCGATGCCGCCGGTGATGCGCGTCGCGCCGACCGCGATCACGTTGGCGCAGCTGGCCGGGCGGAAGTTGGCGGCGTTGCCGGCGCTGTTGCCGGCCGCCACCACCACCGTGGTGCCGCGCGCCACCGCGCCGTTGATCGCGTCCTGGTACAGCGTGTCGCAGGTACCGCTGCCGCCCAGGCTCATGTTGATGACCTCGGCCGGGTTGGCGTTGGCCGGCACGCCGGCGACGGTGCCGCCGGACGCCCAGGTGATCGCGTCGGCGATGTCGGACAGGTAGCCGCCGCACTTGCCCAGCACGCGGACCGGCAGCACCGTGGCGTTCGGCGCGACGCCGGCCATGCCGATGCCGTTGTTGGTCGCCTCGGCGATGGTGCCGGCGACATGGCTGCCGTGCCAGGAGCTGTCTTCGGCGGTCGAACCCGCGTAGCACTCGTTGTCGTTCTCGACCCAGTCGCCGTAGTCCAGCGCACCGGGCACGCGATCGTCGGTCGGACGCCGCGAGGTCTCCGCATCGGAGATGAAGTCGTAACCCTGCAGCAGGTTCACCGCCACATCCGGATGGTTCGGCAGGATGCCGGTGTCCAGCACCGCGACGACCACGCCGTCGCCCTTGGACACATCCCACGCGGCCGGCGAGTTGATGCCGCCGGTGGCGCTGCTCAGGTGCCACTGGTACTGCGCGTACAGCGGGTCGTTGGGCACCAGCTGCGGCTGCTCCAGCGCTGCCTTGGGCAGCTCGGTGCGCTGCAGCTTGACGTCCACCTGCGCGTACTTGACCGCCGGGTCGGCAGCGATTTCCGCCACCACCTTGTCCACGTCGGCCTTGCTCAGCTTGCCCGACAGGCGGATCAGGTCGGCGCCCACGCCCAGCGTGCGCACGTATTCGGCGCGCACGCTGGCGGCCGCGGCGCGGGAGATGCCGTTGCTGCCGCCGAGGCTGGCGCGGGTCACCGCCGACTGCACCGCCGACAGCTTGGCGCTGCGGTCGCTGGCGGCGGCGGTGCCGGCGTTGTAGCGCACCACGATGCGACTGGAAGTCTGCGCGTCGGCCGGCGCGACCTTGGCCGGCTGCTTGACCGGCAGCGACGCGGCGCCGGCCGCGAATGCGCTCGAGGCCCCCAGCGACATTGCCAGCATGGCGGCGGCGATGGCATTGATACGGAGATTTTGCTTGTCGATCACGTTGACGTCCTCTTCAAAGTTTCGTGGATCAGGCGACTGTTGCGGCCGTAAAGAAGCTCCTTTTTCCCGAATCCATTGGCCGGCCCAGCCAAGGTCCTTTGGTCTGCCCCCTCAGGCCATTGCATGGGCGGACGGCGGCGCGCGCCGCCGTCCGCGATGGCTCACCAGCCGAAGCCGGCACCGATGCCGACCGAGCTGTCGTCGCCGCTGAACGCGCCGCCGATGGTCAGCGTGGCGCGATCGCTGAAGGCGCGCTGATAGCCCACCGACAGCGCCGACTCGCCGTTCTGGAAACCGACGCCGGCGCCGACCCGGTTCTGGGTGCGGATGCCCGCGGCGCTGGTGGCCATGTTGAGCATCGCCGCGCTCATCGCGCCCTGCCGGTCGATGCGGCGGTCCTGGTCGCGCAACCGCGCATCCACGTCGCCGCGCAGCACATCGAAGCTGTCGGCCATGGTGTTGAAGCGCGAATCGGCATACGACTTGGCGTTGGCCACGCCGCTGTCGAGCTGGCCCTTGTTGACCGCATCGGTGGCCTGCGTGCCGGCGGCGACGTTGGCGACCTGGCGCTCGTTGCCGGCGCTGCCCACCGACACCGTGTTGGCGCGGTCGGCGACCGACCCCTGGCCTAGCGCGACCGCCCCCTGCGCCGTGGCGCTGGCGCCCTGGCCGAGCGCGGTGCCCGAGGCGGCGGTGACGCTGGCGCCCTCGCCCATCGCCACCGCATTGGTCGCCACCGCGGCGATGTGGCTGTTGGCGCCCACCGCGGTGCTGCCGTCGGCGTTGACCTTGGCGTTGCTGCCGATCGCGGTGTCGTTGGGGCCGTGCGCATAGGCGCTGCCGCCGATCGCGGTGCCGGTGACGTCGTTGGCGCGCGCCGCGGTGCCGACCGCGGTCGCGCTCGCCCCCGCATCGGCCACCACCGATGCGCCGACCTGGGCGGTGGACGCGGTGCCGGACACGGTCGCCGACTCGGACACCGCCTGCGCGGTGGCCATGCTCGACTCCGGCTCCGCGACCGAGGCCACGCTGGCGACACGCGCACTGCGTGCCACGCTGGCGCTGCCGCCGCTGCGCGCATCCAGCTCGCTGACCTTGCCATCCAGCGCCGCCAGCGCATCGCCGACGTTGCTGTAGCTGGCGCCCTGAATCACGTAGGTCGGCGCCACGAACAGGCCTTGCGCGCCGAGCCCGGCGCCGCCGCCGAGGAACGTGGCCATGTTGCTCAGCGACTGGTACAGCTGGCTGCCGTTGATCGCCTCGGTGCTGCCGGCGGCGATGCTGCCCGCGGTCAGGTTGACGATGCGCCGCGTGGCCGGACCGCCGCGGCCGTTGCCGCTGCCCAGCGACACCGTGTCGGCCTCGTAGACGCGCGAACCGGCGCCGAGCGCGACCGCATTGTCGGCCGACACGCCGGCGTTGGCGCCGATCGCCACGCCGTTGCTGCCGCTGTTGCGCACGAAGCTGTTGTAGCCCAGCGCCACCCCGTTCTCGCCGATCGCATTGGTCTGCAGGCCGATCGCGGTGCTGCGCGCGCCGCTGGCCGAACTGCTGGCACCGGACGCGGTCGCACCGGCGCCGCTGGCGACGCTGGCCACGCCCAGCGCGGTGCTGCGCAAGCCGCTGGCGGTGGCGCCGGCACCGGCTGCGGTGCTGTTCTCGCCGCTGGCACTGGCCACCCCGCTGCCAGAGCTCTGGAAGTCGGCGCTGGTTTCGCCGGCGGCCGCGGCCACCGCGTCGAGCTGCGCCTTGTTCACCGCATCGGTGGCGTTGAGCGCCGCGCCGACGTTGGTGATGCGGCGCGTGGCCGGCGCACTGACCCCGTTGCCGCCGCCCACCGACACCACGTTGGCTTCGCTGGCGCGCGAGCCGGCGCCGAGCGCGACGCTGTTGCTGCCGCTGGCCCAGGCATTGGTACCCAGCGCGGTGGCGTTGATGCCACTGTACGCATAGGAATCCTGGCCGATCGCGGTCCCACCCTGCGCCGTGGCCCAGGCGAACTGGCCCACCGCGGTGGTCTGCGCCGCAGTGGCCCAGGCCGAGGCGCCGAGCGCGGTCGCATCCTCGCCGGTGGCGCGGGCGCTGTAGCCCAGCGCCGACGCATACGCACCCGACGCGGTGCTGCCCCAGCCCAACGCCGAGGCATTGGTGCCCGCCGCCTCCGCGCCGTAGCCGAACGCGCTGGTACGGGTACCGCTGGCGCTGCTGAACGCACCGACCGCGGTGCTGTAGTCGGTCGTGGCCTCGGCCTTGTAGCCGTTGGCGGTGGACTGCAGGCCGGCGGCCGTGGCACCGGCGCCGCTGGCGCTGCTGAACGCGGCAGTGGCCTGCGCGCCCGCGCCGAGCGCGGTGGCGCCGACCTCGCTGGCGGCGGTGGTGCCGTCGAGCAACACGTTGCCGGCGTCGTCGGTGTAGTACAGCGAGCCACCGATCGCGGTGCTGGATTCGCCGGTGGCGGTGGCGTTGTAACCGGACGCGGTGGCGTACTGCGCACCGGCCAACGCGCCGCTGCCGAACGCCGAGGCGCCGGTGCCGAGCGCGTTGGACGCTTCGCCGGCGGCGGTGGCATAGGTGCCTTCGACATAGCTGCCGACGTCGTCGGCCGGCGCTGCGCCACCGCTGGCCTTGAACTGTTTGCCGGTGGCATCGGCGGACTGCTTGACCGCATCCAGCTGCGCGACGTTGACCGCATCGGTGGCTTCGGTACCGGCGGCGACATTGGCGATCTGCCGCTCGCTGCCGGCGCTGCCCACCGACACGGTGTTGTCGCGGTCCGCCTCGGACAGCGCGCCCAGCGCCACGCTGTTGTTGCCAGAGGCATAGGCGCCATAGCCGAAGGCGCTGGAATCGGCGGCACTGGCGTAGGCCAGGCTGCCGATGGCGGTGCTGAAATCGGCGGTGGCGCCCGCGCCGGCACCGAACGCCGACGAATTGGCGCCGGAGGCCTCGGCCGGAATCAGCCCGAAGAACGAGGTGCCGCCGACCGCGACGCTCTCCTCGCCCGACGCCACGCTGTATTCGCCCACCGCCACGCTGCTGGTGCCGGAGGCGGTGGAGGAGACGCCGACCGCGGTACCGTAATCGCCGGCGGCGAGCGCGCCATAGCCCAGCGCCGAGGACAGATAGCCGCTGGCTTCGCTGTAGCCGCCAAGCGCAGTCGCCCCGATGTTGGAAGCGCTGCTGCGGAAACCGGTCGCAGTGGCCTGATTGTCCGAGGCGACGGCTTCGTTGCCGGTGGCGGTGGAATACGTCCCGCTGGCCTGCGCGCCGGCACCGCTGGCGCTGGCGCCGATCTCGCTGGCCTGCGCACCGTTGCCGATGGCGATGCTGTCCTGGCCCAGCGCCTGGCTGTCGCTGCCGAGCGCGACCGCATCGCTGCCGCTGGACACCGCGTTGAAGCCGATCGCGGTGGCCCCGGCGGCCAGCGCATTGGCGCCGCCGCCCAGCGCGGTGCTGCCGTCGCCGATCGCATTGGCCGCCTCGCCGGCGGCCAGCGCATTGTCGCCTTCGACATAGGCGCCAGCGTCGCTGGCATCGCTGCCGCTGGCCTGGAAGTACTTGCTGGTGGTTTCCGCCGCCTGCTTGACCGCGTCGAGCTGGGCGACGTTGACCGCGTCGGTGGCTTCGGTGCCGGCGGCGACATTGGTGATCTGGCGCTCGTTGCCGGCGCTGCCCACCGACACGCTGTAGGCGCGATCGGCCACGGATCCTGCGCCCAGCGCCACGGCGTTGGAAGCAGTCGCCTCGCTGCCGGCGCCGATCGCCACCGCGCTTTCCGCATCCGCCAGGCTGTTGGTGCCCAGGGCGATGGTGTTGACCTGGTTGCCCAGCGCCTGGAAGCCCATCGCCACGCTGTAGTTGCCGTAGCCGAACGCCCCACGGCCCACCGCGGTGGCGCTGAGGCCCGGCGCCCAGCTGTTGAAGCCGATCGAGGTGGCGCCGCTGCCGCTGGCCCACGCGCCGGTGCCGAAGGCCGAGGCATTGGTGCCGGTCGCCCAGGCCGAAGCGCCGAACGCCGACGCGCCGTCGGCGGTGGCCCAGGCGTAGGCGCCGCTGGCGCTGGCGTCGTCGCCGCTGGCCCAGGCATTGTCGCCCTGCGCCAGGCTGTAGCTGCCGGTCGCACGCGCCTTGTAGCCGCCGGCGGTGCTGTGGTCGCCGGTGGCTTGCGCGCCGTAGCCGGTGGCGGTTGCCAGCGCACCGGTGGCCTGCGCGCCGGCACCGATGGCGGTGGCGTTCTCGCCGGCGTTGGCGCCGATCAGTTGCGCATTGCCGTCGGCGTCGGTGATCGGCTGGTTGTACTGGTCGAAGGCCTGGCCCTGGCCGCCGATGGCGGTGCTGCCGTTGCCGCCGGCGCTGCTGCCGTTGCCGAGCGCGACCGCATCGTTGCCGACCGCGGCGGCACCGCTGCCGTAGGCGGCTGCGCCGGTGCCGTAGGCATTGGCCGCATCGCCCGCGGCGACGGCGCCCTCGCCGTCGGCATAGGCGCCGACCGTGCCGCCGCCGCTGCTGGTGAAGAACTTGGCGGTGGTGTCGGCGGTCTGCTTGACCGCGTCCAGCTGCGCCACGTTGACCGCGTCGGTGGCCTGGGTGCCGGCGGCGACATTGGCGATCTGCCGTTCGCTGCCCACATCGCCCACCGACACCGTATTGGCGCGGCGTGCGACCGAGTTGGCGCCCAGCGCCACGCTGTCGGCGGCGAGCGCGGTGCTGTAGTAGCCGAGCGCGGTGCTGTTGGCGCCGCTGGCCCAGGACTCGGCGCCCAGCGCCGTGGCGAAGGCGCCCGGCGCATAGGCGAAGTAGCCCAGCGCGGCGCTTTCCAGGCCGGATGCCTCGCTGAGGCTGCCGCTGGCCAGACTGTAATCGCCCGACGCGATCGCGCCGGCGCCGAACGCCGCCGCGCTCTCGCCGCTGGCCTGGGTCTGCACGAACAGGCCCAGGCCCGGGATCAGGTCGGCCGGACCGCCGACGGCGACGCTGCTGGCGCCGCTCGCCGCGCTCTGCGTACCTACCGCGGTGGCGTAGTCGCCGGTGGCGTTGGCCACCGCGCCGAAGGCCGAGGCCTGCGCGCCGCTGGCGTAGGCGCCCACGCCCACCGCCGAAGCGGCGAAGCCGGCGGCGTCGGCGCTGGCGCCCAACGCGGTGCCGCCGACGCCGGCGCTGGTCGCGCCGGTGTCCACCGCCACGCCGCCGTTGGTGATCAGCGGGTCGCCGTTCTCGTCGACCGCCACGCCGCCCACGGCGACCGCTGCCGGGCCGGTGGCCTGCGCGTTGGTGCCGAACGCGGCGCTGTTCTGTCCCGCTGCGACCGCGCCGCTGCCGACCGCGGTGGCGCCGCTGCTCAGCGCATCGGCACCGCCGCCGAGCGCGGTGCTGCCGTTGCCGATGGCATTGGCCGCCTCGCCCGCGGCCAGCGCATCGTCGCCTTCGACATAGGCGCCGGCGTCGCTGTTGCCGCTGCCGCTGGCCTGGAAATGCTTGGCGGTCGCGTTGGCGACGCCGGCGACGGCATCGAGCTGGTTGCGGTTCACCGCATCGGTGCCTTCGGTGCCGGCGGCGACATTGGCGATCTGGCGCTCGTTGCCGGCGCTGCCGACCGACACCGTGTCGGCGCGATCGGCGGTGGAGCCCTGGCCCAGCGCGACGCTGCCGGCGGCCGCCGCCTTGGCGCCGTAGCCCAGCGCGGTGGCGTCGTCGGCCTGCGCCCAGGACGCGCCGCCGAGCGCGGTGCTGGAGTCGCCGTCGGCCGAACTCAGCCAGCCGATCGAGGTGGAGAACGCGCCGTTGGCCCAGGCGCCCGCGCCGAACGCGGAGCCGCCTTCGCCCTGCGCTTCGGTGGCGAAGAAGCCGAGCACGGTGCCGCCGACCGCGGTGCTGGACTCGCCGCTGGCCAGGCTCGATTCGCCCAGCGCCACGGCACTGCCGCCGCTGGCATTGGCGCCGTAGCCGAACGCGGAGGCGAAATCGCCGCCGGCCTGGCTGAAGCCGCCGTTCGCGGTGCTGGCCAGGCCACCCGCTTCGGCGGAGAAACCGGTCGCCGTGCTCTGCACGCCGTCGGCGCGCGCGGCGGTACCGAGCGCAGTGCTGAACGCGCCGTTGCCCTGCGCGCCCGCGCCGAACGCGCTGGCGCCCTGTGCGGCGGCGCTGGTGGTGCCTTCCAGCAACACCTCGCCGTTGTCGTCGACGATCGAAAGCGCACCGCCGACCGCGGTCGCCGAAGCGCCGGTCGCGGTCGCGTTGCTGCCCACCGCGGTCGCATTGCCGCCGATGCTGGTGGCGCCGCTGCCGAGCGCGCTGCTGCCGTTGCCGATCGCGTTGGCGGCTTCGCCGGCGGCCAGCGCGTTGTCGCCTTCGACATAGGCGCCGGCGTCGCTGTCGGCGCTGCCGCTGGACTGGAAATACTTCGCCGTGGTGTCGGCGGTCTGCTTGACCGCGTCCAGCTGCGCCACGTTGACCGCGTCGGTGGCCTCGGTGCCGGCGGCGACGTTGGTGATCTGGCGCTCGTTGCCGGCCTTGCCGACCGAGACGCTGTCGTCGCGATCGGCCACTGCATCGGCGCCCAACGCCACGCTGTTCTCGCCCTGCGCGACGGCGGCATTGCCCAGCGCGGTGCTGTTGCGGCCGGCCGCATTGGAGAAGCCGCCGATGGCGGTCGAGTAGTCGGCATCGGCGCTGGCGGCCAGGCCGAGCGACGCGCTGGCGACGCCGGTTGCCACGCTCTCGGCGCCCAGCGCGGTGGCGCCGGTGCCTTGGGCGGTGCTGTAGTAGCCGAGGGCGGTGGATTCCAGGCCGCTCGCTTCGCTCAGCGTGCCGCTGGCCACGCTGCCGTCGCCGCTGGCGTTGCTGGCCGCGCCGGTGGCGGTGCTCTGCTCGCCGCTGGCGCTGCTTTCGGCGCCGACCGCGGTGGCGTAGTCGCCGCTGGCGCTGGCGCCGTCGCCGATTTGCAGCGCCTGCGCCTGTGCGGCCGAGGGCAGGACGGATCCGCCGGCGCCCAGCGCCATGGCGATCGCGGCCGACAAGGCCAGGCCCTGCGCGCGCCCAGCCCTGCCTTCGCGAACGAGCTGGCCGCGGGAATCGCCGCTGGCCAGTTCCGAGGCCACGGTCCACATCCCCAACGCCTTGTTCCAGACCTTGCGATAAATCCGATTCATCGAGTACTGCTCCTCAATAGGCTGGTTTTTGGTCAGAAAAGCCACCCTCGCCCGGCATTCCAGCCGGCCGACCCCCTGTCGGTATTTGCGCCGCATCCCTGACCGGAGCGCGACAGGCTGGCGCCTGTCGCTGCGCGTCTGCCTTGATGAACCAAGACGAAATGCGGAACTGGCTGGAGTGTTAACCCCGTATCTTGAGTACGTCAAGTTTTTGACTAAAAACGGCACGATCAGGGATGGAAATCTCGGATTTACAACTTAATTGTTAATATTTCGATAAATTTCAATCAAAACAAGACATTCCGCCAAATTCTCGGCACAGCACTTGCCATGCGTTGACGCTGGACGGAAGCGGCATCGGCTGCTGCGCCAAGGGTTTGACGCGAATCAAGGAAATAGCGGAGAGGTCTGGATGCCGGTCCGAGGCGGGGGCGTGTTCCCGCTGTGCACAAGGGCGACTGCGCAGAATGCGGTCGTGGCGGCCGGTAGAAGGCGCCGGCTCAGGCGGTCGCCGGCGGGTGCAACTCGGGGTCTTCAGCCAGTGGCAGGCTGCAGAGGTGGCTGTCGCTTGGCGATCGGGAACGGCATGGACAGCCGCCGAGGCTACGCCCGCACCCTCATCCGCCCCTGCGGGGCACCTTCCCCCGAAAAGGGGCCATGGTCCCGACGGGAGAAGGAACAGCTGAGCCCCTCTCCCACCGGGAGAGGGGTTGGGGTGAGGGTCCGGCGCGAAGCGACTCGCGAAGTCGAACGCATCGATACCGCTGCGGCTCCAGCAACCGCGCCCGCCGATGGCGGGCGCGGCAGGTGGGCGCTCAGCCCACCCACACCCGCGCGTTGCGGAACATGCGCAGCCACGGCGACGCGTCCGCCCAGCCCTCGGGGTGCCAGCTGAGGTTGAGCGAGCGCGGGGTGCGCTCGGGATGCGGCATCAGGATCGTCACCCGGCCATCATCGCTGGTCAGGCCGGTGATGCCGTCGGGCGAGCCGTTCGGGTTCAGCGGGTAGCGCGCAGCGACCTCGCCGTTGCCATCGACGAAGCGCAACGCCACCCGCGCGGCGGCCTGGTCCACGGCAGTGTCGAACTCGGCACGGCCTTCGCCATGCGCCACCGCCACCGGGATCCGCGAGCCGGCCATGCCGCGCAGGAAGATCGACGGCGATTCCACCACTTCCAGCAGGCTGGTACGCGCCTCGAACTGCTCGCTGCGGTTGCGCAGGAAACGCGGCCAGTGTTCGGCGCCGGGGATGATGTCCTTGAGCTGGCTGAGCATCTGGCAGCCGTTGCACACGCCCAGCGCGAAGCTGTCCGGGCGAGCGAAGAACGCCGCGAACGCATCGCGCAGCGCGGGCCGCTCCAGGATCGACGTCGCCCAGCCGCGGCCGGCGCCGAGCACGTCGCCGTAGCTGAAGCCGCCGCAGGCGGCCAGGCCGGTGAAATCGGCCAGATCCACGCGGCCGGCGATCAGGTCGCTCATGTGCACGTCGAAGGCGCGGAAACCGGCCTGCTCGAACGCGTTGGCCATCTCGATCTGGCCGTTGACGCCCTGCTCGCGCAGGATCGCCACCTTGGGCCGCCGCCCGCTGGCCACGAAAGGCGCGGCCACATCCTCGGCCGGGTCGAACGCCAGCTTCGGCTTCAACCCCGGCGCGGCGAACTCGCGCGCCAGCGCGCGCTCCTCGTCGGCGCTGTCGGGGTTGTCGCGCAGTTTCTGCATGGCATGGCTGACCGACCACCACGCGTCGAACAGCTCCTCCCAGCGCCATTCGACCAGGGTCTTGCCGGCCAGGCCCACCCGCACCACCGCGGCGGTGCTGGGACGGGCGATGCGCTGCGCGCACTCGGTCAGCGCATGCCGCTCGATCAGGTCGGCGAATGCGGCGCGGTCTTCGTTGGCGACCTGCACCACCGCGCCCAGTTCCTCGTTGAACAGGCTGCGGAACGGATCGTCGCCCCAGGCATCGAGGTTGATCTCCAGGCCCTGGCGCGAGGCGAACGCCATCTCGCACAGGGTGGCGAAGGCGCCGCCGTCGCTGCGGTCGTGGTAGGCCAGCAGCAGCCCAGCCGCGCGCGCATCGCGGATCAGTTCGAAGAACGCGCGCAAGCGCTGCGCATCGTCCAGGTCCGGCACCGCGCCACCGAACGCCGGCAAACCGCCCTCGGCATGCACCTGCGCCAGCACCGACCCGCCCAGGCGCTGCTTGCCGCCGCCCAGCCCGATCAGCCACAGCTCGCTCTCCGCCTCGCGCGCCAGCAACGGCGTCAGCTGCGCGCGCGCATCGGCGACCGGGGCGAACGCGGAAACGATGAGGGAGACGGGCGATACCGATTTGTGTGTAGCGGTGGGGCCGGGATCGGGGATTGGGGATTGGGGATTGGCAGAAACACCCTCAGCTCCCGTTGCCGCGCTTTCGCCAATCCCGAATTTCGAATCCCGAATCTCGGCTACGGCCCACTGCGCCTGCATCGACAACGAATCCTTGCCGACCGGAATGCTCAGGTCCAGCTGCGGGCACAGTTCCATGCCCACCGCCTTGACCGCGGCGTACAGCCGCGCGTCTTCGCCGGCGTGGTTGGCCGCGGCCATCCAGTTCGCCGACAGCTTGACCTGGGCCAGCGCCTCGACCGGCGCCGCGCACAGGTTGGTGATCGCCTCGCCGACCGCCATGCGCGCGGCGGCGGCAGCATCGAGCAGCGCCAGCGGGGTGCGCTCGCCGATCGCCATCGCTTCGCCGGCGTAGGTATCGAACCCGGCCAGGGTGATCGCGCAATCGGCCAGCGGCAGCTGCCACGGACCGATCATCTGTTCGCGCGCGGTCAGCCCGCCGACGCTGCGATCGCCGATGGTGACCAGGAAACTCTTCGCCGCCACGGTCGGATGCGCCAGCACGCGCAGCCCGGCCTCGCGCAGGTCCAGCGCATCGGTGTCCAGTTCCGGCCAGCGCGGTGTCGGCGGCTGCCGGGTGTCGCGGTGCATCTTCGGCGGCTTGCCGAAGAGCACGTCCATGGGCAGATCGATGGGGTGCGGGGATTGGGGATTGGGGATTCGGGATTCGTGAGACGCGGGGGAGCCGGCGGACGTCGCGCCGTTGCCAATCCCCAATCCCGACTCCCCAATCCCGGTGCGCAGCACCCCGTAGCCCACGACCAGCCGTTCCTCGGCGGTCGCCACGCCGACCGCGGCGAACGGACAGCGCTCGCGCTCGCAGATCGCGGCGAATTCGGCCAGGCGCGCCTGCGGCACGCCCAGCACGTAGCGCTCCTGCGATTCGTTGCACCACAGCTGCATCGGCGACAGCGACGGGTCGTCACTGGGCACGCGGTCCAGGTCGATGATGCCGCCCACGCCGGAGTCGTGCAGCAGTTCGGGAATGGCGTTGGACAGGCCGCCGGCGCCGACGTCGTGGAACCAGCGGATCGGGTTGTCCGCGCCCAGCGCCACGCAGCGGTCGATGACCTCCTGCACGCGCCGCTCCATCTCCGGGTTGTCGCGCTGCACGCTGGCGAAATCCAGGTCCTCGGCGCTGTCGCCGGAGGCCACCGAACTGGCCGCGCCGCCGCCCAGGCCGATCAGCATCGCCGGGCCGCCGAGCACGATCACCGCATCGCCCGGCTGCAGCCGGATCTTCTCCACCTGCACGCGGTCGATCGCGCCCAGGCCGCCGGCCAGCATGATCGGCTTGTCGTAGGCGCGGGTCAGCTCCTGCGTCTCGGGCAGTTCGAAGCTGCGGAAATAGCCGAGCAGGTTGGGCCGGCCGAATTCGTTGTTGAACGCAGCGCCGCCGAGCGGGGCCTCGAGCATGATCTCCAGCGCCGGGGCCATGCGCGGGTTCAACGGACGCTCGGCTTCCCACGGCTGCGGCAATGTCGGGATGCGCAGGTGCGAGACGCTGAAACCGGTCAGGCCGGCCTTGGGCTTGCCGCCGCGGCCGGTGGCGCCTTCGTCGCGGATCTCGCCGCCGGCGCCGGTGGACGCGCCCGGGAACGGCGCGATCGCGGTCGGGTGGTTGTGGGTCTCGACCTTGATGCAGAACGCCGACGGCGTCACCGGCTCGCTGCGGTACTCGCCGCTGGCCGGATCCGGGCGGTAGCGCGCGGCCGGATGCCCTTCCACCACCGCCGCATTGTCGCTGTACGCGCTGAGCGTGTGCTGCGGGGTCTGCTGGTGGGTGTGCTTGATCATCCGGAACAGCGAGCGCTCCTGTTCCTTGCCGTCGATGCTCCAGCTGGCGTTGAAGATCTTGTGCCGGCAGTGCTCGGAATTGGCCTGCGCGAACATCATCAGCTCGACATCGGCCGGATCGCGGCCGAGCTCGCCGAAACGTTGCCGCAGGTAATCGATCTCGTCCTGGGCCAGGGCCAGGCCCAGCCGCGCGTTGGCCGCTTCCAGCTGGTCCAGCGCGATGCGCTCCACGTCGCCGCGCGCCGGCGCCTGGAACAGCGCCTGCGCCTGCGCGGCACCGTCCAGCAGCGACTGGGTCATCGGATCGTGCAGCAGCTTGGCCAGCGCGGCCTGCTGCAGGGCGTCTTCTGGCCAGCCGGCCAGGTCCAGGCGGGTGCCGCGCTCCACGCGGCGGATCGCCAGGCCGGCGCCACGCACCAGCTCGGTGGCCTTGCTCGACCACGGCGAGCGCGTGCCCAGCCGCGGCACCACGTAGCGCGAGCAGGTGCCCGCCTCGGCCACGGCCGGCGCGTCCTGCGCCTGCAGGATGCGCTGCGCGGCGGCGATATCCACCGCGCCGTCGGCGTCGCTGTCGATGAAGTAGACGTGCCAGGCGCCTGCGATGCGCAGACCGGGAACGACGGAGTGCAGGCGGGTTTCGAGCCGAGCGCGGCGGAACGGCGAAAGGGCGGAAGCGCCCTCGAGGACGATCATGTCCGGGGAACCGTGTGAGGAAACGGGCCGGCTATTGTAGCTGGAGAGCCGGGATTGGGGATTCGGGAGTTGGGATTGGCAAAAGCGGCGTTCCGCGCACTGAGGTTCGCCGGGCAACGGCTTGATGGCGTGCCCGTGGCGGGTTTGCGGAAGCGAGGGCGGATGGCGGCGTCCCGCGCAGGCACGCTCGCCAGGGAACGCGCTGACGGCGTCCTGATCGCAGTGGGCTTAGAGATTCAGGCTCCCGCATCGGGATGCGGGACCGAGCGTTGGAATTGGCCGCAGCAGTGCTCCGGCGAATCCCCAATCCCGAATGCCGAATCCCCGCGCGCGGCCCTTTAACGGCTTCCGCCCGCCTTGGTCGCTTCCGCCGCGCGCTTGTCCAGCGCCTCGCGCAGTTGCGCCGGCGGCAGGTAGCCGCCGAGCTGGGTGCCGTCCGGGGCGAAGATCGCCGGGGTGCCGTTGACGCCCAGGCGCTGGCCCAGGTTGTACTGCATGGTCACCGGGTTCTTGCAGGCGGCCGCGCTCGGCACCTTGCCGTTGGCCTTGGCCTCGGTCAGCGCCTTCTTCTTGTCGGCCGCGCACCACACCGCGACCATGTCCTTGTAGTCCTGGCTGCCCAGGCCCATGCGCGGGAACGCCAGATACTCCACTGCGATGCCCTGCTTATTGAGCTCGGCGATCTCGCTGTGCAGCTTGCGGCAGTAGCCGCATTCGATGTCGGTGAACACGCTGATGGTGTACTTGGGGTTGGCCGGGGCGAACACGATGCGCTCGGTGCGCGGCGCCGATTCCAGCAGCTTGCGGCGGTAGCCCAGCAGGCCCTCGCTGGAGGCGAACTGCTTTTCCTGGATGTCGAACGGCTGCGCCTGGAACAGGTAGCGGCCGTCGTCGGACACGTACAGCACCTGCCCGCCGACCACCACTTCGCGGAAGCCGGGGAACGGCGCGGCGCCGATGAAGTCGGGCTTGAAGTTCGGATCCAGCTGCAGCAGCGCCGCACGCACGCGCTGCTCGCCCGGGGCGCCGGCGGGGGCGGCGGCCGGCTTGGCCGGGGTGGCCGCGGTGGGCGAAGCCGGCTGCGCGCAGGCGGAAAGGGACGTGGCGCCCAGCAGCGCAAAAAGAGCAAGACGAAGCATTGGCTATCCATGAGGGCTGCGAATCGGCCGGATTGTCGCATACCGGCTGGTTCGCTCCATGTAGACAGGCTGAGCGGCTGCGGCACAGTTCGCGCGGGAGGTCGGAGGCGCCGCCCTGCGCGCCTCAGCCGCGCGGATGGTGCTTGCTGTGCAGTTTCTGCAGGTGTTCGCGCGCCACCAGGGTATAGATCTGGGTGGTGGACAGCGAGCTGTGGCCGAGCAGCATCTGCAGCGCGCGCAGGTCGGCGCCGCGGTTGAGCAGGTGGGTGGCGAAGCTGTGGCGCAGGCCGTGCGGACTGACCGCGGCCGGGTCGATGCCGGCCAGCGCCGCATAACGCTTGACCAGGCCCCAGAACTGCTGCCGGCTCAGCGGGCGTCGCGCCGCATCGATGAACATCGGCACGGTGCCGTCGCTGGCCGGCACCGCCTGCCCCGCCGCCAGCGCCGGCCGTGCCGTGTCCAGGTAGCGCTGCAGCCAGTGCTGCGATTCCTCGCCCAGCGGCACCAGGCGCTCCTTGCTGCCCTTGCCGGTGACCCGCAGCACGCCCTGGCGCAGGTTCACCGCGTTCGCCGGCAGGTTCACCAGTTCGCTGACGCGCAGGCCGGCGGCGTACATCAGTTCGAGCATGGCGCGGTCGCGCAGGCCGACCGGATCGGTGACTTCCGGTGCCGCCAGCAACGCGTCGATCTGGCTCTCGGCCAGCGCCTTGGGCAGGGAACGCGGCAGCTTGGGCGGGTCCAGCAACGCGGTCGGATCGTCGCCGCGCTCGCCGCGGCGCAGGCGCAAGGCGAAGAACGCGCGCAGCGACGACAGCCAACGTGCGTTGCTGCGTTGCGAATAGCCCAGCCGGGTGCGCCAGGCCAGGTAGTCGAACAAGGCCTGGCGATCGGCCCCGGCCAGGCCGCCGCCGGCGCCGTCGCGCCAGCGCGCGAAGCCTTCCAGATCGCGCCGGTAGCTGTCCAGGCTCTGCCGCGCCAGGCCCTGCTCGGCCCAGGCGGTGTCCAGAAACTGCTGGATCGCGGCGGCATCGGCATCGCGCAGCGGAGCCAGGTGCTGCGCCTGCTGGCGGCGTTCGGCGGGGGTGCGGAGTTCGGGCATCGGGAGAGCTTACGGGACTCGGGAAAGCCTAACGCCTGCTTCGCGCGGCGCAATGCGCGGCTACAGCGGTGGCGGCGCCAGCCGGTGACGCGCCGGTGGCGCTGCCGCTAAGCTGTGGCGATGACCACCGCGTCCACCGCCACCGCTTTCCGCCCGCGCACGCTGCTGCTCTGGCGGCTGCTGGCGCTGTTCTACGATGCCTGGCCGGTGCTGGCGCTGTGGTTCGCGATCTCCGCGCTGTTCACCCTGGGCTACGCGCTCGAAGGCCACGCACCGCGCGAGAACATCGCGCCGTTCAGCGCCTTGCAGTGGTTGTTGTGGCTGTGCTGCTGGCTGGCTGCCGGGCTGTACGCGACGCTGAGCTGGCGCCGCGGCGGCCAGACCCTGGGCATGCGCCCGTGGCGGCTGCGCCTGCACGGCGCCGACGGCGGCACGCCGCGCTGGGGGGCGCTGTGGCGGCGCTACCTGGTCGGCACGCTGTCGCTGCTGCTGGGCGGGCTCGGGTTCTGGTGGGCGCTGTTGGATCGCGAACGCTTGACCTGGCACGACCGCGCCAGCGGCACGCGGCTGGTTCGCCTGCCGAAACAGAAGCGCTGATCGCAGCGCATGGCCGCCGCAGCGCGGCACCTGCACCGGCACTGCAAGGCCACGACGGCCGATGCGTTCCCTGTTCAGGCCCTAAAGGCCACGACCTTGGCGTGGAAGGAACCACATGCGGGCCGAGTCGCCCGACGCCATGCCGCGCCGGGGAACCATCACTGTTCGCTTCCGCCGCGCCTGGCCGACATGGCCCGGCGATTCGCCTGGCTGCGACGAAACTCTTTTTCCAGCCAGCTTCCCAGCAGATAGAGGGCAGCGAACATCACCCCTGCCAAGCACACGAACACCACCATCCACGGAAGCCGATCGAGCACCGGCCCCAGAAAAAGGCCATTGAGCAGGATCAGCGGCAAGGCCACCGGCAGTTCCCGGCAAAACAGCATCGATTCGGGATCGATGCCGGGCGTCTGCGCCGCCCATTGGAAGTAGGCGATAAACCCCGCATACAGCAGGCAGCACACCATTCCTACTGGGCTCAACCGGCGCATCGGCTCAACTGCTGCGTTTGCGGAACAACAGCCACGACACGCTCAGCATCACCAGCGGCGGCAACGCGTAGGCGATGCGGTAGTCGAACTTGAGCGCGCCGGCCATGCGCCCGAAGAACAGCTGCAGCAGCCAGAACACCAGCGCGAACAGGATGCCCAGGAATAGGCGCTTGCCCATGCCGCCGCTGCGCAGCGCGCCGAAGGCGAACGGAATGGCGGCGAAGCACAGCGCCAGCACGTTGACCGGATAGAACCAGCGGCTCCAGTACTGGTCCTCGTAGTCGCGCGCGTCCAGGCCGTTGCGGCGCCGGTACTCGATGCTGGTGTGCAGATCGTGCGCGGACAGGTTGCGCGGCTTGGCCAGGCCCGAGGCCAGCGCGGCGGCGTCGAGCCGCGAGGCCCACGGCAGGCTGTCGAACTTCTCGCGCTGCACCGAGCGCTCGGAGAAGGTGTCGCGGTAGGCCTGCTTCAGGGTCCAGCCGCTGCTGCGGTGCTCGGCGGTGGTGGCGTGGGTCAGCGAGGCCAGGCGCCCGGCCTGGTCCAGCGTGTACAGGCGCACGTCGCGCAGCTCCAGCCAGGTGCCGCCGTTGCCCTCCAGGTGTTCCTCGCCGGCCTGCGCATTGAGGAAGGTGTCGCCCTCGCGCGCCCACACCCCGGAATAGCGGGCCATGCTCATGTTGCCGTTGTACTTGGCGTTGGCCTTGATCGTGTCGGCCTGGTTCTGCGCCCACGGCGCCAGGGTCTCGCCGCTGAACACCATCGCCACGGTCAGCAGCAGCATCGTCGCGGCGGCGGCCACGCTCAGCCGCGGCCGCGACAGGCCCAGCGCGCGCAGCGCGGTCAGCTCGGAAGTGGCCGCCAGCTGGCCCAGGCCCATCAGCACGCCGATCACCGCCCCGGTCGGGAACAGGGTGTAGGCGCGCCGCGGCACGGTATAGGCGACGAACGCCACGGCGTGGCCGAGGCTGTAGCTGCCCTTGCCGATGTCCTTGAATTCGTTGGACAAGGCCATGATCACGTCGAGCCCGAGCAGGACCGCCCAGGTCAGCAGAACGGTGCCGAGCACGGCGCGGCCGACGTAGACGTCGTGCAGGTTCGGACGCAGCCTCATGCCGCCTGCCTCCGCGGCCGCGACAGCTGGCCGTCACGCAGATAGGTCCACACGGCCAGCACCAGCAGCGGCACGGTCAGCCACCACAGGCCCAGCGCGCGCGGCAGCTTGTCGGTGCTCAGCCACTGGGTGCCGATGAACATCAGGTTGGTGCCGACCAGGTAGGCCAGGAACGCCAGCATGATCCGGCCATAGCGCTGCTGCCGCGGCGAACTGCGCGACAGCGGCAGGGTCAGGAGGGCGAAGGCCAGCGCCAGCAGCGGCGGGGCGATGCGCGCGTGCAGCTGCGCATTGGCCTGCGGCCGCGGGTCGCCGATCAGCTTTTCGGTCGGCAGCAGCTCCGGATCGTCGTCCTTGCGCGCCTCGCTGCGGTCCGGCAGGGCCACGTCGTTGCTGACGTAGCGCATCATCCTGTAGTCCAGGCCATCGCCGGCCAGCGGCCCTTCCACCCGGTAGCCGTCCTCCAGGCGCAGGTAGCGGTCGGCATTGCCTTCGAAGAACATCGCGCCGCGCTGCGCGGTGACCACGTCCAGGCGGTCGTCCTTCTGCCGCTGCATGAACACCTTGCCGAGCTTGGTGCCATCGCCGGACAGGGTGCTGATGTAGACGATGCCGCCATCGGACAGCGGGGTGAAGCGGCCTGCTTCCAGCCCGGCCATCAGCAGGCTGCGGTTGGCCTCGTCGATCAACCGGTCGGAGGTGCGGTCGGCCAAGGGACCCAGCCACAGCGAGCACAGCCCGACCAGGGCCACCACCGGCACCACCAGCATCAGGATCGGCCGCAGCAGGCGCCGCGGGCCCACGCCGATGGCGGTGATCACCGCCATTTCCGAGTCGCGGTACAGCCGCGCCAGCGCCAGCAGCAGGCCCAGCATCAGCGCCAGCGGCAGGATCAGCGGCAGATACACCACGAACTGCAGGCCCAACTGGGAGAACAGCAACTTGGCCGGGATGCGGCCATCGGCGATGTTGCCCAGGATGTCGACCAGCACGCCGCCGACGCTGACCACCAGCAGGACGATGAGGGTGGCCAAGAAGCTCTGGATGAAATCGCGCAGCAGGTATCGATCGAGCTTCGGCATGGGGGTGGGTTGATTTAAACTCTCGGATTCGTTCGCGGCGGAGCCAGCCTAACCCGGCTGGACGTAAACAGCCCGCGATTGTACGGATTTGCCAACGGAATCTGATCAATGGCCCTGGAATTCACCCTGAACCACGACGCCCCGTCTACGGCGGCGTTCGATTGCATCGTCGTCGGCCTGTTCGCCGACAAGCGCCTGTCGCCCGCCGCCCAGGCCCTGGATGCGGCCAGCGGCGGACGCCTGACGGCCCTGGCCGGCCGCGGCGACCTCAGCGGCAAGACCGGCGCCAGCGCGCTGTTGCACGACCTGCCCGGGGTGAGCGCACCGCGCGTGCTGGTGATCGGCCTGGGCGAGGCCGCAAAGTTCGGCGTGCCGCAGTATCTCAAGGCCGTGGGCGACGCGGCGCGCGCGCTGAAGAGCGGGCCGGCGGCCAAGGCGCTGTTCACCCTGTCCGAACTGGAGATCAAGGGCCGCGACCAGGCCTGGGCGATCCGCCAGGCGGTGATCGCCAGCGACCATGCCTGCTACCGCTACACCGCCACCCTGGGCAAGAAGAAGCCCGACGACAGCGGCCTGGCCAGCCTGGCCGTGCTCGGCGAGGACGCCACCGCGCTGGCCCAGGGCCAGGCCATCGCCGCCGGCGTGAAATTCGCCCGCGAGCTCGGCAACCTGCCGCCGAACCTGTGCACCCCGGCCTACCTGGCCGAGACCGCGGCGGCGTTCGCGCACGGCATCGACGGCGCCGAGGCCGAGATCCTCGACGAGACGCAGATGCAGGAACTGGGCATGGGCTCGCTGCTGGCGGTGGCGCGCGGCTCGGCCAACCGCCCGCGGCTGCTGGTGCTGAAGTGGAACGGCGGCGGCGACGCCAAGCCCTATGTGCTGGTCGGCAAGGGCATCACCTTCGATACCGGCGGCGTCAACCTGAAGACCCAGGGCGGCATCGAGGAGATGAAGTACGACATGTGCGGCGGCGCCAACGTCATCGGCACCTTCGTCGCCACGGCCACCGCGCGCCTGCCGCTGAACCTGGTGGTGGTGGTGCCGGCGGTGGAGAACGCGATCGACGGCAACGCCTACCGCCCCTCCGACGTGATCACCAGCATGTCCGGCAAGACCATCGAGGTCGGCAACACCGACGCCGAAGGCCGCCTGATCCTGTGCGACGCGCTGACCTACGCCGAACGCTTCAACCCCGAGGCGCTGATCGACGTGGCCACCCTGACCGGCGCCTGCATGGTCGCGCTCGGCCACCAGACCGCCGGCCTGATGAGCAAGCACGACGACCTGGCCAACGAACTGCTGGCCGCCGGCGAGCACGTGTTCGACCGCGCCTGGCGCCTGCCGCTGTGGGACGAATACCAGGGCCTGCTCGATTCCAGCTTCGCCGACGTCTACAACATCGGCGGCCGCTGGGCCGGCGCCATCACCGCCGGCTGCTTCCTGTCGCGCTTCACCGAAGGCCAGCGCTGGGCGCACCTGGACATCGCCGGCGTGGCCAGCGACGAAGGCAAGCGCGGCATGGCCACCGGGCGGCCGGTGGGGTTGTTGTCGCAGTGGTTGCTCGACCGCGTTGCGGGCGGCGCGGCGTGATTGGGGAGTCGGGATTGGGGATTCGTGCAAGGCGCCTCAGCGTTCCCTTTCCGCGCCCCCTGCTCCAGCAGGCGACCGTGATCCGCGGTTGCCAATCCCCAATCCCCAATAACGAATCCCAGCCCTGATGCGCGCCGATTTCTACCTGATCGCCAAGCCGCGCTTCCTCACCGAACCGCTGCGGCTGGTCTGCGAGCTGGCGCGCAAGGCCAACGACGCCAACCTGTGGACGCTGGTGCTGGCGCGCGACGAGGCGCAGGCCGAGGAACTGGACGAGCTGTTGTGGGCGTTCGATCCCGATGCCTACATCCCGCACCAGATCGCCGGCGCCGATGTCGACGAGGAAGAGGCGCAGGTGCTGATCGTCCCGCCCGGCGTGGAAGCGCCGTCGCGCGCGCTGGTGATCAACCTGCGCGACGACGCCTACCTGGGCACCTGCGACCGCGTACTGGAAGTGGTGCCGGCCGATCCCGCCGCGCGCGAACCGCTGCGCGAGCGCTGGAAGCAGTACAAGGCGCTGGGCTTCGAGGTCAGCAAGTACGACATGTGATGGGCCGGGATTGGGGATTGGGGATTCGAGATTCGTCTCCACGTCACTTTCACCTGCCCCGTCCCGCGCACCTCCAATCCCGAATCACGAATCCCCAATCCCGGCTTTCCCATGACCACCCTCGCCTCCAGCTACGACCCCACCTCCTTCGAATCGCGCCTGTACGCCCAGTGGGAGGCGGCCGGCTACTTCAAGCCGTCCGGGCAAGGCGAGCCGTACACGGTGCTGCTGCCGCCGCCGAACGTGACCGGCACCCTGCACATGGGCCACGCCTTCCAGCAGACGCTGATGGACGCGCTGGTGCGCTACCACCGCATGCGCGGCTTCGACACGCTGTGGCAGGTCGGCAGCGACCACGCCGGCATCGCCACCGAGATGGTGGTGTCGCGCAACCTGGCGCTGGAAGGCAAGGGCGAGACCCGCGATTCGCTGGGACGCGAAGGCTTCATCGCCAAGGTGTGGGAATGGAAGGCGCAGTCGGGCGACACCATCGAGCGGCAGATGCGCCGCCTGGGCACCTCCAGCGACTGGTCGCGCAGCACCTTCACCATGGACCCGCAGCCGTCGGCGGCGGTGGTCGAGGCGTTCGTGCGCTGGCACGAACAGGGCCTGATCTACCGCGGCCAGCGCCTGGTCAACTGGGACCCGGTGCTGAAGACCGCGATCTCCGACCTGGAAGTGGAGAACGCCGAGGAAGACGGCTTCCTGTGGTCGATCGCCTACAAGCTTGAAGACGGCGCCAGCTACGAGCACGTCGAACACGATGCCGACGGCAACGAGACCCTGCGCGAGACCCGCGACTACCTGGTGGTGGCCACCACGCGCCCGGAGACGCTGCTCGGCGATACCGCGGTGATGGTGCACCCGGAGGATGCGCGCTACGCGCACCTGATCGGCAAGACGGTGACGCTGCCGCTGACCGGCCGCCAGGTGCCGGTGATCGGCGACGACTACGTGGACCGCGCGTTCGGCACCGGCGTGGTCAAGGTGACGCCGGCGCACGATTTCAACGATTACCAGGTCGGCGTGCGCCACGGCCTGCCGATGATCAACCTGTTCACCCCGACCGCGGCGATCAACGACAACGCGCCGGAGAAGTATCGCGGCCTGGATCGCTACGACGCGCGCAAGGCGGTGCTGGCCGATCTGGAAGACCTCGGCATCCTGGTCGAGACCAAGCCGCACAAGCTGCAGGTACCGCGCGGCGATCGCACCGGCCAGGTGATCGAGCCCTACCTCACCGACCAGTGGTTCGTGAAGATGGATGCGCTGGCCAGGCGTGGCCTGGAGCTGGTCGAGTCGGGGCAGATCCAGTTCGTGCCGCCGAACTGGATCAACACCTATCGCCACTGGATGGAGAACATCCAGGACTGGTGCATCAGCCGCCAGCTGTGGTGGGGCCACCGCATTCCGGCCTGGTTCGACGACGCCGGCAACTGCTACGTCGGCCGCGACGAGGCCGACGCGCGCGCGAAGAGCGGGCTCGGCGCCGACGTCGCCCTGCACCAGGACAGCGACGTGCTGGAGACCTGGTTCTCCTCGCAGCTGTGGCCGTTCTCGACGATGGGCTGGCCCGATCCGCAGGCGATGGCCGAGCGCGGCTTCGACCGCTACCTGCCGTCCAGCGTGCTGGTCACCGGCTTCGACATCATCTTCTTCTGGGTGGCGCGGATGATCATGGCCACCGACAGCTTCACCGGCCAGGTGCCGTTCCGCGACGTGTACATCACCGGCCTGATCCGCGACAAGGACGGGCAGAAGATGTCCAAGTCCAAGGGCAACGTGCTCGATCCGCTGGACATCATCGACGGCATCAGCATCGAGGCCCTGGTCGCCAAGCGCACCAGCGGGCTGATGCAGCCGCGCATGGCCGAGAAGATCGAGAAGGCCACGCGCAAGGAATTCCCCGAGGGCATCATCGCCCACGGCGCCGACGCGCTGCGCTTCACCATCGCCGCGCTGGCCGGCCACGGCCGCGACATCAAGTTCGACCTGGGCCGCGCCGAGGGCTACAAGAATTTCTGCAACAAGCTGTGGAATGCCAGCCGGTTCGTGCTCATGAACACGCAGGGCCGGGACTCGGAAATCGAGAATCGGGAATCGGCACGGCACACGCCGGTCACCGATGCCGAGAAGTGGATCCTGGTGCGGCTGGACAAGGTCGCCGCTGAAGCGCAGGCGCACTACGCGGCCTACCGCTTCGACCTGCTCGCGCAGTCGCTGTACGAGTTCGCCTGGAACGAGTTCTGCGACTGGTTCCTGGAGCTGGCCAAGCCGGCCTTGAACGGCGACGATGCCGCGGCCGCCGACAGCACCCGCCACACCCTGCTGCAGGTGCTGGAGACGCTGCTGCGCCTGTTGCACCCGCTGACCCCGTTCGTCACCGAGGAGCTGTGGCAGCAGGTGGCGCCGCGCCTGGGCATCGCCGCGCCGACCATCTCGCTGCAGCCGTATCCGCGCGCCGGCGATCTGGACGTGCGCGCCTACGCCGGTGCCGAAGCCGACATCGAATGGCTCAAAGCGATGGTCTCGGCGCTGCGCCGGGTGCGCAGCGAACTCAACGTGCCGCCGTCCAGGCTGGTGCCGCTGCTGCTGCAGGGCGGCCACGCCGACGACCGCGCGCGGGTGGAACGCTTCGCCTCGCAGCTGAAGTTCCTGCTGCGCCTGGACGCGATCCAGTGGCTAGACGCGGCGCACGACGCACCGCCGGCCGCGGCGGCGATCGTCGGCGAGTTGCGCTTGCTGGTGCCGCTGGAAGGCCTGGTCGACCTGGACGCCGAGCGCGCACGCCTGGACAAGGAAATTGCGCGGGTCGGCGCCGAGCAGGACAAGAGCGCGGCCAAACTGGAGAAGTTCACCGACAAGGTGCCGGCGGCGGTGGTCGAGCAGGAGCGGCAGCGCCTGGCCGACTGGACCACGCAACTCGACGGCCTGCGCGCGCAGCGCGCCAAGCTGTAGAGAGTGTTGGCGGCGCCCGCCGCCGCATTCTCGCTTCACACTGTAGGAGCGGCTTCAGCCGCGACCGGAACGTTCCCGGTAACGCCAGTCGCGGCTTCAGGGCACCTCTAATAACCCCAAAAAGCATGTCGAAGCACTTGCGAGACGCCGACACGCCCAGCCCGCAGGTTCGGGCATCGATACGTCCGATATGCCATGGAGTGGCAAAGGCGCGCTGGCGATAGACGCGGTGGCGTTGCGGCCGCGTTTTTCATGGACGCCTTGGCATCGCGGTCACTTCGTCTTCCTGTCGCGGCTGAAGCCGCTCCTACAAGAGCACGGCGCGCATGTGTAGGAGCGGCTTCAGCCGCGACAGAAAAAGGAACACGCCATCGCCACGCGCTGCGTGCAACTTCCGGAAGGGAGGTATTAGAGGTGCCCTGAAGCCGCTCCTTGTATCTGGACATGACGCCGTTAGGACGTTATGTCTTCCGACTGATCATCGGAGGAGGTGCTGGAAGTCCAGTCGCTCCTGAAGCTTCGAGCTTGTGCTGTAGATCGGCTCCCGCCCTCCACATGCTGGCCCACGGTGTCCGAACGGTATCCAGAGTCCGCCCTCGGCGTGAACTCGCATCCACAAGGCAGGACCGGGCGCAGCGATGATCGTGATCCCCATCCGACGGAGGAATTCTCATGTCCCCAGTCGTCGGCATCGACGTCGCCAAACGCAGTTTCGACCTGGCCATCGACCTGGCCAACGGCAAGTACCGCACCAAGGCCAAGCTACCCAACGATCCGAAGGGCTTCCACGCCCTGCATGCGTGGTTGCGGACCCATGCGCAGCCGGATAGCTGGATCGTCATGGAAGCCACCGGCACCTATCACGAGGCGCTGGCCGAGTTTGTCCATGGGGAGGGCTATCGCGTGTGCGTGCTCAACCCGGCGCAGATGGCGCTGTATGCGCGCAGCCAGCTGACCCGGGTCAAGACCGACCGCAGCGATGCCAAGCTGATCGCCAGCTATGGCCTGCGTCACCGGGAGTCGCTGCGGCGCTGGCAGCCCGATCCGCCGGCGCTCAAGCAGCTCAAGGCGCTGGTGCGGCGTCGGGACGACCTGCTGCAGATGCTGCAGATGGAGCGCAACCGCCTGGACGTGGCTACACTGGTGGTGCGCGACTCGATCCTGGAGAACATCGGCCAGTTGCAGGCGCGCATCGCGCAGATCGAACGGGCCATCGACGATCATATCGACCAGGATCCCACCTTGCGCGGGCAGCGCGAGTTGCTGGTGAGCATCGACGGAATCGCCGACACCAGCGCGGCCTTGATGCTGGCCGAACTTGGCAACGTGGACCGCTTCGCCCGCGCTTCGGCGGTGACCGCCTTTGCCGGGCTCAACCCACGCCTGCAAGAGTCCGGCAAGCGCCAGGGGCAGGTCTGCATCTCCCGCACTGGCTCCTCGCGCCTGCGTGCTGGCCTGTTCCTGCCGGCCTTGGTCGCCATGACCCACAATCCGGTCGTCCGTGCGCTGAAGCAGCGCATGCGACAACGCGGCAAGGCCAACAAGCAGATCATCTGCGCCGCCATGCGCAAGCTGCTGCACATCGCCTACGGCGTGCTCAAATCGCGCACGCCCTTCGACCCTCAAAAGGCCATTGCCTGTTAGGCCGGAAGACGGTATCTACAGAGGCGAGGCCGGGGAAAATCGAATCGGTCCGATGCCGCCGCCCGGAATCAGGCGGCGGCATAATTCCTCACAACTTGCCGGCACCCGCCTTGGACTTGACGTCGCTCGCCACCTGGTTCGCCGGCAGCAGCGAATAGGTGTACGGCGGCGTCCAGCCGATGCTGTTGTTCCACGAGCAGGTCAGCGCCTTGCCGTTGAGCAGCGAGCCGAAATCGCGGTACACGCTGCCGCCGTAGTCGGCGGCGATCTTGTCGCAGCTGCTGACCCCGCTGATGTCGAAGGCGTTGTTCTCCGAGAAGATCTTCGACTCCTTGCCGACGCCGTGCGCATACGAGAACGGGTACACCGCGTTGCTGGTGCTGCCGACGTGGTAGTTGTTGTACAGATGCACCTGGCCGAAGCGCACCCGCGGCGCGCGCGCGGAAATGTTTTCGAACAGGGTGTTGTGGATGGTCACCTTCAGCTTGCCGCTGTCGGTGCTGGAGGCGCTGTCGCTGGAACCGATCAGGTTGTTCTTCTCGTGCGACTTGAACGCCGAATACGAGACGGTCACGTAGTTCGCGCCTTTCTTGATGTCCAGCGCGCCGTCGTGGTGCTGCTTGGGACGGCCGTTTTCGGTGCCGTTCTGGTCGTCGGTGCGGCGCCCGTCAGTGAAGGTGACATGGTCCACCCACACGTTGCTGGCGCCTTCGATGGTCAGGCCGTCGTACTCGGAATTCCAGTTGCCGGCGCTGCCGTCGTCCGGATCCCACACCGGCTGCGGATCCCACGGATTCTCGATGGTGAGGTTGCGGATGATCACGTCGTTGGCCTTGACGTACAGATAGCCCTCGCGGATCTGCGCATTGCTGCCGACGCCGATCAGCGTGGTCTTGGTGGGGATGTCCAGGCGCGCGCGGCTCTTCATGTCCGCGGTGGTGCTGTACGGCGTGCCCTCGCTGACGTCGATGATGCCGCTGATCTTGATGATGCGGCCATTGCTGCCGACGCTGGCCTTCAGCGCGGTCTTCAGTTGCGCGGCGGTGCTGACGCTGTAGACGTTGGCCGCCGCGGCCTTGGAGCCGCCCTTGGTGCCGCCGTTCTGCGTCGCCCATCCGGTGCTGGCGACCTCCAGGCTGGCATCGGCATAGGCGCTGCCGGCCGCGCCCGCCAGACAGACTGCAAGCGCCATCGCGTGGGTGAGCGTGCGCGGGGATGCGAAGAGTGAATGTGTCTTCATCCTGGAACCTCGTAGGCATGGGTGGAGTCGTCGCAGGCGCGCGGTTTTCCGCAAGCGGAAAACGCAGCAGCGCGAGCGCATTCGCTGTCCCCTCGGACAACTGCGCCTGATGCCATCGCACAGGGCAGCGCCGAAGAGGCGCGCACTGTAGGGAGCGCGTTCGGCTTGGGAAGAGACAAATGCGGCGCGCGCGGATCCAGCGCTGCGATATGGGGAAGGCATCTAACAAACTGCGTTCGCGATGTGGCCGATACGCCGGCGACCGCTGCAGGACAACAACGCTGTCCCGACGACAAGTCGCGACATTGCGCAGACGCGCCGCGCACTCCACAAAACCCTGGAAAAAATGTGGCCCAACGTCGCCGGCAGCGCGATCGCATGGAGTGAATCACTGCAAGGCGGCGACGTCGGATGTTCGAACGGGCGCGAGCTAGCCGCGCGTACGCCCAATGCCGGGCAGCAGTCGCAACGTTGCACGCAACGACGACTTATCGGAAGGACAACCATTCGCCAAGGGAAAGGCGAAACCTGCAAAACCCCACGCCGGCGCGATGCCGGCGGCCGGACGTTACGACATGCCTTCGAAGAACAGCTCGATCGCCATCACCAGCGCATCCTCGCGGCCGTTCGCCGCCGGGTAGTAGCGCGGGCGGCGGCCGATCTCGTTGAAGCCTTCGCTGTGGTACAGCGCGATCGCGTTGGGATTGGACGGGCGCACTTCCAGGAACACGCGGCGCGCGCCCAGGTCGGCGCCGTACTTGATCAATGCGCGCAGCAGCAGGCGACCGTAGCCGCGCGATTGCCGTTCCGGCGCGACGCAGACGTTGAGGATGTGCGCCTCGTCGGCGGCGACGCTGATCACGCCGTAGCCGACGATCTGGCCCTGCTCCAGCAGCACCCAGCCCGGATAGCCGGCCTGCAGGCAGTCGCGGAAGATGCCGCGCGTCCACGGGAACGGATAGGCGCGGCGCTCGATCTCCATCACCGCGTCCAGGTCGGTCTCGCGCAACGGGCGCAGCGTCGCCGCCGGCGAGGAGGCCGTACCCAGCGCGCTCACCGCGGTACCTGCTTGCGCAGCGCGCGCAGCTGCGGCCACAGCGCGCGCTTGGCGGCGGCATTGCCGCGCAATTCGGCCAGCGGCCAGGTCGCCATCAACGCCTGCGTGGCCGGATCGTTCGGATTGCGCCCGGAGGCGCGTAACAACGCGATCTGCAGCCGATCGGGCAGACGCAGGCCGGCGCGGCGCGCAGCCGGCGCAGGCGCCGCGCGTTGCGGCTGCGGATCGTCGGCAGGTGCAGCCGGCGCCCGCCCGCGCGGTGGCGGTTCCGCAGGCGCGGGCGCGGCGGCGCGCGGCGAGGACGCCGGCGCTGCGTGTACGGACACCGGTGCAGGCGCGGCCGGCTCAGCGGCACCGGCCTCGCGCCCCTCGGCCGGCGCCGGCTGCGCGACCACCGCGCCGAGGTCGGCGTCGGCACCGACATAGAGCGTATGGCCCAATGCCTGCAGCCAGCCGTGCTGCTCGGCCGACCACAGCGGCCCGGTGTTGGCGAGCGCGTCGCTCACGTCGCGTCCGGCAGCTTGCGCCAGCGCCGCCACAGCCAGTAACAGGGACCGGACAAGGCGTACAGCACGCCGATCGCCAGCAGCGCGCGCGACAGGTCGATGACCAGCACCGCGAGCACCACCGGCGCCAGCACCAGCATCAGGAACGGCACGCGGTCGGCGCGCGGACCCTTGGCCGCGCCGCCCTTGAAGCTCCAGAAACGGATGCGGCTGACCATCAGCAGCGCCGCGACCACGGTCACGCCCAGCGCCACGTAGCGCAGCTGCTCGCCATCCCAGCCGAGGTTGCCGTCGGCGAACGCCCACACGAAGGCCATCATCAGCCCCGCCGCGGCCGGGCTGGCCAGGCCGACGAACCAGCGCTTGTCGACGGTGCCGACCTGGGTATTGAAGCGCGCCAGGCGCAGCGCGGCGCAGGCCGCGTACAGGAACGCCACCGACCAGCCGACCCGGCCCATCACGCTGCCGTCGAACTTCAGCGCCGACAGCGACCAGTGGTACATCACCAGCGCCGGGGCCATGCCGAAGCTGACCAGATCGGCCAGCGAGTCGTACTGCACGCCGAATTCGCTGCTGGTGCCGGTCAGCCGCGCCACCCGCCCGTCCAGCCCGTCCATCACCGCGGCGACGAACACCGCCACGCTGGCGTGCACGAACTGGCCGTTGGCGGCGGCGATGATGGCGTAGAAACCGGAGAACAGGCCGGCGGTGGTGAACAGGTTCGGCAGCAGATAGATGGTGCGCGAACGGGGAGGCGGTCGGGATGAGTCCATGCCCGGCAGTTTAATCGACTTGCCAGGCCCGTCGGCGGGTGCTGCAATCAGCGCTCGCCCCGTGCCCCTGGAGACCGTGATGCGCGCCCTGACCCGGCTTTGCTGCCTGTGCCTGCTCTGCGCCAGCGGCGTGGCCGGCGCCGCCACCCTGTACCAATGGAAGGACGCGCAGGGCGTCACCCACTATTCGCAGAGCCCGCCGCCCGGCGGCAAGTACCAGGCGCGGCGGGTCGACAGCCACGGCGGCGCCCCGGCCGAAACCAGCGAGGTCGCCGCCCCGGCGGAGAACGCCAACTGCCTGAGCGCGCGCAAGAACCTGGACATCCTGGGCAAGCCGGGCAAGGTGATGACCGACCGCGACGGCGACGGCAAGCCCGACACGGAGCTGGACGACACCCAGCGCGACGCGCAGAAGGCCCTGGCCGAGGCCGCGATCAAGGCCTATTGCGCGCCGCCCGCCGCCGCGGAGTGAGCGCGAGGCGGCGGCGCGGGCCCGGCACGGGCCGCCGCACATCCCCGCAGCGCCGGCAATGACTGGCAAAATGGGCGCCCGCCGTTAGCGAAGCCCCTCGATGCGCCTTTCCCAGTTCCACCTGCACACCACCAAGGAAACCCCGGCCGACGCCGAACTGGTTAGCCACCGGCTGATGCTGCGCGCCGGCATGATCCGCAAGCTCGCCTCCGGCCTGTACACCTGGTCGCCGCTGGGCCTGCGCGTGCTGCGCAAGGTGGAAGCGGTGGTGCGCGAGGAAATGAACCGCGCCGGCGCGGTGGAAGTGCTGTTCCCGACCATCCAGCCGCGCGAGCTGTGGGAAGCCACCGGGCGCTGGAAGAAGTTCGGCGGCCTGATGCTGCGGATGAAGGACCGCAAGGAGCAGGAATACTGCTACAGCCCCACCGCCGAGGAGGCCGCGGCCGATTTCGCGCGCCAGGAGCTGAGCAGCTACAAGCAGCTGCCGGTCAATTTCTACCAGATCCAGACCAAGTTCCGCGACGAGATCCGGCCGCGCTTCGGGGTGATGCGCGCGCGCGAGTTCCTGATGAAGGACGCCTATTCGTTCCATGTGAGCGACGAGGACCTGGCGCGCGAGTACGAGAACATGAAGGCCGCCTACAGCCGCATCTTCACCCGCCTGGGCCTGCAGTTCCGCGCGGTGCAGGCCGATTCCGGCGACATCGGCGGCGACGCCTCGCAGGAATTCCACGTGCTGGCCGAGTCCGGCGAGGATTCGCTGGCGTTCTCCACCGGTTCGGACTACGCGGCCAACGTCGAGGCCGCGGTCGCCGCCGATCCTGCGCCGCGTCCGGCAGCGCAGGAGGAATTGCGCAAGGTCGCCACGCCCACCCAGAAGACCTGCGAGGCGGTGGCCGAGCTGCTTGGCATCGCGCTGCAGCGCACGGTCAAGTCGGTCGCGGTGATGGCCGGCGAGACCTTCGTGCTGGCGCTGGTGCGCGGCGATCACGCGGTGAACGAGATCAAGCTGGGCAAGGTCGCCGGCCTGACCGGCTACCGCATGGCCAACGAGGCCGAGATCCGCGCCCACCTCGGCAGCGAGCCGGGCTTCCTCGGGCCGTTGAATCCCAGCCAGCCGATCCGCGTGGTCGCCGACCGCGACGTGGCGGCGATGGCCGATTTCGTGGTCGGCGCCAACGAAGCCGGCTTCCACCTGGCGGGGGTGAACTGGGGCCGCGACCTGCCCGAGCCGGACGCCGTGGCCGACCTGCGCAACGTGGTCGAGGGCGAACGCGCCCAGGACGGCGGCGAGATCCGCCTGGCGCGCGGCATCGAGGTCGGCCACGTGTTCCAGCTCGGCCGCCAGTACGCGCAGGCGCTGGACGCCACCGTGCTGGACGAGAACGGCAAGACCGTGGCGATGGCGATGGGCTGCTACGGCATCGGCATTTCGCGCATCGTCGCCGCGGCGATCGAACAGAACCACGACGAGGCCGGCATCCGCTGGCCGCAGCCGATGGCGCCGTGGTCGGTGGCGGTGTGCGTGATCAACCCCAAGCGCGATCCGGCGATCGACGCGGCCGGCGAGGCGCTGCTGGCCGAACTGCAGCAGGCCGGCCTGGACGCCGCGCTCGACGATCGCGGCCTGCGCGCCGGCGCGATGTTCGCCGATATCGAACTGATCGGCATCCCGCACCGGGTGGTGGTGTCCGAGCGCGGGCTGGCTGCCGGCACTTTCGAATATCGTGCACGCAGCGGCGGCGACGCCGAGAACCTGGACCGCGCCGCATTGCTGGCGCGCCTGCAGGGTTAATCGGAAAGGCCGGGAATATATCCCGGCCTTTTTTCTGAGTCGCGGTCGTCACGACGCGGCCTCGACATTTGCCGGGCCAATATGCCGATCGAATCAGCGTCGTTACCCGCGTTGATTTGACAATCGGGATTCGGTGCGTATAAGTGACACCCACGCCGATCCAGCGACGGCCCGCCTATCGAAATATCGGAATATTTGTCAATCCGATAAAGCGATATTATGATTCCGCTCCAGCCAGGGAATGGCGGTATGCCCATCACCCATTTTCCGGAGTACAAATGACCATCGATCTCAGTGGCCTGTCGGCCAAGCAGTTGGGCGCTCTCATCAAGACGGCCAAGAAGCAACAGACCATCGTCGCCAAGCGCACGCCCATCGCCAAGGTCCGCACCCTGCTGGCACGCCTGGCCAAGTCGCACGGTTACAGCATCGACGAAGTTTTCGATGGCGCCGCTCCGGCCAAGCGTGGCCGCAAGCCGGCTGCCGGCAAGCCGGGTCCGAAGCCGGGCCGCAAGCTGGGCAAGGTGCCGCCGAAATACCGCAATCCGGCCAATGCGGCAGAAACCTGGACTGGCCGCGGCAAGCAGCCGCGCTGGCTGGCCGAACAGGTGTCCAAGGGCAAGAAGGTCGAGGACTTCCTGATCGCAGCGCCGGCCAAGTCCGCCGCGCCGGCCAAGAAGACCGCGAAAAAGGCCACGAAGAAAGTCGCCAAGGTCGCCAAGAAAGCCGGCAAGTCCGCCACCCCGAAAAACTGATCGACAAACCATCCGGCAACGGATCGGATCGGCCGTTTATTCAAGAAAACGCCGGCGCAAGCCGGCGTTTTCATGTCTGCCGCAAAGGCGATGCCGCTAGAGATTCTTCCGCGCCGGCACCAGCAAATTGCCGAACAGCAGGCCGGCGACCAGCGCCATCACGATATTGGTCACCGCCAGCAGCGCCGACTGCCCGCCGGGCACGTCGTGCTGCTGCACCAGGGTCAGCAGTCCGCGCAGGCTGGCGCTGCCGGGCACCAGCATGATGATGCCGGGCAGACGGATCAGCGCACCCGGACGCTGCACCAGCCGGCCGAACAGATTGCCGGCGGCGGTCAGCGACATCGCCGACAGGAAGATCCCGACCGGGCTGCCCCAGGCCTCGCCGGCGAAGCGCGCGATCACGTAGCCGGCCACCGAGGCGGCCATCACCCACGGATAATCGCGGCCGTTGGCCTTGAACAGCAAGGCGAACGCGTACGCCGCGACCAGCAGCGACGCCCATTCCACCCACACCGCCTGCGGCCGCGACGCGTGCACCAGCGGCTCCAGGCCCAGCAGTTGCGCCAGGGTCACCGCGATCACCGCGCCCACGGTGAGCTTGAGGATGGTGGTGACCGCGCCGGCGAAGCGCGCGGTGCCCGAGACCCAGTGCTGGCTGGTCAGTTCGTTGACCGCATTGGTCAGCGCCATCCCCGGCAGCAGCACCACCAGCGAGGCGATGATCACCGAATTGAGGTTCAGCGGCGCCACGAAGGTCGCCACCAGCGCGGCGACCACGCCGGCCAGCAGCGCCGCCAGCGCTTCGTTGGCCTCCTTGGCCGCCGGGCGCGTGTCGGTGAGCTGGGTCAACGCACCGATCAGCACGCCGATCGCGGTGGCGGTGGCGATGTCCAGCCACGGCAGCCGCCACAGCCCGGCCACGCCCAGCGCGGCCAGGCCGAAGCCGAGCACCTGCATCGCCTTCCAGCGGCGCCCGGGCGGGCGGTCCAGCTGGCGCAGCGCGGTGTGGCCCTGGGCCACGCTCATGCGCCCGCTGGCGACGTCGTCGGCGATGCGGTCGGCGACGCTGAGCTTGTGCAGGTCGTTGTCGCCCGGCGCCAGCCGCACCACGCGGGTGATGTCGCTGGAGCCGATCGCCTTGGTCGGATCGCTGAAGCTGAGGATCAGCCCGGTCGGGTTGGACCAGGGTTCGCAATCCAGGTCCAGCTGCTGCGACAGCGCCACCACCGCCGCCTCCAGGCGTTGCGCGGTGGTGCCGTAGGTGTGCAGACGGCCGGCGATTTCGGAGACGAAGGCGATCCGTTGCGCATAGGTGGCGCTGGCGGAGGGATTGGCGATGGGCGCGGCTTGCATGTCGGCTAGTATGGCGCGAACCCCGCGCACAGCCACCCTGTGGCGAACGACGACATTGCGGTGCAGGCGAAACAGGTATGCTCGCGCCCGGACACCCATGATCGAACCGCAACCGCCAACACTCAGCCAGGACGACCGAGACCCCACGCGGGTGCGGCTGTCCGGCAGTTGGACGCTGGCCACCGCGCTGGCGTCGTCCGACGTGCTGCGCACGCTGCCGGCCGGCATCACCGGCATCGACGCCAGCGGCATCGGCCAGCTGGATTCGGCCGGCGTGCTGCAGCTGATGCGCTACGCCACCCGCAACGGCATCGCCCACGACGCGCTGAACTTCCGCCACGACCACCAGGCGCTGGTCTGCACCATCGAGGACGTCGCCGACGACCGCCCCAAACGCAAGCGCGACTATGGCTTCGCCGCGGCGCTGGAGCGCCTGGGCTATGCGGTGCACCGCAACGGCAAGGAAATCGTCGCCCTGGTCGGCTTCCTCGGCGAGACCCTGGTCAAGATGCTGCGTCTGGTGCACGAACCGCGGCGTTTCCGCCTGACCTCCACCGTGCACCATATGGAACAGGTCGGGCTGGACGCGGTGCCGCTGGTCGCGCTGCTGTCCTATCTGGTCGGCGCGGTGATCGCGTTCCTGGGCTCGACCATCCTGCGCGACTTCGGCGCCGAGATCTACGTGGTGGAACTGGTCAGCATCGCCTTCCTGCGCGAGTTCGCGGTGCTGCTGACCGCGATCGTGCTGGCCGGGCGCACCGCCAGCGCGTTCACCGCGCAGATCGGCGCGATGAAGGCGCGCGAAGAGGTCGACGCGATCCAGACCCTGGGCCTGGACCCGATGGACCTGCTGGTGATCCCGCGACTGGTGGCGCTGCTGGTGATGCTGCCGCTGCTGACCTTCGTGGCGATGATCGCCGGCCTGGCCGGCGGCGTCACTGTCGGCGCCTTCGACCTGGGTATCCCGCCGCAGATGTACCTGGCGCGCATGCACGAGACCATCCAGCTGCGGCACATGCTGGTCGGCCTGTCCAAGGCGCCGATCTTCGCCATCGTGATCGGCCTGATCGGTTGCCTGGAAGGCCTGCGCGTAGAAGGCACCGCGCAATCGGTCGGCGAGCGCACCACCTCCAGCGTGGTGCAGACGATCTCGCTGGTGATCATCATCGACGCGATCGCCGCGCTGTGGTTCATGAACGTAGGCTGGTGAGATGAGGCCGGGATTCGAAATTGGGGATTGGGGATTCGTAGAAAGCGGGCGCCATGCGCTGCCTGGCCGGGAGCCATTGCTTTGACAAATCCCGACTCCCCAATCCCGAATCCCGAATTGGCCATCTCGGTACGCGGCCTGCTCAACCGCTTCGGCACCCAGACCGTGCACGAAGACCTGGACCTGGACGTGCGCCGCGGCGAGATCCTCGGCGTGGTCGGCGGCTCGGGTACCGGCAAGTCGGTGCTGATGCGCAGCATCCTCGGCCTGCGCGAGCCCGATGCCGGCCGCATCAATGTGCTCGGCGTGGACACCGAGTCCAGGCGCCGCGAAGACCGCCTGCACGTGGAGCGCAATACCGGCGTGCTGTTCCAGGACGGCGCGCTGTTCTCCTCGCTGAGCGTGGGCGAGAACGTGCAGGTACCGCTGAAGGAGCACTTCGGCGAACTGCCCGACAGCTGGCATTACGAACTGGCGCTGCTGAAGGTGAAACTGGCCGGACTGCCGGCCGATGCGATCAACAAGCTGCCCTCGCAGCTGTCCGGCGGCATGCGCAAGCGCGCCGGGCTGGCGCGCGCGCTGGCGCTGGACCCGCCGCTGCTGTTCCTCGACGAGCCCACCGCCGGGCTGGACCCGATCGGCGCGGCCGCCTTCGACCGCCTGATCCGCACCCTGCAGGAAGCGCTGGGCCTGACCGTGTTCCTCATCACCCACGACCTGGACACCTTGTACGCTATCTGCGACCGCGTGGCGGTGCTGGCCGACCGCAAGGTCATCGCCACCGCGCCGCTGGCCGAGATCGAGCAGGTCGACCACCCCTGGATCCAGGATTATTTCCACGGCCCGCGCGCGCGCGCGGCCCGCGACGCCAAAACCGCCTGGACCGAGACCCACTGAGCCATGGAAACCAAAGCCAACTACGTGCTGATCGGCGCCTTCACCATCGTCGCCGGGCTGGCCCTGCTGCTGTTCGGGCTGTGGGCCGCGAAGTACTCGTCCGACCGCACCTGGCAGGAGTACCGGGTGGTGTTCCGCGAGGCGGTGACCGGCCTGTCGGTGGGCAGCCCGGTGCAATACAACGGCATCGCGGTCGGCTCGATCACCGAGCTGACCCTGGCGCCGAACGATCCGCGCCAGGTGGTGGCGCGGGTGCGGCTGAATTCGACCACGCCGATCAAGAGCGACACCCGCGCCAAGCTGGGCATCACCAGCCTGACCGGTCCGTCGATCATCCAGCTCTCCGGCGGTACCCCGGAAGCGCCGGCGCTGACCTCCATCGACACCAGCGACGCGCCGATCATCCAGACCACGCCGTCGGCGCTGCAGAACATCACCGACACCGCCAACCGCATCGTCGAGCGGCTGGACGAAGTGCTCAGCGACCGCAACGTGGCCAGCATCACCGCCACCCTGCACAACCTGGAAACGATCAGCGGCTCGCTGGCCGACCGCGACGAAGGCATGCAGTCGCTGATCCTCAGCGCGCGCGATGCCGCGCGCAATCTGGACGTGACCCTGAAGACCACCAACGGCACCATCCAGCGCCTGGACCAGAACCTGGTGCAGCAGCTGCCGCCGATCCTGGACAAGCTGGAAAGCACGCTGAGCAAGCTGGATTCGGCGTCCGGCAACGCCGACAAGATCTTGGGCGAGAACCGCGCGGCGATCAACAGCTTCGCCAACGACGGCCTGGGCCAGCTCGGCCCGACCCTGACCGAACTGCGCGGGCTGATCCGCGACCTGCGCCGCGTCAGCGACCGCCTGGACAACAACCCCGCGCGCTACCTGCTCGGCCGCGACGCCCCGAAGGAGTTCAAACCCAAATGAAGCCGACGCGCGCCCTCCTGCTGCTCGCCGCCCCGGCCCTGCTGCTCGTTGCCGGCTGCTCCGCGCTGACCGGCGGCAGCAAGGATCCGGTGACGATCTACGCGCCCAACGTGCGCGTCGCGCCGGACCCGTCCTGGCCGCAGGTGACCTGGCAGCTGGCGATCGCCAAGCCCAGCGCCGCGCGGGTGGTCGACAGCCCGCGCATCGCGGTGCGCCCCACCCCCGGCGAACTGCAGGTCTACAGCGGCGTCAGCTGGGCGCAGCCGGCCACCGACATGCTCGAGGACACGCTGGTGCGCGCGTTCGAGGATTCCGGCCGCATTCCCGGCGTGGCCCGGCTCGGCACCGGCATCCGCGCCGACTACAAATTGATCCTCGACCTGCGCCGCTTCGAATCCGACTACGCCGGCCACGACGTGCCCTCGGCCACGATCGAGCTCAACGCCAAATTGCTGTACACGCCCGACCAGCGCGTGGTCGTCTCGCGCACCTTCCTCGCCGCGCAACCGGCGGCCAGCACCGCGCAGGCGCAGGTCGCCGACGCCTTCAGCCAAGCGCTGTCGCAGGTGACCGGTCAGGTGGTCGGCTGGACCCTGCAACAGGGCCAGGCCGACGCGGCGACGACCCTGGCGCCAGCGCCGAAGGTCGCACCGGCACCGCGCCGCTGACCCCAAAAGCCCCTCTCCCACCGGGAGAGGGGTTGGGGTGAGGGTCCGGCGCGAAAGCGTCTCGCAGAGTTTGGAGGCACGAGGCTTCGCCCGTACCCTAATCCGCCCCTGCGGGGCACCTTCTCCCGAGGGGAGAAGGAGCAGCCGAGCCCCTCTCCCAGCGGAAGAGGGGTTGGGGTGAGGGTCCGACGCGAAAGCGTCTCGCGAAGTTTGGGTGCGCGAGGCTGCGCCCGCACCCTCATCCGCCCCTGAGGGGTACCTTCTCCCCCAAAAGGGGGCCATGGTCCCGATGAGAGAAGGAGGCGCACGCCTATGCTGCAGCGATCTTCCGAAACGTCAGATTGATCCGCTCGCCGACCGGCTTCGCGGTGCGCGGCAAGGCATGCCGGTACAGGCGCTGGGTTTCGCCGCCCATCAACAGCAAGCCACCGGCGCTCAGTTCCAGCGCCTGACGCAGCGCCGGCTCCTGGCGATGGCGCAGCACGAAGCGGCGCGTGGCGCCCAGGCTCAGCGAAGCGATCAGCGGGCGCGACCCCAGTTCCCTCTCGTCGTCGCTGTGCCAACCCATCGCGTCGCGGCCGTCGCGGTAACGGTTGGCCAACACGCTGTTGAACGCGACCCCGGTCTCCGCCGCCAGCCGCTCGCGCAACGGCTGCAATGCCGGCGGCCACGGATGCGGCGCGAAGCGGGTGCCGGAATAGCGGTAGCTCGCCTCCGGGTCGCCGATCCAGCAGCTCAGCCGCGGCGAATCCACCATCCGCCCGAACAGGCGGATGCGGTGCACCTCCCACTCCACCCCGGCCAGCAAGTGCGCCATCAGCGCCGCCGCCTTGGCCGGGGCGAGCCAGCCGGGCAGCCAGCGGACGTCGGCGCCGGGCAGATCGAGTTGCATCGCGCCACGCTAGCACGCCTACCGGCACCATACGCCAGCGTGCGGAATTTGCCCCGTCACGCACAAAGCCTGAAAATGCACGCAGCCAGATCGAGCCAACGGGAGCGGACCAGATGACGGAATTGGAGGGCGGCGCCAGCGCGCCGGAGCCAGTGGAACGCGACGTCATGGAATACGACGTGGTCACCGTCGGCGCAGGTCCGGCCGGGCTGGCGTTCGCGATCCGGCTCAAGCAGCTCAACCCGGACATCTCGGTCTGCGTGATCGAGAAGGCCAGCACGGTCGGTGCGCAGATCCTGTCCGGGGCGGTGATCGAACCGGCGCCGCTCGACGCGCTGCTGCCCGGCTGGCGCGACGCCCCGCCGCCGATCTGCGTGCCCGCCGGCGAAGACGAGTTCTGGCACCTGAGCAAGGACGGCGGGCGCAAGTTCCCGATCGTGCCGCCGGGCATGCGCAATCATGGCAACTTCATCGTCAGCCTCGGCGCGCTGTGCGCGTGGCTGGCGCCACAGGCCGAGGCGCTGGGCGTGGAAATCTATCCGGGCTTCGCCGCCGCGCAGACCCTGCATGCCGACGACGGCACCGTGCTCGGCGTGCGCATCGGCGACATGGGCGTGGCCAAGGACGGTTCGCACAAGCCCGGCTACACCCCCGGCATCGATATCCGCGCCAAGGTCACGGTACTGGCCGAAGGCGCGCGCGGGCACCTGACCAAGCGCCTGGTGAAACGTTTCGCGCTGGATGCCGACAGCGATCCGCAGGCCTATTCGATCGGCATCAAGGAACTGTGGCAGTTGCCGGAAGGGCGCGTGGTACCCGGCAAGATCGTGCACACCCTGGGCTGGCCGGCCGACAACAAGACCTACGGCGGCAGCTTCCTGTACCACCTGGAGAACAACCAAGTGGCGTTGGGCTACGTCAGCGGCCTGGATTACCACGATCCCGAATACCGGCCGTGGGAGGCGTTCCAGCAATGGAAGAACCACCCGATGATGAAGTCGCTGCTGGAAGGCGGCACCATCCTGTCGGCCGGCGCCCGCGCCATCGCCAGCGGCGGCTGGCAGTCGTTGCCGAAGGTGGAGATGCCCGGCGCGCTGCTGATCGGCGACACCGCCGGCCTGCTCAACGTGCCCAAGATCAAGGGCACCCACCAGGCGATCCGCAGCGGCATGCTTGCCGCCGAGCACCTGGCCGCCGGCGCGGCGCTGAACCCGGCAGGGTTCGACGCCAAACTGCGCGGCTCGGAGGTCATGGCCGAGCTTCGCCAGGTGCGCAATATCAAGCCCGGTTTCAAGAAGGGCATGTGGTTCGGCCTGCTCAACGGCGCCTGGGAGACCCTGGTCAAGGGTGCCTCGCCGTGGACGCTGAAGGTGACCGCCGACTGGTCGTCGCTGGACCGGCTCGGCGAACACGAACAACCCAAGCGCGACTACGTGCAGCGCGACCTGGCGCCGCGCGACCGCCTGCAGGGCGTGTACTTCGCCGCCACCGAACACGACGAGGACCAGCCGGTGCACCTGCAGGTGCTGGACCCGCAGATCTGCGTGACCCGCTGCACCGAGGAGTACGGCAACCCCTGCACCCGTTTCTGCCCCGCCGCGGTGTACGAGATCGTCGACGACGCGGCCGGCAAGCGCCTGCAGATCAACGCCGCCAACTGCGTGCACTGCAAGACCTGCGACATCAAGGACCCCTACGAAATCATCAACTGGGTCACCCCGGAAGGCGGCTCCGGGCCGAATTATCAGAACCTGTGAGCCGCACGCTTCCGACACGATGCGGCTGCTGCGCAGCAGCCGCGTTCTTCGCCAGGTGACCTCGCGATGAGAGCCACTTGGCGCAAGGCCGAGCGTGCCGCGCGTGCGGCTGTCGAGCGCCACGGCGGCGGCTGGCGCGGCCTGCTTGCCGTTGCGCAGCGCAGCTGGAAGGTGCTGCGGGCGCTGGGCCTTGCCGGTTTCGTGCGGCGCTTGCGCACTGCCACGCACGCGCAAGCGGCGGTACCGCCGCCGTCGGATGTCGTATTTCCCGTGCCGGTGCCGATCGAGCGCGTGCAACTGCGCGTGGGCGTGATGGCCCACGTTTTTTACCCTGACCTCCTGGGCGAATTGGCCGAAGCGCTGACCGCCATGCCGGTGCCGTACGTGCTGCTGGTGTCGGTCATGGACGACGCTGCGCACGCCGCTGCCCAACAGCGCCTGGCGTCGTTGCCGAACCTGCAGGCGCTGCACGTGCGCCAGGTCGCCAACCGTGGCCGCGACCTGGCGCCATTGATCGTGACGTTCCGCGAGGACGTCCTGGCGCTGGACGTGGTGGCGCACTGGCACAGCAAAAAATCGCTGTATACCGGCAACGAGCGCAGCGACTGGCGCCGCTACCTGACCGATGCCTTGTTCGGCTCGCCGCAGCGCATCGGCTGGATCCTGGGCATGTTCGCGGCCGAACCGAAACTGGGCATCGTCTATCCGGAAAGTTTTAGCGCCATTCCGCTGTGGGGCCACACCTGGCTGAGCAATCTGCGTGTCTGCCGCGAACTGGGCCAGCAACTCGGGATTGCGGTCGACCCGGCGGCATACGTCGATTATCCGGCCGGCTCGATGTTCTGGGCGCGGGTCCAGGCCTTGCAGCCGATCTATGCGTTGGGCCTGACCCTGCAGGATTTCCCGGAGGAGCGCGGCCAGACCGACGGCACGCTGCAACATGCGCTGGAGCGGATGTTCGTGGTGGTGGCACGCCAGCAAGGTCTGCTGGCCGGCATCCTGCCGCCGGATGGACGCCTCGCGCTCGGCACCGAGGGCGGACGCAATTGGCAGTCCGCTTTCCAGATGCCGCTGGCCACGCGCCTGACCCTGTCCGCGATCGAGGCGAAGATCATCTCGGTTGACGTCTTCGACACCTTGGTGACCCGTCCGTTCCTGACTCCGGCCGGTGCACGCGCCTACCTCGCCCACCTCGCAGCCGAGACCCTCGGAGTCGACGGATTCGCCGCGTTGCGCGAGCGCGCCGAAGCGCGCGCGCGGGCAACGACCGGGCGCGATGTCGACCTGGATGCCATCTATGCCGCGATGGCGGGGCTGGGGGACGCGAACGATCTGCCCGTGCAGGCGCTGCAGCGCCTGGAACGCGAAACGGAAGCCCGCCTGCTGCAGCCGCGCAGTGCCGTCATCGCCGCCGTCCAAGCGCTCGCCGGCGAGGGTCGGCGCCTGGTCGCCGTTTCCGACATGTACCTCAATGGCGACGATCTGCGCGCGGTCCTGCCGCCCGCCGCGCAAGCTCTGCCGCAGGCCTGGTACGTCTCCTGCGAGACCGGGTGGCGCAAGGACGACGACCGGGCGTGGGAGCGGTTGCCGGCGCGCGAAGGCGTCGCCGCGCAGCACTGGCTGCACGTGGGCGACAACGAGCACGCCGACGTGCAGCGTCCGCAGATGCACGGCTATCTCACGCCGGTCCATGTATTGCGGCCATCGGCACTGCTGGACGTGATCCCGGCATTGCGCCCATTGCGACCCGCCGCAGGGCCCGACAGCGCCTGGCAGGACCAACTGTGGCTGGGTCTGTTGAGCCGCCACCTGGCCGGTCTCGCCGACACCCGCCCGGACCAGTTCGGCGAGCGGCTGCGCCTGGAGTCGCCCGGCTCGTTCGGCTACCTGGTGTTGGGCCCGTTGGTGGCCGATTACCTGGTCTGGCTGGTCCGTCGCGCGCGCGCACGAGACATCGGCCAAATCCTGTTCCTGAGCCGGGAAGGCTATCTCCTGCAGAGGGCGTTCGCGCAATTGCAGGCGGCTTGTCCGTCGCTGGTCGGACTGCAAGGCATCTACCTGCTCGCCTCGCGGCGCGGGACCGGTGTGCCGACGCTTCGCGAACCGGGCGACCTGGACGCGCTGCTCGGCAGCACCTACACCGGCAGCTTGCACGACCTGCTGCGCGCGCGGCTCGGCCCCGCGGCAACCGCTGCGGTCGCAGCGCGGCTGGGGTCCGCCAGCATGCGCGGCATGGCGCTGCTGCCGGACAAGCGCGATACGCTGCTGCAGGCGCTGGCGCCGGCAATGCCTGCGCTGCTCGAGGTCGCCGCGGCGGAGCGCGAAGGCTATCTGCGCTACTGGCATGCGACCGTCGGCGACGCGCCCGCCATGGTGGCGGACCTGGGGTACGCAGGCACGATCCAGGCGCAGCTGAGCCGGTTGACCGGCACCGCCCTGGGCGGCGGCTACTTCGCCGTGAATACCGGGATCGCGCAGATTCAAGCTCCCGGCTGGGCCGAAGCGCGCTACTTCGATGCGCGCGATCCGCACATGCAGGCCTCGCCGATCCCGCAGCACGACCTGCTGCTGGAAACCTTCCTAACCGCGCCGGACGGCCAGTTCTCGCATTTCGCGCTACGCCGCGACGGCCACGCCGAACCGGTCTTCGCCGACAAGGAACTGGCGCCCGCGCAGTTCGCCACGATCGCAGAAGTCCAGCAAGGCACGCTCAATTTCGTCGCCGATCTGTGCGCGGTCGGCGGCAGCGAGACCTGGACGTTCGCGTTCGACCGGGCGCTGATCCAGACCCCGTTGCGCTGCATGGGCGAGGGCCGCTGGCAGGCGGGTCAGTGGGCGAATGGGCTGGCGGTCGAGGATGCATTCACCGGCCGCGGCCGGGTGCCTGTCGCCACCTGAGCGAAGCGTCCGGGCGGCAACCGGAACCGGCTGACCGCGGCGATCGCCCTGGCGCCATCAGGGCCAGCAGCAAGAACGCGCCATCGGCGCCTTCTGCGGAACACATGATGCCGGAGGCGCCGCCAGCGGCGGCGCCAGCGGATGTCACTTGGCGAGCGGGATCGGACCCACGTCGAGGGTCGGCTGGCCGAAATCCGCAAACCAGCTGACCGATTCCTGGACCAGGTCGACCTTCAACCTGCGGCCATCGATGCGCGGATCGGCAGGCACCTGCACGGCCACCGATGCGGACGCGCCGGGTGCGATCTCCGGCAACGGCGTGCGTGCGAAATCGCGCACCAGGCCGTCGGGATTGCCGCCCGGGCCCTCGATCTGGACGCCCAGATTGACCGGCGGATTGCTGGTCCCGGAAAGCGCCACTTTTCCGTTGTTCTCCACCTTGACCGTAAACGTGATGACACCTGCCGCCACATCCACCTTGGGTTCGGACTCCAGGCTGAGCTTGACGCTGACTTGATCGGCAGTGAGTTTGTTCACCGGCGCCTGCGCAGGTGCCGCGGCAGCACCGGGCGCCGATGCGGGGGCTGTGGCTGGTGCCGTCTGGCTGGCGTCCTGACCGCAACCGGCTACCGCAATCGTCACCGCTGTCGCGGCCAAGAGAACATAAAGTGGTTTCATCGATGCACCTGTGTAGGGAGGTCGGGCCATGACGCGCTGGCCGGGATGGCCAGGCGAATCTTCAGGCCACTGCCCATCATACGTCGCCGCGGGTGCGACAGAACCTAGTCTCGAATGCCGTAGTGCGCCTGGGTCATCTGGCGCACCTGGGGCTCGTCCACGCCGTCGGCGAGCGCAACCAGCCAGAGCCCATCGGCGTCGACGTCGAACACCGCCAGGTCGGTAATGACGCGGTCGACCACGCCCACGCCGGTCAGCGGCAGGTCGCACTCGCGCAGGATCTTGGGGCTGCCGTCCTTGGCCACGTGCTCCATCAGCACCACCACGCGCTTGACCCCGGCCACCAGGTCCATCGCCCCGCCCATGCCCTTGACCATCTTGCCGGGCACCATCCAGTTGGCCAGGTCGCCGCGCGCGCTGACCTGCATCGCGCCGAGGATCGCCAGGTCGATATGGCCGCCGCGGATCATCGCGAAGGAATCATGGCTGCCGAAATAGCTGGCGCCGGCGCGGGCGGTGACGGTCTGCTTGCCGGCGTTGATCAGGTCGGCGTCGATCTCGTCCTCGCTCGGGAACGGACCGATGCCGAGCAGGCCGTTCTCCGACTGCAGCCACACGTCCACGCCCTCGGGGATGTGGTTGGCGACCAGGGTCGGCAGGCCGATGCCCAGGTTCACGTAGGCGCCATCGGTGAGTTCGCGGGCGGCGCGTTGCGCCATTTCGTCGCGGGTCCAGGCCATGTCAGGCGTCCTTCTGGCGCAGGGTGCGCTGTTCGATGCGTTTCTCGGGATGCGGGTTGTGCACGATGCGGTCGACGTAGATGCCGGGCAGGTGCACCTGGTCCGGGTCGATGCTGCCGGTATCGACGATCTGCTCGACCTCGGCGATGCAGACCTTGCCGGCCATCGCGCAGGCAGGATTGAAGTTGCGCGCGGTCTTGCGGAACACCAGGTTGCCGGCCGCATCGGCCTTCCACGCCTTGACCAGGGCCACGTCGGCCTGCAGCGCGGTCTCCAGCACGTAGTGCTTGCCGCCGAACTCGCGCGTCTCCTTGCCCTCGGCGACGACGGTGCCGTAGCCGGTGGCGGTGAAGAACGCGGGAATGCCGGCGCCGCCGGCGCGCAGGCGTTCGGCCAGGGTGCCCTGCGGATTGAATTCCAGCTCCAGCTCGCCGGCCAGGTACTGGCGCTCGAATTCCTTGTTCTCGCCAACGTAGGACGAGATCATCTTGCGGATCTGCCGGGTCGCCAGCAGTTGGCCCAGGCCGAAACCATCGACGCCGGCGTTGTTGGAGATCACGGTCAGGCCGGTCACCGCGCTGTCGCGCAGCGCGGCGATCAGGGCCTCGGGGATGCCGCACAGGCCGAACCCGCCGACCGCCAGGGTCTGGCCATCGCCCACCACATCGGCCAGCGCCGTGGCCGCATCGGGGAAAAGCTTGCCGCGCCGCCCGGTCGCCCGGGTAGAGGTGTCGCCCATTCGCCAGCTCCGCATCGGAAGTAGACAAGTAGTTTAGCCGGTCGCCGCGCGCGGCCTGCTGCGCACTGCCGCAATGACCGATTAAGGGCCGGAACGTTACACTCCGGGTTCCCCCATGCAAGGTCTCTCCTCTATGTCGCTTCCCGCATTCAAGGCCTACGACATCCGCGGTCGCGTTCCCGACGAACTGAACGAGGATCTGGCCCGCCGCATCGGCGTGGCATTGGCGGGGCAATTGGACAGCGGGCCGGTCGTGGTGGGCCACGACGTCCGCCTGGCCAGCCAGGGACTGCAGGACGCGCTGTCGGCCGGCCTGCGCGCCAGCGGCCGCGAGGTCATCGACATCGGCCTGTGCGGCACCGAGGAGGTCTATTTCCAGACCGACCACCTCAAGGCCGCCGGCGGGGTGATGGTCACCGCCAGCCACAACCCGATGGACTACAACGGCATGAAGCTGGTGCGCGAGCAGGCGCGCCCGATCAGCTCCGATACCGGCCTGTTCGCGATCCGCGACACCGTGGCCGCCGATACCGCGCCCGCCACCGTCCCGACCGCGGCCGAGCACCACCGCCCGGACAAGTCCGCCTATATCGCGCACCTGCTGAGCTACATCGACATCGGCTCGCTCAAGCCGCTGAAGCTGGTGGTCAACGCCGGCAACGGCGGCGCCGGCGCCATCGTCGACCTGCTGGCGCCGCACCTGCCGTTCGAGTTCGTGCGCGTGTTCCACGAGCCGGACGGTCACTTCCCCAACGGCATCCCCAACCCGCTGCTGCCGGAGAACCGCGCGGCCACCGCCCAGGCGGTCAAGGAACACGGCGCCGACTTCGGCATCGCCTGGGACGGCGATTTCGACCGTTGCTTCTTCTTCGACGAGAACGGCCGTTTCATCGAAGGCTATTACCTGGTCGGCCTGCTGGCGCAGGCGATCCTGGCCAAGCAGCCGGGCGGCAAGGTCGTGCACGACCCGCGCCTGACCTGGAACACCATCGAGCAGGTCGAGGAAGCCGGCGGCATTCCGGTGCTGTGCAAGAGCGGGCATGCCTTCATCAAGGAGAAGATGCGCAGCGAGAACGCGGTATACGGCGGCGAGATGAGCGCGCACCACTACTTCCGCGAGTTCGCCTACGCCGACTCGGGCATGATCCCGTGGCTGCTGATCGCCGAACTGGTGTCGCAGTCGGGCCGCTCGCTGGCCGACCTGGTCGAGGCGCGCATGCAGAAGTTCCCATGCAGCGGCGAGATCAACTTCAAGGTCGCCGATGCCAAGGCCGCGGTGGCGCGGGTGATGGAGCACTTCGCCTCGCATGCGCCGACGCTGGACTACACCGACGGTGTCAGCGCCGAATTCGCCGACTGGCGTTTCAACCTGCGCAGCTCCAATACCGAACCGCTGTTGCGCCTGAACGTGGAAACGCGTGGCGATGCGGCACTGCTGGAACAGCGCACCACTGAAATCTCCGATCTGCTGAAAGCATGACCGGTTTCGTGTCCTCCACCATTTCCTTCAACGCATCTATGGAGTTCCCCCGCCCATGAGCGACGTCCTGCCCATTATCCTGTCCGGCGGTTCCGGCACCCGGCTCTGGCCGCTGTCGCGCGAGTCCTACCCGAAGCAGTTCCTGCCGCTGGTCGGCGAGCACAGCATGCTGCAGGCCACCTGGCTGCGCGCGGCGCCCGTCGCCGGCCACGCGCCGATCGTGGTCGCCAACGAAGAGCACCGCTTCGTCGCCGCCGAGCAATTGCAGCAGATCGGCGTGAAGCCGCAGTCGATCCTGCTCGAGCCCAAGGGCCGCAATACCGCTCCGGCCATCGCCGTGGCGGCGCTGGAGGCCACCCGCAACGGCGCCGACCCGCTGCTGCTGATCCTGCCCTCCGACCACGTGATCCGCGACGAAGCCGCGTTCCAAGCCGCGGTGAAGGTAGCGGCGGCCGCCGCCGAGCAAGGCAAGCTGGTCACCTTCGGGATCAAGCCGACCGCGCCGGAAACCGGCTATGGCTACATCAAGGCCGGCGCCGGCAACGGCGTCAGCGCGGTCGAGCGCTTCGTCGAGAAGCCGGACCTGGCCACTGCGCAGGGCTATCTGGCCTCGGGCGAGTACTACTGGAACAGCGGCATGTTCCTGTTCCGTGCCTCGCGCTACCTGGAAGAACTGCGCCGCTTCCAGCCGGCGATCGCCGACGCCTGCAGCAAGGCGTGGGACGCAGCCCAGCGCGATGCCGATTTCACCCGCCTGGACAAGGATGCCTTCGCTGCCAGCCCGTCGGACTCGATCGACTACGCGGTCATGGAGAAGACCGCCGATGCTGTGGTGGTCCCGCTGGACGCCAACTGGAACGATGTGGGCTCCTGGTCCGCCTTGCTGGACGTCTCGCCGCAGGACGCGCAGGGCAACGCGCACCACGGCGACGTGATCGAGATCGATTGCCGCAACACCTACGCCTACGGTTCGCGGCTGATCGCGATGGTCGGGCTGCAGGACGTGGTGGTGGTGGAAACCGACGATGCGGTCCTGGTCGGGCACCGCGAGCGTATCCAGGAGGTCAAGGACATCGTGGCCAAGATCAAGGCCAGCGGCCGTTCCGAGGCCACCTGGCATCGCAAGGTGTATCGCCCGTGGGGCGCCTACGATTCGATCGACAACGGCCAGCGTTTCCAGGTCAAGCGCATCACCGTCAAGCCCGGCGCCACGCTGAGCCTGCAGATGCACCATCACCGCGCCGAGCACTGGATCGTGGTCAGCGGCACCGCCGAAGTCACCCGCGGCGAGGAAGTGCTGCTGCTCACCGAGAACCAGAGCACCTACATCCCGCTGGGCGTGACCCATCGCCTGAAGAACCCGGGCAAGCTGCCGCTGGAACTGATCGAGGTGCAGTCCGGCAGCTATCTGGGCGAGGACGACATCGTGCGCTTCGAAGACACCTACGGGCGTACTTGAGGCCTGCTGCAGCGAAAAGAAAAAAGCCGGGTCGATGCCCGGCTTTTTTCGTTTCCGCCTTCGGACCGGCCTGCGCCGCGTTATGCGGACTGCGGCGCTTGCGCGGCCAGCTCGCCGATCACCTGGCGCAGGCCATCGCGCCATTGCGGCAGCACCAGCGAAAAGTCGCGCTGCAGCTTGGAGATGTCCAAACGCGAATACGCCGGGCGCTTGGCCGGGGTCGGATATTCGGCCGTGACGATCGGCAGTACACGCGGCGCACGCGCCAGTAGGCCGGCGGCGAGCGCTTCTTCGAAGATCGCCTCGGCGAAACCGTGCCAGGTGGTCTCGCCGGCGGCAGTCAGGTGCCAGGTGCCCGATTGCGCGGCCTCGCGCCGTTCCAGGACCTGCGCGGTGACGTCGGCGATCAACGCTGCCGGCGTCGGCGTGCCGGCCTGGTCGGCGACCACGCGCAGTTCGTCGCGCTCGGCGCCGGCGCGGAGCATGGTGCGCAGGAAGTTGCTGCCATGCGCGGCATAGACCCAGGCGGTACGGAAGATCAGGTGCTGCGCACCGGAGGCGCGGATCGCGGCTTCGCCGGCGAGCTTGGTCGCGCCGTAAACGCCCAACGGCGCCGTCGGCGCGTCCTCGGGATACGGACGCGTGCCCTGGCCATCGAACACGTAGTCGGTGGAGTAATGCACCATCGGCACGCCATGCGCCGCACACCAGCCTGCGATCGCCGCAGGTGCCTCGGCATTGGCGCGCAACGCGGCGTCGTGCTCCTGCTCGGCGCGGTCCACCGCAGTATAGGCCGCCGCATTGACCACGGCGGTCGGCTGCAACCGGTCCAGCAGGGCACCCAGCGTTTGCGGCTGGTCGAAGTCGGCGGTCTCGCAGGCGCTGCCGTCGGGCAGGCGGCCGCTGCGCGTGGTCGCCAGCAACGGTCCGCACGCGCCCAGCGCGCGCAGCAGCTCCTGGCCGACCTGGCCGTTGGCGCCGAACACCAGAGTGGTCACGGCGCGTACACCGGCAAACGTTCGGCGGCGATGTCGGCCAGGAACGGGGCCACCGCATCCTTGGCCGACAGCACCGGCTGGCTGATCGGCCAATCCACGCCGATCGCCGCGTCGTCCCAGCGCACGCCGGCGTCGGCTTCCTTCACGTACACGTCGGTGCACAGATAGCTGAACACCGCGCGTTCGGACAGCACTGCGAATCCATGCGCGAAGCCTTCCGGAATCCAGAATTGCTTTTTGTTCTCTCCGCTCAACAAGGCGGCCACCCAGCGGCCGAAATACGGCGAACCGCGGCGAATGTCCACCGCGACGTCGTAGACCTCGCCCTCAAGCACACTGACCAGCTTGCCCTGCGGGCGGGGCCACTGGTAGTGCAATCCGCGCAGCACGCCCTTGGAGGACGCCGAGACATTGCTTTGGACGAACGCAGTTTCCAGACCGAGCTGGGCAAAACGCTCGGCATTCCAAGTCTCGAAGAAGTAGCCTCGCACATCGCCAAAGACTACGGGCTCGATCACCTTGCAGCCGGGCAGCGAGGTTTCAATGACTTTCAAAAGAGCTTCCCTCGTGTTGCCAGCGTTTGCAGATAGAGGCCATAACCATTCTTGGACAGCGGCATCGCCAAGCGCTGCAGCTGCTCGGCATCGATCCAGCCTTGCAGGTAAGCGATTTCCTCGGGGCAACAGACCTGCAAACCCTGACGTGCCTGTATGGTTTCGATGAAATTCGATGCGGCATGCAACGACTGGTGCGTTCCGGTATCCAGCCATGCGTATCCACGACCTAGCGCCTCCAAGTGCAACTCACCCACCTCCAGATAACGGCGATTGAGATCGGTGATCTCAAGCTCGCCACGCGGCGAGGGTTGCAGTTCGGCCGCGTAGGCGCTGGCATTACCGTCATAGAAATAGAGACCGGTGACCGCGTAGTTGGACCGCGGCTGTGCGGGCTTCTCTTCGATGTCGATGACCTTGCCGCTGGCGTCGAACTCCGCCACGCCGTAGCGCTCGGGATCATTGACCCAATAGCCGAATACCGTCGCTCCATGCTGGCGCGCGGTCGCCCGGCGCAGCACGTCGGTCAGGCCATGGCCATGGAAGATATTGTCGCCCAGCACCAGGCAACTCGGCTTGCCGTCGATGAACTCGCGGCCGATCAGATAGGCCTGCGCCAACCCGTCCGGACGCGGTTGCACGGCGTATTCGAAACTCATGCCCCATTGCGACCCATCGCCGAGAAGAGCGCGGAACAATGCTTGCTCGTGCGGCGTGTTGATGATCAGCACTTCCCGGATCCCGGCCAGCATTAAGACGCTGAGCGGGTAGTAGATCATCGGCTTGTCATAGATCGGCAGCAGTTGCTTGCTGATGCCTTGGGTAATTGGGTACAGCCGGGTGCCGGAACCGCCGGCCAGGATGATGCCTTTGCGTTGTGCCATGAGGTGCTTCCTTTGGAAATGCGCGCACGGTAGAAGCGCGGACGCATGAGTGGCCCGCGCTACGCCGCCGTACCGATGCGCTCCAACCGATAGCTGCCGTCGAGCACGCCCTGTACCCAGCGCTGATTGCTCAGGTACCAATCAACCGTGATTTCGATTCCCTGTTCGAAGCTGCATCGCGGCCGCCAACCCAACTCCTTCTTCAGCTTTGATGCATCGATCGCATAGCGCCGGTCGTGGCCGGGACGGTCGGCCACGTGGGTGATCTGGCTGGCGCGGGGCCTACCGTCAGCGCGCGGGCGACGCGCATCGAGCAGCGCGCAGATCGCCCGCACCACCTCGATGTTCTGTTTTTCGGCGTCGCCTCCGACGTTGTAGGTTTCGCCCACCCTGCCCTTGGCCAATACCACGCGGATCGCCTCGCAATGGTCGCCGACGAACAACCAGTCGCGCACCTGCTTGCCGTCGCCGTAGACCGGCAACGGTTCGCCGGCCAGCGCCTTGGCGATCACCAGCGGGATGAGCTTCTCCGGGAAATGGTACGGGCCGTAGTTGTTGGAGCAGTTGGTGGTCAGCACCGGCAGGCCGTAGGTGTGGTGGAACGCGCGCACCAAGTGGTCGGAAGCGGCCTTGGAGGCCGAGTACGGCGAATTGGGCGCGTACGGCGTGGTCTCGGAGAACTTGCCGGTCTCGCCCAGGGTGCCGTAGACCTCGTCGGTGGACACGTGCAGGAAACGGAACGCGGCGCGCGGCCCTTCCGGCAGCGACTTCCAGTGGTCGCGCACCGCTTCCAGCAGGCCAAGCGTGCCGACCACGTTGGTCTGGATGAACGCGCCGGGGCCGTCGATCGAGCGGTCCACATGGCTCTCGGCGGCGAAATTCAGCACCGCGTCGGGCTGGTGCTCGCGCAGAAGTCGGGCTACCAGATCGCGATTGCCGATGTCGCCGTGAACGAAAATGTGATTGCCATTGCCCTCCAGCGACGACAGTGTGGCGAGATTGCCGGCATAGGTCAGCGCATCCAGGTTGATCACCCGATGCCCCATCGCCACGGTAGCCAGTACGAAATTGCCGCCAATGAAACCAGCGCCGCCGGTCACGAGCCATGTCGCCAATGCCCTGTCTCCTGAAAGTCTTTGATTGGTTTGGTCGAGGCGAATGGCCGGCGCCCAACCGCAAAGGATAACCCTATGAAGCGAATGTGAGAGTCGGCGCCGGATCCCATTCAGCGCCATGTCGGCCACTTCCACCATACGCCCTCGCATGGTCCATCGCCGCCGGTTAGAATCCACCGACTGCCCCGCGCCAGCCGCCGCGGCCGGGCCTTCCCGCACTGCTGAAGGATCTCGTACAAGATGAAAATCCTCGTCGCCTACAAGCGCGTGGTGGACTACAACGTCCGCATCCAGGTCAAGCCGGACGGCTCCGGCGTCGTGACCGAGGGCGTCAAGCTTTCCCCCAATCCGTTCGACGAAATCGCCCTGGAAGAGGCGTTGCGCCTGCGCGACGCCGGCATCGCGACCGAAGTGGTGGTGGTCACCCTGGCCCCGGCCGATGCCGCCGCGCACCTGCGCAATGGCCTGGCAATGGGCGCCAACCGCGCCATCCACGTGGTCACCGATGCCGCGATCCAGCCGCTGACCGCGGCCCGCGTGCTGCTCAAGCTGGTCGAGCAGGAGCAGCCGGATCTGGTGATCCTCGGCAAGCAGGCGATCGACGACGATGCCAACCAGACCGGGCAGATGCTGGCCACGCTGTGGGGCCGCCCGCAGGCGACCTTCGCCGGCAAGCTGGTGGTCGCCGACGGCAGGGCCACGGTGACCCGCGAAGTCGACGCCGGCCTGGAAACGCTGGAAGTGGACCTGCCGGCGGTGGTCACCACCGACCTGCGCCTGAACGAGCCGCGCTTCATCAAGCTGCCGGACATCATGAAGGCCAAGAGCAAGCCGCTGCAGACCCTGGCCTTCGCCGACCTGGGCGTGGAGTCCAACGACAGCCTCGCCACCACCCATTACGCGCCGCCGCCCAAGCGCAGCCGCGGCGTGATGGTCAAGGACGCCGCCGAACTGGTGGCCGCACTCAAGCAGAAGGGGTTGCTGTAATGGCCAAGATCCTCGTCGTCGCCGAACACCTGAACGGCCAGCTCAACGCGGCCACCGCCAAGACCGTCAGCGCCGCGCAGGCGCTGTCGCCGGAAACCATCGACATCGTGGTGCTGGCCGCCGACCCGGCCGCCGTCGCCGCGCAGGCCGCGCAGATCGCCGGCGTCGGCCGCGTGCTGACGGTCGCCAATCCGGCCAACGAACACGCCATCGCGCAGGTGCTGGGGCCGCAGATCGCGCAACTGGCGCAGGGCTACAGCCACGTGTTCGGCCCGTCCACCACCTTCGGCAAGGATCTGATGCCGGTGGTCGCCGCGCTGCTCGGGGTCAACCAGATCTCCGACCTGATGGCGGTCGATGGCGACTACGCGTTCAAGCGTCCGATCTACGCCGGCAACGCCATCATCAGCGTGCAGGCACCGGCCGACCAGCCCGTGGTCGCCACCGTGCGCAGCGCCTCGTGGCCGGAAGCGGCCCGCTCCCGTGAAAGCGATAACGGCAGCGCGGCGATCGAAGCGGCGATCGAAGCGGCCAGCGTCAGCGCCACGCTGCCCACCCACACCCGCTTCGTCGGCCTGGCCGCGGGCAAGTCCGACCGCCCCGACCTGCAGAGCGCCAAGCGCGTGGTCTCCGGCGGCCGCGGCGTGGGTTCGGCGGAGAATTTCCAGATCATCTACAAGCTGGCCGACAAGCTCGGCGCCGCGGTGGGCGCCTCGCGCGCGGCAGTGGACGCCGGCTACGTGCCCAACGAACTGCAAGTAGGCCAGACCGGCAAGATCATCGCCCCGGACCTGTACGTGGCCGTCGGCATCTCCGGCGCGATCCAGCACCTGACCGGCATCAAGGACGCCGGCACCATCGTGGCGATCAACAAGGATCCAGAGTCGCCGATCTTCGAGATCGCCGATATCGGGCTGGTGGGTGACTTGTTCACCTTGTTGCCGGAACTGGAAGCGGCACTTGGTTGACCGGCACACACCGCAACGGACGGCAGCTGGCGTCCGCGGAAGGAAAAATCTTTGAACGCTGAAACGCCAGCCCGTCCTCGGGCGCTCTGTGTTGACCTGGATGGCACGCTCCTGCTCAGCGACCTGCTTTACGAATCGTTCCTGAGCATGCTGTCCTCCCGCCCCTGGCTGCTGGTGTGCATCCCGCTATGGCTGTTTCGCGGCAAAGCACACCTGAAGCGTAAGCTGGCCGCATTCGGAGTGGGGAGCGCTGCGGCGCTTCCCTACGATTCGCGGGTTTTGCAACTGCTACGCGAAGCCACGGACCGGCCGCGCGTACTGTGCACGGCCTCGGATGCGCAGCTGGTACATCCGATTGCTGAACACCTCAATCTATTTGATGAAGTACATTGCAGCGACGGACGAATAAATCTCGCGGGAAGCCGCAAGGCGCAGCTACTGCTTGAGCGTTTTGGCGAGAAGGGCTTTGATTACGTCGCCAACGACATGGTCGATCTCCGCATCTGGAAACATGCCCATAGCGCGTGGGTGGTGAACGCAGGACCGACTGTCTCGAAAGCTGCCGCAAGGGTCTGTTCCGTCGAGGCATACTGGCCACGCCACAGTAACAGCCCGTTGACTTGGCTGAAAGCCCTCCGCGTGCACCAGTGGCTGAAGAATTTGCTTGTCTTCGTTCCACTGCTGGCTAGCCACAGCTTTTCCCAGCTGGATGGCATTCTGACTTCCGCATTGGCCTTCACCGCTTTCGGCCTTTGCGCCTCCGGCGTTTACCTGCTGAATGATTTGTTAGACCTTGAATCGGATCGTGGGCATCCACGCAAGCGACGCCGTCCCTTTGCAGCAGGAGCCCTGGATTTGCGCGCAGGACTTCTTGCGGCGCCACTGCTAACGTTTGCTGGACTGGCGACCGCCTGGCTAGCATCGCCAGCCTTCTTGGCCGTACTCGCAACGTATTACTTGCTGACGCTTGCCTATTCACTGAAACTGAAACAGATCGTCATCATAGATGTAGTGACGCTCGCTGCGCTGTATACGATCCGCATCATCGGCGGCGCAGCCGCCATCGGCGTGACGCCCTCATTCTGGCTGCTGGCGCTGTCGCTCTTCTTGTTCCTGAGCCTGGCCATGCTCAAGCGCTTTACCGAACTCCAGATGACCCTTGGAGCGGGGAAGTCAGTCCCCAGCGGCCGCGGCTATCACGTGGAGGATCTCTCGCTCGTTCAGTCCCTGGGAACGGCATCTGGATTGATGGCCGTGTTGGTCCTCTGCTTATACATCAACACGCCGGACAGCCAGGCGCTATATAGCCACCCATTTTTCCTGTGGCTACTGTGCCCAATTCTTCTCTACTGGATCAGCCGAACATGGATGCTCGCGCACCGAGGCCTGATGCACGACGACCCCGTCGTTTTTGCAGTCAAGGATCGGGGCAGCCTGATCACAGTGTTGCTGGGGGCGGCCGCCGTCTTGGCAGCGATGTGATATGCGGGATCCAGAGCCATGCTCCGCCAGACCTGTGCCCCCGCATTTCATCCATGGAGCCTGCGTTTGCTGTCACGGAGAACGATTGCCTTAAGCAAAAACAACCAGAGCACCCGATACGTACTAGAGAGGCTTTTGCAGCACGAGGATCGTTGACTCGCCACTCCCGGGTGGCAGCACGAGCCTTGCAAATACAAACTGAAACAACGTCGGCCATCCCAGCAAAAACACTTCAGCGCGACCAAGCCTTTTCAGGATATAGGGAAAATCCCAAAGCCCGTCAGCAGCCTCCGCTACGCAGAAAAAACCTGCTCTTTTGAATACTTCACGCCATTGCCGATGCGTTTTGAGATTGATATGGGTTGGATCCGTTAGGGCGATCCAGTCTGCGCCTTTTCGTCTTGCTGCGACGCCTCCCGCATCAGGAGTTACTACCAATGCTCGCCCCCCAGGTCGCAAAACGCGGAACCATTCGGCAAGTATCTCTTCAAGGGGCGCGTCCTCAATGTGTTCAACCACATGAATAGAAACGATCCCGGAGAGGCTCGCGTCCCCAATCTCGCCAATGGAAGCGTGTATTGGAGCGCCTGTACGACGGGCAGCTTCCGCACGCGCCCAATCGCTAGCCTCGACGCCTGCCACCTTGAAGTGCCTGCGAAGATGATTCAGCAGAAACCCCGGTCCGCAGCCAAAATCCAACACGCTTCCGGAAGGAATGTACCGAAGCGCAAGCCGAGTAAAGAGACGCAGGGCGGGCCTGTCCCCGTTTTGCCCATTGCCATCGTAGTAAGCCTGCTGAAACAGCTCCGAACTGTCGTCCATAGCATCCTCGCAAGAACTCTCTCAGGTCAATCTATCTCGAGCCGTAAGGCTTTATCGCCACGACCATCTCAATTCGCGCCGCTTCAAGCAGTTGCCTGACGCGACCGCGGACTCATGCCCCGCGGTTTTTGATCGAGCCGAAAGGCAGAACGACCGCGCGCAACTAGGCTCAGATGGCTCACTAGCCCAGAATCATGCATCGAACCAAGGCTTGACAGCACAAGCAGAGGATCAGAAAGCCACTCCAGGAACCACATAAAAGAACTTGAATCTGAAGAAGAGGAGCCCCTCAACCTAAGCAGTGCGTCATTATAAGTTCGCTTCTTCGAAGCAAGCTTTATGCGTCACTTCATCGCCGAGCGCGCCTTTCTCCGCCACATGGGATTCATGGCAAAACGACAGCGCATGCCGGCGGCAATACGCGGTACAACAATCGCTACATGCCTCAGAAAGCCCCCCCCCCAACTGAGCCACCGCCCCAAGATTCCAGTGCGTCGCGCCGACAGCCCCTAGTGTCATTTGCAAAGAGATGACTGCACTGACTCGACACTCATAAGCTCAAGGTAGTCGGGAAGCGCTGCACAAGCAAGTCAAAGCCCGCTTCCTTCTTTGCCCCCCCCCCAAAGGGAGCACTCAAAGCATCGTTCATGCGTCGCAACCGACACCGAATATGCGTCCACGCAGGCACTGCGCGGCCACACCAACGGCACATCACTTTTATCCCCGTCAAGACGCGGGATCGCCAGCGACATTACTTCCTCAACTACAGAGAACGCTGCAGCACTCCCCGCACGCAATCTCGCATCCAGCACATACAACAAATTGATCAAGCAACGCCGGCTCTCACCCATGCGTGGCGGACAATAGCATATCTTCTTGCAGCTCGAAAAATCGCCGCAATGGGTATGCATGCAACGTCTGATCGCGCACTTGAGCACGCGTACGGCTGCCGTGCTGAACAATCATGCGCTCCATAGCGTCGGCAAGCGCGCGTGCGTCCGAACGTGGCACCACCTCCCCATTTCCCGTATTCTGCACAATTGTGCGCACACCCGGCAGATCCGACGAGATAACTTGCGCGCCACTGAGCATCGCCTCCAACTGCACCATGCCGAACGCCTCGTAGCGATTGACACTTGGCAGCACAAGGACATCCAGTTCAGCATAAAAGCGACGCAACTCATCCTCGCTTACGCGGCCACGTACCTCGGCAGCAGAACCCAGCGCCTGGATGCTGCCATGGATGGAGTCCATGACACTCCCGCCCGCAACATTATGCGTGTCACCCACGAGCACCAACCGCACCCTGTCGCCATATCGCCGATGCACATCAGCGAACGCGTCCAACAGTACTGGAAGTCCCTTTTCCGCAACAAATCGACCAACAAAGCCGAACCTGAAGACACCGTCCGCAGCCGCTTCTGCGTCCAGAAACGGCATATCCTTCATCGGCGCCAGGACTTCATGCTGCTTGTAGCGCACTGCCTTCAGCCAATCTGATGATGCTGCATAGTCATGGGTGATAACCCCTACGTCTCGGGCCCGACGGGTCGCAAGCCAGCAAGAGAGCCGCGTCACCGTCACCGCCAACTTATCCACTAGCCCACCAACGACCGCCATATCGCACTGGTAATTCACTACAAGTTTGCGTGACGGGACAAGAAGCGATAACACACCGGATTCAAGCATCGGCATATGCAGGTTGATTACATCATGATGCCGAGAAATCCTAATGAAATCAGCTATAAAGCGCCAACTGAGCACTCCTTTATGCAGGCGAGCAAACACGGGAGAACGAATGACACGCACCCCACCCACTACCTGCTCGTTGGGCAGCGACGAATCGTGCTGCGTAGTAAGCACCGTCACGTCGTGACGCCCTGCAAGGTCTTCCGCAAGCATACGCGCATACTCTGTCACGCCGCTCATGTAGGGCGTGTAGTAGGTCAGCACAATCAATATCTTCATAGGCTCAGCTCGCACTGACCAGTACTACACCCAGAACGATCAGCGCAATGCCGCTTGCGCGCAACGGGCCGATATGTTCGCCCAAGAACAGTACTGCCATGACTGGCGTGACGACGTACGTGAGCGCGATCATCGGCTGCAGCTTTGTCAGGGGCATGAACTTCAGCAGCACGACCCAAGATACGAGCGGAATCATCTGCATGATCATGCCCGCGACCAGCGAAGGATTCTTCAGAGCAGTGGCCAGGAGAACGACCATGCCGTCCGAATACACCACGCGCTCTGCTCCAATCTTGAGCAATATCGTGCCGCACGCACCTAAGCCAACGAGAAAGAATACGAGAAGAAAAATCATGGCTCTTTACCGACGACTGCCGAAGAGTGATCGACGCCAGCCGCAGAAGATTCCGAAGAAGCGCGGCACTCTACCGCCGCCCTTGTCACCTGCCAAAGGGCACCTGGTGTATTGGCACCGTCATCGAATCGAAAGCGCTGCCAACCCCGCGAAAGGGGCAACAGTATCCCCTCAGGTTTCCATTGCATTTCACGTGCAAAGATCACTTGCGCGCCCTCAGCACTGAGCTTAAAGGTTGCCTTGGGCCATGTAGGGAGTGGGTGGCCGGAAACACGTAGCGCACAAACTTCGCCCTGCCTCGCCCAAGACAACGCTTCGATCTCGAAGCCGCTTGCCACGGGACAGCCCTGGCCGTTACAAGGCAACCACCCCCATCCCGAGACAGCGAGCGCAGGAGAAGTCTTTTCGAGGTCGACGACCGAATACTCCGTGGACTGTATCGTGGCCTGGGGCGGATACACAAAAGGAGAAAAAACACCATCAAATGACTTCAGTTGCACCAGCCAGCGAGCACGTTGCAGCCTAGCGAGCGTGTTGCCCAAGACCCTGCGTGTATACCCTCCCCGCATGCCCTCCTGATCAAGCTTGGGTAGATATGCATGCCCCTTGCTGGCATGAATAAGATATGCAATGTAGTGAGACTTTTGGAAACGCTCCACACTACTAGTACCGGTATCATCGATGACCCAATCCGCATCGGCGCCACGTACTTGCAGATCGCGCTGAAAATCCGAAGACAAACCATGTAGCGTCTTCCAACTAGCAATCACCTGCAGCGATGGACGGAGCTGAAGCCAAATTGCTGAAAGCATCAGAAGTAGAATCAGACCACCAACCAGTCCGCTAACATTGGTCCAGGATGTACGAACGACAGTAAATGCTCGGCGTATTGAAATAATCGCAGCACCTGCGGCGAGCACGCACGCCAAAGTACCGATCATCTGTACAACCTTGTGCTCTCCATATGCATACTGACGTATTTCTACGAAAGAAACGAGCAACACCCCCACCACCAGGACAGCTAAAAGAGCTCCACGAGTACGCTTTGCGAACAAGCTAGCTACTATAACCAGCGCTGCGAGCGTCAACCCATTCCCCAACATGCCTTTAGTGACATAGGGCGACCCATTTACGACCATACCAGCGAATGGAGAAGCCAGCCATGTCCATGGACTGGCATGCAGATACATCCCTTCCCATTGCCCACCCGCGGCGATCGCATTGACATCGCGCGCGGAGCGGAGCAACTGAACAATCACTATATTGGCACCGATGAAGAAAGCTGACGCACAGACTGCACCGTCGCGAATAAAGTTCTTTAGCGACTTATCACTCAACGAAAAGTTAATAACACCAATCGCAGCAACGATAACGGCGGGCCCGGCAGCCTCGCCGTACACATGTGAAGCAAACGCAGCACCGAACCCCGTCATCAAAGGACGGCGCCACCAGACTTGATCCTCATGCAACGAAAGAGCCAACACCATTCCCGCGGCAGCGGCACCAAATGTCGTTGCAACGTTGCTGTTGATAGCTGCAGCCATCAATGTCGGCGAGAAATATACGATCGCTAAAATGGCAAAGCACACCGAAGCCCATAGAATTGATGCCCCTTTCCCGGTAAAGCCACTCTGCACGATCAACGGCAGAAATCCGGCACCCAGCAAAAGGATACCTAACGATGCAGAGACGAGCATATCGTTAGCGGAGGTACCACCTCCATATGCCAATGCCTGAGCAAGCATCGAGAAAGTTCCTGCTCGATAGACGGGGCAATCGTTACCGACATAGACGGCGCCTAAGCGGCAGCTACCCAGGCCCAGCTTATCCGCTACTACCGACGGGTCTGCATACACGGCATTCTGCGCGGCCCAACGAGCACCTTCGTAATAGAAAAGTGTATCGTGGTTCGATGTTTCCACCAGCCAATAATGCTCGGCATCAACACGCAGCGTGGTCATCCAGCCCGCAAAGACAACTAGAATAACCAGGCAGGCAATCCAGTAAAGTACGCGCCATCCACCCTGTGCACGAAAGCTCCACAGCCTCGGCACCGCCATCGCCGCCGTGGCGATCAGCGCAAGATGAATAATCCTACCGGGGACCCACAAGCTCAGGTTCACGATAGAGACAAGAATCAAGATGATACCAAGCGATAGACGAATCGCCTGTTCCTGCGCCGACGCCCCTACTATCCCTTCATTGCCTAAACGAAAGCGAACCAACCATGATGCGGTCAGCAGCACGAATAGCGCGGATATACCCAAACTCACCAAAGTGAGCACATACATTGGCATGTATCAAACTCCCGATCGGCGCACTCCCTGCAACCGCTTTAACATGAGGATCGTTGCCGCCAATCGGCCCAGCGGCTACCAGGTTCATGGCCTATGCTGTGGCAGCATAGCTCTGCCATCTGCCAGGGATCGGCGATGAATCAACCCGACGTGAGCATCCACTCCAGCGTGTTGCGGAGTGGCGGCTGCTCAATCGAACCAATTAGAGATTGCAACAACGTGTTACTGCCTTTGAGAACAATCACTTCGTTTGCACGAACGAAGGCAGGATTGACCTGAATCTCAATATTATGCCCGGTGAGCTCGCGACATATTGCCACTACGTCGCGAAGGGAATGCGCAATACCTGAGCAGACGTTCACCTTTTGACCACAGGCTTCTGGGCATTGCAACAACCGTCGATAACACTCCACCACGGATCGAACATCACCAAAATCTCGCCACACATCGATATTTCCGAGCTCGATGACGGCCTTACCCTGCCGAAAGTGGGACACGATTTTGGGAATAAGGAAGTTCAACGCCTGACCAACCCCCGTATAGTTGAACGGGCGGGTCACTACGAGCGGCAGCCTGTCACGCCACAGGTCGGCCACATACTCCATCGCCAACTTGCTCACCGCGTAATCGTTTGCCGGCGAAGGAGTCACGGACTCGTCGATCACGCCTTCCGTCGAGTTACCATAAACATTGGCGCTACTGGCGAGCAGCACGCATTCAGGCATGTGAGGCGACTCAGATAACGCGTGCAAGAGAGCGCGCGTACCCAGCAGATTCACGTTGTAGAAGTCTTCAACGTTACCGTGGGCCACATATGCCATCGCAGCCAGGTGAACCACCTGGTCTGCCCTAGCTTCCTCAATTACCCGCCTCACGCCGTCCGCATCGCGTAGGTCAAGCAAGCGAAACTCGTCTGCAGCTGATGCGCCAGATGCTTCCGGTGCGCGGGCACCGGTCGCAATGACATAGCACCCCTGGGCCTTCAGCTCCGCAACCATGTACGTACCGGTGAACCCGGACGCTCCGGTGACCAGAACTCGCTTGCCTGTCAGATCAGAACGAGAAGCCACGCTCGTTCCTCTTCAGGTCGGCTTCGACCATCATCTGGCACAGTTGCTCCAGCGTGGTCTGCGGCTTCCAGCCGAGCACCGCCTCGGCCTTGGCAGGATCGCCGATGAGCAGATCGACCTCTGCCGGGCGATGGAATTTGGGATTGATGCGAACCATCGTCTTCCCGGTCGCGACATCCACCGCCGTCTCCTGAATGTCCTGGCCACGGAACTCGACCTCAATGCCGGCGCCCTTGAATGCCATACGCACGAAGTCGCGCACGGTTTCCGTTCGGTTGGTGGCCAGCACGAAGGTGTCGGGCTGCTCGGCCTGTAGCATGCGCCACATCCCCTCTACATATTCCTTGGCGAAGCCCCAGTCACGCTTGGCATCGAGATTGCCGAGCTCAAGCACGTCCAACAGCCCCAATTTGATCTTGGCGACCGAGTCGGTGATCTTGCGGGTGACGAACTCGCGTCCACGCAACGGGCTCTCATGGTTGAAGAGGATGCCGCTGGACCCGAAGATGTCGTAGCTTTCGCGGTAGTTCACCGTGATCCAGTGCGCGTACAGCTTGGCCACGCCGTACGGGCTGCGCGGATAGAACGGGGTGTCTTCCTTTTGCGGAATGGCCTGCACCTTGCCGAACATCTCCGACGTGGAGGCCTGGTAGAAACGGATCCTCGGATTCAGCAGGCGAATCGCCTCAAGCAAGTGCAACGCACCCACGCCGGTGATCTGGGCAGTGGTGGTGGGCTGCTCGAAGCTGACGCCGACGAAGCTCTGCGCGGCAAGATTGTAGATTTCGTCGGGCTGAATCCTCTGCACCATCGCGATGGTGGTGCCGAGATCGGTCAGATCGTATTCGACGAGGTGCAGCTTCGGATGACCGGAGACGCCGAGTTCGTCCAGGCGCCAGAAATTGACCGAGCTGGTCCGCCGATAGGTTCCGAAGACCTCATAGCCCTTGGAGAGCAGGAGCTCGGTCAGGTACGCGCCGTCCTGACCGGTAATGCCAGTGATGATTGCCTTCTTGTTGCTCATGTTCTCTCTCTGCTCTGCATTTTTGTCTATTGCGCGTCACCCAAGCACTTACCTGGCTCCAGCCTCGGAAGGCGGCCGCAGGGATTCGTACTTGGTACTCAGGAAGTATAGTTCATCTGGCCCCGCGCCTCGGCCGGGGCCTCGCCGGCCTCCGGCAAAGCACCCGTAAGTACCGCCCCCAGTTGGCTGGCGCTTTGGTTCCAGGTCAGCCATGGCATCGCATCCGGCCGCGGATGCCGATCCTCGCGGTAAAGGGCGGTCCAGCGCAGCAATGCGTTGGCGATGTTCACCGCGCTGCGCCCATCGAAATAGAATGCATGCGAACCGGCCACTTCGCGAAACACCGGGATATCGCGCGCGATCATCGGCTTCCCCCGCTGCGCGGCTTCGATCAGCGGCAACCCGAAGCCTTCACCCTCGGAAGCTGCGATCAGGCAGGTACTGTTGGCATAGAGCTGATCCAGATATTCGTCGCTGGCACCCTGCAGCCAGAACAGGTTGTGGCCGGACTGAGGGTGCTGCAACAGGCGTTCGCTCAGTTCGTCCACCAGCCAGCCCTTCTTGCCGACGATGACCAGCACATGGTCGTAGCCCTGCTCCCATAGCTTCTCGAAGGCGTCGAGGATCTGGGCATGGCCTTTTCGCGGCTCCAGCGTACCCACCATCAGGAAACTGGTGTTGCGCTTGATCCGCATCAATACCTGCTCCGCGTTCTGCGGCATGCCCCTGGACGGCTGGCTGCCGTCGATATCGGCGCCCAGATGAAACCAGTCGATCTGCGCGTTCGTTTCGATGCCGTTCTCGCCGATCCAGGCCGCGACGTCGTCTGCCACCGCGCGCGAGATACAGACCAACTGGTCCGACACGCGCAGGATGTCGCGCAGCCAGCGCTCGTGCATCTGTCCGCCAGGCTGCGGCCACCACTCTGGGTTGCGGATCGGCAGGATGTCGTAGACGACGAAGCTGATCTTGACACCACTGCTGCGGAAGTAATCGAACCAGTCGGGCAGCAACGACACGCAATCGCCAACCAGATCCAGGCCGAAATAGATGTCGCCGGCGTGGCAGACCAGGGTCTCGTCAGCTCCCATCTCCTCGCCCAGCAAGGCACCCGCGTACTCGTTCGCGCACACGTAACGTCTGCCAGCGCGATCGATCCGGATGAGTTGCATTCGGTACCCTGGAGGCGCGCGCCGAGCCCACTCGGACACGATCGCGCGGGTCACGCGCTGGATGCCCGTCCGATGGTCGTGCGCCGCGAGCTCGGAGACGTCGATCATGATCTTCGGCTGTACGGGGCCGATCGAGCGGTCGATCGCATCGGCCAGCGCCATCAGCTCTGCCTCGTCGGCCTGTCCCGCTTTCGCCAGTTTCCGCGGTAGCAGGCCGAGCACCTCGTCGCGATAGGCATGGCCGCCCGGACCCTGCGCATGGAGCTGTTCGCACGCGGCAATGAAGCTCGCGCCGACACGCTCCCACGCATAGTCCTCGGCGCGCGATACGGAATATCGGCGCAGCTGTGCCATGAGATCGGCCGAACCCAGCGCCGCCGCCATGCGCTCGCGAATCGACTCCACGCTCATCGGATCGAACAATGCGGCAGGTTCCAGCACGATCTCCTTCACGCTGGAGGCGTTGGACGCGATCACGGCGGCGCCGCACGCCATCGCCTCGACGACCGGAAGGCCGAAACCCTCGTGCCAGGATGGAAACGCAAACAGGCTGCACTCGTTGTACAGACCGACGAGCTCCTCGTCGGTCACATAGCCGGTGAAGCGCAGTTCGCCCTCCGCCAGTCCCAATTCGGCGGCCGCGCGGTTGAGTTCTTCCACGTGCGGCGCATGCATGCGACCGGCAAGTACGAGCTTGTGCTGCAGGCGCAGGTCAGGCGCGAGCCCAGCATACGCCTGCAGCAGGCGCATGAGGTTCTTGCGGTAATCGGAGCCGCCCGTATACAGGACGAAACCACCTGTCAGGCCGAAGCTGCGACGCACCGCAAAGCGGGCTGGATCGTCTTTCTCCAGCACGCGGAACACCGGATCGCACGCGGCGGAAATGTTGTACAAACGCTCCGGATCGCAGCCGACCACCTCGATCGCCTCCCGCGAGGAACTCTCGGAGATGGAGAACAACGCGTGCGCCGCCTTGAGCTCCGAGATCTTTTCCTCGTAGAACGCGCGGTAGACCGGGTCCGGATCCAGGTAGATCTCGGGGTTCAGACAGGGAATCAGGTCGTAGAGCGTCACGATCGTGGGCACACCGGCAAGACGCCCGACGCTGACCACCGAGTTGTCCACAAAGCCTTCGAACAGGCTGGACACGAACACGAAGTCCGGCTCGAGCGCCGCGAGGGCCGCTTCTCGGATCAGGCAAGCCCGCTCCCGCCGCACGAGATTTTCATGGTCCTTGGCGATGACCGGCATCGGCGCATGCCAGACATGAATGCTCGCCGCAGGCAGAATCCCGGCGAACGCCGCACGGATCTCCTTGACCGAGTCCGCGAAAACTCCGTTGAGCGCCAGATGGATGTCGTGCCCGCCTGCCTGCCGCGCCACGGATTGAGCCAGGGAAAGGCTATAACGGCCGATGCCGCGGTAACGGCTCTCCGACTGTGCTCCTTGCAGGTCCATCACGATGCGCATCAATTCACCCCCGATTGCTCGGCCTTGAGCCTGTCAAACCATTCCCGTCCATGCCCTGTCAGCCTCGACAGCGCGCTATCACGGTCCGCATCGGAGAAGGAACCCACCTGCCCCAGCGGCACCGGCGGTGGCAGAACGTCAACGACGATATGTTCCTGGACTGCGACCCGGCGGAGCCTGGAATGCAACGATGGCACGCGTCGGAGCAGCGCATTCATCGAGCGCGCCAGCAGCGGCCGCTGCATGACCCGGCGGATACTGGCGGCGGCGAGACGACGCGTCGCCGCCGTGGGCGTTCGCACCAGGCGGGCAGCGAAGCGGATCGGCTTGGTGAGGCGCCACGAGCGGCTGGCCAGGACAATGGCGAGCTGCCGCTCCGCGTCGACCGCGCGCAGGTGCCAATGATGCGCATTGGACAGCGAGGCTTCGAGCGCCGCCTTGGCCTGCTCCGCCTCGTGGCGGTAGTCGGCGTTGCGCGCGTGCAACAGCTCCATGCGATGCCGGATGGCGGAAATGCGCTCACCCTCCGATTCGTGCTGCCAGCTCCACTCCGAGATGGTTTTCTGATTTTCCTCAAGCAGTTCGGAGATCGCGGACTCGTGCCGCTGAAGCAGTTCTTCCACGGCGCGCTGCCCGTGGGCAACCGCTTCGGCCACAGCCTGGTTCTTTTCCTGGACCAGACGCGCGATCAAATGCTCCTTTTCCTCGCCGAGTAGAGTCACGGCTCGCGCCCGCTCTTCTTCCAACCCGGCAAGCGTCTGCTCGCGCTCGTTGGCGCGCAAGAACCAGTGATGCGCATTGGCGAGTGACTCCTCGAGCTCCTTCGCCAGCCCTTCGCGCTCCCGGCCAAGCGTCGCGTAAGCGCGCTCATAGATCAGCAGCCCGCGCTCGTAGGCGGACGCCAGCGCTATCCACGACGGAAGCGGCTCGGCCCCGGCCTGTGCGGCGAACTCCTGCAGCAACCGATAGCGCCATTGCGGGCGCGGCATCGCGAACAGCTTCAGGAATGCAGCCTGATAGCGGAGCGGCAGCATGGATACGTCGAGCAACGGCCGGCGCAACGGATCGGGCTTCTTGACGTGGCCTTGGATCACCTCCCGAAAAGTGATCAGCAAGGCCAGGAACAGGTCGTCCGGCCATGCACAATCGGTCGCGTCCGCGGAGATCGCGCCATAGTCGATCAGCGTAACGCTGCTCTCCGGCGACACGAGAATGTTCCAGCAACGCACGTCGTTGTGATAGAGGCCGGCATCCTCCAGAACAACCAGTTGGGCCAGCAAGTCGTCGAATACGCGTTCGTAGGCATAGGGCTCGTGGGCCGACATGACCTCCGAGAGCAGTCTGCCGGGAAGCATTTCGCGGACGATCCAGGCGCAACGTTCATCACGAAAGGCGCGCACCAGACGCGGCGCGGCAAATCCAGGCGGGACATTGGACAGGAACGCCACCTCGCGCTCGTACTCGAGCAGGTTGAGCGCGCCCCGCGCCTCGTCGTCCAGCGCCAGTTGCTTGAGGATCGTGCCCTCGCCGAAGAAGTAGCGGCGCGTTCCGCGATGACTGCCCATGGCGTCGGAATGCGACTCGAAGCGCATGGCGATGATCTTCGAGAGTTCATCACCAAGAAACCAATAGCGGGCGCTGGCGAAATAGATCGGCCGCTCGATCCCGGACAGATGGGTGGGCTGGAAGCCAAGCACCCGCCGGAATGCATAAGGATGCAACAGATCCTCGGGCCGCTCGGGTTGCGAAGGCCCCCAATAGAGCGGCTCTTCGCGCAACGCCAATTCGTAGATTGCCGCTATGGTGCTGTCCGCCAGCTTCCCGAACAGCTCGCGCACCTTATCCACTCCGTGCGCATGGACCAGATGATGGAACACGCTGAGCCCGAACACTAGGTCGTACTGGCCCGGCTGCAGCCGGGCCAGAAAATCCTCGATGCTCGCGCATTCGAATGTCGCGCCGGCGAGCCCGCTATCGCTCGCCAGCGCCTGACACACGGCCACGTTGCGATCGAGAAAATCCACGCCGTGCACACTGTGGCCGTCCGCGGCCATGTTCAGCGAGAAATAACCCTGCGCACAGCCGAGATCGAGCACGCGAAGCCGGCGTCCCAGTGCCCCTTCGAGACGCTTGGCGCAATCGCGGATCAGGACGAGGCGATCTTCGCAGCCACGCGACGCGTCGCTGGACAGCTCGGGATGCGCATAGATCGGCTGGTACTTTTCCGGCAGCGCCGCCACCAGATCGGCCAGAGCAAGATTGTCGGTCATCGACCATGCTCCCGCGAAGAAAAAGTGGTCGCCCACGTGTTCATGCCGCCCCCTCGACAATGCCGAACCCGGCCTTCATATCCACGATCCCCCAGAACTGCATGGCGCGACCGACGTCCAGCAACAGCGCATCGTAGCGGCGGTCCAGCGGCACCAGTTCGGCCAGCGGATCTCCGCTGGAGACGCCGAGCGAAACCATGTAATGCCCCTGGTTGAGATCGAGGGGCATGGTGAACTTGCACACCACCACCTCGCCGGCCCTGGCCGAGATCCGATCGCGACCTTCGCTGGAAAGGAAGGAGTTGGTGCCGTAGAGGAACAGGCCCTCGAGTGTCTTCAGCAGCAATCCGGGGACCACATTCTCGACGTCGGTATCGAAGGCGATTTTCATGTAGAACTCGGTCTTGGCGCCGCTGTCCAGACGCGCTGGGAATTGCTGCGCTCCACTGACCACCATGTAGTCGACGATCCTTGCACCACCCTGTCCCCAACGGTGCTCGCTGCGATTGTAGTAGGGGCGCGTGTGGAACACGTCCTCGCTGCCGCCCCCCATGTCCGCTGCCGCCGCGACGGTTTCGACCGGATGGGCGGCGACGGCCGACGTCCTGCCGAACAGCTCGTCCAGGTACAGGTTGGAAACCTCGCGGGCAGGCCCGTCGGCATGCACGCCGCCGTCCTTGATGAAGATCACCCGGTCGCAATGCTTGACGATGTCGCCCACCGCGTGGCTGACCAGGATCAGAGTGGTCCCCTGGTCCTTGAACTCCTGGATCCGGCGGAAGCACTTCGCCTGGAAATAGGCATCGCCGACGGACAGCGCCTCATCGACGATCAGGATGTCCGGGCGGAAGGCGGTCGCGACTGCGAACGCGACGCGCACCTGCATGCCGCTGGAGTAGGTGCGTACGGGCTCGTCGAAGTACTCGCCTATCTCCGCAAATTCCTGGATTGCCGGAATCACTTCGTCGATCTGCTGCAAGGTATAACCCATCAAGCCCGCCGAATGCCTGGCATTCTCGCGGCCGCTAAGATCGGGATTGAAGCCCATGCCCAGTTCCAGGATCGCGGCGATGCGCCCCCCGCGGACGATGCGGCCCTCGGTCGGCTGCACCGTGCCGGTGATCAGCTTGAGCAGCGTGCTCTTGCCCGCGCCATTGCGCCCCACCACGCCTACGGATTCACCAGGGCTGATCGAGAACGAAACGTTTCGCAGCACCCAGTGCTCCTGTTGCGGCTGCACCGGCAATCCGAACCAGTTGGCAGCACGCAGCCATTCGCTGCCCCACACCCGATAGGATTTGCCGACACCCTCGACATGCATCACGCCGCTCATAGCGCATCCACCATTTCCTGGCTCGCCCGGCGGAACACCACCAGCGAAGCGAAGGCGAGTACGACGGTACTGACCGCCATCGGCAACAGATCTCGCCAGACCGGAGCCTGGTCGTACAGCAGGACCCGCTGATAACTGGTCACCAGCGGATACATGGGGTTGAGCCGGAACAACTCCTGCACGCCCGCAGGGAGGATATTGATGCTATAGACAATCGGCGTCAGCCAGAACAGGGCCTGCAGAACCACCGGAACGACCTGTCCAATATCGCGGACGAACACGTTGAAGACGCCCAGCAGCAGCCCGATCGCCATGGCGAACCCGAGCGTGAGCAGCATCAGCAGCGGCAACCACAGCGTCTGCACGCCAGGATAGTGCCCAAGCAAGGCGAAGACGGCGAAGATCGCCACCAGCAACAACAGGTTGTTCACCAGCATCGCGCCGCCGGCGATCATCGGCAGGCAGATCCGGGGAAACGCCAGCTTCTTCATCAGATTGCCGTTCTCGACGAACAACGACACGCAGCGGCTGATGGTCTCTGCGAACATGCTCCAGCACAGCGTGCCGGACATCAGGTACAGGGCATAGGCGTACTTGTTGTTCACGCCCGGCAGCTTGGCTGCCAGCACCTCGGACAGAATGGTGGCGAAGATCAGCACCTGCATCAGTGGGTGGATGATCATCCACAGCGCGCCCAACTTGCTCCTGACAAAACGCATCCTGAGGTCGTTCCTGATCGACGACAGGATGAAATAGCGATAGGCCCATATGGACCGCATCATGTCCAAAATCTATACCTCTCTATGTCTCTGCTGCGGAGGCGAACGATCAAGTTCTCCCCATAAAGTTTCAGTGCACTGCAAAACGTGACAATGCATGCGATGTTTCAATTCGTGGTCCTGGCGTCCAATTTTGCCAATCTCTGGAGCAAGCGTTGCGCTGCCCGTTCCGGAGAAAGGTGGCTGCACACGTGCGCCTTCGCGGCCGCGCCGAGGGCGCGAGCACGCACGGGGTCATCCGCGAGACGACGCATTGCCGCGGCCGCATCCGCGACATCGGCCTCGGCCCAACGTGCACCGTTGGACTCCGGATAGTTTCCTGCGGCGACCGGCACTAGTTCGTAATCGACCAGGCAGGCGGTCTCCGGACCCATAAACTCCATGTTGCCCGACCACCCGGTGGCGACCACCGGCTTGCCCAACGCCATGCACTCGGCAAGCCCCAGACCGAATCCCTCGGCTCGGTGCAACGACACATAGGCATCGCAGCAGCGCTGCAATGCCTGGACATGGGCCCGATCGATGACTTCGTCGCGTAGCAAGATGCGCGGATCGCCGGCGATCAGGTTCAGCAGGTCGCGCATGCTGTCGGGATGCTGCTGGCCGTTGCTGGATTTCACCAGCAGGCGCACATCGTCGCGATCGGGCGGGAATGCTGCGCGAAACGCACGCACCACGGCCTGCGGGTTTTTGCGCGCGATAAACGAGTGGAAGTCGAACGAACACAGAAAGACGAACTTATCGGACTCGAGCCCGAAATCGCCGCGCTGCAGGCCGCTGTCGCGCACCTCTGACAAGGGCAACGGCACCCGCATGATCGGCTTGTCCGTGATCTTGCGAAACGCTTCTTCGATGAACGCCGAAGCGACCATGATCTCGTCGACGAGATGGATCGCGTCCCGCCAGCTGTCCGGAATTCTTTCCAGTTCCCAGAACCAGCAAGCGATCACATACCGACCTTTCATTCGTGCCTGACCCACGTGTTCCAGCGCCGGTTCCAGGTAGTCAGGGTTGACGAACACGATACTGACCGGATGCGGCAACGACTCATCGATGTAATCATCCATGCTGTGATCGCCCCATCCGTGCGGCATGCCCAGATCGATGTCGTACAAGGCCACGGGCACGCCCGCGTCGATCAGGGCACGCGCGTACATCCGCGCGCTCTCGGCCAGGCCGAATTCGCCGCGGATGTAGCCAAGAATGTTGACTCCAGGGGCTTGCGGAGCGGGACGCCGGTCCGGCCGCGCGTTCCAACGCACCACCTCGCTTCGCGTGGCACTCCAGGCTTGGGTCCGCTGGAAACGGGTTTGCGCGATCGACCGCGCAGCGAGGGCCGCCGCCAGCCGGCTGCGCATCGCCTGGGGAAACAGGCGGTAGGCACGCTGCAGATTCGGCTGACGGCGGATCCACGCCTGAAAATTCAATCCAAGCAGTCCGGTGCGCAAGCTTGACCAGACGCTCGGACGCGGCTGCGCCTCCTTCATGCCTACGGCTGCGCCTCCAGCGCCCGCTGCAGATCCGCCCGCAAATCCCCCACATCCTCCACCCCCACGCTCAACCGCACCAGCGCATCGCTGATGCCGAGCGTCTGGCGCCGTTCCACCGGCACCGAAGCATGGGTCATGACCGCCGGATGATTGACCAGGCTCTCCACGCCGCCCAGCGATTCGGCCAGGGTGAACAGTTCGGTCTTCTCGCAGAAGCGCTTGGCCGCGTCGAAGCCGCCCTTGAGCACGATCGAGACGATGCCGCCGAAGCCGGACATCTGCCGCTGTGCCAGCGCGTGCTGCGGGTGCGAGGCCAGGCCGGGGTAGATCACCTTTTCGACCGCCGGGTGCGTTTCCAGCCATTGCGCCAGCGCCAATGCATTCTCGCAATGCGCGCGCATGCGCAGTGGCAGGGTCTTAAGCCCGCGCAGCGCCAGGAAGCTGTCGAACGGGCCCTGCACGCCGCCTACCGAGTTCTGCAGGAACGCTAGCTGCTCTGCCAACTCGGCGTTGGCGCCGACCACGGCGATGCCGCCGACCATATCGGAATGGCCGTTGAGGTACTTGGTGGCCGAATGCACCACGATGTCCGCGCCCAGCGCCAGCGGGCGCTGCAGCATCGGCGAGGCGAAGGTGTTGTCCACCACCACCAGCAGGTCATGCTGGCGCGCGATCGCGGCGATCGCGGCGATGTCGACGATCTTCAACATCGGGTTGGTGGGGGTCTCGATCCACACCATCTTGGTCTTGGGCGTGATCGCCGCGGCGAACGCGGCCGGGTCGGTCAGGTCGACGAAGCTGAACTCCAGTGCGGCGGTGCGCCGGCGCACGCGCTCGAACAGGCGGTAGCTGCCGCCGTACAGGTCATCCATCGCCACCACGTGGCTGCCGCTGTCCAGCAGCTCCATCACCGTGGAGGTGGCGGCCATGCCCGAGGCGAAGGCGAAGCCGCGGGTGCCGCCTTCCAGGGCGGCGACGCAACGCTCGTAGGCGAAGCGGGTCGGATTGTGGGTACGCGAGTACTCGAAGCCCTGGTGTTCGCCGGGGCTGGACTGGGCGTAGGTGGAGGTCGCATAGATCGGCGGCATCACTGCGCCCGTGGACGGGTCCGGATGCTGGCCGCCATGGATCGCCAGGGTCGCCAGCGACAGCGCATGGCCGTCGCCGTTGGGGTTGGACGTGTGGTCCGTCATGTGGGGTTCCCGGAGAAGGGGCGTGATTCTAGCAGCGAGGTCTGAACGGCCCCATGCAGCGGGGCCGTTCATGCAGGACGCTACTGAACGCGGCGGCGCAGGTAGTTGAGCAGGTCGATGCGGGTGATCAGGCCGAGGAAGGCGCCGTCGTTCATGACGATGGCGACCTGGCCGCGATCGAACACCGGCAGCAGCGCTTCGATCGGCGATTTGACGTCGAGCCGGTCCAGCTTGCTGACCATGGCCGTGGAGACCGGGTCGCGGAACCGCGCCTCGTCGCCATAAACATGCAACAAGACGTCGCTTTCGTCGACGATGCCGACCAGTTGGTCGCCATCCATCACCGGCAGCTGGGACACGTCGTACAGCTTCATGCGCTGGTAGGCGGTGGTCAGCAGGTCGTTGGGGCCGACCACCACGGTGTCGCGCTGGCTGTACGGGCGCAGGATCAGGTCGCGCAGGTCGCCGTGCTGCGGGCGTTCCAGGAAGCCGTTGTCCAGCATCCAGTAGTCGTTGTACATCTTCGACAGGTACTTGTTGCCGGTGTCGCAGACGAACACCAGCACCCGCTTGGGCTCGGTCTGCGCACGGCAATACTTGAGCGCGGCGGCGAGCAGGGTGCCGGTCGAGGAACCGCCGAGGATGCCCTCCTTGGCCAGCAGCTCGCGCGCGGTGTGGAAGCTTTCGGCGTCGCTGATCGAATAGGCCTTCTTGACCCGCGAGAAATCGGAGATGCCGGGCAGGAAGTCCTCGCCGATGCCCTCCACCAGCCAGCTGCCGGACTTCTCGCTGACCGTGCCCTGCTCGATGTACTCGGTCAGGATCGAGCCGACCGGGTCGGCCAGCACCAGCTCGGTCTGCGGCGAGGCGGCGGCGAAGGCGCGCGACAGGCCGGTCATGGTGCCGGAACTGCCGCAGCCGAACACGATCGCGTCCAGCTTGCCGTCCATCTGCCGCAGGATCTCCGGACCGGTGCCGAACTCGTGCGCGGCCGGGTTGTCGGGGTTGCCGAACTGGTTGATGAAGTAGGCACCCGGGGTCTCGGCGGCGATGCGCGCGGCCAGGTCCTGGTAGTACTCGGGATGGCCCTTGGCCACGTCCGAGCGGGTCAACCGCACCTCGGCGCCCATCGCTTTGAGATTGAAGATCTTCTCCCGGCTCATCTTGTCCGGCACCACCAGGATCAACTTGTAGCCTTTCTGCTGGGCGACCAGGGCCAGGCCGATACCGGTGTTGCCGGCGGTGCCCTCGACCAGCACCGCACCCGGCTTCAGCTCGCCGCGGCGCTCTGCCGCCTCGATCATTGACAGGCCGATGCGGTCCTTGATCGAGCCGCCGGGATTGGCGCTTTCCAGCTTCAGGTACAGCTCGCACACGCCAGTGTCGAGCTTGCTGGCCTTGACGATGGGGGTGTCGCCGATCAGGTCGAGTACGGAAGAGTGAATGGCCATCGCGTCCGGATGTATCGCGCCGTCGTAGCGGCTGGACCGGTGATTATCCGCGGTATGCGCCGGAATGTCAGACAAAGCGCGGAACCGGCACGAAAAAAGCCGCGATCGCGGCTTCGGGGAGGGGATGACGCGGACGGTGGCAAGCCGACGAGGAGGCCGGCCACCGCCCGCGACAATTGAACGCTTGTCGTGGGAGAGAAGAATCAGTGAGGCTTTTGCTGCTCGTCGTAGAGCCGCAACAGCTTTTCCTTGGCCGCGAGCTTTTCCCGCTTCATCTGCGACAGGGTGAGGTCGTCGATCGGCAGCACGCCGAGCTCGGCGTCCATGCACTTCTTGTCCAGAGTCTTGTGGCGTTGGTAGAGCTGCTTGAATTCCGGATCGGACTTGATCAACGCGTCGATTTCGGTCTGCGGTTGCCCTTCGAACATAGGAATAGCCTCCTTCAGCTGGAAACAAGAACGCCCCGGCCGGAACGGCACGGGGCGTTGCCTGGGAGCGGAGTCGCGCGGGCCACCAGCCACTCCACCGCAACGCCCGGGCCTGCTGCCCTTGGAACGTCTCGCTGCGGTGCGTGCCACTGCTTCATCGGCCCGGAGTCTCCGTGGAACCAGACGACGATGTGTCGCCTGGGAATTCGACCCTACGCCTCCCCACCAGTTCCGGCAAGAGCAGCAACGCGCGCTTTCCGCATTCAGTTGCTTGCCGCTCAGGCCCAGAGAAAAACCGCGTTAAACGCGTTCCAGAACCAGAACGGCCAGCTCCGCTCAGGGCGCGATCACCACCTCGGCGGCACGCGCCTTGGTCGCCGGTGCCTTCTTGCCGACCGCCTGCAGGCGGCCCGCGGCGACGCCGCCAGCGACCAACGCGTCGCGCAATGCATCGGCGCGCTTCTGCGCCACGCCGGCATCGGCATCGTAGGCCTCGATCCGCACCCGGCCCTTCGCGCCGATCTGCAGGTACTGCGCCAGCGCCTTGGCCTGGCCGGCGGCATCGGCCGACAGCGCCGCCTTGCCGGCCGCGAAGGCGCCACCGGCGACAGTGAAGACCTCCCCGCGCGACTCGAACCGCGACGCCGGCAGCTTGGCCCCGGCGACCAGCTCGGCCTCCTCGCGCGCCAGCTTGGCCGACTTCTGCTGCGCGGCGCTGAGCTTGGCGGTCTGCTGCCCGGCCACATTGGTCAGCGCCTGCTCGGCATCCTGTCGCGCCAGCTGCTCGGCCTCGGCGGCCTGGCGCAGGCTCTCGGCCTCCTCGGCCTGGATCTGCGCCTGCACCCGCAGCCGCTCGGCTTCCTGGCGCGCGCGCGCGGCCTCGCGGCGACTGGCCTCGACCAGCAAGTCGCTGCGGGTCTTCTCCAACTGGTCGACCTGGCGCCGCGCCAGTGCGGCGCGTGCGGCGGTCTCGGCGATCTCGACGCGGCGCTCGGCGAGATAGCGCGCGTCGTCCTGCTCCTTGCGCTTGGCCGCGGCGAACGCGGCGACCGCCTGCTGCGCCTGCAACCGCTCGTAGGCGGCCAAGTCGGCACTCAGCGGATCGGCCTGCAGCGCGACCAGGCGCTGGTTGAGTACCGCAAGTTCCGGATCCTCGGCGGCGAACGCGGCCAGCGGCGCGACCAGCAACAGCAGCGCGGCCAGGCGGCCGGCCATCCCCAGGCGGCGGCTCATGGACGGCCCTCCCCGGTGTTCAAGCTGCGCTGCAGGTCTGCCACCTCGGCCTTGCGCTGCTTGAGCTGCGCGTTCGCCACCGCCTCCTCGCTGCGCACCCGCGCCAGGTCGGCGTCGGCCGCCACGCGCAGCGCCAGTTGCGGTGCGGTCTTGCGTTGGCGACGGTCCAGCGCCGCCTGCTGCGCCTGTTCCAGGCCCTGCCGGGCAGTGGCGATCAGGTCAGGGGCGTATTGGTCGGCGTCGGCCTGGATCGCGCGCTGCACCGCCTGCTGCGCGGTCTGCAGTTCCGGCGAGGCGACCTGGGCAAAGGCGACGGGCGTGGCAAACAGCGCCAATGCGCACGCCATCACGTACTGCGGGCAACGGATTTGTGCGAAGCTAGTTTTCATCAAGGGGGGCCGTAGGCGGAGACGTCGAGCACGGCCATTGTCGGAAGCCTGTGGCGCGCTTGCAACGGGCGGCCGCGGATTGTTGGGGAACCATTGCGCATGGATATCGGCTACTTCCTGAAGCTGATGACCGAAAAGAACGCCTCGGACATGTTCCTGACCACGGGAGCACCGGTCTATATCAAGATCGAAGGCAAGCTGTACCCGCTCGGCGCCACCGGCCTGCCGCCGGGCATGGTCAAGAAGATCGCCTATTCGCTGATGGACGAGGGCCAGGTGCCGCAGTTCGAGCGCGAGCTTGAGCTGAACATGGCCATCGCGCTGCAGGACGCCGGCCGCTTCCGGGTCAACGTGTTCAAGCAGCGCGGCGAGGTCGGCATGGTGATCCGCGCGATCCGCAGCAAGATCCCCAGCATCGAGGAACTGCACCTGCCGCAGGTGCTGAAGGACGTGATCATGACCCCGCGCGGGCTGGTCCTGGTGGTCGGCTCGACCGGCTCGGGCAAGTCCACCTCGCTGGCGTCGATGATCGACCACCGCAACAGCACCACCACCGGGCACATCCTCACCATCGAGGACCCGATCGAATACCTGCACAAGCACAAGATGTCGATCGTCAACCAGCGCGAGGTCGGCCTGGACACCCATGCCTTCCACAACGCGCTGAAGAACGCGATGCGCGAGGCGCCGGACGTGATCCTGATCGGCGAGATCCTGGATGCCACGACGATGGAGGCGGCGATCGCCTTCGCCGAGACCGGCCACCTGTGCCTGGCCACCCTGCACTCCAACAACGCCGACCAGACCATCGAGCGCATCCTCAACTTCTTCCCGGAAAGCGCGCACAAGAACGTGCTGATGAACCTGGCGCTGAACCTGCGCGCGGTCATCTCGCAGCGCCTGGTCAAGGACAAGAACGAGCGCCGCCGCCCGGCCACCGAGGTGCTGCTGAACACGCCGATGATCCGCGACCTGCTGCGCCGCGGCCAGGTCCACGAGATCAAGGCCGCCATGGAGGAGTCGCTGGAGGAAGGCATGGAGACCTTCGATCAGTGCCTGTTCCGGATGGTCAAGTCCGGCGAAATCGAGCAGGAGGAAGCGCTGCGCGCGGCCGACTCGCGCGACGGCCTGGCGCTGAAGTTCCGCCTGTCCGAGGGCTCCAGCGGCGAACACGACCCTTACGCCGACTACGACGGCGGCGCCAGCTCGCCGCGGATCACCCACGGCTTCGGCTGAGACCGCCCCCTGTAGGGGCGGCTTCAGCCGCGACAGACATCATCCGGCAGCATCCGGTCGCGACTGAAGTCGCTCCTACAAGAGCGAGATTCTGGGCTCAGCCCTGCGCGTCCGGCTGCCGCTCCGGGCGCGCCGCGTCGAACGCCGGCAGCGCCAGGCAGGCCTGTTCGATGCGCGCGATGGTCGGATACGCCTGCATGTCCACGCCGAAGCGGCGCGCGTTGAACACCTGCGGCACCAGGCAGCAATCGGCCATGCCCGGCTGTTCGCCGTGGCAGTAGCTGCCGGTATCGGGCGACTCGGCCAGCAACTGCTCCAGCGCATCGAAGCCCAGCACGATCCAGTGCAGCATCCACGCTTCGCGCTCGGACTGCGGCACGTTCCAGACGTTCTCGAAGAATTGGGTCACGCGCAGGTTGTTGAGCGGATGCACGTCGCTGGCGATCAGTTGCGCCAGCCCGCGCACCCGGGCGCGGTCGATCGCCGCGTCGGGCAGCAGCGGCGGCTCCGGCCAGCGTTCGTCCAGGTACTCCAGGATCGCCAGCGACTGGCGGATCGGCTGGCCGTCATGGCACAGCGTCGGCACCAGTTCCTGCGGGTTGAGCCGCGCGTATTCCGGCGAGTGCTGCTGGCCGCCGTCGCGCAGCAGATGCACCGGCAACGCCTGGTAGCCCAATCCCTTCAGATTGAGACCGATGCGAACGCGATAGGCGGCGCTGGAACGCCAGTAGGTGTACAGCTGCAACGCCTCTTCCACGCTCTGCCCTCCCCGTCCGAACGATCACGATACCGGTGGACACAGTAGCAGCGGCACCGCCGGTCGTCTCGGCGCCGCCACTGGCCGGATCAGGGCCGGGAAGCGGGTTCGATGCGTTGCTCGATCGCGCCGAAGATGCTTACTCCATCACGGTCCAGCATCTCGATCCGCACCACATCGCCGAACTTCATGAACGGCGTGCTCGGCTGGCCATCGCGCAACGTCTCCACCACGCGCAGCTCGGCGAAGCACGAAGCGCCGCGCGAGGTGTCCTGGTTGGCGATGGTGCCGGAACCGATCACCGTGCCGGCCGCCAGCGGCCGCGTCTTGGCCGCGTGCGCGACCAGCTGGGCGAAGTCGAACTGCATGTCCTCGCCCGCTTCCGGCGCGCCGAACCAGGCGCCGTTGATGTGGGTCAGCAGCGGCAGGTGCAGCTTGTTGTCGCGCCAGGCCTCACCCAGCTCGTCGGGGGTGACGAACACAGGCGACAGCGCCGAGCGCGGCTTGGACTGCACGAAGCCGAACCCCTTGGCCAGTTCGGCCGGGATCAGGTTGCGCAGCGACACGTCGTTGACCAGCCCGACCAGTTGGATATGCGCGGCGGCCTGCTGCGCATCGACCGCCATCGGCACGTCGTCGGTGATCACCACGATCTCCGCCTCCAGGTCGATGCCGTAGTCCTCGCTGACCACCTTGACCGCATCGCGCGGGCCGTAGAAGCCGGCGCTGACCGCCTGGTACATCAGCGGATCGGTGTAGAAGCTCTCCGGCACCTCGGCGCCGCGCGCGCGCCGCACTCGCTCCACATGCGGCAGGTAGGCACTGCCGTCGAGGAATTCGTAGGCGCGCGGCAGCGGCGCCGCCAGCGTGGCGACGTCCAGGTCGAACTGGCCATCGGCGCTGCCGTCGTTGAGCGACTCCGACAGCGCGTTCAGGCACGGCGCCAGATTGCTCCAGTCCTCCAGCGCGCGCTGCAGGGTCGTGGCGATGCCGGTGGCGCGCACGGCGCGGGTCAGATCACGGGAAACGACGATCAAGCTGCCGTCGCGGCCGCCTTCCTTCAGGGAACCTAGCTTCATGTCCGTCCAGTGCTGGGGAGCTGATCGGGCGATTGTACGGCCAGACCGGATATTGGTTGCAACTGAAACGGAATCGCCGGCTGTCGGACGGCGCATTACGCCTTTTGTGCAATGCGCCAATTCAGCGTAGACTGATCGGGTCTGCATGCGGCCGTCCGTTTCCCTTAGGGATCGCCGGCGAGGCCAGGATCGTTCCGATCCGCTCGCCCGCCCCGCCCGACGCCTTTCGTGGTGCCGACAAACCCGAGCGCTGTCTGCTCCGGGTTGATCCACCCTCTCGCAGCGCGGTTCACGGGAACGCTCCGAGCCTCACCTTACTTGCGTCTGCACGCCGGGCACGTCCCGGCGACGGCGCGTTATCCGGAGCTTTCCTCGATGTCTTTCGAATCCCTGGGCCTGGCGCCCTTCCTGCTGCGTGCGTTGGCCGAGCAGGGTTATGAAACCCCCACCCCGATCCAGTTGCAGGCGATCCCGCTGGCGCTGCAGGGCCACGACCTGATGGCCGGCGCGCAGACCGGTACCGGCAAGACCGCCGCGTTCGGCCTGCCGTTGCTGCAGCACCTGGGCACCTCGCCGCAGCCGGTCAGCAGCGGCGGCCCGCGCAAGCCGCGCGCGCTGATCCTGACCCCGACCCGCGAGCTGGCCACCCAGGTGCACGACAGCCTGCGCGGCTACAGCAAGTACCTGCGCATCCCCAGCACCACCATCTATGGCGGCGTCGGCATGGGCAACCAGCTCGACGCGCTGCGCCGCGGCGTGGACCTGCTGATCGCCTGCCCGGGCCGCCTGCTCGATCACCTCGAGCGCCGCAGCGTGGACCTGTCCGGCATCGAGATCCTGGTGCTGGACGAGGCCGACCGCATGCTCGACATGGGCTTCCTGCCCTCGATCAAGCGCATCCTGACCAAGCTGCCCAAGCAGAACCGGCAGACCCTGCTGTTCTCGGCCACCTTCGAGGAAGGCATCAAGCAGCTGGCCCGCGAGTTCATGCACAACCCGCAGGAAATCCAGGCCACGCCGAGCAACACCGTCGCCGACACCATCACCCACCGCGTGCATCCGGTCGATGGCGGCCGCAAGCGCGAGTTGCTGCTGCACCTGCTGGCCGCCGATTCGCGCATGCAGACGCTGGTGTTCGCGCGCACCAAGCACGGCGCCGACAAGCTGACCATGTTCCTGGACAAGTCCGGGCTGAAGACCGCCGCGATCCACGGCAACAAGAGCCAGGGCCAGCGCCTGCGCGCGCTGAGCGACTTCAAGGCCGGCCGCATCACCGTGCTGGTGGCGACCGACATCGCCGCGCGCGGCATCGACATCGACCAGTTGCCCAAGGTCATCAACTACGACCTGCCGATGGTCGCCGAGGACTACGTGCACCGCATCGGCCGCACCGGCCGCAACGGCTCGCAGGGCGAGGCGGTGTCGCTGGTGGCGCAGGACGAGGCCAAGCTGCTGCGCGCGATCGCGCGCATGCTCAAGCGCGACATGGATATCCGTGATGTGCCGGGTTTCGAGCCGGTCACGCCGATCCGCTGGGGCAACAACAATCCGGCCGACGAACGTCCGGGCGGCCAGCGCCCGCCGCGCAAGAGCACCCACGCGCGGCGTCCGCACGGCGATGCGCCGCGCCCGCACGCGCATGCCGGCGCCAAGCCGGCCGGCGGCACCCAGCCTGGCGGCGCGCGCCGCCAGGGCGAGCGCCGGCGCGGCGGCGGCGGCCAGCCCAGCACCGCGCGCTAAGCGCAGTTGATCGCAGCAGCACCGACGCCGCCCCCGGGCGGCGTTCGTGTTTTCGCGACGTGCCGTCGTCGCGAAGCCGCGGCCGCGCCGGCGATCCGCCCGCCACTTCCACCGCCACCTAGAATGACGCCATGGATATCTTCAAGAGTTTTACCCTGGAGGCAGCGCACCGCCTGCCCAACGTCCCGCCCGGCCACAAGTGCGCGCGGCTGCATGGGCATTCGTTCCGGATCGAGCTGCACGTCAGCGGCGAGCCTGGCGCCGACACCGGCTGGATCATGGACTTCGGCGACATCAAGGCCGCGTTCCGCCCGCTCTACGACCGCCTCGACCACCACTACCTCAACGACATCGAGGGATTGGAGAACCCCACCAGCGAACGTCTGGCGATGTGGATCTGGGAACGGCTCAAGCCGGCGTTGCCGCTGCTGAGCGCAGTGGTGGTCCACGAGACCTGCACTTCCGGGTGCCGGTATCGCGGTCCTGCTTGAGGCAGGGAGTCGGGATTGGGGATTGGGGATTCGCAAGGGCGGCGTGACGGCGACTGACCGGGTGCCGATGAACGGTCCCGTTCCTGGGGCCCGCGGCGCGCAACCGGCGCCTGCGCGATGCGCTCGCAAGCCCGGTCGGCGACAGGCAGAGCGGCTTCAACCTATTGATCCCAAAGCAAGTTTAAACGAAACCTGAGCGGCTTCAGAAAATTTTGTTGCATCGCAGCAGAATCCGCGTATGTTGCACTGCAACAGCAATCGGCATTCCCTTGGAGTCGCAGATGTCCGCTCAGTTCAACGACCAGTTCAGCAGCTACACCCAGCAGTTCGCCGCAGTCGCTTCGCGGGCCAACCGCCTGGCGTTGGAAAGCGCTGAGAGCGTGTTCGGCGTGCAGTTGAAGACCTTCGAGAAAAACGTCGCCGCGACCACCGGCTTCCTCGGCGAGCTCACCGAAGCGCGCGACCTCGGCAGCGTGCAGTCGCTGTGGCCGAAGGGCCTGCAGGTCGCCCGCGACAACTTCGAGCGGCTGGCCACGGCCAACCAGGAAGTGTTCGGCCTGGGCCTGAAGACCTCCGAAGCCATCGGCCAGCTCGCCAAGAGCCAGTTCGAGGCGGCCAGCGACCAGGCCGCGCCGAAGGCCAAGACCAAATAAGCAAGACCAGACAAGTCCGCTGCGGCGCAGCCGCACGACTGACCAGTGGTACGCGCGGGTCCCTCCCCCCGCGCAGCCAAGACCCGGTAGATCCCTCCCTCTACCGGGTCTTTTTTATGGCCGGGATTTGGGATTCGGGATTCGGGATTCGGGATGGGCAGCCGGCGGCTGTCGAGAGTGCGGGATTCGGGTTCGCATGGGCGGGCAGCCTGCGCTGCTCGCCAGGGCCTTGGCCCGACCTTTTCGAGCCGGCGTCGGGGCTGAAGGCCCCTCCTTCACAACCCGTCTTTCCTTGCGGAAGCCGTTCCTGCGCTGCGCACCGTCCGGCCAGCCGCCGGCTCAGTCCTGCGCCATCTCTACGCCCTGCCATGGACGCAGCGACGCCGCCAGCACTGCCGGGTCCGGATGCGGGCGATACGGCAACCGGCCCCAGCACGGCATCGGCAGCCGCTCCTGCAGCATGCGCATGTTGTCGTCGATGCGCTCCATCGCCGGATCGATCTCGTTGCCGATCCAGCCGATGCAGCGCAGGCCGTCGGCGGCGATCGCCGCGGCGCTGAGCCGAGCATGGTTGAGACAGCCCAGGCGCAGGCCGACCACCAGCACCACCGGCAGCGCCAGCGCATGCGCCAGATCGGCCTGATCCAGCGTCGCCGACAGCGGCGCGGCCCAGCCGCCGACGCCTTCCACCACCACGACATCGGCGTGCGCGCGCAGCCGCGCGAAGGCGGCGGCGATCGGCGCCAGCTCCAGGTGCACGCCGGCGTCGGCGGCGGCCAGTTCCGGCGCCAATGGCAGCGGCAAGGCATAGGGATTGAGGTCGGCGTAGTCCGGCCGCGGCGCGCTGGCCGCCTGCAGTGCCAAGGCGTCCTCGTTGCGCCACCCGTCCGCGCTGCGCTCGCAGCCGCTGGCGACCGGCTTCATGCCCACCGCCGCTTGCCCGCGCGCGCGCAGCGCATGCAGCAGCGCGGTGCTGGCGATGGTCTTGCCGATCCCGGTATCGGTCCCGGTGACGTAGAAGGCGGGGAAGCTCATCGCTGCACGGTCCTCGAAAGCCGCCGCATGCGGCGCGACCGCGCAGGATAGCCGGCGCCGCGCGCCGCGTCAGCGCCCGCTGCGGCTGGTCATGGCGACCGCGTTGGCGCCCAAGCCGCCATCGGCCGCTGCTAGACTCGCGCGATGTTCGCTTCCTCTTCGCTCACCGGCAGCAAGCCGGAACAGTACGCCCAACTGCTCGCCCAGGCCCGTTCCCTGGTCAGCGGCGAGCCCGACCGCATCGCCAATGCCGCCAATCTGGCGGCGCTGGTGTACCACGCGCTGCCGCGGCTGAACTGGGTCGGTTTCTACCTGTACGACGGCAAGGAACTGGTGGTGGGGCCGTTCCAGGGCCTGCCCGCCTGCGTGCGCATCCCGCTGCACAAGGGCGTGTGCGGCGCTGCCGCCAGCACCGGCCAGACCCAGCGCATCGACGACGTCGAGGCCTTTCCCGGGCATATCGCCTGCGATGCGGCCTCGCGCTCGGAGCTGGTGGTGCCGCTGCTGCGCGCCGGCGAGCTGATCGGCGTGTTCGATCTGGACAGCCCGGACCTGGCGCGCTTCGACGCCGACGACCAGCGCGGCCTGGAAGCGATCGCCCAGGTCTTCGTCGACGCGCTGCGATGAGCACCGAAAAACTGCGCAATATCGGCCCCAAGAGCGCGGCCTGGCTGCGCCAGGTCGGCCTGCGCACGCAGCAGGACCTGGCCGCGGCAGGCGCGGTCGGCGCGTTTCTGAAGGTCAAGCGCGCCGGCTTCAAGCCCAGCCTCAACCTGCTGTATTCGCTGGAAGGCGCGCTGACCGGCTGCCATTGGCAGGAACTGCCCGAGGCGCGGCGCGCGCAGCTGCTCGGCGAGCTGGAAGCCGCGGCGGCGCAGCTGCCGGCGCAGCGCGGCCTGCCGGTGGCCGGACCGGTGGCGACCACCCATTTCGACCGCGACGGCGACCGCAGCGACTCGCCCTATGCGGAGGAGCCGCACGATGCCGCCGGCGATTACGAACGCGGTGGCCACGAGCCCGACGACGGCCTGCGCGAGCGCGACGACGACTGATCCGCGCGCAACGGCAACGATCGCGTACAATCGCGCCGCTTCAAGGTGACCTGCGGGCTCCGGCCTGCAGGTTGAAACGGGAAGCCGGTGCGTCTTGCGACAAGGCCGGCGCTGCCCCCGCAACGGTAAGCGATCCGCGCTGACGACCTGCGCCACTGTGCCTTGGGCATGGGAAGGCGTCGCAGCCGGGAGTCCGACTCCCAGATCGCCAGCCCGGAGACCGGCCTTGCAGTTCACTGGTTGCGATGCGGAGGGCGTCGCGGCGTGCCGCGCCGCGTCTGGCGCCGTCCGCTTGCACCTTCCGTTCGCGACTCCCCTGCCGTCACAGCGCGCAGCCGCGCGCCGGAGTTGCCACCCATGTCGTCCCGCCTGCTTTCGGTCGCGATCGCGTCCGCCCTGTCCCTGCCCTCGCTGGCGCTCGCCGCCGATGCCGCCACCGACCTGGACCAGGTTCTGGTCACCGCCACCCGCACCCAGATCTCGGTCGAGGACAGCGTGGTCCCGGCGCAGGTGATCGACCGCGCCGAGATCGAGCGCAGCCAGGCCACGTCGCTGGCGCAGCTGTTGCAGGGCCGCGCCGGCATCGGCGTGTCCAACCAGGGCGGGCTGGGCAAGCTGACCACGCTCAGCGTGCGCGGCAGCGAATCGGATCATGTGCTGGTGCTGGTGGACGGCGTGCGCATCGGCTCGGCCAGCGCCGGCCTGGCCGCGTTCCAGGACCTGCCGCTGAGCCAGATCGACCACATCGAGATCGTGCGCGGCCCGCGTTCGAGCCTGTACGGCTCCGATGCGATCGGCGGCGTGATCCAGATCTTCACCCGCCGTGGCGGCCAGGGCCTGCAGCAGAACCTGAGCCTGGGCGCCGGCAGCCACGGCCTGCGCGAGGCCAGCGCCGGCTTCAGCAACCGCGGCGAGCGCGGCTGGCTGTCGGTGCAGGGCGGTTACCAGAAGACCGACGGCATCAACGCCTGCAACGGCTCGGCCACCCTGTTCGCCGGCTGCTACGTCGACGAGCCGGATCGCGACGGCTATCGCACCACCTCGCTCAGCGCGCGCGGCGGCTATGCGCTGAGCGACACGCTGCGCATCGAAGGCCAGGCGCTGAACATCGACAGCCGCAACGAGTACGACGGCGATCCGCTGTACGCCGGCAACGAGGCCGACAACACCCAGCAGGTGTTCGGCGGCAAGCTCGACTGGACCCCGTCCGACCGCGTGCACCTGGCCGCGCAAGTGGGCCGCAACACCGATCAGGCCGACAGCTACTATCACGCGGCCGGCAGCAGCACGCGCAGCTTCGTCAGCACCTTCGACAGCCGCCGCGACACCGCCTCGCTGCAGGGCGACTTCGGCCTGGCCGAGGGCCATCTGCTCAGCGCCGGCGCCGACTGGCAGCGCGAGGAAGTCACCGGCACCACCGCCTTCGACGTGGACCAGCGCGACAACACCGGCGTGTTCGCCGAGTACCAGGGCCGCTTCGGCGCGCAGCAGGTGCAGGCCAGCGTGCGCAGTGACGACAACGAGCAGTTCGGCCAGCACACCACCGGCAGCCTCGGCTGGGGCCTGGCGCTGGACGGCGGCTTCAAGCTCACCGCGAGCATCGGCACCGGCTTCAAGGCGCCGACCTTCAACGACCTGTACTACCCGTTTTCCGGCAATCCGGAGCTGAAGCCGGAGAAGTCCAAGAGCGGCAACCTGGGCGTGGCGCAGTACGCCGACAGCTGGAACTGGACGTTCAACGTCTACGAGACCCGGGTCGACGACCTGATCTCCTACGACGCCGCCACCTTCCTGCCGGTCAACGTGGACAAGGCGCGGATCCGCGGCGCCGAGCTGACCGGCTACGCGACGCTGGCCGGCTGGGAACTGTCGGCGCAGCTCAGCCACACCGATCCGCGCAACCGCAGCGACGGCGCCAACCGCGACAACTGGCTGGCGCGGCGTGCGCAGGACACCGCGCGGCTGGACGTGGACCGCGGCTTCGGCCCGGTCAAGCTCGGGGTCACCGCGTTCGGCAGCGGCCACCGCTACGACGACGCGGCCAACAGCGTGCGTCTGGCCGGCTATGGCACGCTGGACCTGCGCGTGGAATACGCGTTCGCGGCGGCCTGGACGCTGCAGGCCAAGGCCAGCAACGTGTTCGATCGCGACTACCAGACCATCAGCTGGTACAACCAGCCGGGCCGCGAATACGCGCTGACCCTGCGCTACGCGCCGGCGGCGCGCTGAGTCTGCGCAGCGGGCTGCGCCATGGGGTGCAGCCCGCTTTATCGGCGTGCATGCTGCTGGACGCCTCGCGTTGCTGCAGGCTCGGAAGGCGAGCAGGCCGCGACGCGAGGCCAGCGTTGCAGCGACTTTGTGGGAGCGACTTCAGGGCGCCTAACTCCATTCCGGAAGCTGCACGCTGCACGCTGCGCGTGGCGATGGCGTGTTCCTTTTTTCTGTCGCGGCTGAAGCCGCTCCTACACATGCGCGCCGTGCTCTTGTAGGAGCGGCTTCAGCCGCGACAGGAGGACGAAGCGGCCGTGATGCCAAGCCGCCCATGAAAAACGTGGGCGCAACGCCACCGAGTCTACGGCCAATGTGTCTTTGCCCATCGCATCTCGTACGTATCGATGCCGGAACCTGCGAGCTGGGCGTGTCGGCGCCTCGCAAGTGCATCGACATGCTTTTGGGAGCTATCAGAAGTGCCCTTCAGTCGCTCCCACAGTTTCTCTGCCTGTCGCTGCATGAAGAGCGCTTCGGCGATGCCAGACCGGCCACGCCGATAACTGCATCCCGCCATGTCGGCAGTTCGCATGACCTGCGTCGGCAGTCGGGTCCACAGGCGGCGCGCCCCTGCAGGAGCGGCTTCAGCCGCGACAGACTCTGCCGGTAAAAGCGTCGCGGCTGAAGCCGCTCCTACAGGGGCTGATCGACGACCGTCGCGCCGCCCGCAGTGGCGGCGACGCGCGCAGCGCCCGATGCCGCAATGCGTGCCGCACATGCGCTGGCCCGCATCAACCCAGCGTCAGCAGCTCGCGCATGTCGTCCATCAGCAGCACCACCTCGGCGGTGGCCAGGTCCAGGTCGCGCGGGTAGCCGTAGCGCACCAGCGCGGCGGGCATGCCGGCGGCGTGCGCGGCCTGCAGGTCGGTGCCGGAATCGCCGACCATCAGGCAGTGCGCCGGCGGCTGCGCGAACTGCTGCGCCAGGTGCAGCAATGGCAGCGGGCTGGGCTTGCGCTCGGGCAGGCTGTCGCCGCCCAGCGCCGCGGCGAACGCATCGGCCACGCCGAGATGGCGCAGCAGCGGCTGCACGAACGCCGACGGTTTGTTGGTGCACAGCGCCAGCGTGACGCCGCGCGCGCGCAACTGCGCCAGCGCCTCGGCCACGCCCGGATACAGGCGCGGGCTGCGCAGCAGGCAGGCTTCGTAGTGGCGCATGAAGGTCGGCATCACCGTGTCGATCGGCGTGGCGTCGTGCGCATGCCGCCACGCGGCTTCGACCAGCTTGCGCACGCCTTCGCCGATCCAGCCGAGCACGGTGGCCTCTGGCACGCGCGCCAGGCCGAACTCGGCCAAGGTGCGGTTGAGCGCTTCGGCGATGTCGGCGCCGCTGTCCACCAGGGTGCCGTCCAGATCGAACACCACCAGCGCATACGGAAATGTCATGTCGTTCCTGGGTGCGAAGAGCAGCGCCCATTGTAGGCGCCGCGCTCGGTCGCGATCCCAGTACCGCACTTCGCCGAAACACGCGGCCAGGGGATCCAGGAACACGCGCACGATCGCCAGCTGCTGCCGGCGCGATGCGTGCACGCCGTAGATGTCCATCGTGTCCAGTGCGTGGTTAGGCAGCACGCGCTGCAATTCGTGGCCCGCAGCACGGACACGCGGCTCGGCGCGAAGGTCGCCAGGGGCGCACTGCGCCGGCCGTGAGCGAATCACCGATGCACGGCGTTACACGGCCGCCGCACGGCTCAACAGAACAGCCGCCCCTGCGCCTGCCCGGGCTCGCGCTCGTGGAAACCGGCCAGGCCCACGCCGACCAGGCGGTAGCGCGTGGACGCGGGCAAGTCGACGCGTTGGCGCAAGGCCAGCGCGATGTCGATCAGCGCCTGCAGCGATTCCGGCGGTTGCTCGGGGGTGAAGCTGCGGGTCAGGATGCGGAATTGCGCGGTCTTCAGCTTCAGGACCACGGTGCGCGCGACGCGCTCGGTGCGGCGGGTCGCGTTCCAGGTCTTTTCCGCCAGTTGCCGGATCGCCGGCTCCAGCGCGTCCAGCGCCAGGTCTTCGGCGAACGTGTCTTCCGACGAGATCGACTGCACCTGTTGGTCCGATTCCACCGGGCGCTCGTCGATGCCGCGCGCGCGCTGGTACAGGCGCAGCCCGAAGCTGCCGAAGCGCGCTTCCAGTTCCGCCTCGCTGTGCGTGCGCAGATCGCCGACGGTGACGATGCCCAATGCCGCCAGCTTGGCCTGCATCACCTTGCCCACGCCGTGCACCTTGCTCACCGGCAACGGGGTCAGGAACGCCTCCACCTGGTGCGGGCGGATCACGAACTGGCCATCGGGCTTGCGCCAGTCCGAGGCGATCTTGGCCAGGAACTTGTTCGGCGCGATGCCGGCGGAAGCGGTCAGCTGGGTTTCCTCGCGGATCTGCGCGCGGATCGTCTGCGCGATCTCGGTGGCGGTGGCGATGTCGCCCTTCGGCGCGGTGACGTCGAGATAGGCCTCGTCCAGCGACAGCGGCTCGATCATGTCGGTGTGGCGCTGGAAGATCTCGCGCACCTGCCGCGACACCGCCTTGTAGCGCGCGAAATCCGGCGGCACGAAGATCGCGTCCGGACACAGCCGCTCGGCGCGCAACGCCGGCATCGCCGAGCGGATGCCGAACACGCGCGCCTCGTACGACGCGGCGCACACCACCGAGCGCATGCCGCGCCAGGCCACCACCACCGGCTTGCCGCGCAATGCGGGATCGTCACGCTGCTCCACGGACGCGTAGAACGCATCCATGTCGACGTGAATGATCTTGCGCATCGGTCCTGCACCCTACGCCAGCGAACGGTCACCGCATGATAAGCCAGGCTTGCGCATGCGCTGAGAACGCGCCTTGATTTCGCTCAGCGCGCCGCATTGCAGCACTGTCTACGCTACGCGTGCGTACGGATAAAACGTTTGATTGAAAGCGCAGGCGTCGTGCACGCTTGCGCGCCTCGACTGTCTGCCCTGGGAAACATTCGCTCATGAGTCGCCTCACTTCGTATTCACGCGAACAGCTCCTCGCCAGCGCGCGCGGCGAGTTGTTCGGCGCCGGGGCCGCGCGCCTGCCCAACGATCCGATGTTGATGTTCGATCGCATCACCCACATCGACGAACACGGCGGCGCGCACGGCAAGGGCGTGATCCGCGCCGAGCTCGACGTGCGTCCGGACCTGTGGTTCTTCGGCTGCCATTTCATCGACGATCCGGTGATGCCCGGCTGCCTGGGCCTGGATGCGCTGTGGCAGCTGACCGGTTTCTTCCTGACCTGGATCGGCGCGCCCGGCCGCGGCCGCGCGCTGGGCGTGGGCGAAGTGAAATTCAGCGGACAGGTGTTGCCGACCGCCAAGCAGGTGGTCTACGAACTGGACATCAGCCGGGTCATCAACCGCAAGCTGGTGATGGCGGTGGCCGACGGACGCATGGCGGTGGATGGCCGCGAGATCTACACCGCCAAGGATCTGCGCGTGGGCCTGTTCACTTCGACGGAGGCGTTCTGATGCGCCGCGTCGCGATCACCGGCATGGGCATCACCTCATGCCTGGGCAGCGACCTGGACACGGTATCGCGCGCGCTGCGCGACGGCCGCGCCGGCATCCGCGCCAACCCCGAGGCGGCCGAACACGGCCTGCGCAGCCAGGTCGCCGGCGACGTGCAGCTGGACCTGGAGGCCTTGATCGATCGCAAGCTCAAGCGCTTCATGGGCGATGCGTCGGCGTACGCATATCTGGCGCTGCGCGATGCGATCGCCGATGCCGGCCTGGACGAGGCCACGGTCAGCGACGTGCGCACCGGCCTGATCGCCGGTTCCGGCGGCGGTTCCAGCCACTGGCAGGTGGAAGCGGCGGACCTGCTGCGCAACCGCGGCGTGCGCAAGGTCGGCCCGTACATGGTGCCGCGCACGATGTGTTCGGCGGTATCGGCCAGCCTGGCCACCGCGTTCAAGATCAAGGGCCTGAGCTATTCGTTGTCGGCCGCCTGCGCGACCTCGGCGCACTGCATCGGCGCAGCCGCGGACCTGATCCGCCACGGCCAGCAGGACGTGATGTTCGCCGGCGGCGGCGAAGAGCTGGACTGGACCATGAGCCTGATGTTCGATGCGATGGGCGCGCTGTCCAGCGGCTTCAACGACCGCCCTGCTGTGGCCTCGCGCCCATACGACGCCGAACGCGATGGCTTCGTCATCGCCGGCGGCGGCGGCATGCTGGTGCTGGAGGACTACGACCGCGCAGTGGCGCGCGGCGCGCGCATCCACGCCGAGCTGATCGGCTACGGCGTGACCTCCGACGGCGCCGACATGGTCGCTCCGTCCGGCGAAGGCGCAGTGCGCTGCATGCAGATGGCGATGCAGGGCGTGGACGCGCCGATCGACTACCTCAACACGCACGGCACCTCGACGCCGCTGGGCGACGTCACCGAATTGGGCGCGGTGCGCGAGGTGTTCGGCGATGCGGTGCCGCCGCTGTCTTCGACCAAGGCGCTGTCCGGGCATTCGCTGGGCGCGGCCAGCGTGCACGAGGCGATCTACTGCCTGCTGATGATGCGCGACGGCTTCATCGCCGGCTCGGCCAACATCGACGCGCTGGACCCGCGCGCCGAGGGTTTCCCGATCGTGCGCGAGAGCCGCGCCGCGGACCTACGCACGGTGATGTCCAACAGCTTCGGCTTCGGCGGCACCAACGCCGCGCTGGTGTTCGGCAAGCGCTGAGCGAGCCGGCGCACGGCAGCGGCAGGGTCGCCTGCCGCTGCCGCCCGCGTCTTCAGCGTTCGAGTTGCCCGTCGTCGCGGCGTTTTTTCTCGTCTTCCCGCTGCGTCCGCTCTTTTTTGGGCGGCGGCGCGGATGGCGGCGGTGCCGGCGGCGGCGAAGCAGGCTTCGGTGGCGTCGGCGGTGGCGGCGTGTGCTGCGCCGCCTGTGCCACCGTCTCCGGCTTGGGCGGCCACCACGACGAGGCCGACGAGGAGGAGTGCGAAGGTTCGGGCGACTGGTGCATGGATTCGCGCCAGCGGCGATCCTCTTCGTCGCGCCGCTGTTGCTCGGCCAGTTCCTTGTTGCGCTTGGGATTGAGCGCATCCGGCGGCGGCGCCTGGTACATGCGCTCGCCCGGCGGCACCCATTGCGGCTGCAGCGGCGCCTCCGCCGCGGGCGGCGCCGGTTCGTAGCCGCGCGTATCGGCGATGCGTTGCGGGATCAGCTGGCGCTTGAGCGCTTCGGGCATCGGCGCCGGCGCAGATGGCGATGCCTGTGCTTGCTGCCGCCAGCGCGCGCGGTCGCGCGCCCAGGGCCGGCCACGGTAGTGCGCGTCCCAATAGGGATCGATGGCAAAGCCGATCACCGGAGCGAAGGCACCGTCGCGCGCGTCGAACTCGACCACACCGGCGGGCAACCATCCGCGCGCCTCGCGCCAGCGCACGTCGCACCACGAGAAATCGTCGACGCAGCCGTAGACGGTGAGGCTGTCGCCACCCACCACCGTGGCCACGCGCGGATAGGCATTGGCCGGGCCTGCGCGCAGATTGGCGCCGCTGCGGGCGAACCCGCCGCCGTCCTGCGCCAACGCCGGCGCGGCCATCGCCAACAGCACCAGCGTCCACCACGTCGCTCGCTTCATGCGGTCCTCCCTGTGCGGTGCGGCCGCCTTCCTGGCCGCGATCGCGGCGGCGACCATCGGCGCCCCGCCGTGCCATGTTCTAGCACAGCCCCGGGAGGCCGGGAATCGGGAATCGGGAAAGCAGCGCGCCGCGCTTGCGTTGGCAAGCGATTTCTGTAGGAGCGGCTTTAGCCGCGACAGACGTTACCGGTAACGCCCATCGCGGCTAAAGCCGCTCCTACAGCTACGCCAGAACCGCCGCGCACTTGCGAAAAATCCCGAATCCCGAATCCCGAATCCCCGCTATCCGGCCATACCGCTGTGCCGCAGCAAGGCATCCAGTTCCGGCGCGCGGCCGCGGAAGGCGGTGAAGTTCTCCAGCGCCGGACGGCTGCCGCCGCGCGCCAGGATCTCCTGCAGGAACCGCGCGCCGGTGGCCGCCAGTTGGTCCGGGGCCTCCTCGAACGCGGCATAGGCATCGGCGCTCAGCACTTCGGCCCACTTGTAGCTGTAGTAGCCGGCGCCGTAGCCGCCGGCGAAGATGTGGCTGAACTGGTGCGGGAAGCGGTTCCATGCCGGCGGCCGGTTCACCGCGACTTCGTCGCGCACGCGTTCGAGCAGCTGCAGCATGCTGTCGCCGGCGGCGTCGAAGCTGTGATGCAACTGCATGTCGAACAGCGCGAACTCCAGCTGGCGCACGGTGAACATGCCGCTCTGGTAGTTCTTCGCCGCGAGCATCTTGTCGAACAGCGCGCACGGCAGCGGCTGCCCGCTGTCCACGTGCGCGGTCATCGCCTGCAGCCGCGGCCATTCCCAGCAGAAGTTCTCCATGAACTGGCTGGGCAGCTCCACCGCGTCCCATTCCACGCCGTTGATGCCGGCCACGCCGAGTTCGCCGACCTGGGTCAGCAACTGGTGCAGGCCGTGGCCCATTTCGTGGAACAGGGTGGTGACTTCGTTGTGGGTGAAGGTGGCCGGCTTGCCGTCGCTGCCGCGGCCGAAGTTGCACACCAGGTACACCAGCGGCGTCTGCACGCCGTCGGCGCGGTCGCGGCGGTTGCGGCAGTCGTCCATCCAGGCGCCGCCGCGCTTGCCCTCGCGCGCGTACAGGTCGAGGTAGAACTGCCCGACCAGGCGGCCGCGCGCATCGCTGACGCGGAAGAAGCGCACGTCCGGATGCCACACCGGGGCGCTGTCGGCCTGCACCTGCAGGCCGTACAGGTCGTTGATGACGCCGAACAGGCCATCCAGCACCTTCGGCTCGGTGAAATAGAGCTTCACTTCCTGCTCGGAGAAGCTGTAGCGCGCCTGCTTGAGCTTTTCGCTGGCATAGGCGATATCCCAGGCCTGCAGTTCGTCCAGCCCCAGATGCTCGCGGGCGTACGCTTCCAGTTCGGCGCGGTCGCGCTGCGCGTAGGGCTTGGCGCGCGCGGCCAGGTCGCGCAGGAAGCCCAGCACCTCGTCGGGGCTCTGCGCCATCTTGGTCGCCAGCGAATATTCGGCGTAGCTGGCGAAGCCGAGCAGGCCGGCCAGTTCGCCGCGCAGCGCCAGGATGCGTTCGATCGCCGCGCTGTTGTCCAGCGCCGCATCGCCGAATTCCGAGGCGCGGATCGCGTTGGCGCGGTACAGGGTCTCGCGCAGCGCGCGGTCGTCGGCGTACATCTGCACCGGCAGGTAGCACGGCATCTGCAAGGTCAGCTTCCAGCCGGCCTGGCCGTCCTTTTCCGCCGCCGCGCGCGCCGCAGCGATCACGTCGTCGGGCAGGCCGGCCAGGCGCGCCGGGTCGTCGATCGACAGCGACCAGGCATCGGTGGCATCGAGCACGTTCTGCGAGAACTTCGCCGACAGCGCCGACAGTTCTTCCTGGATGGCGGCGAAACGCTGCTTGTCGGCATCGCCCAGTTCGGCGCCGCCCAGGCGGAAATCGCGCAGCGCGTTGTCCAGCACCTTGCGCCGCGCCGCATCGTAGCCGGCGGCCTCGGGCGTGGCGGCCAGCGCGCGGTACTGCGCGAACAGCGCCAGGTTCTGCCCCAGCGCGCTGGAGAAGCGCGTCACCTTGGGCAGGTTGGCGTTGTAGGCCTCGCGCAGCGCCGGCGTGTTGACCACGCCCTGCAGGTGGTTGACCTGGCCCCAGGCGCGCCACAGACGCTCGGTGGCGTCGTCCAGCGGCACCACGAAGCTGTCCCAGCTCACCGGCGCGACCCGCTCGGCGTGCGCGACCGCGGCCTCGGCTTCGGCCAGCAGCGCGTCGATCGCCGGGCCGATGTGCTCGGGCTGGATCGCATCGAAGCGCGGCAGGCCGGAAAAATCGAGCAGGGGATTGGTCATCGCAGGAATCTCGGTAGCGGGGGAAGGGCCGGCATTGCCGACCTCGAGAGGGATATGGCGGTCAGGACAACGCGGCACAAGCCAGCGGCGGCAACCCGGCGCCGGCCACCGCCGCGGCCAGCTGCGCGTCGGCCTGCGCCACGTCGATGTCGTGCTCGCGGTACCAGTCCGGCCGGTAGTAGCTGTGTCCGTAGCGCTCGCCGCTGTCGCACAGGATGGTGACGATGGAACCGCTGCGGCCGCGCTCGCGCATCCGCGTCGCCGCCTGCAGCACGCCGACGAAGTTGGTGCCGGTGGAGCCGCCCACGCGCCGGCCCAGGCGCGCGCTGACGTAGCGCATCGCCGCCAGGCTCAGCGCGTCCGGCACCTTGACCATCGCATCGACGCAGCTGGGGATGAAGCTCGATTCCACCCGCGGCCGGCCGATGCCCTCGATGCGCGAACCGCCGGTGCTGGCCAGGCCGGCGTAGTCGCGCCCGGCCAGCGCCTCGCGGTAACCGTCGAAGAACACCGACACTTCCGGATCCGCGCACAGGATGCGGGTGTCGTGGCGGCGGTAGCGCACGTAGCGGCCCAGCGTGGCGGCGGTGCCGCCGGTGCCCGGGCTGCACACGATCCACTCGGGTACCGGGTGCGGTTCTTCCTGCATCTGCCGGAAGATCGACTCGGCGATGTTGTTGTTGGCGCGCCAGTCGGTGGCGCGTTCGGCGTACAGGAACTGGTCCATGAAGTGGCCGCCGCTCTCACGCGCCAGCTGCACCGAATCGGCATGCAGGTCGCAGGCGCGCTCGACCAGGTGGCAGCGCCCGCCCTGGAACTCGATCGCGGCGATCTTCTCCGGCGAGGTCGTGGCCGGCATCACCGCGATGAACGGCAAGCCCAGCAGGCGCGCGAAATAGGCTTCGGACACCGCGGTGGAGCCGCTGGAGGCCTCGATCACCGGGCAGCCCTCGCGCAGCCAGCCGTTGGCCAGCGCGTACAGGAACAGCGAGCGCGCCAGGCGGTGCTTGAGGCTGCCGGTGGGGTGGCTGGACTCGTCCTTGAAATACAGGTCGATGCCGGGGAAACCGGGCAGGTCCATGGGAATCAGGTGGGTGTCGGCCGAGCGGTTGAAATCGGCTTCGATCTTCTGGATGGCGTTGGCCACCCAATCGCGAGGAGTCATGGCGGTGCGCAGGACGGAAAAATCGCGTCCACGATACACGTCCGCCCCGCGCGCCGGGGCTACACCGGGGCGCGGGGCGTGGCGAGGTTCACCTGGCGGCGATGGCCCTGCCTCCGGGCGGCGCGCCGCCGCTCAGCGGGCGGCGACGCCGAAGCCGGCCTCGACGATGGCGCGCTCTATGGCCGCCGCATCGATGCGCGTGTCGTCGTACTCCACGTCCACGCGCCCGCCGTCCAGCACGACCTGCACCGCGGCGACCCCGGCGCTGGCTTGCAGCACCCGCTGCAGGCGCGCCGAGCAGCCGCCGCAGGTCATGCCCTGAACCGTGAGTTGCAGTTGGCGCATCGATGGTGTCCTCGTTGGGTGGGATTGCCCGGCGCCGCGCTCAGCGCGGCCGCCAGCGGTTCAGCAGCAGGGAATTGGCCAGCACCGAGACCGAACTCAGCGCCATCGCCGCACCGGCAAGCACCGGATTGAGCAGGCCGAACGCGGCCAGCGGGATGCCGAGCACGTTGTAGACGAAGGCGAAGAACAGGTTCTGGCGGATCTTGCGCAGGGTCGCCACGGACAGATCGATGGCGGTGGCCACGCCGTCCAGGTCGCCATGCATCAGCACCACGTCGGCGGCCTCCACCGCGATGTCCGAGCCGGCGCCGATGGCGAAGCTGACATCGGCCGCGGCCAGCGCCGGCGCGTCGTTGATGCCGTCGCCGACCATGCCGACGTGCGCGCCGGCTTGGGCCTGCAGGCGCCGCACTTCCTCGGCCTTGTGCTGCGGCAACACCTCGGCCAGCACCCGCGCGATGCCGACCTGCGCGGCCACGGCCTGCGCGACATGGCGGTTGTCGCCGCTGAGCATGATCACCTCGATGCCGCGCGCCTTGAGCCGCGCCACCGCGTCGAGGGCGCCCTCGCGCAGCGGATCGGCGATGGCGATGTAACCGGCAAGGCGGCCGTCCAGCGCGACCGCGACCACGCTCTGGCCCTTCGCCTGCGCCGCCTCGGCCCGCGGCAGCAGCGCCGCGTCCGGCGCCTGCACGGACAGCGCGCGCAGCCACGCCAGCGACCCCAGCGCCACCTCGCGTCCATCGACGCGGCCGCGCACGCCCTTGCCGGGCAGCGTCTCCACCGTCGCCACCGGCGGCAGCGGCGCCCCGCGCACGCCGTCGGCGGCGGCGCGGCGCACGATCGCATCGGCCAGCGGATGCGCCGAACCGACCTCCAGCGCGGCGGCCAGGCGCAGCAGCGCCGTCGCATCGCCGCCGTCCTCCACCCCGATCGCGGTCACCTGCGGGCGGCCTTCGGTCAGGGTGCCGGTCTTGTCCAGCACCAGCGTGGTCAGCGCACGCGCGCGCTCCAAGACCTCGGCGTTGCGGATCAGGATGCCGGCCCTGGCCCCCACGCCGGTGCCGACCATGATCGCGGTCGGCGTGGCCAGGCCCAGCGCGCACGGACAGGCGATCACCAGCACCGCCACCGCATGCACCAGCGCGGTGGCGAAACTGCCGCTGAGCCACCAGGCCGCGGCCATGGTGAGCATGGCGATGGCGATCACCGCCGGCACGAACACCGCGGCGATGCGGTCGACCAGGTGCTGGATCGGCGCCTTGGAGCCCTGCGCCGCATCGACCATGCGAATGATCTGCGCCAGCAACGTATCGGCACCGACGCCGGTGGCACGCGCGCGCAACAGGCCGAACTGGTTCACCGTGGCGGCGAACAGGCGGCTGCCCGGCTCCTTGGCCACCGGCATCGCCTCGCCCGACAGCATCGCCTCGTCCACGCTGGAACGGCCGTCGAGCACCTCGCCGTCCACCGGCACCCGCTCGCCGGCAGCGACCACGAACACATCGCCGACGACCAGCTCGGCGGCATCGATCTCCACGATGGCGCCGTCGCGCTCCACCTTGGCGGTCTTGGGCTTGAGGTCGAGCAGCGCGCGGATCGCCGAGGAGGTCCTGCGCCTGGCGCGCGCTTCCAGCAGCCGCCCGAGCAGGATCAGGGTGACGATCGAGGCGCTGGCCTCGAAATACACGTGCTGCCCGGCCAGGCCGAACACCGTGACCGCCGCGCTGTACAGGTAGGCCATGCTGGTACCGAGCGCGACCAGCACGTCCATGTTGGCGCGGCCATTGCGCAAGGCCCTGAAACCGGCGCGGTAGAAACGCGCGCCGAGCCAGAACTGCACCGGCGTGGCCAGCAGCAGCTGCAGCCAGCGCGGCAACGGCTCGGCATGCTGGCCGCCGAGCGCATGCGCGATGGCGGAGACGTCCAGCATGCCGAACATCTGCACGAACAACGGCAGGGTCAGCAGCACCGCCGCGGCGAACCGGCCCAGCTCGTGGCGCCAGGCGCGGCGTTCGGCCTGTTCGCGCGCCTGCAGTTGCGTCTGATCCAGGTCGCGCACGACGCTGGCGCCGAAGCCGGCGCTGCCGATCCGCGCGAGGATCGCGGCCGGCGCGACCAGTTCCGCCACGTACTCCACACGCGCCTTGGCCGAGGCCAGGTTGACGCTGCCGGCGACCACGCCCGGCGTGTTCGCCAACACTGTTTCGATCGCGGACGCGCAGGACGCGCAGCTCATGCCGGTAAGGTCCAGCGTTAGCGTCTGCGTCGGCACGCTGTACCCGGCCTGGCCGATGCGCTGCAGCAGCGTCTGCGCATCCACCTGCTGCGGGTCGTAGTCCAGGTGCACGCGCGCGGCGGCGTAATTGGCCTGGGCATCGACGCCGGGCAACTGCTTGAGCGCCTGTTCCAGGCCGACCGCGCAGGACGCGCAGCTCATGCCCTGCACCGGCAGGCTCACGCTGGCAGTGGCGGTCGCCGTCGCGTTCACGGCTGCGGCTTGCCCGGCGCGGCGTCGCCGCGGATGTCGCCGAGAATCGGGCAGCAGTCGGGTTCGCCGCTGCCCGGGCATTCGGCGACCAGCACGGCCAGCGCATCGCGCATCTCGGTGAGTTGCGCGATGCGCCGATCCAGCTCGTGCAGGCGCTTGCTCGCCCGCTGCTTGATGCCTTCCACGCCATGCAGGCGGTCGTCCTGCAGCGCGAGCAGGTCGCGGATCTCCTCCAGCGAGAAGCCCAGGTCCTTGGCGCGGCGGATGAAACGCACCCGCTCCACCGCGGCCGCATCGTAGTCGCGGTAGCCGGACGCACGCCGCGGCGGCGCCGGCAGCAGGCCCTGGCGTTCGTAGTAGCGGACCGTGTCGATGGCGACGTCGGCCTGGCGCGCGAGCGCGCCGATGGTGAAGCGGGGCGGAGTGGCGACCGGATTCATGCGTGCAAGCTACTCCCTGGAGGCTGGTCCAGGGTCAAGCCATTGTCGCCGTTGCGCGAAAATTGTTCATTGACGGCTCACGCTGGCGCCGCCCCCTTGCCGCGCAGGCCTTCGCGGGGCATGGACGCGCGCCCTGGACCCGACTCCAGGGTGCGCTGCCAGCGAGCCGCCATGCCATCCCGGCGCTTGCCCGCTGCCATCACTGCAGTATTCTCCTCGCATTCCCTCGCGTGCCCTGCGTGTTTCGTGCCGATCTTCGCCTTGCTGACCCGCCTGCTGCTGTGCCTGAGCCTGCTGCTCAATGGCGCCGGCACGGCTGTGGCGATGCCGGGCATGGCAGAGATGGCGCAACGCGGCGACGCTGGCGGCTCTCACCACCACGCCTCCGAGCACGCGCATGCAACGAAGGTCGTCGCCGCGGCAATGCCGTGCCACCATGAGGCCGCACCGCCCGCCGCCGGGCATGGCGATGGCCACTGCCCCAAGCAGGCCGACAAGCACGGCTGCTGCGGCGCCGCGGCCGGCTGCCAGTGCCTGCATGCGCAGCCGCTGCCGGCGCTGATCGCGCTGCCGCTGGCAGTGCCGGTCGCCGCACGCCAACTGTTCCCGCGCGGCCGCCAGGACGGCCGCGGCGCGCCCGGCCTGCCACGGCTGGAACGACCTCCCAGCGCCTGAGCGCGACGCTGCCGCCCGCTCGGGCGGCGCCACTGCGACCGCGCCTGCGCGCGCCGTCGCTTCTGCGCACGCACCGCCCACGCGGTCGCGCATCGCATCGCATCGAGGCTCACTCATGAAACCACCCTCCTCCGGCCCTGCCCTGCCGTCGCGGCGCCGTTTCGTCACCGGACTGGCGCTGGGCGCCGCCGCCGGCATCGGCGGCCTGTCGCTACGGCAGGCGCAGGCCGCGGCGCTGGCGCGCAATGGCGCCGTGCCGTACCAGCTGCACGGCACCGATTTCGACCTGAGCATCGGCAGCGCGCGGGTCAACTTCACCGGGTGCGAGCGTCCGGCCATCACCGTCAACGGCAGCGTGCCCGCGCCGATCCTGCGCTGGCGCGAAGGCGACACCGTCGAAGTGCGCGTCGCCAACCGCCTGCCCGGGCACACCCAGACCTCGGTGCACTGGCACGGCATCGTGCTGCCGGCGAACATGGACGGCGTGCCGGGCATGAGTTTCGACGGCATCTATCCCGGCGAAAGCTACCGCTACCGTTTCACCCTGCGCCAGTCGGGCACCTACTGGTACCACAGCCACTCGCTGCACCAGGAACAGGCCGGCCTGTACGGCGCGATCGTGATCGACCCGCTGCAGCCGCCGCCCTACCACTACGACCGCGAGCACGTGCTGCTGCTGTCGGACTGGACCGACCTGGACCCGGCGGCGCTGTTCCGGCGGCTGAAGAAGATGCCGTCCTACGACAACACCTACCAGCGCACCGTCGGCGACTTCCTGCGCGACGCGCGCGAAGACGGCTTGCGCGCCACCCTCGCCGACCGCGGCATGTGGGGCCGCATGCGCATGACCCCCAGCGACCTGTCCGACGTCAACGCCAATACCTACACCTACCTGCTCAACGGCGTCGCCCCCGGCGGCAACTGGACCGGCGAATTCCGTCCCGGCGAGAAGGTGCTGCTGCGCCTGATCAACGCCTCCAGCATGACCTACTTCGATGTGCGCATTCCCGGACTGAAGCTGACCGTGGTCGCCGCCGACGGCCAGTACGTGCACCCGGTAAGCGTGGACGAACTGCGCATCGCCGCGGCCGAGACCTACGACGTGCTGGTGGAACCCAATGGCCAGGATGCCTACACCGTGTTCGCCCAGGACATGGGCCGCACCGGCTACGCGCGCGGCACCCTGGCCGTGCGCCAGGGACTGCAGGCGCCGGTACCGGCGAACGATCCACGCCCGCTGCTGCGCATGCAGGACATGGGCCACGCCATGGGCGGGCACGCCGGCATGGAGCACGGCGGCGCGCGCGCGATGCAGGGCATGGAAGGCGGCTGCGGCGCCAGCATGAGCATGGCCGGCATGGACCATGCCGCGATGGACCACGGCGCGCATGCGGCCGGGGACGCCGGCGCGGCGCCCACACATCCGCCCAGCGAGCGCGGCAATCCGCTGGTGGACATGCAGTCCTCCGCCACCGCGCCGAAGCTGGACGATCCGGGCATCGGCCTGCGCGACAACGGCCGCCGGGTGCTGCGCTACGCCGACCTGCACAGCCTGTTCGACGACCCCGACGGCCGCGACCCCGGACGCGAGATCGAACTGCATCTCACCGGCAACATGGAGAAGTTCGCCTGGTCCTTCGACGGCATCCCGTTCGCCAGCGCCGAGCCGCTGCGGCTGAACTACGGCGAGCGCCTGCGCATCGTGCTGGTCAACGACACGATGATGCAGCACCCGATCCACCTGCACGGCATGTGGAGCGACGTGGAGAACGCCGCCGGCCAGTTCCAGGTGCGCAAGCACACCGTGGACATGCCGCCGGGCACGCGCCGCAGCTACCGCGTGCGCGCCGACGCGTTGGGGCGCTGGGCCTATCACTGCCATCTGCTGTACCACATGGACGGCGGCATGATGCGCGAAGTGCGGGTGGACGCATGAACGCCACGCCGCTCGCCACGCTGGCGCAGGCCATCGGCCTGGCGCTGCTGCTCGCGCATGGCGCTGCGGGTGCGCAGCATGTGCATGCGCCTGGAGCTGCCGATACCGATATCGCAACTGCGGCTGTACCTGCGTCTGCATCCGCGCCCGCGACATGCGTGTGTCCGCCATCCAACGACGCGGCGCATATGCGCGCCTCGCCATCGCCGCCTGCCGCCGGCGGCGATAGCGCAGCGATGGCGCATGCCGGCATGGATCACGCGGCGATGGGGCACGCCGCCCACGTCGCCGATGTTCCGGCCGCCCCGACGACGAGCGACGGCGGCATGCAGCACATGGACATGGAGCACGCAGCACATGCCGACCATGCCATGTCCGGCCATGCAGACATGCAACCCATGGACATGCAGCCGGCCACGATGAAGCAGGCAACGCCGACCCCAGCGCAGACCGATGGCGCCATGCAAAACCATGCTGGGATGCAGCCGGAGACTGCGGAGCTGAAATCGGGCTACAGGGGACAGGCCAACGGAAAAACAGAAACGCACCATGCTCACTCCAGCGCGACGGCGACATGCAGCTGCGTCGGTGCGCCGGCGTCCACGTTGCCGCGCGAGCCGATTCCGGCGCTCACCGACGCCGACCGCGCCGCTGCGTTCCCGGTTCTGCGCACGCACGCGATGCCGCATGCGGCGTCGCGCACCGGCTACCTGCTGTTCGACCGGCTGGAAGGCTGGGACAACGACCACGGCAGCGGCCAGGCCTGGGAAGCCAGCGCCTGGTACGGCGGCGATATCGATCGGCTGTGGCTGCGCAGCGAAGGCGAGCGCAGCGGCGGCCATACCGAAGCGGCAGACCTGGAAGCGCTGTACGGCCACGCGATCTCGCCGTGGTGGGACCTGCTGGTGGGAGTGAAACAGGACGTCGCCCCGGGCGATGCGCGCACCTCGGCCGCGTTCGGCGTGCAGGGCATGGCGCCGTACAAGTTCGAGGTCGCAGCCACGCTGTACGTCGGCGAAGGCGGCAGCGCCAGCGCGCGCCTGGAAGGCGAGTACGACGTGCTGCTGACCAACCGCTGGATCCTGCAGCCGCGGCTGGAAGCGGAGGCGGCGTTCGCCGACGATCGGGCGCACGGCATCGGCAGCGGACTGTCCACGCTAGAGGCAGGGTTGCGCTTGCGTTACGAGATCAGCCGCCGTTTCGCGCCCTATCTCGGCGTTGTCCACGAGCGCGCGTTCGGCGCGACCGCGGACTATCGCCGCGACCTGGGAGAAGCCGCGCGCGAGACGCGCGTGGTCGCTGGCGTACGCGTCTGGTTTTGAGCAAACGCCAGCGGATTAGTTCCGAACGACATCGCCCCTTGTAGGAGCTGGTTCAGGGCGCCTCCAATAGCCCCAAAGAATGTCGATGCATTTGCGAGACGCCGACACGCCCAGCCCGCAGGTTCCGGTATCGATACGTACGAGATGCGATGGGCAAAGACGTATTGGCCGTAGACTCGGTGGCGTTGCGGCCGCGTTTTTTCATGGACGTCTTGGCATCACCGCCACGTCATCCTCCTGTCGCGGCTGAAGCCGCTCCTACAAGAGCAAGGCGCGCTTGTGGAGGAGCGGCTTCAGCCGCGACAGAAAAAAGGAACACGCCATCGCCACGCGCAGCGTGCAGCTTCCGGAATGGAGTTACTAGAGGTACCCTTCAGCCGCGACAGATTCCATCGCACCCTGTCGCGGCTGAAGCCGCTGCTACATCGCTTCGTCAACCGAGATGGCAGGCCGCGCGGCAGGCGCCGCCAGGACGCCTCGCAACCGCTCACGCTCGCAGCGCACCATCCTCGCCGATCCGCCAGTCGCGCGGCGGACGCAGCGCGCCGAGCGTACGCACCAGTTCCTGGTAGCTGCGCGCCAATTGCCCGAACAGGCCGGCATCGCTGGCGCGGGTCTCGGCCACTTCGTAATAGGCGCCGCGGCCCAGGTCGATGAAGTAGTCCACGCTGACCCGGCGCCGTGCGGCCACGCCGGGAAACAACCCGGCGATCAGCAGGCAGCCGTCGCCGACCTCGCGCAGCGCGTCGGCGCGGGCGCGCCCGACCTGCTCCTGCGCATGCAGCCAGGCCAGCGCCTGGGTGCGCGACAGCAAGTGTCCATCGGCCTGATAGCGCAGCAACACGAACACCAGATAGCTCTCGCGCGACTCGTCCAGCGGCCGGCCCAGCCGCTGCCCTGCCTCGTGCACCAGCGCCTGCCACAGTTCGGCCGGCGCCCCCTGTCTGAAAGACTCGTACATATGTCCTCCTGCGTGGTGGGAACCCTCGCCAGGAGCTTATGCATAACCTGGGCCACTGCGTTGGCAGCCGACCGCGGCGGCTGCCAACCTGCGTGCGTGCACGGCGAACATCCCGTGGGAGACAGGCGGATGCGCGGATGCCGCACGACGCCGCAATCAACGACGCAGAAACCGGCGCGCCATGTAGCAACGACCAGTGGCACGCCGGCAACTATCGAGGCCCAGGACCGCATTCCGCCACATGGCGCCAGCATGTCGACCAGAACCCATCCGCTGCGCGCGCCAGCACCGCGACGCCACGGCAACCGCGCTACTTCTTCCTGGCGGCGCCCTTGCGGGCCGGTACAGGCGCTGACTGCGCCTGGGCGCGCCGTGCCGCCAGACCATGCAGGATCAAGTCGATGCCGGCCACGAAATCCATCCGGTCGTCATGCGTGCGCATGTGCAGGGCCATGCCGCGCACGAACGGGTACGCGTCCGCGTCCAGTTGCGACCACGCGTTCGCCACCGCATCCAGGAAATCGGACCTGACGATGCCGCGCACGCGCGCGAGCTGCGTGTTGGCCGCGTTCTGCCCGGCTACGCCGAGGATATAGCTCAACAACGCGGCGACCGCGGCCCACTGCTCGTGGTCCGGCACGCCGAGCGCGCACACCTGCTGGCCGATGCGCTCGACGACGCGCACGATCGGCAATTCGCCGGGCGCGCGGTTGAGCGCCGAACCCATCCACGGATGCGCATCGATCGCATCGAACATGCCCAGCGCCAGCGCGCGCAGCGCAGCCTCCGGCGTGGCGTCGGCGGACGGCGCATGCAAGGTGCGCGCGACGATGGCGTCGCAGGCGGCGGTCAGCAGATCGCGCTTGTCGGCGACATGCCAGTAGAGCGCCCCCGGGCCGGTGGCGAGCCGCTCGGACAGCGCGCGGAAGGTCAGTCCGCCCTCGCCGCCGCTGTCCAGCAGCGCGATCGATGCTTCCACGATCTGGTCGCGCGAGAGCGATGCCTCGCGTCGCGGGGTGCCGCGGGGTGTCTTGGCCATGCCCCATGTTGACATAAATGGAACGTCATTCCAATATTGTGGAACGACGTTCCATTGCCACCGCGCCACCGGCGCACCTTCGACCAAGGATTCAGATGCACACTCCCATCGCGATCATCGGCGCCGGGCTCGGCGGGCTCATGCTCGCCCGCGTGCTGCACGTGCACGGCATCGCCGCGACGCTCTACGAAGCCGAAGCCTCGGCGGATGCCCGCCCGCAGGGCGGCCTGCTCGATATCCACACCTACAACGGCCAGCGCGCGCTCAAGGCCGCGGGCCTCCACGACGCGTTCCTCGGCCTCGTGCTTCCCGGTGCGGACGCAAAGCGGATCGTCGACAGCCAGGGCGCGATCCTGATCGACAGACCCGACACTGGCAGCGGCACCCGCCCCGAGGTCGATCGCGGAGCCCTGCGGCGGCTCCTGCTCGACGCGCTTCCCGCCGGCACCATCCGCTGGGGCCACAAGCTGGCCGCAGCCGACCCGCTCGGCGACGGGCGGCACCTGCTGCGCTTCGCCGACGGCGCGACCGTGACCACCGATCTGCTGGTGGGCGCGGATGGCGCCTGGTCGCGCGTGCGTCCGCTGCTGTCCCCTGCAGTGCCCATCTACACCGGCACTTCGTTCATCGAGACCTGCCTGTTCGATGGCGACAGCCGCCACCCCGCCAGCGCGCGGACGATCGGCGGCGGCACGCTGATGGCGGTCGCGCCGGGCAAGGGCATCCTCGCCCACCGCCATGCCGACGGGACCCTGCAGACCTATGTGTCGCTGAACAGGCCGGAAGACTGGTTCGCGCGCCTCGACTTCGCCGACCCGGCGACCGCGATGGCCCGCATCGCCGCAGAATTCGACGGATGGGCCCCGGCGTTGACCGCGCTGGTCACCGATGGCGACACCGCCCCCGTGCTGCGCCCGATCCATGCACTGCCGACCGGGCACCGCTGGGAGCGCAGGCCCGGCGTGACCTTGCTTGGCGATGCGGCGCATTTGATGTCGCCGTTCGCCGGCGAAGGCGCCAATCTCGCGCTCTACGACGGCGCCGAACTCGGCAAGGCCATCGCCGCCCATCCCGGTGCGCTCGATGCCGCGCTCGCCGCGTACGAGAGCGAACTATTCCCGCGCAGCGCGGCCTTCGCCGAAGAGTCGGCGCAGAATCTGGCGATGTTCTTCGACGCCGACGCGCCGCAGGGCCTGGTCGCGTTCTTCCAACGCGTGGCCGGGTAGCGCATCCGTTGCGCAGAAGCCGTCGTGCCGCCTAGTACCGGCGCGGCGGTAGCGGCATCGGTCCTCGGCTGCGGCCTTCTCAAGCCCGCGCTGCGTCAGCGCTATCCATGCGCGCCGCGCGTCGGCCTGCGCAGGCACGCAGGCCAGCCCGGGCGACGCGCCCCCGCGCCTATTCCACCGTCACCGACTTGGCCAGATTGCGCGGCTTGTCCACGTCGGTGCCGCGCGCCAAAGCGGTGTGGTAGGCGAGCAGTTGCACCGGGATGGTGTGCACCACCGGGCTGAGCAGGCCGGCGTTGCGCGGGGTGCGGATCACGTGCACGCCTTCGGACTCGCTGAACTGGCTGTCCTGGTCGGCGAACACGAACAGCTCGCCGCCGCGCGCGCGCACTTCCTGCATGTTGGATTTCACCTTCTCCAGCAGCGCATCGTTGGGCGCGATCACCACCACCGGCATGTTCGCATCCACCAGCGCCAACGGGCCGTGCTTGAGTTCGCCGGCCGGATAGCCTTCGGCGTGGATGTAGGTGATTTCCTTGAGCTTGAGCGCGCCTTCCAGCGCGATCGGATAGTGCAGGCCGCGGCCCAGGAACAGCGCGTTGTGCTTGTCGGCGAAACGCTCGGCCCACCCCGCGATCTGCGGCTCCAGGTTCAGCGCGTGCTGCACGCTGCCCGGCAGGTAGCGCAGTTGTTCCAGGTAATCGGCTTCCTGTGCGGCGCTCAGCCGTCCGCGCAGCTTGGCCAGCACGCAGGTCAGCTGGAACAGCGCCGCCAGCTGGGTGGTGAAGGCCTTGGTCGAGGCCACGCCGATCTCGGCGCCGGCGCGGGTGTACAGCACCAGCGCGCTGGCGCGCGGGATCGCGCTCTCGGGCACGTTGCAGATCGACAGGGTCTTGGCGTGGCCCAGCGCCTTGGCGTATTTCAGCGCCTCCATGGTGTCCAGGGTTTCGCCGGACTGGGAAATGGTCACGATCAGCTGCCGCGGATTGGCGTAGGCGGCGCGGTAGCGGTATTCGCTGGCGATCTCCACGCTGCACGGCAGGCCGGCGATCGACTCGATCCAGTAACGCGCGGTCAGCCCGGCGTAGTAGCTGGTGCCGCAGGCCAGGATCTGCACGCCGTCGATGTCGGCCAGCTGCCCGGCATTGCGGCCGAACAGCGTGGTGTCGAAGCCGCCGGCGTCGAACAGCGCTTCCAGCGTGTCGGCCAGCGCGCGCGGCTGCTCGTGGATTTCCTTCTGCATGAAGTGGCGGTACGGGCCCAGCTCCAGCGAGGCCAGCGACACTTCGGACATGTGCACCTCGCGCTGCGCCGGCTGGTCCTGCGCGTCGTACACCTGCACGCCGGTCCGGCTCAGCTCGGCGGTATCGCCTTCCTCGAGGAAGATCACCCGCCGCGTGGCCTGGATCACCGCCGATACGTCGGAGGCGATGAAGTTCTCGCCCTCGCCCAGGCCGATCAGCAGCGGGCAACCCATGCGCGCGCACACCAGCACGTCCGGCCGCGACTTGCTGACCGCGGCCAGCGCATAGGCGCCGGTCAGTTCCTTGGCCGCGGCCTGCAGCGCCGCCAGCAGCGAAAGCCCCTGCGCGGTGTGATGGTGGATCAGGTGCGCGATGACCTCGGTGTCGGTCTGCGACTCGAACACGTAGCCCAGCGCGCGCAGCCGCTCGCGCTGCTGCTCGTGGTTCTCGATGATGCCGTTGTGCACCAGCGCCAGATCGCCGTGGCTGACGTGCGGATGCGCGTTGGCCTCGGTGACGCCGCCATGGGTGGCCCAGCGGGTGTGGCCGATGCCCAGCGTGGCGTGCAGGTCTTCGGCCAGCGCCGCGCCTTCCATCTCCGCCACGCGCCCGGTACGGCGCACCCGGCGCACGCCGTCGGCGGCGACCACGGCGATCCCGGAGGAGTCGTAGCCGCGGTACTCCAGCCGCTTCAGGCCTTCGATCAGGACCGGCACCACGTCCCGTTCCGCAATCGCACCCACGATCCCGCACATAGCCGTACCCTGCACCGAAAGATCGCCATTCTAGCTTTGTCCGCTGAATGTCCCATGCGGCCCGCCGACGCGACTCGACCAGGCCATCGCGTGGCCCGGGCGCCGCCGGCGCGCTGCGCGCAACGCGTCCGCACGCCCCGGGCGGACGCGGACAGGGTGTCCGCGAACGTGTCCGCGGACACGCGGACAGCCGACCCTCGCGGCGAATATCCAATTTTTTCAAACGCTTGCGATTGGCACGCGACGTGCTTTGGATTCGTTCATTCTCCACTGCGCCGACCCGACCGATGATCCGCGACACTTCCGCCCAGGACCAGGTTCTCGCCCGTCCCCGCTCCGCCGCCTGGCGCCGCTGGTTCTGGCCCGCGCTGATCGCGCTGGCGGTGCTGCTCGGCATCGCCTTCGCCGCGCGCGGCTGGATCGCCGGCAGCCGTTCGTTCGACGCGCAGCGCGTGCGCATCGCCACGGTCAGCCGCGGCGACCTGGTCCGCGACATCTCCGCCGACGGGCGCCTGATCGCCGCCAACAGCCCCACCCTGTACGCGATCTCCGGCGGCACCGTGACCTTGAAGGTGGTGGCCGGCGATGTGGTCAAGCAGGGCCAGGAGCTGGCCGAGATCGACAGCCCGGAACTGCGTAGCAAGCTCGCCCAGGAAGAAGCCACCCTGGCCGGCCTGGAAGCGGAGGCCGGCCGCGCCGACCTGGACGCGGTGCTGGCGCGTGCCAACGCCAGCAAGCTGGTCGACCAGGCGCAGATCGAACGGCAGGCCGCCAGCCGCGACCTGGAGCGCTACCAGCGCGGCTACGACGGCGGCGCGGTGCCGCAGGTGGAGCTGGCCAAGGCGCAGGACACGCTGAAGAAGGCCGACATCGCGATGAGCCATGCGCAGAAGGACTCCGGCCTGCAGACGCAGGGGGCGGGGCTGGACGCGCGCAACAAGCGCCTGCTGGCCGAGCGCCAGCGCGCGGTGGTCACCGAGGTGAAGCGCCAGGTGGACCTGCTGACCCTGCGCTCGCCGTTCGACGGCCAGGTCGGCCAGGTGCAGGTGTCGCAGCACACCAACGTCGCCGCCAACGCGCCGGTGCTGAGCGTGGTGGATCTGTCCAAGTTCGAATTGGAGATCAAGGTGCCGGAGAGCTTCGCCCGCGACCTTGCGATCGGCATGCCGGCGCAGCTGACCAGCGGTGCCGGCGAACCGTTCGCCGGCGCGATCTCGGCGGTGTCGCCGGAAGTGGTCAACGGCGAGGTCAACGCGCGCATCCGCTTCACCGACAAGCAGCCGCCCGGCCTGCGCCAGAGCCAGCGCATGAGCGCGCGGGTGCTGCTGGATACCCGCAAGAACGTGCTCAAGGTCGAGCGCGGCCCGTTCGTCGAGCAATCCGGCGGCCGCTACGCCTACGTGATGGACGGCAACTCGGCGATCCGCCGCCCGGTGGAGCTCGGCGTCACCAGCCTGGGCGAGGTCGAGGTGCGGTCGGGCCTGCAGCCGGGCGACCGTGTCGTGGTCTCCGGCAGCGACCTGTTCGGCGAGGCGCCGCAGGTGACGGTGCATTGAAGGCCGGGATTGGGGATTCGGGATTGGGGATTCGCCAGCCCATGCCGTTTTCCTTTCGCGACCGCTGATTCCGAATCTCGCTATTCCCATTCCCGCTCCACCACCAAGGAACCACGTCATGCTCGAAATGCGCTCTGTCTCCAAGGTCTTCCGTACCGAACAGGTCGAGACGCACGCGTTGCGCTCGCTGGATCTGCATGTGCGCGAGGGCGAATTCGTCGCCGTCACCGGGCCGTCCGGCTCCGGCAAGACCACCTTCCTCAACATCGCCGGGCTGCTGGAGACCTTCACCAGCGGCCAGTACGTGCTCGATGGCCAGGACGTCAGCAACCTCAACGACGACGCGCGCTCGCGCATGCGCAACCAGAAGATCGGTTTCATCTTCCAGGGCTTCAACCTGATCCCCGATCTCAACCTGTTCGACAACGTCGATGTGCCGCTGCGCTACCGCGGCATGGCCGCGGCCGAGCGCAAGCAGCGCATCGAAGAGGCGCTGGGCAGGGTCGGGCTGGGTTCGCGGATGAAGCACTACCCGTCCGAGCTGTCCGGCGGCCAGCAACAGCGTGCGGCGATCGCGCGTGCGCTGGCCGGCAGCCCACGCCTGCTGCTGGCCGACGAGCCGACCGGCAACCTGGATTCGCAGATGGCGCGCGGGGTGATGGAGCTGCTGGAAGAGATCAACGCGCAGGGCTCGACCATCGTCATGGTCACCCACGATCCGGAACTGGCCGCGCGCGCGCAGCGCAACGTGCACATCGTCGACGGCCAGGCCACCGACCTGCAGCGCGAGCCGGTGCTGGGGCGCAGTGTCAGCAACGCAGCGGCCAATGACTGACCGCTGACGACACCGCAACGACAGGGGACGACGGCATGCTCGGCTACTACCTGCATCTCGCACTGCGCAGCCTGCGCCGCAGCCCGGTGTTGACCGCGTTGATGGTGCTGTCCATCGCCGTCGGCATCGGCGCGGCGATGACCACGCTGACGGTGATGCGGCTGTTGTCCGGCGATCCCTTGCCCGGGCACAGCCAGCGCATCTTCTATCCTCAGCTCGATCCTCGCCCTGCCGGCAGCACCGGCCGGCAGCCGTTCGACAAGCTCGACTATCCCAGCGCGATGGATCTGTGGAAGACCGGGCGTGCCGATCGCCAGGCCATCGTGGCCGAGAGCCAGATCAAGCTGCGCGCGCCCGAACGCGAAGGCCCCGCGTTCATGGCGCAGATGCTGTCCACCCAGGCCGATTTCTTTCCGATGTTCCAGGTGCCGTTCGCCTACGGCAGCGGCTGGCGCGCGCGGGACGACCAGGACCGCGCGCGGGTGGTGGTGATCTCGGCCGATCTCAATAACACGTTGTTCGAAGGCCGCAACAGCGTCGGGCAGAGCCTGCTGGTACGCGGCAATGCGGTGCGCATCGTCGGCGTGCTGGCGCCCTGGCGGCCATCGCCGCAGTTCTACACGCTGGCCGGCGGCAGCTTCGCCCATGGCGATACCGGCAGCTTCTACGGCAAGCCGCAGGACGTGTTCGCGCCGCTGTCCACCAGCCTGGAGATCAACGACGGCCACATCGAGCCGTGGACCTGCTTCGGCACGCCGGCCCAGCCGCTGGATCTGCGCAGCGCGCCATGCGTGTGGGTGCAGTTGTGGGTGCAGTTGGATACGCCGGCCAAGGTGGCCGACTACCGCCGCCTGCTGGCCGACTACGCCGCCCAGCAGCGCGCGGCCGGACGCATCGGCCGCGCGGACACCGCGCACCTGCTGTCCTTGCCGCAATGGCTGGACCACAACCGCGTGGTGCCCGGCGACGTGCGCCTGCAGAGCTGGCTGGCCGTGGCGTTTCTGGGCTTGTGCCTGTTCAACAGCGTCGGCCTGCTGCTGGCCAAGTTCCTGCGGCGCGGCGGCGAGATCGGCGTGCGCCGCGCGCTGGGCGCGTCCCGCCACGCGATCTTCGCCCAGTGCCTGACCGAAGCCAGCATCATCGGCCTGATCGGCGGCACCGGCGGCTGGCTGCTGACCCTGCTGGGCCTGTGGAGCGTGCGCCAGCAGCCAGCCGCCTACGCCGATCTGGCGCATCTGGACCTGCTGGCCTTCGCCGGCACCTTCGTCCTGGCCGTCGGCTGCAGCGTGGCGGCCGGCCTGTTCCCGGCTTTGCGCGCGAGCCGGATCGCGCCGGCGCTGCAACTCAAGACCCTGTGACCGGGACCATGCCATGATGCAGATCGCCCCCATCCTGCGCGCCCTTTCCCGCCACCGTATCGCCGCGACGCTGATCGCGCTGGAAGTGGCGCTGGCCTGCGCCGTGCTGTGCAACGCGTTCTTCCTGATCGGCAACCGGCTGGATCTGATGCACCTGGACAGCGGCGTCGACGAAGCCGCGCTGGGGCTGGTGTCCCTGTCCGGCTGCGACGGTTGCAACAACCTCGATCTCAATGCGCGCGTGCTCGATGCCGTGCGCCGCATCCCCGGGGTGCGCGCGGCAGGCACCATCAACACCGTCCCGTTCGCGCCGGCGGTCGGCAACAGCGGCATCTGTCTGGACCAGGCCTGCACCCAGGTCGGCGGCGTGCCGCACTTCTACCTGGCCAGCCCCGGCGCCGTTGCCGCGCTGGGCCTGAAGCCCGACAGCGGCCGCGCGTTCGACGACACCGACTACCAGCCGATCGCGCGTTTCGTCCCGGCGGCGGCCGACGTGTGGATCACCCGCACCCTGGCCACCCACCTGTGGCCGGGCCAGGATCCGCTGGGCCGAGAATTCTGGGCCGGCGGCCACTTTCGCGTGGTCGGCACGCTGCCGCATCTGGCCCGGCCCGATCCCGGCCGCAGCGAGGATGGCGCGATCGGCAGCGACTGGTCGGTGCTGATCCCGGTGCGCGAGGCGGCGCAATCCGGCACCTACGTCCTGCGCGCCGATCCGCGCGAGCTGCCGCGGGTGATCGAACAGGCACGCGCAGCGGTGACGCGCGCCGCGCCCGACGCGGTCCTGGACGGCGAGTACAGCAAGCCGGTGAACGAACTGCGCCAGCGCTATTTCCAGAGCGACCGGGCCATGGCCAAGCTGCTGGTGGCGGTCATCGCCGCGATGCTGCTGGTGACCGCGCTGGGCATCGTCGGCCTGGCCAGTTTCTGGGTGCAGCAACGCACCCGGCAGATCGGCATCCGCCGCGCGTTGGGCGCCACCCGCCGCGACATCCTGCAGCACTTCCACACCGAGAACCTGCTCATCGTCGGCGCCGGCGTGGCGCTGGGCATGCTGCTGGCCTATGCCGGCAATGTCCTGCTGATGCGCTTCTTCGAACTGGACCGGCTGCCGGCCCTCTACCTGCCCGCCGGTGCGGCGCTGCTGTGCGCGCTCGGCCAGTTCGCCGTGCTCGGCCCTGCATTGCGCGCCGCCGCCGTCCCACCCGCCACCGCCACCCGTAGCGCCTGACCCGGAGCCACCCATGTTCGGCTATTACTTCCGCCTCGCCTTGCGCAGCTTCCGCCGCAACAAGGTCCTCACCGCGCTGATGGTGCTGGCCATCGCGCTGGGCATCGGCGCCAGCATGACCACGCTGACCGTGTTCTACGTACTCTCGGGCGATCCGATCCCGCAGAAGAGCGACAAGCTGTTCTACGTGCAGGTGGACGCGCAGCCGAAGGCCGGCTTCCAGCCCGGCGAGGAGCCGGACTTCCAGAACACGCGCTACGACGCCGAAGCGCTGCTGCGCGAGAAGCGGGCCAAGCGACAGGCGCTGATGACCGGCGGGTCGGTGGCGGTGGAACCGCTCAAGAGCGGGCTGAAACCGTTCAAGTCGGAGGTGCGCTTCACCTCGGCGGACTTCTTCCCGATGTTCGACACGCCGTTCCTGTACGGCCATGGCTGGACCGGCACCGAAGACGAGCGCCATGAGCGCGTGGCGGTGATCAGCAAGAAGCTCAACGAAAAGCTGTACGACGGCGCCGACAGCGTCGGCCGCGAACTGCGCATGGACCAGAACACCTTCCGCATCGTCGGCGTGCTGGATACGTGGGAGCCCAATCCGCGCTTCTACGACCTCACCAACACCTACGGCTCGGACGAGCAGGCCTACCTGCCGTTCTCGGTGGCGATGGACCTGAAGATGGACCGCAACGGCAGCATGAACTGCTTCGGCGACAACGGCGGCGACCAGACCGGGCTGAACGCCCCCTGCTCCTGGATCCAGTACTGGGCGGAACTGGAGAGCCCGGCGCAGGCCGCCGAGTACAAGGCCTACCTGGAAAATTATTCCAACCAGCAGCGGGCCGCCGGCCGCTTCCAGCGCCCGAACAACGTGCGCCTGCGCAACGTGATGCAGTGGCTGGACCACAACGAAGTGGTGCCGGGCGACGTGCGCCTGCAGCTGTGGCTGGCGATGGGCTTCCTGCTGGTGTGCCTGCTCAACACCGTGGGCCTGTTGCTGGCCAAGTTCCTGCGCCGCAGCGGCGAGATCGGCGTGCGCCGCGCGCTGGGCGCCTCGCGCCGCGCGATCTTCGCGCAATGCCTGGTGGAGGCCGGCACCATCGGCCTGGCCGGCGGCATCGCCGGTCTCGGCCTGGCCGTGCTCGGACTGTGGGCGGTCCGCCAGCAACCCACCGGCTACGCCAAGCTGGCCCACCTCGATCCCAGCATGCTCGCGCTGACCTTCGCCCTGGCCCTGGTCGCCAGCCTGCTGGCGGGCCTGCTGCCGTCGTGGCGCGCGATCCAGGTCGCGCCGGCGCTGCAACTCAAATCGTCCTGACCCCCACGCCCGCCGCACGGCGACGGGCAGACCGCCAACGAAGGTCCCTCACAAGGTTACCGCCATGGACATCCGCCCCATTCTTTCCACCCTGCGCCGGCACAAGACCGCCGCCGCGCTGATCGTGCTCGAGATCGCGCTGGCCTGCGCGATCGTGTGCAACGCCCTGTTCCTGATCGGCAACCGCATCGAGACCCTGCACCGGCCCAGCGGCATCGCCGAATCGGAACTGGTGACGATCTCGCTGGGCGGCATCGGCCAGCAGGTCAACGCCGCCGCGCGGACCCGCGAGGACCTGGCCGCGTTGCGCGCCGTACCCGGCGTGCGCAGCGCGACCCTGCTCAACCAGGTGCCGTTCGTGCACTACTCCTGGAACACCAGCCTGGCGCTGACCCCGGACCAGGAGCGTCCCACCCTCAACGCGGCGCAGTACATGGCCGAGGAAGGCACGCTGCGGACCTTGGGATTGCAGCTGGCGGCAGGACGCGACTTCGCGCCCGACGAATACCTGGATCTGGAAACCGCACAAACCGACAAGACAGTGCAGAAAAAGGGCACCGCGGTGATCCTCAACCGCGCCACCGCGGAAAAGATGTTCCCCGGGCAGAACGCCCTGGGCAAGACGGTCTATACCGGGCCGTTTCCCCTGCGCGTGGTCGGCATCGTCGACACGCTGGCGCGGCCGACCGCGACCAGCGGCCTGGCCGAAATCAACTACGCGATGCTGCTGCCGTTGCGCCTGAACTACACCGACGGCCTGTACGTGCTGCGGGTCACCGATCCGACGCGGCGCCAGGAAGTGCTGGCCTCGGCGACGGCGGCGCTGATGAAGGTGGACAACAGCCGCCTGGTGCTGAAGCAGCAGACCTACGCCGAGATCCGCGACGCCTATTTCCAGGGCGACCGCGCGATGGTGTGGCTGCTCGGGGCGGTGTGCATCGCGTTGCTGATCGTGACCGCGCTGGGCATCGTCGGCCTGGCCAGCTTCTGGGTGCAGCAGCGCACCAAGCAGATCGGCATCCGCCGCGCGCTCGGCGCCACCCGCGGGCAGATCCTGCGCTACTTCCAGACCGAGAACTTCCTGCTCGCCAGCACCGGCATCGTGCTCGGCATGCTGCTGGCGTATGCGATCAACCAGTGGCTGATGGGCAAGTACGAACTGCCGCGGCTGCCGCTGTACTACCTGCCGTTCGGCGCGATCACGCTGTGGCTGCTCGGCCAGCTCGCGGTGTTCGCGCCGGCGCGCCGCGCCGCGGCGGTGCCGCCGGCGGTGGCGACGCGCAGCGCTTAAGCGTCCCCTTGGCCGGCGCCATGCCGGCCTTTTTTTCCAGGACTTCGCATGTTCGGCTATTACTGCAAACTGGCACTGCACAGCTTCGGCCGCAACCGGCTGCTCACCGCCTTGATGGTGCTGGCCATCGCGGTCGGCATCGGCGCGTCGATGACCACGCTGACCGTGTTCCACGTGCTGGCCGCCGATCCGATCCCGGGCAAGAGCGCGCAGCTGTTCTACGTGGAGATGAACGTCTATCCGGACGAAAAGTACGAACCCTCCAGCGACGAGCCGCTGCAGCTGACCCGGCGCGATGCCGAGGCGCTGTTGCGCGACAAGCGCGGCGATCGCCAGGCGATGATGTCCGCCGGCGGCGTCACCGTGGTGCCGGTCAAGGCCGAGCAGACCCCCTCCAACGTCGAGGCGCGTTTCACCTCGGCCGACTTCTTCTCGATGTTCGCGGTGCCGATGCGCTACGGCCATGCCTGGAGCGCGGAGGACGACACGCGGCACGCGCGTGTGGTGGTGCTCTCGCGCAAGCTCAACGATCAGTTGTTCGGCGACGTGGACAGCACCGGGCGCGACGTGCAGGTCGGCGAAAACCTGCTTCGCGTCGTCGGCGTGACCGAGGAGTGGAGCATGAACCCGCGCTTCTACGATCTGACCAACACCGAATATGGCGACAGCGAGGACATCTTCATCCCGTTCTCGACCTCGCGCGACCTGAAGATGGGAGCGAGCGGCAGCATGGAATGCTGGGGCAGCAGCAGCGATGGCCAAGACAGCGAGAACGCGCCTTGCGCGTGGCTCCAGTACTGGGTGGAACTCGCCGACGCCGGCAAGCGCGCCGCCTACCGCGATTACCTGGACAGCTACGCGCGCCAGCAACACGATGCCGGCCGTTTCAGCCATCCGGCCGAGGTGCGCCTGAGCGATGTGATGACCTGGCTGGACCGTAATCACGCGGTTCCTGCCGACGTGCGCCTGCAGCTGTGGCTGGCGCTGGTGTTCCTCGGCATCTGCCTGCTCAACACCGTCGGCCTGATGCTGGCCAAGTTCCTGCGCCAGGGCGGCGAAATCGGCGTGCGGCGCGCGCTCGGTGCGTCGCGGCGCGCGATCTTCGCCCAACACCTAGTGGAAGCGGCCATGATCGGCGCGCTTGGCGGCGCGATCGGCCTGCTGTTCGCCTGGATCGGCCTGTGGCTGGTGCGGCAGCAGCCGGCCGACTATGCCGGGCTGGCGCACATGGACGGCAGCATGCTGCTGACCGCACTGGCGCTGACCCTGGGCAGCAGCCTGCTGGCCGGCGCGCTGCCGGCGTGGCAGGCCATGCGCGTGCAGACCGCACTGCAACTCAAGTCGCAGTGACGCGCCGCGCCTCCTCCTTCCCGTCAGGAACGTTCCCGTGCATATCCGCCCCATCCTCTCCAGCTTGCGCAAGCACAAGATCGCCGCATTGCTCATCGTGCTGGAGATCGCCTTCAGCTGCGCTGTGGTATGCAACGCGCTGTTCCTGATCGGAATCCGCCTGCAGAACATCCAGCGCCCCACCGGCGTGGCGGAATCGCAGCTGGTCTACATCAAGGTCGGCAACATCCTCGGGCAAAGCGATGCCGCCGCGCTCACCCGCGAGGACCTGGACGCGCTGCGGCGCATTCCCGGCGTGCGCAACGCCAGCATCATCAACCAGCCGCTGTTCGGCAGCTCGATCGGCGCCAGCGGCGTCTCGCTCGGCCCGGACCAGCAACGCGCCACGCTGAGCGCCACCAACTACTTCGGCGACGCGCAGTTGCTCGACACGCTGGGACTGAAACTGGTGGAAGGCCGGCGCTTCAACGCAGACGAATTTCTCGACTACGCGCACCTGATGGACCCGAACGACAAGGCCGTGGTGCCGTCGGTAATCCTGAGCAAGACCCTCGCCCAGCGCCTGTTTCCCGGGCAGTCGGCGGTCGGAAAGTCGATCTACGTGTACGGCCAGCAACGGGTGGTGGGCGTGGTCGAGCGCCTGGTGCAACCGCGCGACTACGGCTCCGGCATGGACTACGAAAGCGCGATGCTGTTCCCGGTGAACATGCCCTACACCCGCGGCACCTACGTGCTGCGCGTGGATGATCCGGCGCAGCGCGACGCGGTGCAGCAGCAGGCGCGCAAGCTGTTGCTCGCGCACGGGCCGCGCCGCATGATCCGCGACGACCGCAGCGTGTCCCTGGAACAGGCGCGCGCGCACTACTACCGCAACGACCGCGCGATGGCCTGGCTGCTGGTCGGGGTGTGCGCGATGCTGCTGCTGATCACCGCGCTGGGCATCGTCGGCCTGGCCAGCTTCTGGGTGCAGCAGCGCACCAAGCAGATCGGCGTGCGCCGCGCGCTCGGCGCCACCCGCGGCCAGGTACTGCGCTATTTCCAGCTGGAGAACTTCCTGCTCGCCAGCGCCGGGATCGGCCTGGGCATGCTGCTGGCCTATGCCGCCAATCTGTGGCTGATGAACGCCTACGAACTGCCACGGCTGCCGCTGTGGTATCTGCCGGTCGGCGCGCTGGCGCTGTGGCTGCTCGGCCAGCTCGCGGTGCTCGGGCCGGCGCGCCGCGCCACCCGCGTACCGCCGGCGGTGGCCACGCGCAGCGCCTGACGCAGCGCAGACGGCACGCAATCGAGGAGCTTCCGGATGCTGTTCTACTCCCTGACGATGGCCTGGCGCAGTCTGCGGCGCACGCCGATCGCCACCGCCTTGATGGTGCTGGCGATCGGCCTGGGCATCGGCGCGAGCATGACCATGCTGACGGTGCTGCACGTGATGTCGCGCGATCCGTTGCCCAGCAAGAGCCGTACGCTGTACGTCCCGCATCTGGATCCGTTGCCGGCCAACTATCCCGACGACCAGGAATGGGCCGATCCATCCGACAACCTCACCTGGCCCGACGCCATGGCCTTGCTGCACGCGCAGCGCGCGATCCACCAGGCGGCGATCGCCGGCGGTCAGGCGTTGCTGTGGCCGCCGCATGCGGCGACCGCGCCGCTGGACATGAGCGGCCGCTACGCCACCAACGAATTCTTCGCCCTGTTCGGCGTACCGCTGCAACGCGGACATGGCTGGAGCGCGGACGACGACCAGAACCATGCCCGTGTCATCGTGCTGAGCCGCGCGCTGGCCAGCACCCTGTTCGGCGCGCGCGATCCGATCGGCCAGCGGGTGGCGCTCGGCGAACAGCGCATCGGCTTCCAGGTGATCGGCGTGGCCGGGCAATGGAATCCGCAACCGCTGTTCTATGCCGATCCGTACAGCAAGGGCGGCTTCGGTCAGCAGGACGACTTCTTCCTCCCGCTGGCCACCGCGATGGAACTGGGGTTGGACACCAGCGGCAGCGTCAGCAGCTGGGATACGTTCAGCGGCAGCGACCAGGCGCGCCTCAAGGACCCTTCCACCAGTTGGCTGCAGTTCTGGGTGCAGCTGGATACGCCGCAGCAGGTGGCGGCCTACCAGCGCTTCCTTTACGACTACGCAGCGACGCAACATGCCGCTGGACGCTTCCAGCGCCCGCCGCAACGCGCCAGGCTGTACCCGCTGATGGACTGGCTGCGCCACCTGCGCATGGTGCCGGACGACGTCCGCTTGCAGACGCTGCTCGCCCTCGGCTTTCTCTGGGTGTGCCTGGTCAACGTCATCGCCCTGCTGCTGGCCAAGTTTCTGCGCCGCGGCAGCGAGATCGGCGTGCGCCGCGCGCTCGGCGCCCGGCGCGGCCATGTGCTCCTGCAGTTCGGCAGCGAAGCGGTGCTGATCGGGCTGCTCGGCGGCGTTCTGGGAACCGCGATCGCCGAACTGGGCCTGTGGAGCGTGCGCCAGCGCCCGGACGACTATGCCAAGGTCGCGCGGATGGACCCTGAGATGCTGCTGGCCACCGTGGCGCTGGCGGTGGTCGCCGCGCTGCTGGCGGGCCTGTTGCCGGCCTGGCGGGCCAGCCGGATCAACCCCGCCCTGCAGATCAAGGACGTCTGACATGCCCCTGCCGATCCGCCCGATCCTCTCCAGCCTGCAGCACCATCGCCTCACCGCTGCGCTGCTGACCCTGCAGGTCGCGCTGACCTGCGCCTTCGTCGCCAACGCCGTATTCCTGATCGGCGGCCGGATCGAGCGTCTGCAGACCCCGAGCGGCCTGCCAGAGGACGAACTGGCGCTGATCTCGGTGCGCGGCCTGCAGGGCGGCGACGCTGCGCAGGCCCAGCAGCAGGCCGACCTGCTGGCGCTGCGCCGCATTCCCGGGGTCAAGGCGGCGGCCGCGATCGGGTTCAGCACGCCGTTGTCCGGCGGCTCCAACGACTACGGCGGCTGCGCCGATCGGCAGGCACTGGAACGCGCGACCGCGCAGCGATCGATGGACGGGGCTGGTTGTGTCCAGGCCACCTATTACTCCGGTTCGCCCGGCTTCGTGCAGGCGATGGGCGCGCACCTGATCGCCGGCCGCGATTTCCGTGCCGACGACTACTCCACCGCCTCGCCCAGCGCGCTGATCGTGACCCGGGCGCTGGCGCAACAGCTGTGGCCGGACCAGCCGGCCGTCGGCAAGACGCTCTACGGCGACAATCAGAGCACCGTGGTCGGCGTGGTCGACGACCTGCTGCGCCCGATGCTGCGCAGCGCCGCGGTCGATCGCCTGGTCGCGCTGTCGCCGCAGCGTCCCAGCGGCGCGCAGACGCAATACCTGCTGCGCAGCGCCCCGCAGGACCGCGACCGGGTGCTGGCCGCCGCCGCAGCCACACTGGCCAAGGCCGGCCCGCTGCGGTTGATTCCGGACGCGGGGCGGCGCAGTTTCGCGCAGGTGCGGCAACACTATTTTCAGCGCGATGCCACCATGATCGGGCTGCTGCTCGCCGCGACCAGCGGCCTGCTGTTCGTCACCGCCCTGGGCATTGGCGGACTGGCCAGCTTCTGGGTCCAGCAGCGCACGCGTCAGATCGGCATCCGCCGCGCCATCGGCGCGACCCGGCGCGACATCCTGCGCTATTTCCAGACCGAGAACCTGTTGATCGTGGGCAACGGCAGCGTGCTGGGCATGGCGCTGGCGGTGCTGCTCAACCAGGCGCTGATGCAGCACTACGAGCTGGCGCGTCTGCCGCTGGGCTACCTGCCGGCGGCGGCCGTGGCCTTGCTTGCGCTCGGCCAGCTGGCGGTGCTGTGGCCGGCGCAGCGCGCCGCCGCGGTGCCGCCCGCGGTCGCCACGCGCAGCGCCTGAGCGGGTGTTGCGGATGCTGGATCGCCTGCTGATCTCGCTACGCAGTCACCTGCTGCTGGCGACGCTGATCGTGCTGCAGATGGCGCTCGCCTATCCGGTGCTGCTCGCCCTGGGCACGCTGGCGTCCCAGGCGCATGCGCGGATGCACGCCGCCAGCGGCATCGACGACGACGCGCATCTGCTGACGCTGCGGCTCAGCGGCCGCGTGTCCGCCGCGCAGGCGCAGCACGATGCGGCGGCATTGCGCGCGATTCCCGGCGTCCTGCACGTGGCGGCGATCAATCAGCTGCCGTTCGGCCCCGAGCACTGGAGCACGCTGATGGGACCGCGCGCCGACGGCGCCGGCGGACAGTTCCGCGTGACCACCTACCTCGGCGGTCCCGGAATGGTGACGGCGCTGGGCCTGCGCCTGCAGCGCGGCCGCGATTTCGCCAGCGACGAGTACCGCGACCTCACCTCGCCCACCGCGCTGGACCTGGCGCAGCGGGTGATCCTGACCCAGTCGCTGGCATCGCGGTTGTTCCCCGGCCGCGACGCCGTGGGACAGGCGGTGTATCTGGGCAGCCGGGCGCCGGCGCGCGTGGTCGGCATCGTCGAGCGCCTGCGCGCGCCGGGTGCCGGCGACGAGGGCGAGAGCCAGGACGGCGCCATTCTGGCGCTGCGTCTGCAGGACGACAGCGACGCGCTGTACGTGCTGCGCGTCGCCCAGGGCGATCCGACGGGCGTCCGCGCTGACCTGGAGGCGCATGCGCGGCGGATCGCGGCAGGACGCGTCTACGACCTCGGCAGCGCCGGCGAACTGCGCCTGCGGCAACGGCACCTGCATCGCCAACGGCTGATGCTGCTGGCTGCAGGCGCAGCGCTGTGGCTGCTGGCCACGACCGCGACGGTCTACGCCATCAGCGAGCTGATGGTGCGCAAGCGTCACCGGCAGATCGCGTTGCGCCGCGCGCTGGGCGCGCGTGCGGCGCAGATCCGCCGCCAGCTGCATCACGAGAACCTGCTGCTGTGCGGCCTGGGCGTGGCCATCGGCAGCGGCGTCGCCGCGCTGCTGCGCCGGATCCTGCCGGATGTCGCAGCGCTGTCGCCGCCGCCGCTGTCGGCGCTGTGCATCGCATCGCTGTTGCTGGTCGCCGGCTGGCTGGCGATGCGCGGACCGGCGGTGCGCGCGGCGCGACTGTCGCCTGCGGCGTATCGGTGATGCGCATGCCCGTGGTCGCCATATCGCGTGCGCATGCCCCGGCATCGACCGCATGCCGACGGTCGTCGGCGCACACGACAAGCCGCAGCGGGACTGCGATGATGCCGTTTCGTCCGGCGGTCGCCCGTTCCGCCCAAGCCATCCGACAAGGTTTCCGATGCCCTGCATCCTGATCATCGACGACAACCCCGCCGTCGCCACCGCACTGGAAGTGCTGTTCTCGCTGCACGACATCGAGACCGTGCATGCCGACAGCCCGGATGCCGGACTGCAACGCCTGGCCGAGGGCGATATCGACTTGGTGCTGCAGGACATGAACTTCACCGCCGATACCACCTCGGGCGAGGAAGGCGTGGCGTTGTTCGATGCGATCCGCGCGCGCCACCCGGACCTGCCGGTGATCCTGCTGACCGCCTGGACCCAGCTCAGCAGCGCGGTGGAACTGGTCAAGGCCGGCGCCGCCGACTACCTGGCCAAACCCTGGGACGACCGCAAGCTGCTGACCACGGTCAACAACCTGCTGGAACTGTCCGAAGCGCGGCGCGAACTGGAACGGCGCCGCGACGGCGAACGCCGCCATCGCCAGCAGCTGGCGCAGCGCTACGACCTGCGCGGCGCGGTGTTCGCCGATCCGGCCAGCGAGCGCGCCATCGCCCTGGCCTGCCAGGTCGCACGCTCGGAACTGCCGGTGCTGATCACCGGCCCCAACGGCAGCGGCAAGGAGAAGATCGCCGAGATCGTGCAGGCCAATTCGCCGATGCGGCAGGGCCCGTTCGTGGCGCTGAACTGCGGCGCGATTCCGGCCGAGCTGATCGAAGCCGAATTGTTCGGCGCCGAGGCCGGCGCCTATACCGGCGCCAACAAGGTGCGCGAAGGCAAGTTCGAAGCCGCCGACGGCGGCACCCTGTTCCTGGACGAAATCGGCAACCTGTCGCTGGCCGGGCAGATGAAACTGCTGCGCGTGCTGGAGACCGGGCGCTTCGAGCGACTGGGCTCCAACCGCGAGCGCCAGGTCAAGGTGCGGGTGATCAGCGCCACCAATGCCGACCTGACCGCGATGATCCGCGAAGGCACGTTCCGCGAGGATCTGTACTACCGGCTCAACGCGGTGGAGCTGTCGCTGCCGGCGCTGGCCGACCGGCCCGGCGACATCCTGCCGCTGGCCGAGCACTTCCTGTCCGGCGCCAAGGCGCTGTCCGCTGGCGCCGCCCAGGCGCTGCAGCGACACGCCTGGCCCGGCAACGTGCGCGAGCTGCGCAACGTCGTCCAGCGCGCCGAACTGCTGGCCGGCGGCCGCTCGATCGAGGCCACCGACCTCAACCTGCCCAAGCCGGCCGCGCAGCGTCCCGCCGCCGGCGCCGAACCGGACCGCGAGCGCATCGTCGCGGTGCTCGGCCGCGCCAACGGCGTCATCGCCCAGGCCGCGGCCGAACTAGGCATGAGCCGGCAAGCGCTGTACCGGCGCATGGACCGCTACGGAATCCCGCGCGAATGAAACTGCGCCGCTCCTTCACCGTTGGCCTGTTCCTGCGCCTGTTGCCGGTGCTGGCGCTGGCCGCGGCGATGCCGTGGCTGCTGGCGTACTGGATGGACCGCGGCTGGGAAGTGGTGACCTTCTCGGCGCTGTCGCTGCTGGCGCTGATGTGGTGGACGCTGCGTCGCGCCACCGCGCCGATGCGCTCGCTGTTCCGCGCCTTGGCCGGTACCGTCAGCAGTTACCGCGACGGCGAATACAACTTCGGCGTGCACTGGCGCGGCGACGACGAACTGGGCGAGATGGTCGCCGCGCACCGGCAGCTGGGCGAGATCCTGCGCGAGCAACGCCAGGGCCTGGCGCAGCGCGAGCTGATGCTCGACACCATGGTGCAGAACACCCCGGTGGCGATGTTGCTGACCTCCAACGGCGGCGACGGCCTGCGCCGCGTGGTGTTCTCCAACCTGGCCGCGCGCAAGCTGCTGCACGGCGGCTGGAAACTGGAAGGCCAGCGCCTGGACGACCTGCTGCTGGGCATGCCGCCGGCGCTGCGCGAGGCGGTGGCGCGCGGCGGCGACAGCCTGTTCACCATCGACGACGACGAGGATCCGGAAGAAGAGCAGGTCTACCATCTGTCGCGGCGCCGCTTCCGGCTCAACGGCCGCCCGCACGAACTGCTGCTGATCCGCCTGCTCACCGCCGAACTGCGCCGCCAGGAAGTGCACACATGGAAGAAGGTGATCCGGGTGATCAGCCACGAATTGAACAACTCGTTGGCACCGATCGCCTCGCTGGCGCACTCCGGCGCCGAGTTGGTGCGGCGGCAGAAGGTGGAGCGGCTGGAGGAAGTGTTCGGCACCATCGAGGAGCGCGCGCGGCACCTGGAAGGCTTCATCCGCGGCTACGCGCGCTTCGCCAAGCTGCCGCAGCCGCAGTTGCAGACCGTGCACTGGGCGCAGTTCCTGGGCGGGCTGCAGCAGCAGATTCCCTTCGCGCTGGAACTGGAGGCGCCCGACCTGCACAGCCGGGTCGATCCGGCGCAGCTGCAGCAGGCGCTGCTCAACCTGGTCAAGAACGCGCACGAATCCAGCCCCGAGGGCCAGGCACCGGCCGACAGCGTGCGCATCCGCGTCTCCACCCGCCCCGAATGGCTGCGCATCGAAGTGCTGGACCGCGGCAGCGGCATGAACGAAGCGGTGCTGCACAACGCGCTGATGCCGTTCTATTCGACCAAGCGCAACGGCACCGGCCTGGGCCTGGCGCTGACCCGCGAGATCGTCGAAGCGCACGGCGGCCGCCTGTCGCTGCAGAACCGCGACGAAGGCGGACTGTGCGTGGCGGTGCAGCTGCCGCTGGCCTCGGCGACCTAACGCCTCGCGCCCCCTGTAGGAGCGGCTTCAGCCGCGACAGACACTTCGGCAGCACCTGTCGCGGCTGAAGCCGCTCCTACAGGATTCGCATCAATCCGTCAGCGTCTCCATTCGCGTACCGCGACGTTCCGACGATGCGCGGCGTCACCAGCGTCGGCGGTGCCGATCATGGACTGGCGGCAGTCGCATCGACGTGGCAGCAGCTGTCGCTGGCGTCGGCATTGCGGCCACTTCGTCCTTCTGTCGCGGCTGAAGCCGCTCCTACAACATGCGCCATGCTCTTGTAGGAGCGGCTTCAGCCGCGACAGGAAAACGACACACCATCGCCACGCGCAACATGCAGCTTCCGCAATGAAGTTATTAGAGGTGGCCTGAAGTCGTTCCCACAAATTCCCTCACTGCGCTGCACGCTGCAGATCCACCGCTGCAGCACCCATCTCACTCGCGCACAGTGCCGCTCTCGACGATGCGCGGCGCGCCCAGCGCGCCGCACGCATCGTCGGCTCCTGTGGTGGCCGTCGCCGGAATCGCGCCGTAGTAACCGGCGCCGACCGTGTTGTCGACGAAGCGCCCGCCCTGCGATGGGCATTCGCCCTGCTCCGGATCGAACCAGTCGGAGAACGCGGCGTACTTGCCGGCGCGCACGAAGCGGTTGCCGCGCACCTGGGTATCGTCGGACGCATCGCGGGTGCGCACCACGTCGCCGTTGACGTCGGTGAAGCTGTTGTTCTCGACGGTATTGCCGGTCGACTGCCGCGCCAGATACAGCGCATGGATGTAGCCGGAGGTTTCCTTGCTGTTCTCGATCGCACTGAACTGGTTGTCGGCGATCACGTTGTCGCGCGAGTTCTGCAGGCGGATCGCCGCATACGAATACGCCGGATCGCCCTGGCCATGGATGCCGCCGATGCGGACAAAGCGCATGCCGCGGATCTCGTTGCCGGCGTTGCCGTCCGCGGCCGCGTTGCTGCTGCCCAGATCCATCGCCATCCAGTAGTCGCTGACCTCCAGGCCGACGAACTGCAGCTGGGTGCGCTGGTTGCCGCCGCCACGCAGGGTGAACCAGGTGCCGCCACCGCCGCCGTCGAAATGCGGCATCGTGCTCGCGCCGGAGGCGGCGACGATGCGCAGCGGCGCGCCGTTGCGGAACGTCCAGCGCACCGACTGGCCCAGATAGGTGCCGGGCGCGACCACGATCTCCACCGCGGCCGGCGGCGGTTGCGCCAGCAGCCGTTGCTGCGCGGCGCTCAGCGTCTTCAACGCGGTCTCGGCGCTGGTTCCGGCCGCGGCATCGTCGCCATCGGGTGCCAGGTACAGACGGAAGGTCTGCGCGTGCACGCCGCTCGCCGCCGCCAGCAGCAGCAAGACCCACCAGCGCATGCGTCGTACCGACATCGAACACCTCCATGCAGCGTTGCGACGCTGGCGCCGGATCCGGCCAGCCGCGCCACCTTAGCGCGGCCATGCGGGTGCGGCTGCGATGCCTGTCACGCGCTGCCCGCGCGCGCTGCCGGCTATTTCTTCTTCGGCCGCTTCCAGTCTTCGTGCGAGGCCTGCCGCGCCCGCGCCACGGTGAGCTGGCCGGCCGGCGCGTCGCGCGTGATCACCGACCCGGCGCCGATGGTCGCCCCGTCACCGATCGTCAGCGGCGCCACCAGCGCGCTGTTGGAGCCGACGAAAACGTCGTCGCCGATCGTGGTCTGCGACTTGTTCACCCCGTCGTAATTGCAGGTGATGGTGCCGGCGCCGATGTTGACCCCGCTGCCGATCGTCGCATCGCCCAGATACGTCAGATGATTGGCCTTGCTGCCGACGCCGAGCACCGCCTTCTTGGTCTCGACGAAGTTGCCGATGTGCACGCCATCGGCCAGCACCGTGCCCGGCCGCAGCCGCGCGAACGGCCCGATCATCACCGCGCCCTCGGTGATCACGCCTTCCAGGTCGCAGTGCGCGCGCACTTCGGTGCCCGGCCCCAGCACCACGTCCTTGAGCCGTACGAACGGGCCGATGCTGACCCCGTCGCCCAGTTCCACCTCGCCTTCCAGCACCACGTTCGCATCGATGCACACGTCGCGGCCCACGCGCACGCGGCCGCGCTGGTCCAGCCGGTTCGGATCGAGCAGCTGCGCGCCCTGCTCGCACAGCGCGCGCGCCGCGCGCAGCTGCCAGGCGCGCTCCAGCTGCGCCAGCTGCCAGGGGTCGTTGGCGCCTTCGGCCTCGATCGGATCGGCCACCAGCACCATCTCCGCGGGCGTGAATTCGGCGGCGGCGGCGGCGAACACGTCGGTGAGGTAGTACTCGCCCTGCGTATTGTCGTTGCGCAGCTGCGCCAGCCAGCGCTTGAGCGCGGTGGATTCGGCGGTGACGATGCCGGTGTTGATGGTGCGGATGCGGCGCTGCTCGTCGTCGGCGTCCTTGTGCTCCACGATCGCGGCGACCTTGCCCGCCGCGTCGCGCACGATGCGGCCATAGCCGTCGGGGTCCTCGGGTTCGGCCACCAGCACCGCCAGCCGTCCCGGCGAGTGCAGCAGGCGCAACAAGGTGTCGGCGCGGATCAGCGGCACGTCGCCGTACAGCACCAGCACGGTGGCCGCATCCGGCACCGCGGCCGTCGCCTGCTGCACCGCGTGGCCGGTGCCCAGTTGCCGCGCCTGCTCGGCCCACAGCAGATCCGGCTGGTCGCCGAAGGCCGCGCGCACCGCGTCGCCGCCATGGCCATGGACCACATGGATCGCCGCCGGCTGCAGCTGGCGCGCGGTGTCGATCACGTGGGCCAGCATCGGCCGGCCAGCGATGGGTTGCAGCACCTTGGGCTTGGCGGACTTCATCCGCTTGCCCGCGCCGGCGGCAAGGATCACGACGTGCAGGGGCAGGCTCATGGGGGGAAGTTCCATTCCGGGTCAGACCGGGATTTTAGAGGCAGCCGTGTCTGCGTGCCGCATGCGCATCGCATCGCGCCGCGGCATTTACATCCGCGCCGCAGGCGCTAGCATGCGCGCTTGATCCCAACCCAGGGCTTGCATGACTCTGCTGCGCCAGGGCAGTCAATTCGTCGTGATCGGATTGCTGCAACTGCTGATCGACTGGAGCGTGTTCGTCGCGGCGACCGCCGTCGGCATGCCAACGATCCCGGCCAACGTGCTCGGCCGCGTGTGCGGCGCGCTGCTCGGCTTCTGGCTCAACGGCCGCATCACATTCGCCAGCGACGGCGCGCGCCTGGGCTGGCAGCGCTTCGGCCGCTTCATGGCGATGTGGATCGTGCTCACCCTGCTCAGCACCTGGCTGGTGGCACTGTGCGCGGACGCGCTGGGCCTGCGCCTGGCGTGGCTGGCCAAACCGGTGGTCGAAGGCGCGCTGGCGGTGCTGTCGTTCTTCGTTGGGCGGCACGTGGTGTACCGCTAGCCTGCGCATGGCGTAGCACCTGCAGGAGCGGCTTCAGCGGCGACAGGCGCCATCGGTAACGCCTGTCGCGGCTGAAGCCGCTCCTACAGAATCAACCTGGCTGTTGCAGGCGCGGCTCTCGACGGCGCAGACGCCTCTGCGCGCAATCGGACTATGCCGCTCACCCGCTCAGCGGCAGAAATCGCCCAGGCTGCGCACCAGCGCGGTGCGATGGACCTGGTCCAGCTGCCAGCGCAACGCATAGGCCTCGGCTGCGCGCGCGGTCGCCACCGGGCAGTCCGGCGCTTGCCGGGCCGCAGCGTTGGCCTGCAAGGCATCCAGCATCTCGCCCTGCAGCTGGTCCAGGCGCGCGCGCAACGCGGTCAGGTCCGGACGCGGCTGCTCGGGCGCGCGGCCGCGCAGCCGCCAGCGCTCCAGCAACTGGTACTGCACCAGCTTGTTGGACTCGATCTGCATGCCGAAGAAGCGCGCCGCGTCGTCCGCGTCCACACCGTGCGCCGGCGCCTGTTCGCGCACGCTGGCCAGCACCGCGGCCTCGCGCGTGGCGTCCAGCACCGGCTTGCCGCTGTCCCATTTGCTCAGCGCGACCTGGTCGCCGATCGCGTTGCGCTCGACGATGCGGTCCAGCAGCGGTTCCAGCGGCGTGGCGCTGCGCGCGGGCACCGCGCAGCCGAGCATGGCGGTAGCGGCCAGCAGCGCGCTCAGCATGCGCGGGAGGGTGGCGGCGACGGAAGCGGTCATCGGGTCTCTCCTGAAAGCCGTCTGCGTGGGGGAAGGATGCGCAGATCGGGTCGCCATCTTGCCGAAGCCATTGGACGATTTCGTTGCACCACGCCGCGCTTGCGGCGCAGGCGCGCAGCCGAGTCAGCGGCGATAAAGCCAGCGCCGTGCGCCATGTCACTGTTGCGCCCGACACCGGTCGCGCGTGCGGTGCGGCGCATGCGCAGGGACGCTACGGAAAAGCGGGCGCCCCGCCTCCGCGCACATCGCCAACGAAAAACGCCGGCAATCGCCGGCGTCTTCGTCGCAGTCGTGCGGCCGCCAGGCGGCGCGCGCGGCGGCGTCAGTGCTTGAGGTTTTTGCGCAGGCGCTCCAACGCCTGCAGCTGCGCGGTGACTTCCGCCAGCTTGGCCTGCGCCTCGGCCACGTCGATGCCGTCGCCGCGGTTAGCGAGCATGCGCTCGGCTTCTTCCTTGGCCTTGCGCACCGACGCCTCGTCGATGTCCTGCGCGCGGATCGCGGTGTCGGCCAGGATGGTCACCACCTGCGGCTGCACCTCGAGGATGCCGCCGGAAATGGCGAAATCCAGCTGCTCGCCGCTGGCGGTGGTGACCACCACCTTGCCGGGCTTGAGCCGGGTGATCAGCGGCGCGTGCTTGGGCGCGATGCCCAGCTCGCCCAGCTCGCCGGTGGCGACCACCAGGGTCGCTTCACCGTGGTAGATCTCGTGCTCGGCGCTGACGATGTCGCAACGGATGGTGCTCATGGTGCCTCACTGGGTGAGGCGGGAATCGGGAATCGGGAATCGGGAATGGTGAGAAGCAGATTGCCACTGACCACTTGCGCGATGCCTCGGATGCCGCCTGTCCCGCCTTGACGATTCTCTATTCCCCATTCCCGAATGCCGGCCGCGACGCGGCCGGCATTCAGATCAGGCCTTCTCGGCCATCTTCTTGGCCTTCTCGACCGCCTCTTCGATGCTGCCGACCATGTAGAACGCCTGCTCCGGCAGGTGGTCGTACTCGCCTTCGACGATGCCCTTGAAGCCGCGGATGGTGTCCTTCAGCGACACGTACTTGCCCGGCGAGCCGGTGAACACTTCGGCCACGTGGAACGGCTGGCTGAAGAAGCGCTCGATCTTGCGCGCGCGCGACACCGACTGCTTGTCCTCTTCGGACAGTTCGTCCATGCCCAGGATCGCGATGATGTCCTTCAGTTCCTTGTACTTCTGCAGGGTCATCTGCACGCGGCGCGCGGTGTCGTAGTGCTCGTGGCCGATCACGTTCGGATCCATCATGCGCGAGGTCGAATCCAGCGGATCCACCGCCGGGTAGATACCCAGCGAGGCGATGCTGCGCGACAGCGCGACGGTCGAGTCGAGGTGGGCGAAGGTGGTCGCCGGCGACGGGTCGGTGTAATCGTCCGCGGGCACGTACACGGCCTGGATCGAGGTGATCGAGCCGGTCTTGGTCGAGGTGATGCGCTCCTGCAGCACGCCCATTTCCTCGGCCAGGGTCGGCTGGTAGCCCACCGCCGACGGCATGCGGCCCAGCAGCGCCGACACTTCGGTACCGGCCAGGGTGTAGCGGTAGATGTTGTCGACGAACAGCAGCACGTCCTTGCCCTTGCCGTTCTCGTCCTTCTCGTCGCGGAAGTACTCGGCCATGGTCAGGCCGGTCAGCGCCACGCGCAGACGGTTGCCCGGCGGCTCGTTCATCTGGCCGTACACCATCGCCACCTTGTCCAGGACGTTGGAGTCCTTCATCTCGTGGTAGAAGTCGTTGCCCTCGCGGGTACGCTCGCCCACGCCGGCGAACACGGACAGACCCGAGTGCGCCTTGGCGATGTTGTTGATCAGTTCCATCATGTTGACGGTCTTGCCGACGCCGGCGCCGCCGAACAGGCCGACCTTGCCGCCCTTGGCGAACGGACACATCAGGTCGATGACCTTGATGCCGGTTTCCAGCAGCTCGGTGGCCGAGGACTGGTCTTCGTAGCTCGGCGCGGCGCGGTGGATTTCCCAATGGTCGGTGGCCTGCACGTCGCCGGCCTCGTCGATCGGGCGGCCCAGCACGTCCATGATGCGGCCCAGCGTGCCCGGGCCGACCGGCACCGAGATCGCGCGGCCGGTGTTGGACGCCACCAGGTTGCGCTTGAGGCCGTCGGTGGAGCCGAGGGCGATGGTGCGCACGATGCCGTCGCCCAGCTGCTGCTGCACTTCCAGCGTGATGGCGGTGCCTTCGACCTTCAGTGCGTCGTACACCTTCGGCACATCGGCACGCGCGAATTCGACGTCGACGACCGCGCCGATGATCTGAACGATCTTGCCCTGACTCATGTTTGCTGCTCCGGTTAACTTAATTCGATCGGCCAACGAGTCGGCCCTTCAATAATCCGTGATTCGGGATTCGGGATTGGGGATTCGCAAAGCGCGCCTGGCTGCTGTTGCGAATCCCGAATGCCCAATCCCCAATCCCGCGGCCGTCGTCAGACGGCCGCTGCGCCGCCGACGATCTCGGAAATTTCCTGGGTAATCGCCGCCTGCCGCGCCTTGTTGTAGATCAACTGCAAGGTGCTGATCAGCTTGTTGGCGTTGTCGCTGGCCGCCTTCATCGCGACCATGCGCGCGGCATGTTCGGACGCCACGTTCTCCAGCACCGCCTGGTACACCAGCGACTCGATGTAGCGCGTCATCACGTGCTCCAGCACGGTCGCGGCATCGGGTTCGTACAGGTAGTCCCAGTCGTGGTGCGCGACCTGGCTCTCGGCCGCCGGCAGCGGCAGCAGCTGATCGAAGCTGGCCTTCTGCGTCATCGTGTTCACGAAACGGTTGTAGACCAGGTAGACGCGGTCGACCTTGCCCTCGGTGAATGCATCCAGCATTACCTTGATCACGCCGATCAGCTGCTCCAGCTGCGGCACGTCGCCCAGGTGGCTGACGCTGCCGACCATGTCGACCTTGAGCCGGCGGAAGAACACCGATGCCTTCTGGCCGATGGTGACCACGTCGATGCCGGCGCCCTGGTTCTGCCACTGGCGCACTTCGCCCAGCATCTTGCGGAACAGGTTGTTGTTGAGGCCGCCGGCCAGGCCGCGATCGGAGGAGATCACGATGTAGCCGACGCGCTTGACCGCATCGCGCTGCACCAGGAACGGATGCGTGTAGTCGGTGCTGGCCTGCGCCAGATGCCCAATCACCTGCTTCATCGCCTGCGCGTACGGGCGCGAGGTCTTCATCCGATCCTGCGCCTTGCGGATCTTGGAGGCCGAGACCATCTCGAGCGCGCGCGTCACCTTGCGGGTGTTCTGCACGCTCTTGATCTTGGTTTTGATTTCGCGTCCGCCTGCCATGCTCTCGCTCGCTTTGCTCGCTTCGTGGGAATGGGGAATGGAGAATCGGGAATGGGCAAAGCCCGGATCCCGCTCCTACGATTCCCTATTCTCGATTCCCGATTCCCTGCAACTGACTTACCAGCTGCCCGTGGTCTTGAACTCGCCGATGCCCTTCTTGAACGCCGCTTCGATCTCGCCGTTCCAGTCGCCGCTGTCGTTGACCTTGGCCACCAGCTCACCGGCGGTGTTGGCGAAGTGCGCGTGCAGGCCTTCTTCGAAGGCGCCGATCTTGTTGACCGGCACGTCGTCCAGGAAGCCTTCGTTGACCGCGTAGATCGACAGTGCCTGGTTGGCGATGGACATCGGCAGGTACTGCTTCTGCTTCATCAGCTCGGTGACGCGCTGACCGCGCTCGAGCTGCTTGCGGGTGGCTTCGTCCAGGTCCGAGGCGAACTGCGCGAACGCCGCCAGCTCACGGTACTGCGCCAGCGAGATGCGGATGCCGCCGGAGAGCTTCTTGATGATCTTGGTCTGCGCGGCGCCGCCGACGCGCGACACCGAGATGCCGGCGTTCACCGCCGGACGGATGCCGGCGTTGAACAGGTCGGTTTCCAGAAAGATCTGGCCGTCGGTGATCGAGATCACGTTGGTCGGCACGAACGCGGATACGTCGCCGGCCTGGGTCTCGATGATCGGCAGCGCGGTCAGCGAACCGGTCTTGCCCTTGACCTCGCCCTTGGTGAACTGCTCCACGTACTCCTCGGACACGCGCGCGGCGCGCTCCAGCAGGCGGCTGTGCAGGTAGAACACGTCGCCCGGATACGCTTCGCGGCCCGGCGGGCGCTTCAGCAGCAGCGAGATCTGGCGGTAGGCCACGGCCTGCTTGGACAGATCGTCGTACACGATCAGCGCGTCTTCGCCGCGGTCCATGAAGTATTCGCCCATGGTGCAGCCGGCGTAGGCGCTGATGTACTGCATCGCCGCCGACTCGGAGGCGGTCGCGGCGACCACGATGGTGTGCGCCAGCGCGCCGTTCTCTTCCAGCTTGCGCACGATGTTGGCGACGGTCGAGGCCTTCTGCCCGATCGCCACGTACACGCACTTGATGCCGGTGCTCTTCTGGTTGATCACCGCATCGATCGCCAGCGCGGTCTTGCCGGTCTGGCGGTCGCCGATGACCAGCTCGCGCTGGCCGCGGCCGATCGGGATCATCGCGTCGACCGACTTGTAGCCGGTCTGCACCGGCTGGTCGACCGACTTGCGCCAGATCACGCCCGGCGCCACGCGCTCCACCGGCGCAGTCAGGCTGGTGCCCAGCGGGCCCTTGCCGTCGATCGGCTCGCCCAGCGCGTTGACCACGCGGCCGAGCAGCTCCTTGCCCACCGGCACTTCCAGGATGCGGCCGGTAGTCTTGGCCACGTCGCCTTCGCGCAGGTTCTCGTAGTCGCCGAGCACCACGGCGCCGACCGAGTCGCGCTCCAGGTTCAGCGCCAGGGCGTAGGTCTCGTTCGGCAGTTCGATCATTTCGCCCTGCATCACGTCGGCCAGGCCGAAGATGCGCACGATGCCGTCGGACACGCTGGTGACCGTGCCTTCGTTGCGCGACTCCGCAGTCAGCTTGACCTGCTCGATGCGGTTCTTGATCAGTTCGCTGATTTCGGAGGGATTGAGCGTGGTTGCCATCTTGGTTTCCTTCGGATCGTCCACCGCGCGAAGGCGGATGGCGACGTTTGGTTAGCTTCTTTGAGAATCGGGAATGGGGAATCGGGAATCGCTGCTGGCGTCGCCGCCGGGCCGGGTTCTCTTTTCTCTATTCGCCATTCCCGCTTCTTAGTGGGCCAGTGCGGATTGCAGGCGCGACAGCTTGCCTTTCAGCGAACCGTCGATGACCACGTCGCCGGCGTCGATCACCGCGCCGCCGATCAGCGAAGCGTCCACCGCCGTGGTGATCTCGACCTCGCGGCCGAAGCGCTGCTTCAGCGCCACCTTCAGCGAGGCCACTTCCGCGTCGCTCAACTGCGTGGCCGAGGTCACGTTGGCCTGGACCACGCGTTCGGCCTCGGCGCGCAGCTGATCGTACAGCCCGGCGATCTCCGGCAGCAGCGGCAGCCGCTGCCCTTCGGCCAGCAGGCTCAGGAAGCGCGCGTACTGCTCGTCGGCCACCTGCGGCGCCAGCAGCGCCACCGCCTGCTCGCGCTGCAGCTGCGGGTTGTGCAGCAACGCCGCCACGCGCGGGTCGGCCGCGATCTGGGCGGAGAACGCCAAGGCCTGCGACCAGGGCGCGAGCTTGCCGGCATCGCTGGCCGCGGCGAACGCGGCGCGGGCATACGGACGCGCCAGTGTGAGGGCCTGGCTCATCTCAGATCTCCGCCGCCAGCTCGTCGAGCAGCGCCTTGTGGGCGTTGGCGTCGATTTCGCGCTTGAGCAGCTTTTCCGCACCGCTCACCGCCAGCAGCGACACCTGGCGACGCAGATCCTCGCGCGCACGGTTGGCCGCGGCTTCGATCTCGGCCTGGGCCAGATCCTTCTGCCGGTTGGCCTCGGCGATCGCCTCGTTCTTGGCCGCTTCGACGATCTGGTTGGCGCGCGCGTGGGCCTGATCGATGATTTCGTTGGCCTTGATGCGTGCATCCTTCAACGCTTCGTTGACCTTTTCCTGCGCCTGCGCCAGATCCTTCTGGCTGCGATCGGCGGCGGCGAGGCCTTCGGCGATCTTCTGTTGGCGCTCTTCGATGGCCTTCATCAGCGGCGGCCAGATCTTGGTCGCGACGATCCAGATCAGACCGGCAAACGCCAGCGCCTGGGCAAAGAGGGTGAGACCGATATTCATTGGGTACGCTCAGCCAAAGTGACGGGGTGGACGCGCCGCCATCGCGGCGCACGCGTCCGAACCTTCATCCGCAGCGGGGCGGCCGCATCGCTGCGACCGTCCGCCATTACTACTGGATCAGCCGCCCTGCGGCAGGCGCGACACGAACTCGCCGATCATCGGGTTGGCGAACGCGAACAGCAGGCCGACCGCGACGCTGATGATGAACGCGGCGTCGATCAGGCCGGCGGTGATGAACATGCGCACCTGCAGCACCGGGATCAGTTCCGGCTGGCGCGCGGCCGATTCCAGGAACTTGCCGGCCATGATGGCCAGACCGAGGCCGGCGCCCAGCGCGGCCAGGCCGATCATGATGCCGACGGCGAGGACGGTGGAGCTCTGGACTTGGGCGAGGTTGGTCAGGACGGCGAAGTACATGGTTTTCTCCGAGAACTAAAGTTGCTTGAGGATGGTGAATCGAACGAAGGGTTGCGTAACGCGTGAAACAGAAACGTCAGTGGCTGTCTTCTGCCAGGCTCAGATACACGATGGACAGCATCATGAAGATGAAAGCCTGCAGCGGAATCACCAGCAGGTGGAACAGCATCCAGCCGAAGCCGAACGCGCCGCCGGCCAGTGCGCCGAAGATGCCGGCCCCGCCCAGCACCCAGATCAGCAGGAACACGATCTCGCCGCCGAACATGTTGCCGAACAGTCGCATCGCCAGCGAGACCGGCTTGCTCAGCCACTCGACCACATTGAGGATCAGGTTGAACGGCAGCATCCACTTGCCGAACGGGGCGGTCAGGAATTCCTTGGTCATCCCGCCCACGCCCTTGGAGCGCAGCGAGAAGAAGATCATCAGGAAGAACACGCTGATCGACATGCCCAGGGTGGCATTGACGTCGGCGGTCGGCACCGGCTTCCAGTAGTGCACGCCGGCCCAGCTCAGGGGGATCGCCAGGAAGTCCGCCGGAATCATCTTGATGAGGTTCATCATCAGGATCCAGAAGAACAGGGTGATCGCGATCGGGGTCACCAGCTTGCTGGTGCCGTGGTAGGTGTCCTTGGCCTGGCGGTCGACGAACTCCAGCAGGATCTCCACGAACGCCTGCCACTTGCCTGGCACGCCGGCGGTGGCCTTGCGCGTGGCCAGCCAGAAGCCGAACACCATCAGCAGGCCGGACAGCACCGACATCACCAGGGTGTCGACGTGCACCTGCCAGAACCCGCCTTCCTGCACCTGGAAGGTGAGGTTGTGCAGGTGGTGCTGGATGTAGGAGGTAGGGGTTGCTTCCTCGCCCGCCATGAGTCCTGAGCCTTTATCGTGATTCGATCAACGTCTGGCCAGAGCCAGAACTTGGAACATCAGCCCGGTGGCGATACCCGCCAACAGGGCCAGAGGAGGCAGCCGCCACCAGGCAAAGCCCAGCGCCAGCACCGCGAACACCAGCACCCACTTCAGCACCATGGCCACGATCAACCGCGCCATCGCCGCACCTGCCGCCTGCACGCCGCCGCTCAACGCGGTGCGTGCCGCCAGCCATCCCCCCGCCACCGTCGCCAGCCCGGTTGCGGCAGCGCCCATGGCGTACTTCGGCCCCAGCAGCAGGAACGCCAGGGAAACCACGGCCACCGCCACCAGCGGGTAAATCGCTGCGCGCAGCATCAGCCGCCGACCCGCATCAACGGAGTTCAGCACAGAAAATCCTGCAGTTGGTGGTGGGTTGAGGACGTCTTCGCGTCCGTCGAGCCGCGGAATTATAGCAATGGGACAATTTGCGAGACAACCGCCAAAGGTTGCGGCCGTGCCCGGATCGAGCCAAGCCGCCAACGATAGCACGCCGCGGACCCGCACCGCGGCCCGCAATGACGCATCGCAACAGGGATTTGCGTGGGAACTTTTCGCCTCGCCTCCGGTCCGATCATGCAGGGACTGCGCCCATCCTCGTCGATTTGCAGCGCGGACCCATGGAGCCCCGGGCGACCGGGGCTCTTCTTTTGCCTGCGATTCTGTGACCGGCGCCACCTCCATACCTTCACGGATGGTGGACATGGTTTTAAGGATAGTTGCGGCACGCGGTGGCGCTCGCCATCGGCGCATCCATCCCCAGATGACGGAGCTTCGCCCCCTATGAAACATTTGCTCGCTCTTGCGTTGCCGTGCGCGCTCGCCGCCGCCTACGCCCTCCCCGCCCACGCCGCTGACACCGACGACCGCTTCACCATCCGCCTCGGCGCGATGAACGTGGACAACGACAACACCTTGCGCGGCAATACCACCATCGCCGGCAACGAGGTCTCCGGGTCGCAGGACTTCGACTTCGGCGGCAAGGAATGGGAGCCGCGCGTGGATGGCGTGTTCCGCATCAGCACCCGCCAGCGCCTGATCTTCGACTACTTCAAGTACGACAAGGACCGCCGCGAGGAACTGGGCGAGGACGTCAGCTACGACGGCGTCACCGTGCCCAGCGGCAGCTTCGTCAAGGGCGAGCTGAAGTACCAGGTCGCCAGCCTGATCTACGACTATTCGGTGATCGACACCCCGCAGTTCAGCATGGGCCTGCAGATCGGCGCCGAGTGGGCCAAGGTGCAGGCCAACGCCTACGCCGACCTGGGCGACCTGTACACGGGCACCTTCGTCGACGAGAGCGAGGACGGCGCCGCGCCGGTGGTCGGCCTGCGCTTCACCGCGCAGCCGAACGAGCACTGGCTGTTCAGCGTGCAGGGCCAGTACCTCAACACCAAGTGGGGCGATTTCGGCAAGTACGACGGCGACCTGAGCCGCGCCAATGCGATCGCCGAATACCGCTTCACCAAGAACTTCGGCATCTTCGCCGGCTACGACTGGTTCAAGCTGGACGTGGACCGCGAGACCGACTCCAACTCGGCCTCGTTGACCAATGTCGGCCTGAAGCAGGAGTTCAAGGGCCCGGTGGCAGGCGTGACCTTCGCGTTCTGAGTCTTTCGGACCAAGAACTCGCAAGCAGTTCCAAGCAAAACCCCGCAGCGATGCGGGGTTTTTGTCGTTATGGCGGCTGGCTGGCGAACGATTGCATCGCGCACCGGGACAATGCTCACGACGGCTTGGTGGCGCCCGCGACCAGCAGGTGCTTGTGCCGTTCGCAATAGCACGCGTCGTGCCAGCCGTAGTGCGGATCGCGGCATACCGAATGGCGCACCGCCGCGGGCAGATCGGTCACCGCGCTGCGCAGATCGTGCCGCAAGGCCACGAACACCGAGCCGGGCTCTGGCCAGTCGGTCTGGTGCGGCGGCTCGTGCATGGCGTTGCCCCTGCCCAGTTCGCGCTCCAGCAGCGCCTGCAGTTCGGGACACAATGACTTCTTGCGCATCGCATGCTCCGCAATCGCGGCCGCGCTGCCGCAGACAGGACGACGCCCCGCGAACGGGGCGTCGTCGGCATCGTCAAGGGCACGCGGCGCTTACTTCTTCTTCGGAATGTACAGGTCGGTGATGGTGCCGTCGTAGACCTCGGCGGCCATGCCGACCGACTCGCTCAGGGTCGGATGGGCGTGGATGGTGTGGCTGATGTCCTCGGCTTCCGCGCCCATCTCGATCGCCAGGCCGATCTCGGCCAGCAGGTCGCCGGCATGCACGCCGACGATGGCGCCGCCGACGATGCGGTGCGTTTCCTCGTCGAAGATCAGCTTGGTGAAGCCCTCGGTGCGGCCGATGCCGATGGCGCGGCCGCTGGCCGCCCACGGGAACTTGGCCACGCCCACCTTCAGGCCCTTGGCCTTGGCCTCGGTCTCGGTCACGCCGACCCAGGCGATTTCCGGGTTGGTGTAGGCCACCGACGGGATCACCCGCGCCACCCACTCCTTCTTTTCGCCCGCCGCCACTTCCGCGGCCAGCTTGCCCTCGTGGGTAGCCTTGTGCGCCAGCATCGGGTTACCGACGATGTCGCCGATGGCGAAGATGTGCGGCACGTTGGTGCGCATCTGCCGATCGACCGGGATGAAGCCGCGCTCGGTGACGTTGACGCCGGCGTTCTCCGCGCCGATCTTCTTGCCGTTCGGCGCGCGGCCCACCGCGACCAGGACGCGGTCGTAGGTGGTTGCGCCCAACGCCGGCTGCTCGCCCTCGGCCGCGGCCTCGAAGGACACGGTGATGCCCTTCTTGTCGGCCTTGACCTCGGTGGCCTTGGTCTTCAGGTAGACCTCCACGCCCTGCTTCTTCAGCCGGTCGGCCAGCGGCTTGACCAGGTCCTTGTCGGCGCCCGGCATCAGCTGGTCCATGAACTCGACCACGGTGACCTTACTGCCCAGCGCGCTGTACACGGTGGCCATTTCCAGGCCGATGATGCCGCCGCCGACCACCAGCAGGCTCTTGGGGATCTCCTGCAGCTCCAGCGCGTCGGTGGAGTCCATCACCCGCTTGTCGTCCCACGGGAAGTTCGGCAGCTTCACTGCCTGCGACCCGGCGGCGATGATGCAGTGCTCGAAACGCAGCAACTGGGTCTTGCCGTCGGCAGCGACGATCTCCAGCTCGTTGGGCGACACGAACGAGGCCACGCCGGTGACGGTGCGCACCTTGCGCTGCTTGGCCATGCCGGCCAGGCCGCCGGTGAGCTTGCCGACCACGTTTTCCTTGTACGTGCGCAGCTTGTCCAGGGCGATCTTGGGCGCGCTGAAGGTCACGCCGAAGTCGCCGGCGTGGGCGACCTCGTCGATCACCGCGGCCGCGTGCAACAGCGCCTTGGACGGAATGCAGCCGACGTTGAGGCACACGCCGCCGAGGCTGGCGTAGCGCTCGATCAGCACCGTGTCCAGGCCCAGGTCGGCGGCGCGGAACGCGGCGGTGTAGCCGCCGGGTCCGGCGCCGAGCACCACCATCTTGCATTCGATGTCGGCCGGCTTGCCGCTGGCCAGCGCCGGCTTGGGCGCCGGCGGCTCGGCCGGGGCGCGATGCGACGGCGCCACCGGCGGCTTGCTGGCCGGCGCCTCGGCCTTGGCCGCTGCGGGCGCGGCGGCCGGCGCGGCGCCGGCGTCCTCGGTTTCCAGCAGCGCGATCACCGCGCCCTCGGACAGGGTGTCGCCGAGCTTGACCTTCAGCTCCTTGATCACGCCGGCCGCCGCCGACGGCACTTCCAGCGTGGCCTTGTCCGACTCCAGGGTCAGCAGGCCCTGGTCCTTCTTCACCGTGTCGCCGACGGCGACCAGCACTTCGATGACCGGAATCTCGCTGTAGTCGCCGATATCCGGGACCTTGACCTCAATGACCGCCATGCAGCTTCTCCTGTGGCCCGGCCGGCGCGCCGGCGGGCGATTGCAGTTCTACGGCGGCGCCGCGCTGGACGCGGCGCACGCAGGTGGGGGAAACACGGGCCGCGCCGGGCGCGGCGCCGTTGCGGCAGGACTTACAGCAGCACGCGGCGCATGTCCGCCAGCACCTGGCTCAGGTAGGTGGTGAAGCGCGCCGCCGCGGCGCCGTCGATGACCCGGTGGTCGTAGCTCAACGACAGCGGCAACATCAGCTTCGGCGCGAATTCCTTGCCGTTCCACACCGGCTGGATCGCCGACTTGGACACGCCCAGGATCGCCACTTCCGGCGCATTGACGATCGGCGTGAACGCGGTTCCGCCGATGCCGCCCAGCGAACTGATCGAGAAGCAGCCGCCGCTCATCTCGGCCGGGCCGAGCTTGCCGTCGCGCGCCTTCTTGGCCAGCTCGCCGCTCTCGCGCGCCAGCTCGACCACGCCCTTCTTGTCCACGTCGCGGATCACCGGCACCACCAGCCCGTTCGGGGTGTCGGCAGCGAAACCGATGTGGAAGTACTTCTTCAGGGTCAGGTTTTCGCCGGCCGCGTCCAGCGAGGCGTTGAAGTCGGGGAACTGCTTCAGCGCCGCGGCGCTGGCCTTGAGCAGGAAGGCGAGCATGGTCAGCTTGATGCCGGCCTTCTCGTTCTCCTTGTTCAGCGCCACACGCAAGGCTTCCAGGTCGGTGATGTCGGCCTGCTCGAACTGGGTGACGTGCGGGATCATCGCCCAGTTGCGCGCCAGGTTGGCGCCGGAGATCTTCTTGATCCGCGACAGCGGCTTGACCTCGACCTCGCCGAACTTGGCGAAATCGACCTTGGGCCACGGCAGCAGATTCAGGCCATTGCCGCCGCCCGCCGCCGGCGCGCCGCCAGCCGCTGCGGCCGGCACGCCGCCCGCTAGCGCGGCCTTGACGTAGCGCTGCACGTCGTCCTTGGTGATGCGGCCGCCGTGCTCGGTGCCGCTGACCTGGAACAGGTCCACGCCCAGCTCGCGGGCGAACACGCGCACCGCCGGGCTGGCGTAGGGCACCTTCTGCGGCAGCACGCTGTCGGCGTTGAACTCCACCGGCGGGCTGCTCGGGGTGCCGGCCGACGGCGCGGCGGCGCCCGCCTTGGCCGGGGCCGAACCCTGCACCTGGGCGATCTCGCGCTGCGCGAGCTTGTCCGGCGCGGCCGAGGCCGGCACCGGCTCCACCCCGCCGCCGGTCTCGGCGCTGGGCTGGATCGCGCCGGCGGCCGGCGCGTCGGCGCTGGCGCCGGCCACTTCGATCAGCGCCACGACCTTGCCCTCGGACAGACTGTCGCCGACCTTGACCTTCAGCTCCTTGATCACGCCGGCCACCGACGAGGGCACTTCCATCGTCGCCTTGTCCGATTCCAGGGTGACCAGGCTCTGGTCCTTGGCCACGGTGTCGCCGACCGCGACCAGCACTTCGATCACCGGCACGTCGCTGTAGTCGCCGATGTCCGGCACGCGCGCCTCGACGATGCCGCCGCCGCCCGCGGCGGCCGCCGGCTTGGTCGCTTGCTGCGCGGCCGGCGCCGGCTGTGCCGGTTCCTGCTTGGCCGGCGCGGGCGCCGCCTTGGCCGCTGCCGGAGCAGGCGCAGCGGCGCTGGCGCCGTCCTCGGCCACTTCGATCAAGGCCACCAGCTTGCCTTCGGACAGGCTGTCGCCGACCTTGACCTTCAGTTCCTTGACCACGCCGGCGAACGGCGACGGCACTTCCATCGTCGCCTTGTCCGACTCCAGGGTGACCAGGCTCTGGTCCTTCTTCACCGTGTCGCCGACCGCCACCAGCACTTCGATTACCGGGACGTCGCTGTAGTCACCGATATCGGGGACAAGTGCTTCCTTGATTTCGGCCATGCGGGCAACTCCGGCAACTAATGAGGGGGAAACCCCTATTGTGGCGGCCCGCAGCCGCAGCGCCAACCTTTGCCGGGCAAAAAAACCCGCGGCGGCCGCGTGGCGACGCCTAGAAGCGCCCGTGCGCGGCGTCCGCGGCGCACTGTACGCCTGCGCATTGTCCTGGCGTCATCGCCGCGATGCGCGCCGCGCAGCCTTCACGGACAGGCGCCTAGCATGCGCCGCACCCCGATCGGAGTGCCGCCATGCGTGCGTTCGTGCTGTTGATGTCGCTGGCGATGCCGCTGGTCGCCTGGTTCTCGCAACGCGGCGCGTTCGGCCCGACCAACGGCGCGATCTCCGACCGCTACCCCACCCTGATCGTCGCCGCCGGTTATGCCTTCGCGATCTGGGGCCCGATCTTCCTGCTCGACCTGGCCTTCGGCGTGTGGCAGTCGTCGCCACGGCGGCGGCGCGACAGTGCGCTGGCGCAGGTGCGGTTGCCGGCGGCGCTGGGCTTCGGCCTCACCGCGCTGTGGATGCCGGTGTTCTCGCAGCAGCATTTCCTGCTGGCGCTGGCGGTGATCTGGGCGGCGCTGGCGTGCCTGGCGCTGGCCGCGCTGCGCCTGTCGCGCGATCCGCGCGCCGAGCCCTGGCAGGCGCTGTGGGCCTGGCTGCCGCTGTCGCTGCACGCCGGCTGGCTGTCGCTGGCCGCCTTCCTCGATACCGCGCAGGTGATCGTCGCCTATCGCTGGCTGTCCACCGAGCACATGCTGCCGTGGAGCCTGGTGCTGTTCGCGCTGGCCGCGGCACTGCTGCTCGGCCTGAACCGGGCGATGCGCGGCAACCTGGCCTATGTCGCAGCGGCGCTGTGGGCGCTGGGCGCGGTCTACGTCAAGCAGACACACAGTGGCCTGGACGGTGCGCTTACGGCGGCCTGGGTGGCGCTGGCGCTGGCCGCGGTGCTGCTGGTGCAGACGCTGTGGTTGCGGCTGCGCGCGCCGAGACCGCGGGCGCTGCACTGATCCGCGCTAGCTCGCCGCCGCCGGCGGCGACGTGAGCCAGGCCTGCAGCGGCGCCCACGCCTGCTGCAATCGCGGCAGCGAAAACGCGGCGTTGGCCGGGCTGGTCGAGGGCAGCGCCAACACCGTCGGCGGCGGTTCGCGCGGCGCCAGCTGCGGCTGCACGAAACGCGCGAACGCCTGCGCCGCCGCCGCGCCATTGCACGCGATCGCGCGCAACTGCGGCAATTGCGCGATGCGCTCGGGCAGCGGATTGGGCACTTCGCTACCGCGCACGATCGCCGTGTCCAGACTGCCGCTGCGCCGGCACTGGCCGATCACGTCCCACAGGCCCACGCCGCAGGCCTGCATCGCCTGCAGCCGCGCTCCGTAGTCCAACTGCGGGTCGAAGCCGCACAACGCGCCCAGCAACGGCCACAAGCGGTTGCGCGGATGTGCGTAGTAGCGCGCGTGCTGCAACGACATCGCGCCGGGCATCGAGCCGAGAATCAGCACCCGGCAATCGTCGCGGATCTGCGCAGGCAAGCCTTGCAGTACGTCCTGCATCGTCACGCCACACGCATCTGGGTGAATGTCGCCAAGTCTTAAAACCTCGTTATTTCAAGCATCCAACGCCGGTGTCTGAACGATGCCTGCATCCACCCGGCCGAGGTCGGCGTCGATTCATCTTTTCATCGATACGGTGTGCGCGCCCACTCCTGTGGCCCCACAAAAAAAAGATTGAGGAGATTCCCATGCGGTCCATTCAAATCCTGAGCCTGGCTGTCGTTTCCGCCCTTGCGTTCGCGCCTGCCGCATTCGCGCAGGACAGCGACACCGCATCCGGCAAGCGCTTTGCCGTCGTCGGCAGCGCGACCCTGCTCGACCCCCATTCCAAGCCGGCCAACGGCCTCGACGTCGACGGCGGCCCGGCGCCGACCATCAGCGCCAGCTGGCTGATCAACGACAACTGGGCGGTCGAGCTGTGGGGCGCCGCCGACAAGTTCAATCACCGCGTCAGCGCCAGCGGCGTGGGCAAGGTCGGCACCGTCGAGCAGCAGCCGATCGCGCTGAGCGGCCAGTACCACTTCGGCCAGGCGGACAACGTGTTCCGTCCGTTCGTCGGCGTGGGTTACTACGAGTCCAACTTCAGCAACGAGAAGATCGACGGCCTGTCGGCCAGCGGCCAGCACGTCGGCCTGGACACCGCCAAGGGTGCGATCGGCACCGTCGGTGTGGACATGAACATCAACTCGACCTGGTTCGCCCGCGCCGATGCCCGCTACATGCATTCGCGTCCGGAAGTGCAGGTCGGCGGCAGCGGCACCGGCCAGGACCTGAAGCTGGATCCGTGGCTGGTCAGCTTCGGCGTCGGCGCGCGCTTCTAAGCACGCCTGCACCGCGCCACATCATGCAAACGGGCCTTCGGGCCCGTTTGTTTTTGTGGCTCCTCGCGTCTGCGCGCGGCTCAGCGCGGCGAGCGGTCGTAGCCGCGATAGCGATCGAAATGACGCACGCGACGCCGCAACAGCCACGCATACGCGCACGCGTAACCGAGCAACAACGCCGCCGCGCCGAGCAGGCTGGCGTGGCTCATCCAGCCCTGCGCCGGCCACGCCGCGCCTTCGCTGAGACTGCGCCACCCCTGCAGCAGGCCGGCGCCGATCCGTGCCACCACCAGCAGCGTCAACGCCAGTGCCAGCCACAGGTTCGGCGTGTAGTACAGGCCGTGCGGCAACGGCTCGAACCGGCTCAGCCAGATGCCCAGCGCGCCCAGCGCCAGGCCAGCCATCCAGCCGATGCAGGCATAGCGCGCCGCATCCGCCCACCAGTGCGTGGCAATCGCTGCGAAGGCCAGCAACACCAGGCTCGACACCAACGCCGACCAGAACTGCACGCCGGCCAGCCACGCTCGCGCCTGGCGCCGCGAGGTGCCGTAGCGGAAGCGCTGCAGCAGCGACAGCGGCAACAGCACCGCGGTCACCGCCAACGCGATCACGATCGCCAGGGGAATGGCCAGCAGCAGCGGCATGCGCAGTGCTCGCTCAGAACGCCGGCAACACCGCGCCCTGGTACTTGCGCTCGATGAACGCCTTGACCTCGGGGCTGGTCAACGCCTTGGCCAGCTTCTGCACGCGCGGATCGTCCTTGTTGTCGGCGCGCGCGACCAGGAAGTTCACGTACGGCGAGTCCTTGCTCTCGATCGCCAGCGCGTCGCGGGTGGGGTTGAGTCCGGCATCGAGCGCGTAGTTGGTGTTGATCAGCGCCAGATCGACCTGGTCCAGCACCCGCGGCAGCATCGCCGAATCCAGCTCGCGGAATTTCAGCTGCTTCGGGTTGGCGACGATGTCGCGCTGGGTGGACAGCGCATTGCCCGGATCCTTGAGCTTGATGACCCCGGCCTTGTCGAGCAGGATCAGCGCGCGGCTGTTGTTGCTGGGATCGTTCGGGATCACCACGTCGGCGCCCTGCGGCAGCGCGTCCAGCGACTTGAAGCGGCGCGAATAGGCGCCGAACGGCTCGATGTGCACGCCGATCACGGTGACCAGGTCGCTCTTGCGATCGCGGTTGTAGGCGTCCAGGTACGGCTCGGTCTGGAAGTAGTTCACGTCGATCTGCTTCTGCACCACCTGGTCGTTGGGTTGCACGTAGTCGTTGAACACGCGCACGTCCAGGGTCACTCCCTGTTTCTCCAGCAGCGGCTTGACCACCTCCAGGATCTCCGCGTGCGGCACCGCGGTGGCGGCGACGCTGAGCCGCGCGGTGTCGGTACCGGAGGTGGACTTGCCGCAGGCGGCCAGGGCGAGCACGGCGGCGCCGAGCAGCAGACGAAGCGGGAGTTTGGTCATGGCAGGGAATCCGGAAACGTGGGGAAGAAGAGCGGCCAGGCCGCCATGCGGGCAAGCTAGCAGACCCGAGCGCTGCATGCGGCGAAGGGCCTGGGACGGCTTTTCCTGTAGGAGCGGCTTCAGCCGCGACGCTTTACCGATAGATCCGGTCGCGGCTGAAGCCGCTCCTACAGAGGGCACAGGCGCGATCCAGCGACCGCGTGGCGCTCAGCGCCGGCTGTAATGCGCGACCAGCCGATCGCCGAGCATCTGCAGCCCCTGCACCAGCAACAGCAGCACCACCACGGTGATCAGCGCCACGTCGGCGTGCGAGCGCTGGTAGCCGTCGCGATAGGCCAGGTCTCCCAGTCCGCCGGACCCGATCGCGCCGCCCATCGCGGTGAAGCCGATCAGCGCGATGGTGGTCACCGTGGCGCCGGCGATCAGCCCCGGTCGCGCCTCGGGCAGCAGCACCCGCGTCACCAGTTGCCAGGTGGTCGCGCCCATCGCCAGGCTGGCCTCGACCACGCCGCGGTCCACTTCGCGCAGCGCCGTCTCCACCAGCCGCGCGTAGAACGGCGCCGCGCCCACCACCAGCGGCAGGATCGCGCCGCGCACGCCCAGCGAGGTGCCCATCGCCCACAGCGTCAGCGGAATCATCGCGATCATCAGGATGATGAAGGGCACCGAGCGCAGCACGTTAATCGCCAGCGCCAGCGTGCCGTACAGCAGCGGCCGCTGGTGGGTCTGGCGTGGCCCGGTCAGGAACAGCAGCACGCCCAGCGGCAGGCCGATCAGCAGGGTCAGCGGCAGCGAGCCGCCGAGCATCAGCAGCGTGTCCAGCGTGGCACGGCCGATTTCGGCCCATTTGCCGGCGTCGAGATTGCGGAAGAAGCCGCCGGCGGCGGTCGCGAACGGGATCATCGGCGCAACTCCTCGACATGCACGCCGGCAGCGGCGAACCCGGCCTGCGCCGCGTCCAGATCGCCGCCGACCAGGGCCACGGTCAGCTGGCCGTACGGGGTGTCCTTGATCCGGTCGATGCGCCCGGACAGGATGTTGTAGTCCACCGCGGTCTCGCGCGCGATGCGCCCGAGCAGCGGGGCGTAGGTGTCGCCGCCGAGGAAGGTCAGGCGCAGGATGCGCCCGGCCACCGCGGTGAAGTCGCGATGCAGCTCGCCTTCGTCCACGTGTTCGGCCTCGGACACGAAGCGGCGCGTGGTCGGATGGCGCGGATGCAGGAATACCTCGGTGACCGGCCCGCTCTCGACCAGGCGCCCGGCGTCGAGCACCGCCACGCGGTCGCAGACCCGGCGGATCACTTCCATCTCGTGGGTGATCAGCACGATGGTCAGGCCCAGCTCGCGATTGATCTGCGCCAGCAGGCTCAGCACCGAGGCGGTGGTCTGCGGATCCAGCGCGCTGGTGGCCTCGTCGCACAGCAGGATCTGCGGCCCGGTGGCCAGCGCGCGGGCGATGCCGACGCGCTGCTTCTGCCCGCCCGACAGCTGCGCCGGATACTTGCTGGCATGCTCGGCCAGGCCGACCCGGGCCAGCAGCTCGGCGACCCGCGCGTCGATCTGCGCGCGCGGCGTGCCGGCCAGTTCCAGCGGGAAGGCGACGTTGCCGGCCACGCTGCGCGAGGACAGCAGGTTGAAGTGCTGGAAGATCATGCCGATGCGCCGGCGCAGCGTGCGCAGCCCGGCACGGTCCAGCGCGGTGACGTCCTCGCCATCGATCAGCAGGCGCCCGCCGCTGGGCTCCTCCAGCCGGTTGATCAACCGGATCAGGGTCGACTTGCCGGCGCCGGAGTGGCCGATGATGCCGAACACCTCGCCGGCCCGGATTTCCAGGTCGAGCGGATGCAACGCCACGACCGACTGGCCGGCGACGGGGTAGGACTTGTGCAGGTGCTCGAACTGGATCACCGCGCGGGGCCGGCAGCGAAGGGGGCGCAAAGCCTAGCAGGCCAGGCCTGCAGGCGTTATTCCATTCGATTCTAAGGCTTGCGCCCGGAACGGCGCCGGCAGCCAAGGCGACTAAGGATGCGCCAGCGGCGGCGGCCGCACGGTGGCGCGGACCCGCTCGCGGTGCAGCAGGTACAGGCCGCTGGCGACGATGATCGCCGCGCCCAGCCAGGTCCAGGCGTCGGGCAGCTTGCGCCACAGCAGCCAGTCCCACGGGATCACCCAGATCAGGCCGCTGTATTCCAGCGGCGCGATCAGCGAGGCGTCGCCGCGGCGAAACGCCTGGGTCAAGGCCACCTGCCCCAGCGCGCCGGCCAGGCCGAGCGTGGCGATCCAGCCGGCATCGGCCAGGCGCAGCGGGATCCAGGCCGGCCACGCCAGCGCGCCGGCGCCGAGCGCCATGATCAGCAGGAACCAGACCACCAGCGACTGCGGCGTCTCGGTGCGCGCCAACAGGCTGACCAGCACCGCCGCCAGCGCATAGGCGGTGGCCGCCAGCAGCACCATCAACCCCGGCAGCGACACGAAGCCGCCCACGCCCGGGCGCAGCACCACCAGCACCCCGACCAGGCCGATGCCGATCGCGGTCCAGCGCCGCGGGCCGACGCGTTCGCCCAGCAGCGGCACCGACAACGCCGTCACCAGCAGCGGCGCGACGAAGTAGATCGTGTAGGCGGTGGACAGCGGCAAGCTGCGCAGCGCCCAGGCGAAGCAGCCGATCATCGCGATGCCGAGCACGCCGCGCAGCAGGTGCAGGCCCCAGCGCACCGGCAGGATCGAACGCGGGCCGGCGGTGGCCAGCACCCACAGCAGCACGAACGGCAGCGAGGCGCCACCGCGCAGCGTGGCCACCTGCAGCGCCGGATAGTGCGCGCTCAACAGCTTCATCGCCGCATCCATCAGCGCGAAGCAGGCGACCGCCGCGATCATCCAGGCGGCGGCCGCGGCGTTGGAACGGGAGGTGGACATGCGCGGATTATCGCCGCGATCGGCAGCGCCGCCCAGCGGCGCCACGGCCAGATCGGTAGGATATGGCGTCTTTGCCCGGGAAACCGCCATGCCTTCCTTCGACGTCGTCTCCGAAATCGACAAGCACGAACTGACCAACGCCATCGACCAGGCGAACCGCGAGCTGTCGACGCGCTTCGATTTCAAGGGCGTGGAGGCCAGCTTCCAACTCGACGACCAGGTCATCAACCAGGCCGCGCCGAGCGACTTCCAGGTCAAGCAGATGACCGACATCCTGCGCGCGCGGCTGATCGCGCGCGGCATCGACGTGCGCTGCCTGGAGTTCGGCGACGTGGAGACCAACCTGGCCGGCGCGCGGCAGAAGGTCACGGTCAAGCAGGGCATCGAGCAGAAGCTGGCCAAGAAGATCGTGGCGACGATCAAGGACGCCAAGCTCAAGGTGGAAGCGCAGATCAACGGCGACAAGCTGCGCATCAGCGGCAAGAAGCGCGACGACCTGCAGGACGTGATGGCGCTGCTGAAGAAGAGCGATTTCGAGCTGCCGCTGCAGTTCGAGAATTTCCGCGACTGAGCCGCGCGCGGCGACACACGCCGCAGCCGCTTCGCCCCATCGCCGCCCGCCCTCGCCCGCCGGAATCGCCTTGAACGACCTCGCCCCCGCCGCCGACCCGATCGCGCTGACCCGCCAATGGCTGGAACGCGCGGTGATCGGCCTGAACCTGTGCCCGTTCGCCAAAGCCGTGCACGTCAAGCAGCAGATCCGCTACGTGCTCAGCGACGCGACCACACCCGAAGCCTTGCTCGAGGAATTGAGCGAGGAACTGCTGTTGCTGCGCGACACGCCGGCCGAGCAGATCGACACCACCCTGATCGTGCATCCACAGGTGCTGGGCGACTTCCTGGACTACAACGATTTCCTGGACAACGCCGACGCGGCAGTCGAAGCGCTCGACCTGCACGGCATCCTGCAGGTAGCCAGCTTCCATCCGCACTACCAGTTCGCCGGCACCGCGCCGGACGACATCGGCAACTACACCAACCGCGCGCCCTTCCCCACCTTGCACCTGCTGCGCGAGGACAGCGTGGAACGCGCCGTGACCGCGTTCCCGGACGCGGACGTGATCGTGGAGCGCAATCTGCAGACGTTGGAGACGCTGGGGTTGGACGGGTGGAAAAAGCTGTTCGCGTGACGCGCAGAGAGCACCCGGCTCCTGTCTCCCTGTAGCAGCGGCTTCAGCCGCGACAGGAGCTTGCCGAAGGTGCATGTCGCCGCTGAAGCCGCTCCTACAACGCTGCCGCGCACTGCAAATCTCCGGGTCGACGCTGTACCAGACAGAAGCACACCGGCTTTACCGAATCCCCAATCCCCAATCCCGGCTCCTCACCCAAACACCCGCCCCAGATCGGCCGCGTCCAGCGCGCGCCACTGCCCGGCCGGCAGCGTCTGGTCCAGCGCGAAACCGCCGATGCGGCTGCGGTGCAGCGCGAGCACGTGGTTGCCGACCGCGGCGAACATGCGCCGCGCCTGGTGGTAGCGGCCTTCGTACAGGGTGATGCGCGCCTGGCGCGGGCCCAGTACTTCCAACTGCACCGGCAGCAGCGGCGTGGTCTCGCCGTCCAGCAGCAGCGTGCCGCTGGCGAACTGCGCCGCTTCGTCGCCGCGCAGGTCCTCGGCCAGGGTCGCTTCGTAGACCTTGGCCAGCTGCGATTTCGGCGAGACGATGCGATGCAGCAGCGCGCCGTCGTCGGTCATCAGCAGCAGGCCGCTGGTGTCGCGATCCAGCCGCCCGACCGTGGACAGCAACGGCGAGCGCAAACGGAAGCGCGGCGGCAACAGGTCGTAGACGATGCGGCCCGGATCCTTGGTCGAACAGGTGTAGCCGACCGGCTTGTGCAACGCCAGGATCAGCCCCGGCGGCGGGTCCAGCGCCTCGCCATCGACCCGGATCGCGGCATGCTCGACCTGGTCGTCGGCGTACAGCACCTCGCCGTCGGGGTCGGTGATGCGGCCTTCGCGAAACATCAGGCTGACCTGCTTGCGGCTGCCGTAGCCCAGGTTGGCCAGGTGCTTGACCAGCTTCATCGGCGCACCGTGGCGCGGGCGCGCACCGCCTGGATCAGCTTGAACCCGTCGCGGGTGGCGGTCACGCTGGTCTCGCCGAAGCTGGCGTCGAGCACCGCCTCGTAGGGCAGGTGCCGGTTGGCGACCAAGTACAACCTTCCGCCGGGCTTGAGCGCCTGCGCGGCCACGGCGATGAAGCGGCGGCCGATGTCCGGGCGCTCCATCCGCCCCGGCGCGTGGAACGGCGGATTGGTGACGATGAAGTCGTATTGCGCCGGCAGCCCGGCGGTCACGTCGTGCCAGTGGAAGCCGGTCTCCACCGAGGCCGGCGCCTGCACCAGGTTCGCCCGCGCCAGCGCCAGCGCGCGCGCATCGGCTTCGAACAGATCCAGTGCGGCGATCTTCGGGCAACGTGCGAGCAATTCCGCCGACAGGTAACCATAACCGGCGCCAAGGTCGGCACCGCGGCCAGCCAGATCGGGCGGCAGGTGCTCGGCCAGCAGCGCCGAGGCCGGATCGATGCGGTCCCAGGCGAACACGCCAGGCCGGCTGCGGAAACGCCCGTCCAGGATCGGCCGCGCGGCGTCGAGCCTGGCCCAGCGCTCTTGCAGCGCGGCGTCGTGGCCGCCGTGCAGCGGCGCGGTCCAGTACACGCGGCAGTGGTGCTTGGTCAGCTTGCCGCCAAGGCCGGCCAGCTGCTGCAGGTCGTCCTCGCCGGAGCGGGCGCCTTCGTTGTTGGACTGGCAGGCGATCACGACGCCGCCCGGCGCAGCCAGCGCCACGGCACGCGCCAGCAGCGCCCGCGCCTCGTCGCGCTGGCGCGGCGGCAGCACCAGCACCAGCGCGTAGCCGCCGGCGTCGTCGTGCTCGTCGGCATCCTCGGCGCGAACCTGCCAGCCGCCCTGCTCCAGGGCGGCGGCGAACGGGCGATAGCCCTGCTCGCAGACCAGTTGCGCCGGCTGCGCGTGCTGGCGCAACGCCCAGCCGTCGCGCGCGCGCAGGAACAGCACCTTGCCCGCCGGCCAGCGCAGCGCGCCCTGGGCGAAGGGCAGGAACAGGGTGTCGAGGGGAGCGTCTTGCAGAGCCGGCATCGGGATCGGAATCGGTCGGGGAACGCGCATTCTACCGGCAGTCCGGCGCCGGCCCGGTTTTGCGCCAAGTGAACGCATCATTGATGCAATAGCAACATCGCCGCGCCTAGGCTGCAGGTCAACCCGGACGGATGGAGTGGCATATGCGCGCAGTGTTCATCGGTGGCGTCGTCGACAACAGCGAAGTGGATCTGGAAGGCAGCCAACCGCCACTGCACTACCCGGAAAACACCGGCACCGGACGCCCGCGCTACCGCCTGCACCAGCGCGGCGAGCGCGACGATGGCAGCGTGGTGTATGCCGTCTATGCAGCACCGGAACTCGGCGATACCGAGGTGGAACGCGTGTTCAACGAGCGCGGCTATGCGCGCCGCTTCGGCGTGGAGCCGGCGCCGGTGGAGCATTGAGCGGAGGCACGGAGCTTCGGATCGGTTACCGCGGCGCTCCATCTGAGTTTGCACTTTCGATCCAGCTAAAAAATACCCAAGGAGCGGCGTCAGGGCTCCTTTGATATCTGCGTCCAGAAGTTGCATGCTGCGCGTGGCGGCGGCAGCGATGGTGTTTCGTTTTCCTGTCGCGGCTGAAGCCGCTCCTACACAATATGCGCCATGCGCTGTAGGAGCGGCTTCAGCCGCGACATGGGAACGAAGCGGCCATGGTGCTAATGCATCCATGGGAAACGCGGCCGCCACGCCACCGAGTCCTCTCGCCAATGCGCCTTATCCACTTCAGTCCATATTGAACGCCTCGGTGCTGGAACCCGCGGACCCGGCGCATCGGCCACTCGCTAGTGCATCGACACGCCTTGTAGGTGGCTAGAAATGCTCTTTAGTCGCGACGGGCGTTGTCGATAGAGCCGTCGCGACCGAAGTCGCTCCCACATGAACCTTCCGATCAGGCGGCGCTCGATTACGGCCCGGCCTTGGGCGTCACCCGCCAGATGACATTGCCGACATCGTCGGCCACCAGCAACGCACCGGGCTTGTCCACCGCCACGCCGACCGGGCGGCCCTGCGCCTTGCCGTCGGAATCGAGGAAGCCGGTCAGCACGTCCTGCGCCTTGCCGCTGGGCTTGCCGTTGGCGAAGGGCACATAGATCACCTTGTAGCCGGACGGCGGATCGCGGTTCCAGGAGCCGTGCTGGCCGATGAAGGCGCCACCGCGATAGGTCTGCGGCAGCAGCGCGCCTTCGTAGAAGGTCAGGCCCAGCGAGGCGGTGTGCGCGCCCAGCGCGTAGTCGGGCTTGATCGCGCTGGCCACCATCTCCGCGTTCTGCGGCTGCACGCGTTCGTCCACGTGCTGGCCGTAGTAGCTGTACGGCCAGCCGTAGAAGCCGCCTTCGCGCACCGACGTCAGGTAATCGGGCACCAGATCGCTGCCGATCTCGTCGCGCTCGTTGACCACCACCCACAGCGTGTCGCCGCCGGGTTGCCAGGCCAGGCCCACCGGGTTGCGCAGGCCGCTGGCGAACACCCGGGTGGCGCCGCTGTGCGCGTCCACTTCCAGGATCGCGGCGCGATTGAGCTCGGCGTCCATGCCGTTTTCGGCGACATTGCTGTTGGAGCCCACGCCGACATACAGCTTGTTGCCGTCGCGGCTGGCCAACAGGCTCTTGGTCCAGTGATGGTTGATGCCGCCGGGCAGGTTGGCGACGAAGCTCGGCGCAGCGTTGATCTGGGTATCGCCGTCCTTGTACGGAAAGCTGACCAGCGCGTCGGCATTGGCGACGTAAAGGCGGTCGCCGACCAGAGCCATGCCGAACGGTGAATACAGACCCTTGAGGAACTGCGTGCGCACTTCGGCGACGCCGTCGCCATCGGCATCACGCAGCAGGGTGATGCGGTTGGCGCTGGGCACGGTGGCACCGGCCTTGGCCATCATCGCGCCCTGGATCTTGTCGCGCAGGCCGCTGCTTTCCTTTTCCGGCGCCGGCGGCTCAGCGGTCTCGGCGACCAGCACGTCACCGTTGGGCAGCACGTACAGCCAGCGCGGATGGTCGAGGTCGCGGGCGAAGGCCTGCACCGCCAGACCGGCGGCCGGCACCGGCGCGGCGCCGTCGGCCCAGCGCTTGACCTCGGCGACCTTGACCGTGGGGATCATGCGCTTGACCGGATCGGGCAGCACCGGATCGGGTCCCGTTCCCTCCTCGATGGAATGCTTGGCGGTATCGCCACAAGCGCTCAACGCGGCAGCGGACAGGAGACACAATGCCCAACGGGCCGGGGACGAGGGTAGGCGCATCGCGGCTCAACTCTCCAGGGTGGCGACAGGACCACCGATGATGCACAGCACGCGCTCGGTAAAAGTGAAATAGATGTCAAACGGTGCACCCTGTGCGCGTTCCACGCTCAGGAGGTCGGCGTCAACGGCTCGACCGCGCGGATCCGGTCCAGCCACACGTAGTGCTGCTGCTCGGGATGCAGCAGATCGTCCAGCCGCACCACGCCATTGATGCCTTCGCGCTCCTCGCGATCGCGGAAGGTCTGCAGGGTCGGGCGGATCGAGACCGTGCCGCTGACCTGGCTGCCGTCGTCCAGGCGCAACAGCACCTGCGCCTGGTCGGGCAACTTCGGCAGCCATGCCTGCAATGCGGCGATCGCTTCGGGGTCGGTATGCACCGCGTCGGCGTACTTGGTCATGCGCGTCTCCAGCGAGGGAAAACCGGCACGCTAGCGGCCATCGCGTGAATGCGCGGGGAAAACCGCGGCTATTCCTGCCGCGCGAAACGGACCGCGGACACCAGCTGCGCCACGCTGTACGGCTTGGCCAGATGCTCCTGGAAACCGGATTGCAAGGCACGCTGGCGATCATCGGCGCGCGCCAGCGCGGTCACCGCCACCGCCGGCAACTCGGCCGCCTGCAGGCCCATGTTCTCGCGAATCGTGCGGATCAGGCCGTAGCCATCCATGCCGGGCATGCCGATATCGGTGACCATCACGTCGATGCGGGTGTGGCCGCCATCGTCGAGCACCGCCAACGCCTCGCTGGCGGAACCGGCCGCGACCACCTCGGCGCCCTGCTCCTCGAGCAGCCGCCGCAGGTATTCGAGCATGTCAGGCTGGTCTTCCACCGCCAGCAGGCGCATGCCCTTCAGTGCATACGCTTCCACCACCTGCTCGGCCATCGCGAACGCGCGCACCTCGCGCAACGGCCGCTTGCCCGGCGTGGCGCGGTGCAGCGGCAGGCGCACGGTGAACACCGACCCGCAGCCGCGGCCCTCGCTGGCCGCGCTGACCTGGCCGCCATGCATTTCCACCAGCTGCTGCACGATCGCCAGGCCCAGGCCGAGGCCGCCGTGCAGGCGCGTGGTGGTGCCGTCGGCCTGGCGGAAACGGCCGAACAGGTGCGGCAGGAAGTCCGGCGGAATGCCGTCGCCGGAATCGCGCACCGCCACCGTCACGTGCTCGCCGTCGGCATCGAGGTCGATCGCCAGTTCGATACGCCCGTGCGCCGGGGTGAACTTGATCGCATTCGACAACAGGTTCCAGAACACCTGCTGCAGGCGCGTGGCATCGCCCAGCACCAGGCACGGCTGCGCCGGCTCGCGCAGGCTGAGCGCCTGGTCCTTGCCTTCGGCCACCGGCTCCTGCGCACGCAGCGCCTCGCGCACCTGTTCGGCCAGGTCCAGCGTCTCGATTTCCAGCTGCACCTTGCCCAGCAGCATGCTGCTCAGGTCGAGCATGTCCGAGATCAGCCGCTGCTGCGCACGCGCGCTGCTGGCGATCACCGACAGGCCCTTGCTGCTTGGATCGCCCGGCGGCAAGCGCTGCAGCAGCAGGTCGCTCCAGCCCAGGATGGTGGTCAACGGAGTGCGCAGCTCGTGCGACAGCGTGGCCAGGAACTCGTCCTTCAGCCGCGCCATGCTCTCGGCGGCATTGCGCGCGCTGCGCTCCGATTCCAGCAACTGCTCGCGGGCCAGTTCGATGTCGCGGCGCTCGGTGACGTCCGGACTGCTGCCGGCCAGGCCGATGAACGTGCCCTCGGCCGAATAGCGCGGCACCGCGGTCATCTCCACCCAGCGCCATTCGCCGTCGTGGCGGCGCGCGCGCACCAGCGCGCGCAGGTTGCGTTGTTCTTCCAGCGCGTTGCGCAGTTCGAAGGCGAACACGCCCGCGTCCTGCGGATGCAGCACATCGCCCCAGCCCGGGCGCGCCTCGTCGGCCTGCAGGTCGATGCCGAAGAATTCGGCGTAGGCGGTATTGGTGAAACGCAGCTGGCCGCTGGCGTCCAGGACCCAGACCGGCATCGGCAGGCCCTCGGCGAGCGCGCTGAAGCGCGCCTCGCTCTCGGCCAGGTCGCGCTCCACGCGCTTGCGCTCGGTGATATCGAGGAACTGCACCGCGACCAGGTGCCGCTCCGGCGTGCCGACCCGGAATGCGTCCACCGCCCACCAGCGGCCCAGCGCGGACGCGTAGTTCTCGAACTTGGCCGAGCGCCCGCTCAGCGCGATGTCGCCATACACGCGGAACCAGTGTTCCTCGTGGGTCGGCGACAGGTCACGCATGCGCCGGCCGATCACGTCGCGCATGCCGGTCTCGCGCTCGAACGCCGGATTCACCTCCAAGAAGACGTAATCGACCGGGCGTTGGGCCTCGTCGAACAGCACCTGCACCACGCAGAAGCCCGAGTCGATCTTGTCGAAGATCTCGCGGTAGTGCAGGTCCGACGCCTGCGTGCGCGACGTGGAGGAAGATTCGATGCTGCTGACATGCATGAGGGAATGTGCTCTGGAAACGGCCGGCGGTAGCAGAGGCGGCGACGCACCCCGCGCCTGCGGCCCGATGACGATGGCTCAGGACCGGAAAAGGCTCAGACCGGAACGGCGCGACTGACCCTGCATCTTGTTAAGCCGCTCCGCCGCCGTCAAGCCGGCCAGGCTGGCCGGCCAAGCAGGGAGACAGGATCACCAGAGAAAAGCGACGACGAGCACGATCCCCAACGACGACAGCGCGATACCGGCGATGACGCCCCATTGGGTCAGACGCGCGCTGCGCAGCGCCTGCTCGTCCAGCCAGCGTTCGGCCTCCTGCCGCCACGACGGCGGAGGCGACTGGTCCAGCATCTGCTGCACGCGCGCCACCCCCAGTTCGCGGCATTGCTGCCGGCACTGTTCGGGCGCGGTGACGTCGTCGGGCGAGATGGCGTAGGACATGCGCGGTCTCCTGTTCTCTAGCCCAGCGTGAAACGCGGGCTGTCGCTGGCCAGTTCGTGCTCCACCGCCATCCGCGCCAGGCGCGTGTAGTTGGCGCGCGGGCCGGCGCCGCGGCCGACGATCAGGCCCAGATACTCCAGGCCGGTCCAGACCCGCGCCTTCCACTCGACCCCGCTCTCGGCCAGGACCAGGGTGAGCGAGTAGCGGAACGCTTGCCCCTGCGGACTGCGGTAGGCGTAGATCGGCGGGAACTGTACAGCCACGTCCTGCTGCTCGCCCAGCGAGGCCAGGTAGCGGCGCAGTTCCTGGCGCACGTCTTCGCCCGGATGCAGGCGCAGGTGGCGCGCGGCCGCATCCAGGTCCGCCTGCTGATCGACGAAGCTGGCCGCGCCGCTCGCCGGGCTGTGCCCGTGCCGCTTGGCCCAGTCGATGAACTGCAGGCGGACATCCGACGCTGCGTGGGCCTGGTGGAACAGCGGCATCTTCATGCGATCGATCCCCGAATCGTGGTCATGTGCGAATGTGCCCATGGTCGCGCGGGCGGCGTGAAGCACGCGGCGACGCAGCGTGAACCGCATGTCACATGCCGCGACCCATGAACCGGCGAAGAACGATGATCGCCAGCGGCCGCGGTACGATTGCGGCGGCGCCCGCGCAGGCACACACTGGCGGGGCCGTTTCCGTGGAGATCCGCGATGAAGATCCGATATGCCTGGACGGCGCTGGCCCTGGCCTGCCTGGTGGCCGGCGGCGCCTCCGCCGAAGTCCGCACTGTCACCGATCCGCAGGCCCCGCGCAGCACCGAAGGCGACAGCCCGGTGCAGGTGCGCTGGACCGACCCCGCCACCTTCAGCGAACTGCGCTACAGCCGCAATCGCTGGGAAGCGCAGCGCGGCGACTGGGTGCACGACCTGGCCGACTACCTGCAGCAGCGCGCCAGCAAGCAGCTGGCGCCCGGCCAGCGAATGGACGTGGAGTTGACCGACATCAAGCGTGCCGGCGACTACGAGGGCTGGCACGGCCCGCAATGGAACGACGTGCGGGTGATGCGCGACATCTATCCGCCGCGCATCACCCTGAATTTCACCCTGTACGGCGCCGACGGACAGGTGCTGGAGCAAGGCGAGCGCAAGCTGCTCGACAGCAGCTACCTGATGAACAATTCGATCGGCCTGAATACCGATCCGTTGCGCTATGAGAAGCGGATGATCGACGACTGGCTGCGCCGCCAGTTCCGCGACAAGGCGGCGGTGGCCGAACGCTGAGCGGTGGTGTGGCTTCGGGTGGGCGTTTGTCGCGGCTGAAGCCGCTCCTACAAGAGCGAGAACGCTGCGCTGCGACGCGCTTGCCTGCGGAGGGACTCGGAGCCCGACACGATCCGGTTGCGGCGCATCCACCGCGCCGCTCGTCGCGACTGAAGTCGCTCCCACAGTCGCTTGCGGCTGACATGTCGGGGACTGCAGGAGGGCTTCGGCCCGGCGGTATCCGACCGAAGCCGAAGGTCTGTCGCTCCGCTCGTCGCGGCCGATGCCGTGCCCGCGAAGTGCAGCGCGGTACAGGACAGCCGCCGCGCTGCATGTGCCAGACAGGCGTGGGCGTGCGCCGCTCAGCCGTCCAGGTACTGCCGTGGCGCGCGCTTGAGTCCGCACAGCAGGCGGTAGGCGCTGGAGCTGCAGCGCACCGCCAGCGTATCGATGCGCGGCTGCGCGCCCCACAGCTGCACCTCGCTGCCGAGTCCGGCATGCGGGTGGTCGGTGAGGTCCACGGTCAGCATGTCCATCGACACGCGCCCGATCAGTTCCCCGGGCGCGCCGTCGATCAGCACCGGCGTGCCGTTCGGTGCGAACTGCGGATAGCCGTCGGCATAGCCGATCGCCACCACGCCGACCCGGGTCGGCCGCGGCGCGACGAAACGCGCGCCGTAGCCCACCGGCTCGCCGGTCGCCAGCTCGCGCACCGCAATGACCCGGGACTGCAAGGTCATCACCGGGCGCAGCTCGCCCGGCAGCTCGGCACCGGCGGCGAACGGGTCGGCGCCGTACAGCATCAGTCCGGGGCGGCCCCAGTCGCTGTGCAGGTGCGGCCAGCCCAGCAGGCCCGGCGAGTTGCACAGGCTGGTCTCCCCGGCAAGGCCGGCGGTGGCCTGGCGGAACACCTCGGCCTGCTCCAGGGTGCGCGCGCTGTCCAGTTCGTCGGCGCGCGCGAAATGGCTCATCAGCACCAGCCGTTCGACCTGCGGCAGCGCGCTCAGCCGCGCGTGCGCGGCACGGAATGCGTCCGGCGCCAGGCCCAGCCGGTGCATGCCGCTGTCCAACTTCAGCCACAGGCACAACGGCTGCGGCGCGGCGTAGGCGGCGATCGCCTCCACCTGCCACGGCGAGGCCACCGCGCACCACAGCCGGTGCTCGGCGATCAGCGGCAGTTCGTCGGCGTCGAAGAACCCTTCCAGCAGCAGGATCGGCGCGGCGATGCCGGCCTGGCGCAGCTCCAGCGCCTCCTCGATGCAGGCCACCGCGAAGCCGTCGGCCTCCGCTTCCAGCGCGCGCACGCAGGCCACCGCGCCGTGCCCATAGGCATCGGCCTTGACCACCGCCAGCGCCTTGCCGCCGCCCAGTCGCCGGGCCAGGCGGTAGTTGTGGCGCAGCGCCTGCAGATCGATCAATGCACGGGCTGGACGCACGAACTTGCCTCTGCCACGGGCGCCGAGGCGCCGCGCGAATAACGGAAGATGTCCAGGCCCTCGCCGCTGATCTGCGGCTGGCGCTGGGCGATCAGGTCGGCCAGGTAGCGACCGGAGCCGCAGGCCATGGTCCAGCCGAGGGTGCCGTGGCCGGTGTTGAGGAACAGGTTGCGGTAGCCGGTGGCGCCGACCACCGGGGTGCCGTCGGGCGTGGCCGGGCGCAGCCCGGTCCAGAATTCGGCGCGGGCCAGATCGCCGCCGCGCGGGTACAGGTCGTTCACTACGTTTTCCAGGGTGGCGCGCCGCCGCGCCGGCAGCGACAGGTCGAAGCCGGCCAGTTCGGCCATGCCGCCGACGCGGATGCGCTGGTCGAAGCGGGTGATCGCGACTTTGTAGGTTTCGTCGAGGATCGTGGACATCGGGGCCAGCGCCGCGTCGCGGATCGGCAACGTCAGCGAATAGCCCTTCAACGGATACACCGGCAGGCGGATGCCCAGCGGCGCGAGCAGCTGCGGAGAATAACTGCCCAGCGCGACTACGTAGCGATCGGCGCGCTCCAGGCGGCCACCGATGCGCACGCCGTCGAGGCGGTCGCCATCGGCGAGCAGGCCATCGATGGTTTCGCCGTAGCGGAACTGCACGCCGGCCGCGGCGGCCAGCGCGGCCAGGCGCTGGGTGAACAGGCGGCAGTCGCCGGTCTGGTCGTTGGGCAGGCGCAGCGCGCCGACCAGGTTGGCCGGGGCGCTGGCCAGCGCCGGCTCGATGCGGGCGATGCCGGCGCGGTCGAGCAATTCGTAGGGCACGCCGTACTCGCGCAGCACCTCGATGTCTTTGGCCGCGCCGTCCAGTTGCGCCTGGGTGCGGAACAGTTGGGTGGTGCCGAGCTGACGGCCTTCGTATTCGATGCCGGTGTCGGCGCGCAGCTGGTCCAGGCAGTCGCGGCTGTATTCGGACAGCCGCACCATGCGCGCCTTGTTGATCGCATAGCGCTCGGCGGTGCAATTGCGCAGCATCTGCGCCAGCCACAGATACTGGTGGATGTCGCCAGTGGGGGTGATGGCCAGCGGCGCATGGCGCTGGAACAGCCATTTCAGTGCCTTCAGCGGCACCCCGGGCGCGGCCCACGGCGAGGCGTAGCCGGGCGACACCTGGCCGGCATTGGCATAGCTGGTCTCCAGCGCGGCCGCAGGCTGGCGATCGACCACCGTCACCTCGCAGCCGCTGCGCGCCAGATACCACGCCGTGGCCGTGCCGATCACACCGCTGCCGAGAACCAGAACCCGCATGCGCTTACCTCTGTCGGATCAAATCCCTGGCTGAATGGCGCCATGGATGGGTTTAGAGGCAGTATATGAAGCACAAGCCAGGATTTTTAACTGATTTTCCCATACCTAGCAGGGCAATCCCCTGCCCCGACCCACCGAGACCCGCGCCATGACCGCACGCGCCCGTGAACTGGACAAGATCGACCGCAAGATCCTGCGCATCCTGCAGCAGGAAGGGCGTATTTCCTTCACCGAACTGGGCGAGCGGGTCGGCCTGTCGACCACGCCGTGCACCGAACGGGTACGCCGGCTGGAACGCGACGGCGCCATCACCGGCTACTACGCGCGGTTGGACCCGCATTTCCTCAAGGCCAGCCTGCTGGTGTTCGTGGAGATCAGCCTGGCCTACAAGTCCGGCGACATCTTCGAGGAATTCCGCCGCGCGGCGTTGAAGCTGCCCAATGTGCTGGAGTGCCATCTGGTCTCCGGCGACTTCGATTACCTGCTCAAGGCGCGGATCAGCGAAATGGCCTCGTACCGCAAGCTGCTCGGCAGCACCTTGCTGACCCTGCCACACGTGCGCGAGTCCAAGAGCTACATCGTGATGGAAGAGGTGAAGGAGACGCTGAGCCTGCCGATCGCCGACTGAGCGCGAGCCCCTCTCCCACCGGGAGGGGGTTGGGGTGAGGGTGCGGCGCGAGAGCGTCTCGCGGAGTTTGGGTGCGCGAGGCTGCGCCCGTACCCTCATCCGCCCCTTCGGGGCACCTTCTCCCAATGGGAGAAACTGCAGCTAGCCCCTCTCCCGCCGGGAGAGGGGTTGGGGTGAGGATCCGGCGCGAAAGCGTCTCGCGGAGTTTGGGTGCGCGAGGCTGCTCCCATACCCTCATCCGTCTGCGGAGCACCCTACCCGAAAAGGGCCATGGCCCCGACGGGAGAAGAAAGCCTGTCGAAGGGAGAAGCAAGTGGGCGCCATGCACAACGCCCACCGCACCGGCCTGCGCGACAAACGCGCTTACGCCAGCAGCTTTTCCAGCTCGTCGCGCGACGTGTGCGCGTGGTTCTTGGCGAGTTCTGATACCACCCGCTTCTGGACTTCCTTGTGCAGCAGCGGCCGCAGCTGGCCCAGGGTCTGCGGATCGGCGACCAGCACCAGGTGCTCGAAGTCGCTGCGCAGCGCGTCCTGATACAGGCGCTCGGCCAGCTGGCGGACGAAGCCGGCCTCGTCCATGGTCATCGGCCGGTCGCCGTCTTCGACGCCCTCGATCGGGGTCGGCGTCAGCACTTCGGTCTGCTCCAGCAGCGAGGTCTCGCCGGCCAGATTGGTGCGGAACAGGCGCGCGCTGACGCGATCGGCGACGACCACCAGGGTGTTGTCGGGAAGCTTGCTCATCGGTTCTCCTAGCGAAGGTACGGCGCAGGCACGGGAACGCCTGCGTCGCAGCAGTCTAGGAAGCGGTTCGTGAGGATCGCGACGACGGACCGTTGTCGCGCTTTCACGCTACGGCCATGGCAGCCGCCGAGCGGCGCCTATTCGTTGATGCGCTGGCCGTCGCCGCTGGGTACGGTGCTGTAGTAGCGGCCGCTGCGCGTGTCCAGCACACGGTTGGGGCCGACCTGGACCGCGCCGGGAATGACGCGACCACTGCGGTCGTACAGCTTGACCGGGCGGCGGTCGACCGCGGCGTTGACGCCGTTGGCGGCTGCCGGCTTGGCCTTGGCGGGCTTGTGCGCGGGCGACGACGCGGCATCCGGGCGGTCGTCCAGGCTGGAACGCACCGGCGCGGCTTTGGGCACCGGTGCCGACTCCAGCGCGGTCGATTGGCGGGTGGCGGTCGGCGACGACGGGGCTGGATTCAGGCTCTGCGCCGTCGCCAGCGCCGGCGCTAGCAGCGCGATCGCCGCCATGCGAACGAGGGAAGGATGCACAACCGCTCCGTAGCGCCAGGATGGGAAAGCCGACGCTAGCGCAACCGCGGCGCCACGTCGATGCCCGCCGCCGCGGCTTGATCGCTGCGGCGGCGCCCTCATCTTGTGCGCATCCCTCCGCACCACAGGCCCCCGCCATGAGCCGATTCGACCTCACGCCTCCCACGTCCGCCGAACGCGAGCGCCTGATCGCCGGACTCGACGCCGAGGAGCGGCGGGTGTTGCTGCAGCACGGCACCGAAGCGCCGTTCTGCGGCGTATTCCTGGACAACAAACTGGAGGGCGTCTACAGCTGCCGGCTGTGCGGGCTGCCACTGTTCCGCTCCAGCGCCAAGTTCGATTCGGGCACCGGCTGGCCAAGCTTCTTCGCGCCCTACCATCCGGCCCACGTGCGCGAGATCCGCGATACCAGCCACGGCATGATCCGCACCGAAATCGTCTGCGCCCGCTGCGACAGCCATCTCGGCCATGTGTTCCCGGACGGCCCGCCGCCGAGCGGCGAGCGGCATTGCCTGAACTCGGTGTCGCTGCAGTTCACCGAACAGGGCCAGGCGCTGCCGAACCCGCTGCAGCGCGGCGGCGGCGACGCCGAACCAGCCTGATCGACGCCGCGACACACAGGAGACCCACGCATCTCCTGGGTTGTTTGCCGCTACTGCCGCGCAGCGCATGCAGGCCGGCATCCCGCGGCGTGCGCGGACCCGCACGCCACTGCGCTGCGCCCACGACGCTGCGGCGATAGCGATGCAAGCTGCGTGCGTTGCGACGCGCCAACCTGCGGCGCTGCGGCTGCACGGCCGTAGCCCGCGCATGCATCGGGCCGATGCGGCCCGCGCTGCGTGACACGCCGAAGCCGGGCGCAACCGTGGCGAAACCCTTGCGTGAAACCGCCACGCTTAACCCGTTAGGACAACGCGATACGCTCAGGGAAGCACACACCGGCCGCGCGACCGGCTGAAATCAGGCCTCCAGACGCCGGCGTACGTCACCGCAGCGCCGGCACACCTAGCGTCTTCACATGTGTCTTCACGCAGGCGCGGCCAGGCCGCCACCTTCAGAAAGCCGCCGCCGGGCCGAAATGGAGGTATCCCCGTTCCGGCTCGCAGGCTGCTTCCGCCATGCTCATCATCGTTGGCTTTCTTGTCGTCATCATCAGCGTGGTCGGCGGCTTCGTCCTCTCAAAGGGCAAGCTCGGCGCGCTATGGCAGCCTTATGAGTTGATGATCATCGGCGGCGCGGCGCTGGGCGCGTTCCTGGTCAGCACCCCGGGCAAGATCGTCAAGGCGACCCTCGCCGACGTCGCCGGCGTGTTCAAGGGCCCGAAGTACAAGGCCGACGACTACCGCGCCACCCTGACCCTGATCTACGAACTGCTGAACAAGGCACGGCGCGACGGCTTCATGGCGCTGGAAGACCACGTGGAGAAACCGTCCGACAGCGCGATCTTCAGCAACTACCCGAAGGTGCTGGCCGACCATCACCTGCTCGACTTCATCACCGACTGCCTGCGCCTGATGATCGGCAGCAACATCGAGCCGCACGAGCTGGAGCCGCTGCTGGAACTGGAGCTGGAGAAGCACCATCACGAGGCGATGGCGCCGGCGCATGCGTTGAGCAAGGTCTCCGATGGTCTGCCCGGCTTCGGCATCGTCGCCGCGGTGCTGGGCATCGTCATCACCATGGGCTCGATCGGCGGCCCGATCGAAGAGATCGGCCATCACGTCGGCGCCGCGCTGGTCGGCACCTTCCTCGGCATCCTGCTGGCCTATGGGTTCGTCGCGCCGCTGGCGGCGGCGATGGAAGCGCGCGCCGAACAGGACAGCCGCATCTTCGAGTCGGTGAAGACCGCACTGCTGGCCTGCCTGCGCGGCTACAACCCGAAGATCGCGCTGGAGTTCGCGCGCAAGACCCTGCCGAGCAACGTGCGGCCGAGCTTCTCGGACTTCGAGACGCACCTGAAGACGATCAAGTAGCGCTGCCGCCATGCCCGAAGCCAAAGCTACCGTCGTCATCCGCCGGGTCAAGAAAGTCCAGGGCGGCGGCCATCATGGCGGCGCCTGGAAGGTGGCGTTCGCCGACTTCGTGACCGCGATGATGGCGTTCTTCCTGGTGCTGTGGCTGGTCGCGGCCACCACCAAGGAACAGCGCATGGCGATCTCCGAATACTTCCGCAATCCCAGCCCGCTGGAGGGCAAGAGTCCTGCGCCGAGCCCAGGCATGGCCGGACCCGGCGGCGCCAGCACCTCGATGATCAAGCTCGGCGGCAGCGCGGACATCCAGCGCGGCAACAACAAGGATCCGTTCGGCAGCAAGAGCCTGGCGGGCGACACGGAAAGCAAGACGGCGCAACGCGAGAAGGAAAAGCAGCGCCTGGAAACGCTGATGCAGGACCTGAAGGAAGCGATCGACAAGAGCCAGGCACTGGAACCGTTCAAGGACCAGCTGTTGCTGGACCTGACGCCGGACGGCCTGCGCATCCAGATCGTGGACAAGGAGAACCGGCCGATGTTCGACATCGGCAGCGCGGTGCTCAAGCCCTACACCCGCGACATCCTGCACGAGCTGTCCGGCTTCATCAACGAAGTGCCCAACCACATCAGCATCACCGGCCACACCGACGTCACCCAGTACAGCGGCAAGAACGGCTACAGCAACTGGGAGCTGAGCGCGGACCGCGCCAATGCGGCGCGGCGCGAGTTGGTCGCCGGCGGCATGGGCGATGACAAGGTGTCGCGCGTGGTCGGCCTGTCGTCCTCGGTCCTGTTCGACAAGCAGAATCCGGATAACCCGATCAACCGCCGCATCAGCATCGTGGTGATGACCAAGGACGCCGAGGATGCGGCGCTGGCCGGCAGCGATCACGCCGTGGCGCTGGGCCAGCGTCAGAGCGATGCCGACACCAAGGTGCCGGACCTGAGCGCTGGCGCCGCCGCTGCCTCGGCGCCGGTCGGGGGGACGACTGCGGCGACGACTGCGACTCCGCCAGCGAATGCCGCTGCGCCGGCGGCAAGCGTCGCCAAGCCGGCGACGGTGACGATCGCGCCGCCACGCACCACCTCGCCGGAGGTCGCGGCCGACGCCGCCCGCGAAGCGATCCGCGCGGTCAACAGCGTCACCGGCAACGCGCCCCGCAGCGGTGCCACGCCGTCGACGGCAACGGCCGCTAACAGCGAGAGTCCAGCGCAACGCTGAGGCCTTTCTTCTCGTGCTGTGCCCGAGCTGCGGGAGCTCCGGCCACGGCCGAAGTTTGATCAAGCCAGGTCGCGAGCAACTTTCGCAAGAAGCTCGCGGTTATGGCGCTGATTGCACTGCGGGTATCTCCACTGGCAGACGACCGGCGGCATCGCGGTTCCCGACTTCGTCGGTCGCAGCTGCTTCCACAGGGCTCGCGATCAACTTGCCGGGTGCACTGCAGGAGGGGTTTCAACCCCGACAGGCAACCCGGCACGTCGTGACGCCTGACTTTGTCCGTCGCGGCTGAAGCCGCTCCCACAAGGGCTCGCGGCCAACTTGCCGGGTGCGCTGCAGGCGGGTATCAACCCCGACGTACAGCCCGGCAACGGCGTGGCTTCTGACTTTGCTTGTCGCGGCTGAAGCCGCTCCTACAGGGGCTCGCGGCCACTTGCCGGCGCACTGCGGGAGAGGTCCTACGCCCCGGATCACCAGCTACGCGTAACGTTCCTCACTGCGGCAGCGGTTGCGCCACGCCCTGCGCGATCGCTTGGCGGGTGATGCGTTCGATGTCGCGTTGCAGCGTCGCATCGGCGACCTGCTGGCGCTTCGCCAGCACCTCCTGTTGCCGGGCCAGACCCTCCTGTTGTTCGGCCAATGCCGATTGTCGCGTTTCCAGCGCAGCCATCTGCTGCGCGAAGTCCGCATGCGCGGCATCACTGCGTGCCGCGGATCGGGCAGCGGCCTGGCCGCCGCTGGCGGCGAGCCGTGCCTGGTCGCTGGCGCGCCTGGCCTGCTCCATCGCCTCGCCTGCCTGGCTCTGTGCGATGACGCCCTGTTGCCGGCCGATCTCGCCCTGGCGCATGCCCAACCGCCCCTGCCGCTCGCCCAGTTCGCCCTGTTGCCGCCCCAGCGCTTCGACCGGCGCATAGGCGGCCTTCAGCTGCTGGATCGTGGCCGCATCGCGCACCACGTAGCGTTTGCCGTCCCGGCGGATCCACCACAGCGTCTCGTCGCCGCGGCGTGCGCGTCGCGCCTCGCGCAGGTCGTCGCTGCTGCCGTACATGTTGGTGCTGAATTTTTCGAACAGCACCGAGGCATTGCGGCGATCGTCCGACAATGTGGTGATGTTGGAACTGATCGTCAGATGCTGCGCGCCGGCAATGGGCGCGGGCGGTACCGGCGGTACCGGCGGCACCACGGGCGCGGGCGGAGCGGGCGGCGTTGCGGGCGACGCCGGTTCGGCCGGCGCGGCGATGTCGCTGACCGCAGCCTGGGCGCTCGCCTGCACGGACGCGATCGCACCGGCCGTGGCACCGGCCAGGACCAGCAAGGTGGCGCCGCGGCGCCAAAGCGGAAGGTTCGAGTGCAGCATGGCGGATCTCCTGGGGCATGGCGGATGGACGAAGCGAGGGCCTACGCCGTAGTAACCAGCGGCGCCGACGCCGACGCGAACCGTGCGTCGGTGCAACGCGCGTTGCCGATCGCGGGGCCAGGCGCACCTGCCGCGCGGCTACGAAGCCACGGCGCGTGCATCGGGCAGCGATGGCGGACTGGATAGCTACAACTGTAGTCAAAACTAGGCCTGACTACACATGTCGTCAAGCATGCCGAAGGTCATGCCCGGCCGCCCCGCTTACAATGGCGGCCACTCCGCGAGCGAGACGAACGTGTCCAAGCAATCCAAAGCCAAGCGCGACAAGCGCAAGAAGCAGCAACCCAAACGCGCCTTTGCCCGACTGGGCCGCGAGCAACCCATCGCCAACCACGCCGTGCTGCAGGACGAAAGTGGCCGCGTGCTCGCCGCGATCGGCCTGCAGGGCAGCGAATGGCTGCTGTCGGTCGGCGGCCAGACCATGGGCAACGCCGACAATCCGGTGCCGATGCTGGCGATGCTCAAGCATCTGGCCAACGTGCAGGAGCAGGAAGGCAAGACCATCACCCTGGACTACTCGACCCAGCTGCAGCAGATGATCGACGACCTTGCCGCCGACGAGGGCAAGACCGCGGCAGAGTATCTGGACGCACTGGTCGCCGAGTTCGCAGAAGGCGATGACGACGCGACCGCCGAAGAAGAGGGCGACGCCGAGGCCGGCGACGTGGCTGCCGATGACGCGGATGCCGAGGCAGCGGCGGGCAAGACGGAAAACGACGCGGCAGCGGCTCCGGACGCCGAAGCGGACGCCGACGGCAAGCGCAAGCCAGCCTGATCGCGCGATGGCGGTCTACATCGACGATGCGGTGCATCCCTGGCGCGGCCAGCGCTGGGGACACCTGCTTGCCGATACGCTCGACGAGCTGCATGCGATGGCGGCGCGGCTGGGCATTCCCCGTCGCGCGTTCCAGAACAAGCTCAGCGGCGCGCACTACGACGTGCCCGCCGCCTTGCGCGACGAAGCGATCCGCCTTGGCGCGGTGCCGGTGTCGCGGCATACCGATCGTGCGTTGATGAAGGCGCTGATCCGCCAGGCGCGTGCGCAGGCGCGCGGCGAGGCCGATTGAAGCTTTGTGATAGCACCGGCGTACTGCGCATTGCAGCGGCGCGGGCCTGTGGATGCATTGGCCCAGCGCTTTTGGCAGAGGCCGAGGCGACTGCCTCTCGCGACTTCGTTACGTCGCGGCTGAAGCCGCTCCTACAAAAAATTGGCGGCTAGTTGCTGGGTGCGCTGTGGGAGGGACTTCAGTCCCGACTGCATCCAAGCCGCAAACATTCCACCGCTTCGCTCGTCGCGACTGAAGGACACCTCAATAACCCCAAAAGCACGTCGACGCAGTTGCGAGACGCCGACACGCCCAGCCCGCAGGTCCGGCAGATGCGTTCGAGATGCCATGAAGTGGCGCATTGGCGATGGACTAGGTGGCGTTGCGACCGCGTTTTTCAGGATGCTTTGGCATTACGGCCACTTCGTCCTTCTGTCGCGGCTGAAGCCGCTCCTACAACATGCGCCACGCCCTTGTAGGAGCGGCTTCAGCCGCGACAGGAACACGACACGCCAGCGCCACGCGCAACATTCAGCTTCCGGAAGGAAGGTATTAGAGATGCCCCGAAGTCGCTCCCACGGGAGGCTGCGGACGCCCTGGCATACAGGACTTACGCACCGCCAATTCCCGAGTCCGGCGGGCATGCCTAGAACGGATCGCTGCCCGGGCGCAGGTCGATGCCCAGGATCGCGGCCAGGCGCTGCATGTCCTCGTCGTCGCGGCTGAGCGCCATCCAGCCGGCGCGATCGTCGCCGCCGGTGTCCCAGCACCAGACGCTGTAGCCGTATTCGCGCAGGCGGTCGTAGGCCACCGCCAGCAGCGAGGCGGTGTCGTGGGCGCCGAGGAAGTCCTCGTCGTCGATGTCGCCGCCCCAGTCGATGCGCAGGTTCCAGCGCGCGGCCAGTTCGTTGATCGCGCCGATCAGCGCTTCGCTGTCGCCGCCGTCCACGTAGAAACCGGAGGTCCAGTCGATGGCGTCCTTCAGCGTCCACAGCCAGCCGTCGCCGTCGCTCTCCATGTCGCCCGCCGCCTCGCGGTAGGCGTTGAACTGGCGCAGCGCGGTCTCCTCGTCGCCGGGATTGATCAGCAGCAGCAGGTTCCAGATCAAGCCCTGCTGGGTATCCGGATCGTCCTCGTCCAGGTCGCTGAGGTCGTCGGGGTCTTCGTAGTCGGCGCTGTTGTCGGGCATGACGGCGGATCGGGCAGTACGGGATGCGCAGTGTGCCGCGCCGGGCGCGGCGACGGAAGCGCGGCGAAACTCGGCAGCGACGCCGCAGACGTTTATCCTTCGCACCCGGAAGACGGCGCCACCCGCCGCCAAGCGAACCCACGACGATGAGCGATACCCCTCCCGATCACCTGGCGATCAGCCCGCAGAGCCCCTTCCACGACGCCGAGGCGCTGGCGCGCGGCGTCGGTATCCGCTTCAACGGCGTGGAGCGCGACAACGTGGAGGAGTATTCGGTCAGCGAAGGCTGGATCCGCGTGCAGGTCGGCAAGGCGCGCGACCGCCGCGGCAATCCGATGACGATGAAGATCAAGGGCGCGGTCGAGGCCTACTACCTCGAAACCAACTGACCCCGAAAGCGCGGCGAGCGCGCGGCGCCGTGCGCTGGCCGCGCTGCCGACGGCGACCCGCGGCCGCACCCATGCCGACGATGATCGGCGGTGGCCGGCCGCCAATGACACTTTGACGGTCCTACGGATGCAGCGCGCCGCCGCCGGCTCAGGACTTGAGCCGGTAACCGCTGCGGAAGATCGCCCAGACCACCAGCAGGCACAGCGCCAGGAACACCGCGGTCATGCTCGCGCTGACCGCGATGTGCACGTCGGCCTTGCCGAAGAAGGCCCAGCGGAAGCCGCTGACCAGGTACACCACCGGGTTGAACCAGCTGATCTTCTGCCACAGCGGAGGCAGCATGCTGATCGAGTAGAAACTGCCGCCGAGGAAGGTCAGCGGGGTCACCACCATCAGCGGGATCACCTGCAGCTTCTCGAAGCCGTCGGCCCAGATGCCGATGATGAAGCCGAACAGGCTGAAGGTCAGCGCGGTCAGCACCAGGAAGCCGAACATCCACAGCGGATGCGCGATCTCGTACGGCACGAACGCGCGTGCGGTGACCAGGATCAGAAGGCCCAGCATCACCGACTTGCTCGCCGCCGCGCCGACATAGCCGATCACCACCTCCCACCATGCCACCGGCGCCGACAGCACCTCGTAGATGGTGCCGGCCCAGCGCGGCATGTAGATGCCGAACGAGGCGTTGGACACGCTCTCGTTGAGCAACGACAGCATCACCAGCCCGGGGATGATGTAGGCGCCGTAGCTGATGCCGTCGATGGCGCCCATGCGCGAGCCGATCGCCGCGCCGAACACCACGAAGTACAGCGAGGTCGACAGCACCGGCGAGGCGATCGACTGGGTGAGCGTGCGGAAGGTACGCGCCATCTCGAAACGGTAGATCGCGGCAATCGCATGCAGGTTCATGCGCGCGCCTCCGCGCGGGCGGCAGCCGGGCGCACCAGGTTGACGAAGATCTCCTCGAGCGAGCTTTCGCTGGAATGCAGGTCCTTGATCTCCATGCCTTGCTCCTCCAGCTGCCGCAGCAGGCTGCCGATGCCGGTCTGCTCGGCCTGCACGTCGTAGGTGTAGGTCAGCACGGCGCCGTCGGCGGACAGTTCCAGCGGCTGCGCGGCCAGCGCCGCGGGCAGCGCCGACAGCGGCGCCTGCAGGGTCAGCGCCAGCTGCTTCTTGCCGAGCTTGCGCATCAGCGTGCGCTTGTCCTCCACCAGCACCAATTCGCCGCGGTTGATCACCCCGACCCGGTCGGCCATGTCCTCGGCTTCCTCGATGTAGTGCGTGGTCAGGATGATGGTGGTGCCCTGCTCGCGCAGGCGCCGCACCATCTGCCACATGTCGTGGCGCAGCTCCACGTCCACGCCGGCGGTGGGTTCGTCCAGGAACAGGATGCTCGGCTCGTGTGCCAGCGCCTTGGCGATCAGCACGCGCCGTTTCATGCCGCCGGACAGGGTGGAGATCTTGCTGTCGCGCTTGTCCCACAGCGACAGGTCGCGCAGCACCTGCTCCAGATAGGCGGGATTCTTCGGCTTGCCGAACAGGCCGCGGCTGAAGCGTACCGTCGCCCACACCGTCTCGAACGCATCGGTGGCCAGTTCCTGCGGCACTAGACCGATCTTGGCGCGCGCGGCGCGGTAGTCGCGCACGATGTCGTGGCCGTCGGCCAGCACGGTGCCGGAGCTGGGATTGACCAGGCCGCAGACCACGCTGATCAGCGTGGTCTTGCCGGCGCCGTTGGGACCGAGCAGGGCGAAGATCTCGCCGCGCTGGATGTCCAGGTCGATGCCTTTCAACGCCTGAAAACCGCCGGCGTAGGTCTTGGTGAGCTGCTGGATGGAAATGATCGGCGACACACGAACTCCTTGCGCGGTGGATCGGAGCGGCCGCCGCGACGAACGTCCGACAGGGTAGAGGGCCGCGACGCTGCGATAAACCGCGATGAGCGGAAGCAGTCTCCCGCATGCGGGATAGTCTGAGGTGCTGGGAATAGGGAGTCGGGAATGGGGAATCGAAAAAGCCGGGCCGCGCGCAGCCTAGCTCTTCGTATTCCGACTCCCCGTTCCCAATTCCCAACCTTGAAGGAAGCCTAACAACGCCGCGTGCGTACCGTGTGCACGCCACCGACGCATCACACCGCAGCGGAGCTTGCTCTTCCCATTCCCGTTTCCCCATTCCCGATTCCCGGCCCCTCCTCAATTCTTCCGCCGCGCCTCCAGCAGATCCAGATTGCGGATCAGCCTGCGCGCGATCTCGTCGGAGATCTTGCGCTGGCGGGTCAGCTTGAACAGCTCCTGGCGTTCGGCCTGCAGGCCGGCGTGGCGCAGCTGGCGCAGCACGTCGTCCAGCCGCCGCGCCTCTTCCGGATCGCTCTCCATCACCTCGCCATGGTCGAGGTGGCGCTGGTACAGGGCGCTGACCCGGATCGCCGCCTCGTTGTAGAGGTCGGCATGTTCGCTGTCGTGGACCAGCCGTTGGCGCAGCTTCTCCACCGCCGCCAGCGCCGCGCGCGAGGATTCGCGCCGGGCCAGGTCCTCCTCCAGGCGGTCGGTCGGTTCCTCCGGCAGCTCCAGGCCGCGCAGCAGCCGCGGTAGCGCCACGCTGGCGACCAGCAGCGAGGTGACGATCACTGCGCTGGCCAGGAAGATCACCAGATCGCGCGCCGGGAACGCGGTGCCGTTGGGCAGCAACAGCGGCAAGGTCAGCACGCCGGCCAGGGTGATCGCGCCGCGCACGCCGGCCAGCGACGCCGCCACCACGATCCGCCATGGTGGGCTGAGACGCGCCTCGCCGCGTCGCCGCGCCTTGAGCAGGTTCCAGCGCAGCGACAGCCACACCCACACGAAGCGCAGCAACAGCAGGCCGAGATAGATCGCCAGCGCATAGCCCAGCAGCCACCACGGATTGAGGTGCCCGGCCTCGTCGATGTTGTGCACCGCGCCCTGCACGATCCCCGGCAACTGCTCGCCGAGCAGCACGAACATGATGCCGTTGAGGGTGAACTGGACCATGTCCCACACCGCCGAGCGTTGCACGCGCATGCTGCCCGGGGCGCGGCCGCTCAGTTCCACGTAGCTCATGCTGATGCCGGCGGCGACCGCGGCGAGAATGCCGGAGGCGTTGATCGCCTCGGCCAGCAGGTATGCGGCGAACGGCAGCAACAGGTTGACAAGGATCGCCGCGCCGGGCTCCTCGCCCACCTGGCGCCAGATCCAGCGCTGCGCCAGGCTCGCGCCCAGGGTCACGCCGACGCCGGAGGCCACGCCGACCAGCGCCACCCACAGGAAGGTCAGCGAGGCGTCGGCCAACGAGAACGCGCCGGTCATCGCCGCGGCCACCGCGAACTGGAAGCAGACCAGGCCCGACGCATCGTTGAGCAGCGATTCGCCCTCCAGGATGTGCATCAGCCGCTTCGGGATCGGCGCCCGCGCCGCGATCGAGGACACCGCGATCGGATCGGTCGGCGACACCACCGCGGCCAGCGCGAACGCCACCGCCAGCGGCATCGCCGGAATCATCCAGTGGATCAGGAAACCGGCGCCGACCACGGTGAACACCACCAGCCCCAGCGCCAGCTCCAGGATCGCGCCCTTGTCGCGGAACAGGCCTTGCTTGGGAATGCGCCAACCGTCCAGGAACAGCAGCGGCGGCAGGAACAGCAGGAAGAACAGCTCCGGCTCCAGCGCATAGCCCTTCTTGAACACCCCGGCGATGACCGCGCCCAGGCCGATCTGCACCAGCGGCAACGGCAGCGAGAACGGCAACAGGCGCACCAGATAGCCGCTGGCCACCACCGCCAGCAACATCGCCAACACCACTTCGATCGAATGCATGCTCGTCCGGACGGCGGCGCCGCGCCGATGGCACCGCACCATGAATGGGGGAAAGCGGCAAGCAAAGCGCACCGCAGGCGCGATGTCCAGTGGCAAGCGCGCGCGACATTTAGGCGGCGGCCTGGAACAGCGCGGACTACGCGCGCAGAGCGGCAAACCGGCACGACCGGCACGACCGGCGCGACCGGCGCCACAGCGCGTCACGCGTTACCATCGAACCGATCATCACGCAGCCCGAACTCTACGTACCGCCGCCGTCGGAGACGCCATGCTCAGCATCCAAGACCTCAACCGTTTCATCGACGACCCGACGGTGAGCGACAACGTCACCCAGGTCTGGAACCTGATCGGCGCGCATTTCGAGCAGGCCCAGGCCGGCCTGCCGGCCGAACAGGCGATGGAACGGCGCGAACTGTCGTTCCACGATCACGTGCGGCTGCTGGGGTATCTGTGCCTGCTGCTGGAGGGCATCCCCGGCGACCTGGTGGAGATCGGCGTGTGGAAGGGCAAGTCGCTGGTGCTGATGAACGAGATCAGCAATCGCCAGCGCCGCGTCATCGGCATGGATCCGTTTGCCCTGCCGAACCAGTTCGAGGAATTCAATCACTACCGCCAGCTGCTGCTGCCCAATGCGCAGTTCATCCGCGGCTACTCGGAATTCTGCGCCCAGCACTTCTACAACATGAACCCGGAAGTGGCATTGCTGCATATCGACGGCGGCCACACCGGGCGCAACGTGTTGCTGGATTTCCTGCTGTATGCGCCCAGCGTGGTGACCGGCGGGTTCGTGGTGTTCGACGACTACGGCGACCACCTGCACTCGCCGGAAGTCGGCCCCGCGGTCGACCTGCTCAGGGCCACCGGCTATTTCAACGATTTCCATGTCCTGGGCTGCGCGCATGGCTTCGAGAACAGCTACGTGCTGCAGCGGCGCTGAACCCGCGGTCGGCGCGGCGGCGGATGCGCCGAGCTTGAAATCCCGGAGTGAAGATCGCCAGGCGCGATGCGACGCTCAGCGGCCCGAGTCCGGATTCACGACGCGCGGCGTCTCCCCGGCCTGCGCCAGCCGGCGCAGATCATCGACGAAGCCACGATAGGCCGCCGCACCGGCCTCGCCGCCGCGCTGGCGCAGCACCCACGACGGATGCACGGTGGCGAGCGCGCGGCTGCCGTCGGCCAGCGCCTGCCACTGCCCGCGCTGCGCCATCAGCGCAAAGCCGTTGCCGAGCACCGCGCGCGCGGCGGTGGCGCCCAGGCACAGCACCACGCGCGGGCGCACCCGCGCCAGTTCGCCGGCCAGCCAGAAGCGGCAGGCCTCCACCTGCGCACGTTCCGGGTTGCGGTGCAGCCGCGCCTTGCCGCGTTGCTCGAAGCGGAAATGCTTGACCGCATTGGTCACGTACAGCCCGGCGCGGGCGATGCCGAGTTCGTGCAGCGCGCGATCGAACAGGCGCCCGGCCGGGCCGACGAACGGCCGCCCGCTCAGGTCCTCCTCGTCGCCGGGCTGCTCGCCCACCACCATCACCGCCGCATCGCGCGGTCCCTCGCCGAACACGGTCTGCGTGGCCGGCTGCCACAGCGGGCAACGCCGGCACTCGCGCGCCGCCGCGCGCAGCGCATCGAGGCTGTCATCGGCCTCGATCGCGGCCGGCGGCGGCGGCGCGGGAATGCGCCGGCGCACCGGCTCCGGCGCGCGCTCGGCCATCTCGCGCACGCGCTGCCCGGCATCGCGGATCAGGCCCGGCAGCAGCTGCGTCTCCGGCAGGTTCTTCCAGTACTTCTGCGGCATCTCCTGACGCATCATGTCCGGGTTGAGCCGCGCCGGATTGAAGATGTTGGCGTAGTAGGTGCGCCACAGCGCATCCTGCGCATCGTCGGCCGGCGCATCGGCGCGCTGCGCGCCGGCGCCGAACTGCAGCGCCGCACCGTCCCAGCGCACGCTGCGGTACGGGGTCAGGATCGCCCAGCGCATGCCGGCGAAACGGCGCGCGAAGAACGGCGCGATGCGATCGACGATGTGGTGTTCCGGCTCGAACCAGGCGACGAACGCCTCCTCCTCGCCCGGCACCTCGCGGAAACGCACGAACGCCTTCATCTTGTGGCTGTCGCGGCGCACCGCCTGCGCCCACTGCTGCGCCCGGTGCATATCGGCATCGGTGGCCTGCTGCAACAGCGCACGCTCGCCCGACCCGATCCGCCACAACAACCGATACAGCAACGCATGCCGCTGCGGATCGCGATGGCACAGCGCCGCCCCCGCCAACGCCAGGAACTCCGCCGAAACCCGCGGCGCCGCCACCGTAGCCGGCAACCCAACCACATCGGTCCCGGCCAGCAACCCACCCTGCGCATCCCCCTCCCAGAGCACCGACTCCGGCGCCACCTGCGCACACCACGCCGCCCGCGCCGCCACCCGCCACGCCTCCAGACTCCACCCCGGCACCACCTCAGCCCGAAACACGGTTCCCCCCTCGCATCACCGCCCCCACACCAGCGCGACAGACACCAACCCCCTCATTACCAAAGCAACATCGACCGCTGTTGCTGTTGCTGTTGCTGTTGCCGGTGATCTTGCTTTTGAAACTTCCCGCCTTAAAGCGAGCCGAGCACCGCAGTGGCGAGCGGCCGAAGAGGCGCCCCTGTTTGAGCGAAGCGAGTTTGGGCGCCGTCCCGAAAAGGGGATAAATGCCGCTCGCCGCGAGGAGCGCAGGGGACCGGTGCAGCTGTATCGCACCGGCTCGCGTCGGGCGGGAGCGGTTTTGGTTACTTTTGCCAAGACAAAAGTGACTCGCGCCGACCGGCGCGAAAGCTCTTGATCTTGCTCTTGCTTCAGCAACTGCCTTTGCAGTTGCGGTTGCAGCTGCGGTTGCACGAACCAGCGCACCACCCCAACACCACCCCCACCCCACCAAGTCAATCAAACAACCCACCCTGCCGCGGCGCCGGCGCCAACTGCGCCCGCAACCGCTGCGGATCGTCCAAACGCTGGCGCGGATGATGATCCAGCACACTGACGAACGGCAGCACCTTCTTCATCGGCATCCGCAACCGCGCCAGATCCCCCACGCGCAACCGCGCATGCCGCCGCGACAACAACAACCGCTCCACATTGCGCGTGCCCAACCCCGGCACCCGCAACAACATCTCCCGCGCCGCCGTATTCAGATCCACCGGAAACCGCTCCGGATGCCGCAGCGCCCAGGCCAGCTTCGGATCCACGTCCAGATCGAGCATGCCGCTGGCCGCCTCCGGCGCGATCTCCTCCACCGAGAAATCGTAGAACCGCAGCAGCCAGTCGGCCTGGTACAGACGATGCTCGCGCTGCAACGGCGGCGCCTGCAGCGGCAGCTTCGAGGACGCATCGGGAATCGGACTGAACGCGGAGTAGTACACCCGCCGCAGCCGGTAATTGCCGTAGAGATTGTGGCTGGTGCGCAGGATCGCGCGGTCGTCGGCCGCGTCCGCGCCGACGATCATCTGCGTGCTCTGCCCGGCCGGCGCGAAGCGCGGCGGCTTGGCGCTGAGCTTGCGCTCGGCCTTGCGCGCCTCCTTGCTTTCCTCGATGCGCCAGCGCAGCTCGCCCATCGCCGCGCGGATGCCGCCGACGCTCTTCTCCGGCGCCAGCCGGGTCAGGCCCTGCTCGGTCGGCAGCTCGACATTGATGCTCAGCCGGTCGGCGTAGCGGCCGGCCGCGGCCAGCAGTTCCGGCGCCGCATCGGGAATGGTCTTGAGGTGGATGTAACCGGCGAAGCGGTGCTCCTCGCGCAGCTGTCGCGCCACTTCCACCAGCTGTTCCATCGTGTAGTCGCTGTTGCGGATGATGCCGCTGGACAGGAACAGGCCCTCGATGTAATTGCGCTTGTAGAAGTCCAGGGTCAGCTTGACCACTTCGGCCGGCGCGAAGCGCGCGCGGCGCACGTTGCTGGACACGCGATTGACGCAGTACGCGCAATCGAACACGCAGAAATTGGTCAGCAGAATCTTCAGCAGCGACACGCAGCGGCCATCGGGCGTGTACGAATGACAGATGCCCATGCCCTCGGTGCTGCCGATGCCGCCGCTGCGCAACGAATGGCGCTGGTCCGCGCCGCTGGAGGCGCAGGAGGCGTCGTATTTGGCCGCGTCGGCGAGCACGGCGAGCTTTTCGAGGGTATTCACCCGGAAACGATGCCTGCTTGCCGTCTCAGCCTGTGAGACGGCGATGCGGTCGCGCCTTCATCGCGATGAACCGCTCAGGCCGGCCCGCGCGGCCGCCAGCTCAGGCGGCGAGGCGTTGCGCGCCGCCGTCGAAGCGGTACAGATCCATCGCGATCATCCCGGCGTCGATGCCGGCATCGATGCGCTGTGCGCCCAACCCCTGCTCGCCGGCCGCGCCCATCGCGAAGTAGATCGGCAACCAGTGCTCGTCGGTCGGATGCGCGCGCTCGGCGAACGGCGCCTGCCGGCGGTAATCGAGCAAGGCCGGCAGATCCTCGCGCAACAAGGCCTGTTCCACCCACTCGATGAACGGGCGCACGTACGGCGCATCCTTGCCTTCGGCGTAGCGGCCGAAGTCGTGCAAATTGTGGGTGATGCTGCCCGAGCCGACCAGCAGCACGCCGTCGTCGCGCAGCGGTGCCAGCGCGCGGCCCATCGCCAGCTGGTGCGCGGGGCCCAGTTCCGGCTGGATCGACAGCGGCAGCACCGGGACGTCGGCCTGCGGGTACAGCAGCGACAACGGCACCCACACGCCATGGTCCAGCCCGCGGCGTTCGTCCACGTAGGGCTGCAGGCCTGCGCGCTCGAGCCGTTCGGCGACCTCGCGCGCCAGCGCCGGCGCGCCCGGCGCCGGATACTGCATCTCGTGCAGCGCGCGCGGGAAGCCGCCGAAGTCGTGGATGGTCTGCGGCTGCGCCGCCGCGCCGACCATCGGCCGCCGTCCGAGCCAGTGCGCCGATGCCACCACGATCGCGCGCGGACGCGGCAGCGTCGCCGCCAGTTCGGCCAGGCGCACGCCCACCAGGCCCGGATCCAGCGCGGTCATCGGCGAACCATGCGAGATATAGAGCGAAGGCAGACGGGACATGACGGACATTCTCCAAGGGGGATGAGGCGCGGCGTCCGCGAATCGGGACGTTGCCGGGCCAGCGTCGCCGGCACGCATGCCCTGGTTCGCAGGGCAGTGGCGGCAGGTCCACAGCGTATTCCCGCTGCGAGGGGAGATAAATTACTCTGCGCCCGGATATCTATTTCGGGAACGGCAACAATGGATACGCTGGAAGCGATGCGCGTGTTCGTCACCGTGGTCGACCGCAACGGCTTCAACGCCGCCGCCGACGCGCTGGGCATGTCCACCGCCAGCGTCACCCGGCAGGTGGCCTGGCTGGAAAAGCGGCTCGGTCTGCGCCTGCTCAACCGCACCACGCGCCGGGTCAGCCCGAGCAGCGTCGGCACCGCCTACTACCAGCGCTGCCAGGTGCTGCTGGCCGAGTTCGATGACATGGAGGCGGCGGTCGGCGAGCAGGCGCTGACCCCGTCCGGCACGCTGCGCATCAACGCGCCCTTCAGCTTCAGCATCGCCCGGCTGGGGCCGCGCCTGGCCGGCTATCGCGCGCGCTATCCGCAGGTCGCGCTGGACCTGTCGCTGTCCGATCGCATCGTGGACATCGTCGAGGAAGGCTACGACATGGCGATCCGCATCACCCGCCAGGTCACCCCGACCCTGATCGCGCGCAAGCTCGGGCAGGTGCAGGCGTATCTGTGCGCCTCGCCGGCCTACCTGGAACGCGCCGGCACGCCGCGCCTGGCCGCCGACATCGCCGGGCACGAATTCCTGACCTACAGCTATTCGCCGCTAGGCGACGAGCTCGCCTTGCAGGGTCCCGACGGCGAGACCCGGGTGCGCATCCAGGGCGGACTGCGCGCCAACAGCGGCGACGTGCTGCGCGAGGCCGCCGTCGCCGGCATGGGCATCGTCCTGCAGCCGGACTTCATCGCCGAGCAGGAACTGGAGGACGGCCGCCTGGTGCGCGTGCTGCCCGACCACCAGTTGGCCCCGATCGGGGTCTATGCGGTCTACGCCAGCCGCAGCCACCTGGCACCGAAGGTGCGCAGCTTCATCGACTACCTGGTCGAGGTCGGCATCGAGCGCGACATGCACGGGAACGCGGTGCCCTGAGCGGCGGCGTCCGGCCGGCGCGGCGCCGGTCGGACACAACATCCTGCACGTGGCGCTGATCCAAGCGGCGGCGCATGCGCACAATGCCCGCGCTTCGCCCCCTCCCTTCACCCGATTCCAGGAGTTCGCCCATGAGCAAGATCGCGATCGTCTATTTCAGCGGCTACGGCCATACCGTCAAGCAGGCCGAGGCGGTACACGCTGGCGCCGCCAGCGTCGGCGAGGCCACGCTGTACCGCATCGACCAGGATGGCAACCTGCCCGAAGACGCCTGGGACGCCATCGGCCAGGCCGATGCGATTATCTACGGCAGCCCGACCTACATGGGCGGCCCGGCCTGGCAGTTCAAGAAGTTCGCCGACGCCAGCTCCAAGCCGTGGTTCGCGCTGGCGTGGAAGGACAAGATCGCCGCCGGCTTCACCAACTCGGCCTCGGTCAACGGCGACAAGTTCTCCACCATCGAATACTTCTGGACCCTGTCGCAGCAGCACGGCCAGATCTGGATCGGCACCGGCCTGCCGCCGTCCAACACCAAGGCGCACGGCCCGGCCGACGTGAACTGGACCGCGGGCTTCGCCGGCGCGCTGGCGATCTCGCCGTCGGACGCCTCGCCGGACGAGGCGCCGCGCGCGGGCGACCTGGAAACCGCGCGCCTGCTCGGCAAGCGCGTGGCCGAATACGCGGCCAAGCTCAAGGGCTGAGTCCCGCAGCGCCGTCGCCACCGTCATGGCGGCGGCGGCGGTCCCCGCGGCACGTGCGGCACTGATCGGCCGATCAGTGCCGCGGCTACTCCGCCGCCGCGTTCGCCGCGCGCAGGTGGTCGATGAACACGCGCAGCTTCGGCGCCAGGTGTTCGCGCGCCGGGTAGTACAGATAGAAGCCGGCGAAGGGCTGCTGCCAGTCGTCGAGCACGCGCACCAGGCGGCCGGCGGCGACGTCGGCGGCGACCACCGATTCGAAACCCTGCGCCAGGCCCAGCCCGGCCAACGCCGCGGCATGGGTCAGGCCGCTGTCGTTGAACACCAGGGTGCCGCTCACCTCCACTTCGAAATCGCGGCCGTCGCGGGTGAACTCCCAGGCCATGCGTCGGCCATTGCTCATGCGGTGCACGATGCAGTCGTGGTCGACCAGGTCGGCCGGCGTCTGCGGTGGCCGATGGCGCCGGAAATAGTCCGGTGCCGCACAGATCACCTGGCGCTGCATCGGCCCCAGCGGCACCGCGATCATGTCGCGCGCCAGGCATTCGCCCAGGCGGATGCCGGCATCGAAGCCCTCGGCCACCACGTCGACCAGGGCCGGGTCCACGCACAACTCCACCTCAATCTGCGGATAGCGCGCCAGGAACGACGGCAGCCAGGGCATCACCAGTTGGTCGGCGACCACCCGCGGCAGGGTGATGCGCAGGCGCCCGGCTGGACGGTCGCGCACCGTGTCCAGGTCCAGGAACGCCGCCTCGATCTGCGCCAGCCCAGGCTTCACCTGTTCCAGAAAGCGCGCGCCGTGTTCGCTCAGCGCCACCCGGCGCGTGGTCCGGTGCAGCAGGCGCACGCCCAGCTGCGCTTCCAGCGTGCGCACCGTCTGCGACAGGGCCGAGGCCGAGACGCCGAGTTCGTCGGCGGCGCGGGTGAAGCTGGCGTGGTGGGCGACGCGGGCGAAGGCGACCACGGCAGGCAGGGGGCTGGCAGCCATTGTGAAGCTCAACTTCAAGGAAGATGCAGACTATGCCAGTTTATCCATCTGGTCGAGCGGCGCATCCTGCCGTTCCCGCGGTTCGATCCGCTTGCCAGGAAGCTCCCCATGTCACTCGACCATTACCGTCTTCTCGGCCGCTCCGGCCTGCGCGTCAGCCCGATCTCGCTGGGCACGATGACCTTCGGCAACGACTGGGGCTGGGGCGCCGACGAAACCGAAGCCGGCCGCCTGTTCGCGCGCTACGTCGATGCCGGCGGCAACTTCATCGACACCGCCAACCTCTACACCAACGGCAACTCCGAGAGCCTGCTCGGCAAGTTCGCCGAAGGCCGCCGCGACCGCCTGGTGATCGCCAGCAAGTACACGCTCAACCCCTTCCCCGGCGACCCCAACGGCGGCGGCAACCACCGCAAGAACCTGCTGCAGTCGGTGGAGGCCAGCCTGAAGCGGCTGCGCACCGACTACCTGGACCTGCTGTACCTGCACATCTGGGACGACACCACGCCGGTGGAGGAAGTGATGCGCGGCTTCGACGACCTGGTCCGCGCCGGCAAGATCGTCTACGCCGGCATCTCCGACACGCCGGCCTGGCAGGTGGCGCGGATGCAGACCCTGGCCGACCTGCGCGGCTGGTCGCCGCTGGTCGCGCTGCAGATCGAATACAGCCTGGCGCAGCGCACGGTCGAAGCCGAGCTGGTGCCGATGGCCGAAGCGCTGGGCCTGGGCGTGCTGGCCTGGTCGCCGCTGACCATGGGCATCCTGACCGGCAAGTACAGCCGCCAGGACCTGGCCGCGGTGCAGCGCCGCGCCGCGGAGGGCCAGGCCAGCGCCGAACGCGGCGATGCGGCGCATGCGCACGAAATGCTGACCGAGCGCGCGCTGGACATCGCCGAGGTGGTCAAGCAGGTTGCCACGGAGATCGGCCGTTCGCCGGCGCAGGTGGCGCTGGCCTGGCTGCTGCAGCGGCCGGGCGGCGGCGCGATCCCGATCGTCGGCGCGCGTACCCTGGCGCAGCTGGACGACAACCTCGGCGCGCTGGAACTGCAGCTGGACACGCAGCAGTTGCAGCGGCTGGACGCGGTCAGCGCGGTGGCGCATCCGTTCCCGCACGCGTTCATGCGCCTGCCGATGCCGCGGCAACTGGTCTCCGGCGGCACCCGCCTGCAGCCGCGCACGCCGACGCCGTGACCGCGCGGCACGCACGCGAGCGAACGCTTCACTGACTTTGCGCAAACGCCTGCCATGGCATGGTCGGCGCCTGCGCGGTTCGCGGCGCAGCGCGCGTTTGCAGGATCGGACAAGGATCCTGCGCGATCGCGATAACGCCTCGCCGCGCCGCGCTCGCATCCTCCGTGCCCCGCGACTACGGCGTCCGCGCCGCCTCCTTTCCTCCACGTTGCTTCCCGTTTCCAACAGGAGTTTCCCGATGCAAACCCGCACTCTCGGCCGCAACGGCCCCCGCGTGTCCGCCCTCGGCCTCGGCTGCATGGGCATGAGCGCGTTCTACGGCGGCCGCAACGACGACGCGGCCTCGATCGCGGTGATCCACGCCGCGCTCGACCACGGCGTCACCCTGATCGACACCGCCGACATGTACGGCCCGCACACCAACGAAGTGCTGGTCGGCAAGGCGCTGGCCGGGCGCCGCGACCAGGCGTTCCTGGCCACCAAGTTCGGCATCAGGCTCGATCCCAACGATCCCAGCGTGCGTGGCGCCGACGGCCGCCCCGAGTACGTGCAGGCCGCCTGCGAAGGCAGCCTGCAGCGCCTGGGCGTGGACCACATCGACCTGTACTACCAGCACCGGGTGGACCCGAACGTGCCGATCGAAGACACCGTCGGTGCGATGGCGCGACTGGTCGAACAGGGCAAGGTGCGCTTCCTGGGCCTGTCCGAGGCCGCCGCCGGCACCATCCGCCGCGCGCATGCGGTGCACCCGATCACCGCGCTGCAGAGCGAATACTCGCTGTGGTCGCGCGATCCGGAGAGCGACCAGGTGCTGGACACGGTGCGCGAGCTGGGCATCGGCTTCGTGCCCTACTCGCCGCTGGGCCGCGGCTTCCTGACCGGGGCGATCCGCTCGCCGGAGGACTTCGAGGCCGACGACTACCGCCGCCATTCGCCGCGCTTCCAGGGCGAGAACTTCGCCCGCAACCTGCAGCTGGTGGAACAGGTGCGGACGCTGGCCCAGGCCAAGGGCGTGACGCCGGGGCAGCTGGCGCTGGCCTGGGTGCTGGCCCAGGGCGACGACCTGGTACCGATCCCGGGCACCAAGCGCCTGGCCTACCTGGAAGAGAACCTGGGTGCGCTGCAGGTGACGCTGAGCGCCGAGGATCTGGCGCAGATCGACGCGATCTTCCCGGTGGATGCCGCCGCCGGCAGCCGCTACCCGCCGGCGATGATGGCGACGCTGCAGCGCTGAGCCGCCGCTGCGGTCCGGCCGCGCCGCGCGCGCGGCCGGCCGATACGCGGCGCGGGCCGATTTGCCCGCGCCGCGCCGGCATCGCATGATGCCGGACGTGATCTCGTTCATCGTTCCCGCCCACGACGAAGCCGCCCTGATCGGCGACACGCTCGCGTCGCTGCATATCGCCGCCGAAGCCTTGCGGCTGGACTGCGAGACCCTGGTCGTGGCCGACGCCTGCAGCGACGACACCGCGCAGATCGCGCGCCGCCATGGCGCGCAGGTGCTGGAGGTGCAGTTGCGGCACATCGCCGCCACGCGCAATGCCGGCGCCGCCGCCAGCCGCGGCCGCTATCTTTTGTTCGTCGATGCCGACACCCGCGTCAACACGCCGCTGCTGGCGGCGGCGCTGCGCGCGCTGCACACCGGTGCGGTCGGCGGCGGCGCGCAGGTGCAGTTGCTCGGCGCCGTCGCCTGGCACGAACGCGTGGCGCAAGCGGTGTTCGGCTGGCTGTTCCGCCGCACCGGCATCGCCCCGGGCTGCTTCCTGTTCTGCACGCGCAACGCGTTCGATGCCGCCGGCGGTTTCGACGAAGGCTACTACGCCGGCGAGGACGTGGCGCTGAGCCGCGCGTTGGCCCGGCGCGGGCGCTTCGTGATCCTGCGCGAGCCGGTGCACACCTCCGACCGCAAGCTGCGCAGCTTCAGCAAGCGCGAGCACCTGGGCCTGTTGTTGCAGCTGCTGCGCCGCGGCCGCGGCATGCTGCGCTCGCGCGACGCGCTCGGCTTCTGGTATGGGCAGCGCCGCGGCCGTTGACGCGCGCCGCCCTGCCGGCGTGGGTCGCGCCGCAGCGGCGCGGTTGCCGGCGCCGATCCGCTGGCAGTACGCTGCGCCCCCTTTGCGCGAGCTTTGGCAATGACCGTCGACCCCAGCAGGCCCATCGCGGTGCGCATCCTCGGCACGGGCGACTATCTGCCGACACGGCAGGTGGCCTCCGACAGCTTCGACCAGCGCTGGGGCAAGCCCGCAGGCTGGACCCTGCGCCATGCCGGGGTCCGGGTGCGCCATTACGCCGGTGATGAGGAACCGGCCTCGCTGATGGGCGAACGCGCCGCGCGCGCGGCGCTGGCGGCGGCGCAGCTGCAGCCGCACGACGTGGATTGCGTGATCTCCGCCTGCAGCGTGATGGAGCAGGCGATCCCGTGCAGCGCCGCGCTGCTGCATGCGCGGCTCGGCCTGCAAGGCAGCGGACTGGCCGCGTTCGACGTCAACGCCACCTGCCTGAGCTTCGTCGCCGCGCTGGACCTGGCCGCCTGCGCGATCGCCGCCGGCCGCTACCGGCGCGTGCTGATCGTATCCAGCGAAATCGCCAGTGTCGGCCTCAACGGCGAGGACATGGACACCGCGCCGCTGTTCGGCGACGGCGCCGCCGCGGTGGTGCTGGGCGCGGACAACGGCGACAGCGGTTCGCAGCTGCTGGCCGCGCACCTGGAAACCTATTCCGAAGGCACCGCGCATTGCCGGGTCCGCGCCGGCGGCACCCGCCTGCGCCTGGAGCACGGCATCGACGCGTTGCGCGCCGGCTCGCTGTTCGAAATGAACGGCCGCGCCACCTACCGGCTCGCCGCGGCGAAGTTGCCGGGCTTCCTGCAGCGGCTGCTGGACAAGGCCGGCGTGGAACTGGCGCAGGTGCAGCGGATCGTGCCGCACCAGGCCAGCGCCAAGGCGCTGCGGCACCTGCAGGTCGCGCTGCGGCTGGCGCCGGACACGCTGGTCGACGTCATCGGCGAACGCGGCAACCAGATGGCCGCCTCGATTCCCAGCGCATTGCACCGGGCCATCGCCGACGGCCGCATCGTGCGCGGCGACCTCATCGCCCTGGTCGGCTCTGGCGCTGGGCTGGCGTTCGGCGGCGCGGTGCTGCGCTACTGACATGGCGCGCATCCTGGTCACCGGCGCCTCCGGCTTCATCGGCGCGCATATCGTCCGCGCGCTGGCCGCCGAAGGCGCGCAGGTCCGCGCCAGCGGCCGCAACGCCGCCGCACTGGCCGCCTTCGCCGGCGACCCGCGCATCGACGTGGTCCGCGCCGACCTGTGCCGCGACGATCTGGCGGCGTTGCTCGCTGGCTGCGACGCGGTGATCCACTGCGCCGCGCTGTCCGCCCCATGGGCCAGCGCCGAGCTGTTCCACCAGGCCAACGTGGTCGCCACCGAGCGCATGCTCGCGGCGGCGCGGCGCGCGCAGGTGCGCCGCTTCGTGCACTTCAGTTCGCCGAGCATCTATTTCCGCTTTGCCGACCAGTACCAGATCCGCGAGGAATTCACTCCGCCGGCGTGCTGGATCGGCGGCTATCCGCAGACCAAGTGGGAAGCCGAAGAGAAGGTGCGCGCCGCCGCCGCGGCCGGATTGCCGGCCCTGGTGCTGCGCCCGCGCGCGGTGTTCGGCCACGGCGACAACGCGATCGTGCCGCGGCTGCTGGCGGTGGCGCAGCGCGGCTGGTTCCCGCTGGTGCACGGCGGACGCGCGATGATCGATGTGTGCTGCGTGGAGAACGCGGTGGCCGCGGCGCTGGCCGCGCTGCGTGCCGACCACCTCGGCGACGGCCGCGCCTACAACATCAGCAACGGCACGCCGATCGCCGTGCGCGACTTGCTCACCGGATTGTTCGACGTGCTGCAGCTACGCGTGCGCCTGCTGCCGGTGCCACGCCGGCTGGCCCTGGCGCTGGCCACGGTCGGCGAACAGATCGCCTTGCGGCGGCGCGGGCAACCGGAGCCGCGGCTGAGCCGCTACGGCATCGGCGTACTCGGCTATTCGCAGACACTGGACATCGGCCGCGCACGCCGCGAACTCGGCTACGCGCCGGTGCTGTCCACCGAGGCCGGGCTGGCGGCCCTGGCGCGCACGTGAGGCAACCTCGACAAGCGCCTGGCCCGGTCTGCCCGGCATCGCCCGCCGACGCAGGCGCGCGCACGTCTGCAGGTGTGGGAGGGACTTCAGTCCCGACGCGACTGGCCCGCCAAAGCGCCGCGGCCGACACATCATCCACGCACTGCGCGATCGGACAGGAACGTCCATGAGCGCACCGGCGCTGCGCTGGCGGCTGTACGAAGCCGGGCACTGCACCCATCCCGAACGCGCCACGCGCCGCGGCGCGGCGCTGACGCCCTGCCAGTTCCCGGCGCTGGCGGCGCTGCTGCAACATCCGGTCCACGGCAACCTGCTGTTCGATACCGGCTACTCGCAGCACTTCCTCGATGCCACCGCGCAGTTCCCCGAGCGCCTGTACCGCGTGCTGACGCCGGTGCATCTGAAACCGGGGCAGTCGTTGCGCGAGCAGTTGGCCCGCGACGGCATCGACGCGGCGGCGATCGACTGGATCGTGCTATCGCATTTCCATGGCGACCACGTCGGCGGCGTGGCCGATTTCGCGCAGGCGCGCATCGCCTGCGCGCAGCAGGCCTGGGACGACCTGCAACGGCGCGGGCGGCTGGCGGCGCTGCGCGAAGGCTTCCTGCCGGCGCTGCTGCACGGTGCGCGTGCGCGCATGCATTGGTTCGAGGCATTGCCTGCATGCGCGGCGCCCGCGGCGCTGCGCGGCTTCGGCACGTTGCGCGACCTGTTCGGCGACGGCAGCGTGCTGCTGGTACCGCTGCCCGGACACGCGCCCGGCCACTACGGGCTGTGGTTCGAGGACGCGCATGGGCCGGTGTTCCTGGTCGCCGATGCGGCCTGGTCCAGCGCCGCGATCGCCGACGGCACTCCGCCGCCGGCACTGGTCACCCATTTGCTCGGCGAGCATCGCGTCTACCGCGACACCCTGGCGCGGCTGCATGCGCTGCGCCTGGCCGAGCCGACGCTGCGCATGGTGCCCTCGCATTGCCGGCAATGGCGGCCGGCCGCGCCCGAGGCCGGCGGTGCCTAGCGCGCCGGCGGTACTGATCACCGGCGCGCGCGCGCCGGTGGCGCTGGACCTGGCGCGCCGTTTCGCCGCGCAGGGCTGGCGCGTGCACCTAGCCGACAGCGTGGCCTGCCGCATCTCCGGCTGGTCGCGCGCGGCCAGCGCCAGCCACCGCATCGCCTCGGCGCGCTATGCCCCGGCCGCTTACATCGCCGACCTCAACGCGCTGGTCGCGCGCCAGCGCATCGACCTGCTGCTGCCGACTTGCGAAGAAGTGTTCTACCTGGCCCGCTACCGGCAGGCGCTGCCGGCGCAGCTGGACGTGCTGGTGGACGGCTTCGACACGCTGCGCGCGCTGCACAGCAAATGGCAGTTCCTGCATCTGGCGCGCACGCTCGATGCCGACGTGGACGTGCCGGACAGCGCGCAGGTGCGCAGCCCGGCGCAGGCGCGCGAGTGGGCCGGCGCCGCGCCGCTGGTGCTGAAGCCGGAATACTCGCGCTTCGGCGTGCACGTGCGCGTACATCCGCACGGCCTGCCCGCAGACGCACCGCCATTGTCCGAACAAGGTACTTGGATCGCGCAACGCTATTGCGCCGGCGAGGAACGTTGCTCGTACGCGGTGGCCCGCGACGGCGTGCTGCTGGCGCATGCGGTGTACCGCCCGCGCTACCGGCTGCAGCGCAGCTCCAGCTATTACTTCGACGCCGCGCCGGCGCCGCAGATCGAGCGCTTCACCGCGCGACTGGTGCGCTCGCTGCGCTTCAGCGGGCAACTCTCCTTCGATTGGATCGTCTCGGCGCAAGGCCGCTACAGCGTGATCGAATGCAATCCGCGCGCGACCAGCGGCCTGCATCTGTTCGCCGCATCCGACCCGCTGGTCGCCGCGCTGGACGGCAGCCATCGCACTCCGGACGCGCCCGTGCGCCCGGCGCCGACGCGCGCGGCGATGCTCGGCCCGTTGATGCTCGGCGTCGCGCTGCCGGCGGCGTTGCGGCATGGCCGACTTCGGCAGTGGCGCGATGACTACGCGCGCGCCGACGATGTGCTCGCGCCGCGCGGCGACCGGCGGCCGCTGGCCGGTGCGCTGCGCGACCTGGGCAGCCATGCGCGGCTGGCGCTGGCGCAGCGCTGCACCATGCGCGAGGCCTCCACCCGCGATACCGAATGGGACGGCGAGGCCCTGCCGCCGCCATGAACGGCGCCGCCGAGGCCGGCCCCGACTACGCCGTGCAGGCGCAGCGTTTCGCCGAACTGCATGCCGGCCGCGATGCGCAGAGCGTGGGTTCCAACCTGTACGCCCGGATCGAGATGCTGCAGGCAGGCACATTGGCAATGCCGGCGACGGTCAGCGACGAGCGCACGGGCAATGCCTGGGTATGCTCGCCACGCACCACCTATGCCGACTATGCCGCCGAAGAAGCCGCACGGCTGTTGCCGCCTGCGCTGGCCGCGCCGCTGCGCGGACTGTGCGGCGGCATCGGCGCGTGGTTGGACTGGGCACAAATCGACCGCGCGGTCACCCTCAACAACTGGCTGCTGTCGACCAATCTGTATCCGCCACTTCCATCCGAGGGCCTAGGTCCCTTGCTGGACGCCGCACGCGCACGTTGGCCGGACCATGCGCTCTGGTTCCGCTCGCTCAACCCGGTGGACACGCCGCAGTGGCTGGACGCGCTGCAGGCGCAGGGCTTCACCCTGATCGGCAGCCGCCAGGTGTATCTGTACGACGACTGGCCGGCGCTGCTGCGGCACCGCGACCTGGCGCGCGATCTCAAACTCACCGCACGCACTGACCTGCAGCGCTGCGGCAACGACGAGATCGTCGAGGCCGACTACCCACGCATCGCCGCGCTGTACGCGCAGCTGTACCTGGACAAGTATTCGCACTGCAATCCGGCCTACCACGCCGGCTTCCTGCGCGCCTGGCACCGCGCCGGGCTGCTGCGTTTCGATGGCTTTCGCGACGCGGACGGCGCGCTGGTCTGCATCACCGGCCTGTTCGGCATCGGGCGCACGCTGACCGCGCCGATCATAGGCTACGACCTGCGGCAACCGCAGCGGCTGGCGCTGTACCGCACGCTCACCGCCTGCGGCTTCGAACATGCGCTGCGGTACGGACGCAGGCTCAACCAGAGCGCCGGGGCGGCCAGCTTCAAACGCCAGCGCGGCGGCAGCCCGGTGATCGAGTACAGCGCGGTGGACGCGCGCCACCTGCCGCTGCGCCGGCGCCAGCCGATCGCCGCGCTCGGAGCGCTGACCGCGCGCATCGGCGTGCCGCTGATGCGCCGCTACCGGCTGTGAGCGAGCGGCACGCCTTCGCCGCCAGGGTCGCGGCGGCAACGGGCTAAAGGCCGCACCACCACCGCCGTTATCGAGGCACGCTCCAGCGCAAGGAACCCGGATGGACCGAACCGCCCCCTTCCGTCGACCTGTGCCGCGCACGAAAATCCAAGCAGGCGTCGGCGCGGACGGCAGCGTGCGCCGCGATGCGTTTGGAAACGTTTGCAGCGAGAAAACCGCTGCAAACCGCGGGCTCGCATATTCTCGCGGCCCTATACTTGGCGGCATCTGAAAATCGTTTGCGGCGCGGATCGGGGGACCTGTGGAATGGATCGCACACCTGGCTCACGCTGGTACCTTGCTGATCGTCAACGCGTTGCTGGCGGCGGTTTCGTCGGCGGTGTTCTTCGCCATCCATTTGACCGGGCGCAAAGCCAAGCACACTAGCGGATTGCTGCTGCTTAGCCTGAGTTACGGCACGTTCGCGGCAGGCTTTGGCGCACTTGTGCTACCGAAGGGATTGCCGGCGCACGCCGCCGCCCTTGGCTTGATCGGCAACCTCACGATCGATGCGGCCACGGTGCTGGAGTTGTTGGCGGTGAACGCTTTTCTGCGGCGGCCACTGATCCAGCCCTGGATCATGATCCTGGTCGCGTTGCTCGGCGCGGCAGAGCTCTATTTCCTGTACAGCGAAGGCCAGAATCTCAGGACAATGGTGATTTTCGGTTGCACCCTGCGCGGGGTGTTGACCGTCGCCACCGGCATGGCCCTGTGGCGCCATGCGGGCGCGACGATGCGCACCGCGGCGCGCTTCACCGCCGCGTTCCATTTCCTGTGGGCGTTGATGCTGCTGCTGCGCATCGCCTGGTGGTCGACCCATCCCGCCACCGATACGAGTTACGACCCGACCTCGACATTCGGCCTGCTCTCGCGGATGGTGCTGACCTCCATCATCACCCCCGGGTTTTTGTGGATGCTGACCCGGAAGATGAACGCGGAACTGATCCGCCACGCCTCGCAGGACGCCCTCACCGGCGTCGCCAACCGCCGCGTCATGTGGGAAAAGGGCGAATCGGCCACCCAGGACGCGCGCGACAGGAACGCGCCGATCGCGGTGTTGATGATCGACGTGGACAATTTCAAGGCGATCAACGACCGCCTCGGCCACGCCGTCGGCGACCAGGTGCTGATCGCCATCGCCGATACGTTGGCGCGGCAGATCCGCAACCCGGACTTTCTCGCCCGCGTCGGCGGCGAGGAGTTCATGGTGCTGATCCCGCAGGGCGAGGAATCGGTGGTGCGCGACATCGCCGAACGCTTGCGGCGCGTCGTCGAACGCCAGGAAATCGCGCCCGCGTCCAGCACCGCGCTGGCCTGCACGGTCAGCATCGGCTACTGCATCTCGGCGCAGGCGCAGAGCGAGTGGCAGAAGCTGGTGGTGATCGCCGACCAGGCGCTGTATGCGGCCAAGCGCGGCGGGCGCAACCGGGTCACCGGTACCGTCGTCGCGTAGCGCGCCGCCGGCGTTCGCGCGCGCATCCAGACATCCACCCGCCGCGCATGCGACGCTAGCGGCCATGAACGATTGGCATCCCTCGCTGTACAGACACTGGTTCGCCGTGGCCCGGGCCGACGCGTTGCGGCAGCGGCCGCTGGCGGTGACGGTCATGGACCGCCACGCGGCGATCGCGCGCTGCGCCGACGGCAGCCTGCTCGCGCTGGAAGACCGTTGCCCGCACCGGCACGCGCCGCTGTCGTCCGGCTGCGCCAGGGGCGACAGCCTGGCCTGCCCGTATCACGGCTGGCGCTTCGGCGGCGACGGCGCCCTACGCGAGATTCCCGGCATGCCGCCCGGCCAGGCGCTGCCGGCGGTGCGGGTCCGCGCCTTCGCCGCGCGCGAACACGACGGCCTGATCTGGCTGCGTCCGGATCCGCAGGGCGATGCGCACCCCGCGCAGCTGGTGCAGGACCTGCAACCGCCAGCGCGACGCTTCCTGTGGCGCACACGCTGGGAGGCGCACGTGGTCGATGCGCTGGAAAACTTCCTCGATCCGCTGCACACCCATCTGCTGCATCCCGGGCTGGTGCGCCGCGGCGGCGCGCGCACGCCGATGCGCGCCTGCCTGCAGACCGGCGCCGAGGGCTTCCACGTGGATTACGCCGGCGCCGCCGCGCAGAGCGGTTGGCTCTACCGGTTGTTCGAATCGCCGCGCACGCTGGAGCGCGCGCATTTCGCCGCGCCCGGCACCGCGCAGATCGAATACCGCTATGCCCGCGGCGGCCGCGTGCGCATCACTCTGCATTTCACCCCGGTCGGCACGCGCAGCACCGAGGTGTTCGCCAGCCTGCACGTGGACGGCCGCTGGGCGCCGGCATGGGCGGTGCGCTGGCTGGTGTGGCCGCTACTGCGCAAGGTCGGCGAACAGGACCGGCGCATGCTCGCACTGCAGTCGCACAACCTGCAGCGTTTCCCGGGCGTGCGCGGCGCCTCGACCGCGCTGGACCTGGTGCGCGAACCGCTGCGCCGCTACTGGGACGGCGAGCCGCTGCCGGCGCCGAATGCGCCGCACTGCATCGACATCATGCTGTGACCGCGTCCTGTGCGTCCTGCGCATCACGCGCGCCGAGCGTGGCCAGGACCTGCGCCAGCGGCGCCGGCCGGCCCAGCAGATAGCCCTGCACCTGGTCGCAGCCGCGCGCGCGCAGCCACTGCAACTGCGCGTCGTTCTCCACGCCTTCGGCGACCACCTGCAGGCCCAGGCTGTGGCCGAGCGTCAGCAAGGCGTCGCAGATCGAGGCGTTGCGCGCATCGCGATGCACGTCGGCGACGAAGCTGCGATCGATCTTCAGCGTGTCCAACGGCAGGTCGCGCAGATAGGCCATGCTGGAGAAGCCGGTACCGACATCGTCCAGCGCCACACCCACGCCCAGCGCGCGCAGCTGTCGCAGCACGTCCAGGGCCTGCTGCGGCTGCCGCATCAGGCTGCTCTCGGTCAGTTCCAGATGCAGGCCGTCGGCGGCCAGCCCGGCCGCGGTGCAGGCCTGCACCAGGTCCGCGACCAGATCGCCGTCGAAGAACTGCAGCGCCGACACGTTCACCGCCACCGGCAGCTCGGCCCAACCGTGCAGCGCCAGTTGGCGGCGCGCCTGCGCGGCGGCCTGCATCACCCAGCGGCCCAGCGGCAGGATCAGGCCGGTGTCCTCGCACAGCTGGATGAACTGGTCGGGGGCGATGAAGCGGCCGTCGGGCTGCGGCCAGCGGATCAACGCCTCGAGCAAGCGCGGCGTGCCGGTATCGGCGCGCATGATCGGCTGGAAATGCAGTTCGAACTCCTGCCGCGCGATCGCCTGGTGGATGCGCCCGGCCAGGCGCAGGCGTTCGCCGATCCGTGCGGACATGCTGCGCTCGAAGCGGGCGACGCTGCGTCCGTCGGCCTGCGCCGCATGCGCGGCCTGCGCGGCGCTGCCGATGGCCTCCTCGGCGCCCACCGCGTCGTCCGGGCACAGCGCCACGCCGATATACGCCTGCAGCTGCTGGGTGAAGTCGCCGCCCTGCACCGGCGTGGACATCGCCTCGAGCAGGGCCTGCAATGCTTGTGGCAGCTGCTGCGGATCCAGGACCGCCAGCACGAAATCCTGCGTGGGTTGGTGCGCGGTCAGGCCGAAGCGTTCGCCCAGCGCGCGCAGCCGCGCCGCCACCGCGCAGCGCACCGCATCGCCGGCGGCACGGCCCAGGGTATCGCCGATCAGCGCCAGCCCGCGCAACTGCACATAGGCCACCGCATAGCCCGCCTGGCCGCGCGCATCCAGCGCCTCGGCCAGGGCCCGCGGATCGAGCAGCCCGGTGGTGACGTCGTGGCTGGCGCGAAACGCCAGCTCGCGCTCGTGGGCGATGCGCTCGCTGACGTCCTCGGCCAGGATCAGGCGCGCCGGCACCCCGCCGAAGTCGACGTCCGCGCTGTGCACCCGTACCGACAGCACGCTGCCGTCCTTGCGGCGGTGGGTCCACACGCTGGGCGCGTCGAAGCCGTCGCGCGGCTTGCGCACATCCGCCAGCAGCCGTTCGGCCTCGCCAGGCGAACGCAGGTCGAGCAGGGTCATGCCCAGGAATTCGTCGCGGCTGTAGCCGTACTGGCGGATCGCGGCCTGATTCACTTCCAGGAAACGCAGGTCGTCCACCGCGAACAGCCAGTACGGCAGCGGATTGCGTTCGAACACCAGGCGGAACTGACGTTCTGCGTCGAACAGCCGCGCCTGCGCCTCGAGCCGCTCGCTGACATCCTGCACTGCACCGGTCATGCATAGCCCGTCGCGGCCCTGTACCCGCGCACCGCGCGCGGCCAGCCAACGCAGGCCGCCGTCGGGCGAGCGCATGCGGTACACCACGTTGTATTCGCCGTTGCCGTGCATCGCCTCGTCGTACAGCTGCTCGACCAGCGCGCGATCGTCGTCGTGCACCTGGGCCAGGAACTCGCTCAGACGCATGCGCAGCTGCGGCGCCCCGAACAAGGTCCCGGTCTGTTCGACCAGCCGCAGATGGCGCCGGTCCGCCTCGACCCGCCAGGTGCCGATCCCGGCCATCGCGTGCGCCAGGCGCAGATCCTCGTCGCCGCGGCGCAGGCGCTCCAGCAGTTGCCGCTGGCGGTCCTCGGCACGGCGCAGGCTGCCCAGCAGGAAGGCGAACCCGAGCAGATACAGCAGATATACCAGCGACGCAGCACAGGCGAACCACCACCACGGCGCCAGCGCTTCGCGCACCGCCAGCCCCGCCACCGCCAGCAACGGATAATCGCCCCCGCCACTGACCGCCAGCATGCGCGGCTGCTGGTCGAACACCGTGCGGTGCATGCCCAGCGCACTGCCCTGCGGCAGTCCGCGCACCAGGCCCAGCGGCAGCAACACGCGGCTGCCGGTGGTGCCGGCGGCGGGACTGCTGGCCGCGAGCAGCAGGCCATGCGTATCGGTCAGCGCGACCACGCCGTCGCGGCCGGCGTCGACCCCGCCGACGATGCGCTGCAATGCCGCGACCCGCCAGCTCGCCACCACCCAATCGCCCGACGCCAGCGGCAGTGCGAGGCGCACCACCGCCTCGCCGTCGGCCAGGCGTTGATAAGGCCCGACGAACACCTGGTCGTCGTTGCGGCGCGAACCCAGCGCCCAAGCGCGCACGTCCGGATCGCCCTCCGTGCCGTAGCGGCGCCGGCCCTGCGCATCCAGCAACGCGATCCCATGCAGCTCCGGATGCCGCAGCAGCACACCGCGCAGCGATGCCTCGATCAGCGCCGGCGCGCGTGCCGGCGCGTCGGCCAGCAGCGCCTGCGCGCCCACGCCTTCGCCGCGCAGCGCCTGGCTGAGGTTGTCCAGCTCCAACTGCAGCAGACGGTCGGCGCCCGTCGCCAGCGCCAGGCTCTGCCGCTGCGCGGCGGCCAGGCGATTGCCGCGGTCCTGCACCAGCACATAGGCCAGCCCGCAGGCCAGCAACAGCGCCAATGCCAGGCCCCAGACCAGGATCGCGCGCAACGGCACCCGCAGCGCACGCCGCAGGCGCTGCCTGAAGCGGACGTCGTAGAGTTTGTCGGCGGTGGAGAAGCGGCGCTGCATGGGTCCTACATAGAGCGGCCCAGGCGCGGCGATCTTGACCGTAGGGTGGCGCTGCGGCGCATGCTGCGCGGCATAGCCGATGTCGTTCAGCTTCGCCGGTGCGGCAGCGTTCTGCCCCGCGCGGCGGCGGCGGCCGCCGGCCGGCTCAATCGGGCCACTGCGCCAAGCGTTGCGGCGCGATGCCGACGCGGCGGCAGGCGCGTGGCGCGATGCCGTCGTTGAGCGCGATACGGAACAGCGGCGCCAGCCCATGCAGCACCCGCGCCGAGGTCGCGGCCTGGGCGCGTTGCAGGCGCCCGTGCCCGAGCATCGCGCTCGCCCACGGCGGCAGCAGCGCCGCGCCGGCGCCGAGGAACAGCTCGCGCGACAGGCCCGCCGCCGGCACCGGCAGACGCAGGCCGGCCAGCACCGCGAGCACCTCGCGCGATCGCGCATCCACCCGCAGCTGCGGCCGCACCTGGGCGAAGTAGTCCAGCACCGCGCGCTCGCTGGCCGGCACCGCCTGCGCGCCCAGCGCCTCGGCCACACGCCGGCCCTCGGCGTAATAGCGATCGGCGATGGCGACCGGCACCGCGCGGCAGTAGCGCCGATAGCCCTGCAGAAAGCCGTAGGCCTCGGTGACGTGAACCCAGGTCAGCAGCGCCGGATCGTCGGCGGCATAGGCGCGGCCGTCGGGCGTGTGGCCACGGATCCGCGCATGGATACCGCGCACGCGCGCGATCAGGCGCTGCGCCTCGGCTACCGGCGCATAGCTGGTGGCGGCGACGAACTGGGTGGTGCGGCGCAGGCGCCCGACCAGATCTTCGCGGAAATTGGAGTGGTCGTAGACGCCGGCCAGTGCCAGCGGGTGCAGGGTCTGCAGCAGCAGCGCGCACAAGCCGCCGGAGAGCATGCCGGGAAATTCGGCGTGGATGCGCCAGGTGACGCTGTCGGGGCCGAACAGGCCGGCATCGCCGAGCGGCTGGTCGTAATCGATCCCGCCCTCGCCGCGCGGGAATACGTCCAGCACCCAGCGGCGGATCCGGGCGGCGACGGGAGCGGTAAAGGGACGCAACATGGCACTCATCGCGACATGGTAGCGGGCAGCGCTGCATGCGCCGCGCGAACCGCGGCGCGCATGCCTGGCGACGACGCCCGAGGTTCCGGATCGCAGCGGCGGCATCGGCGTCGCCGCGTGCAAGCGTCATGTGCGCCTGCAACATGCCAATTCCGGCCACTGTGCTAGAAAGAAGCTGCCTCGAGGTCGCCCGAGACACCGCCGTCCGCCACCGCATCTGCAGGGAGCCTGTCATGATCGCTTTGTTCAAGGGGTTGGGGTTGTTGCTGGAGGACAACGCGCTGCACCAGCGCTCGTTCCCGGAACAGGTCGCGCATTGGCAGCACAAGAGCGAGGCGCAGCTGCGCTCGGAAGTGGATCTGCTGGCCAAGGCCAAGCAGCAGTGGCTGGTGGTCTCGATCATCGGCTGGCAGGCGATCTCGCTGATCATCCTGGGCGTGATCACCAACCAGTTGTGGCAGCACGACTACCACCTGACCTTCTCGCGCATCGTCATCGTGGTCACGTCCTGGGTCGCGATCCTGTTCGTGATCTGGTTCATCGCCAACATGTTCGACCGCACCGCCGGTTTCGAGCGCTGGCTCACCGCCTTCAATAGCCGCGAACCGTTGTCGGCCGATGCGGACACCGTGGAGTGCGTCGCCGACGCGCTGAACATGGCGCGCAAGTACCCGGAGATCCTCGCCTACAAGCGCGAGGTGGTGGCCAACCGCGAACTGCGCCACGAGGACATCCGCATCATGCGCGAGATGGGCCGCATCCGCCTGCATGCCGAACTGGTCGCCGCACTGATCCAGTTCGAGGGCGTACCGCCCGGCGGCCAGAACGGCGTGCTCCGCGTCGCCGGCTGAGCCGGCGCACTATCGCGGTGCCGTGCAGGTCGACGGCATGCGCTGCACATCGATGTAGGCCACGGGGCGATGGTGCCCGAGGTCGCAGCAGCGACCGCCGTACCCTGACGTTCGGGGCGCTGCAGCACGCCCCATTGCGATGCAGCGTGGATATCACCGCTGCATCGTAATTGCGCCTGGGGCATCCACGCTGGAGCCCCCCCTCGCCCTTTTTCTGGCCGATTCGGCGGCAGCACCCGGCTATGCATCCTTGCCATGCATAGCGGCGCGGCCAGCTCGATCATGGCCACCGCTGCACAACGGCCCCGCCTGCCCTATCGGCCGCGCGCCGAACCGTAGCGAGCGCCCGCCAACGAGGGCTAGGTCTTCGCAAGCGCCACATCGCGAAATATAATCATTCTCGATTAGCCACTTCCCACCCCACGGCCTCGATGAAACTGCACCCCCTCCCGTTCGCCTGCCTGCTCGGCGTGGCGGCCTTCCCTGCTGCGCGCGCGGCCGACACCGCCGATACCGTGCAAGCCACCGCACTGCCCGCGGTGCAGGTCCGCGCCGAGGCAGCCGACAGCGGCTTCCGCAGCACCCAGCCAGCGCAGTCCGACAAGTCGGATGCGCCGCTGGCGCAGACGCCGCTCTCGATCACCGTGGTGCCGCGTGCGCTGCTGGACAGCCAGCAGGCGCAGACCCTGGCCGATGCCTTGCACAACGTTTCCGGCGTGGTCGCCAACACCTTTGGCCGGCGCGGCTGGGACGACCTGATCATCCGCGGCCAGACCGCGTCCGACTCGCTGTTCGTCGATGGCCTGCGCACTGCCTCCAACAACCGCGTCGCCGAACAGGTGTTCGGCATGCAGCAGGTGGAAGTGCTGAAGGGTCCGGCCTCGTTGCTGTACGGCCAGGTGCTGCCGGGCGGGCTGGTCAACCTGGTCAGCAAGCGGCCCGACCCCACGCCAATGCGTCGCGCGGAACTCGGCGTCGGCAGCGACGGCCTGCGCGAGGGCAGCTTCGACCTCAACCAGCCGCTGTCGGCCAACGGCAAGGCCGCGCTGCGGCTCAACGGCCTGGCGATGAATTCCGACGACGCCACCGACCACGTGTATTTCCGCAGCCGCTGGATCGCCCCGTCGCTGTCGCTGGACCTGGGCGAGCGCACCGATTTCGTGCTCCTCACCAGTTACCAGGAACGCGACTACATCCGCCAGCAGGGCCTGCCCTGGGAAGGCAGCGTCGAGGCCAATCCGAACGGCAGGATCGATCGCGCGCTGTTCACCGGCGAACCCACCCAGCCGCCGTACCACAGCCACCAGAGCCGCATCGGCTACGTGCTGGACCATCGCTTCGACAACGGCTGGACCCTGCACCACGCGGCGCGCTGGCAGACATTCGGATTGGATGGCTTCTTCATCGCCAACAACGGCCTGGCCGCGGATCTGCGCACGCTGCGCCGCACCGCCACCGACCAGCACTTCGACGGGCGCACCTGGGTGCAGGACACCTACCTGCAGCGCGGCTTCGCCACCGGCACCTGGCAGCACACGCTGACCGCCGGCATGGACGCGTTCAAGACCTGGGAATGGAACGTGCAGTCCACCTGCCGGGTCGGCACGCTGGACGTGTACGCGCCGGTCTACGGCGGTGCCGTCACCTGTCCGGCCAGGCCCAGCCGCGACAACCTCAGCGTGGTCACCTCCGGCGGCCTGTACCTGCGCGACCGCATCGCGTTCACGCCCGATTGGCAGCTGCTGCTGGGCATGCGCCACGACCGCAGCCGCAACCTCAGCGAGGACCATCTCACGGGTACGAACACGCGCAACGATGCCAGCGCCACCACCGGCTCGGCCGCGCTGATGTTCGATGCCGGCGGCGGACTGCATCCCTATGCCAGCGTCGCCACCTCGTTCTATCCCAACGTCGGCACCGACGCGCAGGGCGCGCAGTTCGATCCCGAGCGCGGCCGCCAGGTGGAGTTGGGATTGAAGATGGAACTGGACGCGGGCACCAGCCTGAGCATGGCGCTGTACGACCTGCGCCGGCGCAACGTGTTGCAGGCCGATCCGGTCAACGACGGCTACAGCATCGCGGTCGGCGAGCAGCGCAGCCGCGGCCTGGAACTCAACGCCGCCGCCGACCTGGGCAGCGGCGTCAGCCTGTTCGCCGGCTACGCCTACACCGACGCGGTGGTCACCGACGACGGCGGACAACGCGTCACCACCGTGGGCGACCGTCTGTACAACGTGCCCAAGCACAGCGGCTCGCTGTGGCTGCAGTACGCGCCGCACGGCGTGGACGATGGCTGGACGTTCAGCGGCGGCGCGCGCGCCGAAGGCGAGAAGACCGCCTACGGCCATCGCATTCCCGGCTATGCGGTGTTCGACGCCGGCCTCGCCTACCGCCAAGGCCATTGGCGCTACGCGTTGAACCTGAAGAACGCGCTCGACCGCGACTACTTCGCCGGCGGCCTGCAGCGCGCAGTGGCGCTGGGCGACCCACGGACGGTGCTGTTCTCGGTGGGTGTGGATTACTGAGCTACGAGCGCATGCCGTTTCTGGCAGGCGTCAGCGGCCCGGCAACCTGTCGCGGCTGAAGCCGCTCCTACAGTGCACCTGGCGAGTAGGCCATGAGCTTCCTGTAGGAGCGGCTTCAGCCGCGACAAACGAAGCCATTAGGCTAGCCGGCCTCGTCAGCAGTCGGGACTAAAGTCCCTCCCACAGTGCAGCAGCCGGCTCGCCGAGAACCCCTTGTGGGAGCGACTTCAGTCGCGACGAGCGGAACTGTCCAGTTATCGGGCTCCAGAAGCGATCGCGGCAAAAATGGGCCGAGAAGAAGGGCCGATATGGTGGTAACTTCGGCAACATGTCGCGGCTGAAGCCGCTCCTACAGTGCACCCGGCGAGTAGGCCATGAGCTTCCTGTAGGAGCGGCTTCAGCCGCGACAAACGAAGCCATTAGGCTAGCCGGCCTCGTCAGCAGTCGGGACTGAAGTCCCTCCCACAGTGCAGCAGCCGGCTCGCCGAGAACCCCTTGTGGGAGCGACTTCAGTCGCGACGAGCGGAGCTGCCCAGTTATCGGGCTCCAGAAGCGATCACGAAAAAAATGGGCCGAGAAGAAGGGCCGATATCGCGGCACCTTCGGCAACCTGTCGCGGCTGAAGCCGCTCCTACATTGCACCTGGTGGGTAGGCCGTGCGCTTCCCTGTAGGAGCGGCTTCAGCCGCGACAAACGAAGCCATTAGGCTAGCCGGCCTCGTCAGCAGTCGGGACTGAAGTCCCTCCCACAGTGCACCCAGCCAGCTCGCCGCGCGCTCCCTTGTGGGAGCGACTTCAGTCGCGACGAGCGGAGCTGTCCAGTTATCGGGCTCCAGAAGCGATCGCGACAGAAAATGGGGCGAGAAGAAGGGCCGATATCGCGGTACCTTCGGCAACCTGTCGCGGCTGAAGCCGCTCCTACAGTGCACCCGGCGAGTAGGCAGTGAGCTTCCTATAGGAGCGGCTTCAGCCGCGACGAACGAAGCCATTGGGCTATCCGCCTCGGAGCAGTCGGGACTGAAGTCCCTCCCACAGTGCACCTAGCCAGCTCGCCGCGCGCTCCCTTGTGGGAGCGACTTCAGTCGCGACGAACGAAGTCATCCAGCGATCCGGGCCAAGCAGCAGGCGGAGCCGACGCGCCGACTCTGATCGCGATGGTATCGGCAATCAGCCCGCACTCCCTCGACACCAATCGCTCAGCCCCGCGCGCACGGCTGCGGCGCGGACGGTGTCTCGGGTGCGACGCATTGGCCGAAGTCGCGCGGCAGGCCGCCGATGTCGCGGCGCTGGCCGACCTGCAGGTCGAACTCCTGCAGCATGCGCGGCGCGCACGATGCCGCCGCGGCACTGCCGGCGGCGGCCGGCGCCGCGCAGGCGGCGTAGATCTGGTAGTGGCAGCGCCCGCTGCGGCTGTCCACGCAGCGGAACGTGGCCAGCCCGCCGCGGTAGCTGGTGCGGCTGAAGATCACCGCGACCCCGTCCTCGCTGGCATGCACCACCGTCTCGCGGTGGGCACTGGTGGACAGGTCCAGGTTGGCGTGGCCCTGGCATCCGACGATGCCGAGCAGGCACGACCACAACACGGAAAGCAGACGCATGGCGAATTCCTTGGTCCAGTGCGGAGATGCGGGAGGCGGCGCTTACATGCCGCGAAACAGGCTCATGTACGGCTGGCTGACGGTCAGTACTTCGTCGCGGTGGCGCAGTTTCATCCGGCCCTTGCCGGTGTCGTCGCGCACCACCGAGGCCACCGCCTTCAGGTTGACGATGGTGGACCGGTGGACCTGCCGGAACGCGGCCGGATCCAGCACGTCCAGCAGTTCGCGCAGCGGGGTACGCAGCAGCGCTTCGCCGTCGCGGGTCAGCACCGTGGTGTATTTGTTGTCGGCCTGGAAATAGACCACGTCGTCGAGCAGGATCAAGCGCGTCTCGCGGCCGCTGGTGGCGGTGATCCAGGCCAGCGGCGGCGGCGCGGCGGGCGATGGCGGGCGCTGCCCCAGGCGTTGCAGCAGCGCATCCAGCACCGCCACGTCCGGCCCTTGCGCGGCGCGCGCCTGCAGCCGCTGCACGGTCGCCTGCAGGCGTTCGCGCGCGATCGGCTTGAGCAGGTAGTCCACCGCGCCCTGCTCGAACGCATCGATCGCGTACTGGTCGTAGGCGGTGACGAACACCACCTGCGTGCGCGGGCTCAATTCGCCCAGCGCGCGCGCCACCTCGATGCCGCTCAGGCCGGGCATGCGGATGTCCAGGAAGGCCACGTCCGGCTGGTGCTCGGCCAGGCGCTCCAGCGCGCTGGCGCCGTCCTCGCATTCGGCGACGATGCGCAGCTGCGGCCAGACCTCGCCGAGCAGCGCGACCAGCGCGCTGCGCAACAGTTCTTCGTCCTCGGCGACGATCGCGTCAACCATGTCGCGCTCCTGCCGGCAGCGGCGGTGGTGTCGAAGGGTGCGGGGGATACGGCAAGGTGATCGTCGCGGCCACGCCGCTGGGGAAGTTGGACACGATGGCGAACGTGGCGGCGCCGGCATAGGTCAGGCGCAGGCGCTCGCGCAGGTTCTTCAGGCCGATGCCGGTGCCGCTGGACTGGCTGTTGAACCCCAGGCCGTCGTCGGCGACGGTGATGGTGGCGTGGTCGTCGAACGCGCGCGCCAGGATCCAGACCGTGCCGCCGCCGGGCTTGGGTTCCAGGCCGTGCTTGATCGCGTTCTCGACCAGGGTCTGCAGCATCATCGACGGCAGCGGCAGGGTCTTCATCGCCTCCGGCACCTGCAGTTCCAGCTGCAGCCGCGCGCCCATGCGGATCTTGAGGATCTCCAGGTAGGCCTGGGTGCGTTCCAGTTCTTCGCCGAGCGTACTCAGCGCCGCCTCGGCGCTGGGCAGCGAGCGGCGCAGGTACTGGATCAGATAGCCGAGCATCAGGTCGGCGCGCGGCGGATCGGTGCGCGCCAGCACCTGCGCGCTGGCCAGCGTGTTGTACAGGAAGTGCGGCTCGACCTGCGCGTGCAGCAGATTCAGCCGCGCCACGGTCAGCTCCTGGTCGGTGGCCGCCTGCTTGGCGGCGGCCTGCTCGTCGCGGCGCGACTCGGCGACGCGGCGCGCCACCGCGCGGCTCAGCGCCTCGGCGTTCTCGTAGTTGCTGCCCTCGTCGACCGCGAACAGGTCGATCCAGGCGCTGGCGTCGGGTTCCAGCAGCAGGGTCAGGCTGCTGGTGCCGGCGCCGGGCGTCAGCGTCGCCAGGACCTGATTGCGTTTGACCGCGAAGCGCGCGGCCAAATTCCAGCGCGACGGCGTGCGGCCGTTGTACGGATCGATGCGGCGCACCTTGGCGCGCACCTGCAGGCTGTCGGCGGTGCTCTCGACCTCTTCCACCCGCGGCAGTTCGCGCACCGCCGCATCGACCAGCGCGAACGCCTCGCGGGTGTCCAGCGGGATCTCGATCTGGCGGCGCTGGCGGCTGGACAAGGTGGCGTTGTCCAGCCGCCCGGCGATCAGCCAGACCCGGCGTAGATGAGTGATGCCGGCGACCAAGGCCGACAGCATCAGCAGCATCGCCAGCAGGCCGAAGAACCAGCCGGGCCGGTCTTCCATACCGTAGAACAGGCCGCTCCAGACGAAGCCGGCGACGATCACCGCCGCGGCCCAGGCGCACAGCAGGCGGAGGATCAGGGACACGCTGGAAAACATGGCGGCGGGGATCGGTGACATGGCCGCGAGCATAGCCGCGGCAGCGCAGGCCGCCAGCCCCCTTGCGACAGAACCATGCAAGCGCGGACGGAACCTCGGATCAGCGGCGCCAAACCGCGGCGTCGGCGACCAGACGGCGCTGCGTTTGCGCGCGTGGCTGTCGCGGGCATACGGCGGCGACGCGTGCGCACACGCTCGCTTAGACTTGGCGGTCACGATCAGGAGCCCGGCATGCACCGACGACACTTCCTGCGCAACGGCGCACTGGCCGCCGCCACGCTCGGCGCCGGGCCCTTGTTCGCACGCACGCCGCGCGACGCCGCGCTGCCGCGGCCGGCGCCGACCCTGCCAATCCTGCCGACTGCGCCCGCCCCCACTGCGTTCTCACCGCCGGCGCCACTGGCGCCGATCCGCGCCAGCGCCGACCGCATCGTCGCGCTGCACGCGTGCACGCGTCCGTTCCGCGCGCAGGGGCCGCGCATCGAGGCCGAGCGCATCGGCCGCAAGACCGTGATCCACAACTACGGCCATGGCGGCAGCGGCTGGTCGCTGTCGTGGGGATCGGCGGCGATCGCCACGCAGCTGGCGCGCGCCACCGGCCAGCCCGACCTGGCGGTGATCGGCTGCGGCGCGATCGGCCTGACCACCGCGCTGGTCGCGCAGCGCGCCGGGCTGCGCGTGCGCATCTACGCCAGGGAACGTCCGCCGGAAGTGCGTTCCTCCTTCGCCACCGGGGTGTGGTCGCCGGATTCGCGGGTGTGCACCAGCGCCTACGCCACGCCCGAGTTCGGCCGGCGCTGGGAACAGATGGCGCGCACCTCGTTCGACATGTACCAGAACCTGCTCGGCCTGCCCGGCGACCCGATCGAGTGGCGCGACGGCTACGTGCTGTCGGATGTGCCGTTCGACCAGCCCAGCGGCCATGGCGGCAACGGCGAACCCGACTACCCGTCGCTGGAAGACCAGTATCTGCCCGACCTGGGGCCGCATTCGCAGCCGCTGGCGCCGGACCAGCATCCGTTCCCGGTGGCGCACGTGCGCCGCTACACGCAACTGGTGTTCAACATCAGCGCCTATGCGCGACTGCTGCTGGACGATTTCCTCGCCGCCGGCGGCGAGCTCGAGACGCGCGAGTTCGCAAGCCCGCGCCAGTTCGCCGACCTGCGCGAGAAGACCCTGGTCAACGCCACCGGTTACGGCGCGCGCGCCCTGCTCGGCGACGACAGCCTGGTGCCGGTGCGCGGACAGACCGCGCGGCTGGTGCCGCAGCCGGAAGTGACCTACGGGCTGGTCTACCGCGGCCACAACCTCAACGTGGTGCCGCGTCGCGACGGCATCCTGGTACAGGCGCAGGCCGACGGCGACTTCGGCAATCCCGATGCCACTCCGGACCGTGCGGCGTCGGAGGCGGCGGTGGCGCGGCTGGCCGCACTGTTCGCGTAGGCCGCGCCGTGTCACGCGGCGCGCCTGCCACGTCGCGACGGCCGCGGTTTCGGTTCGCAGCAACTGCAGCCGCCGGTCGATGGCTACGCCGCCTGCACGCCGCAGCGCGCTGGTTCGCTTGCCACGCCAGGCGCCCATCGCATCGATTCGAGGGCGGGCGCATGCGCCTCGCTCGTGGCCGCACGCGGTCGGCTTGCCGCCGCGGCGACCAATCGGCATCCGTGCGCGCTACAGCCGGCTGACGCTGCGGATGCGGATCTCGTCGCTGTCCACGCCATGCCGCTGCGCGGCCTGCGCGCGCAGTTGCTGCAGCAGGCGTTGCGGGTCCAGCGGCGCAGCGGCGTCCCAGCTGTGCGCCAGCGTGCCCCAGGCCACGCGCTGGCCGTAGCTGTAGGCGTCGTAGTCGGCCAGGTAGTGGCGCGCGCGCTCAGGTGCCGACGTGGACATCGCTTTCGTAGCCGTTGCAACCCAGGTGTTCCAGCGCGATCGACAAGGCCAGTGCGTAGCTCTGCGCGCAATAGCCGCCGACCTGCCCCACGCGCTGCCGCGAGGCCGCGCACAGGCAGGGTTCGCGCTGGTCGCAGGCGTCGTCGTGCACTTCCACGTACGGCCGGCCGAGCTGCGCGACCGCCACGGCGGTGGCGGCGCTGTCCGAGCACGCGCCCGGATCCAGCAGCAGCATTTCCACTGCCGCCGCGTCGGCCTGGGCCAGGGCGTGCAGCAGTTCGCCCTCGCTGGCGCAGCCGCGCACCGCCAGGGTCTTGCCGGCACGGCCGGCCTGCGCGAGCAATTGCCGCATCACCCGCGGCGCGATGCGCGCCGGACGGCCGCGATGGCCGGCCACGCAGTCCGGGCCGCGCAACAACAGGATCGACATGGCGGCGCCCTCAGTTGGCCAGCGCCGCGCGCGCGCCGAGATGGCGCGCGGCCACGCCCAGCGCGATCGCATAGCTGTCGGCGAGCGCGCCGTTGGCGATCACCGTCAGCAGCGGCGCGTGGCGCGGATGCAGCAGCGGCTCCAGCGCCTGCGCGCTGGCGTCGTGCACTTCGATGTAGGGATGGCCGAGCGCATCGAGCGCCGCGCGCAGGTGCGCGCCGTGATCGGCCAGGTCCGCGGCCGGCAACTCGCCGGAGTCCAGCAGCACCAGTTCGGTCTCGTCGTGCGCGCCCTGCTGCAGCCGCGCCACGATCTGCGCCGCATCGGCGCAGGCCACCGGCACCACGCGCGCGCCGGACGCGCCGGCCAGGCGCTGCGCCACGGCAATGGCCGGCGCATCGCGGTGCGGGCCCTGGATCACCAGAATCGACATGGAACACATCCAACGGAAAGGACGCCGCAGACTCTAGGCCTGTGCCGCGTAAGCGCGCCATTGCGCCATGCCTTTGCCGCGTAAAGCTTGCGTAAGAAATGCCGGGATTGGGGATTCGGGATTCGGGATTGGCATGACGCGAGCCGGTGAAGTCCCACTTCGCGACCCATCGCTTTTGCGAATCCCCAATCCCCAATCCCGAATCCCGGCCGTGCGACAGCCGGCCGCTTCTGCGATCATCCCCGGTTTCCCGCTGCCGACGCCGCCAGGAACCTTCCATGACCCAAACCGCCTTGCGCCGCGACGTCGGCCCATTCGCCCTGATGCTGACCGGTCTGGGCTCGATCATCGGCTCCGGCTGGCTGTTCGGCGCCTGGCGCGCCGCCGGGCTGGCCGGCCCTGGCGCGATCTGGGCATGGGTGCTGGGCGCGGCGATCGTCACCACCATCGCGCTGGCCTACGCCGAACTGGGCGCGATGTTCCCCGAGTCCGGCGGCATGGTCCGCTACAGCCACTATTCGCACGGTTCGCTGGTCGGCTTCATCGCCGGCTGGGCCAACTGGATCGCGATCGTGTCGGTGATCCCGGTCGAAGCCGAGGCCTCGGTGCAGTACATGGCCTCGTGGCCGTGGCAGTGGGCGCAGGACCTGTACGTACAGCAGCCCGGCGGCGCCGGTGAGCTGTCGGTGCCGGGCCTGTACATCGCCGCGGCGCTGGTGCTGGTGTATTTCCTGCTGAACTTCTGGAGCGTGAAGCTGTTCGCGCGCTCCAACAGCCTGATCACCGTGTTCAAGCTGGTGGTGCCGGCGCTGACCGGCGTGGCGCTGATCGCCAGCGGTTTCCACAGCGAGAACTTCAGCGTCGGCCTGCATGGCGGCACGCATACCATCGATTTCGCCGCGGTGCTGACCGCAGTGGCCACCGCCGGCATCGTGTTCAGCTTCAACGGCTTCCAGAGCCCGGTGAACCTGGCCGGCGAAGCGCGCGACCCTGGGCGCAGCATCCCGTTCGCGGTGCTCGGCTCGATCGCGCTGGCCACGGTGATCTACCTGATCCTGCAGGTGGCCTACATCGGCGCGGTGCCGCCGGAACTGCTGGCCAAGGCCGGCTGGCACGGCATCGACTTCCGCTCGCCGTTCGCGCAACTGGCGATCATCGTCAACCTGCACTGGCTGGCGATGCTGCTGTACGTGGACGCCTTCGTCAGCCCCAGCGGCACCGGCATCACCTATACCGCGACCACCGCGCGGATGATCTACGGCATGGAGCGCAACGGCACGCTGCCGGCGGTGCTGGGCAAGCTGCATCCGCACTGGGGCGTGCCGCGCCCGGCGATGTTCTTCAACCTGGCGGTGTCCTACCTGTTCCTGTTCTTCTTCCGCGGCTGGGGCACGCTGGCGGCGGTGATCTCGGTGGCCACGATCATCTCCTACCTGACCGGCCCGATCAGCGCGATGGCGCTGCGCAAGCACGCGCCGGAGATGCACCGTCCGCTGCGCATCTTCGGCCTGCCGGTGCTGGCCGCCGCGGCCTTCGTGCTGGCCACCGAACTGCTGTACTGGGCGCGCTGGCCGCTGACCGGCGAGATCATCCTGCTGATGCTGGTGGCGCTGCCGGTGTACGCCTACTACCAGCATCGCCAGGGCTGGAAGGACCTGCGCAACAACCTGCGCGGCGCCAGCTGGCTGATCGCCTACCTGCCGACCATCGCGCTGCTATCGTGGGCCGGCAGCACCACCTTCGGCGGCCATGGCTACCTGTCCTACGGCCCGGACCTGATCGTGGTCGGCGTGGTCGCGCTGGGCTTCTATTTCTGGGGCGTGCGTGCCGGCTGGCGCACGCCGTCGCTGCAGCAGGCCAGCGCCGGCTGAGGCCGGCGCCGGCTCAGGATCCGCGCAGCGCCTGCAGCAGGCGCGAGAGCAGCGTGGCGCCGACGCAACCGGCCAGGGCGCACAACGCCACCGCGATGCCGGCCTGGGAGGCCGGCCCCATGCCGCTGTCCAGCAGCGTGATCACCGCGCCGGTACACAGCGCCGACAATCCACCGCCGATCAGGCCGATGCACAGATGCGCGCGCCAGCCGCGCAGCCCCGGCCAGGCGCGCGCGGCCGCAACGCCGGTCAACAGCGCCGGCAGCGCGCCGAACGGATAGGAAAACAGCATCATCAGCAGCAGGAGCAGCAGCCAGCTGATGCCGCCCTCGCCCCAGGTCCACGCGATCGCGACCGGCAAGCCGACCACCAGCGTGCCCAGCGGCGGGCCAACGATCACGAAAGCCAGCACCACGCCGCCGTAGACCAACCAGCGCGGCAGCGGATCGTTGCCCGCCTCCGCGCTTGCCGCCTCTGCCTCGCCCGTTGCGGGCGGTTCGGGTTCGCGCTCGAGCGCAGGCCCGACCGGGCTCGCGCTCGCCGCGCCGGTGCCGGACGCAGCGGCCGGCGGCGTCGCCGCCGCTACGTCGGCGCCCGGCAGCGGATCCTGGCTCACTTGCGCTGCGCCGCGCTGGCGTCGCGGGTGGCGCGGAACTCCGAGTCGCTGCTCCAGTTCGGCCACTGCGGCGAATTGGCCAGTTCCGACCCCAGCGTGTACAGCACCTGCAGGTCGCGCGCGGCGCCGGCGAAGGTCCAACTCGGCAGCCATTCGTCGCCGGGCTGGTGGTAGCGCTTGGCGGTGTAGTCGTCGGAGGCGGCCTTGCCGGCCTTGATCCCGCCGTCCACCCAGTCCTGTCCGGCGGCGAACGACAGCGCCGGCACGCCGCGCTTGGCGAAGGAGAAGTGGTCGGAGCGGAAGAAGTAACCGGCTTCCGGTTTCGGGTCCGGCGTGTAGCGCAGGTCCCAGCGCTTGGCGACCGTCTTCAGGTCCTCGAGCAGGTCCAGCTTGGCGGTGCCGTAGATGCCGAAATCGCGCGACGGGCCGAACGGGCTCATGCCGTCCATGTTGATCACCGCCACCGTGCGCGCCAGCGGATACAGCGGCTTGGACGCGTAGTACTCCGAACCGAGCAGGCCCTTCTCCTCGGCGGTGACCGCCAGGAACACCACCGAGCGCTGCGGCGCCGGGCCCTTGGCGAAGACGCGGGCCAGCTCCAGCAGCGAGGCGGTGCCGCTGGCGTTGTCCAGCGCGCCGTTGAAGATGCGGTCGCCGTTGGCGTCGGGCGCGCCGACGCCGATGTGGTCCCAGTGCGCGGTATAGATCACGCTGTCGTCGGGATGGGCGCTGCCGGGCAGCCGCGCCACCACGTTGTGCGAGGTGATCACCTCCGACTTCACCGCATAGTCGGCGTGCAGCCGCTCGCCCTTCAGTTCCACCGGCTTGAAGTCGCGCGATTGCGCCTGCTTCTTCAAGGCCTCGAAATCCAGGCCGGCGCGCTTGAACAGGTCCACCGCCAGGTCGCGCTGGATCCAGCCTTCGAGCGTGGGATGGGCGGCCTTGGGATCGTCGCGGACCACGTCGAACATGCTGTTGGTGTTGGAGCTGGCCACCGTGGCCCAGCCGTAGGAGGCCGGTGCGGTCTCGTGCACGATCAGCACGCCGGCCGCGCCCTGCCGCGCGCCTTCCTCGTACTTGTAGGTCCAGCGGCCGTAATAGGTCATGCCCTTGCCGTCGAACGCGCCCTTGCCGGTCTCGAAGTCCGGATCGTTGATCAGCACCACCGCGATCTTGCCCTTCAGGTCCACGCCCTTGAAGTCGTCCCAGCCGCGCTCCGGCGCCTTGACCCCATAGCCGACGAACACCAGCGGCGCGCCATCGATGGCGACCTGGGTGCTGCCGTCGAGCGCGGCGCGCACGGCGATCTGCTGGCCCTGGGTCAGCGCCTGGCGCTGGCCGCCGGCCTCCACCGCCAGCTGCGGGGTGCCGACGATGTCGGCGCGGCGCAGCGGCACCGCCTGCGTCCACAGGCGCTTGCCGTCCTGCAGGTCGCCGCCCGGCTGCAGGCCCGCGGCCTGGAACTGCGCGCTGAGGTAGGCCACGGTCTTGTCCTCGCCCGGCGTGGCCGGCGCGCGGCCTTCGTAGGCGTCGGAGGCCAACGTCTTGACGTCGGCGGAAATGCGCTGGGTGTCGAACGCCGGTGCGGACGGCGGCGCCGCCAGCGCTGCGCCGGAAATCGCCAGCGCCAGCATGCTCATGATCGGTCGCTTCACTCTTGCCCCTTGGATGGATGTACCCGCCCGAGTGTAGCGACGCCGGCAGCGAGCGGCCAAGCGGCGTCGGCACCGCCGAACCAGACGTGACGCGCTGCTCAGATTGCCATCCGCACATGCTCTAATCGCCGCGCTCGCCAGGCGCATGCGCAGCGGCCGTGGACAAGCCGGCCTTCTGTGCCGGCAATCACGACGCCCGCTGCAGCGGCTGCCGATGATGGCCGCCATGCGCAGCGCCTGCGCCCCCACCTTGGCCGCTTCGTCTTGGAGCGGCCGTTTTAGGAGAACGAGAGATGTCGACGTCGAAAAAATCCCGCATCACCCGCTGCCTGCTGGCCGCGGCGCTTCTGGCGGCCAGCGGCTCGGCCTGGAGCTATGCCATCAACGGCGGCAAGGTGGTGGACGACAGCGGCAATCCGGTGCAGCTGCGCGGCGTCAACTGGTTCGGCTTCGAAACCAACGTGCACAGCGTGCACGGCCTGTGGGCGCGCAACTGGAAGGACATGATCACGCAGATGCAGGGGCTGGGCTTCAATGCGGTGCGCCTGCCGTTCTGCCCGCAGACCTTGAACGGCACCGCGCCGAGCAGCATCGACTACGGCCTCAATCCGGACCTGCAGGGCCTGAGCGCGCTGCAGGTGATGGACAAGGTGATCAACGAACTCAGCAGCCGCGGCATGTACGTGCTGCTCGATCACCACACGCCGGACTGCAACGCGATTTCCGAGCTGTGGTACACCTCGTCCTACAGCGAGCAGCAGTGGCTCGACGACCTCACCTTCGTCGCCAAACGCTACGCCGGCGTGCCCGGCGTGATCGGCCTGGACCTGAAGAACGAGCCGCATGGTGCCGCCACCTGGGGCAGCGGCAACGCCGCCACCGACTGGAACAAGGCCGCCGAGCGCGCCTCGGCCGCGGTGCTGAAGGTGGCGCCGAAATGGTTGATCGTGGTCGAAGGCATCGGCGAGAACGCGACCTGTTCCAGCAGCGGCGGCCACTTCTGGGGCGGCAACCTGGAGCCGCTGGCCTGCACCGCGCTGAACATCCCGGCCAACCGCCTGCTGCTGGCGCCGCACGTGTACGGCCCGGACGTGTACATGCAGTCCTACTTCAGCGCCTCCAATTTCCCGGCCAACATGCCGGCGATCTGGGAGCAGCACTTCGGCCAGTTCGTGCAGTCCGGCCACGCGCTGCTGCTCGGCGAATTCGGCGGCAAGTATGGCCAGGGCAATGCGCTGGACGTGAGGTGGCAGAACGCGCTGGTCGACTATCTGATCGGCAAGGGCATCCACAGCGGCTTCTACTGGTCGTGGAATCCGAACAGCGGCGACACCGGCGGCATCCTCAACGACGACTGGTCCTCGGTGCGCACAGACAAGGTCACCCTGCTGAAGAAACTGTGGGGCGATTCCAGCAGCACCACGCCGGCACCGACGCCCACCCCGACGCCGACGCCTACTCCAACGCCGACTCCCACGCCCACGCCGACCCCGGGCAGCGCCAGCTTCAGCACCAAGACCATCGTCGACAGCGACTGGAACGCCGGCTATTGCCACCGCGTGCAGGTGACCAACACCGGCAGCGCGAGCGGCAACTGGGCGGTCAGCCTGTCGATCGGCGGCACCGTCAACAACCTGTGGAATGCCACCTGGTCGCAGTCCGGCAGCACGCTCAAGGCATCCGGCGTGGACTGGAACAAGACCCTGGCCCCCGGCGCCACCGCCGAATTCGGCTTCTGCGCCGCGCGCTGACCGCGTGCAATGAAAGCGCCGCCGCGCGCACTGCGCGGTGACAATGCGACGACGCAGCGCGCCCGCCGCGCTTTCGATGGCCACGCCAGGTGCGGGAGTGCGTCGGGGTCGCGCCGGACGATCGCTCGCGACGGGCTCGCTCGGCAAGTCCATCGCCACCGACTCTCTCCCGGTTCCCGACGCTCGGCAAGGCGAGCGGGAGAACGCGTCTTGGCCGCCGCCGCTGTGCCATAAGTCACGTTCCGAGCCCGGCGTGCGCCCACTATGCTGGCTCATTCTCCTCATCAGGCCCGGCCCATGCTTCGACCCTTGTCGTTGTTGATCTCCAGCATCCTCACCCTTGGCGTCGGCGCCGCCATCGCCCCGGCCAGCGCCGCACCGCCTGCGCTGGCGTCCAAGGCCAAGGCCAAGGCGACCGCGCCGGAGATCGCCTACACCCGCTTCACCCTGCCCAACGGCCTGACCGTGGTGGTGCACGAAGACCACAAAGCGCCGGTGGTGGCGGTGAGCATCTGGTACCACATCGGCTCCGGCGACGAGCCGGCCGGCAAGACCGGTTTCGCCCACCTGTTCGAGCACCTGATGTTCTCAGGCTCGGAGAACCACAAGGGCACCTATTTCCAGCCGTTCGAGAAGGTCGGCGCCACCGACATGAACGGCACCACCTGGTTCGACCGCACCAACTACTTCGAGACCGTGCCGACCACCGCGCTGGATCTGGCGCTGTGGATGGAATCGGACCGCATGGGCCACCTGCTCGGCGCGATCGGGCAGAAGGAGCTGGATACCCAGCGCGGCGTGGTGCAGAACGAGAAGCGCCAGGGCGAGAACCGTCCGTACGGACGCGTGGACGAGAACATCCTGGCCAACATCTTCCCGGCCAACCATCCGTACCAGCACGACACCATCGGCTCGATGGCCGACCTCGACGCGGCCTCGCTGGACGACGTCAAGCAGTGGTTCCACGACAACTACGGCGCCGCCAACACCACCCTGGTGCTGGCCGGCGACATCACCGTGGCCCAGGCCAAGGCCAAGGCCGCGCAGTACTTCGGCGACATCCCCGCCGGCAAGCCGGTGCCGCGCCAGCAGCCGTGGATCACCCCGCTGGCCAAGCAGACCCGCGGCGTGCAGCACGACCATGTCGCGCAGCCGCGCATCTACCGCACCTGGGTGGCGCCGCAGCTGGGCAGCGACGACGCCGTGCAGCTGGACCTGGCCACCACGGTGCTCGGCGGCGGCAAGACCAGCCGCCTGTACCAGCGCCTGGTGTACCGCGACAACCTGGTGGACGACGTCTCGGCCAGCATCCAGCCGTTCGCGCTGGCCAGCCAGCTGCAGATCAGCGCCGACGTGAAGGACGGCGTGGACCCGGCCAAGGTCGAGGCCGCCATCGCCGACGAACTGAAGAAATTCCTCGCCGAAGGCCCGACCGCCGACGAACTGCAGCGCGCCCAGGTCAGCTACCGCGCCGGCTTCGTGCGCGGCCTGGAGAAGGTCGGCGGCTTCACCGGCAAGGCCGCGATCCTGGCCGAGGGCCAGGTCTACCGCAAGGATCCGGGCGCCTACCAGCACGACCTGCAGCGTGCCCAGGCCGCCACTGCGGACAGCGTGCGCAAGGCCGCCGACACCTGGTTCGGCAAGGGCGACTACCTGCTGACCGTGCTGCCGGCCGGCGACGGCTTCGACCCGGTGGCCGAGGACAAGGCGCTCAAGCCGCTGCCCGCGGCCGACGGCAAGCCCGCGCCCACGCTGCCGGCCAAGGCCAGCTACAGCGTCGGCAAGGCCCAGGTCGATCGCGCCGCCGGCCTCCCGGAGACCAGCCAGTTCCCGAGCCTGAGCTTCCCGCAGCTGCAGCGCGGCAAGCTCAAGAACGGCATCGAGGTGGTGCTGGCCGAACGCCACACCATTCCGGTGACCCAGGTCGAACTGCTGTTCGACGCCGGCTACGCGGCCGACCAGGGCGGCAAGCTCGGCACCGCCAACTTCACCGCAGCGCTGATGAACGAAAGCACCCGCAGCCTGGATTCGGTGGAAGTGGCGCAGCGCCGCCAGCGCCTGGGCGCGATCACCAGCGTGGCGTGCGAGCTGGACAGCTGCACCGCCTCGCTCGACGCGCTCAACGACCAGCTGACGCCGTCGCTGGCGCTGTTCGCCGACATCGTGCGCAACCCGGCGTTCAAGGCCGAGGACATCGAGCGCATCCGCGGCCAGTGGCTGGCCTCGATCGCGCAGGAGAAGACCCAGCCGCAGGGCCTGGCGCTGCGCACCCTGCCGCCGCTGCTGTACGGCCCGCAGCACCCTTACGGCGTGCCGCTCACCGGCAGCGGCACCGAAAAGGCGATCAAGAGCCTGAGCGCCAGCGACCTGACCGCGTTCCAGAACGGCTGGCTGCGCCCGGACAACCTGCGCATCCTGGTCGCCGGCGACACCACCCTGGCGCAGATCATCCCGCAGCTGGACGCGGCGTTCGGCGACTGGCAGCCGCCGGCGGCCGCACGCCCGAGCAAGACCCTGTCGCAGGTCGCCGCGCAGCCCAAGCCGCGCGTGTTCCTGATCAACCGTGCCGACGCGCCGCAGTCGCTGATCCTGGCCGGCCTGCTGGCGCCGTCGACCAAGGCGCCGAACAACCTCGCCATCGGCGTGGCCAACGGCGCGTTCGGCGGCACCTTCACCTCGCGGTTGAACATGAACCTGCGCGAGGACAAGCGCTGGGCCTATGGCGCGCAAAGCTTCATGCTCGACGCGCAGGGCCAGCGCCCGTTCCTGTTCTTCGCCCCGGTGCAGACCGACAAGACCGCCGAGTCGGCCGCCGAGATCCTCAAGGAAGCCAAGGCCGTGGTCGGCGACAAGCCGCTGACCGCCGAGGAGATCGCCAACATCAAGAACCAGCGCATCCGCGCCCTGCCGGGCAGCTTCGAGACCACCGGCGCGGTGCTGGGCGCGGTCGAGAGCATCGTCCAGTACGGGCGTCCGGACGACTACGTGCAGACCCTGAAGACGCGCCTGGAAGGCATCGACCAGACCGCGGCGGAAGCGGCGATCAAGGAAATCGTCGCGCCGCAGGCGATGACCTGGGTCATCGTCGGCGACCTCAAGCAGATCGAGGCGCCGGTACGCGCGCTGAAGCTGGGCGAGGTGCAGGTGCTCGACAGCGACGGCCAGCCGGTCAAGGCGAAGGCCAAGGCCGCCGCCAAGCAGTAAGGCGACACGCGCATGGCCGGGAGTTCCCGGCCATGCGTCGCAAGGCGGCGTACGTGGCAGATCGCTCGCGACGCCGAAACGTCTTGGCGTGGCGACGCGCCCGCAGTGGTGCACATGCTGCCCGATCCCCAGTCCCGCGTTGGAGGCACGCGCACAAGCGCGCTGCCGATCGCAGCCAGTGTTGCGCGCTGCACGCATCGGTCGTTCGACATTCAAGCTGTGCAAGGTCGGGACGACGTCTACGGGCCGGTGCTCGCGGTTTCCGGGAAAGCCGGCTGACCAAACATCCTCCGAAAAGTAGACTCGTCTCCTGGGCACTGCTGCCGATCGGGGATCGCGATGCTTGAAAACACATTCTCGGATGGCGAAGCGGCCGTCACCCCAGCGGACCTGGATCACCTGGAATCGGTGATTGGCAGGAAGCTGCCGACTCCCTTCCGGGAGCATTACCTCAAGTACAACGGCGGCATGCCTGAGCGAGCGTATTGGGTCGGCGAAGATGATTATGAGCCGATCGAGGTCGCCACTTTCAAACCGATTGCGCATTGCGACTACACGCTGCTGTCCACCTACCGGTTGATGCTGCAGAAACAGGTTCTGCCCGCACGCCTGCTGCCGTTCGCGAACGACTGCGGCGGCAACTTCTTTTGCCTGGATCTGGACACGGGAGCCGTCAGCTATTTCACCACCGATACCTTCGACAGCGAGCTCAGCCCGGAACAGAACCAGGCCCACGCCGAACGGCCGCTCTGCCCGGATTTCCGCCAGTTCGTCCAAGGACTGGTCGACGAGGAGGAGGCGGACGACGCATGAACCTGCCGGCAGGCGGCTATGGCCGGCGATCTCCTTCACGGCGCTTGGCCGCAGCGCTTGATATCCCAAAGACCCGTCCCGCCTGCCACCGCCGATGCCGACCGCCTCGCCACGCCGCACCGACGCCGCGCCACGCATCCGCATCGGCTGCGCCGGCTGGTCGATCGCCAGCACCCAGCGCACGCTGGTCGGCGACGGCGCCAGCCAGCTGGCGCGCTATGCCACGCGCTTCGATGCGGTCGAGATCAACTCCACGTTCTATCGCCCCCACCGCGCCAGCACCTACCAGCGCTGGGCCGACAGCGTGCCGGCGGATTTCCGCTTCTCGGCCAAGCTGCCACGCACGATCACCCACGACGCGCGCCTGTCCGGCGTGGGGCCGCTGTTGCAGGCCTTCCTCGATGAAGTCGGCCACCTCGGCGACAGGCTCGGCTGCCTGCTGGTACAGCTGCCGCCGAGCCTGGCCTTCGATGCACGCACCGCGGCCACTTTCTTCGCGATGCTGCGGCGCCGCTGGCCTGGCGGCATCGCCTGCGAACCGCGCCACGCCAGCTGGTTCAGCGCGCGCGCCGAGGTCGTCTGGCAGCGCCACCGCATCGCCCGCGTCGCCGCCGATCCGGCGCTGAACGCCAGCGCCGCACAGCCCGCCGGCAGCGCGGCGCCGGCCTACTGGCGCTGGCACGGCGCCCCGCGCATCTACTACAGCGACTACGCCGACGACGCGCTGCGACGGCTGGCCGACCACGTCGTCGCCACCACGCCGCACAGCGGCGAAGCCTGGGTGATCTTCGACAACACCGCGCTCGGCCACGCGCTCGACAACGCCGCCACGCTGCAGGCGCAGCTGCGCGGGCTCGGCGCCGGCGCGGCCGGCTGACGCCACGTCCCTCCGATTCCCGCCGTCTGCGGAGCAGTCCCGCGCCTACGCCTGAACCCGGACACTCGTCCGCCGTCCCTGTAGGAGCGGCTTCAGCCGCGACACATCGTGTCGGCACCCGACTCCCGCAAGGCCGCGTACGCCTGCGCCAACCCGGCCGGCGTACGCCGGCGGCCGATGCCGGCACGCTGCGCCATCCCGCCCCCGGCGGCGGCGCCACCCCGGCAGCAGGCGCCACCGCCGATTGGCCCCGCTCTTGCATCGCTCCCGGCATGTCTCCGCCACGCGCTCCGACTCAAGCCCACCGGCGCATGGCCGATATCGCCAGATCGGCAGATCGCGTCGCGCCCCGGCCGGATCGTCCCGCACTGCCAGGTTTCGCCGGCGAGCGGCCGCCACAGCCGCCAGTCACCCGCCCCCTCCTTCGGTCGTTTACCATGCCGCACGCATCCTGCTCTGGACCCGAGATGAGCCATGCCGCTCCTCCCTGTTGCACGCCGCTGCTGAGCCTGTCGCTGGGCCTGCTGCTGGGCAACTACGACGCTGCCTCGGCGCAGCCCGCGCCGACCGCGGTGCAGACCGCGCCGGCGCCCGCGCCGCTGACCCCGGACCTGGCCTATCCCGAGCTGTTCCAGGCCGTGCAGCAGCAGGAGCTGTTCGACGACCAGAAGCACTTCGTCGATGCGCTGCCGCTGCGCGACCCGGCCCTGATCAACGCCGACTACCTGGCCCAGCGCCAGCAGCCGGGCTTCGACCTGCGCCGCTTCGTCGCCGCCAACTTCGAGGAATCCGGCCCGGTGCAGACCGAGGCGATCCGCCAGGACACCGGCCTGCGCGAGCACATCGACGCGCTGTGGCCGCTGCTGGTGCGGCGCCAGGTGGACGTGCCGGCGCACAGCAGCCTGCTGTCGCTGCCGCAGCCCTACGTGGTCCCGGGCGGGCGCTTCCGCGAGGTCTACTACTGGGATTCCTACTTCACCATGCTCGGCCTGGTCGAGAGCGGCGAGACCGAACGCAGCCGGCAGATGCTGGACAACTTCGCCTACCTGATCGACACCTACGGGCACATCCCCAACGGCAACCGCACCTATTACCTGAGCCGCTCGCAGCCGCCGTTCTTCTCGCACATGGTGCAGCTGCAGGCCAAGGTGGAAGGCGATGCGGCCTATGCGCGCTACCTGCCGCAGCTGCAGAAGGAATACGCGTACTGGATGCAGGGCGCGCAGACGCTGGCGCCGGGCAGCGCGCACGCGCACGTGGTGCGGCTGGCCGACGGCAGCCTGCTCAACCGCTACTGGGACGCGCGCGACACGCCGCGCCCGGAAGCCTGGCTGCACGACGTGCGCACCGCGGCCGAAGCCAAGGACCGCCCCGCCGCCGAGGTCTACCGCGACCTGCGCGCCGGCGCCGAAAGCGGCTGGGACTATTCCAGCCGCTGGCTGGGCGACCGCAAGACCCTGGCCACGATCCGCACCACCGCCATCGTTCCGGTCGATCTCAACAGCCTGCTCTACCACCTCGAAACCACCCTGGCCCTGGCCTGCGCCAAGCACCCGGGCGCGTCCGGCTGCGACACCGACTACGCGGCCCTGGCCAGCGCGCGCAAGACCGCGATGGACAAGCACCTGTGGAGCGACGCCGGCTACTACGCCGACTACGACTGGCAACAGCGCCGGTTGCGCGACCAGGTCACCGCCGCGGCGCTGTATCCGCTGTTCGTCGGCATCGCCTCGCCGGCGCGCGCCAAGCGCAGCGCCGACACCGTGCAGGCGCAGCTGCTGCGTCCCGGCGGCCTGGCCACCACCCGCCTGCATACCGGCCAGCAATGGGACGAGCCCAACGGCTGGGCACCGCTGCAGTGGATCGCGGTGGACGGCCTGCGCCGTTATGGCCAGGACGCGCTGGCGCAGCGCATCGGCAGCCGCTTCCTGGCGCGGGTGCAGGCGCTGTTCGCGCAGCAGCACAAGCTGGTGGAGAAGTACGGCGTCGACGCCAAGGCGCAGGGCGGCGGCGGCGGCGAATACGCGCTGCAGGACGGCTTCGGCTGGACCAACGGCGTGACCCTGCTGTTGCTGGACCTGTACGCCACGCCGGTGGCGCCGCCCGCACCGGCCGCGTCGGCCACCACCGCCACGCAGCGGCAGCCGGAGCCGGCCACGCCTTGATCCCATCGGCTGGCGGGTATGCTGCGGTCCTTGCCCATACCAAGGACCGAAGATGAGCGTACGCACCCTGGCCGAATTCCTGTCCACTTCGCGCGAGAAGGACGCCTCCGCCGACGCGTTCGAACTGGAAAGCCCGCACCTGCTGGAAGTGCGCCTGGACGGCCTGGTCTGGGCCAAGGCCGGGGCGATGGTCGCGCGCAAGGGCGCGGTCAAGTTCACCCGCCAGGGGCTGATGGAACAGGGCCTGGGCAACCTGCTGAAGAAGGCGGTCAGCGGCGAAGGCATGCAACTGATGAAGGTCGAGGGCCAGGGCCGCGTCTACCTGGCCGATGCCGGCAAGAAGATCACCTTGCTGCGCCTGGCCGGCGAGTCGATCTTCGTCAACGGCAACGACGTGCTCGCCATCGAGTCCGGCATCGACAGCCAGATCACCATGATGCGCAAGGTCGCCGGCATGCTCTCCGGCGGCCTGTTCAACGTGCGCCTGAGCGGCCACGGCATCGTCGCCATCACCTCGCACTACGAACCGCTGACGCTACCGGTCAACGCGCAGAGCGGCCCGGTGTTCACCGACCCCAACGCCACCGTGGCCTGGTCCGGCGGGCTGACCCCGGAGATCGTCGCCGACGTCAGCCTGGGTACCCTGCTCGGGCGCGGCTCCGGCGAGAGCATCCAGTTGCGCTTCGCCGGCGAGGGCTGGGTGGTGGTGCAGCCATACGAGGAAGTGGCGCTGCAGGCCAAGAGCTGAGACCCGGCGCGCGCAGCCGGTCCCGACCGCAAGGGACCGGCCGCGGCGGCGGCAGGGCAGCCGGCGCGTAGCGTGCATTCGCGCATTGCCGCCTGCTGCGTGGCTGCGAGTGCGCGGCAGCGGCAAGCGCGACGATGCCGCGCACGCGATCGAACACGAACGGCTGCAGCCAAGCGCGCAACCAACGTGCCTGCAAGCGCCCGACGCAAACCCGCGCTACTGCGCCGGCGTTTCCGCCTTGATCCCCATCGCCTCGCGGTAGCGCTGGTACAGCGCCATCACCTTGTCGATGTAGTCGCGGGTTTCCGCGTACGGCGGCACGCCGCGGTAGCGCGCCACGGTGCCGATGCCGGCGTTGTAGGCGGCCGCGGCGAGCGTGCGGTCGCCCTGGTAGCGGCGCAGCAGCGCCTGCATGTAGCGCGCGCCGCCGGCGATCGACTGGTCGGCGGCGAACGGATCGGTCACGCCGTACTCCTTCGCCACCTCGGGCATCAGCTGCATCACGCCCTGCGCGCCCTTCGGCGACACCGCTGCCGCATCGAAGCCGCTTTCGGCATGCGCGATCGCGCGCAGCCACGGGTCGTCCACGCCGGTGGCGCGCGCCGCGGCGCGGAACTGCTTGGCGTGCATGTTCAACTGCGGCGCACCGACCTTGCCCAGTCCCGGATGCGCCACCTCGCCCGGCGGCGTGACCGCGGTGAAGCGCAGGTACGGGCGCGACCCTGGCAGATTGCGCGTGGAATACACCAGGCGCCCGTCCTGCTCGCGCTCGTACAGGGTGCCGCTGAACACGCCCATGCTGCCCCACAGATTGGGCGTGGCGATCGCGGCATCGTCGAGTTCCTTCGGCGTGCATTTGGAGCCGGGCTCCGGCGCGGTCGCCAGGCTGACCGTGCCGTCGCGCACGCAGCGGTACACCGTGCGCGCCTGCGCCGCGGCGACGGCGCAGCACGACAGCAGCAGGACCAGCAGCGTTCGGGAACAGGACATCGGGCGGCAGCATGAACCGGCGAAGACGGGCGCGCATCATCGCGCACCTGGCGTCGGCGCGGGTGAGGACCGGCCAGCACGCGCGTTTTGACCCGCACCGCTGTCCCTGTAGGAGCGGCTTCAGCCGCGACAAGATGCCGAAGCTGCTGCGGTTCCGGCCCCACTCGTCGCGACTGAAGTCGCTCCCACAAGAGGCTTGCGGCAAGCTGGCCAGGTGCACTGTGGGGGGACTCCAGGCCCGACTGCTTGCGAAATCAGATAGCTGACCTAGCTTGTTTGTCGCGGCTGAAGCCGCTCCTACAGGTGGCTTGCGGCGAGCTGACCCAGTGCACTGTGGGAAAGACTTCAGTCCCGACTGCTTGTGAAATCAGATAGCTGACCTAGCTTGTTTGTCGCGGCTGAAGCCGCTCCTACAGGTGGCTTGCGGCAAGCTGCCCGGTGCACTGTGGGGGAACTTCAGTCCCGACTGCTTGCGAAATCAGATAGCTGACCTAGCTTGGTTGTCGCGGCTGAAGCCGCTCCTACAGGTAGCTTGCGGTGAGCTGACCCAGTGCACTGTGGGAGGGACTTCAGTCCCGACTGCTTGTGAAATCGGATCGCCGCCACGCCGCTCCTCGTAGCTGAAGCCGCCATCGCTACGGCGCGCACGCCGCCAGTTTCTGGTCGGCGTACCACAGCGCGCGCCGCGCCAGGTCGTAGGCGCTGTCGGCGGCGCGCGGCAGGGTCTGTTGCGCCAGGATCGGGTCGGCGCCGTGGGCCATCGCGTTTTCCACCCGCTGCAAGTCGGCCAGGTTGTCCAGCACCGGTTGCAGCAGGCGGCTGCGCTGCGCCGCCGGGCAGGCCGCACGGCGCTGCTCCAGTTCGCCGATCGCCTTGCGAATGCGGCGGCTGGCCTCGCCGTCCAGGCCCGGCGCCTTTTCCAACGCGATCGGCGCGGCCTTGTAGGCGTCGCCGGTGGCCTCGCTGCCCAGATCGCCCGGGCGCTCGTGCAAGCCGGGATTGAAGCGCACGTCCGGCGGCGGCCGCGCCACCGCCGACTGGTGGGTGTTCTTGGGCAGCATCTTCTTCATCGCATCGCCGATGCCCTGCATCGCCACGTCGCCCAGGGTGCCGCTGGTGGCCCAGTCCTTGTCGAAGCGGGTGGGCCGGTAGTCGATCGCCTTCGGACGCTCGAGCAGGCGCTTGGCCTTGGCCAGGTCGCGCGGGTTGGTGGTGCCCGGCGGCGTGCCCTGCGCCTCGGCGAACGGATCCACCGCCACGCCGTCCGGCAGCCGTGCGCTGCCGTCGCGGGTGTAGAGCGTGGCGCTCATCGGCGCGGCCTGCGTGGCCGCGGCGGCGGGGGTGCGGGTCGGTGGCGGCAACGGCGTTTGCGCGGCGCGCGCGGCGGCGGGCGCACGCCGTGCCGCGGCATGCGGCGCGGACTGGACGGCGTGCGGTTGCGATTGCGGTTGCGGGGTCGGCGCTGCGGCGACCGGCGGCGAGCGCGGCACGAACACCAGTCGCATTTCGTCGTGGGCATGCGGTGGCGCCTGCGCCGGCGCGATCAGCAGCAGGCGCCCCAGCAACAGCAGGATCAGCAAGGTGGTGGCGGCCGCGCCCAGGTGCAGCAGCCGGTCTTCCGCAGGCGCAGACGTCACGACGATCGAGATTCCATAGCGAGGTATGCGTCCACCGGAAGATTGTCTCCGGACTCCGCTATGGTGCCGTGAGTTCCTGTGCCGCAACGTGTCGGTCGGCAGCCAACGCCGCCACGCGTTGCCACCGGCCGCCGGACTTCGGGTGCAAACCCCTGCCACGCTTGGCGCTGCGCCGTACCGCGAGGAAACCGGCTAAGGTGGCCGGCGCCGCCGCAGCGACAGCCGGCGTACAGCCAACGCGCGCAGCCCCCCTGGTTTGGAGAACATCCCTTCGTGAAAACCCGTCTGCCATGACGCACGCACCGATCCGCTGGCTGGGCGCCTGCCTGCTGAGCGCCGCCGCCGCGCTGCCGGCCATCGCCGCGCCGTCGCACCTGGACCGCATCGCGCAGCGCGGCACGCTGCGCGTGTGCACCACCGGCGACTACCTGCCCTACAGTCTGCTGCGCGCGGACGGCGGCTACGAAGGCATCGACATCACGCTGGCGCAGTCGCTGGCGGCCAGCCTGGAGGTACCGGTGACCTGGGTGCCCACGCGCTGGGCGACGCTGCTGCCGGACCTGCTCGCCGATCGCTGCGACATCGCCGTCGGCGGCATCTCGGTCTCGCTGCCGCGGCAGCGCCAGGCCTGGTTCAGTGCCGTGCTCGACGTGGACGGCAAGATTCCGCTGGTGCGCTGCGCCGACCAGGCGCGCTATCGCGACATCGCGCAGATCGATCGCGCCGAGGTGCGGGTGATCGAACCGCGCGGCGGCACCAACGAAGCCTTCGCCCGCCGCGAACTGCCGCAGGCGCGGCTGACCTTGTCCGACGACAACTCCGCGATCTTCCGCGAACTGCTCGAAGGCCGCGCCGACGTGATGATCACCGACGCCTCGGAAGCGCGCTTCCAGCAACGCCGCATGCCCGGGCTATGCACGGTGAATCCGCAACAGCCGCTGCAGTACAGCGAAAAGGCGTTCCTGCTGCCGCGCGACGACATGGCATGGAAGGCCTACGTGGACCAGTGGCTGCACCTGAGCAAGGCCAGCGGCGAGTACCGCAAGGCGCAGGCGCCGTGGCTGGGGGATACGGACTGAGGGGCGCCTCTAATAACCCCCAAAAGCATGTCGATGCATTTGCGAGACACCGGCACGCGCAGCCTGCGGATTCGGGCATCGATACGTTCGAGATGCCACGGAGTGGCAAAGGCGCACTGGCGATAGACGCGGTGGCGTTGCGGCCGCGTTTTCATGGACGCCTTCGCATCACGGCCGCTTCGTCTTCCTGTCGCGGCTGAAGCCGCTCCTACACATGCGCGCCGTGCTCTTGTAGGAGCGGCTTCAGCCGCGACAGAAGAAAGGAACAGGCCATCGCAGCGTGCAGCGTGCAGCTTCCGGAATGGAGTTATTGGAGGCGCTCCCACGGGGGCTCATGCATGCAAACCGATCGCAACATCGGCTCCAGGCTCGTCTTCGCAGTCGGCTCGGCAGCCGCATCTCGCCGCACGGGTGCGCCTACTCCAGCGTCACCCGCAGATCGCGATTGGCGATGGCCTGGTTGCCGCTGTAGTCGCGCGCGGTGATGCGGATCAGGTAGTCGCCGGCGGGCAGCGCGTCCGGTTGCCAGCGTCCTTCGGCGATGCGGCCATCGCGCACGGTGTTGGTCACCACGTAGCGGAAGCGGGTCGTGGCGCTGCCGTGCACGGTGATGCCGCTGTCGGCCGCGTACGCCACCTTCACCGCATCGGCATCGGCGGGCATGCGGTCGAACTGGATGCTCGGCTGCGCCGGCGCGGCGCCGGGCAGCGGCCGGCCCTGCGTATCGAGCACTTCGTAGCCGAGCGAATACAGGCCAAGGCGCCGGCGCGGCAGGTTGCGATCCACCTGGTCCCAGGCCTCCACCACGATCTGCACGCCGCCGTTGCCGCGCGCCAGCCGCACCCGTCCTTGCGTGGCCGGCAGCGCCTGGCCGTTGCCGTCGAACAGTTCGATGCGCTGGATCTGCGGCGAGTAGTGATCGGCGTAGTCGCGGAAACCGAGCGTCACCGCATTGCGTTCGAAACCGCTGGCGCCCACGCTCAGGTGCACGTGCGCCATCGCATTGATGGTGCCCAGCGCGTCGCCGGCGGCGAAGCGGGTGCCGCGCAGCACGCGCACCCGCTGCGGCGCGCCGCTGTCGTCGGCGAGCAGATGGAAGCGTTGCGGATCCAGCGGCGCGCCCTGCGCGGTGCGGCCCACGCGCATGTGGATGTAGCCGAGCTGGTCCAGCGCCATGCCTTCGCCGAGTTTGCCCAGCGCCCAGGTCGCGTTGGGGCTGGCGACCTTGGCATCGGCGATGGCATAGACCGTCTGTCCGACGTCGCCGCGGATGTCCAGGCCCGCATGCAGATGGTCGCGGCTCTCGCCCTGGTAGTTGCCGCGCACCTCGCCGAGCGTGCCGACCACTTCGTGCCAGCCGTCCTGCGGACGCAGCGGCCAGCGGCCGTCGGTGGCCGGCAGCGGCTGGGCCGCGGCGGGTCCGATCACCGCGGGCGCAGCGGCGGCAGCGGCCTGCGGCGTGGTTGGCACCAGCCGGTGCACCCGCGCGCTGCCCGCGTCGGTGACGTAGACGGCGCCGCCCGCGGCGACCGTCACGCCCGCCGGACGCGCCAGGTGGGTGTCGCTGCGCTCGCCGGAGAGCACCAGCACGTGGCCGGTCGAGGTGACCTGCAGCACGCGGCCATCGTCGCTGCCGACGTAGCCGTGGCCGTCGAAGGTCAGCCCCAGGCTCAGCGGCCGCGCCAGCGGCGACGCCTCGCTGGCACCTGCCAGGGTGACCACCCGCCCGTCCGGCAGCAGCTGGCGGATCGCGTCGTTGCGCAGGTCGGCGATCCACAGCACGCCGTCGCGGGCCACTTTCAGATCGGTCGGCGTGTCGAAGCGCGCGTCGGCGCCCATGCCATCGGCATAGCCGGGACGTTCGCCGCCGGCCAGCGTGCGCACCTGGCCGTCGCGCTCGATCACGCGGATGCGGTCGTTGTAGGTATCGGCGACGTAGACGCGCCCCTGCGCATCCAGCGCCACGCCCATCGGGCCGTTGAAACGCGCCTGCGCGCCAGGGCCGTCGCGAAAACCCGGCGTGCCGTCGCCGGCCAGTGTGCTGACCACGCCCTGCGCGGTGAGCTTGCGGATCGCATGGTTGCCGGTATCGGCGATGTACAGCGTACCCGCCGCGTCCACCGCGAGGCCCGATGGCGTGGCGAAACGCGCCGCGCTGGCAGGGCCATCCACGAAACCCTCGCTGCCGCCGGCAAGGGTGGAGACCACGCCGTCGCGGGCGATGCGGCGAATGCGGTTGTTGTCGCCGGCATCGGCCACGTACAGCACGCCGTGCGCATCGACCACGATGCCGTAGGGATCGGCGAAGCGTGCGCGCCCCGCGGCGCCATCGGCCAGGCCGCGCACGCCGTCCCCGGCCACCCATTGCAGCTGGGCAAGCCACCCCAGCGGCGTCGGCGCCGGTGCGCTGCTGCGCGCTGCGCTGGGCCCACGTTCGCTGCGCCACCAGGCGAACAGCGCGAGCGCCAGCAGCGCCAGCAACAGCAGCCACACCCCGGTCTTTCTCATGCCCTGCCCGCGCGACGAATGGTCAGGCACCTTAGACAAAGCGCGCGGCGCAGGGAAGCGCCTGCGCCGTGGCGGGCAATCTCCGGTGCGCCAACGCGCTTCCTCAATCCCCAGGCAGATCGCGCCGCTTGCATAGACCAAGCAAGCAACGGCGCGAAAGCGGACAGCATGGCGCCGTCGGACCGATCATGCCGCGTGCGAGGCGCACAAGCGCGGCCCACGCGTTCGCCTGTCAGGCCCAACGCGACCTGCTCCGGATCGACGACATGTCCTAGACGATCGCATCTGGGAAATCGAGGAACGCCACCGGCACCTGCGCCGTCAGCCAGACGCCGTTGTCGGCGCGATAGAACGCATGCCCGGCCGCGGCCATGGGCTGCGCGCGCACCGTCAGCACCACGGCCTGCCCATAGCGCTGTCCAACCTGCAATGCCGTGTCGGGCGATACGGACAGGTGCACGTGCTGGCGCTGGCCCGGCCGCAATCCCTCGCGGCGGATCGCCTCCACGAAACGGGTCGCCGTGCCGTGGTACAGCTGCGCAGGCGGCTCCACGCAGGCCAGGCCCAGCTCCACCGGCAGCGAATGGCCCTGATTGGCACGGATGCGCAGGCCATCGGCGCTGATCGCGAAGCGCTGCTTGTCGCTGTCCGCCACCACCCGCTGCAGTTGCGCGCGGGTCAGCGGCTGGGTGGGCTGCGCCAGCCGCAGCAGCTCGTCGATCGACGCCCAGCCCTGTGCATCGAGCTGCAGCCCGATTGCCTGCGGCTGATGCCGCAACACCCAGCTCAGGAACTTGCTGGCGGTCTCGTCGGAACATTCCATCGCAGCGGCCTCGGCATGCACTCGGGCCGCGCACCATAGACCACGCCGACGCGGTCAGCCACCCAGGCCGAGCTGTTCGGCCATGTCGTTGCGCGGCGAGCGGCCGTACAGGCGGCTGTATTCGCGGCTGAACTGCGACGGACTCTGGTAGCCGACGCGATAGCCGGCCGAGCCCACGTCCATCCGCTCCACCACCATCAGCCGCCGCGCCTCGCGCAGGCGCAGCTGCTTCTGGTACTGCAGCGGGGTCATCGAGGTCACCGCGTTGAAATGGTGGTGCAGCGAGGAGGCGCTCATGGCGACGTGCCGCGCCAGGTCTTCGATCCGGATCGGCTCGGCGTAGTGCTGGCGCAGCCACGCGATCGCCTTGGCGATCCGGTTGCTGGGACTGTCCTCCTGCGCGATGCGCAGCAGGTTCGGGCCGCACGGACCGGTCAGCAGGCGATACAGGATTTCCTGCTCGATCAACGGCGCCATCGCGGCGATGTCGTCCGGCTGTTCGAGCAGCCGCAGCATGCGCAGCGTGGCATCCAGCAGGGCCGCGCTGGCGGTGTTGACCGAGACGCCGCGCACGCAGTCGGCGCTGGCCTGCACCGGCAGCGGAATGCGTTCGAGCAGGTCGCGCAGCCGGTCCGGGCGGATCGCCAGGGCCAAGCCCAGCATCGGCTGCTCCGGGCTGGCCTGGGTGATGCGCGAGATCACCGGCAGGTCCAGCGCCACCAGCAGATAGGTGCCGGCCGCGTAGCGGTATTCCTCGGCGCCCAGGCTCAGGCACTTCTCGCCCTGCACCACCAGGGCGAAGCAAGGCCACTGCGCGGTGTGCGTCTTTGGCGAGGGTGCGGTGCGGTACGAACAGAACAGGCCATCGATGGCGGTCTCGCCGTCGCCGTCGGGGACGGCCAATCGGGCAATGAGTGCGGCCATTTCTTGATAGCGGTCGGCGAGCGCGGTCATCGGCGTCGGGCGTGGTGGCGGGCGATCCAGGGACCGACAGCTTGCCTGATGCTGCGACGGCGCGTTCGTCGCCGCGGCACGGTTTGCAGGATCGGACAAGAATTCCGCGGGATCGCGATAACGCGGCGCGGCGCCGCGCTCGCATTCTGTGCAGGCCGGATCCCCGTCGCGTCTACCGGAGTGCTCCCATGCCCATCGTGTCCCCCTCCCCCTTCCTCTGCGCGCCGATCGCCGCCGCGCCCCGCCGTTCCCTTCACTGCGCCGCACCGCGCAAAGCGCAGGGCTGAGCCGATGCAAGCGCATAGCGAAGCCCTGGAAATCACCACCTTCCGCCTGCAGGACTGCACCTGGCGCACCTTCCTGCGCGCCAATGCCGAGGTCGATGCCTGGCTGCAACGCCAGCCCGGCTTCCGCTCGCGGCGCATCGCGCGGCGCCGCGACGGCACGGTGGTCGACATGCTGCTGTGGGACAGCGTGGCGCAAGGCACCGCCTCGGCGCGGCGGCTGATGCGCGAGCTGCGCGGCGCCGCGATCCACGCGCTGATCGATCCGGACACGGTGTCGTGGGACATCGCGCCGGTGCAGCACGTCAGCGGCGAAGAGCGCGACGACAGCGACGCGGACGCCGAAGCGGACAGCCTCGCCGCCTAGGACGCGCGGGCGCCTGCGCCCGCCGCCGCGCTCACACCCAGCCGCGGCGGCGGAACCACGCCAGCGGCAGCACCACGCTCAGCGCGATCACGCCCAACGCCCAGTAGTAGGCGTCGTGCCACTTGAGTTCGGGCATGTGCGCGAAGTTCATGCCCCAGATGCCGACCAGCACCGTCGGCGGAATGCCCACCACCGACGCCACCGCCATCACCTTCATCACGTTGTTCTGGTCCATGTTGATCATGCCCAGCACGCTGTCGAGCAGGAATTCGACGCGGTCGTCCAGGTGCTGCTCGAATTCGCTCAGGGTGACCAGGTCCTTGTGCAGCAGGCCGATGCGCTTGGCCGCATCGGCGCCGAACCAGTCCGGTGCGGCGCCGTCCAGGTAGGTGGCCAGGCGCAACAGGCCCTGCCCTGCGTTGTGCATGCCGCCGAGCCGCCGCCCCATGCCGCCAACCTGGCGCAGCATCCGCTCCATGTCGCGCGATTTGTAGGGTTCGTCGAAGACAACGCGCGTGGTCTCGGTGATCTCCGCCTCCAGCGCTTCCAGGCGGTCCGCCAGGCGGCCGACCACTTGGTCGAGCAGGCGCAGCAGCAGGTCGTCGCTGGTCCGGCACGGGTTCTTTTCCAGTTGCGCGGCCACCGCTTCCAACGATCCCATGCGCTGCTCGCGCTGGGTCACCAGCATCCGCGGCGACAGCGCGAAGCCCAACGGCGCGGTCGGGCCGTCGTCGTCCTGGAAGCGCGGCACGTTGAGGAACAGAACATCGCCCTCGACGCGCACCCGGCTGCTGAACTCGATCTCGCCGATCGCCGCGCGCGTGGGCAAGGCGAACCCCACCTGCCGGTCGGCCTCGGCCAGTTCCTCGCGACTGGGCTGGCACAGGTCCACCCAGCAGAACGGTTGCGGGGACGCTCCGGCAATGCGGTGGATCGTGATCATCGGGATCGGTTCGATGGCGGGAGGGCGCGAGCATCCTCCGCCGCGGCTGAAGCGAACGTCAACGGCGCACACACTTGCCGCGGCCGCCGACGCCACGACACCGCGCCGAATGGGACCGTCGCCGCGCTAGACCTGGCCCTCGCCGTGTTGCCGCCGCTCAGGCGCGCGCGCCTGAGCGGCGCTTCACCGCATAGCCGATGCCCAGCAGCAGGAACCACACTGGGCTGGCCAGCAACGCCTGCCGGGTGTCGTCCTGCAGGGTCAGCAAGGCCAGCACGAAGGCGAAGAACGCCAGGCACACGTAGCACATGAGCACGCCGCCGGGCATCTTGAACGCCGAGGCCGCATGCAGCTGCGGGCGCTTGCGCCGGTAGGCGATGTACGCGCACAGGATCAGCGACCAGACGAACATGAACAGCACCGCGGCCAAGGTGGTGACCAGGGTGAAGGCGGTGACCAGGTTCGGAATCAGGTACACCAGCAGCGTGCCGCCGAGCAGGCAGGCGCAGGAGAACAGCAGCCCGCGCGCCGGCACCGCCGCGCGCGACAGCCGGGCGAATCCGCGCGGCGCATGCCGCTCCTCGGCCAGGCCGTAGAGCATGCGGCTGGTGGAGAAGATGCCGCTGTTGGCCGACGAGGTGGCCGAGGTCAGCACCACGAAGTTGATCAGGCTGGCCGCGGCCGGCACCCCGGCCAGCACGAACAGCTCCACGAACGGGCTCTTGCCCGGCACCACCTCGCGCCACGGCGTCACCGCCATGATCGCGATCAGCGCCAGCACGTAGAACACCAGGATCCGCACCGGAATCGAATTGATCGCCTTGGGCAGGTTGCGCCGCGGGTCGGCGGTCTCGGCAGCGGTGGTACCGACCAGTTCGATGCCGACGAAGGCGAACACCGCGATCTGGAAACCGGCGAAGAACCCGCCGATGCCCATCGGGAACATGCCGCCGTCGTTCCATAGATTCGCCAGCGAGGCCACGTGCCCGGACGGCGACTGGAAGCCCCAGGCCACCAGTCCGGCGCCGGTCAGGATCAGCGCGCAGATCGCCACGATCTTGATCAGCGCGAACCAGAATTCCATTTCGCCGAACAGCTTCACCGTCACCAGGTTCAGGCTCAGCAGCAACAGCACGCACAGCATCGCCGGGATCCATGGCGCCAGGCCGGGGAACCAGAACTGCGCATAGGCGGCGATCGCGATCACGTCGGCGATGGCGGTGATGATCCAGCAGAACCAGTAGGTCCAGCCGCAGAAGAACCCGGCCCATGGGCCGAGCAGATCGGTGGAGAAGTCGATGAACGACTTGTACTCCAGGTTCGACAGCAGCAGCTCGCCCATCGCGCGCATCACGAAGAACAGCATCGCGCCGATGATCAGGTACACGAACAGGATCGACGGACCGGCCAGGCTGATGGTCTTGCCCGAGCCCATGAACAGACCGGTGCCGATGGCGCCGCCGATCGCGATCAATTGCAGGTGGCGGTTGGACAGGCTGCGCTTGAGATGGTCGGGCTGGGCGGACGGTTCGGACATGGGCGCGGCCATCGGCAGGGGGTCTAGCGGGACAACATAGAAGATGCGGCGCGCACGCGCCAGCGCGCTGCGCCCGCTTTGCGCGCGGAAATCGGCACGAGCCGCACCGCGCCCCGAAGCCGGCGGCTCAGACGATCTTGGTGCGCCGCCACCACTGCGTGACCTTCTCCTCGCGCACCAGGGTGAACAGGCCGGCGCCCAGGATCAGCGCGATGCCGACCAGCATCGGCCAGTCCAGGTGATCGTGGAACAGCCAGTAGCCGAAGCCGATCGCCCACAGCATCTGGCTGTACTGGGTCGGCGCCACCGCGCTGATCGGCGCCACGCGCGAGGCGTACATCATGAAGATCGCGGCCAGGCCGGCCAGCAGGCCGTAGCCGGCCAGCAGGATCCACTGCTGCCAGGTCGGCCACACGAAGGTCGGCAGCATCAGCAGCGCGCCCATCAGCAACGGGCCGAGCACCCCGGCGCCGTACAGGGTCAGGCGCTTCTCGCCCGGCCCGGCCATGCGCAGGCTGATCACCGACACCGCCCCGACCAAGCCGCAGGCGATGGCCGCGACGTGGCCCTCGCCCAGGTGCCGGAAGCCGGGCCGCAACACGATCAGCACGCCGATAAAGCCGACGATCACCGCCAGCCAGCGCCGCCAGCGCACTTCCTCCTTGAGCAACAGCACCGACAGCACGGTGACGAAGATCGGCATCAGGAAGATCAGCGCGAACGCCTCGGCCATCGGCAGCAAGGTGAACGCGGTGACCGCGGACAGGTTGCCGACCGCGCCGGTGAACGCGCGCAGCAGCCAGATGCTGGGACGTTGCGCCACCACCACTTCGCGCCAGCGATCGCCGCGCTTCTTCAGGAACGGCAGCGCGGCGAGCATCAGCAACGCGCCGAAGAACACCACCTCGTACGCCGGCAGCGACCCCTCCAGGCCTTTCACGAACGCATCGCTGATCGAGTAGGCGGCATAGCAGGCGAAACCGAGCAGCACACCTTTGAGCATCGCGGATCCTGGCAGCTGGCGCCGCGCGGCGTCGGCCATTGAAGGGGGGAGGACGTCATTATGCGTCGCCATCGCACCAGCCACCATGACGGTTCGCCGCAGCCAGCGCACGCGCCACCTGGTGCGGTGCCAAGGCGCTTCGTCGTCGCCGATGCGTCCTGCGCGAACGCACCAAGGCCTGCTACGGCCACAGGCTCGGCGGACCGCGGCTGCGCTGGCGCAGGACTTCGCTGCGGCCCTCGGTTACGATGCCCTCCCCCGTATCGACGACCCGGCCTCGCGCAGCGCGCGCTGGCGCATCGCCTTCTCGACGTGACCCATTCCTCCGGCCCCCTACTGACCCGCCCGCTCGCCGACGCGTTGCGTGCCGCACGCGATGGCGGCGCCGCCAGCTGGACCGGGTCGCTGGATCTGCAACGCAGCCAGGGCCAACCCCTGCTCGCCGCGGACAGCTGGCAATGGCGCGGGCGGGCGTATCCGTATCCGGCCAAGCTCAAGGACCGCACGATCTACCACTGGGACGGCGAGGATTTCGCGCCGGTATCGCGCTACGGCGGCTCGCTGATCAAACTGGTGCCGACCGAATGGGGCGCGCCGACCTTCGAGATCGACGGCATCAAGATGCTGCCGAGCGCGCAGCTGTCGCCGTTCGAGGATGCGCGGCGCAAGGTCGCGCTGATCGAACCGCGCGGCAAGCGGGTGCTCGACACCTGCGGCGGGCTCGGCTATTTCGCCGCCTGCGCGCTGGATGCCGGCGTGGCGCAGCTGCAGTCGTTCGAGAAGAACGCCGACGTGCTGTGGCTGCGCACGCTCAACCCGTGGTCGCCGGATCCGGCCGCCAGCGAGGGGCGCCTGCAGCTGACGCACGCCGACGTGGCCGAAGCCATCGGCGCCATCGCCAGCGAGTCGATGGATGCGCTGCTGCACGACCCGCCGCGCTTCGGCATCGCCGGCGAACTGTATTCGCAAGCGTTCTACGACCAGCTCGCGCGGGTACTGCGTCGCGGCGGGCGGCTGTTCCACTACACCGGCAGCCCGAACAAACTGACCAGCGGCCGCGACGTGCCGCGCGAGGTGAGCAAGCGCCTGGAGAAGGCCGGCTTCCGCGCGGAACTCGCGCTGGACGGCGTGCTGGCGACACGCCGCTAGCCGATCCGGCGCGCCGCATACCCCTGTAGGAGCGGCTTCAGCCGCGACAGCCAGCCCATCGCAACCGATGACCGAAACGCCGGATAAAAAAACGCCAACGCGCGACCCTCACACGAGCGCCGCAATCTGCTCGCGCAACCAGCGATGCGCCGGATCGCGATGCACGCGCTCGTGCCACAGCATGGCCATCTCATAGCCAGGCACGGCCACCGGCGGCGCGCATACCTTCAGCCCGGGATGCGCGCGTACCAAGCGCGACGGCAGCATCGCCACCAGGTCGGTGCGCAGCAGCGCATCGATGACGAACAGGAAATGCGGCACCGACAGCACCACCCGGCGCTGCAACCCGAGCGCGTGCAACGCCGTGTCGGTGACACCGTTGAAACCGCCGCCGTCCGGCGACACGATCACGTGCTCGAGCTTGCAGAACTGCGCCAGCGTCGGCCGCCGCTGCAGCCGCGGATGCCCGGCGCGGCCGGCCAGCACGTAGTGTTCGGCGAACAGCGTGCGTTGGCGCAGGTTCGGCGGCGCGCCGTCGCGGGTATGCAGGGCCAGGTCGATCTCGCCCTGCTCGGCCTTGCGCGCGATCTGCAACGGCGCCATTTCCAGCACCGCCAGCCGCGTGCCCGGCGCCGCGCTGCGCAACGCGGCCAGCGCCGGCAGCAGGATGGTCGATTCGCCATAGTCGGTCGCGGCCACGCGCCAGCGGTTGCTCGCCTGCGCCGGGTCGAACGGCGCGTCCGCCGCCACCGCGCGTTGCAACGCCTCCAGCGCCTGCCGCAGCGGCGCGCGCAAGGCCTCGGCACGCGCGGTCGGGCGCATGCCGCGTGGTCCCGGCAGCAGCAGCGGATCGTCCAGCGCTTCGCGCAGCTTGGCCAGGTGCACGCTGACCGAAGGCTGCGACAGGTGCAGGCGCGCGGCGGCGCGGGTCACGTTGTGCTCGGCGAGCAGCGCGTCCAGGGTCAGCAGCAGGTTCAGGTCCAGGCGTCCGAAATTAAGCATGGCTATAACTGTAATTCTCGCAATTCATTTCAACTATAGCCGGCCGTGACCTACCTTGGCTGCCTCCCATCCGCGAGGTCGCCCATGAACGTATTGCTGGTCTATGCCCATCCCGAACCCACTTCGCTCAACGGCGCACTCAAGGACTTCGCCGTGCAACGGTTGCAGGCCGCCGGCCACCACGTGCAGGTGTCGGACTTGTACGCGATGCAGTGGAAGCCGACGATCGACGCGCAGGACAGCCTGGACGGCGCGGCCGGCGATCGCTTCGATCCGTCGCTGGACTCCCAACGCGCGTTCGCCAACGGCCGCCAGCGCGGGGACATCGCCGCCGAGCAGGACAAGCTGCGCTGGGCCGACGCCGTGTTGCTGCAGTTCCCGCTGTGGTGGTTCTCGATGCCGGCGATCCTGAAAGGCTGGGTGGACCGCGTCTATGCGTACGGCTTCGCCTACGGCGTCGGCGAACATTCCGACCAGCGCTGGGGCGACCGCTACGGCGAGGGCACGCTGGCCGGCAAGCGCGCGATGCTGATCGTCACCACGGGCGGCTGGGAATCGCACTACGCGCCGCGCGGCATCAACGGCCCGATCGACGACGTGCTGTTCCCGATCCAGCACGGCATCCTGCATTACCCCGGCTTCGACGTGTTGCCGCCGTTCGTGGTCTATCGCAGCGGCCGCATGGATGCCGGGCGGTTCGCGCAGATCCGCGACACGCTCGGCCAGCGCCTGGACACACTGTGGAGCGCCGCGCCGATCGCGTTCCGCAAGCAGAACGGCGGCGACTACGCCATTCCGGAGCTGACGCTGCGGCCGGAGGTCGCCCCGGGCCAGGCCGGATTCGCGGCGCATGTGCTGCGCCCGGAGGAAGAGCGCGCCGCGGCGGCCGCGCACGATCAGGGAATGCAACGGACATGAAGCGCCGCGCTGGACGGTAGGATGGCGCGTGCGGCGACCGCGCCGCGCCTTCCATCGGAGTCCAGCCGCACGTGATCGCATCTACCTTCGCCCGCGGGTTCGCCCTGTGCGCCACCCTGCTGCTCGGCGCCTGCGCCACCCAGGCACCGCGCGCGCCCGAGCGCACGCCGACCGAGATCAAGGCCGATATCGCACGGCGCATCCCGGCCGCGATCCCCGACCGCAGCGGCTGGGCCAACGACGTGTACGTGGCGCTGTCCTCGCAGCAACTGGCCACCAGCGCCGACAACATCTGCGCGGTGCTGGCGGTGATCGAACAGGAATCCACCTACCAGGCCAACCCGCCGGTGCCCGGCCTGGGCAAGATCTCGCGCGCCGAACTCGGCCGCCGCGCGTCGGCCTTGCATGTGCCCGCGTTCATGCTCGACGCCGCGCTGGCGGTGACTTCACCCAATGGCCGCCGCTACGGCGACCGCATCGCCGCGGTGCGCACCGAGCAGGAACTGAGCGCCATCTTCGAGGACTTCGCCGGCAGCGTGCCGCTGGGCCAGCGCCTGTTCGGCGGCCTCAACCCGGTGCACACCGGCGGACCGATGCAGGTAAGCATCGCCTTCGCCGAGGCCCACACCGACGGCTATCCGTATCCCTTGCAGGACACGGTGCGCCACGAGGTATTCGGCCGCCGCGGCGGCGTGTGGTTCGGCACCCGCCATCTGCTCGGCTACCCGAGCGACTACGACGCGCTGCTGTACCGCTTCGCCGACTTCAACGCCGGCTGGTACGCCAGCCGCAATGCGGCGTTCCAGGCGGCCTTGGCCAAGGCCAGCGGCGCCCCCCTGGCCCTGGACGGCGATCTGCTGATTCCCGGCAGCGACATCGACCAGCCCGGCGCCACCGAACGCGCCGCGCGCAGTCTGGGCACGCGCCTGGCGCTAAGCGACAAGGAGATCCGCCGCGCCCTGCAGCGCGGCAACGCCGCCGATTTCGGCGACACCGCGCTCTACCGCAAGGTGTTCGCGCTGGCCGAACGCGGCGCCGGCAAGCCGCTGCCGCGCGCGATCCTGCCCGGCATCACCCTGGAGAGCCCGAAGATCACCCGCACCCTCACCACCGCCTGGTTCGCGCAGCGCGTGGCCGACCGCTGGCGGCGCTGCATGGGCAAGTGACCGCAGCGGCGTGTCGCGCCCGCGGAACCCTACTTCGGCTTGTCCGGCAGCAGAAACACCCACGCGATGGCCACGGTCAGCAGCAGCAACACGAGGGTGGCAACCCCGTCCCATGCCATCCAGAACCAATAACGCCGGGGATCGACGTCCAGCAGATACACGTGAGGCGAGCCGAAGCGCGGCCCACCGATGTACACGCCGCTCAGCAATGCCTTCACCAGCACGTAGAGCTGCGACAAGGCGCTGGCCGCCGCCAGCGCAACGACCAGCAGCGAGACCGGCCAACGCAGCCAGCCGGACAGGCGGCGGCGGCCGGCGCCGCGCGCCGGCGCGCTGCCCTGCTGTCGTCGTTGACGCTTCCCCATTGTCTGCACCGCCTGCGTTCCTGGCCTGCATTCTAAAGCCGCCGCAGCGGCTGGCGTACGCGGCAATGCGCTGGCGCAGCATTGCCGGGCAGCGCTTGCGCAGAACGCGTTGCCGCACGGACCGCCGCCCTTGCCGCCAGCAGGGACGCTTCTTCCATGTATCGTGCCGAGCAGAAACGCCGAGCGGCCTGCGATTGGCTGCCGCCCCTATCGCCCCGCGCCTGGCCGCGGCAAGCCGAGCAGGCCGACGCGGCGGAACCACATTTCCAGCGGCACCGTGACCAGCGGCGGCAATGCCGCCAGCAGACTCAGCAGCCACGCCCACCATGGCCAGCGCAGCCGCACCGCCGCGATCACGCTGGCGACCAGGTAGACCAGGAACGCCACCCCGTGCAGACGGCCGAACAGCCACACGCCCAGCTCCGTGGTCTGGGTGCCGTACTTGAGCAGCATGCCGAGCAGCAGGCCGGCCCAGGTCAGGCCCTCGAAGAAGGCGGCGGCGGCGAACAGCCGGCCGACAGGCGACAGCGGATGGGAAGGCACAGGCAACTCCAGTGGCAAGAATGAGGCCGCGACGCGATGGCGGCGGCGACGCCCGCTGGCGCCAGCATTCTACAATCCGACGCCGTCCGTCGGCGCTCGGTCGCAACGGTCGCGGCGTCAATCGTCGTCGAGCAGCGTCTCCAGCATGCGCTGCGGTTGCTCCAGGAACGCGCGCGTCAGCCGGTAGTGTTCGGTGTCGCGGTACGCCACGCGCTGCAAGCCGTCCTCGCCGATCTGCAGGATGTCCGCGTGCGGGTACGCCATCAGGATCGGCGAATGCGTGGCGATCACGAACTGCGAGCGTTGTTGCACCAGCTGATGCAGCCGCGTCAGCATCGCCATCTGCCGCGACGGCGACAATGCCGCTTCCGGCTCGTCCAGCACATAGAAGCCATTGCCGCCGAAGCGGTGCAGCATCAGCGCGAAGAACGACTCGCCGTGCGACTGCGCGTGCAGCGACGTGCCGCCATAGCTGTCGACGACGCCCAGTCGATCGATCTCGCTGGCGACGTTGTAGAAACTCTCCGCGCGCAGGAAGAACCCGTCGCGCGCGCGGCGGCCGCTGCGGCCCAGGCGCAAGGCATCGTGCAGGCCGGAATGCGACGCCAAGGTGCTGAAGTTGAAGTTCTTGGTCCCCCCCTCGGCATTGAAGCCCCAGGCCACCGCGATCGCTTCCAGCAGGGTCGACTTGCCGCTGCCATTCTCGCCGACGATGAAGGTCACCTTCGGATGAAAGCGCAACACGCCCAGGTTGCGCACCGCCGGCAGCGAATACGGCCAGGCCTGCATCGACGCCACGCGGTCCTGCTTCAGCGTGACATCCATCAGATAGTGCTCGGCATCGATCGCGCGCACGGGTTCCCTCCCGGCCGGCAGGAGGCCGGCGCCACGGTGCCAAGTGTCGCGGCCAGGCGCGCTGCGCGCAATGCGCGCGCAGCGCGAAACAGTCGCCTGGCCGCTCTGCGCCGAGCCGCAGTTGCGGAGCGGCCGCACGGCATCAGCCGTGCATCGCGATCGCGCTCATCGGCGATCGTCCAGTACCGCCACGTCCTCCGGCGCCAGCCGTACCACGTCGCTGGCCGCGCCCGTGCCCAGCAGCGAGCGCATCGGCGCCGGCAGACGCACCTGCTGCGCATCGCTGCCGTGATTGATCAGCACCAGCACGCGGCGGCGGCCGTCGCTGCGCACGCCGACCTCCACATCCGCAGGCACGTCCGCCAGCGGCGCGCGCACCTGCGCATCGCGCAGCCAATCGCCGGTGAGGCGATCGAGGGTGGCGTCGTCGAGCCAGGCGCCGACGTAGCTGATGCGGCCCTTGCCCACGCGTCGGGTCAGCACCGCCGGCTCGCCGTCCAGCCAGCCGTTGGCCTGGCCATAGCGCAATGGCACCTCGGTCTGCGCGGCGCGCGCCTGCAGCTGCTCGGCCCAGATCTTCGCGCTGCCCTCGCCGGCCGCACCGGCGACCGGGATCGGCTTGTCCAGCGCATAGAACTGCTGCACGCGGCCGCCCAGCAGCTCGCCGAGCGGGCCCGGCTGGCGCTGCGGCTGCAGGCCGTTGTCGGCGTTCTTCATCGCGCTGCGCGGACCCAGCACCAGATGCCCGCCGCGTTCGACATAGGCCTGCAACCGCTGCGCCTGCGCATCGCTGAGCACGTTGAGCGACGGCGCGACCACCAGCTTGTAGCCATCCAGCGGCGCCAGCGCCGAGACCACATCGACCACCTGCGCCTGCTGCCGCAGCGGCCGATAGAACGACTTCATCTGCACGACCGGGTCGAAATCGGCCGAGTGCTTCTGGAAGCCGAGCGCCCAGCGGCTGTCGAAGTCGTTGATCAGCGCCACGTCCGCGTGCGGCGTGGTGCCCGCCAGCGCCGCGCCGGCCTTGGCGAACTCCGCGCCCACCTGCTGGATCTCCGCATACACCGGCACCGGCTCGCCATCGGCACCGACCAGGGTGCCGTGGTATTCCTCCTGCCCGTTCGGCGCCGCGCGCCACTGCCAGTACGCGACTGCATCGGCGCCGTGCGCCACCGCCTGCCAGGCCATCGCCCGCACCTGGCCCTTGCGCAGCGCCACGTTGGTCGCGCGCCAGTTGACGAAGCCCGGCTGGGTTTCCATCACCCAGTAGTTGCGCTGCTTGTAGCCGCGGGTGAGATCGTGGCGCGCCGCGTTGTCCACCCAGTCGTAGCGTTCGCCGGCGACGTAGTCGTCCCAGGCGGCGATGTCGAGCACGCTGTGCACCTTGTAGGCGTCGAAGCCGGCGAACCAGCCCATGGTGTTGGTGGTGATGAACTGGCGCGGATCGGCGTGCGGGCGGATGGCGTCGATCTGGTTGCGCGAGTAGTCCGTCCAGGTGTCGCTGACGAAGCGCTTCCATTCCAGCAACAGGGCCGGATTCTGCCCATCCTCGTGCACCGGGATCTGCGCGAAGTCGTTGTAGGTCTGGCTCCAGTAGGCGGTGGCCCAGCGCCGGTTCAATTCCTCGATGCTGCCGTACTTGCGCTGCAGCCAGGCATGGAACTGCGCCTTGGCCTCCGGATCGAACGAGGCCTGCGCGTATTCGTTGTCCAGCTGCCAGCCGACCACATGCGGGTTGCGCCCGTAGCGTTGCGCCATCTGCTCGGCGATGGCATGGGCGAACCGCCGGTAGCGCGCGCTGGCGAAGGAGAACTGCTGGCGGTTGCCGTGCTCGTCGCGCACGCCGTCCTCGCCGACGCGCAGCGTGTCCGGATAGGCCTGGGTCAACCACGCCGGCGGCGCGGCCGTCGGCGTGCCGAGCACCACCACCATGTGGTGCCGCGCGGCCGCGGCGATGGCGCGATCCATCCAGGCGAAATCGTATTGACCCTCGCGCGGCTCCATGCGGCTCCAGGCGAACTCGCCGATGCGCACCACGCGCACGTGCGCCGCTTCCATCAGCGCCAGATCGTGCTCCCACTGCGCCTCCGGCCATTGCTCCGGATACCAGGCCACACCCAGCAGCAACGGTGCGGCATCGGCATAGCGCGTGGCCTGCGCGCGTGCATCAGGCACTGCCGCGGCCAGGGCGAACAGCGCGCCGAACAGGAGCGCGATCGCGCGCTGCGGGAACCAGGAAGGCGATGGCATAGGCGGACTCGTCGACAGAAGGAAGGACGGCAGGTGACCCCATGCAGCCGCCAACGGCCATTGTGCACGCATGCGCTGCGCGCGCACTTGCGCAACTTGCCGAACATCGATGCGCATCTGTGCACAAAGCGGGCGGCACCGCGATTCTGTGCGGCGCAGGAGGCGTGGCGCAGCACCAGGCATCGCGCAAAGAGCCGACATGCGCGCCTTCGCACGTGATGCCTCGCAATAAACCCGCGCGGCGCTCGGCCCAGGCAGCGTTCGTGGCATCTCCGATCGGCAGGCGCGTGTCCTGGGACAAGCGCGCGACTGTCCTGCGCCTTCGCGAATGCAATCCCTGGCTCGCTGCGCCCTGCATCCCACTTGCCGCAGTTGGCGCATGCACCGATTGTCTATGTCATGTCGGCGGCGTAGCGTCCCGCCCTGCTCCACACCCCTGTTGCATTCCCCCGGAGAGACACATGAAGACACCACGGATTCTCGCCACCTTGCTGGCGATGACCACAGCCGTCCTTTCCGCCGCGCCCGCCCTGGCGCAGAACGTCACCGTCACCCCAAGCCAGACCTACCAGACGATCCAGGGCTTCGGCGGCATGAACGGCGCCGGTTGGATCGCCGACCTCACCTCGGCCCAGGTCGATCTGGCCTTCGGCAGCGGCGACGGCCAGATCGGCCTGTCGATCATGCGCATGCGCATCGACCCCTCCAGCTCGGGCTGGAGCCTGCAGGTACCGTCCGCGGTGCGCGCGCGCTCGCATGGCGCGGTGTTGCTGGCCTCGCCGTGGTCGCCGCCGGCGTACATGAAGTCGAACAACAGTCTCAACAATGGCGGCAAGCTGCTGACGCAGTACTACGGCGCCTATGCCAAGCACCTGCTGGACTTCTCCAACTACATGTCGGGCAAGGGCGCACCGCTGTACGCGCTGTCCCTGCAGAACGAGCCGGACTGGCATCCGGATTACGAGTCGGCGGAATGGAGCGCCAGCGACTTCACCAACTTCCTCAGCGCCCAGGGCGCCGGTTTCGGCAGCCTGAAAGTGCTCGCGGCCGAGTCGTTGAACTTCAATCCCACCCTGACCGACGCCCTGCTCAACAGCAGCGCCAGCCAGCACGTGGACCTCATCGGCGGCCATCTGTACGGAGTGCAGCCGAAGGACTATCCACTTGCGCGCAGCAAGGGCAAACCGCTGTGGATGACCGAGCACTACACCGACAATACCGACGGTAACGCCTGGCCGTCCGCGCTCGGCGTGGCCAGCGAGCTGCACAAGAGCATGGCGGCCAGCTACAGCGCCTACATCTGGTGGTACATCCGCCGCAGCTACGGCCTGATCACCGAAGGCGGCACGATCAGCAAGCGCGGCTACGCGATGGCGCAGTACGCGCGCTTCGTGCGTCCCGGCGCCACGCGGATCGGCGCGACCGCCGCACCCTACAGCGATGTCGCCGTCACCGCCTACAAGCGCACCGACAACAAGCTCGTGCTGGTCGCGGTCAACACCGGCACCCAGTACCGCGAACTGAAGGTCACCGTGCCCAGCGGCAGCGCCGCCAGCTTCACCAAGTACAGCACCTCGGCCAGCACCAATGTCGGCTACGGCGGCGCGTACCAGGTCAGCAACGGCCAGACTGCGTTCTATGTCGATCCGCAGAGCGTGGCGACGTTCATCAGTAACTGAGCATCGGCGTGGCGGCGTCCGGACCGATCCTCCGTTCGCCGCAGCGCACGATGCAGGAAGGATCTGCGGCCTGACGGGCCGCAGGTTCTTCCGCTCACGCATATCGCGCATTGCGCGTGGACCACTCCGCAACCTCCACGCATCGCCGTGTTGGGTGCGTGCTGCCTTCTGCATCCAGACGGATACGCGCTCGTTTTAGATCGGCGTAGCGACATGCACAGGCAACCGCGTCGGCGCCGATGTCGCTGCCTCGCTATCAGCCGATGCGTTGCACGGCCCGGTCGAGTTGCTGCAGGGCCGCCAGCGCCAGGTTGCGGAAGCCTGCGGAAATCGCATCTGCCTGCGCCACGCGCTCCCAGAACTCCAACGCCATGCCCGCAGCGGCACGCCACTCGTCCTGGTAGTCCGGCGTGGGCAAGGCCAGTGTGTAGTCGCGCTCCACCACCTCGCCGCTCGCCAGAGGACGGAACGCCATCGGCAGCATGTCGTAGGCCGGGGCCAGCGCCAGCGGACGCGTATCGGCAAGCAATACGCCTGCATTGCCAAGGTGCATGTCGTTGTTGCCGATCAGCGCGCCGAACCAGCCGTACACGCCAAGCCGCCGTGCATCGTCGCGATCGAGCCAGCCGTCGCGCTGCAATTGCCTGGAGAACAGCCACCAATCGATGCGACCATGCTCGTAATAGGCCGCGTCCAGTGCGGCCAGCGAAACAAAACCGCGCCGACCGAGATCCGGCGTGCGATCGAAGCGGGTGGACTGCAGGTACACGCGACCGTCGGCTTCGACGATCTCGCTGTCGGCAGCGGCCATGCCGTGCGCGCGCAACACCTGCCCGGCTAGCTGTTCGCAGCGCAGCAGGTCCGCCCATCGCTGCGCAGCGGGCGTGCCTGCGCGCTCGCTGAACTTGACGATGACGGACTGGAAGCGGCCGTCGTGCTGCAGCGTCGCGACGAACTTGGGCTGCTCCCCGCCCGCCGAGGAACCGACGGCTTCGCCGCGCAAGGCGGCCTCGGCGCGTTGCGGATACGCCTGCAGGCGCTGTGCCGGCGTGATCGTGTCGGCGGGCTGCAGCACTCCCTGCAGCGCGCGCTGCAGCGCCAGTTCGCCCAGGACCAGGTCGCCGGGCAGATCGTCTCCATGCCGCAGCAATCCCAGCACGATGTCGTCGGGCTGCCAGCGCAACAGGTCCGGCGATGCGCCGATGTCCTCGGCCACCCGGCGCGCGAAGGCGCGCCCGAGGAACCCCTGCGGCCGCTGGTCGTCAAGGAACCAGGGCAACCCGGGGAAGACGCCACTGGCGAATTCGCCGTGCAGCAAGGCAGGACACGCGATACGCGGCGCGAACAGGTAGCCGTCGCCATGCAAGGCATGCAACTCGCCGAGCGACTCGGCCTGGCCTTGCGCGGTAATGCGGAACAGCGCCAGCGGTTTCCGGAGCGCCCAACCTGGCGGCTGAGCGCGTAGCGGGTGGCGCGCGCCTTGCCGAGACGCACCACGCTGTCGCCCGCGGACAGCAACAGGCGCGACACCGTCGGCTGGCTGATCCCAAGCGCCGCGCCGATCTGGGAGGCGGTGCAGGCCCCCTGGCTGAGCAACAGCGCGGTCAACTCGTGGAGGCGGGAGTCACTCATGGGAGTGATTGAATAGATTTATGAATAGATAGTCAAGCCGTGCTTACTACTGATCCACTTGTGTATCAGCGACTTTCCCTTGGGCACCCAAACGCAGACGGAAGATTTTGAATAAATAAACGCTGGATCCATGGCTGATCGCTGGTGCTGGGTGGGGGCCGCCGTAGCGTCCCCCCACCCCAACACCAGCTAAACAGGCGGCGTCCAGCGGCAGACACGGCAGTACGGATCGGCGGCAGCAGCTTCTCCGGGGAGCGGGAGCTACGGGATGGACTGCATAGGTGCAATCGCCATGCAACGTCCGCTCGGCGGGTTCACCGCCGAGCGAGGTCAACAAGCCCCTAGGTCCAGTTGTCGTTGTCCAGGCCGCTGTCGTCGGCGAAGTCCTGGTCGGTGTCCTGCAGCGGCGCATCGTCGTAGTAGTTGTTGGTGACATTCTCGACCACGGTGGGCTGCGGCGACCCGCCACCGAGAAAACCGCCGTGGTGGCCACTGAGCAGACTCTCCACGCCTTCGAACAGGAACATGCCGCCGGCCACGCCTGCGGCGGTGGTCGCCGCGGTGCCGAGGAAACTCGAACCGCGCGCGGCCGGCGCCGCGACCGGCGCCTGCTCCGGCACGCTGCTGCCGCCGCCGAACAAACGCTCGCGCCACCCCGGTGCGGCCTGCGGCGCGGGCGCCGGCGGCAACGGCGGCGGTCCGGCATTGAATCCTTGGCCCAGAAAACTGGTGGCCGGCGGCGGCGGTGGCGCGGCCTGCTGCAGCTGCGCGATCTGCGCCTTGGCGCTCTCGAGCGCATGTTCGAGCAGCAAGGCCCGCTGCACCAGCAGATAGGCCGCATCCGGTTGGCCGGCCAAGCGCTCGCGGATCAGCGCATCGGCCTGCGGATCCTTCGCCACGCCGCCGGCGCTGCGCAGGCGGGCCAGGAAATCTTCGAGGAGCTGTTGTTCTTGCGGAGTCATACCAGTACCTGGAGGAGGTGACCGGCTCGATGCCGGCAGGCACAGCATGGGCATGGATGCGCCGCCGCCAAGGACGGCTGCGCGGGCTGGTGCGGCGACGTTCATCAAGGCCGCGCGGCCGGCGCGCCCGCAGGAGGGCGCAATCGACCGCACCCGCGCCGATTCCAGCATGACTTCCGGCATTTCCGCCCCAACCGGTAATGACTACATTTGTAGTCAACTTACGACTACGCAGGGTGAACGCAGATGCGGTGGCGAAGAATGCAATGGATCTCCGTGTTGGCTTTGGCCGCATCGGCGCCGGCATGGGGCGGCGAGCAATGGATCGTGGCCACGGACCTGTGGGGCAACCGCAGCTACCAGACGCTGGAACTGGACACGACCGGCACCCAGCTGCAGGGCCGGCTCGACAAGGCGTCGGTGCGCGGCACCCGCCATGGCGCTGCGCTGGCCTTCGAGGCCACTTCCGCCGACGGCAGCGTCTCCCGCTTCGATGGCCGCATCGAGGGCGACCGCATGCGCGGTCGCAGCGATCAGCCCGATCCCAATGCCGCCGGCGTGCACGCCAGCCATCCCTTCGACGCATGGCGCGTGCCGACCCGCGCTACCGCCGCGCCCCGGACCCACGACTTCGTGCCCCGCGACTACGCCAATGCCTTCAGCGCCGATCGTCCGCCGGTGCTGACGATCTGGCCGGGCGACACGGTGCGCACGCAGACGCTGGATTCCGGCGGCGTGGACGCGGGCGGCGTCACCCGCGCGCTGTACGGCAACCCGCAGGTCGGGCCGTTCTTCGTCGCCGGCGCCGAGCCCGGCGATACGCTTGCCATCCATCTGGTCTCGCTGCGGCTCAACCGCGATTCCGCCGACAGCCTGGACGGCCTGGTCGGACGCCTGCAGACGCCGCGCGTCGCCGCGCAGGCGGCCGGACTCGGCAAGCACGTGCGCTGGCGGCTGGACCGCGATGCGGCACTCGCGCATCCCGTCGACGGCGAAGGACCAATGCAGCACTTCGCGATTCCCGTGCGGCCGATGCTCGGCGGCCTGGCGCTGGCGCCCGGCTTCGGCAGCGCCGCCCTGTCCACCGGCGATACCGGCGCCAGCGGCGGCAACATGGATTTCAACGCGGTGGTCCAGGGCAATACCGTGTATCTGCCGGTGCAACAGCCGGGCGCGTTGCTCTATCTCGGCGACGGCCACGCGCTGCAGGGCGATGGCGAGACCACGCAGTGGGCGCTGGAGACCTCGCTGGATGTGGAATTCCGGGTCGAACTGATCAAGCACCGCGCGATCGCGATGCCGCGGGTCGAATCGCCCGAGCAGATCATGACCCTGGGCCAGGCCGGCTCCAGCGACGACGCGCTGCGCGTGGCCACCTCCGGCATGCTGCACTGGTTGCAGCAGGACTACGGTCTTTCGCTGGCGCAGGCCACGCAGGTGTTGGGCGTGGCGGTGCAGTACCGGGTGGTCAACCTCGCCGGACGCAGCGTCGGCGTGGCTGCCAGCGTCCACAAATCGGTGTTGCGCACGCTGGAGGCGCCGGCGCGCTGAAGCGCATTCGCCGAGTCAGTTACAGCCAGCAACGTTTACGGGAGCGACTTCAGGGCACCTCCAATAGGTCCCCAAAAAAGCATACGGATGCGCTTGCGAAGCGTGGTGCGCCCGGCCCGCAGGTTCCGGGTTCGAGGTGTTGAGATACCCGACGTGGCAACGGCGATTGGCAATCGAAACGCGATGGCGTTGCGGCCGCATTTCCCATGGATGCCCTGGGCACCATGGCCATGTCGTCCTCCTGTCGCGGCTGAAGCCGCTCCTACACCAAGCGTTCCGTGCCCCCTGTAGGAGCGGCTTCAGCCGCGACAGAAAAACAAAACGCCATCAACCCGCGCAGCGTGCAGCCTCTGGACTGACGTGATTAGAGGTGCCCTTCAGTCGCGAGCACGAGACCGGCAATACGTGCCACGCGCAATGGTCCATGACTGGCCCCATGTGCTGCGACCGCATGCGTGAGCCGACGTCTATTCCTCCGCAGCCTCGTCTGCCGCATCTTCGGCGCGCGGCAGACGCACCGCCCACATGTTGTCGATCAGGTTCGGATACGGGCGCCCATTCTCTTCCGCGCGCTGCCGCGCCGCGGCCTTCTGCGCAGGCGACAGCGGCTGCGAGCGCTGGCCGCGCGGCTTGGGCTTCTTCCAGGGCGGTGTCTTGGAGGTGGGCATGGCGCATTGGGCAGGAAGTGCGGAGCGATCAGCGTGAAGCAGGGCGGCTCGCGGGAAAGTGAAACGCTGCGCACGCACGCAGGCCGCCCCCCGGGCCCTCACTCCGAATCGATCCCCGCCAGCGCGAACACCCATCCCGGCACCACCGGCTCACCGGCGTAGAAGTCCTTGGGCTTGTGCTCGGCCATGGCCCAACGATGCAGCCAGCTGATGCCGCCGCGGCCGGTATAGCCCTCCGCGTGCCGGTAGGCCGGATCGCGCAATGCTTCGTCCAGGGTGACGAACGCATAGCCGCGGCGGCGCGTGGCAGCGATCAACTCCGGGAACGCGACGGCGTTCAATTCGTTGGCATGCATCAGCCACACCTGCGCGATGCGGCGGCCGAACAAGCGCTGCGATTGCGCCTCGAAATAATCCAGCTTGTTGAGCATGTACGGCACGTAGCCCTTGCGCAGCCGCAGCAGCGTGGCCTCGCGCGCCGCACCGTCCGGCTCGGTCTCCAGCACCTTCGCATAGGCGAAGGCCCACACCCAATCGCCGTTGTCCACGGTGACCGGCGCAATGCGATAGCCGCGCGCGGCGACGAAGGCGACGACCGCCTCGCGATCGGCATCGCTGCGGCCGGTGGCCAGGTAGGGATGGCGGAACCAGCGCAGCGGCTGCCCGTACTCGGCCAGCAAGGGCCGCAGCGTGCGCTCGCCGCGCACGATCGCGTCTTCGTAGGCGGGCAATCCCACCTCGTGCAGATTCACGTGGCCGTAGGTGTGATTGCCCAGCTCGTAGCCCGCGTCCAACCAATCGCGCAGCATCGCCACCCGCTGCGGTTGCAGCTGGCCGTCCCGTTCGAGTTTGTCCTCGTTGACGAAGCCGACGATCGGCACGTTCGCCTGCTTCAACGAGGCCATCAGCTGCGCGTGGAACGCCGGCAGCTGCGCGTCCGGGGTCTTGCCCATGCGCTGCCATGGCAGATCGTCGATGGTCACGGCGATACGGCGATCGTCCTGCGCCTGCGCAATACCGAACACGGCCAGCAAGGCCAGCAACACGAAGCGATAGCGGTTCATCGGCCTGCACCCGATCCTGGAAAGGGTGCGAGTCTAGCGGGTACGGCCGCTTCCACACCCATGGCAGCATCGGGATGCCATGGGTGTGGCGCACTCGCACCGCGCGTGGCAGCCGTCGCGAGCCCCAACGCACGCGCGGTGTGAGTGCCTGCAGTTGGACCGAGCTCTTCCGGCCGGCGCCGCCATCGGCCAACGCAATCGGAGTGCCGAACAGACAACTTCGTAGCCGAACTTCTGCCCACCAACTCGCTCAAACGTGCCAGAGCAACGCAGGAATCGTCTGCGGCGTCGCTCTATTTCAGGAGCGCTGCAGTGCTACGCACCGCCCTGCGCCATCATTCATTTTCCAGCCAGCCACTACGCCCGCATCCGCGTAACCTTGCCCGCCTCACACGCTCGCTTCGCGCCAGGCGCGCCCAATGTCGTCTTCTTCGCACTCACCAGCGCCGCTGTCGCCGGCGCCTTCGCTCGCTCCTGCCCTGGCCGCCGCGCACATGCCGCGCCGGTTCGCGCCGGTGGATAGGCGCGTGCTGCGCCTGTGCGTCCTGGCAGTGCTCATCGGCGCGTTGGTGGCGGTGACGGCGCAGCTGCTCACCGCGCTGATCGGCCTGGTCACCAACCTCGTCTACTACGGTCACTGGAGCACCGCGTTCGCCAGTCCGGCCGGGCATCGGCTCGGCGCCTGGGCAATCCTGTTGCCGGTCGCCGGCGGCCTGGTGGTCGGCGCGATGGCCCGCTGGGGCTCGCGCGCGATCCGCGGCCACGGCATTCCCGAGGCAATGGAGCAGGTGCTGCGCAACGAAAGCCGCATTCCGCCGCGGATGATCTGGCTCAAGCCGGTGTCCTCGGCGGTGGCGATCGGCACCGGCGGCCCGTTCGGCGCAGAAGGGCCGATCATCGCCACCGGCGGCGCGCTCGGCTCGCTGCTTGGGCAGCTGCTGCGGGTCACCGCCGACGAACGCAAGACGCTGCTTGCCGCCGGTGCGGCCGCCGGCACTGCGGCCATCTTCTCCGCGCCGATCTCCGCGGTGCTGCTGGCGATCGAGCTGTTGCTGTTCGAATGGCGCGCGCGCTCGCTGATCCCGGTCGCACTGGCGGCGGCGGTCGGTGCCGGCGCGCACCTGGCGCTGGACGGCAGCGCGCCGATGTTCGCGGTGCCCGCGCTGGCGCCGGCGCAGGTCTCGGCGCTCGTCGCCTACCTGGCGCTCGGACTGATCTCCGGCATCGCCGGGGTCGGCATCACCAAGCTCGCCTACGCGATCGAGGACGGCTTCGAGCGATTGCCGATCCATTGGATGTGGTGGCCGGCGATCGGCGGGCTGGCGGTGGGCGCGATCGGCTGGTGGATGCCGCGCACGCTCGGCGTCGGCTACGACAACATCGCCGGTGCCATCGCCGGGCAACTCGGCGTGGCGACGCTGCTGGCGCTGTGCGTGGCCAAGCTGCTGTCGTGGTCGATCGCGCTCGGCAGCGGCACCTCCGGCGGTACCCTGGCGCCACTGTTCACCATCGGCAGCGCGCTTGGCGGCGTGCTCGGCGCGGCCGTTTCGAGCTGGGCGCCGTGGTTGCACGTGGACCCGCACATGGCCGCCCTGGTGTGCATGGCGGCGGTCTTCGCCGGTGCTTCGCGCGCGTTCCTGACCTCGGTGATGTTCGCCTTCGAGACCACCCAACAGCCGCACGCCCTGCTGCCGCTGCTCGGCGCCTGCGCAGTCGCCTACCTGGTGTCCGGGCTGACCATGCGCCACACGATCATGACCGAGAAGATCGCCCGGCGCGGCGTGCGCGTACCCAGCGATTATGCGGCCGACTATCTCGACCGGATCGCGGTCGGCGAGGCGTGCAGCCGCGAGGTGGTCGCGCTGCGCAGCGACGAAGCGTTGGCGCAGGTGCGTGCCCGCCTCGATGCAGGCGGCGCGGCGTTCCGGCACCAGGGATTCCCGGTGGTGGACGCCGCCGGCCAGGCCATCGGCGTCGTCACCCGGCGCGACCTGCTCGATCCGAACCGGCAAGCCGACACGCGCATTGGCACCCTGCTCAAACGTCCGCTGCTGGCGGTGCGCGAAGATCACTCGCTGCGCGAAGCGGCCGACCACATGGTGGAAGCGGACGTGGGCCGGCTGGTCGTCGTTGGCCGCGCACCGCCGCATGCGATGGTCGGCATCCTGACCCGCGGCGATCTGCTGGCCGCGCATGCGCAACGCCTGCGCCAGGCGCGACATGCCGATCGGCACTTTCGTGGCAAGGCAAAACCGCAACCCTGATATCCGGCGGAATGCACGATGCGATTCGCGTAGTGGTTGTAGGCAGCGGAGCCGCTTGCTGCGCAGGCAAGCATGCCTGGAACTTCAGCATTTAGAAGTGTTCCGCTCCACCTTCGCGGACCGAGCGAAGCGATCGCGAGGCCATCGCGCCCTTCGCTATGGCGCGGTGGACGAGGCTCTCACGATAAGCAAGGCGTGGCAGATCGGCGACCTGCCACGCCCCGCGCTCACATCGACTTCTTGATCGCTTCCGCTTTTGCCAGATGCTGTTCGACGTGGGTCTTGGTCTCGGCCAGGTGCGCCTTGACCGGCTCCGTCGAGGCCGCCGCTTTCATGCGCGTGTCGATCAACTCCAGCGCCTCCTTGTGCCCGGCGATCATCGCGTCGATATAGGCTGCCGCGTAGTCCTTGCCGGACTTCTGGCCCAAGGTCGCCAGCTCCTGCTCGCCCTTGGTTTCGAGTTGCTTGACGTCGGGCGTCTCGGCCAGCGTGCCGAGTGCCTTGGTCTTCTCCAGGTTGTCGGAGTGCTCCTTCTCCATCATCTTGGCGTAGTCGAGCACCGCGCCGGTCACCTGCTTCTCCTGCGCCTGCTTTGCCGCAGCGATTTCGTTCTTGTCGACTGCGCCCAGCAGGCCCAGCGCGATGTCGTCGCCCGAACTCGCGCGCGCCGCGCCCTCCGGTGCCGGGCTCGCCTCGCCGACCGGCGGCGTGGTGGGAGTGGCAGCGCCGCCCACCGGGGTCGGCTCGGTGCTCGCGGCCGGCGTGTCGGCCGTCGGCGCCGGTGCCGGCGCGTCGTTGTCCTTGTTCGGCTTGCACCCTGCGATGGCCAGCGTTGCCGCGATGGACAGGACCAACAGTGAATGTTTCATGTGCGATTCCCTTTTGGATGGGAGCATCAGCATCGCCCCATGCAGGTGAAGAAGGCTCATACAAACCGCCTGAATTCTTCAGTTCGCAACTTCACGCGTTGCGCACCAGGCGGAGCGTATGCCGCCACTTCCGGACTCGCTGTGGCGAACGGCACATCGCGCTGCCGCAACACCACTCTTCGTGACGCACTGCGCGTCGATCGTCGGCAGCGACCGCGTGCGGTGTGTGCATTCACTCAGTACTTGAGCGCATCCGCCGCAGGCGCAAGCGGCGCGAACCGCGCACGCGTGAAATCGTGCAACAAGCGGAAAACCTGTTCGCCTTCCTGCGCATAGCGCCGGAAATCGCTTTTGACCAGGCGGTACAGGCAACCATTGCGGGCAAACAGCAGATCGCCGCCATCCCAATCGGCCCAGTCGGTGCCGGGCAGGTCCAGCAGCACGGCGCCGTCGCGGTCCAGCACACGATAATCCAGTTCGTACCATGCCGCATTCTCGCGACCGATGGACTGCAGCAGCGACTGCAACCGCCGGCCATTGGCGCCCGGCTTCTCCCATACGCGCGGACGGGTGAAGCGATACATCACGTCCGCGGTCAGTGCGCCGATTTCGCCCGCGCCTGCATCGATCACCTGCCAGCCGTCGCGCTGCCGCAGCACGCTGTCTATCGGCTCGTCCTCGCCGCCGCCGGAACCGCGGCCGAGTGGGCGCACCTGCATGTCGTGCGGCAGCTGAAAGCCGGTCGGCAGCGGAAAGGGATCGCGACCTTCCTGCGGGCGGTGGTTCAACAGCAGCGTCCGCTCGTCCTCGAACACGCCGCCGCCGCCCCAGCAGTCGCCCTTCGGCCACAACGCCAGCGCGGTCAAGAACGGCGGACGCGACAGCGCCGTCCACGTGACGAAGTCGCCCTGCTGCTTGGACGCGAAATACACCAGTAACCGGCCCGACGGCGACAGATCGCAACGCCGCTCGTAGATCCGGCCCTTGAACCACTGCCCATGCTCGAAACTGTCGTCGCGCAGGTCCCAGCGGATCAGCTGCACCTGCTTGCTGGGCCCGCGGCGGAAGATCACCCCGCTGCGGCCTTCGCGTGCCAGCAGCGCATAGAGTCGCGTGGCGGGGGCAGGCTGCCCGTCGTCGTGTTGAATGGATTGCAAGCGATCGCTTCCATGAAAAGCACAGGCTGGCCGAACCTGCCGCGTGCGGACGGATGGACCGGCACTCGGTTCTGCACCGGCGCCCATCCTACCCGCATGCGCCGCGGCCGGCAGGTCGTCCAACAGCGCGGCGCGATGCGCAGTCCCGGCAATGCGTCGTGCTCGGAATGCGCAGCAACCGCCACACCCTTCGAGAACTGCAATCGTCGAAATGCGTGGAACGATCGCAAAGACCATGCGCGACCTTGCGGTCGCACGCGCCTCCGCCCGCATGACACGCGCAAAAAAGCCGCGGTAAGCTGCCGCCACCAGCTATTCCCCCGTGCCCTCTCATGCGCAACGTTCAAACCGATGCACTCTCCATCGACCTGCCCGATCGCTTCAGCGTCGTGCGGCAGATCGGCCAGTTCATCAAGGCCGCGTATCCCGTCGCCGACGACGAGGTCTCGCTCGGCATCGTGATCGTGCGGCACAAGACCCCGCACGACGCGACCGCCGCCGATCCATGGGCGAGCTTCCGCGCCGAGTGCCGCACACGGCGCGGCGACGTGGACGTACTGGCAGAACAGGCGCTGGAGATCGACGGCCATGCGGCACTGAAGATGACATTGCAGGGCAACGGCTATGCCTATCTGTTCGTCATGGTCCAGCTGGACGACGCGCTGTACCTGGACATTGCGGGCGACTGCCCGGCCGGGACCGAGGCCGAACACTTTCCCGTGCTCGACGCCGCGCTGCGCAGCCTGCGCGTGACCGGCGATCCCGCCGCCGCGCTGGCGGCGCACGAGGCCTGGATGCAAGACATGTTCGGCGACGATGCGGATGAGGACGACGCCACCGACGCGCATCCCGCACCGGCAACCGAGCAGGCGGAGCCGTTCCGCATTCCCGACAATGGCGTGGAGGTGTTCCGGATCGACGACCTGGCGTTCGAGTTCCTGCGCGAGACCGAAGCACGCATCGGCACAGCGAGCGCCACCGGCAACGAGCTGACCATCGATCTGCAGGCCCGCGCGCGCAAGGCGGACGCCGCTGCGCGGTCGCACCTGGTGGACGACACCAAGGTCTACTTCCGCTTCTCGGCCAAGGGCATTCACCGCGCCGGAATACCGACCGGCCGGATCCGTTTCGAGGACGATCGCGAGCCCGACCACCAAGCCTATCTCTGGTCCGGCGGGCTGCGCCACGACCTCAAGCTCTGGGGCGAACTGGTGCTGGAACAGGGTTGGGTCGGCTTCAGCGGCTACCTGCAGGCCCATGGTGCTGGCCACCGCTATCCGGTGCGCATCGCGCGCAAGCTGGCGACAGATGCGCTGGACTGGTCGAACTACCGCTTCACCTCGATGGAGGAAGCCTCGAGCGCGCCTGCCGGCGTGCCGCACCACCTGCATCTGTCCAACCTGGCCGGGCCCACGTTGCCCGACGCGCTGTTCGCCTACAAAGCGCTGCGTTCGCTCAGCCTCTACTACGACGACGAAACCGCCGCCGCCAACGGCGTGCGCGAACTGCCGGACGCGATTGCGGGCCTGTCGCATCTGCAAGAACTGGCCATCGTACGTGCCAGCGCACTCGCGCGCCTGCCCGCCGCGCTCGGCACGTTGCGCGCATTACGACACCTGCACATCACCGGCACCGGCATCCGCACGCTGCCGCCGGAACTGCTGTCGCTGCCGTTGGTGTATTGCGTGCTCGACAACAATGCCCTCGCGCAACTGCCCGACGCGCCGTTCCCGGCCACGCTCAAGACCGTCTCGCTCGCGCGCAACCAATTGCAAACCGTGCCCGCCAGCGTGGCGGCGTTGTCGGCGCTGCAACGGCTGGATCTCACCCACAACCCGTTGACCGCACTGCCTGCAGGCCTGGAACGCATCGAGCGATTGGAACTGGAACTGCCGAAGAAGCACGCGCTGCTGGATTACCGCTACAAGGGCGCCGACGGCCAGGGCACCATCGCCTTCGACGACGACGTCTTTTTCGCACGTAACGACGCGATGCTGGCAAGGCAGCTGGACGAGGCGCTGGCCAGCGACGCGCAATGGACAGCGTACCGCTCCGGGATGCAGGCGTTGGCCTGGCACGCGCTGGCACTGGCCACGGACGCGCCGGACGACTACAGGGCGCGCGGCAACACCCGCTTCGGCGGACTGCCCGACCTGCCGCCGGACACGTCCTATCCACGCCATACCGGCGCCGACGGCAGCGACAGGCCCATGCAGTTCATCGCGCAACTGGACTGCACGCAGCTGGCACCGCTGCAGCGCTACCTGCCGCGGACCGGCGTGCTGTATTTCTTCATCTCCGACCAAGAGGAGCTCGCGCCACGGGTCTTCCACTACGACGGTCCGCGCGACGCCCTGCAGACGGCCGCGGACCTGGCGCGCGACGGCGTGCAGTTCGACGATGAGGAAGACGGCTCCCAACCCTACCGCGCCAACGCCAGCACCTGGATCAGCGTGCCGCATTTCTATTCCGACCAGGCCTACTACCAGGGAGCGGCCGAAGGCCTGGACAGCCTGGAAGACGCATACGAACGCGTCGAGTCGCTACGCGAGGGCCTGGCAGCGCGATCCGCCATCCGGCCGGTGCACGGCGTGAACAGCCATGTGTTCAAGCAGCACGACACCCCGCTGAGCGAAGCCGCCAACCGCCTGCGCGGGCGCGCCGAGGACTTCATGGTGCTGTTACGCGTCGCCTCGGACCCGCAACCCGGTTTCTGCTTCTGGGACGCGGGCGAACTGTATTTCGTGATCCACAAGAGCGACCTCGCCAGGCGGGATTTCTCCAATGTGTATTGCGGGTTGGAGAGCAGCTAGGCGGCTCCTCGCCGCGCGCTAGCGCATGCCCAGGCTGCGCGTGCGCCCCATGCATCGCCGTTCGCCGGCATCGCGAACCATCCGCCAACACCGCCCCTCAATGCTCGATCAGGATGTTCCATCCGCCGAAACGCGCGGCCATATGCCCGTTGTTGAGACCGTTGGTCCCGGTGGCGATCTCCGTACCGATATGCGCACTTCCCAGCACCAGATTGGCGACAGAGAAATTGGAGCCGGGAAAGTTGGTATTGACTTGGTTGACGATCTTCTCGATGTTCTGGCGGGTCAGGCAATAGCCGAACCAGGTGTCGTCCTTCCAGATCGACGAACGCACCGATGCGGACCCTGGCGAAGTGGTGATGAGCTCCTGCGACCCATAGTAGGTGGCGACCATGGGCACGTTGGTGGCGCCGGTTCCCCCGTCGAACCCCACGTATTCGGAGACCGGCGCAGTCGAGAACAGGATGGCGCCGATGGTGAACCACTTGTTGCTGGTGATATCGCGCAACGAGAAGTTGGCGCCGGAATAGTTGGTCGAGCCCTCGCCACTCCACGAGCTGGGGACCGCGGCGGAGAATCCCATGCACAGCTTCGCATCGGCTCCATACACGCCGCCCCAGGGCCGCACCAGCCGGTCGTCGGAAAAGTCCAGCCCGAAGTTGATCGTCTTTAGTGGGCGGTCCTGCACGTATGGGGACGAGTTCGTATGCAGTTGGAAGGCGATGCGGTCCTGGTAGGCCTGCACCGCGGTGGCCCCGAGCCAGCCGGCATCGACCGTGCGCTCCAACACAGCGCGCTGGCCAGCGGGAATCTGCAGCCCCGTGAATGCGGAGACATCCCAGGCCGGAACCTGCGTCGTCGCACCAATACCGTACGTGGTGATGGTGCCGATGTTCGGCGTGGGCCCGCCGCTGGGATTGTTGATCAAGATCGGCGCGATGGCATCCACGCTTGGCTGTGTATACAGGAACGTGGTGGCGGCCTGCGCGGCGCACGCGGGCAGCAGCAGGCACGTGGTGAGTGCGATCTTCGACACCAGGAAACTCCTTGTCGTAATGGACAAAAGACGCGAGCCGGGCGGCGCGACGTACGGCTAGGCATGCCCGACATCCGTGTGACCCGTCAGCCGCGTTTTGGCCGGGTGAAATGCAAGCATGCATGACCTGCGTATCAGCACACGCGACACCATGGGGTTCGCGACGTCTCCGCCGTGCAAGCGACACAACGAGATTGCGTGCTCGCAGTGGTGACGCAGCCAGGTGGTCCGGCCGACGGCCGGTCAGCCGCAGGAACGCGATGCGGCAGGCACCGAATCCGGAGTCGGGATCGACGGCGCAATTGGATCGGTGGATCGGCGCAGATGCGGCGGCGACACCGATCGCCGCATCCGCCACCGCCTACTTGGCGATCACCGGCGTCCCCGACGGCACCATGTAGCACGCCTGCGCCTTGGCGCAGGCCTCGGCGTTGATCTCGGCGATCTGGCTGGCCAGGTACTGCTCCGGGGTCAGGCCCATGCGATTGCGGTACGCGTTGTCGGCGTCGGCCTTGGCCACCTGTTCCTGCTCGCGCTGGCGCTCGGCGGTGGTCGCCTCGACCAGCGTCTTGACCCGTTGCTGCTGCGCGGCGGTGAGGTTCATCTGCTGCAGCACATCCGCATTGGGCCGCGCGCGCCCAAGCGTGATGTTCTGGATCTGGATCGGCAGGCCCTGCTCCTTGACCAGCGCACGCACACTCTCGGTCACCGCATCGTCGATCTTTCGGGCGCTGTCCGGGTCGCTCATCATCCGCGTCATGTCGTAGCGCTTCACCTGGTCGCGCACGATCGCCGCGTACTGGCTGGCCACGTTGTTCTTGAACCAGTCCTGCCCGAAGCCCGACAGCAGCAACGCCGGCGCGGTGATCCGATATTGGATCTGGGTGGAGAAGTCCAGCAGGATGTTGTCGCTGGACGAAAAATCGTCGAATGCCACCTGCACCGTCTGCGGCGTGACATCCACGTACACCGCCGAGGTGGTCCACCAGGCATAGGTACGGCCGGGCTCGCGCACATCGTCCAGGCGGATGCCGCCCTTGCTCCAGAAAATGGGTTTGTCGACCAGCACGGCCTGCTGCCCCGGATCGGGCGAGACCACGGTACAGGCGCAGAGCAGGCTCGCCATCGCGGCGGCCAACGGAAGGTGTTTCATCGATGTCCCCTTGCAGGCCGGCGCATTGCCGCCCATCGCGCGCCGATGCTAGCCGATCCCGGCGGGCAAGACATCCCCGTCAGGACAGCGCCAACAGGTGCATCCCCATCCGAATCCCCAGGACCAGCATCCACACCGACAGCAGGGCGTACACGAGCAGCAAACACCAGAACCTGCGCGGCTGGCGCGTCCGGTAGAACACCAACTGGCGCGCGCCGGTCACGCCCTTGCGCCAGCACAGCAATGTGATCGCCAGGAACAACACGCCGAAGCCCAGCACCACCAGGAACGCGACCCACTTCACTGCAGACTCCTCCCTCGTTGTGCGCCGGCGCCAATGCCGCCGCACAGACGCACAGCATGCAGCCGCGCACCGCAAGACGCATCCCTACGGCGCTGTGGTACGAGGCGACAGGGTCGTGCAGCCTGTTCGACAGCCCCGACAGTCTGTTGCTGTCCTTCGCCTTCCATCATCTCGACCGCGGCGACCACACCGGCCAACGGCGATCGTCGAACGCCTGCGCACGCGCCACGCCGCACGCACACGGCTCAACTCCTGGCACCGTGGTCACCTGGTTCCGTTCCTGCAGCAATGGGACGAAGGCCGGCGCGACCTGCCGATGCCGCCGGTGCTGCATCCACTGCTGGCCGGTCATCTGCGTGCGCAGAGAGCGGGCTGAGCGCCATGCGCGTTTTCCACATTGAGGCAGCCTACTGGGCACGTCTCCGTCGTTCGCCACGGCATGGCAGCGAATGCATTTCAGGGGGCTGCGCGCCGCGATAGCGGACGCGCCTGGCGTCTGTCAGCTGTATTTCCCTGGTACGAGCGACCTTACGAATGGCGCAGCTTGCATTGGAGAGAGGGGCGCACCTTTACCTGGTTGCCCGCGCACAAAACTGGCCCACCGGCACCTATCGCCCGGCAGGTATTCCACCGGCTACAGACCGACCTGTGGCGGGCACCGCGCCGTGCTTCATCGGCCTGCTTTCGGCAATCGCCAACGCCGCCACCGCGCGTTCGAGCACCGCGTCCTTCCCCTCGCGCACATCGGCAATGGTGCGGCTGGCCACGATATCGGGGAGCACGCCGACGCCGACGAAGTCGCTGCCATCCGGATAGCTGTCGCGCTTCACGCAGATCCGCGCCGAGCCGCCGCCGGGCAACGCCAGCGTGAGCGGCTGCCCCGTGCTGCCGCCGGTCGCCTGCCCCACCAAGGGGCCACGCCGCATCAGATGAAACACCGCCGCCGTGTCTTCGCCGGCCGAAAAGGTCGCCGCATCCACCAGCATCGCCACCGGCCCCTTGTAGGCACGCGGCTCCGGCGTCAACACAGCGTCGCGTACCGGCAGCCACTCGATCAGGCGGCCGCTGCGCGCCTGTTGCAGCGACGATCCGTTATCGCGCATGACGGAACGCACCTGCGGCAAGGGGGAGTCGGCCACGAAACGCAGGATCGACAAGCCGAAGCGGGTGTTTCCGCCGCCGTTACCGCGCAGATCCAGGATCAAGCCTGGCGCGGCGAGCACCCGGTCCAGGTCCTGCGCGAGCGCCTTGACGCTGGCATCGTCCTCCAACTGCGCCACGCGCAGCACGGCCACACCGTCCTTGCGGAAGGTCAGCAGCGGCATGGATGCCGCAGGGGTCGTCTTGAAGCCGCTGCGCGCCGCGCGCACCTCGCTGCGGTGCCCGTCGCGGTGCGAAAGCGTCAGCACCACCGGCTTGGCCGCGTCGCCGGCAAGCAGGCCGTAGGTATACATGCGGACCTCGAGGTCCTGCGGCGTCGAACTGCTGGCATAGGGCCCCACCACGCGCTCGGCGTAGCGCTCCACCGGCTCGCCGTCGATCGCCTCGATGATGTCGCCGGGCTTCACTCCCTGCCGCTGCAGCGCCGCGTCGGCGACCGCGGTCACCACCACCTTGCCTTCCAGGCGAGCGGTGCGCAGCCCTGGACGCGCATACCAGCGGCTCTCCAACTCCTTGGGAAGAAAAACGCCCGTATGCCCGTCCTGCAGCTTCGCCATGAAACGCGCCAGCACGCGGTAGTAGGCCTCGGTGTCCTGCGCCTGCTGCACCAGCGGCACGGTGTCCAGATACAGGCGGTCCCAATCGAGCTCAGGCACGCGATCGAACCAGACGAAGCGATCGCGCGCCGTCATCCACAGCTGCGAGAGCCCACCGATGCGCTGCGCCTCGGTCAGCTGCGGTGCGTAGGGCACCACCAGCGCAGGTGCCATCGTGTCGCGCTTGGCCAACGCCTCGTGCCGCCGGACATCGGCCAGGCGCGGATCGTCCAGCAAGGCCTGCGTCGCGGGATCCTTGTCCACCACGAAGTCGACCAAGCCCTCCTGCCAGGCCATGGCATCCAGCGCTTGCCAGGCCGCAACGGCCGCGTCCCGATCGCCGAGCCACACCTGCACGCGCACCAGATCGCCCAGCAGATTCAGGCGGCGAAAACGCAGCGTCAGGCTGCCATCGGCCAGGGCCAACACCTGGGGATCGTCCAGATAGCGCAGACCTTCGAGCAACGCGTCGCGCGCGCGTCGCAGCTCGTCGGGCGAACTGGTTGCTCCGTGTTCGGTGAGCTGGCTGGCGCGGTCGCGGAACTCGGTGACGTGCGCGTAGGCCTGCGCGGCGGGATCTTCGGCGGCGCTGGCGGGCTGGGTCAGCAGCAGAAGGCAAACCACCGCAAACCAGCCAGACACATTCATCGCCGTTCCTTGCTCACGAAGGTCGTATTGGAGGCGGAAGTATCGACCACGTTACGAATGCCAGGCAATCGACCAGGATGCGAGCGGGCATCCAGCGATAGAGTAGCGTCTGCCGGTACGGCAGCGGCCGTCCGACTTGACTCAAGATCGGATAAGAAGTTAGAGAGCATCAAGGAAGACAGGATTGACGGACGGACATGGCGAAAAGACCTCCGCTAAAGATCGTATGGCTAGCGTGCGCGGCAATCGCGATGCTATTCACGACAGCGCATTCGGCGCAGCCGTCGCCTCCCGCCCCCAACCATGCTCCTATCGGCAAGCGGCCTCCAGTGGTCGCAGCACAAGCCGAAATCCATAACGCTCTGCGACCAGGCGAATACATCACCGAAAGTGGATGGGGGGCGCTTGCTGCTCAAGGAGCAGAACGACGCATTGACGTTTTCCCTGGAAAGCACCACCGGGGAAGACGTATGTGCGCTGGATGGCGTCATCGATGGAAATCGGGGTCTCGCCAAGGGCAATAACGGTCAACCCGCCTGCAGCGTGAAGTTCGCCAGCACTCCCCAAGGCATCGACGTGGCCGCAGCCACGCCCGAAGAATGCAAGACATTCTGCGGATACAACGGAGATTTCGAAGCGCCCTACCTGCGGGTGAAGGACGGCTGCGGCCGGGAGGATCTGAATCGCACGCGGACTGCGTTCAAGCGCCTCTATGACAGCAAGAACTACAAGGCGGCGCTGACCACCTTGTCCCCGGCACTGACGAATTGCCTGCCGACGCTGGAATGGGAAGAAGAAGGCGCCATTCGCAACGACCTGGCCATCACCCAATACAAGAGTGGGCTGTATGCGCAGTGCCTGGCCACACTCGACAAGTATGCCGAAGACGCCGGCAGGGATGACGATGCGGCCGTGGACGGTTGGACACCGGTGCTGGCGGATCGCTATTTGGCGATCGTGCACGCGGCAAGAACCAACATCGGCTTGTGCCGTAAAGCCATGGCAAAAAAATAGGCAGTAGCGGCAACTATCCGATGGATTGACCCTGGCTTCGCGACTGTTCCCGCTGCTGAGTCATTGCCAATTCCTGGGAAATCGACTGATTTGCAACTGCAAGCTTGGCATCGGACTGCTCGACCGGCGTCTGCATGGTTTCCTGTACCGGAACATGCGCGAAGCTGTGCGGGATCATTGAGCGCGCCTTGCACGGCAAAGATACGCTCTGGTCCGGCCACCATGCACAGCTACATGATGTTCGAGTAATCCCCAATCTCATTGCAGACCTCCTGAGGGGGATTACTCACCTTCACCACCCGACGCTTGCTAGCGGCCGCGTCGTCTTTTGGGACGGCAATGCGGTAGAGGAGGTAGAGGCTGCCTCGCGACTCCCACAGGCCGAATGTTGAGAGCTCCGAGAATTGATACGTCGTCCCGTCAGTTTGAAGCACCTTCATATCGCACTCGGCGTAGCTGCCCCAGCCGCAGCTGGCGTCCAAGGACCTGACTCCTCCGCGACCGCCGAGATCGAAATGATAGGAGCGCCCGCTGTCGCTTTCAGACACCTGAGGCGCAACCTGACTGGCAGGCGATGCTGCGCCGCTCTTCCAACCAAGGGACTGTTCGCATAGGGATGGACTCGATGCCGGCGAAGCGTCCTGGCCGCCAGCAGACACGGAGGCACACCCCATCACGGGAACCAGCGCCACGAAAAGACGCCGGAAGAGCCTGGCCGCCATACAAGCTCCTTGCGTTAAGGAATACCGCTCAAAGGACCCTGGGCACGTAACTCCTGATCCGTGCGCGCACTCATTGGTCATCCTCGGCATCTCTACAATCCTTGTCAAAAGGCAGCTCCTTCCCTGCGATGTCGGGATGGAGCGCAACGGTACGGCGATAGTCGGAACCGTACTTCTCATAGCGAACCAGTTGCCCATTTTCTAGCCGGAACTGGTCATCCGGGCCTGTGAACGCGGGGCATGCGGCGTAGCCTTTTTCTCCATCATCGCTGCAGTAGCGGACATACAACGTGGTTCCACGCACTCGTCCCTGCAACTGTCCGTCACTGCCGCGGACGTTGGTTCCCTCACTCCAATCTCCCGTGACGCGATCGCCGTGCTGCTGCAGATGCAGACTCAGATAGTGGCCCAAGTCGCATTTCTTGGCGTACGCCCACTCTCCGGAAAACGCGGACGGTCTGCTCGCAAATGCGAAACCGGCCAACGACGTGACCAAACCCACTGCCACACACCGCGTTGCCACCGCAAAACGCGGTCTGCATCGCTCTTGCTCAGCCATCGGTCACTCCTTGAATGGTCCGCAGCGCATATGCGTGGAAGATAGCAGCCAGGCCCAAAGCATTCGCAGGTCTCCCGCAAGAGACCGATAGCCTATTTCCCGCAGGCTGATGTGGTACCTGCGCCCCCACCCCGACGCAGGTATCTCGTCGGCACATCGCGGCATCGCGAGCAGCGTCGGCCAATACGACATCAGCCGTCAGACTTGACCCTAGATCGGATAACAAGCTGTCGCGTCTAGTATCTTGGCACTTCTATCCAGCCGGAGGTCCACGCGCCTTCTCTACCCCATTTGATGCGGCTTGGCCTGCACTTGATTGAGTTGCTCCGCTTCCTGGGTCTGACGCTGCGCCTGGTTCAAGGACTGCAGCTGCGCCAGCGACTGCTCGACGGATTGGCCAAGGGCATCTTCGGTACGCATGTGCGCGCGTAAATGCGCGGGGTCGTTCAACGCACCTTGGACCACGAACAGGTTCTCTCCCGCGCGCACGTTGCGCGAGTCCTCGCTCAGCACCACATGGTCGATCCGCGAGAGGCCGTTCTCTTTCGCCAGACAGGCGGCGCTCGCGGCGAGCTTGGCGCTGTTGGCGTCGTAGTCCCGACCGAGGCCCTGCTCCAGCTTCAGCACCGCGGCCTCCGCCTGCGCATGCAATGGGTCTTGTGCCTTCTCACTCGCTGCATTGGCTTCGCTGGGAAGCGCTTGTCCCCCTGGCGGACTTACTTCAGTGATCGCCTTCTGGAGCCACGTCTGCTCAGGCTTGGCATTGTAGTGCTCTTTGTTCAAGCTACTTCCAGGCATTGGCGCGGGAATGCTCTTGATGCTGTCCTCGTTGTCCAGCGGCTTAAGCGAGCCTTCAAAGCGCTTGTCGTCGATGCCAGGAGTGCGCTGACGATGCAACCCGGCATGGTTCAGGGCACCCCAAGTGAAGTCAATGCAACTATTGGTGGCGCCACTGTATTGCATGTCAAATCCATACTTCTGCGGCGCCTCGCCAAAGGCCCGCAGTTTGTCGTACTGCTCGCGGCTGACCTCCAAGGTGCGGCTGTAGTAGGGATCCTTGTAGTCTCGGACATCCGTGTCGTAGACCTTTCCCAGACCGCGGGAAGTGCCGTGTTCCAACGGAGCGAAGCCATAACTTTCGACATGCTTTCCGTCGGAAAGGGAGTAGTACATATGACCGGCAGCGGATGTTCCACCAGAACGCATCAGGGGCGTGCCTGGCGCGGCGAGATAAATCGTGACCGAGTAGTGCGGCGTTGGTTCACTCATGGCAGCTCGCTCCTTACATCGCCTTCGCGGTGAATGCGATCAACAGCTCAGGATGCATTTCTGACAGAGCGCGGACGTTGCCGCCAAAGCGGATCGAGGCCCGATACCGGCCCGGCGGCGTATCGCGCAGGAAGGCCATCTCCAGTTCACGGTATTCGACGTCAGGCGCGATCAGTCCAGCGGCGTGCATGGTCTTGAAATCGGAATTCGCCTTGAGGAATTCTGGAACATGCCCGCTGGCATCCAACGCAACAGCCTGGAAGTCAGTGCGGCCCACCAACTCGCTGCGCTGCAGGGTGACAGGCTCAGCGCTTGTCCCGCTCAATCGATACAGATGTAACTCGGCGGTGACGCCTGCATCGCGCAACTGGTCGATCTGCGCCGCAGCGACCGCCGGATCGGCAGCCGCCACCCTCAATCCGAGGAAGACGGGAGGTTCGGGATCATCCGCCTGACGTGGCACTTCAAACTCAAGCTCGATGGGACGAGCGACGTCTTGTTGGCCCAGTTGCAGAACCAGCGGCACGGTCGTTCTCATGTCATGTTCCTTCTTACTGTGTTGCGCACTGGTCAGCGCCGGCGCCTGGATGGAGTTCGCCTGGCAGCCTGCAACCACCTGCAGCGCCGCGGCGATGAGCACGAAGCCCGCGATCCTGTTCGCTCTAGCCACGACAACCTCACTACGACAAGCAGGACGCCAGATTAATCCGGTTGGCCGTCCATGGCGAGAACATGCCTCACGTGGATCGGCCCCACCACCGCCACCTTCCAACACGCAAGGTAGTGCGCACCTCTCCAGCGACGCATTCCGGCCCAGCGACCTACGCCGCGATCAATGCAGCCGCCCGCTTCCCGCAGGCGGCACGTCCGGCTCCATCGCATAGACGGCCCGCTCCTCGCGTACGCCGTTGGGCGTAGGTTCGCGCAGCGGCTGGTGCTCGATCTGCCGCAGCAGCGCCCGCATCGCGTTCGCTGCATCGCAGAGCGTGTCGCCCACCTCCGGTGATGCATGGCCGGCAAGCGCGGTGGCATCGCCGACCGCCACCACCCGGGCGTGGGCCGAGACGGTCTCGGCCAGCTGGGTGAGCCGGTCGAGTTGCGCCAGCGTGACGCGGAAGGCGCCGCCGCCCACGTCCGGCGCCACCGCGACGATGGCAGCGGGCCGGGCGTCGCGCGTCGTGTCGGTCCGCTGCGCAGGATAGGACAGCGCGTCCAGCACCAGCTCCACCTGGTCGGCCAACAGCTCCAGACAGACCGCCAGCTCGCCCATGCGCACCTTGGGCTCGGCGGCACGCTCCTCGTCCGGCGTGCGCGGCTGCGCCAGCCGGACCAGGAACCGCACGTGATCGCGCAGCTTCGCCAGCCGGAACTGGCTCTCCTCCGGCAGGAAATAGCCGGGCATGTCTTCATCGTCCAAACGGTCGTACGCCATCGTTGCCTTCTCGTTCCATGAAGGGGTTCGCCCGCCACGCATGGCGGACGGGAAGTCGGGAGGTTCGAAACCGCACGTGGACGGCGGTCGTATTTCCTGGAGGGTGTTGTATTAGCCGCCCTCCCGACGCGGGCATCGCGTCGGCTTGCGCCCGAGCAACAGGCACAAAAACCCATCAGCTCGTCGGACGTGGGTACCGCCACCACCAGAGGAGTTTCGAAGCTCCTTGAGGTAGCAATTGCTACTGCGGTGCATGGCCTGACATAGCAATTTGTACAATCTTGCATTAGGAATTTGGCCCGCTCTGCGCGGCCTCAGTCGCTTGAGCTCGATCGCCGCCTCCCGACCTCTGGCTTGTCGAGATGCCAGGTGTTAACTTGTCTGGACGAATCCCATAACTGGGCATGAACGTGGATATAAAAACTAGACTAATTTTTGCTACGGGATTATTCGCACTATCAACCTTGACTGCTTGTGCAGGAGGAAACATGCGCTCTGATTACAAGAAGAATGATGTTCAGCCCGTCAAGATCGAAAAGGCAGCAGACAGCTCACTCCAAATCACCTACCACATGCCTGCAGAAAGTCTCTTTTATTCTCCCGGCGTTGATTTCGCAAATGACAACGGCGTATTGCGTATTGCCATCCGTAGATGCGGCATCAATGATAAATGTGACGCCATGGCGAAGGCTGCCATGCCAACCGCTGAGCCTTGGACACCGAAAGTCACCGTCCCGTATGCAGGCGAGAAGGTCGTACTTGTCTACGCAGATACCGAAGAAACGTTGACCCCTTAATTCCAGTCAAGGAGCGATGCAATGAGCACGGAACCGGCCAATGAGCGCGTTGTGCTTGGAATACACAGCAATGGTGGGCAGGGCGGCATGACCGATGGTCATGCGTGGATTACGGTCAAGCGGGGCGATTCGCCCACAGAATATTATGGGTTGTGGCCCGACAACCATCCGATGGTGAAGGATAACGGCGATGGCACCGATATCCGCGTCGGAATGGAAAGAGGCCAACCCTCTGATGCCGACCGCTACTACGACCTTTCACCCGCTCAAACTAAAGTGCTCGACCAAGCGCTTCGCGAGAACGTCACCTGGGAACTGAATAACAATTGTTCCTCATGGGCTAGCGAAACGGTGTCTCGCGTCACCGGACAGCGGATTGATGCTAGCTCATGGTTGCCCACCGTGGAAACGCCCAATGAATTGATCAAAACCATTCGCGAACTGGAGTCGCGGCAGCCCACGTCCCCAACCAAGCCTGAAGTGAGTGAACCTACCCGCGAAGGACGATCAAGCAGCTCACTTGGGAAGGTTGAGCCATCGGAAGAACGTAGCGGCCCTTCAACCAGGGTAATGACTGATCCGGAGCACGCTGGCAACCGCCTTTTTGCTGGACTACGGGAAGGATTGCCTTCACACATCTCCGATGAGCGGGTCGCTTTCGCCGCTCAACGTGCACATGAGGCGGGAATCAGCGACATGTCAAAAGTGAGTCGGGTCATTGAGCGCGAAGGCGACGTGTTCGTGGCAGGGACGACTCCTGGATTCCGCGCATCGGTACTTGCAGCCGAGCAACCTCCCACCATCGAACATTCCAGTACAGCGCTGGCCCAGAATGCTGGTGCGCAACCTTCAATGGAACCCCATGCTCAGGCCGTTGGCCCCCGAATGGTTTAGCAAATTCCCATACTCAGCCCGGTACGTGCTCGCCCCATCAACGACTTGGCGGCGGCGTACCGTTGGTCCAGTTGCAGCCGAGCTGGGCGCTCGGCACTGGCGCACATCCCTGATGACGTGCGCTCGGCCACGAAGCGACTGCGCCTCACTTCCTTTGCTCGCACACCGACGCTCGCTGCATCCTAGGGCCGGCCCCGCAATACGGGGCCAGCGCTCTCCGGCGACGCACCCCGCCTTGCCCCAGCCATAGCGCGATCAATGCAGCCGCCCGCCTCCCGCAGGCGGCGCGCTCCACTCCACCGCATAGACCGTCCGCTCCTCGCGTACGCCGTTGGGCGTGGGTTCGCGTAGCGGCTGGCGCTCGATCTGCAGCAGCAGCGCCCGCATCGCGTTCGCTGCATCGCAGAGCGTGTCACCCACCTCTGGCAATGCTTGGCCGGCAAGTGCGGTGGTATCGCCGGCCACCACCACCCGGGCTTGGGCCGAGACGGTCTCGGCCAGCTGGGTGAATTGGTCGAGTTGCGCCAGCGTGACGCGGAAGGCGCCGCGGCCCACGTCCGGCGCCACGGCGACGGTGGCATCGGGGCGGGCGCCGCGCGTCGTGTCGGTCCGCTGCGCAGGGTAGGACAGCGCGTCCAGCACCAGCTCCACCTGGTCGGCCAACAGCTCCAGACAGACCGCCAGCTCGCCCATGCGCACTTTGGGCTCGGCGGCACGCTCCTCGTCCGGCGTGCGCGGCTGCGCCAGCCGGACCAGGAACCTCACGTGATCGCGCAACTTCGCCAGCCGGAACTGGCTCTCCTCCGGCAGGAAATAGCCCGGCATGTCTTCATCGTCCAAACGGTCGTACGACATCGTTGCCTCCTCGTTCCATGAAGGGGTCCGTCCGCCACGGATGGCGGACGGGAAGTCGGGAGGTTCGAAACCGCAGACAGCCGGCGGGCGTATTTCCCCGAAGGGTGTTGTATTAGCCGCCCTCCCGACGCAGGCATCGCGTCGGCTTGCGCCCGAGCTTCGGGCACAAAAAACCCACCGGTTTGTCGGAGGTGGGTACCGCTGTCTGAGGAGTTTCGACGCTCCTAGTGCATAGATTGCAAGTGCGCGATTGGAGTGTCAATAGCATCACTACTTCTGTTGACGTTGCCCATCACCGCACCGCTAACGAACATCAGCCACTGGTGCATTGATCACTTAGCTAGTGACCCATATCGCAAAACCGGAGATCTGCTATCAAGTAGATGTACTCGGCGACCGATGCAGTGATTTGATACTCACGATGCACCGCGCCTCCCAAGCCACTTGAAGGAACGACATGTCAATCTTGCGAAGAATTTCAGAGTCAATCGTAGGCACCAAGGAAGCAATAAAGGAGAAAGGCGATATCGGCGAGACCGATCTCCGCAAATGGCTTGGCGAATCGGGCCTATCCTATGTCGCAGTCTGTCAGGCAAAGGAAAGTTTCGCTCCACTCTTCACCGGCGAGATCAAGCGACCGGATTTCATGGTTCTGCTTGACTCGATCGGACTGATCGCAGTAGACGCAAAGAACTTCGACTTGAGAGAGTGGGATGGCTCGACCTGCTTCACGCTAAGCCTAGAGAAAGAGCTCCTGAAGGCGATTGCGTTTGAACGCATGTTCCGAATTCCACTCTGGTACGCCTATAGGGGAGAGGACAACGACAACGTTTCTTGGTACTGGATCAGTGCACTTAAGGCGGTCGAAGTAGGAATCAAGCGCGGCGGGCGCCATGGCGAATTCTTGACCATCGGCTTGGAGCATTTCGCCCACGTAGTCAATCCGGATGACATGGCCAAACTCTATACACAGCGGCTACCCGGTGTCTCCAAGATCGCGGCTCTTCCCGTTCCGGCTTGATCGCCAAAAATCGACGCGAGGGGGTAGGAGCCAAGCTCCGGCACCGCTCCTCTCGCTCATAGATCGCATTCCTGATCTTGCCATGCATCGTGGAAATGATGGATTTTTAAGGACAGAGAGGGCGGCGTGCGTTCAGTGGCCGAGGAAAGCAATATGTCGTCAGAGAAAGAGATCATTGCAAAGCCCGATGACGATGCGCAGCAAATGGGCACTGCACTCTCGGACTTGCGTTTTCCTTCACTCGCTGCGGCGATGGACCGCTATCTGCAGGCAACCGACTACAGCCGCGCCGGCCCCGTGGAGCGCTGGAGCTTTGCAATCGCCCTGCTTGGCGCGGGCGTGGGAATGCTGTTCGGCACCCTGCTCGATGGCAAGGCAGCGCTTTACTGGGCGATAGGTGGGCTTGCGGTAGAGCTGACGGGCGTCGTGATCTCTTTCGTGCTGGGCGTCAAGCGTGAGCTACCGGGTTTTCGTCGCCCCTATGCCAGCCACGCGGATGAGATGGAAAAGGAATTCCATTATTACCACACCATCGTTGCGACGCTGCGGACGTTCCCGCTGGAAGAGCGGCGCCGCCGCGAAGCCTTCATGCGCGACCGCCGCACCAACATGCATGACCGTCTGGGCCTTTTTACCGGCGGTATGGAGAGGCTCGGCATCATGCCTGTCCTGCTGGCGCTTTATCTCCAGCTCAAGGACTGGCGCTGGGGCGACTGGGGCGTGCTCGGCAAGATCACCATGATGCAAGGCATCTTGGCCTTTCTCCTGCTGTTCGCTTACGCGATGTCCTGGCATTTCATTCGGCTGCACATCCGCGTGCAATCATATGAGCAATTACTTGCTGAGGCGAATCGTCAGGATGGCGCCACTCGTTCCTGACAGTCGCAACTGGCTGGGTGTTCCGAACGAGGGACGACCTACCTTTTTCTCTCTATCGTGGCTAACGCCAACACAGTTCGCGCAGCACCTGCTCATCGCATCCTTCCATGCGACTCATGGCGCCGTTAGTTGCCCCGTCTTCTTTGCCTAGACTCACCGAGCTAAAAACTAAATCATGCCCTTATAAGTAGAGTTTCCGTTAATTTTCAGGCAATATGCGTAAGCATCAAGGTTGCCATCCGTACGCCTGGCTACTCCAACGGAGTAATCTGGCCGATACACCATGGGTTGCGCATATGTGATCTGGCACCTAGGCCCAAGCTCTAGGAAGGCTAATGCCATACCAATGGCGTGAGGCTTTGGGCCTAAAGGAATCAGATCTATAGAGCCCTCAAAGTTACTTGCCGCCGCGACAACCCATCTAAGAATCTCAAAGGCGTCCGCGCTATGGATACGTCTGATCTCGGTGTCGATTCTCGCCTCTGGATGAAGCTGCTTCAGCAAGTTCCAGTTTCTTCTAGCCGCCGGCGACCCTGGTGGAAATGGCATAGCAAACTTAATTTGCTTGCCCTGCCGTTGCTTAAGCAACTCTTCCAAGTTGAAGGCAACGTATCCAACCCCAACAAAAAACATAGACTCGCTAGCATGCGAAAGCTCTCGAGCGAAACCTGGGATAGGCGATGGCGTCAAAGCTGATGCTGAAAGCTGCCCCTCAGGATAATACTCTGGCTTTGTGTACGTTATTACAAGATCATTTACATCTACACTATTTAAAAGAAATTTAACGGCATACAAGAAAAACCGTTTTGGCAAGCTTGTTATATCTAACACAACAGAGCGTTGCTTCGCAATTGCATTTAAAGCGGGGAGCCAATGTCCAGGCTGACTAGTGATATCGCCTCGCACGTAGCCCAATTGAACCCCAATGGCCCTAAGCCGTGCCTCTGACTCATCGGTCCTTTTAGATATTTCCGCAGAATAGCCACTTGGCTGATCATCGATGCGGATTATAAGCTGACCGGATGCAAGTTTTCCTTGGCTAAAGATCCAGCTTGGCACACCTAAACAGCGATCCTCTGTGCCAGCGCAACTGATAATGGCCCAGTTTTTCTTTGGCAACTTCGCAAACAGCCAGTCAAGAGAACCAGCAGGAGTAATAACGAACTGGCTCATCTAAAAAAGCCCAGGCTGAATAACATTATCATCATTAGCATCCGAAGCCTCCTCTCTCTCCCCCTCCAATATCGACCTAATCTGATCTACGGTGGTGTAAATTGGCTCCTTAGTACGAATGTGTGGGATTCTAAAATAGGGGCATAGCACCGGATTAAGGTACCACTTAATTCGCGCTAGCCCGTCTCCACTCTTTGTAGTATGTGAAGACTCGATCAAATCTCCATGGTCTCGGCATTCTTTGATCAATTTCGAAATAGCACCGCCGCTCAGAAAATCCTCTTCCGTCAAGGATATTCCATTGTGGCCAGGATAAGACATTGCCTTATCTGCGCGCAGGACTCTACCAAACCAGCGCCCCAGCGCATCTATGATCTTACGCCTATCCTCTCCGTCTGAACCTTCGCGGATCTTATCCATCCACTCCTTGCTTGCATCCAAAACGCCAATTGTTTGAGACTCGATGTCGATAGCCGGAACAGAACGATCCTCCACTCCATTTAAGGCAGACTTCCTCAACCATGCCGACCAAGTTTTCTGACAAATTGACATAAAAGCAAGTATATTCCAACCCGCCAAACTTACGAACTGTCTGTCACCACACCAAATCAACGATTGGCGAGCGTCACCAGCGATCTGCATTAGCGCAAGTTCATTTCGCTCCTTTCTCCACCATTCTCGATCAGAATCCAACCAAGGCTCACCAATTTCGTCTGCATTTTTAAGGCCAACTCCTTTTGCCACTTGGTTTCGCTGACGTAACCAAGCGTCTCCAAGCTTTGCATCAAGCGGGCTTTCGGACCAAATGCGACTCAGTTTTTTATTCCAAGAATCGCTGCGTAGTTCGGCACCGAAGCCCGAGAAGTCTCTGTTTCTCGCGTAGATTTTTGCCCTTTCTGAGGGGGCAATCGAAGATCCAAAGATACTTCTTATGACATTACTCTCAGGGACGCCTTCATAACCATGCGCAAGCAAACGCCTACGAAGAACATCTTCAGCAAAATCATTAAAAGCAGAATGTGACGAGTTCTCCCTTCTCCGAAGAATGTCGTCAATATCAATAACGGTATAATCACGAAGATTTTCGAGCGGAGCTCCGCTTCCCCAAATTTTCAATTCATCAGACCATGCATAGTGGCGAGTACCCACTCTATATGAAACCCGCTTATCCCTAAGAGCCAAAGCTCTATTGATCACCCGCCTAAAGACACCACTATTTCTAGTTTTTTGCTCAAGCGCATGCAATTCCTCATGCTGGTCAATTCTTAAGAACACGGAGGCATTGGCGGGAATTACGCCCGCCTGCCTCAAACACTCCGCCAAGCAAGCAATAGGCTCGGCGATCTGCGTTTTGCTCTTTGCAACCTTGTCGTCCAGCTCGCTATTAAAATTAAAATAACGCCTATATAGCACAAGTCTTTGAGAAACTGATTTCGAAAAATCCCCCATCGTTTCGCAATTATCAAAGTACCCAGACCAGACATCCGATGCCTTCAGGGCTTCTAGTGCGCGCGATTGAGCTTCGGAAGACCAGTCAAGAACAATAACATCAGAAAGCACGCCATCTTTGGCCTGTTCCCTATTTAAGTATTCAATATTCCCCAGAAGGTCTTCCACCAGTATATAGTTCAAGTAATCTGCGAATGTAGCAGCCAGCCAAGACTCTCTGGATGCGCTGGAGACTTCGTCCAATCGTGAAGTAATGATCTGAACGTTATCGCGAATTACATTTGTTCCCGCTGCAATAAAAGGAGGCATATCTTTGGGTGACGGATACTGCTCACCACTTCGCGCATAAGCGACGCGTGTTGAAGTTGCTAGCAGCCCTAGCAGCATGCTTTTTCCGCTCCCCTGACGCCCCCTTACCACAACGTTCCCTGTTGAGAAAAGACCTTCCGCTTGCTCAGCGACAACGGGGCTAAATACGCGCACAAACTCTTCCGGTCGTAGCCTTTCGGTCAACCAGAGGTCGTTGAATGGGTTCTCAAGTCTGTTCATTAGTAGCGATTTGCTCTTGGGAACAGTGCTTTCCAATGCTTTGTATTTTTATGAAACATCGGAGGCGTGTTGTTTGGGCAGTTACTATACAGAGCTACCATTGATCCAACCTCAGAATACCCATGCTGCTTTCCATTCATATTTGGACGCCCCATCACCTGATATGACTCCAAAAGAGCTTTTCTCAGAGGAGTGAATAGCTTGGGTTCCGAGGGCACAGGGTTAGGAGATACGAGACAACTCTCTGGTATAATTGTTACTGGAGCATATTTAATCCGTTTACTTCGGAGTAAGTTAATTTCGGAGCGAATCTTTCGATCACCTGGATGACACACGATCAAGGGAATCGCGAGTATTTCCCCATCAAATGCTCGACTCGCGAATTTGAGCGCCTCCGAAAATTGGCGCCCACTGCCGCTAAAGTCTTCTAAAAGCACTAGTCTCTCAATCTTCCGTTGGGCCACAAAGCGCTTTATTTTCCTAACATCTCCCAGCTGACTAAGGCTATGCCAGTCAGGCCTATGGGGCTTGCCAGCGATTCCCGTCAGATGCAGAAACGAATTTATCCGCAAGCTATCCGTGACTGGGCAAACCCAAGTTTTAGTAATAGCCTCGGCTACTTTCTCGCTAGCATTTGGGTTAAATATATCGATCCGCTCTAAATCAATAGCCCAGGGGATAATTATTTGATCGCACGCCACTCGATAGAGCTCGCTGAACTCATCTACCCCAGCGAAGAACAAGTACTCGATCGAACGGAATGCCGCCCACCTATCATTTTCATCCTTTAATCCTGCCAGCCAATCCTCTATGCGCGCAACAAAGTGTGCAGATGAGGTTGGAGCGCTTCTTTTGCTTGGCTCATACTGAAAATAAAGATGCGAATAGAGAAACTCGTACAGAGCACGCAATCGCGCGGCTCCTTTCTTCCCCCTCATTTCCCAATTGGAAATAATGTTAGACACGCCGCGCTCTCACCAGCCCTCTAGCAACGACTTCGGCAACTATGGTTGCCATAGGTGGCGGAACCGCGTTTCCTATTAACTTCAAGGAATCCCGGTCGCGGCCGTGAAAAACGTAATGATCAGGGAAACCCTGAATTCTAGCAGCTTCACGCACCGTGAAACCTCTGTTTTCGGATGGGTGGAGAAAACAAGCGGGGTCAGAGAACCTAGTGTCGACAGTATGACTTGCACCAATCGACACTGCCCTTCGATACTTTCCGTTAAAAGTGCGCTTTAGCTCGACCTTATCATTTACCAATCGTAGATATTGCTTCTTTAACAGCGCGTCGATCAAACGGGCGGACTTCAATCCTGCCTCACGAATAATCTTGCAAACTTCTACCGGGTCACCGTCGCCAAATTCCCTTGTGCGATCTCGGCGGCGCAGCCTCATCGTTGACTCGAGGATACGGACTTCGCCGGAAGAAACGGAACCGAACACCTCAGGTATCTGCCATGAGTGCACTGCCGACTCGCCCCCGCGTACGTCACAAAGTTTTTGGCCAGGACCTATCTTTTTTGCAATCTGAAGAGACTCTCCAAATAGAAGCTCTGGCTGATGGTTGGCTGCGGCATGGGCTCCATATATTATTTTCCCAAGACACTGCATGGGGATCTTATTATCATCAAAAGAAAATGAAAATTTTCCTTTGGCAGCAATAATCACTATTCGCCGACGTGCTTGAGGGAGACCGCAATCTCTGGCATCCACTATCTGCGTGAGCACTTTATATCCTGCTAACGAAAGTCGGAGGACGGCTCCATCCATGTAAGACTTTAATGCGCCTGAAGTAAGTCCCAGGACGTTTTCAAGCACTATCACCTTAGGTCTTGCAGATATTGCGAGCTCGACAGCACGCTGCAACAACTTATTTCGCGGATCGGCATGATTTCTTTTCCCAAGCGTAGAGAATCCCTGACATGGAGAACCCGCAATGACCAAGTCGCACTCGTCCAATTGAAAAGCGGGGTCAGCCAAGTCTTGGACGCGGGCATGCGATCCAATGTTTAGCTCATAGTGGCGGACAGCGTTTGCTGATATATCAAATGCGGCAACTGGTTCGAAGCCAGCTTTGATAAAGCCTAAATCGAGACCTCCAGCTCCACAGAACAGGCTAGTGAATTTCATTCGTGCCACATTAGGCTCCAAGGCTCCCTCGCCATTCAGCAGAAGTAGCTTAATGCCCAAGGCGTCGGATTCACAGCCTCTCATCCTTTCGATCCAACCAATGGGGATGGCGGCGCGATCTTGGCCCTCCCAAAAAGGAAGGGCGGCCAAAGCCGCCCTTCTTACCTTCTCTTCAAAGACGGGCTCAAACCCCAACCGGATTCGACTTCTCCGGATCAATCTTGTACTGCTTGATCGCCCTGGCCACATCCTTGCCGGTCATCTTCCCGTCCTTCGCCAGCGCCGCAATCGCGGCATGCGCGATGTAGTACCGGTCCACTTCGAAGAAGCGGCGCAGGTTCGCACGGGTGTCGGAGCGACCGAAGCCGTCGGTGCCCAACACGGTGTAGTGCGTCGGCACGAACGCGCGGATCTGGTCAGCGAAGGCGCGTACGTAATCCGTTGCGGCGATCACCGGACCCTGGCGGCCTTCCAGCAACTGGGTCACGTACGGCTTGCGCTGCTCGCCTTCCGGATGCAGGCGGTTCCAGCGCTCGGCGTCGAAGCCGTCGCGGCGCAGTTCGTTGAAGCTGGGGCAGGACCAGATGTCGGCGGTGACGCCGAAGTCCTTGTCCAGCAGCTCCGCCGCGGCGATGGCTTCGCGCAGGATGGTGCCCGAGCCCAGCAGCTGCACGCGCAGTTCGCCCTTCTTGGGCTTGCCGGCGTCCTGCAGCAGGTACATGCCCTTGATGATGCCGTCCTCTGCACCGGCCGGCATTTCCGGGTGGGTGTAGTTTTCGTTCATCAGGGTGATGTAGTAGTACTCGTCCACCTGCTCCTGCATCATCCGCTTCATGCCGTACTGCATGACCACGGTGACTTCGAAGCCGAAGGTGGGGTCGTAGCTGCGCACGTTCGGGATCGACCCGGCGATGACCTGGCTGAAGCCGTCTTCGTGTTGCAGGCCTTCACCATTCAACGTAGTGCGGCCGGCGGTGCCGCCGAGCAGGAAGCCGCGGGTGCGCATGTCCGCCGCCTGCCAGGCGATGTCGCCCACGCGCTGGAAGCCGAACATGGAGTAGTAGATGTAGAACGGCAGCATCGGCACGTTGCTGACCGAGTAGCTGGTGCCGGCGGCCAGCCACGAGGAGATGGCGCCCGGCTCGCTGATGCCCTGCTGCAGCACCTGGCCGGACTGGTCCTCGCGGTAGAACATCAGCTGGTCCGCGTCCACCGGCTTGTACTTCTGGCCGAACGGGGCATAGATGCCGATCTGGCGGAACATGCCTTCCATGCCGAAGGTGCGCGCTTCGTCGGCCACGATCGGCACGATGCGCGGGCCCAGGTCCTTGTCGCGCAGGGCGATGTTGAGGCTCTGCACGAAGGCCATGGTGGTGGAGTAGCTGCGCTCGCCGCTGGACTTGAGCAGGCGGTCGTACTTGTCCAGGCCGGGCACGGCGAAGGACTGGTCGGCCTTGCGGCGGCGCTGCGGCAGGTAGCCGCCGAGCGCGGCGCGGCGCTCCTGCAGGTACTGCACTTCCGGCGAGTCCGGGCCGGGGTGGTAGAACGGCACCTGCTCGGCGTCGGCCAGCTGCTTGTCGCTGAGCGGGATGTTGAAGCGGTCGCGGAACGCGCGCACGGCGTCGTCGTCCAGCTTCTTGGTCTGGTGGGTGGGGTTGAGCGATTCGCCCGAGGAGCCCATGCCGTAGCCCTTGACGGTCTTGGCCAGGATCACGGTGGGCATGCCCTTGGTGTTCACCGCCTGGTGGTAGGCGGCGTAGACCTTGTGCGGGTCGTGGCCGCCGCGGTTCAGGCGCCAGATGTCGTCGTCGGACAGGCCGGCGACCATGGCCGCGGTCTCCGGGTATTTGCCGAAGAAGTTGGCCCGGGTGTAGGCGCCGCCGAAGGCCTTGCAGTTCTGGTATTCGCCGTCGACGGTTTCCATCATCAGCTTGCGCAGCACGCCGTCGGTGTCCTTGGCCAGAAGCGGATCCCAGTACCCGCCCCACAGCAGCTTGATCACGTTCCAGCCGCCGCCGCGGAACACGCCTTCCAGCTCCTGGATGATCTTGCCGTTGCCGCGCACCGGGCCGTCCAGGCGCTGCAGGTTGCAGTTCACCACGAAGATCAGGTTATCCAGGCCTTCGCGGCCGGCCAGGGCGATGGCGCCCAGGGTTTCCGGCTCGTCGCTCTCGCCGTCGCCGATGAAGCACCACACCTTGCGGTCGGACTTCTCGATCAGGCCGCGGTGCTCCAGGTACTTCATGAACTGCGCCTGGTAGATGGCGCTGAGCGGGCCCAGGCCCATCGACACGGTGGGGGTTTGCCAGAAGTCCGGCATCAGCCACGGGTGCGGGTAGGAGGAGATGCCCTGGCCGTCCACTTCCATGCGGAAATGGTCGAGCTGGGTCTCGTTGATGCGGCCTTCGAGGAAGGCGCGGGCGTAGATGCCCGGGGCGCTGTGGCCCTGGATGTAGAGCAGGTCGCCGGGGTGCTTGTCGGACGGGGCGCGCCAGAAATGGTTGAAGCCCACGTCGTACAGGGTGGCGGCCGAGGCGAAGGAGGCGATGTGGCCGCCCAGGTCGCCGGGCTTGCGGTTGGCGCGGACCACGGTGGCCATGGCGTTCCAGCGGATGATCGAGCGGATCTTCCACTCGATGGCCGCATCGCCCGGGCTCTTGGCCTCGTTGGCGGGCGCGATGGTGTTGACGTACTCGGTGGTCGGCGAGAACGGCAGGTAGGCGCCGGAGCGGCGGGTCAGTTCGACCATGTCCTCCAGCAGCTGATGCGCGCGCTCGGGGCCTGCGACATCGATGACGGCCTTGAGCGATTCGATCCACTCCTGGGTCTCAGTGGGGTTCGGATCGTTCTGCAGCACCTCGTTCAACCAGTTCATAACGCTCCCGTAGGTCGCACGCACGCGCGCGATGGCATGTGTTTTCTCGAAGCCTGCAAGTGTAGCGCAACCACCCCGCGGGACCTCGTACGCCAGCGTATGGAACGGACTGTCACATTGGCCCGGGACAGCGCGCGACAATGGCTGCGCGGCGGGGCGCGGCTGCGCTTATGATCGGAGCCGACTCCCGCGGAGCGCCGCCATCGCCGCCTTCTCGCCAGTGCAGGATGCTCCCGCGGTCGCCTGGCGGCACAGCCTGCGCACGCGGCTGATGCTGTGGGGCAGCCTGCTCCAGGTGGCGCTGCTGGCCGGCCTGGCGGTGCTGTTCTACCTGGGCGCGCGCCAGGTGGTGGTGCGCAATGCGCGCGAAGAAGTGGCCGGGCTGGCGCAGCAGACCGCGCGCAGCCTGGATGCGACGCTGGGCTCGGTGCAGGTGAGCGGGCGCACCCTGGCCGCCGGCGCGGCCGGCGTGGGGCGCCAGCCGTTCAACCTGCGCAGCCTGTTGCAGGCCACCCTGGAGGGCGACCCGGACATCGCCGGGGCGCTGCTGTTGATCGAGCCGGGCGCGCTGAAGGGCGACGACCGCGGCTTCGCCTGGCACCTGCGTCGGATCAACGGCCGGGTGATCGAAAAGCCGTCCGAGGCGCTGGGCTACGACTACCGGACCATGCCCTGGTACCGGCGCACGCTGGCGGCGCAGGCGCCGTGGTGGTCCGAACCGTACAGCGGCGCCTCCGCCGGCGGCGACTACCTCACCACCTACAACCTGCCGCTGCGCCTGCCCGGCGACGGCGCGCAGGCGCGCGCGATCGGCATGGTCAGCGTGGACGTGCCGCTGAAGCGGCTGCAGGCGATCGTCGGCGAGCTGCCGGCCAATGCGGGGCTGCAGCCGATGCTGCTGTCGCCGGACGGCTTGTTCGTGCTGCATCCGGACCCGGCGCTGCGCTTCCACCGCACGCTGGAGGCGCACGTGGCGCGCGCGCGGCCGGACCTGTCGCCGCTGGCCGCGGCGGTGGCCACGCATGTACCGGTGCGCTTCACCCACACCGCGCCCGACGGCGAGCGCTACCTGACCCAGAGCGCGGCGGTCGGCGATACCGGCTGGACCTTCGCGCTGACCGTGTCCGAGCGCTACATCCTGGCCGGGCTGAACCGCATCGCGCTGTGGGTGGGGCTGGGCGGCGGCGGCGCGTTGCTGCTGTGGCTGTGGTTGCTGCACCGCTACACCGCGCGGCTGGCGCGACCGATCGAGGACCTGACCAATTCGGCCGGGCATTTCAGCCAGGGCGAGTTCGATTATCCGCTGCGGCACGTGGAGCGGCAGGACGAGGTGGGGGTGATGGCGCGCGCCTTCGATACCGCACGCGGCTCGATCAAACGGCAGCTGGCGGAGATCGCCACGCTGGCGCAGGCGCGGCAGCGGATGCAAAGCGAGCTGTCGATCGCGCGCGACATCCAGCGCGCGATGCTGCCGGACGGGCGCACCTTCGACAGCGCGCACAAGCATCTGGAGACCTACGCGCTGCTGGAGCCGGCGACGATGGTGGGCGGGGATTTCTACCAGTTCTTCGAGACCGAGCCGGGCCTGCTGTGGTTCGTGGTCGGCGACGTATCCGACAAGGGCGTGCCGGCGGCGCTGTTCATGGCGCGGGCGATGACGGTGCTGGAGGTGGCCGCGCGCCGCCACAACCGGCCCGACGCGATCCTGATCGCGGCGTCCAAGCGCATGGTCGAAGGCAACGACACCTGCATGTTCGCCACCGTGCTGTGCGGCCTGATCGACGTGCATAGCGGCGACTACTGGCTGTCCAGCGCCGGCCACGAGCCGCCGGTGCTGCTCGGCGCCGACGGCCATGCGCAGTTGCTGGCGGTGGAATCCGGGCCGCCGCTGGGGATCGAGCCGCAGACGCGCTACCCGGTGGTGCGCGGGCGCCTGGCCGCCGGCGCCACGCTGCTGAGCTATACCGACGGCATCAGCGAGGCGATGGACGCGCAGGAACAGGCCTACGGCACCGAGCGCTTGCTGGCCGCATTGCAGCCCGGCATCGATGCGCAGGCGCAGTGCGCGCGGGTGCTGGCCGACGTGCACGCGTTCACCGCGGCCGCACCGCAGTCCGACGACATTACGCTGCTGGCGATCCGCTTGCGCCAGGACCCGACGCGGGAGGGAAGCCCATGAAACTACGGCTACAGATGGTGCCGGCGCTGGACGCGCTGGCGCAGCTCAGCGACACGCTGGAGGCCGCGCTGCTGCGCCACGGCGTGGTCCTGGACCATGTGCACCGGGCGCGGCTGATCGTGGAGGAACTGGCCTGCAACACGCTCGAGCACGGCCACCTGAGCAGCGAACAGCCGCCGGTGGAAGTGATGCTGCAGGTGGATACCGGCGCGCTGGTGCTGGAATTCCACGACAGCGGCCCGGCCTTCGACCTGCGCGCGGCGCCGGCGCCGGACCTGGACGCGGACATCGCGCAGCGCCCGATCGGCGGCCTGGGCCTGCACCTGGTGCGGCAGCTCGCCGACCACATCGACTACCGCCACGACGCCGGCCGCAACGTCGTGCGCATCACCTTGCTGCACCCCTTCGACCCCGCCCCCCAGGAGTTCCCCGCATGACCACGTTGAGCCTGCAGATCGACCCCGCGCAGGACAAGCGCCAACGCATCACCCTCAGCGGACGCCTGGACACGCACACCTACCAGGCGCTGGACGAGGCGCTGGCGCCGCTGCTGGCCACGCACATCACCACCCTGGTGCTGGATCTGTCGCACCTGGACTACATCAGCAGCGCCGGCATTCGCTCGATCTTCAAGGCGCGCAAAGTGCTGGCCACGCGCGAGGGCCGCGTGCTGGTGGTCAACCCGCAACCGCAGATCCGCAAGGTGTTCGATGTGGTCAAGGCGGTGCCGTTGAACGAGATCTTCACCTCGGTGCAGGAGCTGGACGACTACCTGGACGAGATGCAGCGGCGGGTGCTGGAGGAAGGCGACGGCGCGGGGTCTTGAGTTGGGTTGTGTATTCGGCGGCTGAAGCCACTCCTGCAACCCAGCCTGCTGGCTGCACTGTAGGAGCGGCTTCAGCCGCGACAGGCAGCCACCGAAGCCGACTTACCGACCGACCGCGCGTCGCGACTGAAGTCGCTCCCACAAGGGCGTGCCGATGACCGACGCGATTGCACTGTGGGAGGGACTTCAGTCCCGACGGCGCCCGAAGCCCGGCGGTTGAAACCGCTTCTACAAAAATCGCGCAACCCTCTCGCTGGCTGCACTGTAGGAGGGGCTTCAGCCCCGACAGGCAGTATCCGAAGCCCACTGACCGACCCCCCACGCGTCGCGACTGAAGTCGCTCCCACTAGGGCGTGCCGATGACCGACGCGATTGCACTGTGGGAGGGACTTCAGTCCCGACGGCACCCGAAGCTCGAACGCCGAACGACCCCATTTGTCGCGGTTGAAACCGCTCCTACAAAAAGCACGCAACCATCCCACCGGCTGCACTGTAGGAGCGGCTTCAGCCGCGACAGGCAGCCACCGAAGCCAACTTACCGACCGACCGCGCGTCGAGACTTCAGGGCACCTCCAACACCCGCCAAAAGCATATCGATGCACGTGCGAGTCGCAGATGCGTCCAGCCGCAGATGCCTGCATCGAGGCGTTCGAGGCGCTCTGAAATGGCAAAGGCGCATTGGCGATTTGAACTCGGTGGCGTTGTGGCCGCGTTTCCCGTCGATGCCTTGGCATCATGGCCGCTTCGTTCTTCTGTCGCGGCTGAAGCCGCTCCTACACCATGCGCGCCGTGCTCCTGTAGGAGCGGCTTCAGCCGCGACAGAAGAACAACACGCCATCGACACACGCAGCGTGCAGCTTCCGGACTGAAGTGATTTTAGAGGTGCCCTGAAGTCGCGACGCGACCTACCCAGAGCCCCCTCGCAACACGCCGCGCCGCTGAACCATCCCCCACCCCCACCCACACAAGCCCAACCAACAACCTTGCCCATCACCCAAATTAGATATATCTTTTCGCAACAATTAGACATATCGAAACGATGCCCCGCCCGACCGACCCCAGCCACCGCCGCCCGCACCGCCTGTTCGACGAGGACAGCGCCGGCCGCGGCCCGCACGGCCGCGGCGGCGGACGCGGCAGCCGCCCGCTCGGCCATGGCGACCTGCGCTTGCTGCTGCTGGCGATGATCGAAACCCAGCCGCGCCACGGCTACGAGCTGATCCGCGCGGTCGCCGATCTGTTCCATGGGCTGTACACGCCCAGCGCCGGCACCGTCTATCCCACCCTGGCGCAACTGGAAGCGCAGGGCCTGGTGCAGGCCGACGCCGGTGCCGCACGCAAGCGCTACGCGATCACCGCCGACGGTGTGGCCTTCGTGCAGGCGCAGCGCGCGCAGCTGGACGCGGCGGTGGAACGCACCCATCACAGTGCCCGCGCGCTGGTCCGCGCGAATGTGCCGGCCCCGGTGCGCGAGGCGATGCGCCGGATCAAACACGGCCTGCTGGCCCGACACGGCCGCTGGACCGAGGCGGAGATCGAACGCGTCGCGCACTTGCTGGCGCAGGCCGCCGACGGCATGGAACGCGACGGCGATGGCTGAGCGCTGCCCATGCGCCTTTGCCACAACACCATCCTCTCCGCTGGCGCAACGCGCCGCCCTCATTTCCCCAAGGACTTTTCCGCATGAACACCCATGAACACCGTCTGCTGCGCCATCCGCTGCGGATCCGCCACCTGCAGGTCGTGCGCACCCAACCGCTGACCCCGCACATGCGCCGCATCGTGGTCGGCGGCGCGGAGCTGGACGGCTTCGTCAGCGCCAGGCCCGACGACCACGTCAAACTGTTCTTCCCCAACGCCGATGGCGTCTTCGTGTTGCCGACGATGACCGACAACGGCCCGGTCTACCCGGCCGACGCCGCACCCTCGCCCGCGCGCGACTACACCCCGCGCCATTACGACGCGGCGGCGCAGGAACTGACCCTGGATTTCGTGCTGCACGGCGACGGCCCGGCCTGCCGCTGGGCGGCGCAGGCCAACCCGGGCGACACGCTGGTGGTCGGCGGCCCGCGCGGCTCGTTCGTGGCTGCAGACGACTACGCCACCTACGTGCTGATCGGCGACGAGACCGCGCTGCCGGCGATCGGCCGCTGGCTGGAGGCATTGCCGGCCGGCGCGCAGGTGGAGGCCTTGATCGAGATCCCCGGCTTCGCCGACCGGCAGACATTGCCGTCGCGCGCGCAGGTGCGCATCACCTGGCTGGAACGCAACGGCGTGCCCGTGCTCGGCAGCCAGTTGCTGGAGGACGCGCTGCGCGATTTCGAAGTGCCGGATGGCGATGCGTTCTACTGGATCGCTTGCGAATCGGCGCGCGCGCGGATGATGCGCAAGTTCGTGGAAGGCCGGCTCAATGTGCCGAAGGAGTGGATCCGCGCGACGGGATATTGGAAGTCCGGGCGCGAGGAGGAGGCTTAGGCTGCGGGCGTGCTGGCTTGGCGCTCAAGCGGTCGCGTCGGAGGTTTTTTGCCGACGTCGGCGGTAGCTAATGTAGGAGCGGCTTCAGCCGCGACACTTCACTTGGTTCGAGCGATCCGGCCGCTTCATTCTCCTGTCGCGGCTGAAGCCGCTCCTACACGAGCGCATGGCGATGCGGACACCATGGATCTCGCGTCGGGACTGAAGTCCCTCCCACAAAAAGCGTGCTTCCCTTGCGGGCTCCTTGTAGGAGCGGCTTCAGCCGCGACACTTCACTTGGTTCGAGCGATCCCGCCGCTTCATTCTCCTGTCGCGGCTGAAGCCGCTCCTACACAAGCGCATGGCGATGCGGACACCATGGATCTCGCGTCGGGACTGAAGTCCCTCCCACAAAAAGCGTGCTTCCTTGCGGGCTCCTTGTAGGAGCGGCTTCAGCCGCGACACTTCACTTGGTTCGAGCGATCCAGCCGCTTCATTCTCCTGTCGCGGCTGAAGCCGCTCCTACACAAGCGCTTGGCGATGTGGGGGCCATGGGGTCTCGCGTTGGGATTGAAGTCCCTCCCACAAAGCATGCTTCCCTTGCGGGCTCCTTGTAGGAGCGGCTTCAGCCGCGACACTTCACTTGGTTCGAGCGATCCGGCCGCTTCATTCTCCTGTCGCGGCTGAAGCCGCTCCTACATGAGCGCTTGGAGATGCCGGCACTATGCGTCATGCGGTGGGACTGAATCCCTCGCGCAAAACGCATCGCCCCTTGTGGGAGGGACTTCAGTCCCGACTGCAAGCAGCTGAACACTCGCGGCTGCGCGGCATCGCGACCATGCCAGCGGCGCCGACCTGCCGCGCGACGACGACACAAACGAAAACGCCCGCCGAATGGCGGGCGTTTCCCTCGACAGCGGCGGCCCCTTTCGGGCCGCCGCCTCCACCGCAGAGCGCAGGCTTACTTCGCGTCCTGCAGCGCCTCGGTGGTGATGCGGATCTTGACCTCGTCGCTGACGTTCGGCACGTAGGCGCCCAGGCCGAAGTCGCTGCGCTTGATCGTGGTGCTGGCGTCGAAGCCCAGCGCCGGCACCTTCTTCATCGGGTGCGGACCGGCACCGTTGAGCGTCACCGCCAGCACGACCGGCTTGGTGATGCCCTTGATGGTCAGGTCGCCGGCCACGCTCAGCTTGTTGGTGCCGGCGGCGGTCACCTTGGTGCTCTTGAAGGTGGCGGTCGGGAACTTGGCGGCGTCGAAGAAATCGGCGCTCTTCAGGTGTTCGTCGAACTTGGCGGTGAAGCTGTTGAGGCCCGACAGCGGCAGGGTCACCTGGACGCTGGACTTGCCCACGTTCTCGGCGTTGTACACCAGCGTGCCGTCGACGTCGCCGAAGTGCGCGGTGGGATTGGAGAAGCCGAGGTGGTTCCACTGCACCAGCACGTCGGTGTGCGACGGGTCGAGCTTGTAGGTGCCGGTGGTGCCCTTGATCGCGGTGGCGGCCGCGGCGGCCGGCGCGGCGAAGGCGGTGGTGGCGGGCTGGGCGACGACGACGGCCAGCGCCAGGGCGAGCGGAAGCAGCAGTTTGCGGGTCTTGTTCATGGGCGGAGCTCCTGAAGAAATCGGTGGTTGGGAAACTGCGGCAAGCGCAGGCACAGCGATGTAAAGGTGAAACGCAAACGGCTTACTCGATGCGCGCAGCCTCGTCGAAACTCAGCCGCGGCAGGCGCGGGAACAGGCCGGCAGGATCGCCATAGCCCAGGTTGACCAGGAAGTTGGACTTGATCGCGGTGCCGGCGAAGAAGGCGTCATCGACCTTGGCGTTGTCGAAGCCGGACATCGGGCCGGCATCCAGGCCCAGCGAACGCGCGGCCAGGATCAGGTAGGCGCCCTGCAGCGTGCCGTTGCGGAACGCCGACTCGCGGCGGCCTTCGCGCGGGCCGTCGAACCAGCTCTTGGCGTCGGCATGCGGGAACAGATACGGCAGCTTCTCGTGGAAGTCCTCGTCGTGGGCGACGATCACCGTCACCGGCGCGGCCAGGGTCTTGGCCAGGTTGCCTTCGGACAGCGCCGGCTTGAGTTTCTCCTTGCCCGCCGCCGAGGTCACGAACACGAACCGCGCCGGGCTGCCGTTGGCCGCGGTCGGGCCCCACTTCAGCAGGTCGTACAGGGCGCGCAGGGTGTCTTCGCCAACGGGCGTGTCGCGGAAGGCGTTCTGGGTGCGGGCGGTACGGAACAGTTGATCCAGGGCGGCATCGTGCAGAGCGTCGGACATGCGGGAGTACCTTTTGTCGTCGGGGGAAGGCCGATGCCCCTAGGGTGGGCGGTTTCGGCGCAAGGCGGCCAGTGTAGAGTGGCACGATAGCCGCAACACCCAGCCGCCATGCAACGGATTACTACCAAACGTGAAACGATCGGGCGTGCCTTGGGCGATTAGCGACGGCCGCGCCGGCAACGCGCGCCAGGCGGAGGCGCTCGCCGCGGCGCTGGCTGGGCCCACCCTATCGCCCACCGCGGCGTTGGTGCTGCACCCGCACACGCCCTGGCGCTGGCTGGCGCCGCGGCGGTTGCCCGGTGCAGCGCAGGCCTATGGCCCCGCCTTCGCCGAAGTGCTGCGGCAACCGCCCACGCTGGCGATCGGCTGCGGCCGCCAGGCGGCGCTGGCGACGCGGCTGCTGCGCGCACGCGGCAGCGCCGTGGTGCAGGTGCTGGATCCGCGCCTGTCGCCGCGACACTGGGACGTGGTGGTGGTGCCCGAACACGATCGCCTGCGCGGCGACAACGTGCTCACCCTGCTCGGCAGCCTGCATCCGATCGACGATGCCTGGCTGGCCGCCGGACGCGCGGCGTTCCCGCACTTCGGCGCGCTGCCGTCGCCGCGCACCGCGTTGCTGGTCGGCGGCCCCGCCGCGCTTGCGCCGTGGACCGCCGATGCGGCGGCAGCGATGTTCGGACACTTGGCGGCGCAGTTGCGCGACACCGGCGGCAGCGTGCTCGCCAGCGCCTCGCGACGCACGCCGCCGGCCGTGGCCGCCGCGCTGCGTCACGCATTCGCCGGCGTGCCCGGGGTGGTCTGGTGCGGCGAAGGCGACGGTGCAAACCCCTACGCCGGCCTGCTGGGCTGGGCCGAGCGCATCGTGTGCACGCCCGATTCGGTGAACCTGCTGTCGGAAGCCTGCGCCACGCGGGTGCCGGTGGCGGTGGCGATGCCGACGTCCGCGCGCGGTCGCGCACGCGACTTCCATGCGGCGCTGCGCGCGCGTGGCCGCTTGCGTGAGGAGGGGCTGGGAGCAAGCGGCGGCGCCTGCGAGCCGTTGCGCGAAACCGCACGTATCGCGGCGCAGGTGCGCACGCTGCTGGGATTGGGCGGCGGGTAGCGCACGATGCGCTCGTCCGCGCGGCGAGTCATTCGATGCGGGTGGGTGCATGCGCTGTGGCAGAACGCAAGCGCATGCGCCGGAGATGGCAAACGCTGTCGCAATCGCGGCCGCTGTCACCGCAGTGTCAGCGTCGTTGCATCTGCCGTTAACAGTTCGGCAACACCCTGACACGGGAACCTGCACCGTCTCACGCCATCGCCACTGTCTGCGCATGCGCGCCCTGCGCCGGGCCGGTTCCCGCCTCCCCCGCTGCCATGGAATTGCAAGATGCCTCGTCCCTACCCGCTCGCCGCCGCGCTGGCGCTCGTTCTGTCGTCCTACGCCACCCACGTCGCCGCGGCGGATGCGGCCGCTGTCGATGCCGCTGCGGCCGACGCAGGCGCCGACGCTTCGGTGCGACAGCTCGATGCAGTGTCGGTGATCGGCCAGGGCGAGACCCGCCAGGTGCAGCGCATCACGCGCCAGGACGTGGCGGTGCTGCCCCCGGGCACCAGCATCCAGAAGCTGCTCAACCGCATTCCCGGCGTCAACGTGCAGTCCAACGACGCCTTCGGCGCCAACGAGGAATCGCAGACGGTGAGCCTGCGCGGCTTCAACGGCACGCGCCTGGGCTACACGCTCGACGGCCTGCCGCTGGGCGACAACGCCTACGGCAACTACAACGGCCTGAACATCAGCCGCGCGCTGATCGCCGAGAACTTCGGCGGCGTGGAGCTGGCCTCGGGCATCGGCAGCCTGGGCACGGCGTCCACCAGCAATCTCGGCGGCACCGTACAGTATTTCTCGGACGATCCGTCCACCGTAACCGGCGTGCGCCTGTCGCAGACGTTCGGCTCGGACCAGAACCGCCGCACCTACCTGCGCCTGGATACCGGCGAGCACAACGGCTTTTCGGCGTATCTGTCCGGCATCTACGCCAGCGCCGACATGTGGGCCCCGCCGGACTCGCCGACCCACACCGCGCAGTTCAACGGCAAGGGCGTGTACCAGTTCGAAGGCGGCAAGATCACCGCCTTCGTCGATACCTCGCGCACCTCGCAGGCCGACTACGCCTACCTGTCCAAGAGCGGCCTGCACCGCGGCCTGGGCTGGGACTGGAACCTGTACGCGCCGGACTGGCAGCGCGCGCTGGCCGCGGCCTACTGCGCGCCGGCTACCCGCGACGCCAGCCGCTGCGGCTACAGCGGCGGTGTGGACAATATCGACGACGCCTATTACCAGAGCCGCGCGCTGCGCAACGACGACCTGTATTACCTCGCCGGCGATTTCCAGCCGTCGGATGCGGTGAGCGTGCACACCCAGGTCTACCACCACGAAAACGAAGGCCAGGGCCACTGGTGGTCGCCGGGGCAGCCCTCCTACCCGGGCACGCCGCAGGCGCTGCCGATCTCGATCCGCAGCACCAACTACACCATCAACCGCACCGGCGGCATCGCCTCGCTGGGCTGGGACCTGGGCCCGCACCACCTGGAAGCCGGCGTGTGGTACGAGCGCAACAAGCACCACGTGGAGCGCAATTTCTACTGGATCGATGGCCCGATCGACGACGACATCTTCCTGAGCGATCCGAACCGTCGGCTGTTCTCGCAGGACTACACGATCACCACCAAGCAGGCCTATGTGCAGGGCACCTTCAAGCTGCTCGACGAGCGCCTGACCCTGGACGTGGGCGCGAAGAGCCCGCACACCACGATGACCGCGCGCGAGACGCCCGGGATCGCGGTCGAATCGCCGGTCGCCAATGGCGAGCTCAAGGCGAGCAAGGCGCTGCTGCCGCAGGCAGGCGTGCGCTATCGCCTGGCCGAAGGGCAGGAAGTGTTCGCCTCCTACGCCGAGAACATCGCCGCGTTCCAGGGCGGCGGCGCCAGCGGCCCGCTGCTGGTCACCCAGGCCTCGTTCGACGCCAGCGTCGGCGCGCTGGAGCCGGAGAAATCGAAGACCGTCGAAGCCGGCTACCGCCTGGTGCGCGACCAGTTCGAGGCCTCGCTGGTCGGCTACGACGTGACCTTCGACAACCGCCTGCTTTCGCTCAACCCCTGCCCGAGCATCCAGCAGGGCACCACGCCGGCATGCACCACGCGCTTCTTCAACGTCGGCTCGGTCAGCAGCCGCGGCGGCGAGCTGACCTTCATCTGGAAGCCGACCGCGCACCTGCAGTGGTACAACTCGGCCTCGATCAACCGCTCCACCTACGACGACAACTACGTGCAGAACGGCGTGGTCATCCCCACCGCCGGCAAGTACACGGTGGACACGCCCAAGCGCATGCTCACCAGCGAGATCAGCTGGAACTGGAACGGCTGGAACGCGAACCTGCGCGGCAAGTACACCGGCCAGCGCTACTACACCTACACCAACGACCAGGGCTTCGGCGGCTACACCGCGTTCGACGCCGGCACCGGCTACGACTTCGGCGCGGTGTCGTTCCTGCAGGACCTGAAGCTCTCGCTCAACGTGACCAACCTGACCGACAAGCGCTACGCCTCCAACCTCACTGCGTTCAGCAACAGCGATCCGAACGGGCGCTCGCTGGCCTTCCACGCCAGCGCGCCGCGGCAGGTGTTCTTGACCCTGGACGCGCGCTTCTGAACGCGCGCATCCTGCTCCCACCTGGCCGCCGAGCGCATGCGATGATGAAACCCATGGTCTGGATGCTGGGATGTTCGATGGCGCTGTCGTCGCTGACCGCCGCGGCCGACAACGCCGCGGCTCCGGGTGCGCAAAAGCCGCTGGTGATCGGTCACCGCGGCGCCAGCGCGCTGCGCCCCGAACACACGCTGGCCTCATATGCGAAGGCGATCGCCGACGGCGCCGACTTCATCGAGCCGGACCTGGTCTCGACCAAGGACGGCGCCTTGGTGGCGCGCCACGAGAACGAGATCGGCGCCACCACCGATGTCGCCGCGCATCCGGAATTCGCCGCGCGCAAGACGGCCAAGCAGATCGATGGGCAGCGCGTGGAAGGCTGGTTCACCGAAGACTTCACCCTGGCCGAACTGAAGACGCTGCGCGCGCGCGAGCGCCTGCCGCAATTGCGTGGCACCGCCTTCGACGGCCAGTTCCAGTTGCTCACCTTCGACGAGATCATCGATTTCGCCGCGGCCGAGTCGGCCGCGCGCGGGCGCCAGATCGGGCTGATTCCGGAGATCAAGCACGGCACTTATTTCCAGTCGCTGGGCCTGGCGATGGAAGACAAGGTGCTGGCCACGCTGGACGCGCATGCGTACACGCGCAGCGCGCCGGTGATCGTGCAGTCGTTCGAGATCGGCAACCTGCACTACCTGCACCGCCAGCTCGGCGATATCCATCCGAACGTACGCCTGGTGCAGTTGCTGGGCGATCCGAAGGAGCGCCCGGGCGACCAGCTGCGCGATGGCCCGACCTATGCGCAGATGGGCAGCGCGCAGGGCCTGCGCGCGATCGCCAAGTACGCGCAGCTGGTCAGCCCCAGCCTGCGCGCCATCGTTCCGCTCGATGCCGACGGCGCGCTGGCCGCGCCCACCGCCTTCGTCGCCGACGCGCATGCGGCCGGACTGCAGGTGGTGCCGTACACGTTCCGCCCGGAGAACTACTTCCTGCCCAAGCGGTTGCAGGACACCCGCGGCCCGGCGGCGGTGAATGCCGCCGGCAGCATCGCCGAGATGCGCGCGTTCATTGCAGCGGGCGTGGATGCCTTCTTCACCGACGACCCGGCGCTTGGCCGCGCGGCGGTGGATGGGACGGCGGCGCCGAGCGGGCGCTAACGCGTTGTGCAGGCCCACCCGCCATCGTGTGGGAGCAGAACACCGGCATGCTTGTCCTTGTAGGAGCGGCTTCAGCCGCGACAGAAACCCTCCGCAGCCAGAACCCTGTCGCGGCTGAAGCCGCTCCTACAGAAACGCATGGCGAACGGGAGACGGCCTGCAGCGCTGGCCGCAACACCACCGCGCCGCGATAATGCGCCGCCTGGTCCCGTCCGCCGTGCCGCATCCGTGCATCCGCCTTCCTCTCCCTCGTCCTCCGCGTTCGCTGCATTGACCCCGCGTGCCCTGCTGCTGGCGGTACTGGCGATGGGCGCGGTGGTGCTGCTGTCCAACGTGCTGGTGCAGTTCCCGATCAACGACTGGCTGACCTGGGGCGCCTTCAGCTATCCGCTGGCGTTTTTGGTCAGCAATCTGATCAATCGGCGCTTCGGCCCGCGCGCGGCGCGACGCGTGGCCTGGTGCGGCTTCGCGCTGGCGGTGCTGCTGTCGATCTGGATCGCCACGCCGCGCATCGCCGCCGCCTCGTGCCTGGCGTTCATCGCCGCGCAGTTGCTGGACATTGCCGTGTTCGACCGCCTGCGCCGCGGCCGCTGGTGGCGCGCGCCGATCGTGGCCACCACCTGCAGCGCGACGCTGGACACGACGATCTTCTGGTCGATCGCCTTCGCCGGCTCGGCGCTGCCGTGGGTCAGCTGGGCGGCCGGCGATCTGGCGGTGAAGCTGGGCATCGGCGTGTTCCTGCTGGCGCCGTTCCGCGCGCTGCTGTGGCGGATGGCACCGACACGCTGATCGCAGCCGGCCGGACCCGCATCCGCTTCACAGGCCGCCGCGCGCAGCGTTGAAGGAGGCGACACCGATGCCTCGCTGCATCGCCATCCTCCGCCATCAGGAGCGCGCCGTGCCTTTCAACATCGATCCCGACACCGCCCTGGCGGCCCTCGACAACACCTTGCTGCTGATGCGGCCGCCGGGTGCGCCGATCCCCACGTTGACGACACCTGCGGCGTCCTCCCCGCAATGGTCGTGCAACGACTTCGGGCCGACCCTGCTGCGCGAGGTCATCGGCGGCGGCGCCGAGCCGGCCTCGATGGAGTACAAGGCCGGCGACACGCCGTTGCCGAGCTTCGCCGACGGCGATTTCGTCAACATCGTGATGCAGGGCGATCCGTCGGGCCTGAACCACAATTTCAACATCCTGGTGTCCGCGCCGCAGATCTATCTGTTCGAAGCCTTCCTCGGGCACACGGTGCAGATCGTGCGCACGTTCGACGCCGCCGCGTTCCACGCGCAGTGGCGCGACCTCAGCGCCGGGCAGGCCGGCATCTGGAAATCCGCCTATCTGGCGCTGTTCGGCGTGGATCCGGACCGGGTCGCGGCGACCGGCGCCGATGCGGTCTGGTTCCAGTCGCAGTACGTGAGCGTGTGAGCGGCGACAGCGCCGGTCACGGCGCTGCCGCGGTGTCGCGCCCGTCCACGAACGCAAGCTGCAGCGCCGCCGCCGCATCGCGGATCGCCGCGCGCGCCGCGTCGAGCGCCGCGGTGCGCGCGGTCAAGCGCGGGCGCCGGTCCAGCGTGCAGGACAGGCCTGCGTCCACCAATGTGTCGTGCGCGACATGCAGGCGCTGCGCGCGCTCCGCGGCCACCCAGCCGCTGGCGGCCAGCGCGTCGATCAATGCGGGCGTCGTGCGCGGCACGGTCAGCTCGGGATGCTGCGCGGCGCCGAGCAGCACCCCGGCCTGCAGCAGGAATTCCAGGTCGACCAGGCCGCCGGCGCCCTGCTTCAGGTCGAAACGCGCGGCATCGCTGCGGTCCAGCTCGGCGCGCATGCGCGCGCGCATTTTCACCACGTCCTCGCGCAGCTGCGCCGCATCGCGCGGGCGCGCCAGGGTCTGCGCCCGCACCTGCTCGAAGTGCTGCAGCAACGCGGCATCGCCGGCCACGCCGCGCGCGCGCACCAGCGCCTGGTGTTCCCAGGTCCAGGCGCGCTCGCGCTGGTACTCGGTATAGCTGGCCAGCGACGATACCAGCGCGCCCTTGCCGCCGTCCGGGCGCAGGCGCACGTCGATGTCGTACAGGCGGCCGCCGCCGGTGACCGCACCGAGCAAGGCGATCACCTTCTGCGCCAGGCGCGCGAACCAGCGCCCGCTCTCCAGCGGACGCGGCCCGGTGGAGGCCTCCGCGCCGGCGGCATGGTCGTACAGGAACACCAGGTCCAGGTCCGAGCCGATGCCCAGTTCGATGCCGCCGAGGCTGCCGTAGCCGACGATCGCGAAGCTGCCGCCCGGCACTTCGCCATGGGCGGCGGCCAACTCGCCGCGGGCCAGGCGCAACACGGTCAACACCACCGCTTCGGCCAGTTCGGCGAGTTGGCGGGCGCTGTGCACCGCCGGTTGGCGCCGATCCAGCGCGGCCAACGCGATGCGGAAACTCAGTGCCTGGCGCGCTTCGTTGAGGCCGCGCAGGGCGGCTTCCGGATCGTCGCCGGCAGCGGCGACCGCGCTGTCGCACAGCCGCTGCATCGCCGTCCGATCCGGCATCGGCCCGGCAACGCGGCTGTCGAGCAGTTCGTCCAGCAGCAGCGGATACGCGACCAAACGTTCGGACAGGAACGCGCTGCGCGCCAGCACGTCGACCAACCGCGCCAGCGCGCTGGGCTGTTCGTCGAGCAAGGCCAGATAGCTGGCGCGGCGCAGGATCGCCTGCAGCAGGCCGAGCACGCGGTGCAACGCGGCATCGGCCTGCGGCGAACGCGCGGCGGCGTGCAGCAAGGCCGGCAGCACCCGATCCAGCCGCGCGCGCGCCGCGTCCGACAGCGTGCGCACGCCCAGCGATTGCACGAAGCCGCGCAGCGCCTGGTCGGCGCCCTCGGCATCGGCGAAGCCGGCGGCGGCCAACACCTGCGCGTCGGCGTCGTCCGGCAGGCCGCGCCAGTAGCTGGCCAGCGCATCCGGCGCCACGGCCTGTACCCGCGGCGCCAGCAACTCGGCGAATTCGGCGGCGACGCGGTCGCGCTGCACCTGCAACGCGGCATACAGCTGCGCCCAATCGGCATAGCCGAGACCGAGCGCGATGCGCGCGCGATCCAGCGGATCTTCCGGCAGCGCATGGGTCTGCGCGTCGCGCAGCATCTGCAGGCGGTTTTCGACCTGGCGCAGGAAGCGGTACGCGTGGGCCAGCGCCGCGCCATCCTCGGCCGCGACCTGGGCGCCGGCGACCAACGCCTGCAGCGCGGGCAACAGGCGGCGCTCGCGCAGCGCCGGTTCGCGGCCGCCGCGGATCAGTTGCAGCGACTGCACCAGGAATTCGATCTCGCGGATGCCGCCGGGACCGCGCTTGATGTCGTCGAGGCGATCGTGGCGCGCGACTTCGGCGGTGATCGCCGCCTTCATCTCGCGCAATCCATCCAGTGCGGTGAAGTCGAGGTAGCGCCGGTACACGAACGGGCGCAGCGTCTGCAGCCAGTCCTCGCCGGCGGCGATGTCGCCGGCCACCGCGCGCGCCTTCAGCCATGCATAGCGCTCCCAGTCGCGGCCCTCGCGCTGGAAGTAGTGGTCCATGCCGGCGAACGACAGCGCCACCCGCCCAGCCGTGCCGAACGGGCGCAGGCGCAGGTCCACGCGGTGTGAGAAACCATCGGCGGTGGTCTCGTCCAGCAGCCGCGCCAGGCGCTGGCCGAGGCGCGCGAAGTATTCCTCGGCGGCCAGCGCACGCGCGCCATCGGATTCGCCGCCCTGCGGATAGGCGTAGACCAGGTCCACGTCCGAGGAGAAGTTCAGCTCGCCGCCGCCGAGCTTGCCCAGGCCGAACACCACCAGCCGCTGCGCGCTGCCGTCGGCGGCACGGACCACGCCGTGGCGCGTGGCGAATTCGCCTTCCAGCGCCTGCAACGCGATGCCCAGGCAGGTCTCGGCCAACTGCGTGCTGCCGGCCAGGGTCGCATCGACATCGTCCAGGCCCAGCACGTCGCGCCACACCAGCCGCGCCGAGGCCGCCGCGCGATAGCGGCGCAGTTGCGCCGGCCACGCCGCCGGCTGCGCCGGATCCAGCTGCGGCACCGGCAGCGGCGGCGGATCGGGCTGCGCCAGGTGCTCGAGCAACGGCGGTTGCCGGCATAGCGTGTCGAGCAGGAAGTCGCTGGCGAGCACCGCGCGCTGCAGGTCGGCGTCGAAGCCCGGGCGATCGGGCCAGGGCCGCGCGCCGGTGGCCTGGCGCAAACGCGCCAGGTTGCGGTCGAGCAAGGGTTGCAGCGTGTCGGGGACAAGCGGGGAAGATGCGGGCATCCGTCGATTCTGGCATCCCGGCGCGCCGGCAGACAGAGGCCGCACTGCGCATCCACGAGGCGATCGGCCGAGCCGCAGGCAGAATCAGGCGATGGCGCGTCGTACACGATGGCCGACCACGCCTGGCGCCTTGCGAAAGCGCGGCCTGAAAAGTCGACGCGGTGCTCTGGGTTAACCAAACTCCAGGCAAAAAAAAGCCCGCTTGCAGCGAACTGCCAGCGGGCCTTGCTCCCTCCCCCACGTCGGGATGCAGGTTGATCTTGGGCGCTTTTTTTGCACATTGCACGCTGCACTGCAAAATGAAACCGGGCGGTACATTCTGCTGCGATGCAGTATGCGGCGACGTCCTGTCTTCACAGCCTCAGGTCCTTATACAACGTGCCCTGCACCTGGCGCGTAAACCTCGCCGTCCCACCTGAGCGTGTCGGATGTGCTTGGCGAAACGATCGCCACATGCTGCCCAGCCCGCAGGTTACGGCATCGATCCGTGCGGGATGCGATGGGCAAAAGACGCATTGGCGGTGGACTCGGTGGCGCTGCGGCCGCGCTTTTCATGGGCGTCTTGCATCACGGCCACTTCGTCCTCCTGTCGCGGCTGAAGCCGCTCCTACACATGCGCGCCGTGCTCTTGTAGGAGCGGCTTCAGCCACGACAGGAAAAAGGAACACGCCATCGCCAAGCGCAGCGTGCAGCTTCCAGATGGAGGTATTAAAGGTGCCCTTATGGCGGCGTCGGCGCCGGAGCGGGCAGCGTGTCCGACAGCCACGCCGGTTGCCGCTCGTACCATTCGCGTGCGCCGAGCAGATGCCATTGCCGCTGCTCGCCGCGTAGCTCAACGCCGACACCGAGCACGCCCCAGCGCGCATACAGGTCGCCCTGGGTACCGGCGTCGCCGACGCGCAGCCGCGCGCGCAGCGACACGCGCTGGTTTTCCGCCTGCAGGCGATCCAGCCACAGCGCGTCCTTGCGCCAGCGCAGCTGGCCGCTGGCATCCAGCTCGCCGGCATCGGCCAGCTTGAGCAGCCAGGCCGGCGCATCGCTGCGCTGCGCGAACACCGCCAGCACCGGACCGGCATCGCGCATCTGGATCTGCACCTGCGCATCGGCCTGCGTGGCCGGGGTCGCGGCGATGCGCCCCTGCGGCACGCGCAGCGTGGCCCACCAGTCGCGCTGCCTGGCGCCGTCGCCGTAGCGCACGCCCTGCAGGCGCAGCGTGCTGCCGCTCAGGTCGAAACGCTTGCCGTGCAGTTCCGCGCGGCGCAGCCGCGCCGCGAGATCCAGGTCGCCCGTCAGCGTCAGTCCGGCCGCCTGCAGCTGCGCCTGGCGGCCGCGCATGCGGACGCTGCCTTCGCCCACCTGCCCGGCCGCATCCAGCTGCAGATCGCCGCTGAGCGATCCGCTGCCGCCGAGCACGCGCACCTGCGATGCCGGCAGGTAGCGGTTGTAGGCGCGCAGGTCCGGCACGCGCGCATCGTCGAAGCGCATGCGTGCCTGCAACGATTCCTTCAGCGTCGCCAGCGCACCGTCGCCCTGCAGATCCAGGCGCAGGTTCTCGCCCTGCACGAAGATCGCCTTGGGTTCGGCCAGCGGCGCCAGGGCGAAGGTGTGCATGCGCACGTCGACCTGCGTGCGCGGCTGCGCGGCCGTGCCGACGATGCGCCCGGCCGCCTGCGCCTGGCCGCGGATGCGCAGCCGCAGCACATCGGCCACGGCCTGCACGTCGGGCACGTCGAGGCGGCTGCCGGGCTGCAACGCGCCGTGCGCCAGGCGCAGATCGGCGGACACGTCGCCGCCGCCATCGAGCCGGAACCATGGCTTGCGGACCAGCAGGTCGCTGATCCAGTTCAGCGATTCGAAATGCCAGCGTCCCTGCACCGTGCCGGACAGGCGCGGCAGCAACGCCGCGGGATCGGCGAACGGCACGCTGCGCCCGGCGATGCGCACATCGGCCTCGAGCATGCTGCGCGGATCGACCTGCCCGGGCAGGCGCGCGCGCAGCCGGATGTCGCGATCGACGTCGAGCAGCAGCGCCAGCACGCCGCGATCGGTGGCGCCGACGCCGGCGTGCAGCGGCACGCGCCAGTTGAGCTTGCTGCCCGGCTGCAGTTCGCCGCGCACCATGCGCAGGTTCGCCTCCACGTGGCCGAGGCCAGGCTCGGTGCTCAAGCGCGTCTGCGCCCCGGCGGTGTCGATGCGCAGCGCCACGCTGCGCCCGTGCAGCTGCAGCGCCAGGTCGGCGATGCCGAGCTTGCGCAGGCCTGGCGCCTGCGCCCGGTAGTGGCGCGGGAACGAGAAGCGCGCGTCCAGGTGCGCCTGGTCGGCGATCTGGCGCTTGCCGTAGCGCACGCTGGCGTCGTCGAACACGATCTGCGACGGGAACAGTTCCGACGGCCCGCCCTTGAGCTGTTTGAGGAAGCCGACCGTGCCATGGCCTTTGCCTTCGACCGCCAGCTCGCCGAAGCGCGCGCGGCGCAGCGTGCCGCTGTGGATCGCGTCGAAGCGCAGGGTCCAACCCTGGTCGCTGGGCGGCGGCGGCGGGATGGCGTCGGCGACGCGGTCGATCTCGCCGATCACGTTCACCGCCTCCAACCATGGCAGACGCACCTCGCGGTGCAGCAGCGGCAACAGCGCGATGCGCGCGCTGGCGCGATCGGCGCGCAGGGTCCAGACGCTGCGCTGCACGTGCCCGCGCATGCGCACGTCCCACGCGGTGACGAAGCCCGGCAGTACGGTCAGCGCCGGGCCGGTCTGCATGCGGAATTTTTCCGGCTTGCGGTTGGTCGCCATGTCGAACAGCGGCGTGTTGAGGAACACGTTGCCCAACAGCAGGTACAGCAGATAGGCGATCAGCAGCCCGCGCAGCAGCAGGCGCAACGGACGCGGCCAGCGCCGGTAGCGTTCGAGGGCGGCGTTCGGCGAGAGGCGGGCGAAGGGCGGCACCACGGCACTATCGCCGCGCCACGGCGTGGGCCGCGTGAAAGCGGGCCGGCAGCGGCACCAGCGGGCCGGCGCCGCAAACCCAGGCCCGGTGTGATCCGCGATAATTGCGGTTTCCTCCTCCTGTCACGGTCGCCCCCATGTCCGCCGAACGCATCCTCCACCCGCGCCTGCGCGAGCGCATCGTCACCGCCGAGGCCGCCGCCGCGCTGATCCAGCCCGGCGAGACGGTGGCGATGAGCGGCTTCACCGGCTCGGGCTACCCGAAGGCGGTGCCGATCGCGCTGGCGCAGCGGATCGAGGCCGCGCACCTGCAGGGCCAGGCGTTCAAGATCCGGCTGATGACCGGCGCTTCCACCGCGCCGGAACTGGACGGCGCGCTGGCCAAGGCCGAGGGCATCGCCATGCGCATGCCGTTCCAGTCCGACCCGGACGCACGCCAGCGGATCAACGCCGGCACCCTGGACTACATCGACATCCACCTCAGCCACGTCGCCCAGCACGTGTGGTTCGGCTTCTACGGCCAGATCGACACCGCGGTGGTGGAAGTGGCCGGCATCCGCGCCGACGGCAGCCTGATCCCGTCCACCTCGATCGGCAACAACAAGACCTGGCTGGACCTGGCCAAGAAGGTGATCGTCGAGGTCAACGACTGGCAGCCGGCCGGCATCGACGGCATGCACGACGTGTACTACGGCACCGCGCTGCCGCCGCAGCGCAAGCCGATCCCGCTGCTGCACGCCGAAGACCGCATCGGCGAGCCGTCGCTGCGCTGCGATCCGGACAAGATCGTGGCGGTGGTGCGCACCCACGGCCCCGACCGCAACAGCCCGTTCACCCCGGCCGATGCCACCAGCGAGCGCATCGCCGCGCACCTGATCGACTTCCTCCAGCACGAAGTGCGCAAGGGCCGGCTGCCGGCCAACCTGCTGCCGCTGCAGTCGGGCGTGGGCAATATTCCCAACGCGGTGCTTGCCGGCCTGGCCAGCAGCGGGTTCCGCGACCTGAGCGCCTTCACCGAGGTGATCCAGGACGGCATGCTCGACCTGCTGCGCAGCGGCGTGCTGAAGGTGGCCTCGTGCACCGGTTTCGCGCTGAGTCCGGAGGCGAACGAGGAGTTCAAGCGCAACATCGACTTCTATCGCGAGCGCATCATCCTGCGCACGCAGGAGATCTCCAATCATCCGGAACTGGTGCGGCGGCTGGGCTGCATCGGCATGAACGGCATGATCGAAGCCGACCTGTACGGCAACGTCAATTCCACCCACGTGATGGGCAGCCGCATCATGAACGGCATCGGCGGCTCCGGCGACTTCGCCCGCAATGGCTTCCTGTCGATCTTCCTCAGTCCCAGCACCGCCAAGCACGGCAGCATCTCGGCGATCGTGCCGATGGTCAGCCACGTGGACCACACCGAGCACGACGTCTCCATCATCGTCACCGAACACGGCCTGGCCGATCTGCGCGGCCTGCCGCCGCGGCACCGCGCCCGGCAACTGATCGACCACTGCGTGGACCCGAGCTACCGTGCGCAGCTGGAAGACTATTTCGACCGCGCCCTGCACGGCAGCTACGGCAAGCACACCCCGCACCTGCTGCCCGAAGCCCTGTCCTGGCATCAGCGCTGGCTGGATACCGGGACGATGCACGCGGCGAAGTGAGTCCGCGCCGCTGCGGAGCGACATCGGCCGACCATCGGTAGCGGCAGGGCGCAGCTGTCGCCGCCACGCAACGCGCCTCCTCTAAGGTCTGCGCAGAACGCCACCAAGCCACCTGGGCGCACAACCGACGTATCCTTCGCCGATGCTGACTTCCCTGGCCGTCTCCAACTATCGCTCCCTGCGCGACCTGGTTCTGCCGCTCTCCGGGTTGACGCTGGTCACCGGCGCCAACGGCAGCGGGAAATCGAACGTCTACCGCGCACTGCGGCTGCTGGCGGAGACGGCACAAGGCGCCGTCATCGCCGCACTGGCGCGCGAAGGCGGGCTACCGTCGGCCTTGTGGGCAGGACCGGAACGGATCGGGCGCGCGGTCAAACGCGGCGAGCATCCGGTCGAAGGGACGGTCAGGCAGCAACCGGTCAGCCTGAAGTTGGGCTATGCCAGCGATCAATTCAGCTATGCGATCGACCTCGGGCTACCGCTGCCATCGTCGTCGGCGTTCGCGCTGGACCCCCAGATCAAACGCGAATGCATCTGGGCCGGGCCGTTCCTGCGGCCTGCGGCATTGCTGGTGGACCGCAGCGGACCTGCGGTGCGGATGCGCGATCGCGCCGGACGCTGGGTCGACGCCGAGGCCGGCATCGCCAGTTTCGACAGCGTGCTGGCGCAGTTCTCCGATCCGCGCGCCAGCCCCGAGATGCACACGGTGCGGGAGAGCATTCGCCGCTGGCGCTTCTACGATCATTTCCGCACCGATGTCGCAGCACCCGCGCGCACCGCGCAGATCGGAACGCATACCCCGGTGCTGAGCAACGACGGCGCCGACCTTGCCGCGGCGCTGCAGACCATTCTCGAGATCGGCGATGCCGAACGATTGCACGAGGCGATCGACGATGCCTTCCCCGGCGCCACGCTGTCGGTGGAGGTGGCGGCCGGGCGCTTCGATCTCGCGATGCGCCAGCACGGCCTGCTGCGCCCGCTGTCCGCGGCCGAACTGTCCGACGGCACCCTGCGCTACCTGCTGTGGATCTCGGCCCTGCTGACCCCACGCCCGCCGGAGCTGCTGGTGCTCAACGAACCGGAAGCGAGCCTGCATCCGGATCTGCTGCCGGCGCTGGCACGCTTGATCGGCGCGGCGGCACGGCACGCACAGATCATCGTGGTCTCGCATGCCAGCCGCCTGATCGCCGCGCTGGAGCAGCAGCCGGACTGCCTGCACCACATGCTGGTCAAGGAGCACGGCCAGAGCGACGTGGCAGGCCTGCGCGAGCTCGACCGCCCCGCATGGCATTGGCCTGCGCGCTGAGCCGCGCCTGTCGCTGCACATCAGGAAACAAAGCAGTGCGGGGCGCGCTTCGATGTAGTCGGTGAGAATGGCCGGCATCGCGCCGCGCGGTTCGACACGCGAGGCGGTACGGCAGTCGGCGCACCGCGGCGTCGCTCCATCGGCGCGTGTCGCGACCGCAAGCAGGCCGCAAGCAGCTGGCAATGCGCCGTGACTTGCCGATAATGCGCCGATGGCCCCTGCCTCGCCCTGGTTCCTGTATCTGATCGAATGCCGTAACGGCAGCTACTACGCGGGCATCACCACCGACCTGCAGGCCCGCTACGCGGCGCACCTGCGCGGAACCGGCGCCAAGTACACGCGAGCGCATCCGCCGCTGCGCCTGCTCGCCAGCCGCGCCTACCCCGATCGCGCGGCCGCCTCGCGCGCGGAGTGGGCGATCAAGCAGTTGCCGCGCGCGCGCAAGCTGGCGTTCCTGAGCGCGGTCGGCGACACGCCCTAGCCTTCCGCGCCCGAAGGCGCATACGCCATGGCCTGCGTGCGGGCCGCTGATCCGCCGGCGCCAACGCGCTGAATCGATGCACAACTGGTTTTAACGCAACCCCAACACCTTGCCAGCCGCTGGCACACGCCGGCAAACCGTCGCCACGGCACGGGCGCATAAATTCACCACCGGCCGGACGCCGTCGATGAAGAGGCTCTCTCCCTTTGGATTCGACGGCACGGCCGGGTCTTTTTTGGGCGACACGCAGCGGACACTCCGACGTTATGTGTAAACCGCCACGCGATCGATACCGCTTGGACGATCCGCACATGGCGCCGCGTCGGACACTTCCCCCCAGCCCATTGCCGGCATCGTCGGCATCTCGTAGCTGAAGCTGCATGCGAAGACGCGCGCCGCCTTCCGCGCGCGACGCGAGAGAGACCTCACCCCGCTGTCATCGGAATCGGACCGATCGGTCCTTCGTTCGTCGCGGCCGAAGGGCGCCTCTAATAAACCCTAAAAGCATGTCGATGCACTTGCGAGACGCCGACACGCCCAGCCTGCAGGTTCCGGCATCGAGACGTTCCAGATGCCGTGGAGTGTCAAAGGCATGGCGGTAGACGGTGGTGTTGTGGCCGCGTTTTTCATGGACGCCTTGGCATCATGGCCACTTCGTCCTTCTGTCGCGGCTGAAGCCGCTCCTACAAGAGCACCGCGCGCATGTGTAGATACCGTCTTCCGGCCTAACAGGCAATGGCCTTTTGAGGATCGAAGGGTGTGCGTGATTTGAGCACGCCATAGGCGATGTGCAGCAGCTTGCGCATGGCGGCGCAGATGATCTGCTTGTTGGCCTTGCCGCGTTGTCGCATGCGCTGCTTCAGCGCACGGACGACCGGATTGTGGGTCATGGCGACCAAGGCCGGCAGGAACAGGCCAGCACGCAGGCGCGGGGAGCCAGTGCGGGAGATGCAAACCTGCCCCTGGCGCTTGCCGGACTCTTGCAGGCGTGGGTTGAGCCCGGCAAAGGCGGTCACCGCCGAAGCGCGGGCGAAGCGGTCCACGTTGCCAAGTTCGGCCAGTATCAAGGCCGCGCTGGTGTCGGCGATGCCGTCGATGCTGACCAGCAGCTCGCGCTGCCCGCGCAAGGTGGGATCCTGGTCGATATGATCGTCGATGGCCCGTTCGATCTGCGCGATGCGCGCCTGCAACTGGCCGATGTTCTCCAGGATCGAGTCGCGCACCACCAGTGTAGCCACGTCCAGGCGGTTGCGCTCCATCTGCAGCATCTGCAGCAGGTCGTCCCGACGCCGCACCAGCGCCTTGAGCTGCTTGAGCGCCGGCGGATCGGGCTGCCAGCGCCGCAGCGACTCCCGGTGACGCAGGCCATAGCTGGCGATCAGCTTGGCATCGCTGCGGTCGGTCTTGACCCGGGTCAGCTGGCTGCGTGCATACAGCGCCATCTGCGCCGGGTTGAGCACGCACACGCGATAGCCCTCCCCATGGACAAACTCGGCCAGCGCCTCGTGATAGGTGCCGGTGGCTTCCATGACGATCCAGCTGTCCGGCTGCGCATGGGTCCGCAACCACGCATGCAGGGCGTGGAAGCCCTTCGGATCGTTGGGTAGCTTGGCCTTGGTGCGGTACTTGCCGTTGGCCAGGTCGATGGCCAGGTCGAAACTGCGTTTGGCGACGTCGATGCCGACGACTGGGGACATGAGAATTCCTCCGTCGGATGGGGATCACGATCATCGCTGCGCCCGGTCCTGCCTTGTGGATGCGAGTTCACGCCGAGGGCGGACTCTGGATACCGTTCGGACACCGTGGGCCAGCATGTGGAGGGCGGGAGCCGATCTACAGCACAAGCTCGAAGCTTCAGGAGCGACTGGACTTCCCGCACCTCCTCCGATGATCAGTCGGAAGACATAACGTCCTAACGGCGTCATGTCCAGATACAAGGAGCGGCTTCAGCCGCGACAGAAAAAAGAACACGCCATCGCCACGCGCAGCGTGCAGCTTCAGAAATGGAGTTATTAGAGGTGCCCTGAAGCCGCTCCTACAGAAGAGCGGCAGAGGGGCATACGAGCGCACCCCTGCTGTGTGGTGTTGACGCTTCTCGGACGCGGCGGGCATCGAAGTGCGGCGAGTCCTTCGCGCGACAGGCGTCGAGCGCCAGCCCGCTGCCTGTGCCACCGCGCTGCGCTGCGCCGCTCAGGCCGCCTGCGACAACCGCGCCTGGCGCCGCGCGCGCACCGCCTGCGCCAAGCGCTCCAGCACCTGCACCGAGCTGTCCCAATCGATGCAGCCATCGGTGATGCTTTGCCCGTAACGCAGCGGTTGACCCTCCACCAGCTCCTGGCGGCCGCCGACCAGGTGGCTCTCCACCATCGCGCCGACGATGCGGGTCTGTCCGGCTTCCAGCTGCGCGGCGATGTCCTCGATCACTTTCGGCTGGTTGTCCGGGTTCTTGCCGCTATTGGCGTGGCTGGCGTCGACCATCAACCGTGCCGGCAATCCGGCCTTCTCCAACACCTGACCGGCCACAGCGACGCTGGCCGCGTCGTAGTTGGGCAGCTTGCCGCCGCGCAGGATCACGTGGCAGTCGGGATTGCCGGTAGTGGTAGCGACCGCGGTCTGCCCGTCCTTGGTCACCGCCAGGAAATGGTGCGGATGCGAGGCCGCGCCGACCGCATCGACCGCGATCTTGACGTCGCCGCTGGTACCGTTCTTGAACCCGACCGGGCACGACAGGCCCGAGGCCAGTTCGCGGTGCACCTGGCTTTCGGTGGTGCGCGCGCCGATCGCGCCCCACGCCACCAGGTCGGCGATGTACTGCGGCGAGATGATGTCGAGGAATTCAACGCCGGCCGGCAGGCCGAGACGGTTGATGTCGCGCAGCAGGCCGCGCGCCAGGCGCAGGCCCTTGTTGATGTCGAAGCTGCCGTCGAGGTTGGGATCGTTGATCAGGCCCTTCCAGCCGACCGTGGTGCGCGGCTTCTCGAAGTACACCCGCATCACGATTTCCAGCGCGTCTCCGTAGGTGTCGCGCAGCGGGCGCAGGCGTTGCGCATACTCCATCGCCGCCACCGGGTCGTGGATCGAGCACGGGCCGATCACCACCGCCAGGCGGTCGTCGCGGCCGTGCAGGATTTCGTGCAGCGCCGCGCGCGAGGCGGCGACGGTCTGCGAGGCATCTTCGTCGCAGGGCAGCAGCGACAGCAGGTGGGCGGGCGGGGTCAGCGGTTCGATCTTGCGGATGCGCAGATCGTCGGTATGCGGGGCCATGGAAAATCTCTCGTCGGGTTCTGGGTGGGGGGCCAGGTCCGGCGGCATGAAAAAAGCCGCCAGGTTCGCTGGCGGCTTTCGGGGATGCGGCTGAAGTGTCCTTCAGGGTGAACGCATTCCTTCCTCCGCCAGCGGCATCGGAAAACCGTAGTACCAAAAATAAAAGCTGCGGTTGGCGTTCATGGGATGCATTGATAGCACAGGATTTTGGGGGGCGCCACAGTTGCTGATGCAACTGGATGGAGCCGGGATTCGGGATTGGAGATTGGGGAGTCGCAAAGCCCACAGGCCCCAGCGATTCGCGACGTCTCCCAATCCCCAATCCCGAATCGCCAATCCCGGCCTCTGGAAATCGAACGCATACGCCGGATCCTTCCAGCTACTGCGCCGCGGCGGCTGCCGCACCGCCACGCGACCGCTACGCGCGCCGCGTTCCGGCGCCGCCGCACTGCGAAGCGCGCGCAAAAAAAAGAGCCCCGCATCGCTGCGGGGCTCCTCTCGGTTGCGTACTGCAGGTCGGCTTGCGCCGGCGCGGATCAGAAATCCATGCCGCCCATGCCGCCCATGCCGCCGCCCATGCCACCGGCGCCGCCGGCCGGCTCGTCCTTCTTCGGCGCTTCGGCCACCATCGCTTCGGTGGTGATCATCAGGCCGGCGATCGACGCGGCGTTCTGCAGCGCCGAGCGGGTCACCTTGGTCGGATCCAGGATGCCGAATTCGACCATGTCGCCGAACTCGCCGTTGGCTGCGTTGTAGCCGAAGTTGCCGGTGCCTTCCTTGACGCGGTTCAGGATCACCGACGGCTCTTCACCGGCGTTGGTGACGATCTCGCGCAGCGGCGCTTCCATCGCGCGCAGCGCGATCTGGATGCCGTGGGTCTGATCTTCGTTGGCGCCCTTCAGCTCGCCGATCGCGGTCAGCGCGCGCACCAGGGCCACGCCGCCGCCCGGGACCACGCCTTCTTCCACGGCCGCACGGGTCGCGTGCAGGGCGTCTTCGACGCGCGCCTTCTTTTCCTTCATCTCGATCTCGGTCGAAGCGCCGACCTTGATCACCGCCACGCCGCCGGCCAGCTTGGCCACGCGCTCCTGCAGCTTCTCGCGGTCGTAGTCCGAAGAGGTCTCTTCGATCTGCGCCTTGATCTGCTTGATGCGCGACTCGATGCCGGTGGTCTCGCCGGCGCCGTCGATGATGGTGGTGTTCTCCTTGGAGACCTGCACCTTCTTGGCGCGGCCCAGGTCCTTGATGGTCGCCTTCTCCAGCGCCAGGCCCACTTCTTCGGAGATCACGGTGCCGCCGGTCAGCACGGCCATGTCTTCCAGCATCGCCTTGCGACGGTCGCCGAAGCCCGGGGCCTTGACCGCCACGACCTTGACGATGCCGCGGATGGTGTTGACCACCAGGGTCGCCAGCGCTTCGCCTTCCACTTCCTCAGCGACGATCAGCAGCGGCTTGCCGGCCTTGGCCACGCCTTCCAGCACGGGCAGCAGGTCGCGCACGTTGGAGATCTTCTTGTCGTGCAGCAGGATGAACGGGTCGTCCAGGTCGGCCGACTGGCTCTGCTGGTTGTTGATGAAGTACGGCGACAGGTAGCCGCGGTCGAACTGCATGCCCTCGACCACGTCCAGCTCGTTCTCCAGGCCCGAGCCTTCCTCGACGGTGATGACGCCTTCCTTGCCGACCTTCTTCATCGCGTCGGCGATGATGTTGCCGATCGACTCGTCGGAGTTGGCCGAGATGGTGCCGACCTGGGCGATCGCCTTGTCGTCGGCGGTGGGCTTGCTGATCTTCTTCAGCTCGGCCACGGCGGCCACGACGGCCTTGTCGATGCCGCGCTTGAGGTCCATCGGGTTCATGCCGGCGGCGACCGCCTTGGAACCTTCGCGGATCAGCGCCTGCGCCAGCACGGTGGCGGTGGTGGTCCCGTCGCCGGCGTTGTCGGAGGTCTTGGACGCGACTTCCTTCACCATCTGCGCGCCCATGTTCTCGAACTTGTCGGCCAGTTCGATTTCCTTGGCGACGGAGACGCCGTCCTTGGTGATGGTCGGCGCGCCGAAGCTCTTCTCGAGCACGACGTTGCGGCCCTTCGGGCCCAGGGTGGCCTTGACGGCATTGGCGAGGATGTTGACGCCGCGCACCATGCGCGAACGGGCGTCTTCACCGAAACGGATATCTTTGGCAGCCATGTGTGTAACTCCGGGATTCGTGATTGGTGATTAGGGATTCGCTAGAGCGGGATTCGGGCGGAGATGTCGGGTCGCGCGGCGCCTAGCGCCTTACCAATCCCGAATCCCGACTCCCGAATCCCGCGATCGGGGGCTTTAGCCCACGATCGCCAGGATGTCGTCTTCGCGCAGCACCTTGTACTCGACGCCTTCGGCCTTGTAGCTGGAGCCGGCGTACTGGCCGTAGATGACCTTGTCGCCGACCTTGACCGCCGGCGCGCGGACGCTGCCGTTGTCCAGCGGCTTGCCGCTGCCGATGGCGACGATCTCGCCCTTGGTGGACTTTTCCTTGGCCGAATCCGGGATCACGATGCCGCCGGCGGAAATTTCGTCGGCTTCGATCGGCTTGACTACGACGCGGTCGTGAAGCGGCTTGATGCTCATTGAGTGAGACCCTCTTAAGTGATTGATTGGTCTAGGAAAGGCTGGCGATATTAGCACTCGCATGTGACGAGTGCTAGCAACGCTCGCGAAAAAACCCGGTACGCCGGGATGCGCTTGATGTGGTGCTGGCCGCCGCCCTTTCAAGGGCGGGGATGCAAAAAATTTCGCGCACGGGCCAGCCCGGGCCCGGAACTGGTACCCGGATTCCGCAACGCTGTCACAGAGGCAGGCTAGTCTCGCAGACCCAGGGGGGACCATCCAAAAGGAGTTGTCGATGAAGCCATCCGCCGTTGCCTTACCTCTCGCCTGTCTGCTGGCCCTGGCCGGCCCCGCCCAGGCCGCCGTGTTCATCAACGAATTGCACTACGACGATGCCACCGCCGCCGGCGACACCGGCGAGGGCGTGGAGATCGTCGCCACCGCCGGCGAGAGCCTGAGCGGCTACAAGGTCTACCTGTACAACGGCAGCAGCCCCGGCGCCGCCACCGTCTACGCGACCACCTCGGTGCCGGCCGGCAACCTGGTCACCTGCGGCGGGCAGGTGCGCATCGCCACCGTCGGCTATGCCAGCAACGGCGTGCAGAACGGCCCCAACGACGGCCTGGCGCTGGTCGACGGCAACGGCCAGGTGGTGCAGTTCCTCAGCTACGAAGGCGCGATCACCGGCGGCGGCGGCCCGGCGGCCGGCCTGAGCAGCCAGAACCTGCCGGTCAGCGAGAGCCACAGCACCGCGGCCGGCACCTCGCTGCAGCTGCGCGGCAGCAACGGCAGCGCCGCCTCCGACTTCACCTGGGCCGGCAGCTCGGCCAGCAGCTTCGGCGCCTGCAACAGCGGCCAGACCTTCAGTGGCGGCAGCAGCGACACCGCGCCGTCGGTGACCGCGACCACCCCGGCGCAGGGCGCCAGCAACTTTCCCGCCGCCGGCGACCTGGCGGTGACCTTCAGCGAGGCGGTGACCCTGGCCAGCGGCGCGTTCGGGCTGAGCTGCAGCCAGTCCGGCACGGTGGCGCTGAGCTACCCGAGCAGCGGCAGCCAGTTCGCGATTTCCACCAACACCGCCCTGGCCGCCGGCGAAAGCTGCAGCCTGAGCATCTTGGCCGCGCGCGTGAGCGACGCCGGCGGCGCGCATCCGGCGCAGGACAGCAGCATCGCCTTCAGCGTCGCCAGCGGCAGCGGCGGCGGTACCAGCGGCTACTACGCGCGGGTCAACACCTCCAACGCCAGCCAGTTGCGCTGCTCGCTGCACGAGACGATCAAGGGCCACACCGTCTACCCGTACAGCAGCAGCTCCGGCACCAGCACCTGGACCATCCTGGAGATCGCCGACGAGGACCCGAACAACAGCGGGCGCATCCTCGACGCCTACCGCAACCGCAGCTACGCCAAGGTCACCGACCGCGCCGGCAGCGGCAGCGGATTGAAGTACAACCGCGAGCACAGCTGGCCGAACTCGCTGGGCTTCGGCAGCGCCACCGGCGACAAGGGCCTGCCCTACGCGCCCTACACCGACACGCACATGCTGTACCTGACCGATTCCACCTGGAACGCGGACCGCGGCAACAAGCCGTACGCGAACTGCGACAGCAACTGCGGCGAGCGCATCACCGAGGCCAACGCCGGCTTCGGCGGCGGCAGCGGCAGCTATCCGGGCAATTCCAACTGGGTGCGCACCCCGGACGGCAACAGCGGCAGCTTCGAAGTGTGGAACCACCGCAAGGGCGACATGGCGCGCGCGGTCATGTACATGGCGATCCGCTACGAAGGCGGCACCGACGCGGCCACCGGGCAGTCCGAGCCGGACCTGGAACTGACCGACGACCGCAGCAAGATCGTGCAGACCTCGGCCTCGCCGGCCTACATGGGCCTGCTGTCGACGCTGATCGCGTGGAGCCAGCAGGATCCGCCGGACGATGCCGAGCGTGCCCGCAACGAAGTGGTGTACAGCTTCCAGGGCAATCGCAATCCGTTCATCGACCACCCGGAGTGGGCGACCTCCTCGCTGTTCACCTCGGCCAAGCCGGCGAGCTGCCAGTTGCTCAACTGAACCGGATCTCCGGCGCGCCGACGGCGGCGCGCCGGAGCATGCAGCGCGCGGCGCGGATGGCCTCGGGCCATCCGGCGTCGCGCATGCCATCGGCGCTCAGCGGAAGATGGCCGCCGCCGCGCGAAAGCCGGCGCGGCCGCGGCCTGGTTTCCTGCCCGCCGCCCTCAATCGCCGCCAGGCTACCGTGTATGTCCCGGCGACGCATCCTTCGCCGCAGCGCGGTCCCGCGCCATGCCCGGCCCGCGTCGTTCCACGCCATCCCGCGCGGGCCTGCAACCGCGCGCCCGCAAGCGCGCACCCATGCCCGAACCAGGCCCGGCAAAGCCCTGCCGGCGTCCCTATACTGTCGGCCGCATGTCTTCGCCCCCACCCCTCCGCCTGCTGTTCAGCACCTGCCCCGATCCGGCCAGCGCCGCGCGGATCGCCCAGGTCCTGGTCGAAGAACGCCTGGCCGCGTGCGTGAGCCGCCTGCCCGGCGTGCACGCCACGTATCGCTGGCAGGACGTGGTGGAGCAGGCGGAGGAAGTGCTGCTGCTGATCAAGACCGCCGCCGACCGCATCCCCGCGTTGCGACAGCGGCTGTGCGAGCTGCACCCCTTCGACGTCCCCGAATTGATCGAGGTCGAGGTCGCCGGCGGCCTGCCCGCCTACCTGCAGTGGGTGTACGCCGAAACCCGTGAGGAACCGTAAGCCGATGACCGTGCTGCACCGTATCGCTGCCCTGTGCCTGCTGGCCCTGGCCGCCTTCCCCGCCCTGGCGATCAGCGAAAAGGATCTGCTGCCGGTCGATCGGGCCTTCGTGCTGAGCGCGCAGGCGCCCGAGCGCGGCCGCATCGAACTGCACTGGAAGATCGCCGACGGCTATTACCTGTACCGGCACCGGATCGCGGTGCGGGTGCTGAGCGGCTTCAAGGCCAACCCGACCGTGCAGCTGCCGGCCGGGCACAAGAAGACCGACCCGTACTTCGGCGAGGTGGAAACCTATCGCGGCGAGTTGAACGCGGTGCAAAGCGGCGTCGCCGATCCGGCCACGACCAACTTGCAGGTGGAAGTGCGCTACCAGGGCTGCGCCGACGCCGGCGTGTGCTATCCGCCGCAGAAGCGCTTGCTCAACGTGGCACTGCCGGCGGCCGAAGCCGGCGCGGCAGCGGCTCCCACCTCGCCGCTGCCGGGCAGTGCGCCGGGCGCGGCCGGCCCGGCCGCCAAGCCCTTGTTCGGCGCCAGTGCCGGCGCCGTGCAAGGCTTGCCGCTGCCGTCGGACCAGGCGTTCGGCTTCGAAGCCATCGTCGGCGACGGCAATACGCTGCTGCTGCGCTTCACGCCCGCGCCGGGCTACTACCTGTATCGCGACCGCACCGCGCTGGCGCTGGAAGGCGCCGCCGGCATCCGCACCGGCATGCCGCGCTGGCCGCAGGGCCGCTCGCACCAGGACGAGCACTTCGGCAACGTGGTGGTGTATTTCGACCAGACCGAGGTCAGCGTGCCGCTGCAGCGGCAGCGCGCCGATGCCGCCGAAGCGACCCTGGTCGCCACCTTCCAGGGCTGCCAGACCGACGGCATCTGCTATCCGCCGATGACCCGGCGGGTGAAGCTATCGCTGCCCAAGGGCACGCTCAGCCCCGCCGACCAGGCCGAAGTGGCGCCGCTGCTGGTGACCCCGCTCGACAGCCGCCAGGCCGACGCCAGCGCCGCGGCGGCCGACGCATCCGCGCCGGTGACCGCGCCCGACGCGGCGACCGCGCCCGATGCCTCGGTGCACAACGCCGCGCGCAGCACCGCGCCGGCGGCCGCGCCGCAGAACCTGCTGTGGGTGCTGCTGGCGGCGCTGGGCGGCGGCCTGATCCTGAACCTGCTGCCGTGCGTGCTGCCGATCCTGTCGCTGAAGGTGCTGGGCCTGGCGCACAGCGGCGAAAGCCATGCGCGCGCCCGCAGCCATGCGCTGTGGTACACGCTGGGGGTGCTGGCGTCCTTCGCCGTGGTCGGCGGCATCGCCGTCGCCGCGCATCTGCTGTGGGGCTTCCAGCTGCAGCGACCCGGCTTCGTCGCGGTGCTGACCTACCTGATGTTCGCGATGGGCCTGAGCCTGTCCGGCGTGTTCACGCTCAGCGCCAACCTCGGTGGGCTGGGCCAGTCGCTGTCCTCGCGCAGCGGCCCGGTCGGCGATTTCTTCACCGGCGTGCTGGCCTGCGTGGTGTCCAGCGCCTGCGTCGGCCCGTTCATGGGCCTGGCGCTGGGCTATGCGTTCGCCGCGCCGCCGGCGATCGGCATGCTGGTGTTCCTGACCATGGGCCTGGGCCTGGCGCTGCCGTTCCTGCTGGTCGGCTTCATCCCTTCGCTGGCCAAGCGCCTGCCCAAGCCGGGCCCGTGGATGGAGACGCTCAAGCAGGTGCTGGCGTTCCCGATGTACCTGACCGCAATCTGGCTGCTGTGGGTGCTGGGCAAGCAGCGCGGCGTGGACGCGGTGGCGCTGCTGCTGGTCGGCGCCACGCTGCTGGCGCTGGGCCTGTGGTGGATCGAGCGCGCGCGCTGGCGCAGCCACAAGCTCGGCTTGCGCCTGGCCGCGCTGCTGGTGCTGCTGGCGCTGCTGCCGGTGTGGGGCGTGACCCGGCTGGCGCCGCCCAGCGCCACCGTGGAGCGCAACACCGTGGCCTTCTCGCCGGAGATGCTGGACCGGTTGCGCACCGACAACCGCGTGGTGTTCGTCAATATGACCGCCGACTGGTGCGTGACCTGCAAGGCCAACGAACGCAACGTGCTCAGCAGCGACGCCTTCCGCGACACGCTCAAGCGCGTCGATGCGGTGTACATGAAGGGCGACTGGACCAACGAGGACGCACGCATCAGCGCCTTCCTGGCCGAACACAAGGCGGTGGGCGTGCCGCTGTACGTGGTCTACGGTCCGGGCGCACCGCCGACCGTGCTGCCGCCGGTGCTGAGCCAGGCGGTGGCCGAAGACGCCCTGCTGCGCGCGGCGCGATGAACGCCACGCCGCCGCGCCTGCTTGCGGTGGCGGCGATCGCGGCGGTGCTGGGCGTGGCCGCCGCGCAGCTCTGGTGGCGCACGCCGACGGTGGCGCCACCCGCGCCCACCACCGGCCACGCGCCGCCGGCCGGCGTCGCCGCAGCCCGCCCCGGCGATCCGGCACCGGCGCTGCGTCTGCCCACACTCGACGGCGGCAGCCTGACCCTGGCCCAGTTCCGTGGCCGTCCGTTGCTGGTCAACGTCTGGGCCAGCTGGTGCGAACCGTGCGTGCGCGAGATGCCGGAGCTCGATCGCCTGGCGCGCGCGCAGCCGGCCGACGGCCTGCAGGTGCTCGGCATCGCCCTGGACCGCGCCGAGGACGTGCGTGCGTTCCTGCAGCGGGTGCCGATCGGCTACCCGATCGCGCTGGAAACCCCAGGGCCGGCCGATGCCAGCGTGCGCCTGGGCGACACCCAGGGCCTGCTGCCTTACAGCGTGCTGATCGACGCCAACGGCCGCATCGTGCGGCAGAAGCTGGGGCCGTTCGCGCCGGGCGAGGCCGAGCGCTGGGCGCAGGTGCCGTAGGCGCTCGCTTGGGGATTCATCCCTTCCCATTCGCACACTCGGCCTTGTGCCGCGACGGGCTTTGCTGATGGTGCCTGTCGCGGCTGAAGCCGCTCCTACAGGGGAGCGTCGCCGGGAGCGGGATTGCGCTAGACCGCCTGCTGCTGCGCCTCGCTGCCGACGCCGCCGCCGGCAGCCCGCGCCTGCTCCAGCGCCGCCAGTTCCGCGGCCAGGCGTTGCGCGCCGGCGCGCAGTTCCGGCACTGCGGTGATCTCCCACAAACCGCCGCGCAGCAGCGGACCCAGACAGTACAGCCCGGTCACCGGATGGCCGCTGCCGTCGCGCACCTGCAGGCGCTCGTCCACCACCAGGCCCAGGCCCAGCGGATCGGCCTGCAGCAGGCCCGCATCGCGCATCGTGGCGACCAGCGGATGACTGGTGCGGGCGACGTCGGTGTCCAGCCCGGTGGCGCGGATCAGCACGTCGAACGCTTCGGTGCGCGCGCTGCTGCTGCCGCGGTCGCGGATCACCGCTTCCACCGCGGTCTCGCCCAGCCGCGCGCGCAGCAGGCGCCCGGCGCGGATGCGCAACTGGCCCTGCTGCTGCATCTGCGCCAGCGCAGTGGCCGCGGCCGGCGCCAGCCGATGCCGCGCCGCTTCCCAGTACGGGCGCAGGTGGCGCAGGAAACGCGAGCGTGCCGCCGGCGCCAGGCCTTTCCAGAACGGCTGCAGATGCGGGCGCAGCGCATCGACCACGCAGCGCCAGTCCTCCACCACCGTGGTCAGCTGGCGCAGGCTGCGCACCAGGCCGGTGAGGTCGTGGTTGCGCAGCGCCTGCGCCACGCTCGGCGGCAGCGTCACCGGCGCGCCCGGCTGGGCCAGATGCGCCTGCGGCGCCAGGCCGCGCCGCGACAGCGCGGTGATCGGGCCGCGATGGCCGCGGCGGCGCAGGGTCAGCGCGACATCGGCCATGGTCAGGCCGGTGCCGACCAGCAGCAGCCGCGCCTGTGGCGGCACGTCGTCCAGTACGCCGTCCTGCCACGGCCAGCCGATGTAGCGCCGGTGCACCGCCAGGCGCGGGCCGATGCCGGGCAACGCCGCCGGCGGCAACGCGCCGATCGCCAGCACCACCACGTCGCTGACCACGTCCTCGCCGTTGGCCAGGAAGATGCGGAAGCCGTCCGGCCCGCGTTCCACCGCCACCGCCTCCTCGCTCACCTGCGCCACGTCGACCGCCGAGGCGGCCAGCGCCGCGTCCAGGTGTTGCTCCAGGTAGCGGCCGTACAGCAGCCGCGGCAGGAACTCCAGGCGCTGCGCGGCGTCGAGCTGCAAGGCATCGGCGAACCCGCCCGGATCCTGCGGGTCCACGCCCAGGTCCTTGGCGCGCACGTTCAACAGATGCTCGGGCCGCGCCGCGCCGTAGGCGATGCCGCGGCCGAAGGTATCGGCCACGCCGATCAAGGTCAGCCGGCTGGCCGTTCCCTGCCTGGCCACCGCCGCGGCCAGCACGTTGCCGCAAAATCCTGCGCCGATGATCGCAATTCGCATGGCTGACACTCGTGGCCGGTCGGGGCGTCCTTTGTGCCCGGGATGCCGGCGGCGGGTGTAAATCGCCGGTTAATGCGCGCCACCTGGCGCATTCCGATCGGGCATCACCACATGCGTTTGATCCATAAGCGGGATCGGCGGGACGCTGGCGGTGAAATTGCGCGGCGCCTGGAAATTTCAGCCGGCTGGTGCGTTCCGCAGCGCCGGCGACACGCGACAAGGAGGCACACGCAGGCGCGCGATCGACTTATTGCAGGCCTTCTTCGCGCAGCGCCTGTTGCACCGAAGGCCGCGCGTGCACACGCCGGTACCATGCCTGCAGGTTCTGCAACGCGTCGAAGTGGATGTCCGCCTGGTAGTGCGAAATCAGCCACGGCGCCTGGCCCCAACCGATCAGCGCGTAGAGATAGGTGTCGGCAACGGTGAAGGCATCTCCCATCAGGAACCGGCGATCGGCGAGTTGCGCGTCGATCCAGGCGAAACGCTGCTCCAGCTTCGGCCGGGCGGTGTCCACGTACTGACCGGCAAGTCGGGCGTACAGCAGCGGAATGAAGCCCTTGTGGATCTCCGAGGTCAGGAAGTTCAGCCATTCCTGCAGGCGATAGCGTTGCAGGCTGCCGTTGCGCGGCACCAGGCCCAATTCGGGCTTGCGGTCGCCCAGGTACTGGACGATGGCCGGACCTTCGCGCAGCACGCTGCCATCGTCGAGTTCGAGCGCCGGCACATAGCCCATCGGGTTGATCCGATGGAAATCTTCTCCGTCCCCGGTCACGTGCTTGCGGTGATCGACCCTGACCAGCGTCGCCTCGAGGCCGAGTTCGTGCAGCACGATATGCGGCGCGAGCGAGCAGGCGGCCGGGATGTAGTACAGCTTCATTGCGATCTCCAGAAAGTGGGCGCTGCCCTGGCGGGAGCGGCCCGACGCATTCTAGAAACCAGGTATAGAAAAGAAAGAAGGCACTATTATGGTGTCTAGGTACAAAATTTATACTTAGAAACGCACACCGAAGGCACCCGCGATGAAGGACAACGTTTCCGGCTGCTCCGTCGAAGAGGCCATGCGCCTGCTGGGCGGAAGATGGCGCCTGTTGCTGGTGTCGTACCTGCTGGAGGGACCCAAGCGGTTCAACGCACTGCGCCGCGACGTTCCGGCCATTTCGCAGCGCATGCTGACCCTGGACCTGCGCGCCCTGGAAGAAGCCGGATTGATCCAGCGCACCGTCTATCCGACCGTGCCGGTCAAGGTCGAATACGCGCTGACCGAGGACGGGCGTCGCCTGGAACCGGTGGTCGCGGTGATGAAGGAGTTCGGGCTGTGGGTCAAGGCGCGGTCTGCCGGCTGAGCGCGCTCGCTGCGGACAGGAAGGTATGTCCCTGACCGCAGGGCGCATGTACTCGGCGAATCTGCGCGCCGAAAAAACGCCAGTCGCCCCTGATGCAGCAGCACTCCGTGCCGCCATTGCCGATTGACGCACTGCGCCCATCTTTCAAAGCCGCGCGGAAGCTGCACGAATGGCTGCGTCTTCGCGCGGCCGCGCTGCGTTCCGCTACATCAGCATGCCGCCGGACGCCTCGATGCGCTGGCCGGTGATCCAGCGGCTGCCCGGCGACAACATGCCGGCCACCGCGGCGCCGATGTCGTCCGCGCGGCCGGCGCGGCCCATGGCCGTGTGCTGGGCCACGTACTGGTTCACGCCAGCGTCGTCGCGCACGGCGCCGCCGAAGAAATCGGTCTCGGTGGCGCCGGGGGCCACGGCGTTCACTGCGATGCGGCGCTGGCCCAGTTCCGCTGCCAGATAACGCGTCGCCGTTTCCAGCGCGCTCTTCATCGCCGCGTAGACCAGGCTGCCGGCGGCGACGTGGCGGGTGAGGCTGCTGGAGATGTTGACGATGCCACCACCGTCGGCCACTTGCGGCGCCAGGACCTGCAGCAGCAGGAGCGGCGCCTGGAAATGCACGCGATACAGCAGGTCCATGTCGTCGGCGCGGATGTCGCCGAAGGCGGCAGGCGCATGCAGGCCGGCATTGTTCACCAGCTGATCGAATCGCGCAGCGCCCCAGCGCGCCAGTTGTGCCTGGAAGGCCGGCACGAAGGCCTCCATCGCATCGGCGGCCGCCAGGTCCAACGGCAGCATTGCCGCACGTACGCCACATGCCTGCAGCTGACCCAGCGTTTCGGCCGCCTGCGCCTGCTGCCGCCGATAGGTGATCACCAGGTCGCTGCCCTGCTGCGCCAGGTGCAGCGCGATGCTGCGCCCGATGCCGCGACTGCCGCCGGTGACCAGGGCGATGGGACGTGGTGTGGTTGCGGTCTGCATGCGGTTTTGTCTCGCTGGAAGATCGTGACATGCTGGGCCTGCGGCATCGGCCGTACTTGCCGGATTGCGCCCGATCCTTGCCTGATTCGATTGCCCCGGGCAGCAACCTGCACGCGTTGACCGAACTGCGGCTGCGCGCGCACGAACTGCTGCGCGCACGCGGCGCGGCCGGCGACGGGCTGCACGCCTTACTGCCGGGAACGTGGCTGGCGCAGTCGCGCGCGCCCCGCGTCCCCGCGCCCGCCTTGTATCGCCCCGCGCTGGGGGCGGTGCTGCAGGGCGCCAAGCAGGTGCTGGTGGGCGCGACCGTTCTGGAATATCGCGCTGGAGAAGCGTTGCTGACCCATGTGCCGGTGCCCGCGCGCGGCATGGTGACCGTCGGCGATCGCCACCAGCCCTTCCTCGGCCTGGTGGTGGAACTGGACCCGGCGCTGCTGCGCCAGGTCTGCGGCGAACCGGGCATGCCAGCCGCGGCAACCATGGCGCCGGCGCCGTTCAGCGTGGTGGCGCTGCAGCCTGCGCTGATCGACTGCCTGCAGCGCCTGCTGTCGCTGGCGGCCGACGACCTGCGGGCGCAGCAGTTCCTGTGGCCGGCATTGCAGCGCGAACTGGTCTTCCGGCTCCTGCAGAGCCCGGCCGGCCCGGCGCTGGCGGCGATGGCGCAGCCGGCACCCGCCGCGCGTCGGCTGGCCTCGGCGATACGCACGGTGCAGCACGGGTTCCGCCAGCCGCTGGACGCGTCCGCGCTCGCCAGCCGCGCCGGCATGAGCACGGCGTTGTTCTACCGGCGTTTCCGCGACGCCACCGGCCTGTCGCCGCTGCAGTACCAGAAGCAGCTGCGCCTGCTGGAAGCGCGCCGGCTGTTGCAACAGGGCGGCACCAGCATCACCGCTGCAGCGTTCGCGGTGGGCTACGAAAGCCCTTCGCAGTTCAGCCGCGAGTTCAGCCGGCTGTTCGGCCACCCGCCGCGGGACAGCCTGCCGCAGCCGCAGCGCTGACGTGGCGGCGGGCGCGGCGTGCGGCGCGCCTGGTCATGGAGGGGACGTACCCTCACCCCAACCCCTCTCCCGGCAGGAGAGGGGCTGAAACGCAGATGCCGGTGCCGTTCAGCGTACGCGCAGCGGTGGCGCAGGCGCGCAGCGTCGTGCAGGATCGCTGCGTGCCGCGCCGGTACTTCACGCGCCGCGCCGCGCAATGCATCCCGGCAAGCCGGCGCGCAGGATCGGACAACACGGGCCGGCAGCAGGACGCGCCTCGGCCTCGCCTGCCCATGCAAGCGCACGCCGCTGAACCAAACATCCGTTTAAAACACGCGCAACTTCGCCGAACTGGACAGTAATCCCGGCTTCGCGCAGACTGCCGCCCTCTCCGCTGCTTTGTCCTCCATGGCGCGACTGCTGCTGTTGCACGGCCCCAACCTCAACCTGCTCGGCACCCGCGAGCCGGGGGTCTATGGGCACACCACGCTGGCGCAGATCGATGCGGCGCTGCTCGCGCAGGCCACGGCCGCCGGGCACCAGCTGGACAGCCTGCAGTCCAACGCCGAGCACGTGCTGGTGGAGCGGGTGCAGGCCGCGCGCGGCGATGGCACCGCCTTCATCCTGATCAACCCGGCCGCGTTCACCCATACCTCGGTGGCGCTGCGCGACGCGTTGGCGGCGGTGGCGATCCCGTTCATCGAGATCCACCTGTCCAACCCGCACAGCCGCGAGCCGTTCCGCCACCACAGCTATTTCAGCGACCACGCGCTCGGCGTGATCTGCGGCTTCGGCGCCGACAGCTACCGCTACGCGATGGACGCGGCGCTGGCCCGGCTGGGAGCCGGCGCGTGAGCGGCACCCCCGGCTTCAGCGCGCGTCGCGCGGCGCTGCGCCACCCTATCCGCGTTCGCCGGGCCGCAGGCCCGGTCATTTCCCGATTCACCTCAAGAGGCCGTTATGGATCTCCGTAAAATCAAGAAACTCATCGACCTGCTGGAAGAATCCAATCTCGCCGAAATCGAGATCAAGGAAGGCGAGGAAAGCGTGCGCCTGGCGCGCACCCCCAAGGGCATGGTCGCCAGCGCCCCGCAGTACGCGCCGGCCCCCGCCGCCGCGCCGCCTGCAGCCGCGCCGATGCCGATGAGCTCGCCGACCGAGGCCTCCACCGGCGGCACCGCCAAGCCCGGCAACGCCCTGCCCGAGGGCCACGTGCTGCGCGCGCCGATGGTCGGCACCTTCTACACCTCGCCGTCGCCGGACAAGCCGGCCTTCGTCAGCGTCGGCCAGGCGGTCAAGGCCGGCGAGACCCTGGCGATCATCGAGGCGATGAAGATGTTCAACCCGATCGAAGCCGACGTCTCCGGCACCATCGTCGCGATCCTCAGCGAAAGCGGCGTGCCGGTGGAGTTCGATCAGCCGTTGTTTGTGATTGGCTGAGCGGCCGGGATTGGGGATTCGTGATTTGGGATTCGCAACAGCGGCCGCACGAGCGCCTCACGGTGTGGCGCGATGCGATGGCGTTGGTCGAAGCGACCTACCGCCTCACCCAGAACTTCCCCGATGCCGAACGCTTTGGACTGACCGCACAGATGCGGCGCGCGGCGATCAGCGTTGCCTCCAACATCGCGGAGGGCGCCGCGCGGCGGTCCACTGCCGAGTACCTGCGTTATCTGTCGATGGCGCGAGGCTCGCTGGCCGAGCTGGATACGCAGATGCAGATTGCGACACGGCTGCAGTTCGGTTCGCCGGACGCGGCCACCCTCGATCTCTTGAACCGCACCTTTTCCAGGCTCAACGCATTGATCCGCACGCTGGACGATTCGCGACATCTGCGCGAGCCCGGCGCCCTCTACGAATCCCCAATCTCGAATCCCGAATCCCATGCTCGATAAAGTCGTCATCGCCAATCGCGGCGAAATCGCGCTGCGCATCCTGCGCGCGTGCCATACGCTCGGCATCCGCACGGTCGCGGTGCATTCCACCGTCGATCGCAACCTCAAGCACGTGGCCATGGCCGACGAGTCGGTGTGCATCGGCCCGGCGGCGTCGGCCGAGAGCTATCTCAACATCCCGGCGCTGATCGCCGCGGCCGAGGTCACCGACGCGCAGGCCATCCATCCCGGCTACGGCTTCCTGTCGGAGAACGCCGACTTCGCCGAGCGCGTGGAGCAGTCCGGCTTCATCTTCATCGGGCCCAAGGCCGACACCATCCGCCTGATGGGCGACAAGGTCGAGGCGATCCGCGCGATGAAGGCCGCCGGCGTGCCGTGCGTGCCCGGCTCGGGCGGGCCGCTGGGCGAGGACATCGTCGCCAACACCAAGATCGCGCGCGAGATCGGCTATCCGGTGATCATCAAGGCGGCCGGCGGCGGCGGCGGCCGCGGCATGCGCGTGGTGCATTCGGAGGCGGCGCTGAAGGCGGCGATCGAGACCACCAAGTCCGAGGCCAAGGCCGCTTTCAGCAACGACCAGGTGTACATGGAGAAGTTCCTGGAGAATCCGCGCCACGTGGAGATCCAGGTGCTGGCCGACGGCCAGGGCAACGCCATCCACCTGGGCGAGCGCGACTGCTCGATGCAGCGCCGCCACCAGAAGGTGGTCGAGGAAGCGCCCGCGCCCGGCATCACCGAGCAGCTGCGCAACGAGATCGGCAAGGTCTGCGTGGACGCCTGCGTGCGCATCGGCTACCGCGGCGCCGGCACCTTCGAATTCCTGTTCGAGGACGGCCGTTTCTACTTCATCGAAATGAACACGCGCATCCAGGTCGAGCACCCGGTCACCGAGCGCATCACCGGCATCGACCTGGTCTGCGAACAGCTGCGCATCGCCGCCGGCCACAAGCTGAGCATCAAGCAGAGCGACATCGTGCTGCGCGGCCATGCGATCGAGTGCCGCATCAACGCCGAAGACCCGGAAACCTTCATGCCCAACCCGGGCCTGATCACCGGCTTCCATCCGCCCGGCGGCCCTGGCGTACGCGTGGACACGCATATCTACAGCGGCTACAAGGTGCCGCCGAACTACGACTCGATGATCGGCAAGCTGATCGTGCACGGCCCCGACCGCGACACCGCGATCGCGCGCATGCGCGTGGCGCTGAGCGAGATGGTGGTGGACGGGATCAAGACCAACATCCCGCTGCAGCAGCGGATCATGCGCGACAAGGGCTTCCAGGCCGGCGGGCAGAACATCCACTACCTGGAAAAGCGCCTGGCCGAGCGCAAGAACAAGTCGATTGCGTTGGTGTGAGGGGCCGGGATTCGGCATTCGGGATTTGGGATTCGCAAAGGCGGAGACCGGCTCCTGATCTGTTCCTGGTGATGGTGGCGGTTGTGGTCGGGGGTACGCCCTCGACCTTTCGCCGATGCGCTTGCGAGGTGTGTGAGATCGCGCCCCAGCTGCTAGCGTGATCCTGGTGGCGTCGCCACACGGGCCCGGCATCGTCGCGGTGGCTTGCGTCAGCGCTTGGCGTAGTGGCTGGGCGGTGCGCCCACGTGGCGGCTGAAGGCGACGCTGAAGCTGCTGGTCGAGCCATAGCCGACGCGTTGCGCCACCTCGGCCACGCTGCATCCTTCGCGCCGCAGCAGGTCCTTCGCCACCTCCATGCGCCAGGCCAGCACGTACTCCATCGGCGGCACGCCGACCGTGCGGGCGAAGCGCTCGAAGAGCGTCGAGCGCGACAGCGCAGCCGCCTGCGCCAGTTCGCCCACTGTCCAGGCGTGATCGATGCACGCATGGATCCGGGTGAGCGCCGGCGCCAGCCGTTCGTCGCCCAGGCCGCGCAACAGCCCCGGCGGTGCGTTCCCCGCCGTCGTCCAGCGCATGGCCTCGACCAGCAGCATCTCCACCAGCCGGGACAGCATGTAGTCGTTGCCCGGCTTCCGGTCCTGGTACTCCTCGCCCACCATCTGCACCAGTTGCATCAGGCGGCCCGCGCCGCGCACATGCACCACCGTCGGCAGCAGCGAGGTCAGCAAGCCGGCATGGGCGCTGTCGAACAGGAAGGCACCGCCCAGGGACAGCATGTCCGGCGCACCGCCCTGTTCGCCGTGGCGGAGCTCGCCTTGCCCGCCCGGGACGACCTGCGGATCGATGAACACCGGCGGCGCCGGCAAGACGCCGGAGAGCGTGAACGCCGGCGTGGTCGGCAACAGCACGAAATCGCCGGCGCCGATCGTGATCGGCGGCTGCCCGTCCACCGCCAGCACGGCGCTGCCTTCCAGCACGATGCAGAACCCGGGCTGCCCGTACGCGGCATAGCGCACCGCCCAGTTGCCCTTGCCGCTGATCAGGTTGGCGAAAACCGCGCGGGGCTGCAGCAGGCGGACGAGCTCGGAAAGCAGATCGTGCATTTCGGACGCTCACTAAAACAAAACGGATTCCGCATTATCGATCATCCAAGGCGGCTGGCCTATCGTTTCCTCCCGAGCCCACTCACTCCTGGAGAAACGCAATGAAGACCGTCCTGATCACCGGCTGCTCCTCCGGCTACGGCCTGGAAACCGCGCGGCACTTCCTGGCCCAAGGCTGGAACGTCGTCGCCAGCATGCGCCAGCCGCAACCGGCGCTGCTGCCGGCCTCGCCCGCCCTGCGCATGCTGGCGCTGGACGTGACCCAGCCCGACAGCATCGCGCTGGCGCTGGAGGCGGCCGGCCCCATCGACGTGCTGGTCAACAATGCCGGCATCGGGCTGTTCGGGGCGTTCGAGGCCACGCCGATGGCGACCGTGCGCGAAGTGTTCGAGACCAACACCTTCGGCGTCATGGCGATGTGCCAGGCCGCGATTCCCGGGTTTCGCCAGCGCGGCGCCGGCGTCATCGTCAACGTGACCTCCAGCGCCACGCTGGCGCCGTTCCCGCTGGTGGCGGCGTACACGGCCAGCAAGACCGCGATCGAGGGCTTCACCGCGTCGCTGGCGCACGAACTCGAGGCATTCGACCTGCGGGTCAAGCTGGTGGAGCCCGGCTACGGCCCGTCCACCCAGTTCACCGCCAACGGGCAGCAGCGCATGCAGGGCCTGATCCCCGACGCCTACGCGCCCTTCGCACACGCGGTGTTCGCGCGCCTGGGCCAGCCGGCGGCGGTGACCGTGGCCAGCGACGTCGCCCAGGCGATCTGGGACGCCGCCAACGACCCCAGCGACCGCCTGCACTACCCCGCCGGCGCCGACGCCCTGGCCCTGGCCATGCAGCGCCAACCATCCCCGGCGCCCTCCAAAGAGGGCTGATCGCCAAGCCGACAGACCTCACAGGGACCGGAAACCCGCCTTTGCGAATCCCCAATCCCGGCTACTTAGCCTGCTGCGTCCCCTGCACCGGTTCGGCGCCCAGGGTCGAGGTCGGGCTGACGATCATCACCGTCTCGGTGGAACCGTCCGGCCACACGATCTGGAAGGTGCTGCCCGGGCTCAGGGTGGAGAACGGCATGCCGCTGCGGGCGCGGTAGATCGCCGCCACCTGCGCGGCGCCGGCGCGGCGCAGGTCCGGGTCGGCGTGCACGGTGGTCAGCTCGACCTTGGACAGGCCGCGGTAGCGCTGCTCGGCCGTGTCGATCAGCAGCAAGCCGGCCGCCGCCGCCGAATAGGCGACCAGGGCCAGCACCCAGAACCAGAACTTGGCGCCGTGCAGCCATCGCCGGTACTTCATGAGCCCGCTCCTGTCGTCTCCACCAGACGGTTGACCATGTCGTTCATCGTGTCCGTGCCTTGCCGCGGGACCGCGGCGTCGTAAACAAAACTGCTGAAATCCTGGGTCGGGTCCTGCGAGCAGATCCCGCCGTTGGCGCAATAGCGGGTCATCAACTCGCTGTTCGGGCCGCAATCCAGCCCCAGCCGGCAGGCGGCCAGCTGCCAGGCCAGTTCGGTGAAGGCGGTGCCGGCGATGCGCTCGTCCAGGCTGTCGTCGCCGCTGGCGGCCAGGCCCATCGCCGGCGCCAGCGCCATGTACGCATCCGGATCGCCGGAAGCGCGGACCCGTTCGACCAGGTCGCGCTTGTAGCCGGCCGAGGACTGCAGCGGCTGCCCCAGCGTCAGCAGCGCCGCCTCCGCGGCCAGGTTGCCGCCGCGCGCGGCCTGCACGCGCTGGGCGACGATGGCCTGGCGGGTCAGGCCGTCGCCGGGCACGAAGCCGGCGCAGCGGCGGCCGACCCGCGCGCGCGCATCGACCATGCGCGCCGAGGTCGGCAGCTGCGCCGCCTCGATCGCACGGGTGTCGGCGGCATAGCCGGCCGGATTCATCGCATAGCCGGCGCAATAGTCGTAGATGCGGCTGAGCAGCCAGGACGCCTCGGCATCGCCCTGCGCGGCGGCGGCCGACAACTGCTGGGAAGTGCGGTACAGGTCGGGACTGCGCTCCAGCGCGGTGCGGCGGTCGGGCGGTGACGCCGGCAATGCCTGCACCGCGGTGCTTCTGCGCTGGTCCGGCGCTGCCACGTCCACGGGCGCCGGGGGGGTCACGGCGGCACCGGCGGTCACCGGCAGCGCCGGTGCCGCCGCCAGCAGCGCCGCGCGATAGCCGACCACGCCCAGCAACAGCGCAGCGGGCGCCAGCAACAGCCAGGTTTTGCGGGACACGGCGAAGGGCATGCGCGTAAGCGACCGGGGCAGCAGGCGACGAGGGCGGCCGCGTCCGCTGGAAGCGGGGGCCGCCGCAATGTCGCAGTCTAACGCAGCCGATGGCGGGCCATGGCAGACAATGGCGGCCGCGGCCACAGGGACTCGCGGCCGGCGCCGGCTCGGGCCACCGCGGCGGTCGTCTAAGATGCGGGGCCCTTCTTCCCCTGTGCCCGACCGATGCCGTTCCTCGAATTGACTGTGCGCTGCACCGACGCCACCCAGCCCCGCTACGAAAATGCGCTGGAGGACGTCGGCGCGCTGGCGGTCACCCTGCTCGACGCCGAGGCCGACACCAGCAACGAGCGCGCGATCCTGGAACCGGGGGTCGGCGAGACCCCGCTGTGGGGCACGCTGGTGCTCACCGCGCTGTTCCCCGCCGAGCAGGACGCGTTGCTGCTGCTGGCCGCATTGGACGCGTTCGACCCGGGCCTGGACTGGGCACAGGCCACGTTCCGCAAGGTCGACGACCAGGACTGGGAACGCGCCTGGCTGGACCAGTTCCAGCCGATGCGCTTCGGCACGCGCACCTTCATCGTGCCGTGGAATCACGAACTGCCCGAGGATGCGCGCGGTGCCGACGCCGCCGTGGTGCGGCTGGACCCGGGCCTGGCGTTCGGTTCCGGCACGCATCCGACCACCGCACTGTGCCTGCGCTGGCTCGACGCGCTGGCCGCCGACGGCGCGTTGGCGCAGGCGCACGTGCTCGACTTCGGCTGCGGCTCCGGGATCCTGGCGCTGGCCGCGCTGAAGCTGGGCGCGGCGGCGGCGGTGGGCGTGGACAACGACCCGCAGGCGCTGCTGGCCACGCGCGACAACGCCGAGCGCAATGCGGTCGGCGCGCGCCTGGCGGTGTACCTGCCGGCCGACGAGCCGGTGGCCACCTATCCGGTGGTGGTCGCCAACATCCTGGCCTCGGCGCTGGACACGCTGGCGCCGGTCCTGGCCGAACGCGTCGCCCCGGGCGGGCGCATCGCCCTGTCCGGCATCCTGCACGGCCAGGAACAGGAGCTGCTGCAGCGCTACGCGCCGTGGTTCGAGCAGTTGCGCAGCGAACAGGACGGCGACTGGATGCGGATCGACGGCGTACGCCGCGCCTGAGTCCGTGGATCGGCGCCCCGCTTGCGCGGCCGCGCCGGATCGGTGCTCATCACCCGCGGCCTGCGGCCAGGCTGCGGATCGCCGCGGTCAGCAGGGCCGCCTCGGCATGGATCGCCAGCACCCGGGTCCGCGGCCGCCAGCCCTGCGCGCGCAGGCGGCGCTCGTGCCAGCGATGGCCGCGCCGCGCCCGCGACCATCGCCACGCCAGTTCCAGCGGCACGCCGATCAGCGCCGAGACGCCCAGGGCCTGCACCAGCGCCACCCAGCCCACGGCGTGCAGCAGCAGCCATAGCAGCGCCGGCACCCGCGCCGACGGCGCGGGCGGATATGGCAGCGCGAACACCTGCCATGACCAGCCCTGCCTGACCGCGCAGCGACCGTCGCCGGCATCGGCCCAGATCCGGTAACGGTGCGCGCCGATCCCCGGCGGCGGCCGCGCACGGCGCTGCGCGCGCAGCGGGGCGAGCGCGAAACGCGAAGGGTGGGCATCGTGCAGCGGGGCATCCTGCGTGTGCATCGGCGCGTCCTGGTCCATGGCAGCGGGTCGAGCGGCGGCGGCAGGAGCGGCGCGGACCACCCGGCGCCTTCACTGCGCACAGCCACCGCCGACGACAGTATCAACAACAAAGTCCTCATTGAAAGCTTTACGAACCAACTTTTCCGTTCCGCGCGGCTATATCTCGCCTCCCCGCGGAGGTGAGTGTGAACAGCAGGCTGTACGAACGGGTGCGCGAAGCGCGCAAGCTGACCGGTCTCACCCAGGAAGCGCTGGCGCTGGATCTGTCGGTGACCCGCAGCGCCGTGGCGCAGTGGGAGATGGCCGACGGGACCGCGCCGGCGGTGGAGCACCTGATCGCCCTGGCCCGCCGCAGCGGGCTGACCTTCGAATACCTGGCCACCGGCCGCGGCGAACGCGTGTTCGGCGAACCGCTGTCCGTTGCCGAGGAAGCCGCGCACTACCGGCAGTTGTCCGACCAGCAGGCGCGCCTGCTCGACAGCTTCGAGACCTTGAGCCCGCGACAGCGCGCCGGCCTGCTGGACCTGATCGGCGCAGGCAAGCACCGGCGCTGAGCCGCACCGGCGTTCCTGTAGGAGCGGCTTCAGCCGCGACAGGCCCTTTCCGAAGGTGCCTGTCGCGGCTGAAGCCGCTCCTACAGAGGCCATGGCCGCGCTGCAGCCCGCTCCCGCGCGTGCTTGAATAGCGCTCTCGTTACCGCCGTCGCCTGCACGCATGCCCGATCCCACCCCGCCCCGCCCCAGCCTCGCGACCCTGTTGCGCCAGCCCGCCCGGCCGGCGCCGGAACAGGCCGATGCCGTCGTGCCGGCCGACGCGGACGCGGCGACCGGCTCCGCCGAGACGGGCGATACCGGTGGGGTCACGACGCCACGTGCCGATGTCGCACCACCGTCCACGCCGGCACCGGCATCGATGCCGGAGGCGGACGCGGCGCGCGCCGCCGGGGTCGCCGCAACGCCGCCCGCCGTGGCGGCCGAACCGATCGCGCCCGCCGGGCTCGAACCGCAGCCGGAACCGGCAGCAGCGTCGGAATCGGAATCGGAACGGGCGCCGCCGCTGGCGCACGGCCCGGAACTCGCTGCTGCGGCGATCGCCGCCCCCAGCTTCATCCAGCCCAGCGCGCCCCGCCGGCCGGTGCTGCGCGCCGCGCCCTGGCAGTGGATCGCGCTGGTCGGGCTGGGCCTGCTGCTGGCGCTGCAGATCCTGGTCGCCGACCGGCAACGGCTGGGCGCCGACGCGCGCTGGCGGCCGTGGGTGGCCGGCGTGTGCCAGGCGCTGCGCTGCAGCCTGCCGCCGTGGCGCGAGCCGAGCGCGTTCACCATGCTCAGCCGCGAAGTGCGGCCGCTGCCTGGGCGCGCCGGCACCCTGCAGATCCAGGCCACCTTCCGCAACGATGCGCGCTGGGCGCAGGCCTGGCCGTTGCTGCAGCTGTCGCTGGCCGACGCCGACGGCCGCACCATCGGCAGCCGCGTGTTGCGCCCGGAGGAGTACCTGGGCCGCACCCGTCCGGATGCGGCGACACTGGCGCCGGGCCAGAGCGCGCAGGTGGCGTTCCAGGTGCGCGAACCGGCCGCGGGAACCGCCGCATTCAGTTTCGACTTCCACTGAAACGCTGTGGCACCACGATCCGCCATGGCAGCGAGGCAGGCCACGCGCTAGACTCGTCCCCCCGCGCCGGCCCTCCGCCCTCCGACGCGGCCGTCATCCGGGGACCCGCCGAACTTGAACGCTGCCACCACTCGTCCTGACTCCAGTCGCGGCGCGCCGAAGCCGCCGCTGCGCGAACACGTGGCACAGTCCGTGCGCCGCTACCTGCGCGACCTCGATGGCTGCGACGCCGACGACGTGTACGAGATCGTGCTGCGCGAGATGGAGATCCCGTTGTTCGTGGAAGTGCTCAACCACTGCGAAGGCAACCAGAGCCGTGCCGCGGCGATGCTGGGCATCCATCGCGCCACGCTGCGCAAGAAACTGAAGGAATACGGGTTGGCGTGAGGCCGGGATTGGGGATTGGGCATTTGGGATTCGTTGCAGCGGTCCCATGCGACCTGATGAAAAAAGCCGCCTTTTCTGCACAGAAGGCGGCTTTTCCATTTCAGCCATGGGGCTTTTCTGTAGCAGCGGCTTCAGCCGCGACGCGTTACCGGTAAGGCGTCGCGGCTGAAGCCGCTCCTACAAGGGAAGCGTCTCGCTCGAGCAATCCCCAATCCCGAATCCCCAATCCCGGCCCCTCACACCCATCCATAGCGGATCAGGTGGAAGAACACCGGCGCGGCGAAGCACACCGAGTCCAGCCGGTCGAGCACGCCGCCGTGGCCTTCGATCATGTGGCCCCAGTCCTTGATGCCGCGGTCGCGCTTGATCGCCGACATCACCAGGCCGCCGAAGAAGCCCATCAGGTTGGCCACCAGCGCCAGCGCGAAGGCCTGCAGCGGCGAGAACGGGGTGATCCACCACAAGGCCGCGCCGAGCAGGCTCGCCGACAGGATGCCGCCGACGAAGCCTTCCACGGTCTTGGACGGCGACAGCTTGGGTGCGATCAGGTGTTTGCCGATCAGCTTGCCCCACACGTACTGCAGCACGTCCGAAGACTGCACCACGATCACCAGGAACGCGAACAGCAGCAGGTTGCGGCCTTCGTAGCCGGGAATCTCCAGGTTCAGCAGCGCCGGCACGTGCGAGATGCAGAACACGCAGATCATCAGCCCCCACTGCACTTTGGCGGTGCGCTCCAGGTAGCGCGTGGTGTCGCCGCCGATGGTGGACAGGATCGGCAGCACCAGGAACGCGTAGACCGGGATCAGCAACGTGTACAGCCCGTACCAGCCGCTCCACACCAGCCAGTACTGCCACGGCAGCACGATGTAGAACGCGGCCAGCAGCGCGTAGTAGTCGCCGCGCCGGGTCGGCGCCAGGGTGATGAACTCGCGCAGCGCGAACAGCGACACCAGCGCGAACAGCACGATCACGCCGATGCGCCCGAACACGAACGCCAGCGCCACCACCGCGGCCATCACCCACCACGCGCGGATCCGCGCCACCAGGTTGTCGAGCACCGCGCTGGGCCGCCCGCGCGCGCGCCAGCGCAGCGTTTCGGAAATCAGCGTGGCCAGCAGCAATACCGCGGCGATGCCGAGGAACAGCCAGATGGTCTGCTGCCGCAGCGAGGACTGCTGCAGATGGTCGCTGAAGGCGATCGCGCTCATCGTGCGGCCTCCATCTGCTCCGGCGACAGCGCCAGCAGCGCCGCGCGCGTGCGCTCCAGGAACGCCTGTTTGTCCTCGCCGGCGCCCAGCCGCAACGGCTCGCCGAAGGTGGTGGTGCACAGCAACGGCAGCGGCAGCCATTTGCCCTTGGGCATCACCCGCTTGAGGTTGTCGATCCACACCGGCACGAACTCCAGCTCCGGGCGGTGCCGCGCCAGGTGGTAGATGCCGCTCTTGAACGGCAACACGCCTTCCTCGGTGTTGCGCGTGCCTTCCGGGAACAGGATCAGCGAGCCGCCGCCATCGACCGCTTCGCACAGGCATTCGATCGGGTCGCGGCTGCGCTGCGCGGCGTCGCGTTCGATCAGCACGCCGTTGAACACCGAGTGGATCAGGTAGCGGCGCAGCGCGTCGCGCCGCCAGTAGTCGGCCGCGGCCACCGGCCGCACCTCGCGCCGCAGCGCCGCCGGCAGCGACGACCAGATCAGCACGAAGTCGCCGTGGCTGGCATGGTTGCCGTAGTACACGCGGCGCTCGCTGGAGGGGATGCAGCGCCAGAACGCACGCGCGCCGGTCAGCAGGCGGATCGCGGCACTGCAGCCGCGGGCGATCAGGCGTTCGATCATTGCCACTCCAGTTCGCGCACGATGGCGCGCAGGCGGATCACGATGGTCACCGCCGCGCCGCCGATCAGCAACGCCATGGTCAGGACCAGAATGGTTTCGGCGATGGCACTGCGCTGCAGCAACAGCGCGACGGCCGCCAGCAGCGCGGCCAGCGACAGCCAACGCATGCGCTGCACGCGCGCCATCGGGCCCTGCACCGGCTCGCTGACGCCGCAGGCCAGGCCGAGCATGCGCACGTAGGCGGTGCCCACGCACAGCAAGGCCGCGGCCCAACCCAGGTCGGCGCCCCAGCGCAGCACGTGCTGCAGGCCGTAGCCCACGCCCAGGCACACCAGGACATCGGACAGCCGGTCCGGCGCTTCGTTGTAGACCTCCCCGGCACGGCCGACCATGTGCGCCTGCCGCGCCATCAGCCCGTCCAGGCGGTTGCACAGCAGCCGGCCCTGCAGGCCGAGCGCGGCCAGCAGCAGCAGGCCGGCCGCATCGCGCGGCGGTTCGCGCCAGGCCCAATAGAACATCAGCGCCGCCAGCGCGGCGAAGCCGGTGGCGGTCCAGGACAGGCCGTTGGGCGTGGCGCCACGCGCGCGCAACGCCAGCGCCAGGCGTGCGCGCCAGTGCGCGCGGCGGTGTGCCCAGCTCGGTCGGGCCATCAGTCGCCGCCCCCACCGCAACCGCCGCAGCCGCTGCTGCAACTGCTGCCGCAACTGCTGCCGCCGCCATCGCCGCCACCGGTGCTGGTGCTGCAACTGCTGCCGCCACCGCTTCCGCCGCTGGCGACCACGGGCGAACGCAGCGCGTGATAGTCCGCCCACGCCGTGCTCATCAGCACGCCGGTGCCGGCCAGCGCCAGCGGCGTGGCCAGGTGCGTGCCCGGCGTCGAGGAGGAGAGGACCGTCCCGGCGCGCCATGCCGCATCGCGCTGGGCGAGCAGCCGGTCGCCGGCGACGCTGCGCCGCAGCGGGGTCAGCAGGAAGCCCAGCGCGATCAGCGTCACCACCACCATCGCCGCGACCAGGAAGCCGACCGGGCGTTGCAGCTGCAGGCCGATCTCGATCTTGAGCGCACCGACGACCCACAGCGCCACCGGCGGCGCGGCGCCGAGCAGGCGCGCACACCAGGCCTGGCCGCGCCCGAGCAGCAAGCGCTTGCCGATCAGCGCCGCGCGCAGCGGCAGCGCGTCATCGCGCAGCGCCTGCAGCGCCTGCGACAAGGTCGGGTTGGCGCGGACCAGTTGCAGGGCGCGCTGCAGCGATGCCGGCACCGCCACATCGTCCGCGACGTGCAGCGCGGTCGCATCGCTGCGGCGGCGCATCAGCGTGGACATCGTCGGCCGCAACTGCACTGCGCCGCAGATCTGCAGCAAGCCCAGCTGCAGGTCCGCCACACGCTCGCTGCCGCCGGCCAGAAACGCCAGCTCGGCGTGATCGACCACGCTGGCCGCGTGCCGTTGCCCGAGACCGCGCACCGCGCGCCGCAACCGCGCGGCCAGCGTCCAGGCCAGGCCGATCCCCGCCAGGAACAGCACGATGAAGGAACTGCCACGCCAGTGCAGCGGCGAGACGGCCGGGTTGTCCAATCCCAGCCACCAGCCCAGCAGCAGCGTGGCTCCCGCCCACAGCCACAGCGCCTTGCTGGACGCGCGCGGACCGTCCCAGCGGCGCGCAGGAAGATCGTTGGCGGCTGCGGCCGGCGCGGCGCGCTCCCCGTCCGGTGTCGGCCAGCAGACCGCCGGCGGTTCGCCGAAATAGCAGCGGTAGCGCGCCAGCGTGGCCCGGTATTGCGCAGCGTGGCGCTCGGCGTCGGCGACATCGCCGCGTCCGGGCCGGTGATGCAGGGTGGTCTGCAACACGTGGGGGCAGAACTGCTGCCAGTATTCGCGGGTATCGGTGAGGTGGGTATGCCAGACCTGATCGATCAGCGCGCTGGGGGTGACGTCCTCGCCTCCGCTGCAGGCCAGGAAGCAGAAGCGCCGGTATTCCTCGACCGCCTGCGCGGCCACGGTCAGGGAAACCCTGGCTTCCTTGGCCACCCGGCGCACGAACACCGGCAAGGCATCGTCGGCGTCGCCGAAACGGTAGGCCTGCAGCCGCTGCCACAGCGTCTGTTGCGCGGCATCGGCGTGGGGCAGCGGCGCCGGATCGGTGGATGCGGTCATGGGCGGAACTCCGTCATGCGACTGTCGCCACGATCAGTGCGGCCAGCATGGCCAGCAATTGCAGCGCCAGGCTCGCGATCTGCCGCAGCAGCAGGCCGCGCATGCCGCGCCAGCGCGCCTGCCAATCGCGCGGCGGCGGCAGGCGCCGCAGCAGGCCGAGCCGGTGCAGGGCGGCGTCGAGATCGCTGCCGGCCTGGTCCAGGTCCGCTTCGGCCAGCACCGCGTCCAGCAGCGCTGCATCCAGGCCGACGCGTGCGGCCCAGTAACGCTGCACCGCGCCGGCGAGCGCGCCGAGCAGGCACAGCAGCGCCGCCAGCGGCATGCCGACGTTGGCGTACCACGCGCCCAGCAGCAGCGCGACGGAGAGCAGCGCCAGCGACAGCCGGTCTAGCGGCGAAGACTGCCGCAACAGCGCGGCCATCGTGCGCAACTCCAGCGGCGTGCTCATGCCGGCAGCTCCAGGGCGTGCGGCGGCGCATGCGGCGCGGCGTACGCGGCGGCAATGGCGGCGCGCTGCGCAGGCCCCAGCACCACCCGCGCTGCGCGCGCACGCAGCAGCGCGAGCGCGGCATCCGGATCGGCGGCGCGACCGCTATGCAACAACCAGGTGGCGACCGCGGCGGCGCTGCGCGAATAGCCCAGCGCGCAGCACACCAGCACCGGGCCGTGGCGGCGCGCGGCTTCGATCGCGCTGGCGGCATCGCGCAATGCCGCCGCCGGCGGCGCGACCAGGTCCAGCATCGGCACGCTGCGATCGTGCGGCCCGGCAGCGCGCAACGACAGTTCGGCGCAGACGTCGACCACCGCGGCGAACGCAGCGCGCTCGCCGCGATCGGGCAGGCGCCCCAGCCAGACGCCGTCGGCGATCTCGCGCGGCGCCGGATCGCGTCGGGTCCAGGCGCGCGAATTGAGCCAGGCGGCCGCCAGGTACGGCGCGTACAGCCAGCGCGCGGCCAGGCTGAGGCGGCCGTCGGCGCGCTTCTGCAGGCCGATCGCGCCGAGCAGCGCGTAGTCGCACGCGACCAGCAGCAGCGACAGCGCCGGCCACAGCAGCCACCAGGCCGCGCCGCCAACCGTCCAGGCCAGCGCGACGCAGGCGCCGCTGCCGCACAGGTAAGCGGCGGCCAGGCGCCAGCGCGCCGGATCGCGCGCCACGGCCAGCGCGCTCCACGGCGCCGCCACCCGCTGCGGCCACAGCCACACGCACAGCCAGCCCGCGGCCAGGCCGGTGGGAATGTCCAGGAAATGGTGCTGGTACGTGGTCAGCACCGACACCCCGATCAGCGCGAACCAGATGTGCAGCGCGCCGCGCGCAATCCCGTGCAGATGCTGCGCGTAGCGCACCCACAGCACCACCAGCAGCACGATGTGCAGCGACGGCGCCTGGTTGAACGGCTTGTCGAAGCCCAGCAGCACCGCGAACAGCCAGCCGAACACGCCGTCGCTGGACGGCCGTTCGAAGCCGAAACGCAGCGGCCACAGCAGGAAGCAGCCCACCGCCAGCACCTGCGCGGTCAGCAGCCGCCTGGCATGCGTGTCCAGCTCGGCGCGCGTGCGGCAGACGAAGAACGAGATCACGTAGAACAGGTCGATCGACCAGTACGGCACGATCGTCCACGGCCAGAACGGGATCTGCGTTTCCCACGCGAACGGCAGCGACGGCACGTAGGCGCGGCGCTCGGCCAGCGTATTGGCCAGGCCGTAGCTGAGGAAGAAGAACGGCCCCAGCAGCGCCAGCCACGCCAGCGCGCGCCGCCACGGCCGCGGTGCCGCCTCGCTCATGGCGCGATCCGCTGCGCCAGCGACACGGTGAAGATGCCCCATGCATCGATGCGCTGTTCCAGCTTGCGGAAGCCGGCCACGCGCACCAGTTCGTCCATCTCCTGCTGTGTGCGCCGGCGCATCACCCAGGCCGCGCCGCCGCGGTGGCTGGTCAGCGCGCGGGCGATGAATTCCAGCTGTGGGTGCCAGGGTTGGCCGGTGTAGGCCAGATAGCCGCCCGGTTCCACCGCCGCGGCCACGCCCTGCAGCGAACGCAGCACCTGGTCGTTGTCGGGGAACAGTTCGTACAGGCCCGATACCACCGCCAGCGTCGGCCGCGGCTGCAGCGCCGCCAGCGCATCGCGGTCGAAGGCGTCGCCCTGCTCGAAACGGGCGATGTCGGCGGCGCCGAGTTCGGCGATCAGCGCGCGCCCGCGCTCCACGTTCAAGTCGCTGAAATCGCGCAGCACGATCGCATCGGCACGCCGTTCGCCGGCGGCCAGCGCTTCCAGCACGTAGCGGCCGTGGCCGGCGGCGATGTCGAGCACGCGCACCGGCGCGCCGGCGTCGCGCAGGCGCTGCATGGCCAGGCGCAGCAGTTCGTGCAGATGGGTGCGGCGCACGCGGATGCCGCGCCAGCCGATCGCATCCAGGTAGTTGCGGTCGATGAAGCGGCCCAGCGGGCCCTTGCCGGCGGCACGGTCGCGGTACACGTAGTCCAGCGTGCTGCCGGAATCGAAGCCGGTCTGCAGGCCCAGCGCCACGCCTTCGGAAAGGGTTCCGCCGAAACGCAGGTTGGCGCGCACGAAACGCCAGCGCAGATCCTGCAGGCTGTACTTTTGCGGCGGCCAGGACAGCCGCTCGGCTTCCTCGAAGGTGGGCCCGTGCCGATGCGCCTGCAGCAGGCTGGGCAGCGCCGGCGCCTCGGCGAAGCGTTCGCGCACGAAACGGCGGATCTGCGCCAGCGCCGGCGCGCGGTCGCGCTCGCCCAGGGTGTCGTGGAAGAACCCGGGCAGCAGGTGGCGCTCCTTCACCGGCGAGGACAGCCGCTCGTAGAAACGGTCCTGCGGGCCGCGGTGCACGACGAAATCGTCGCCGGACACCAGCAGCTGCACCGGCACGGTGATCGCCTGCGCATCGCCGACCACACGATCGGCCGCGGCGTACACGCCCAGCAATACCCGCACCGAGATCGGCCGGGTGATCAGCGGATCGTCGCGGTAGCTGGCCACGCGCGCCGGATCGTGGGTCAGCCACTGCGGCTTGACGTAGCTGTTGACGAAGAAATTGCCGCGCAGCTTGTGCATCAAGGCCAGCCCGGGCCGCGCGAACGGCACGTACAGCTTGACCTTGAACGCCGGCGAGGCGAGCACCAGCGCGCGCAACGGCGGCGCGTAGTCGTGCACCCAGGTGCTGGCGATCACCGCGCCCACGCTCTGCGCGATCACCACGATGTCCTGCAGCGCGATGCCGTGGGCCTCGCCGATGTGGGCGATGAAACGGTCCAGGTCGCGCACCAGCGCCGGGAAACCCGGCGCATCGCCGCGCGCGCCGGGCGAGCGGCCGTTACCGCGCGCGTCCCAGGCGAACATCGCGCAGTCGTCCAGGCCCAGTTCGTCGGCCAGGTGCACGACCCGCCCGGAATGCTCGTGGCCGCGGTGCAGCAGCACCACTGCGCGTGGTGCCGCCGCCGGCGCGGTGGCCGGCCAATGCCGGTAGAACAACCGGGTCCCGTCGAAACTGCAAAACTCGCTTTCGCTGACCTGCCGCATCCGTTGCCGATTCCCTGTCGTTCGTATTTGCCGTGCCGTGAGTACCGCTACCGCTTGTGTGTCGTTGCCGCCTGCTGCACCGCGCGACTCAGCGCGGCGCGCCCTCGCGCAGGCCGGCGGCGACGCGCCGCACGACCGTCGCCGCGCACAGCAACGCCAGCACGATCGCGAAACCGTCCACCGTCTTCGCCCCGACCCAGCCGCCGGCCAGCAGCAGCCCCAGCAGGCCGATAGCGAAGGCGCGATCGCTCTTGCCCATCGGGCCGTCGTAGCGCCGTGCGGCGCCGACCATCAGCCCCAGCACCCCGGCATACTCGGTCAATGCCGCCGCCAGCGCCAGCGCCCACAGCCAGCCCGCGCTCGCGCCGGGCACGCTGGCCAGGCTCAGGTACAGCGCCGCATCGGCGATCACGTCGCTCACTTCGTTGAGGTAGGCGCCGAGCCTGGACTGCTGGCCGAACTCGCGCGCCAGCATGCCGTCGACCGCGTTCAGGGCCATGCGCAGCAGCATCCACGCCGGCAGCAACGCATACCACAGCGGCTGCGCCGACCCGCGCCAGAACACCCAGGCGGCGACCAGCAGCGACACCGCGGCCGCGCCCACGGTGACCTGGTTGGCGGTCACCCCGAGCCGGTACAGGCCGCGCACCCCGGGCCGCAGCAGGTCCTGGAAGCGTCCTTTCAAGGCGTAGATCGAAACCATTGCGGGGTCCTGAGGGTCCATGCCGGGGCGGCGCAGCCTACAATATCGGCTCCCCGCTTCGATATGTGCCCTGCCCCCATGTCCTCCGATTTCCTGCCCGTGCGCCGGGCATTGCTGTCCGTTTCCGACAAGACCGGCCTGATCGACCTGGCCCGCGCGCTGGCCGCGCGCAACGTGGAACTGCTGTCCACCGGCGGCACCGCCAAGGCGATTCGCGAGGACGGGCTGGCGGTGAAGGACGTGTCCGAGCTGACCGGTTTCCCGGAAATGATGGACGGCCGGGTCAAGACCCTGCACCCGCTGGTGCATGGCGGCCTGCTCGGCCGCGCCGGCACCGACGACGCGGTGATGGCCGAACACGGCATCGCCCCGATCGACCTGCTGGTGCTGAACCTGTATCCGTTCGAGGCGGTCACCGCCAGGGCCGACTGCACGCTCGCCGAGGCGGTGGAGAACATCGACATCGGCGGCCCGGCGATGCTGCGCTCGGCGGCGAAGAACTTCGCGCGCGTGGCGGTGGCCACCGATCCGGCGCAGTACGCCGAGCTGCTCGCCGAACTGGAGGCTCACGACGGTCAGCTGTCGGCGGCCAAGCGCTTCGCGCTGTCGGTGGCCGCGTTCAACCGCGTGGCGCAGTACGATGCGGCGATCAGCAATTACCTGTCCACGGTGACCGACCCGGCGAGCGAAGTGCCGGTGCGTGCCGCGTTCCCGGCGCAGGCCAACGGCACCTTCGTCAAGGTGATGGACCTGCGCTACGGCGAGAACCCGCACCAGCACGCCGCGTTCTACCGCGACCTGTGCCCGGCGCCGGGCTCGCTGGCCACGTTCCAGCAGCTGCAGGGCAAGGAACTGAGCTACAACAACATCGCCGACAGCGACGCGGCCTGGGAATGCGTGCGCCAGTTCGACGCGCCGGCCTGCGTCATCGTCAAGCACGCCAATCCCTGCGGCGTGGCGGTGGGCGCGGCCTGCGGCGATGCCTACGAACTCGCCTACGCGACCGACCCGACCAGCGCCTTCGGCGGCATCCTGGCCTTCAACCGCCCGCTGGATGCGGCCACCGCCAAGGTCATCCTCGACCGCCAGTTCGTCGAGGTGCTGATCGCACCGGACTACGAGGAAGGCGCGCTGGAGTACGCGAAGAAGAAGGCCAACGTGCGCGTACTGCGCATTCCATTGGCGCCGGTGTCCGGCGGCTTCGTCGACACCAAGCGCGTCGGCTCGGGCCTGTTGATGCAGAGCGCCGACGACCGCGTGGTGAGCCGCGACGAGCTGAAGGTCGTCACCCGGCTGGCGCCGACCGACGCGCAGTTCGCCGACCTGCTGTTCGCGTGGAAGGTGGCCAAGTACGTCAAGTCCAACGCCATCGTCTACGCCAAGGACCAGCGCACCGTCGGCGTCGGCGCCGGGCAGATGAGCCGGGTGTATTCGGCGCGCATCGCCGGCATCAAGGCGGCCGACGCGGAGCTGGTGGTGCAGGGCTCGGTGATGGCCTCCGATGCGTTCTTCCCGTTCCGCGACGGCATCGACGCCGCGGCAGCGGCCGGCATCAAGGCGGTGATCCAGCCCGGCGGCTCGATGCGCGACAGCGAGGTGATCGGTGCCGCCGACGAACACGGCATCGCGATGGTGTTCACCGGCGTGCGCCACTTCCGCCATTGAGCGACCAGGAATCCGAACGATGAAACCCACCTCGTTGCGCCACGGCCTGCCGCTGCTGCTCGCGCTCGGCATGGCCGCCTGCAAACCGACCGCCACGCCAACGCCGGCCGCGCCGGCGGCCGCAGCGGCACCGGCCGCAGCGCCCGCATCCACGCCGCACGTGCCGCGTACCGAACGCCTGCAGGCGTTCCTGCAGACGCGCTACGGCAAGCAGGCGCGCCTGTCGGAGAGCTGGTCCGGCCAGATCGACGGCAACGCGGTGGAGAGCGAGGTCTGCGCCGAACAGCCGGTGGTGGTCGGCGACCAGATCCAGGAACTGCTGGCGGTCTGCCACCGGCTCAGCGATGGCGGCCATGCCAATCCGGGACTGATCGATTTCCTGGTCCTGCGCGACGCCGGCCAGGGCCTGGCGGTGGTGGCCGAGAAGCTCGCCGACAGCTTCGGCAGCAACGGCGACCCGGGAGAGGTGGACATCCTGCGCCTGGGCAGCGATTTCTACGGCTTCGTGGTCTACAGCAACTGGATCGGGCAAGGCACCGTGCTGGAATCGCAGGATCTGGTGCTGCCCGGACCCAAGGGCCTGGTCAACGCCGGTTCGGTGCGCGAGCACATCGACAACCACGGCGCGCTGGATTGCAGCGACGAAGGCCGCGATCCGCAGCAGACCGCCGAACAATGCCAAGCGCAGCTGTTCGACGTGGACTTCAAACTCGACGTGGACGACAGCGATCGCGCCGCGCGGGTGTGGCCGGTGACCATCGAGGAACGCGGCATCTCCTGCGGCAAGAAGCTCGGCACCACCCGGGTGTTCGCGTTCGACGCGACCCGCTGGGCCTATCCGTTCCCCGATTCGATGCAGCGCGAAGCCTGCGAATAGTCCTTCCTTCGACCTCACGAGACACGCCTTGAAAATCCTCGTCATCGGCGCCGGCGGCCGCGAACACGCCCTGTCCTGGAAACTGGCCCAATCCCCGCGCGTCAGCGAAGTGCTGGTCGCCCCGGGCAATGCCGGCACCGCCACCGAAGCCAAATGCCGCAACGTGGCGATCAAGGTTGACGACCTCGACGGCCTGCTCAATCTGGCCCAGGACGAGGCGGTGGCGCTGACCGTGGTCGGACCGGAGGTGCCGCTGGTGCTGGGCGTGGTCGATCGTTTCCGCGCCGCCGGCCTGCGCATCTTCGGACCCAGCGCCAGGGCCGCGCAGCTGGAAGGCAGCAAGGCCTTCGCCAAGGACTTCCTCGCCCGCCATGGCATCCCGACCGCGTTCTACGAAGTGCATACCGAGGTCGATGCGGCACTGGCCTACGTGCGCGCCAAAGGCGCGCCGATCGTGGTCAAGGCCGACGGCCTGGCCGCGGGCAAGGGCGTGATCGTGGCGATGACCCTCGAAGACGCCGAGGCCGCGGTGCGCGACATGCTCTCCGGCAACGCCTTCGGCGATGCCGGCGCGCGCGTGGTGATCGAGGAATTCCTCGACGGCGAGGAGGCTAGCTTCATTTCCATGGTCGATGGCGCCACCGCGCTGCCGATGGCCACCAGCCAGGACCACAAGCGCGTCGGCGACGGCGACAGCGGCCCCAACACCGGCGGCATGGGCGCGTATTCGCCGGCGCCGGTGGTCACGCCCGAGGTGCACGCGCGGGTGATGCGCGAGGTGGTGGAGCCGACCGTGCAGGGCATGATCGCCGACGGCGTACCGTTCACCGGTTTCCTCTACGCCGGGCTGATGATCGACGCCAGCGGCGCGCCGAAGGTGATCGAGTTCAACGTGCGCTTCGGCGATCCGGAAACCCAGCCGGTGATGCTGCGCCTGCAGTCGGATCTGCTGGAGCTGATCGAGGCGGCGATCGACGGGCAACTGCACGCGACCCAGGCGCAGTGGGATCCGCGCCCGTCGCTGGGGGTGGTGCTGGCGGCGGCGCCGTATCCGGAAACGCCGGTCACCGGCGAGGTGATTTCCGGCCTGGAGCAGGTGCCGGCCGGCGCCAAGGTGTTCCATGCCGGCACCGCGCTGGACGGCCGGGGCCGCGTGCTCAGCGCCGGCGGCCGCGTGCTGTGCGTGGCCGCGCTGGGCGACAGCGTGTCGGACGCGCAGCGCAACGCCTATGCCGGCGTGGCGCCGATTCGCTGGCCCAGCGAATTCCATCGCAGCGACATCGGCTGGCGCGCGATCGCACGCGAACGCGGCGCGTAGCGCGCACGCAGCCCCTTGTAGGAGCGGCCTCAGCCGCGACAGATCGTATGGGCAGCGACGGATAGGGTCTGTCGCGGCTGAAGCCGCTCCTACAGCTGACACCATCGGCATTCGAGGACATTCCATGGCACTGGATCCCGACCTCCGCAAGCAGTTCCGCGCGCTCGCCGCGCAGACCGACGGCATCGACACCAAGGTCTACGCGGACTACGCCAAGGACCCGCTCGAGCCGATCATCGGACTCGGCCGCAAGACCGCACGGCTGTGCTTCTTCGGCCGCGATCCGGGCCGTAGCGAAGTCGAACACGGCGAACCCTTCGTCGGCAGCGGCGGGCAACTGGTGCGCAAGGCGCTGTACCGGCACCTGCACGACGACGCACCGATGCCGGATTTCGCGGCCTCGCTCAAGGTCGGCCGCGGCTTCTTCTGGATCAATACCGTGCCGTACAAGCCGATCGGCAACAAGGCCTGGTCGATGCAGACGAAGCGGCGTTTCCATCCGCTGATGCGGCGCCTGCTGATCGAACAATGGCGCGGCCATGAGATCGTCACCCTTGGCCGCGAAGCCTTCCTGTGGTTCGGCATCGACCAGCCCAAGGACGTGCGCGCGCGACTGGACGCGTTCTGGGCCAGCGAAGCGCGCTTCAGCGCGCACACCGAAGTCCGCCTGCAGACCGAGACCGGCGCGGCGCGGCGCTTCACGCTGTATCCGCTGCCGCATCCCTCGCCGCTCAACCAGACCTGGTTCAAGCGTTTCCCGGCGCTGCTCGCCGCGCGCTTGCAGCAACTGTCGGTGTGAGCGTCTGCACTACCCGCAGCGGCTAGGTAACGCTCCGTTGACCTGAGCGTCGCAAAAGAGAACAATTCGCATCAGCCAGCGCATGGCTCCGCGTCGACGGAGCCAAGTTTCCCGCCTCCGGGACATCCAGCGGTCAGCCACTCCCGTCCTCTCCCACCGCTTTCGCCGATCGCGGACGGCACGCTGCTGCCCGCAGAAAAGGAGGCTGCCGATATCTTTTCCGTCCGCGTACTGCGCGCGCAGCGAGCAGTTCGACCTGTCAACCGCGCAGCGGCCACCACGCTTTTCGTCCACCCAGCCCAGCGGCAAGGCACGACGTCCCTTCCCCGACCAACGGAACCCGTCATGCCCACCCAATTCCCACGCCATTGCCTGCTGCCGCTCGCACTGGCCGCCGCATTCTGCGCTCCCGCCCATGCCGTAGCCGGGACCGATGCCGATCCCGCCGAGCGCGAGGCCACCGAACTGGACGCGATCCGGGTCAGCGCCGAGCGCGCCGAGGCGCCGGCCGGCGCCCTGGGCGAACGGCCGGCGCGCGACACGCCGTTCTCGATCACCCGCATCGATGCCGACGACCTGCAGGAGCGCCAGGTGAACTCGCTGGCGCAGATGTTCATGACCGATCCGTCGGTCTCCGGCAACGTCGGCGCTTACAACAGCAGCTGGTACACCACCATCCAGGTACGCGGCCTGCCGGTCAGCTACAGCAACGGCTACAAGCTCAACGGCATGCCGCTGTACACCTACGGTGCCGAGTGGCCGAGCGAGAGCATGCAGCAGGTGCAGCTGCTCAAGGGCGCCAGCGGCTTCATGTACGGCTTCGGCGCCCCCGGCGGCATCGTCAACTACATCACCAAGAAGCCCACCGATACGCCGCTGCTCGACCTGAGCATGGGCTACCGCGACGGCGGCGTGTACAGCGCACAGCTCGACAACGGCCGCCGTTTCGGCGAGGACGACCGCTTCGGCTATCGCCTCAACCTGCTGCGCGAACAGGGCGACACCTACAACGACACCCACGTCGAGCGCACACTGGCCTCGCTGGGGCTGGATGCGCGCCTGAGCGAGGATCTCACCTGGACCGCCGACCTGCTCTACCAGAACCGCAAGCTGGAGAACGAAGCGCCGACCATCACCTTCTACGGCTATGGCGACAGCGCGCTGCCGCGCCGCCTGGACCCGCGCCGCGACCGCGCCATCCGCGACACCTTCTTCAACACCGAGATGCAGTCGGCGATGACCGGCCTGCGCTGGCGGATTGACGAGGCCTGGAACGTGCGCCTGGACCTGAGCTACAGCAAGTTCCGCAGTTCGATCAACAAGATCTGGGACTACGTGCTCAACCGCGAGGGCGACACCAACACGTATATCTACGACCTGGGCAACCTCGCCGAAAACTACCTGGCGCAAGGCCTGCTCGAAGGCCGCTTCAGCACCGGCCCGATCGACCACCAGCTGGTCGCCGGCGCGAGCTGGCAACAGGCCGACAGCGGCTGGGCGAAGCAGAACCTGTGGTACCAGCTGGGCACCTCCAACCTGTACCAGGACAGTGCCCTCAGCTACCACAGCACCCATTCGCGCGACACCTATCGCAGCGACCGGGTCGAGCAGAACGCGCTGTTCGCCAGCGATACGCTCAGCGTCGGCGCGCACTGGTCGCTGCTGCTGGGCCTGCGCCACACCCGCTACGAACAGAACAGCTGGGACGTGGACGGTACGCACACCGCGCGTTACCAGAAGTCGGTCAACACTCCGACCGTGGCGCTGCTGTTCAAGCCGCGCGACGACCAGACCGTGTACGCCAGCTACGTCGAATCGCTGGAGCAGGGCAGCACCGTCGGCCAGCTCTACGAGAACCGCAACACGCTGCTGCCGCCGCTGGAAAGCAAGCAGTACGAGCTGGGCTACAAGCTGGAGCGCGCGCGCTGGGCGCTGGATGCGGCCTGGTTCCGCATCGAGCGCGGCGCCGAATACGGCAACGCCGCCAACTACTACGTGCAGGACGGCGAGGTGCGCTACCAGGGCTTCGATCTCAGCGGCCACGTGCAGGCCACGCCGAACTGGCGCATCGGCGCCGGCGCGACCTGGGTCGACGCCGACTACCTACGCAACGAGGCGGCGGCGGTCGGCCGCACCCCGGCCGGCGTGGCCAGATTCCAGGCCACGCTCAACACCGCGTACGCATTCGACGCCGTGCCCGGGCTGAGCGTGCACGCGGCCGCCAAGCACTACGGCTCGCAGCCCTACGGCACGTCGCTGTGGAACGACCTGTACGACCTGAAGCTGCCGTCCTTCACCCTGCTCGATGCCGGTCTGGGCTATCGCACGCACTGGGGCGCCACGCCGGTGACGCTGCGCGGCGAGCTCACCAACCTCACCGACCGCCGCTACTGGAGCAACGACGGCAACGGCTATGGCCAGCCGCGTACCTGGTCGCTGAACGCCACGTTCGAACTTTGAGCGCGGCGCTGCGCCTTGCCACGGCTTGGCCTTGGCAAGGTGCAGCGGCAGCACAGCGGCACCGATGCTCGCCGCCCCACGCCGTCGCCAGCGGCAAGCATCATCGCGGCCAGCGTTGCGTTATCGTGTCGCCGTGCCGAAATCCTCGATCGAATCGCGCCTCAGCCGCCTGTGGGCCCATGAAAAGGCCAGCTACGGGCTGCGCGTGTTCATCGCCCTGGGTGTGGCGATGGGCGTGTGCTGGCACCAGCAGCAACTGACCGCGCTACCGGCGATCTTCCTCGGCGCCATCGCCAGCGCCATCGCCGAGACCGACGACAACTGGCTGGGCCGGATCAAGTCGGTGCTGCTGTCGCTGCTGTGCTTCGCCGCCGCCGCGGCCGCGGTGGCGCTGCTGTTCCCGTATCCGCTGGCGTTCGTCGCCGGCATGGCGCTGTCCACCTTCGCCCTGACCCTGCTCGGCGCGCTCGGCGAACGCTACGCCTCCATCGCCCAGGCTACCGTGGCGCTGGCGATCTACGCGATGATCGGCATCGACCATGGCGGCCGCGCCGGCCACGTCGGCGGCAGCGCCTGGCACGGCATCGGCCTGTTGATGCTCGGCGCCGCCTGGTACGGCTTGCTGTCGATCCTGTGGACCGTGCTGTTCGCCAATCGTCCGGTGCGCGAGCGGCTGTCGCGGCTGTTCTTCGAACTCGGCCGCTACCTGCGGCTCAAGGCCGCGCTGTTCGAACCGGTGCGGCAGAGCGACCTGCATGCACGGCGGCTGGCGCTGGCCGAACAGAACGCGCAGGTGGTGGCGGCGCTGAACGCGGCCAAGACCGCGATCATGAGCCGCTTCGGCCGCTCCGGCCGGCCCGGCGTGCAGTCCGGCCTGTACTTCCGCCTGTACTACATGGCGCAGGATTTCCACGAACGCGCCAGCTCCTCGCACTACCCTTACGAAGCGCTGACCGACGCGTTCTTCCACAGCGACGTGCTGTATCGCTGCCAGCGCCTGCTGGCCCTGCAGGGCAAGGCCTGCGCGGCGCTGGGCGAGGCGATCCGGCTGCGCCATCCGTTCGAATACGGCGAGCAGACCCAGCAGGCCACCACCGACCTGCGGCAGTCGCTGGACTTCCTGCACGCGCAGGCCGATCCGCGCCAGGCGCGGCTGCTCGGCTCGCTGGAACTGCTGGTCACCAACCTGCAGAGCATCGAGCGGCGGCTGTCCGAAGCCGCGCAGTCCGACACCACCAGCGACACCCTCGACACCCGCCTGCGCGACTCCTCGCCGCACACGCTGCGCGAGATGCTGGTGCGCGTCGGCCAGCAGCTCACCCCGGGCTCGGTGTTGTTCCGCCACGGGCTGCGCATGGCGATCGCGCTGGTGGTCGGCTACGCCATCATGCAGTCGATCCACGCCAGCAACGGCTACTGGATCCTGCTCACCACCGCCTTCGTGTGCCGGCCCAACTACGGCGCCACCCGGCTGCGCCTGGCGCAGCGCATCGCCGGCACGCTGATCGGGCTGGTCGCGACCTGGGCGCTGATGCAGCTGTTCCCCGGCACCGAACTGCAGCTGCTGTTCGCGCTGTTCGGCGCGCTGCTGTTCTTCGTCACCCGCACCGACCGCTACATGCTGGCCACCGCCGCGATCACGGTGATGGCGCTGTTCTGCTTCAACCTGCTCGGCGACGGCTTCGTGCTGATCTGGCCGCGCCTGGTGGATACGCTGATCGGCTGCGCGATCGCCGCGGCGGCGTCGTTCCTGATCCTGCCCGACTGGCAGGGCCGGCGCCTCAACCAGGTGATGGCCACGGTGCTGGCCAGCTGCGCGCGCTACCTGGCGCAGGTGCTGGAGCAGTACCGCAGCGGCATGCGCGACGACCTGCCCTACCGCATCGCCCGCCGCGACATGCACAACGCCGACGCCGCACTGTCGGTGGCGCTGTCCAACATGCTGCGCGAGCCGGGCCGCTACCGGCGCAACCTGGATGCGGGCTTCCGCTTCCTGGCGCTGTCCAACACCTTGCTCGGCTATCTGTCGGCGCTGGGCGCGCACCGCGCCGCACTGGCCGGCGAGGCCGATCCGGCCATCGACCGCGCCGGCGGCTACCTGCAGGACACCCTGGGCGCGATCGCCGACGCGCTGGCGCAGCGCCAGGCGCTACCGCCGGCCGACGAATCGGCCGAGGTGGGCATGGCCGATGCGCTGGAACACGAAGACGGAGTCGATGATCCCAAGCGGCGGCTGGTGCGCAACCAGCTGGCGCTGACCCTGCGCCTGCTGCCCAAGCTGCGCGCCGCCGCGCATGCGGTCACCGCTCCGGCTGCGGCGCCAGCGCCACCGGCGGCCGTGCCGGCCGCACGCTGACCCCCGTCCACAGCAGCGCGGCCACCGCCAGCGCCGCGCCGCCGACCACCACCCCGTTCCAGCCGGCGTAGGCATAGGCGGCGGTGCCCAGGCTGGAACCGATCGCACCGCCGATGAAGTAGCAGGTAACGTAGGCCGAGGTGATGCGGTTGCGCGCCTTCGGATCCAACTGGTAGATCACATGCTGGTTGCCGATGTGCACGCCCTGCACCGCCACGTCCAACAGCAGCACTCCGGCGATCAGCAGCCACAGCGAGTGCGGCGCGGCGGCCAGCAGCAGCCACGACAGCAGCAGCATGGCCAGCCCGCCCCAGCCCACCCAATGCCCGGCGCCGCGGTCGGCGAGCTTGCCCGACAGGTTGGCGGCGAACGCGCCGGCGGCGCCGATCAGGCCGAACAGGCCGATCGTCGCGGTGCCGTAGCCGTAGCTGGGGCCGGACAGCAGGAACGCCAGCGTGGTCCAGAACATGCTGAAACCGGCGAAGATCAACCCGCCCAGGATCGCGCGCGCACGCAACACCGGTTCGTCGCGCAGCAGCGCCAGCACCGACCCGATCAGGTGCGGATAGGACAGCCGCGGATTGCCCGGATGCCGCGGCAGCGCGCGCCACAGCAACGCCGCCACCAGCAGGATCAGCGCCGCGGCCACCCAGTACACGACGTGCCAGCCGCCGATGCCGGCCAGCAGCCCGGACACGGTGCGCGCCAGCAGGATGCCGAGCAGCAGGCCGCTCATCACCGTGCCGACCACCCGTCCGCGCTCGTGCGGCGCGGCCAGGGTGGCGGCGAACGGCACCAGGATCTGCGCGGCCACCGAGCTGAGCCCGGTGACCAGGGTGCCGAGCAGCAGCAGCGCGAAGCTGGTGGAGGCGGCGCTGACCAGCAGGCCTACCGCACTGAGCGCGTACAGCCCCACGATCAGGCTGCGGCGCTCGAAGCGATCGCCCAGCGGCACCAGCAACAGCAGCCCGGCGGCATAGGCCAGCTGCGCGGTGGTGACCACCGCGCCGGCGCTGCGCACGTCGATCGCGAAGGTCTGCGCCAGCACCTCCAGCAGCGGCTGCGCGTAGTAGTTGCTGGCCACCGCCAGGCCGGTGGCGGCGGCCATCAGCAGTACCAGGCCGCGGTGCAACGGGGGATGCGGGGTCGTGTCCATGCGTGGAATCCAAGGGGGTCGGAAGGAATGGCGCCAGTCTGGACAAGCGCCATCGATCTTTCCAATGTATTGTTTTCACTCGAACCATCTCGTTTTTAGATGCCATGCTGACCTTGCGCCAACTCGAGTTCGCCGTCGCCGTGGCCGAGGAAGGCAGCTTCACCGCCGCCGCGCGGCGCTGCCACACGGTGCAGTCGGCGCTCAGCCACCAGATCGCCAAGATCGAGGAAGCGCTGGGCGCGCGGCTGTTCGAGCGCGGCGCGCGGCAGGTGCGGCTGACCGCCGCCGGCGAGGTGTTCCTGCACAACGCACGCGAGACCCTGCGTGCCGCCGAACGCCTGCACGAGGAGATGGCGCAGGCGCTGGGCACCGTGCGCGGGCGCCTGCACATCGGTCAGATCTCGTCGCTGACCACGGTACAGGTGCCGGCGCTGCTGCGCCGCTTCCGCGCCGCGCACAGCGCAGTGGACGTGCACCTGCGCACCGGCATGAGCGATGCGCTGCTGCTCGATCTGGGCGAAGGCCGGCTGGACGTGGCCCTGGTCGGCGTAGGGCCGCACATCGTCCTGCCGGAGCAGCGCCTGCTGCTGCACGAGGAGCCGCTGGCGCTGATCGCCGCGCCCGGCAACCGTTTCGCCGCGCGCGCCGAAGTCTCCCTGCAGGAACTGGAGGATGCGCCGATGGCCGGGCTGATCGCCGGCGCCGGCGTGCGCGGCATCATCGACCGCGCCTTCGCCGAAGCCGGCCTGCGCCAGCGCCTGCAATACGAGGTCACCCATGCCGACCTGCAACGGCAGCTGGTGGTCGAGGACCTGGGCCTGGCGATCGTGCCGCAGACCATGGCCGCGGCGATGCACGGCGTGGCGGTGATCGCGCTGCGCGAGCGCTTCCGCTTCCTGACCTACGCCACCTGGCGCTCGGACCCGACCCCGGCCGCACGCGCGCTGATCGCGCTGCTGCGGCAGCAGGCAGGCGCCGGCGCACCCACCTGACCGGCTCGCAGCGCAGTGCCCCTGTAGGAGCGGCTTCAGCCGCGACGAACGGCGCCCGCCACCGTCGCACGCCCGCAACGCGTACACCCAGCCGACACCGCCACCAACCCAGCCCGCATCGCCACACGCCCCGCTCCACGGCGCCGCATCCGCCGCGCAACGAACCTGCTAGGCTGCGCGCGTTCGCAAAGGAGCCTGCATGTCCGGCCATAGCCAGTTCGCCCTGCTGAAACAGCGCCGCTTCCTGCCGTTCTTCGTGGTCCAGGGGCTGGGTGCGTTCAACGACAACGTCTACCGGCAGGCGATCATCGGCCTGCTGTTCTATCTGGGCGTCACCCCCGAGCAGCGCACGCTCTACACCAACCTGGCGCCGGCGCTGTTCATCCTGCCGTACTTCCTGTTCTCCGCCCTGGCCGGGCAGATCGCCGAGAAACTGGAGAAATCGCGGCTGGTGGTGATCACCACCACGATGGAGATCGCGATCATGTCGCTGGCCGCGCTCGGCTTCCTGACCGAGAACATGGCGGTGCTGCTGGTGGCGCTGTTCTGCACCGGCCTGCAGTCCACCCTGTTCGGCCCGGTGAAGTATTCGATCCTGCCGTCGGTGCTGAAGCCGGAAGAACTGACCGGCGGCAACGGCCTGGTCGAGATGGGCACCTCGATCTCGATCCTGTGCGGCATGATCCTGGGCGGGCTGATCTTCCAGATCGCCGGCAGCCATGGCCCGGTCGCCGCGGCCACCGCGGTGATCGCGCTGGCGGTCACCGGCAACCTGGTCGCGCGGCTGATTCCGAAGGTCGATGCCGGCGCGCCGGACCTGAAGATCAACTGGAATCCGCTGCCCGAGTCGCTGGCGATCATGCGCCTGACCCGGCGCCAGCTGGCGGTGCGCAACGCGGTGCTCGGCGTGTCCTGGTTCTGGTTCATCGGCACGGTGCTGACCGCGCAGCTGCCGACCTACGCCGAACTCAATCTCGGCGGCGCGCAGGACCTGTACATCTTCGCCCTGGCGCTGTTCTCGATCGGCACCGGCACCGGTTCGCTGCTGTGCGAAAAGCTGTCCGGGCGCACCGTGGAAATCGGCCTGGTGCCGCTGGGCGCGTTCGGCATCAGCGCGTTCATGCTCGACCTGTATTTCGCCCGCCCCGGCGGCGCGCTGCAGGCCGGGCTGGGCATCGGCGAGTTCGTGCACCAGGCCGGCAGCTGGCGGATCATGCTCGACCTGGTCGGCATCGGCCTGTGCACCGGCCTGTTCGTGGTGCCGCTGTTCGCGCTGATCCAGAGCCGCACACCCAAGGCCGAACTGTCGCGGGTGATCGCCGGGCTCAACATCCAGAACTCGATGTTCATCGTCATCGCCGCGATGGTCGGCATCGCGCTGCAGATGAAACAGCTGACCCTGTTCGGCACGCGCATCCCGATGCCCGGGCTGAGCATCCCGCAGGTGTTCCTGGCGCTGGCCATCGCCAACGCGGTGGTGGCGATCTGGATCTTCAGCATCGTCCCCGAATTCCTGATGCGTTTCCTCAGCTGGGTGATGGTGCGCGCGCTGTACCGGCTGCGCCTGCACGGCATCGAGCGGCACGTGCCCGACGAGGGCGCGGCGCTGATCGTGTGCAACCACGTCAGCTACATGGACGCGTTGGTGCTGGCCGCGTCGATCCCGCGGCCGGTGCGTTTCGTCATGTACTACCGCATCTTCAACATCCCGGTGATGCGCTGGATCTTCCGCACCGCCAAGGCGATCCCGATCGCCGGCGCGCGCGAGGACCCGGCGCTGATGCAGCGCGCCTTCGACGCCATCGACGCGGCGCTGGCCGATGGCGAACTGGTGTGCATCTTCCCCGAGGGCGCCCTGACCAAGGATGGCGAGATCGCCAAGTTCAAGTCCGGCGTGGAGAAGATCGTCGAGCGCCGCGCGGTGCCGGTCGTCCCGATGGCGCTGCGCAACATGTGGACCAGCATGTGGAGCAAGCGCGACTCGCGGCTGCGGCGCATGCGCGTGCCGCGGCGCTTCCGCGCGCACGTGGAGGTGATCGCCGGCGCGCCGGTGGCCGCGGCCGACGTCAGCGCGGAGCTGCTGGAAACGCAGGTGCGGCAGTTGCGCGGGGACGCCGCCTGAACTGCCGGAATGACCTAGCGGGGTGCCGGGAAACGCCGCTTCGGGTAGATTAGGCGCCGGGGAGACGCCTGCGTAGTGCGGCGGCGTCCATTTCAGGGGTCGATCAGTGAGCCAAGTATTGCCGCCACCACCGCCCAACGGCGCGGGCATCTACGTCCCCAACAATCTGGTGTGGGCGATCCTGTCCACGCTGTTCTGCTGCCTGCCGCTGGGCGTGGTCTCGATCGTCTACGCCTCGCAGGTGGACGGCAAGCGCGCCGCCGGCGATGTGGCCGGCGCCCGCGAGGCCTCGCGCAAGGCCGGCCTGTGGGCGATATGGTCGGCGCTCGCCATGCCGATCCTGCTCGCCCTGTGGTTCCTGCTGTTCGGCGGCATCGCCATCCTCAGCAGCGCGCTGGGGCAATGAGCCGACCCGCTTTCTCGTTTTTTCTTCGTTCCACCACGCAACCGGAGTAACACGGATGAATACCACCGCACCGCAAGTGTCCAACAACCTCGTATGGGCGATCCTGACCACGCTGTTCTGCTGCCTGCCGCTGGGCATCGTGTCGATCGTGTTCGCTTCCCAGGTCAACACCAAGCTCGCCGCCGGCGACATCGCCGGCGCCCGCGAATCGGCCGACAAGGCCAAGAAGTGGGCGATCTACTCGGTCGTCGCCTGGGTGGTGCTGGTCGTGCTGTACCTGATCTTCATCTTCGCCCTGGGCGGCCTGGGCATGATGCAGCAGTCGTCCATGTCCTGATCGACGACCTGGGCCGCCGCTGCCGCGCGCAGCGGCGGCCTGCGCCGATCGCTTTTTCGATTTTTCCGTATCCCATGTTCCTGCGCGGACGCACCCTGCCCCGTTGGCTACCGCTGGCCGCGCTGAGCGGCGCCGCCGTGGTGGCGACGCTGGTGCTGCGCCGGGTCGATCCCAATGTGCCGGGCAATCCGTTGCCGGCCTGTCCGTTCTACGCCCTCACCGGCCTGTACTGCCCCGGTTGCGGCAGCACCCGCTGCCTGCACGCGCTGGTGCACTTTGATCTGGCCCACGCGCTGGCGACCAATCCCTTGCTGGTGGTGGCGCTGCCGCTGCTGGCGCTCATGGCGCTCAATGCCGCCGGGCTGCGCATGCGCCCGCTGGCGCCCTTGCTGAAAATCCTCGCCGATCCGCGCCTGTGGCTGTGGCTGCTGCTCGGCTACGCGGTGCTGCGCAACCTGCCGTGGTTCCCGTTCACCCTGCTCGCGCCGCACTGAGCGACCTCGCACCGGCGGCGAAAAGATGGAGCCGCGGCGACGGCCTCGTCTAGACTTGAGCGCATGCCCCGCGCATGCCCACTCAAGGAGATTCACAGATGAGCACCGTCAGCCCCGTCACCCCGCCGCCCGCCCCCACGCCCGGCGCGATCCCCAACCATCTGGCCTGGGCGATCATCGCCACGGTGCTCGGCTTCTGCCTGTGCTGCCCGTCGATCATCCCCGGCATCGTCGCCATCGTGTTCTCCAGCAAGGTCAACGGCCTGCTCAATCAGGGCGACCTGGACGGCGCGCGGCGCGCGTCCAACAGCGCCAAGACCTGGTGCTGGGTGACCACCGCGCTGGCCATCATCGGCGTGGTGCTCAACATCGTCATGGTCGCCACCGGCGGCATGCAGAGCTACATGGAATACGTGAACCAGATGCAGCAGGTGAGCTGACCGGCATGCGCGCCTGGCAACAACGGGCGTGCCTCGGCGCCGCCACCGCCCTCGCGGCGACCGGCGGCGCGCTGCTGTACCGGTTCGATCCCAACGCCGCGGACAATCCGTTCGCGCCGTGTCTGTTCCATACGCTCACCGGCTACTACTGTCCCGGCTGCGGCATGACCCGCGCCCTGCACGCCCTGGTGCATCTGGATCCGCTCGGCGCCTTCGCGATGAACCCCGGCGCGATGCTGGGCCTGGCCGTGCTGCCGGGCCTGATCGCATGGAAGGCGGGCTGGCGTGCAGCCTGGTTCGCGCCGGTGGTCGCCGTGGTCTCGCGGCCGAATTTCTGGCTGCTGGCGCTGCCCGGCTACTGGATCGCGCGCAATCTGCCGTGGTTCCCGTTCACCCTGCTGGCGCCCGGCTGACGGCCATACCGCAGTTCGGCATCTACAGCAAGGAACTCCTGGTCGGCTGGTCCGCGCTCGAACGTGGCGACGCGCCCATGGGCGTGGCGTTCGGCAGGTTCGTGCCGGCGCCGTCCTATCGCCTGATCCAGGCGCAGGTGATCGCCGCCCAGGGTCCGGCGTCGGAGGGCTTGCATCTCTCGGCACGCGCTGCGAACGGAACATTGCTCGAATGCATCGGCGTGTGCATCAGCGACTACGCGGCGGAACTCGGCGCGAGTGGACGCGAGGTATCGGTCATCGGCATCAGCGATCCGCCGTATGCCCAGTTGTTTCCCCAGCATGTCGCTGCCTACGAGCGCCAGTTCCCGAGCGGCGACTGACAGCCCGCCGCAAGGTCGAACGCGCCGCCGGCCGACTTGATGCGGGCCTTCAGACGCCTCAGCTGACCCAGCCGGCGATCACCAGCAACGCCAGCACCACCAGCCACAGCAGCAACACCCGCCAGATCTGGCTCATCGCATCGCGCAGTTCCGGCAAGCGCCGCAGCACCGGCACCACCATGCCGGCATCGCTGTAGTCGTGCGCCTCGGCGTCGAGTTCGCCGCGCACGCTGGCGCAGGCCACCGGGCCGAGGAAGCCGCTGTCCAGCTGCCAGCGCTTGCCGCCGGCCGCGCGCCAGGCGCCGAATACGCTCTCGAAATTGCCGACCAGCGCCAGCGAGAAGGTCATCAGCTGCGCCACCGGCCACTCCAGTGCGGCCAGCGCGGTGCGCGCGCCGCGCGCGGTGGCCGACGGCAGCCGCGGCGCGTACGCGCCGACCGCGGCCAGCGCCAGCAGGCGATAGCCAAGCGCGCCGAACGGCCCCAGCAGCAGGAACCAGAACAGCACCGCGAACCAGCGCCGCAATGCGCTGACCGCCACCGCCTCCACCAGCCCCGCCGGATCCTCGCGCGGCGGCCCGCCATCGGCATGCAGGTGCGCGATCGCCACGCGCCGCGCGGCGACGTCGTCGGCCTCGATCACCGCTTCCACGTCGCTGTCCAGATCGCGCGGACCCCAGCTGAAGGCCAGCACCAGCACCCCGAACAGCAGTGACAGCAGGCCCAGGTGCGGCGCGGCCAGCAGCCACTGCAGCACGCCGACCAGCAGCAAGGCCGGCAGCAACGCCAGCGCGATGCCGTAGCGGCCGCGCCAGCCGCTGCCTTCGCCGGCGTGCGCGTCCAGCCACGACAGCCAGTCGCCATAGGCCTCGAAACGGCGCAGCGAGGCCACCATGCCGGGCGCGACATGGCCCAGCACCAGAGCGACGATCACAGCGACGAGAGTAGTGAACATGCAGGTCCTCCGGGACCGTTCTGAAGCGTGTGCGGCGGCGGCGACGCCGCGGCAGTGTGGCCTATGCGTCGCGGCCGCCGCTGCGGCGATACCAGTCCACGACCAGCGCGCGCGCGATGGAGATGGCCGGCGGCAGGCGCAGGCCATGACCGTCGTCGGCGCTGTCGCCCTGCGCCGCGGCGCGCTGCAGGGCGGCCCCGATCTCGTCGCGTTCGAACCAGCGCGCGTCTTCCAGCTCGCCATCCACCTGTGGCGCGTCGGGCTCGGCCAGCGCGCTGAAGCCGAGCATCAGCGCGCCGGGGAACGGCCATGGCTGCGCGCCGTAATAGCGGCAGCTGCCGGGCCGTACCCGCACCTGGGTCTCCTCGGCCACTTCGCGCGCCACGGTCTGCTCCAGCGACTCGCCGGGCTCGACGAAGCCGGCGATCACCGAATAGCGCCGCGCCGGCCAGCTCGCCTGGCGCCCCAGCAGCAGCCGCGTGCCGTCGCTGACCGCCACGATCACCGCCGGATCCACCCGCGGATAGTGTTCGCTGGCGCATTGCGCGCACACGCCGAGGAAGCCGCCGCGGCGGAAGCCGATGGCGCCGCCGCAGACGCCGCAGAAGCGGGTGCGCGATTGCCAATGCAGCATGCCGCGGGCATAGGCGAACAAGCCTGCCGCGAGCGCCGGCCACTCGGCTGCGGCGCGGCGCAGGTCCATGCGCTGCGGCGGGTCGAGATCGGCAGCCAGCGCAGCGGCGGCCACCGCGAACCAGGCCGCGCCATCGCGCAGGCCGAGGAAGATCGCCTGTTCGACCACGTCGCCCAGCGCGGCGCCGGTCAGCGTCAGCGGCTGGCCCTGCGCATCGGCGTAGGCGTTGCCGTCGGCGTCGAGCAGCAGCAGGTGCGCTGTGGGCCAGGCGCGGCGCAAGGCCTCGGGATCGTTGCGCAGCGCATCGGCACGGTCGATGACCGCGTCGGCGAACGCGAAGGAAGCGGGCGTCAGTTCGGGCATGCGGCGCAGGGTGCAGGCAAACCGCGCATCCCGCAAGCCGCAGCGTGTCTACACGCTGAAGCTGCTGCCGCAGCCGCAGGTGGTCTTGGCGTTGGGGTTGCGGATCACGAACTGCGCACCGTGCAGGCCTTCGCTGTAATCCACTTCCGCACCCATCAGGTACTGCAGGCTCAGCGGGTCGACCAGCAAGGTGACGTCGTCGGTGCGGACCGACAGGTCGTCCTCGGCGCGGTTCTCGTCGAACTCGAAGCCGTACTGGAACCCGGAACATCCGCCGCCCTGGATGTACACGCGCAACGCCAGCGCGTCGTTGCCTTCCTCGCGGATCAACTCGCGCACCTTGGATGCGGCGGCCTGGGTGAAGTTCAGCGGCCGCTCCAGCGACTGGTAATCGGGCGCGGGCGCGGCACTGGGCAGGGAAACGAGGGTGCTCATGGCAGCAGGATGGGGGCGGCCGGCAGCCGAATCAAGCGTCCGCCGCGCTCAGCGCGCGCTGCGCGTGCTCGGCTTGCGGTTCTTCGTGTGACCGCTCCGGCGGCGCCAGCGCGGCCATGCTGCCGGCGTGGATCAGCCGCCCGGTCAGCTGCGCACCGGCGTTCATCTCCACCACCTGGTAGTGCACGTTGCCCTGCACCCGTGCCTTCGGCGCCAGTTCCACGCGCTCGGCGGCATGCACATCGCCGGTCAATTGGCCGTTGATGATCACGATCGGCGCGCGCACCTCGCCCTCGATGCTGCCGTGCTCGGACAGGGTCAGCGTCGCCGGCGCGCCGTCCTCGGCCAGCACCTTGCCGAGGATGCGCCCTTCCACGTACAGGGCGCCGCTGAACACCAGGTCGCCCCGGATCACCACCTGCGCGCCGATCAGGGTATCCACCACGGTCTGGCCGTTGCTGCGGCCGTTCTTGTTGCTTCCGAACATAAGCTGCCTACTCCCCTTTGCCGTTGCCGGCCAGTGTCCAATCGAAACTCTGGGTGACCGGCGCCCCTCCGCCGGACAGCGATACTCGCACCCGCTGCGGGGTGAAATCCTTGGGCAGGATCACGCTGCCGTCCAACTGCTGGAAATAGCGGAACGAATAATCCTGGCCGGGCACGCCGCTCTTCTGGTGCAGTTCGTCCCAGCCCACGCTGGTCAGCTTGCCGCCGCGCACGCCTTCCACGGTCAGGCGCATCTGCCCCTGGCTGATCGCGCCGCGATTGAGGTTCTGGGTCAGCACCACGTTGTAATGCCAGGTGCCGCCGGCCTCGGCCGAGAACTCGGCCGAATGCACGGTCAGGCCCTTGCGCTGGCTGGTGGCGCCGACCAGGCGCTCGTAGAAGGCGACGTCGGCGCGCAGCCCGGCGATCTCCTCGTCGCGCTCGGCCAGCGAACTCTGCACCTCGTTGTTGGCGGCGCGGCTGATCTGGTCGGAACGGGCCAGGGTCGCCTGGCGCTGGTTGAGCGTGTCGATCTGCCGCTGCTGCGCCTGCAGCCTGGCCTCGGCCTGGCGCAGTTGCGCCCTCACCTCGCCCAGCTCCGGCGCGGCCTGGCGGCTGGCCAGGAACCACGTTCCCGCCAGCGACAGCAGCCAGACGATGGCGATCAGCAACCACAGGCCGCGGCCACGCGCGGGCGCGGCGCCGTTGGGCACGATCTGGAAACGGGGGACGGGTCGGTTCATCGTCAAAGCCGCGCCACCGAGGCGGCAGCGGCGTCAATCCTCGCGGGGGGGGGGGGTCGGCCGGTCGGCTAGTGTAAGCCACGTGCCGTAGCTTGCCGTTGCCGCAGCGGCGGCCCTGCGCTGGCCTTCGGCGCACGCTTGGCCGATAGTGGCCGCCACCCGCGCATCTGCAGGAGCGCCCCGCCATGACCGACGCCCACCTCTTCGTAATCGGCATCCTGCTGGCCTGGCTGGCCGGTATCCGCGTCTACCTGACCGTGTTCGGGATCGGCGTGGCCGGCCTGCTCGGCTGGCTGGAATTGCCGCCGGCGCTGCAGGCCACCGAATCGTGGTGGGTGCTCGGCACCTCCGGCGCGCTGGCGCTGGCCGAGTTCTTCGCCGACAAGATTCCCGGTGTGGATTCGGTCTGGGACCTGCTGCAGACCCTGACCCGGATCCCGGCCGGCGCCTTCCTCGCCGCAGCTACGCTGTCCCAGGACGGCCAGCTGGGCGCCGGCGCGCTGGCCACCGGTGCCGGTGTCGCACTCACCAGCCACGTGCTGAAGGCCGGCTCGCGCGCCTTGCTGAACACATCGCCGGAACCGGCCAGCAACTGGATCGCCTCGCTGACCGAGGATTCGGTGGTCCTCGCCACGCTCGCGCTGGCGCTGGTGCATCCGTGGCTGGCGCTGGCCGTATTGCTTGGGGCGAGCGTGCTGGGCGCGCTGCTGGTGTGGTGGGTGTGGCGCATGCTGTGGCGCGGCGTCCGCCGCCTGCTGGCAGCGCCCACGGACGCCGCCGTCGCCAGTGCGGGCCGCAAGGGCTCCCTGTCTTCGTGAACTTCATCGCATAATTGCGCGCGCACCAGGATAAAGACGCGATGGCCGCAAGAGACACCGCTCCACTTTCCAGCCGCGACGAACCGCGTTCGCGCAACGTCCGTGCCGAGACCCCGCCCCCGCGCTACTGGCGGCGCTGGGTCGCCGACGCCGTGCCCGACGTGCAAGCGCCCGCGCCCGACCTCGCCGTAGCGCCGAGCGCGGAAGACGGCACCGCGTCCGCCGCCGTACCCGGCCAGCAGGGCGGCGCCGCCGCGACGCCGAGCGCAACAAGCGACGTGGCCGCGCCGCCGCAGCCGCTGGATGCGCCGTACCGCATCCTGATCGTCGAGGACGACCGCTCGCAGGCCCTGTTCGCGCAGAGCGTGCTGCACGGCGCCGGCATGCAGGCGCAAGTGGAGATGCAGGCCGAAGGCGTGCAGCAGGCGATCACCGAATACCGCCCCGATCTGATCCTGATGGATCTGCACATGCCCGGCCTGGACGGCATGCGCCTGACCGCGTTGATCCGCCAGCAACCGCAGCACCAGTTGCTGCCGATCGTGTTCCTGACCGGCGACCCGGACCCGGAACTGCAATACGAAGTGCTGGACAGCGGCGCCGACGATTTCCTGACCAAGCCGATCCGGCCGCGGCACCTGATCGCCGCGGTCTCCAACCGCATCCGCCGCGCGCGCCAGCAGGCGCAGCAGAGCGCCAGCGACGGCGTGCCGCTGAACAATCCCGAGACCGGCCTGCCGACCCGCACCCATGTGCTGCAACTGCTGGGCGAGGCGCTGCAGGCACAGGCCGGCGGCGGCCTGTTCTTCATCGAGATCGCAAGCGCGCTGGGCCTGCGCGAACGCTACGGCTACGCCGCGTTCGAACGCCTGATGACCCAGGCCGGGCGCCGCCTGGCCAGCGTCACCGCGCCGCAGCCGCTGGCCCGGCTCAACGACAACAGCTTCCTGCTGCTGGCCCAGGACAGCGACCTGGACGCGCTGCGGCAGCGCGCCCAGGCCCTGCGCGAAGCCCTGGCCAGCCATGCGTTCCCGCTGCGCGACGACGAAGCCGTGCACCTGCGTTGCGCGATCGGCTACGCCGACCTGGCGCAGGGCTTCGAGGACGCCGGCAGTGCGCTGGAAGCGGTCGAACGCACCGCGCTGCAGGCGCGCCTGCATCCGCAGGGCGTGGCCGCGTACGCGCCGCCGCGCGAGGAAGAGGACCTGGGCCGCATCGCCATGTTCGAAGGCCAGCTGGAGCCGGCCTACCAGCCGATCGTCGCCGTCGCCGGCGGCGATACCGCGCAGTACCAGGTGCTGCTGCGCCTACGCCAGCGCGACGGCACGCTGCTGTCGGCCGGGCAGGTGCTGCCCGCGGCCGAGGCCGGCGGGCGCATCGCCGACCTCGACCAGCAGGTGCTGGACCACGCGCTCGGCCTGCTGCACCTGTACCAGCACGCCACGCCGCCGCTGCGCCTGTTCGTGTCGCAGTCCTCGCGCACGCTGGCGCGCGGCGCCTTCGCCGACTGGCTGGTCGAGGCGATCGGCCGCCGCGGCGTCACCGGCACCTCGCTGGTGATCGACCTGCGCCTGGACGACGCGCTGATCCACACGGTGACGCTGCAGCAGTTCTGCGCCCGGCTGATGCCGCTGGGCGTGCAGTTCTGCCTCAGCCAGTTCGAGCCCGGCGCCGAGGCCGAGGCGCTGCTCACCCAGTTGCCGCTGGGCTATCTGCGCCTGTCCGCGCGCTTCGCCAACGCACATGCCAACGCCGAACTGCGCGACCAGCTGCGCGCCGCGATCGACCTGGCGCACCGCGCCGGGCTGCTGATCATCGGCCAGCAGATCGAGGAAGCGCAGGCCGCCGCAGCGATGTGGATGGGCGGGGTCGATTTCATCCAGGGCAACCTGGTGCAGTCGGTCGGCGACGAACTGAACTTCGACTTCCAGAACGCGGTGCTGTAACCATGCCCGCACGCCGGCGCCGGCCCCTGCCGTGGCTGGCCGCGTCCAGCGCGGCGAGCGCGGTCGCCGGCGCGCTGCTGGCGGTGCCGGCGCTGGCCCCGCCGCCGCCCTGGCATCTGTTGGCCCCGCTATGCATCGGCATCGCCTTGCTGCTGGCGGCCGTGGCCGCCTGGCGCGCGCGGCAGCAGGCCGGCGCGCTGGACGCGGCACTGGCGCGCGCCGCACTGGCCGAATCCGAGCGCGACGCGCTGCAGCGCGATGTGCACCTGCGCGAACGACTGGAACGGGAGCTGGTGCAGGCCAAGCAGGCCGCCGAGGCCGCGGCGATGGCCAAGGGCGAATTCCTGGCCACCATGAGCCACGAGATCCGCACCCCGCTCAACGGCATCATTCCGATGCTGGAACTGATCGCGCGCGGCCAGCTCGGCATCGAGCAGCGCGAGATGCTGCGCGCCGCCAACGACTCCTCGCTGCAGTTGCTGCGCATCGTCGACGACATCCTCGACTACTCCAAGCTGGAAGCGAACCGGCTGGAGCTGGAGATCACCAGCTTCAACCTGCGCCACCTGCTCGAAGGCGTGCTGCAGCTGATGCAGCGCTCGGCCGAGGCCAAGGGCCTGCGCCTGACCCTGCAACTGGACCCGGCGGTACGCCTGCCGGTGCGCGGCGACCCGGTGCGGCTGCGCCAGGTGCTGAGCAACCTGATCGGCAACGCGATCAAGTTCACCGCGCGCGGCAGCGTGGAGTTGCGCGTGCGCCGCCTCGGCGAGACCCCGGCGCAGCACCTGCTGCGCCTGGAAGTGCGCGACACCGGCATCGGCATCAGCGCCGAGCAGCAGGAACGGCTGTTCCGCTCCTTCACCCAGGCCGATGCCTCCACCACCCGCCTGTACGGCGGCACCGGCCTGGGGCTGGCGATCTGCAAACGCATCGTCGACCTGATGGGCGGGCGCATCGGCGTGGAATCGGGCAGCGATCAGGGCGCCACGTTCTGGTTCGAGATCCCCCTGTTGAAGGTGATCGGCGACCTGCCGCAACTCCAGGGCGGCCTGCCGCGGCTGCACGCGCTGCTGGTCGGCGCCGATCTGCGCCTGTACCAGCGCCTCAAAGCGTTGCTGCCGAACTGGGGCGTGCAGCTGAGCAAGGTCGACTCGACCCAGGAAGCGCTGGAGCGGCTGCGCGCCGGCGACCCCGCGCGTCCGCCCTACGACCTGGTGATCGGCGACCTGGATGGCCTGCGCCAGAGCGCACGCGCCCTGCAGCGCGCCGTCGCGCGCCTGCCGGCGCCGCATGGCGTGCGCCTGATCTGGCTGTACGGGGAAGTGGAGATTCCCGATGAAATCCGCGCCCATGGCGCGCTGCTGTCGCGGCAGGCGGCGGACCTGGACCTGCGCGGGATGCTGGCGCTGGCGCCCGCGACAGCCCCCGCTCCCACTACCGCGGTCGAGCTGACCTCGTCCGATGGCGCGCCCTATCCCGCGCTCGCTGCCGAACCAACAGCAACGCCAGCCGGCACCACCGAGTCGGGCCTGGACAGCGTTGCCGGCCCGACCTCACCGCCGGCCGACTACCGCCTGCTGCTGGTCGAGGACAATCCGGTCAACCTGCTGGTCGCGCAGAAGCTGCTCGACATCCTGGGCTATCGCAGCGACAGCGCCCCCGACGGCGCCGCCGCGCTGGCGCGACTGCAGGCGGAGTCCTACGACCTGGTGCTGATGGACTGCCAGATGCCGGTCATGGACGGCTACGCCGCCACCGGCGAGTGGCGCCGATCCGAAGCGGCGGCGGGACGGCCGCGGTTGCCGATCGTGGCGATGACCGCCAACGCCATGGCCGGCGACCGCCAGCGCTGCCTGGAGGCCGGCATGGACGACTACCTGTCCAAGCCGGTCAACCGCGAACTGCTGGCGGAATGCCTGCAGCGCTGGCTGCCGCACCGTGCCGCCAATGCCGCACCGGTGGATGCCGCACGACCGACGGATGCGGAAGCGGAGACGGCAGAAAACCCGACAGCGCCGACGCCGCCAATCGCCATGGTCACCGCCACGCCCGCTGCCGACGTTGCCGACACGGCACCGATGCTGCCGCCGACGCCGTTGCCGGTGCTGGAGATCGCCGTGCTCGACGAATTGCGCGAACTCGCCGGCAGCGCCACCACCGCGCAGATCGTGGACCTGTTCCTGGACGATGCGCCGCAGCTGATCCAGCGCCTGGAGCAGTCCGCCGCGATCCCGCAGCCAGACCCGTTGCGCGACGCGGCGCATACGCTGAAGTCCTCGGCCGCCAACGTCGGCGCACTGGCGCTGTCGGCCGCCGCCGCACGCATCGAGAATGGCGTGCGTGCCCATCAGCTGGAGCGCCCGGCGGTCGCGGTGGCACTGGTCATCGCCGAATTCGCGCGTGCGCGGCTGGCCTTGAAGGGCTACCGCAACACCTTGCGCGACGCAGCGGAAAGCACCGCGCCATAGAACACGGCCGGCAACTCCCTGTAGGAGCGGCTTCAGCCGCGACAGGCGCTATCCGGAGGCAACCAAAGGATCTGTCGCGGCTGAAGCCGCTCCTACAAAGGCGCCAGCCTTCGTGGAATGGCCGGGCCAGGCAAGGCACCGGAATGCGGCCCGCAAGACGGACAGGCGTCAGCAGAAGCGCAGCTCAGTCCTCGAGCTTGGTCAACAGCGCGACGCAGCGGAAGCACCGCGCCATAGACGCCGGCCAGCAGCCCCTGTAGGAGCGGCTTCAGCCGCGACAGGCACTATCCGGAGGCAACCAAAGGATCTGTCGCGGCTGAAGCCGCTCCTACAAAGGCGCCAGCCTTCGCGGAATGGCCTGGCCAGGCCAGGCCGCCGGAGTGCGGCCCGCAAGACGGACAAGCGCCGGCAAACGCGCAGCTCAGTCTTCGAACTGGGTCAGCAGCGCGACGCAGCGGAAAGCACCGCGCCATAGACGCCGGCCAGCAGTCCCCTGTAGGAGCGGCTTCAGCCGCGACAGGCGCTGTCCGGAGGCCAATCAAAGGGATCTGTCGCGGCTGAAGCCGCTCCTACAAAGGCGCCAGCCTTCGTGAAATGGCCGGGCAAGGCAAGGCCGCCGGAGTGCGCCCGCAAGACGGACAAGCGCCGGCAAACGCGCAGCTCAGTCCTCGAGCTTGGTCAGCAGATAGTTCGGCTCGCCGATGCGGCCGATCAGATCGAGCTGGGTTTCCAGCCAGTCGATGTGCTCTTCTTCCGACTCCAGGATGTCGGCCAGCAGCTGGCGGCTGACGTAGTCCTGGACCGACTCGGCGTAGGCGATGCCGTCGCGCAGGGTGATGGTCCCGTCCTGCTCCAGCGCCAGGTCGCACTCGAGGATTTCCCTCGGGTTCTCGCCGATGCGCAGCTTGCCCAGCGCCTGGAAGTTGGGCAGCCCCTCGAGGAACAGGATGCGGTCCGCCAACTTGTCGGCGTGCTTCATCTCGTCGATCGATTCCTTGTACTCGTGTTCGGCCAGTTCCTTCAGCCCCCAGTTCTTCAGCATCTTGGCGTGCAGGAAGTACTGGTTGATGGCGGTCAACTCGTTGTAGAGGACCTTGTTGAGGAACTCGATGACCTTGCTGTCGCCCTTCATCGCAGTGCTCGCTGATGCGTGGAAAGCGCAGACTTTAGCGAATCGGCCGCGGCCGTGAAGGAACGCGAATCGTGATCATCCCGCTGCGCATCCGCGCGCGGAACGCCGCTCTCAGGCGGCGCGGGCCATGCCGCCCAGCAGGGGCAGCGGCAGGTCGCGCAGCAAAGCGCGTTCCAGCAGGTCGCCGGCCATGTCCAGGCAGGAACCGCAGGTGGCACCGCAACCGGTGCGCATGGTCAGCTCGGATACGGTGCGGCAGCCGGCGTCGGCGGCTTCGCGGATCTGACGATCGGTGACCCCATTGCAGATGCAGACGTACACGGTGGCGTTGGCGGCGGACGGCGCGGACTGCGCCTGCCGCCATTCAAACCAAAGTGAGAATGGTTGTCAATTCCGACCGTTAATCGTTATTAATACGGGCAACCAGGGAACCGCCGCGCTTGCGCGGGCGCTTGCGCGGACGCTCGTGGCCGGCGTTGTTGCCCGGCATCCAGGCTTCCTGCGCCAGGGTCGGCATGGCACGGATGCCCGGCCCGGCGATGCTCTGCGCCAACGGCGCCAGATGGCGCAGCGCGCGGGCGTACACGCCGCGCTTGAACAGCACCACATGCTCCACCGGATACCAGAAGTCGACCCAGCGCCAATGGTCGAACTCCGGGGTCTCGGTCAACTCCAGGTTCAATTCGCTTTCGTCGCAACGCATCTGCAGCAGGAACCAGACCTGCTTCTGGCCGATGCAGACCTGGCGCTCGTTGCGGCGTATGGCCCGGCTGGGCAGCCGATAGCGCAGCCAGCCAGGTGTCGCGCCGAGCACTTCGACGTGCTCGGGCAACAGCCCGGTCTCTTCACGCAACTCGCGGTACATGGCCTCGACCGGGGTCTCGTCGGTATTCATGCCGCCTTGCGGGAACTGCCAGCCGTCCCGGCGCACACGGCGTGCCCAGAACACCTGACCATCCGGCCGCATCAGCACGATGCCTACGTTCGGTCGATAGCCGTCCGGATCGATCACGATGCGGACTCCTGAAAATCTACTGGCTCCGACTCTGCCATGGCTGCGCCCGGCCCACAAGCGCGGCAAAAACCCGTTGACAGCCGCCGCGTTTACTATAAGAATTGGCGGTTCACCAAGGCTATGTAGCTCAGCCGGTTAGAGCACAGCACTCATAATGCTGGGGTCGGTGGTTCGAGTCCACCCATAGCCACCATGGTGTACACGCAGCAGGCGTGCGATAATTGCGATCTGCGACATTGCCCCGTCGCCAAGCGGTAAGGCACCTGACTCTGACTCAGGCATTCGGTGGTTCGAATCCATCCGGGGCAGCCAAACACACAAAAAAGGCCGATCGAAAGATCGGCCTTTTTTGTGTGTTTGGCTGCGGGTTCGCGCAGGCGCTTTGCGCCTGCGCCCCACACCTTGCTGCGCAAGGTGCGAGCCCCGGCCTCCCCTCTCCACATCCCCGCGCCTGTCGGCGCGCCCCCTTGGACTCCAAGGGGGCTTTTCACCAGCTACTTGCTGCACATCGGAAGCAACGTCTCAGCGCCCGGAAAGGCCCACAGCGAGCGACGCTCTATCGCAGCGCCACTGCGCGACGGCCGCCTTGGTGCAGCGATTAGATCGCGCGCACCCAAAGCCACACGCTCGACTCAACGACCCAGCCGGCCGAGCATCCAGACCAGGACAGAATCCCAAAACGACAAAAGCCCGGCCGAAGCCGGGCTTTTGCGTATTTCCCAGGGGAATCCCGAAGGATTCCTCCCCAGGCGCGGTGGATCAGCGCTTGGAGAACTGGGTCGCGCGGCGGGCCTTGTGCAGACCGACCTTCTTACGCTCGACTTCGCGGGCGTCGCGGGTCATGAAGCCGGCCTTGCGCAGCTCGGTCTTCAGGGTTTCGTCGTACTCGACCAGCGCGCGGGCGATGCCCAGGCGGATCGCACCGGCCTGGCCGGTGGTGCCGCCGCCGGCGGCGGTGACGAAGATGTCGAAGCTCTCGGTGTTCTTGGTCAGCTCCAGCGGCTGGCGCACGATCATGCGCGCGGTCTCACGGCCGAAGAACTCGTCCAGCGGACGGTTGTTGACGGTGATGTTGCCGGTACCCTTGCGCAGGAACACGCGGGCGGTGGAGGACTTGCGGCGGCCGGTGCCGTAGTTTTGCGTGATCGCCATGATTAGATATCCAGAACTTGCGGCTGCTGGGCGGTATGCGGATGCTCGGAGCCCTTGTAGACCTTGAGCTTGCGGTACATGGCGCGACCCAGCGGGCCCTTCGGCAGCATGCCCTTGACCGCGATCTCGATGACGCGCTCGGGGTGACGCTCCAGCGCCTGCTCCAGGCTCTCGGTCTTCAGGTTGCCGATGTAGCCAGTGAAGCGGTGATACTTCTTGTCCTTGAGCTTGTTACCGGTGACCGCGATCTTCTCGGCGTTGATTACCACCAGGTAATCGCCGGTATCGACGTGCGGGGTATAGACCGGCTTGTGCTTGCCGCGCAGACGGCGGGCCAATTCGGTGGAAAGCCGGCCCAGCGTTTTGCCGGCGGCGTCGACGAGATACCAGTCGCGCTGGACGGTCTCGGACTTAGCGGTGAAGGTGCTCATTAGAAGACTCGGTTGGTCGGGCGGATTCCTGCAGCACGCTGCCTGAACTTTGCCACGCGTTGTGAATTGCAAAAACGCAAGAGGCGAAATTCTACGCGCCGCCGCCGCCGCTTGCAAGTCCGCCTCAGCCAAGCCGCCACAGGCCACCGCCGCGCTTGGCATCGCGGCGGCGCGAGGGGAAAATCGAAGACCCCTCCCACTCCGGCCCCTCGATGACGGCTCCCCGCCTGCATACCCCGCTCGACCGCGCCCTGGTCGAGGCCCAGCGCGCCCTGGAGACGGTGTTCGGCGATCCGCCGGCGCAGCGCCCCTACCCGGCCGCGGCCACCGCCGACGTGGTGCTGGCGCCGGACGAACGCCGCCATGCCGCCGGGTTGATGCGCATCAACCATGTCGGCGAGGTCTGCGCGCAGGGCCTGTACTTCGGCCAGGCCGCGGTGGCGCGCGATCCGGCGACCCGCGCCCACCTGCTTGAGGCGGCGCAGGAAGAGACCGATCACCTGGCCTGGTGCGCGGCGCGGCTGCGCGAACTGGACAGCCGCCCCAGCCTGTTCAATCCGGTCTGGTACGCCGGCAGCTATGCCATCGGCACCCTGGCCGGGTTGCGCGGCGACGGCTGGAACCTCGGCTTCGTGGTGGAGACCGAACGCCAGGTCGAGGCGCACCTGGACGAGCACCTGCAGACGCTGCCGCCGGCCGACCTGCGCAGCCGCGACGTGCTGAAGGTGATGAAGGCCGACGAGGCGCGCCATGCCGAGCACGCCGAACAGGCCGGCGCGCGGCGCTTGCCGGCGCCGATTCCGAGCCTGATGGCCGCGGCCTCGCGGCTGATGAAGGCAGTCGCCTACCGGCTCTGAGCACGCGCGGCCGGCATGCCACGACGGTCGCACTGGCATTGCCGGCGCATTCGGGTTAAAGTGAACGAAAGCTGACTGATTCCACGTCGGCTTGCCCTGTTCCAGCGGCCGGCGGTTCCATCCCGGCACGCCCGTCTCCGCTGCACCACTGCGCCGAGCCATGCCGCTTGCGCGCGCCTTCCGACCGACATGCCCGCACGCTCCACTCACATCGCCTCGCCGCGCACCCGCTGGCTCTCGCGCCTGCTGTTCGCCAGCCTGTTCGCGCTGGGTGGCGGCGCGCTGCTGTACCACCTGCTCGGCGATTATCGCCATGCCAGCGCGATCCTGTCCGACCATTCGGTGGCCACGGTGCCGGTGATCGCCGACGGCGCCTTCGGCGTGCATGCCGAGCCGCTGGTGCATTACCGCTTCCACTATGTCTTCGAGAGCAAGGGCCGGCTGCACCGCGGCACGTTCGAGGCCAGCGGCGCCGAGGCCGCGCCGCTGCTGCTCGACGGCGCCACGGTGGAGATCGCCTACGCCAATGCCGACCCGTCGCGCTTCGGCCGCCTCGACCAGCTGCAGCACGCCGGCAACCTCGGCAGCGTGTTGACCCGCCTGACCATCGCGCTGTCGATCGCCGCGCTGCTGGCCGCGGCCGCGCATCAGGTGCTGATCGGACGCGTGCTCGGCGCACGCCGCCCCGCCGTGGCCTGAGCCGTTCGCGGGCGCAGAGCGTCGACCGCAGCAGCTGCGCACTCATTACTCCTACAGCGCCCGCCTGTTCCAAGACCTCTTCCAGGAAGCCAACCCCGCGGCACTCAGGGCTGGACCAGCTTCAGGCCGATCACGCCGGCCACGATCAGGCCGATGCAGGCCAGCCGCGCCGGCGAGGCGCTGTCGCCGAACAGCGCGATCCCCAGCGCCGCGGTGCCCAGTGCGCCGATTCCGGTCCAGATCGCATACGCCGTACCCAGCGGTATGTTTTTCAGCGCCTGGGTCAGCAGCCACAGGCTGATGCCGGCGCCGGCCAGCGTGCCCAGCGTCGGCCACAGGCGGGTGAAGCCTTCGCTGTATTTGAGGCCGAGCGCGAAGCCGATTTCGAACAGGCCGGCGAGCAGCAGATAGATCCATGGCATTGTCTGTCTCCGTAGACAAATAAAAACAAAAACGGCCCGATGTGTGCACATCGGGCCGCCGTCGGCAGGGGTCGCAGCGCAAACGCTGCGGGGCGGGCCGTCCCGCCGAATGTGACGCGCTACTCGGCCAGATTGCGACCGTGGAACAGTTCCTCGATCTCGCGCTTGAGCAGCGCTTCGATGCGCATGCGCTCCTTGAACGACAGATTCTTGGCCTTTTCCTCGAACAGGTACTGGTCCAGATCGAAGTCCTTCAGGTGCATCTTGGTGTGGAAGATGTTCTCCTGATAGACGTTGACGTCGAACATCTCGTAGCGCGACTTGATGTTCTTGGCCAGGAAGTTCTGGATCGAATTGATCTTGTGGTCGATGTAGTGCTTCTTGCCCTTCACGTCGCGGGTGAAGCCGCGCACGCGGTAATCCATGATCACGATGTCCGATTCCAGGCTCTCGATCAGGTAGTTGAGCGCCTTCAGCGGCGAGATGACCCCGCAGGTGGCGACGTCGATGTCGGCGCGGAAGGTCGCGATACCGTGCTGCGGATGGGTTTCCGGGTAGGTATGGACGGTGATGTGGCTCTTGTCCATGTGCGCGACCACCGCGTCGGAGATGATCTCCTTGCCGGCCAGCTTCTTGTCGATCACCGGCTCTTCGGAGATCAGGATGGTCACCGAGGCGCCCTGCGGATCGTAGTCCTGGCGCGCGATGTTGAGGATGTTGGCGCCGATGATATCGGCCACATCGGTGAGGATCTGGGTCAGACGATCGGCGTCGTACTGCTCGTCGATGTACTCGATGTAGCGCTGGCGCTCCTCTTCGGACACCGCGTAGCAGACGTCGTAGATGTTGAAGCTCAACGCCTTGGTGAGGTTGTTGAAACCTTGCAGCCTCAGGCGAGGCAACGGCTTGACCACGGGCGTGAATCCTCTAAAAGATGGACGGGGTAGAAAGGGCAGCAATTATGGGCCAAACGCGCCCGTAGCGAAACGTGGGGATTGGCGCTCGTTTGCCGCAGAGAACGCGTCCCGTTAAGCTTCGGGACTCACGTAGTAGCGAAGCCGCCATGAGTCCCGGAAACACCTCCACTGCAACACCTGTGCGCATCGCTCCAAGTCCTCTGACGTTGGACACCGCCACCATCGACCGCTTCCTGGCGCACAGCCATCGGCGTCGCTATCCGGCGCGGACGGACGTGTTCAGGCCCGGCGATCCGGCCGGCACCCTGTACTACGTCGTCAGCGGCTCGGTCAGCATCATCGCCGAGGAAGATGACGACCGTGAGCTGGTGCTGGGCTATTTCGGCAGCGGCGAGTTCGTCGGCGAGATGGGCCTGTTCATCGAATCCGACCAGCGCGAGGTGATCCTGCGCACCCGCACCCCGTGCGAGCTGGCCGAGATCAGCTACGAACGCCTGCACCAGCTGTTCCTGGGGTCGCTGTCGGCGGATGCGCCGCGGGTGCTGTACGCGATCGGCGTGCAGCTGTCCAAGCGCCTGCTCGACACCTCGCGCAAGGCCAGTCGCCTGGCGTTCCTGGACGTCACCGACCGCATCGTGCGTACCCTGCACGACCTGGCGCAGGAGCCGGAGGCGATGAGCCACCCGCAGGGCATGCAGCTGCGCGTGTCGCGGCAGGAGCTGGCGCGCCTGGTCGGCTGCTCGCGCGAGATGGCCGGGCGGGTGCTGAAGAAGCTGCAGGTCGACGGCATCCTGCATGCCCGCGGCAAGACCGTGGTGCTGTACGGCGCGCGCTGAGCGCAAGGCCATGACCGCGCGCCGCGCTGACGGCGGCGGTCCACCGCGATGGTCCTGAGCGAGACGTTCTATTGGTTCGTGCTGGTCGGCCTGGCGGCGCAGCTGGTCGATGGCGCGCTGGGCATGGCGTTCGGCCTGGTGTCCTCGTCCGTGCTGTTGAGTATGGGCCTGCCGCCGGCGGCGGTCAGCGCCAGCGTGCACAGCGCCGAGGTCTTCACCACCGGCGCCTCGGGCCTGTCGCATCTGGCGCTGGGCAATGTCGACAAGCGCCTGTTCCTGCGCCTGGCGCTGCCCGGCATGGCCGGCGGCATCCTCGGCGCCTACGTGCTGACCCAGCTGCCGGGCGATGCGATCCGCCCGTTCGTGCATCTGTACCTGCTGGGCCTGGCGGTGCTGATCCTGTTGCGCGCCGCCGGCCGCGCGCTGCCGCGGCAACAGGTGCGGCGGGTGCCGCTGCTGGGCTTCGTCGCCGGCCTGCTCGACGCCAGCGGCGGCGGTGGCTGGGGCCCGGTGGCGACCTCGACCCTGCTGGCGCGCGGCGGCCAGGCGCGTACCACGATCGGCACGGTCAATGCCGCCGAATTCCTGGTGACGCTGTCGATTTCGCTGACCTTCCTGCTGACCATGGGCGTGCAGCACCTGGAGATCGTGCTCGGGCTGCTGGTCGGCGGCATGCTGGCCGCGCCGCTGGCGGCGCTGCTGGTCAAGCGGGTGCGCGAACGTTGGGTGTTGGTGGCGGTGGGCGTGCTGGTGCTCGGGATCAGTCTGTACCAGATCGGCAGCACGCTGGCTCGCTGGCTGGCGTAGCGCTCGGCGCATTTCCAACGCAATGGAGACACGCCGGCGTTGAGGCGAACGGCTTCGCGGAACGTCCCACGTCCGTGCGCAACCTGCGCGCTGCAGTCGTGTTTATTCGAGGTTCCCATTGTGCGCGCCCATGCGCGCGATGATCGGCAGCGTCGATATCGCCAATGCGCAGTTTGGGCGCAGCCGTCCGAACGGGCTGTCGCGATCGACGTCGGAGCAGCTTCGAGTCCCTGGCTGGCGAGAACGCGATGAACCGCATCATCAGAATCCTCATCATGGCTGCCGTTGCGTACCTGGCGCTGCCGATGCCGCCGGCACATGCCGACGCCTTCGCCCGGCTGGGCCGCGGGGTCAATGTGCTCGGCTACGACCCGTTGTGGACCGACCCGGCGAAGGCGCGTTTCCGCCCTCCGTTGTACCGGGCGATCCACGACGGCGGCTTTCGGACCGTGCGGGTCAATCTGCAGGCGTTCGCGCACATGGACGGCGCGAATCGGCTCGATCCGACCTGGCTGAGCACCCTCGACACCGTGGTGAAACAGGCCACCGATGCCGGGCTGAACGTGATCCTCGACGAACACGACTTCCATCCCTGCGCCCGCGACGCGGCGGACTGCCGGGTCAAGCTGCTGGCGTTCTGGAGCCAGATCGCCGAGCGCTACCGCAATGCCCCGCAATCGGTGCTGTTCGAACTGTTGAACGAGCCCAATGGCGAACTGACCAGCGCCAAATGGAACGCCCTGCTGGGCGACGCGCTGCGCATCGTCCGCCGCGACAATCCGACGCGCACGGTGGTGATCGGCCCGGCCAACGGCAATTCCTTCACCGCGCTTGGCGATCTGCGCCTGCCCGATGACGATCCCAACCTCCTGGTCACCGTCCACTACTACAACCCGTTCGGCTTCACCCATCAAGGCGCGCCGTGGGTGCGCGCCGACATCAAGGACCGCACCGGCGTTTCCTGGGGCAGCCAGGCCGACCGAGCAAAGCTCTATCGCGAGTTCGATGCGGTCGCACAGTGGGCAACGGCCCATCGCCGCCAGATCCTCTTGGGCGAATTCGGAACCTACGAGAAGGCACCGGCCGCCGATCGTCTGGCCTGGACCACGGCCGTGGTCAACGCCGCCGAGAAACGCCATTTCGCCTGGGCGTACTGGCAATTCGAGGGCAGCTTCGGCACCTACGACATCGACCAGGGGCGTTGGATCGAACCGCTGCACCGGGCGCTGGTGTCCAGCGACAGCGCGTATTCCAAGCGCGGTCAGTGACTGCGCCAGCGGCGATACGCCAGAAACGCGCTAGTCGCCGGCGCGGTCGCGGCAACCCCAGTTCAGGATCGGCGTGCCGGAGGGCAGTTCGCGGCGGAAGCGGGCCACGGCCGCGGCCTTGGGATTGACCACCACCGGCACCGCGGCGGCGCGCAGCAGCGGCAGGTCGGCGGTGCTGTCGGAGTAGGCGGTGGCGATCTCGCCGTAGCCCAACTCGCGCAGCATGCGCATCTTCTCTTCGTTGTGGCAGTGGCGGGTGGCGGTGACCGCGCCCAGCCGCGGGCCGATCAGGCTGCCGACCACCGGCACGTCCTGGTGCGCGACGAAGCCGAGGATGGCGCGCGCCAGTTCCGGCGGCGCGCCGGTGGCGACCACCACCCGGTCGCCGGCGGCGCGATGCCGGGCGAACACCTCCAAGGCGTGCGGCAGCAGGCGCTGGCGGATCCGCGCTTCGTGCTGCAGCACGTACTGGTCGATCACCCGGTTGAACTCGCGGGCGCGGTGCAGGCCGAAGCTGGCGATCCACACGTAGCCGGAAATGCCGGTGCGCCGGGTCGGCAGCCACGCCACCAGCGGCCCCAGCAGCGGTGTGGCCAGCAGCGCGGCGGCCAGGCGCAGCGGATTGCGCCGGATCAGCCAGGCGAACAGGTGGCTGCCCGAGTCGCCGTCGTACAGGGTGTGGTCGAAATCGAACACCACCAGCGGCGCATCGGCGCGTGGCGCGGGATAGGCCTCGCTCATGGTTCGAAGAACAGCTGGCGCAGCGCCTCGCCGGGTTCCTCGGCGCGCATGAACGCTTCGCCGACCAGGAACGCGTGCACGCCGGCCGCGCGCATCGTCGCCACGTCGGCCGGGCCGAGGATGCCGCTCTCGGTAACCAGCAGGCGATCGCGCGGCACCGCGTCCTTCATCGTCAGCGTGGTCTGCAGCGACACCTCGAAGGTGCGCAGGTTGCGGTTGTTGATGCCGATCAGCGGCACCGGCACCTGGATCGCGCGTTCCAGCTCGTCGATGTCGTGCACTTCGACCAGCACGTCCATGCCCAGCTGCAGCGCCAGCGCCGACAGTTCGGCCAGCTGCAGGTCGTCCAGCGCGGCGACGATCAGCAGGATGCAGTCGGCGCCGAGCACGCGCGCCTCGACCACCTGATACGGATCGATGATGAAGTCCTTGCGCAGCACCGGCAGCGTGCACGCCTCGCGCGCCTGCTGCAGGTAGCGGTCGTGACCCTGGAAGAAGTCCTCGTCGGTCAGCACCGACAGGCAGGCGGCGCCGCCGAATTCGTAGCTGACCGCGATGTCGGCCGGCTGGAAGTCGGCGCGGATCACGCCCTTGGACGGGCTGGCCTTCTTGACCTCGGCGATCACCGCCGGCTCGCCGGCGGCGATCGCGGCCTGCAGCGCACGCGCGAACCCGCGCACCGGCGGCGCCGTCTCGGCGCGCGCCATCAGCTCGAACAGCGGCACACGCGCGCTGCGCGCGGCGATCTCTTCGGCCTTGCGGGCGAGAATGGTGCGGAGGATGTCGCTGCTCATAGGGTTTGGATCCTGGGGGACAGGCATTATCGGTCAAGACGGTGAAGGCCGGGGTCATGCGGCGGCACCTTGGAATTGCCAGCGGCATGGAAGGACGCGGCGGCGACGCGGGATCGCCGACGTCCTGTCGATCCGTCGCGTTCAGCCGGCAGCGGGCGCCACATCCTGCAGATCCACCAGGCGCCGCGTGCACGCCACATACGCATCCAGCCTGGCGCGGGCGCGGCCGTCGGCGATCGCCGCGCGCGCCAGGCCGATGCCGGCGCCGATATCGGCCGCCACGCCGGCCACGTACAGCGCCGCGCCGGCGTTGAAGGCGACGATGTCCAGCGCCGGACCGGGCACGTTGTCGAGCACGCCGCGCAGCATCGCCATCGACTCGGCGGCGTCGGCGACCTTGAGGTTGCGGCTGGCCGACATGGCGATGCCGAAATCCTCCGGATGCACCTCGTACTCGCGCACTTCGCCGTCGCGCAGCTCGCCAACCATGGTGCCGGCGCCGAGCGACAGTTCGTCCATGCCGTCGCGGCCCCACACCACCAGCGCGCGCTCGGCGCCCAGCTCATGCAGCACGCGTGCCTGGATGCCGACCAGGTCGGGATGGAACACGCCCATCAGGATGTTCGGCGAGCCGGCCGGATTGGTCAGCGGGCCGAGGATGTTGAAGATGGTGCGCACGCCCATCTCGCGCCGCACCGGCGCCACCACCTTCATCGCCGGGTGGTGCACCGGCGCGTACATGAAGCCGATGCCGGTGGCGGCCAGCGCCTGCGCCACCTGCTCGGGCTGCAGTTCGATCGCCGCGCCCAGCGCTTCCAGCGCATCGGCGCTGCCGGACTTGGAGGAGACGCTGCGGTTGCCGTGCTTGGCCACCTTGGCGCCGGCCGCGGCGGCCACGAACATCGCGCAGGTGGAGATGTTGAAGGTGTGCGATCCGTCGCCGCCGGTGCCGACGATATCGACCATGTGGGTGCGGTCGGCGACCTCCACGGTGCGCGAGAACTCGCGCATCACCGCCGCCGCGCCGGCGATCTCGCCGATCGTCTCCTTCTTCACCCGCAGCCCGGTGAGGATCGCCGCAGTCATCATCGGCGACACTTCGCCGCGCATGATCTGCCGCATCAGCCCGACCATCTCGTCGTGGAAGATCTCGCGGTGCTCGATGGTGCGTTGCAGGGCTTGCTGGGGGGTAATGGTCATGGCGAGCGATCTGTTCGAATGCGGAAGGGAGGAAGGCGGCGCGCGGAGGAGATCAGCGCGAAGGCGCCGGCCGCGTCATGCGCAGGCGCCCTTGCGCCAGCACTTCGAAATAATCGGCCGGGCCGCCGGCGCGCAGCAGCGTGGCGACCGCGGCCGGGTCGTAGATTCCCTCGTGCAACGCGCTGTGCGCGATGTGCACACCGACCACCTCGCCCAGCACCAGCCAGGTCTGGATCGGCTCGCCGCGCGCGCTTTGCAGCGGCAGCAGCTGGCTGAGCCGGCATTCGAAGCTCACCGGGCTGGCGGCCACCCGCGGTGCCGCGATCAGCCGCGAGGGCGCGGCCGCCAGCCCGGCCAGGGCGAACTCGTCGATCTCCGGCGCGACCGCGGCGGAACTGGCGTTCATCGCCTCGGCCAGCGGCCGCGTGGCCAGGTTCCAGGTGAACTCGCCGCTGGCCTCGATGTTACGCACGCTGTCCTTCCAGCCGATGCTGGCGAAGCCGACGATCGGCGGCACGTAGTTGAACGCATTGAAGAAGCTGTACGGCGCGAGGTTGGCGACACCGTCGGCGCCGCGCGAACCGATCCAGCCGATCGGCCGCGGCCCGACGATCGCGTTGAACGGATCGTGCGGCAAGCCGTGTCCGCTGGCCGGTTCGTAGAAGTGGAAGGCGTCGGTGCGATCGTGCATCGGCAGGGTCCGGCGGTGACGGAGAATGACGCGGCGCCGGCGTGGCGGCTCAGCGCTCCAGGAAGTTCTTCAGCAGGGCGTGGCCGTGCTCGGTGAGGATGGACTCGGGATGGAACTGCACGCCCTCGACCGGAAACTGGCGGTGGCGCAGGCCCATGATCTCTTCCATCGTGCCGTCTTCGTTTTCGGTCCAGGCGGTCACTTCCAGGCAGTCCGGCAGCGTGGTCTTCTCCACCACCAGCGAGTGGTAGCGGGTGGCCTCGTAGCGGTCCGGCAGGCCCGCGAACACGCCGCGGCCTGCATGGCGGATGCGCGAGGTCTTGCCGTGCATGATCGTGCCGGCACGCACCACCTCGCCACCGTAGGCCTGGCCGATGCTCTGATGGCCCAGGCACACGCCCAGGATCGGCGTGCGCTGACCGAGCCGCTCGATCAGCTGCAGCGACACGCCGGCCTCGTTCGGCGTGCATGGGCCGGGCGAGATGACGATGCGTTCCGGTGCCAGCCGCTCGATCTCGTCCACGCTGAGCGCGTCGTTGCGCACCACCTTGACCTCGGCGCCGAGCGCCTGCAGGTACTGCACGAGGTTGTAGGTGAAGCTGTCGTAGTTGTCGAGCATCAGCAGCATGGCGAAGGACTCATTGCGCGATCAGGAAGACCGCATAGACGTTTTCGGAAAGGGTGAGGCTGCCGGCTTCGAGGGATTCGGCCGCGGGCGCCGGCATCGGCATCGGCAGTGGCGTAGGCCTGTAGTTCCCGCTGACTAACCCTTGGCGACGCGACTCCGATGGCCAATGACCAGCCTGGATGCCATAAGCAAAGTCCGGTGCCACTTCCGAAATGGTGTAAAGGCCGCCCAGGCGCACGCCATAGGTGTTTGCCAGGGCCTGCGCCGACGTACGGGTCTGTTCGGCGGCCTGGCGCTTGAGTTCGGCACGGAGCGCGGTTTCGTCGCTGTAGTGCGGTGCGATACCCGACACCTGCAGTTCTTCGCTGGTCCTGAGTTTGCCGAGTAGGCCACGCACATCATCCAGCGTGCCGAAATCAGCGGACAAGGTCCGCTGCACGCGGGTCCCGCTGAAGACTTGCTTGTCGTCTTCGTAGCGCTGCTCTGGCTCGATCGACAACGTCGTCGCCTGCACGCTGCCAGCGAGCGCATGCTGCTGCTCGAACGCGGCCAGCACGTTCGCCGCATTGGCCTGCGCGCGCTTGCGCGCCGCATCCGGGTCGGCATCCACTGCACTGAGCGTGATCTTGACCCCGAAGCGATCCGGCACCACCTCGCGCTGCGCCTCGCCCTTGACCAGCAGATGCGGCTGCGACGGCAGGCTGTTGACCTGCGCGCTGGCGAACGCCGGCAATGCCAGCAGCGCGGCGATGGCCCAGCAACCGATCGTGTTCGTCTTCATCCTTCCTCTCCTTGGTGAATGTCAGCCGGCCGCGCGCTGCGTGCCGGCATGGGTCGATGCAGCGAAATCCTCGATCAGCGCATCGACCGCATCGGCCTGCGTGGCCCACGAGGTCACGAAGCGGATCACGCTGCGGCCGTCGGCCAGCACCTGCCACCGCTCGAAGTCGTAGCGCTGCGCCAGCGTCTCGACAGCATCGACCGGCAGCGTCACGAACAATTGGTTGGTCGGCGAGTCCGAGGCGAACTGCGCACCGGCCGCGGCCAGGCCCGCGCGCAGGCGCGCGGCCATGCGGTTGGCGTGCGCGGCCAGCTCGTAGAACAGGCCGTCCTCGAACAGCGCGGCGAACTGCGCGCCCAGCACCATGCCCTTGGCCAGCAGCGCGCCGCGCTGCTTGAGCAGGTAGCGGAAGTCGGCCTGCAGCGCGGGATTGACGATCACCAGCGCTTCGCCGAGCAGCGCGCCGTTCTTGGTGCCGCCGATGTAGAACGCGTCGGTCAGGGCGGCGACATCGGCCAGGCGCAGGTCGTTGCCCTCGGCGGTCAGCGCGCTGCCGATGCGTGCGCCGTCCAGGAACAGCCACAGCCCGTGCGCATCGCAGAACGCGCGCAAGGCCTGCAGTTCGCGCTTGCGATAGAGCGTGCCGACCTCGGTGGTGTTGGACACGTACAGCAGCCGCGGCTGCACCATGTGCTCGTTGCCGTGCTCGGCCAGCAGCGGTGCGATCCGCTCGGGGCTGAGCCGGCCATCGGCCGCGTCCATGGTCAGCACCTTGTGCCCGGTGGCCTCGATCGCGCCGGTCTCGTGGGTGGCGACATGCCCGCACCAGGCGGCGATCACCGCCTGGTGCGGACGCAGGAACGCACCGATCGCGACCAGGTTGGTCTGCGTGCCGCCGACCAGCAGGTGCACGTCGGCCTGCTCGCAGGCGCATTCGCGGCGGATCAGCTGCGCGGCGCGCGCGCTGTGCCGGTCCAGGCCGTAGCCATCGTTCTGCTCGCCGCTGGCCGCGGCCAACGCGGCGAGCAGGCGCGGATGCGCGCCTTCGCTGTAATCGTTGCGGAAGCTGATCCGCGCGGTCGCTGCGGACACGCTCACAACCCCTTCGCCGCCTCGGCCACCGCGCGGAACAGCGCGCGGCCCTTGTTCATCGTCTCGTCCCATTCGGTCTGCGGATCGGAGTCGTAGACGATGCCGGCGCCGGCCTGCACGTGCAGGCGGCCGTGCTTGATCACCGCGGTGCGGATCGCGATGGCGGTATCGGCGTCGCCGTGCCAGCCGAGGTAACCGATGCTGCCGGCGTAGACGTTGCGCTTGATCGGCTCCAGTTCGCGGATCACTTCCAGCGCGCGGATCTTCGGCGCACCGCTGACGGTGCCGGCCGGGAACGTGGCGCGCAGCACGTCGGCGTAGCTGAGCCCGGGCAGCAAGGTGCCGGTGACTTCGCTGACGATGTGCATGACATGGCTGTAGCGCTCGATCACGAAGCGCTCGCCGACCGCCACGGTGCCAGCCTGCGACACGCGGCCGGCGTCGTTGCGGCCCAGGTCGATCAGCATCAGGTGCTCGGCGCGCTCCTTCGGATCGGCCAGCAGTTCCGCTTCCAGCGCCTGGTCTTCTTCCACCGTCTTGCCGCGCGGGCGGGTGCCGGCGATCGGGCGCACGGTGACCTGGCCGGCTTCCAGCCGCACCAGGATTTCCGGCGAGGAGCCCACCACCTGGGTGTCGCCGACGTCGAGGAAATACATGTACGGCGACGGGTTCAACGCGCGCAGCGCGCGGTACACGTCCACCGGGCGGGCGCTGAACGGCACGCTCAGGCGCTGGCTCAGCACCACCTGGAAGATGTCGCCGGCGCGGATGTATTCCTTGGATTTTTCCACTGCGGCGATGAAGCCTTCGCGGGTGAAGCCGGAAACGAAGTCGCTTTCGTCGAGCACGTCGCGCGCCAGCGGCACCGGATAGCCGGCGCCGGGCTGGCGCAGCGTGGCGGTCAGCGCGTCCAGCCGCGCCTGCGCCTGTTCCCAGGCGTCGGCGTCGCGCGGATCGGCGTGCACGATCAGGTACAGGCGGCCCTTGAGGTTGTCGAAGACCGCGACCTCTTCGGACAGCATCAGCAGGATGTCGGGCGTGTCGAGCTCGTTGCGCTTGTCGCCGCTGGCCAGGCGCGGCTCGATGTAGCCGATGCATTCGAAGCCGAACCAGCCGACCAGACCGCCGGTGAAGCCCGGCACGCCGTCGAGCTTGGGCACCGAATGCGCCGAGCGCAGCGCCTCGACCTCGGCGAATGGATCGGCGACCTCGCGGCGCTCGATCAGCTCGCCGTGATCGCGCACTTCCAGCGTATGTCCGCTGAAGGTGTACACGCGGCGTACCGGCAGGCCGATGATCGAGTAGCGGCCGAAGCGTTCGCCGCCTTCGACCGATTCGAACAGATAGGTATGCGGGGCGTCGGCGAGCTTGAGGTAGACCGACAGCGGCGTGTCCAGGTCGGACAGCACTTCGCGGACGACGGGGATGCGGGTGTGGCCTTCAGCGGCGTAGCGCTGGAACAGCTCGCGGGTGATCAAGACGACTTTCCTTCCGGTACTCGGTGGCGGGGCGGACGACGGCTACAGGCCACCATCGCCACGCACGGCGAGCGGAAGTGAAGGAACGCTGGGTCGTCAGGCTGGACACGGCGGCTACTTTACCGCAACTGCGGCGACTGGCAACGGTTGCAGACGGGACCATCGGCGCTGCGCGGCAGGGGCTGTCGCGCAGACTGGAAAGCGACAGGATTGCCCGGGCCGGATGCAGTCGGGACTGAAGTCCCTCCCACAGTGCACCCAGCAAGCAGGCCGCGAGGCCCTTGTGGGAGCGACTCAGTCGCGACGCGACCCGCCCTCCGGCAAGCGACCAGCGGCGCGCCGCTACCCCGCCCGGCCGCGCCGCAAGGCCGAATCGGACGGCAGGTGCATGCGCAGGCGGGCGCCGACGCAATCGATGCGGAAGTGCCGCGAGGTCTCCGGTTCGCCGTCCAGGTTCAAGGTCAGCGGCATGGCCGCGTCGATGCGCACCCACGGCAGTTGCGCGCGCACCGCGACCCGCTCCAGCGCGGCCTGCTTGCCGGAGGTGACCAGCGTGCCCAGGGTCGCGGCGACTTCGCCGCTCATTTCCGGGACGATGGTCAGGTCGAGCAGGCCATCGTCGAGCAGCGCGTCCGGGCACAGCACCTGGCCGCCGCCGGCCTGGCGTCCGTTGCCCAGGCCGAGCGCGATGAATTCGCCCTCCCAGGCGAACTCCGGCCCCTCGAAGCGTGCCTGGATCGGATCGATCCGGCCCAGCTTGCCCATCCCGGTGATCAGGTAGGCCAGGCCGCCGAGCATCTTCTTCAGGCCCTCGTCGGTTTCCACCGTGACCTGGGTGCCGAAGCCGCCGCTGGCGACGTTGGCGCACCAGTGCGGCCCATGCTCGGCCTCGATGCGCAGCAGGTCGATGGCCACGGCCGGGGCCTGCGCGACCAGCTCCAGCGCCTCCAGCGGGGTGGCGGGAATGCCGGCGGCAGTGGCGAAATCGTTGGCCGTGCCCAACGGCACCAGGCCCAGCGCCGGCAGCGCGCCGGCATCGGCGTCATGGTGCGCGAGCGCGCTGGCCACTTCGCTCAAGGTGCCGTCGCCGCCGGCGGCGACGATGCAGTCGGCGCCGTCGGCCACCGCTTCGGCCACGTAGCGTTCGGCGTCGCCCTCCTCCCAGGTCACCCGCACCTGCAGCTGGATGCCGCGCTCGCGCAGCGCGGACACGGCATCGCGCAGCGGCTCGTCGCCCGCCGACTTGCCATTGAGGATCAGACGCCAGTGCGGTGCTGCCATGCGGACCTTCCCTAGATCAGGCCTGCAGCCTAGCCGGCGGCGGATGCGGGCATCGTGAATGCGTGGCGTGCCGGCACGGTGGCCATGGGCCTGCGCTCGGCAGGCGCTGCGGCGGGCTATCGGCACCGGGAGACCTGCCCTGGCCGGCATCGGCGCAGGCCCGACAAGCAGCGCGAAATCGGCCGCATTGTCATACCTGCGTCACCGATCGCCCGGAACATGGAAGGCCATAGCAAGGACGACGGATGGAGGCAGGATCAGCCTCCGATTTCTCCCAGGGGCCGCACTGGCGACAGTGCGGTTCTTTCTTTTGCGTGCCGCTCAGCCGGCCGCGAACCTGGCCAGCGCCTCGCCCTGCAGGCGGTACACGGTCCATTCGTCCTGCGCCTGCGCGCCGGCGGCTTCGTAGAAGTCGATCGCCGGCTGGTTCCAGTCCAGCACCGACCATTCGAAACGGCCGCAGCCGGCGTCCACCGCGTGCCGCGCCAGGTGCCGCAGCAAGGCCTTGCCGGCGCCGCTGCCGCGGTGGTCCGGGGCCACGTACAGGTCTTCCAGGTACAGGCCGTTGCGGCCGAGCCAGGTCGAGTAGTTGTAGAAGTACACCGCGTAGCCGATCGGCTGCGCGTCGGCCTCGCAGATCAGCGCATGGGCGGTGGCGCCGGGGCCGAACAGGCTGGCGCGCAGGCCGGCCTCGTCGGTCTGCACCGCGTCCTCGGCGCGCTCGTAGCGGGCCAGGTCGCGGATCAGGCGCAGGATCAGCGCGGCGTCGTCGGCGGTGGCCGGGCGGATGTGCAGGGCGGGCATCTCAGCGCGCCGCCACCGCGGCGCGCATCTGCGCGATCACCGCGGCGTAGTCGGGCGCATTGAAGATGGCCGAGCCGGCAACGAAGGTGTCGGCGCCGGCGGCGGCGATCGCGGCGATGTTGTCCGGCTTGACCCCGCCATCGATCTCCAGCCGGATCGGCTTGCCGCTGGCGTCGATCCTGGCGCGGATCGCGCGCAGCTTGTCCAGCGCCGAGGGGATGAAGGCCTGGCCGCCGAAGCCCGGGTTGACCGACATCACCAGGACCAGGTCCAGGTCGTCCAGCACCCAGTCGAGGATGTCCACCGGGGTGGCCGGGTTCAGCACCAGCCCGGCCTTGCAGCCGTGCGACTTGATCAGCTGGATGCTGCGGTGCACGTGGCGGCTGGCCTCGGGGTGGAAGCTGATGAGGCTCGCGCCGGCCTCGGCGAAGTCCGGGATCAGCCGGTCCACCGGCTCGACCATCAGGTGCACGTCGATCGGCGCGGTGACGCCGTGCTTGCGCAGCGCCTGGCAGACCATCGGGCCGATGGTCAGGTTCGGCACGTAATGGTTGTCCATCACGTCGAAATGGATCCAGTCGGCGCCGGCCTGGAGGACGTTGTCCACTTCCTCGCCCAGGCGAGCGAAGTCGGCGGAGAGGATGGACGGGGAGATGATGCAGTCGGACATGGCGAAGGTCTCAGCGCTTGCGCAGGGTGCGGATACGGTCGTAGGCGGTGTTGAGCTGGCTGGCCTTCTTCTCGGCCCGCGCCCGCAGCTCCGGGCTGGCGCCGGCGACCTTGTCGGGGTGGTACTGGGACATCAGCCGGCGGTAGGCCAGCTCGATCTCGGCGTCGGTGGCGTCGCGGCTCACGCCCAGCTCGCGGTAGGGGTCCTCGCGCTGGCCGAGCTTGAACCAGTCGGCATCGAAGGCGTGCCCGACCAGCAGCCCCAGCACCGCGCCGAACACCGGATTGGGCCGCAATAGCAGCGCCCCGGCGATCGCGCCGAGCAGTTTTCCGTACCAGGGCATGGGCGAAGGCGGGCTCGGCGGACAAGGCCTCGCATTTTACGGCACAGCGGGGCTTTCCGGCCGTACACTACGCGGCCCGCTGTCGAGCCGCGGGCCCGCCGGGTCCCGGGACAGCCGCCATTGCGAAGTCCGTAGGAGTGCCTGTGTCCACCACGCTGTTGCAATCCGATCTGCCCGGCCTGCCGTTGCGTCACCGGGGCAAGGTCCGCGACGTATTCGATCTCCCCCGCGACCGCCTGCCCGCCGACGCCCCGCCCGGGGACTACCTGTTGATGGTCGCCACCGACCGCCTGTCCGCCTTCGACGTGGTGCTGCCCGACCCGATTCCCGGCAAGGGCGAAATGCTGTGCCAGGTCTCCAACTTCTGGTTCAAGAAGACCGAACACCTGATGCCCAACCACCTCACCGGCATCGACGTGGCCAGCGTGCTGCCGGCCGGCGTGGACGCGGCGCTGTACGCGCGGCGGGCGGTGGTGACCAAGAAGCTCAAGCCGGTGCCGGTGGAAGCGATCGCCCGCGGCTACCTGATCGGCAGCGGCTGGAAGGACTACCAGCGCACCGGCAAGGTCAGCGGCATCGAATTGCCCGACGGCCTGCGCCAGGCCGAGAAACTGGCCGAACCGATCTTCACCCCATCCACCAAGGCCGCGGTCGGCGACCACGACGAGAACATCGACTTCGACGCGATGGTCAAGACCGTCGGCGCCGAGCTGGCCGAGCGCGTGCGCGACGCCACGTTGCGCATCTACCGTTTCGCCGCCGACTTCGCCGCCGAGCGCGGCATCCTGCTGGCCGACACCAAGTTCGAGTTCGGCACCGACGCCGACGGCCGCCTGTACATCATGGACGAGATGCTGACCCCGGACTCCTCGCGCTACTGGCCGGCCGACGAGTACGCAGTGGGCACCAGCCCGCCGAGCTACGACAAGCAGTTCGTGCGCGACTACCTGGAGACGCTGGACTGGGGCAAGACCGCGCCCGGCCCGCGCCTGCCGCAGGAGGTGATTGACCGCACCCGCGCCAAGTACGCCGAAGCCCTGCAGCGGCTGGCGGGGATTTCGATCGACTGACGCGATGTAACAACCTAGCGCAAATCGGATGCGGGGCTGTTTTTCAAGACAGCCCCGTGCCCACATTGCACTCACCGATGCACGTTGGCGCCGACCGCCGCCAGCACCTCTGCGGCCAGCGCACTTGCTCTCCACCGACACCAGAGACAGCAATGACGCAATCCACCCTCGTTAACGTTCCTTTCCTTCGCAGCATGTCCATGTCTGTACTGCTGCTCGTGCTGGGCGCATGCACTGCAGGCGAACATACCGCCACTGCTGCAACGGCAACGGCAACGACTCCAACACCCGTTTCCGCCGCGAAACCGGGCGACACATTGCAGACCCTGATTCAGGAAAGCGGCGTACGCTGCACGGATGCGAAGGCTGCGCGTGGCTGCACCGCAGGAAATCTCGATGCCGGCGACTTCTACGACGTCGAGTTGTCTCCGGATTGCGGCGGCGATGGCTTCTTCGCCGGCGTGGCGGAGGCCAAAGGTGTGGATGTGCTCAACAATGTGCCGACCACCGGCAGCGATGTGCAGCCTCGTGCCAGGTTTGAACAGGGACAGTTGGTGTGCATCCAGGGCATTGCCCGTGCTGGACAGAATCCACACTACTATTACGTCATTGCCGTACCAGCCAGCAGCGTTGCCAAGTGCAAGGGCAACGCCTTGTGCAACCAGTACGGTGATCGGCCCATTCAGCGCACCGCGCTAGGCAACGGCGGAGCCTGCCGCATCGCCGCTTCGGGCACTTATGCGGGCGACTGCGCACAGGGCTGGGTAAACGCAAGCGCACTCGATGTCTTTTCCAACGGAATGTAGCTTTCGCGCACGAAATACTGGATTTATCTGGCAAGTTCTAAAGGAGCAAGCACATGTCGGATCCAAAAATCACTCGCGTGATCAGCAGCGTCGGCACCACGCGCACGCTGGAAATGGACGATGGCAGCGTCGTCACTCGTTCCGGGGGCACCGTCTCCTGGAGAAACAACAATCCCGGCAACCTCAAGTTCGAATTCGCCGGCAGCGCCGACACGACGGTGCACAACCCACGTACGCGCGAGGAGGCTTTGCAATCGGCGCAGGACCGCTATCGTGGCGTTGTCGGCCTGGATCAATGGGGTAATGCAGTCTTCGAAAACTACGAAGCCGGACGCGCGGCCAAGATACAGCTATTGGAGCGCCGCTTCGGCAACGATACCGTCGAACAGATGCTGCCGAGCTATTCCAAGGCCGACTACAGCGGCCAGACCCATCATCGCGAACAGGCTGCTTCGATTTTTGCCGAAGGCGATCGCCAGGGCGTAGATCTTCGCAATAAGACCGTGTCGCAGATGAGCGAACGCGAGCGCGAAGTGCTTGCCGATGGCATCCGCCGTTTCGAAGGCTGGCGCGAGGGTGACACAGTAGTACAGACCCCGTCTCATGCGCCGGCGCCGGCGCATACTGTCACGCCATCCGCTTCAGCTCAGCCACACGCTTCGCCCGCACAGGCGAACGCACCTGGCGCGGCCGTTTACAACGAAGCTCATCAACACTTCTTCCGCGAGGGCCGACAATACGAATATGGTCGGCCCGACCATCCGCGCCCCGGCCGCGACAGCAGCCGGCTGGAACGCGATGCCGATGGCGATGGTCGTCTGGGCGTAGATTGTTCCGCTTTCGTATGGCGCGGACTCAAGAATGCCGGCTACGACGTGCCAGGCGACAATGCCGCAGGCTTCACCACGGCAAAACTGTTCAACGGCTCGCAGGTCACAGGATATGCGCGTGAACACTTCGACGTGACTTCGGCCGCAGAAGCGCGCAGGCCCAATGGCCCGCTGCACCAAGGCGACATCCTGATGTTTTCGTCTGCGCAAGGACAGCACGTCGGCATCTTCAAAGGCTATGATGCGCAGGGCAATATCCAGTTCATTGGTTCGCAGGGCAGCACCGGCCCTGCCGAAGTGACGATCCGGCCCGGCGGCTATTGGGACGGAGGCGGCACTCGTATAGTCGGTGCACTCACTCCAAAACCTGAGTTCCAGGTGCGCGCGCCATTGCACGGCAATCCGGAAGCGGCGCCGGCACATGCGCAGGTCACTGCGGCCTTGACAGCACGCACTTCCGCGAACGCCGCCTTGGCCGATGGCGTTCTAAAGCATGGCGAACGCGGCATTGAGATTGAAGCGTTGCAACGGAATCTCAACCGACTAGGCGTGCACGATGCGCGTGGACGGCCACTGGCCGAAGACGGCAACTTCGGCGACAACACCCGTGATGCGGTGCGCGCCTATCAGCAGGCGCACGGACTTCAGGTCGATGGCAAGGCCGGGGAGCAGACGCTGGGCAGCCTGCGCGAGCAACTTCGCGCTCAACAGGAGCAGACGCATGCGGCGCAGAACCGGGGACCCGGCGATGCGTCCGAGAATGCGCTGGTCAAGGCCGTGCGCGAGCGCATGCCTGAAGGCACCACGCCCGAGGTCGCCGCCAACGTCGCACTGCAGGCCCAACAGAACGGGATCGACAGCGCCGAAAAGCTACGCAGCATCACCGTGCAGGACGACAAGGCCTACGTGCTCGGCACCACGCCCGGCTTCCGCGCGGTCGTAGACCTGCAACAACCTGCGCCGCCACTGGAACAGACCAATGCGCAGCTGCTGGCCAGCCAGGCGGCACATCAGCAAAACGTGCAGGAAGCGCAGCAACGCATTGTCCAAGGCGGGCGCTGACGCCGTCCCTGCCGGCGGTGGCGCGCAACGGCACGCCGCCGGCAGTGCGCAGCGCGGCATGATGAACGCTGCGGGCGCCGAGCTGCGATTCAGCCTGGCGCGGCGACCTGGAGTTGTGCCTCGCGCTGCATTCGGCGTTGCAGGTCACGCAGCAGGACCCAGGCCACCAGCGAGACGGCGACCACAACATAGCCGACCCTGTCGAAATGCTGCAGCCTGCCGTCGGCGCCGACGCTGACGATCTGCCCGGCGATCAGCGAGGCCAGGCCGCCGGACAGCTGCTGCACGGACGCGGCGATGGCGTTGAAGGCGCCGCGCTGCGCCACCGACGGTACCGAGGCGGCCAGCGCCTGGAACGGAATCATGCGCGAGAAGATCGCCGCGAACAGCAGCACGTTGACCACGATCAGCCACGCCAGCGACGCCCGCACCAGGTGGGTGTAGATCAGCACCATGACGATCGAGGCGAGCGTGCCGACGGTGAACACGCGCAGGATGCCGAGGCGGTCGGTCGCGCGCCCGATCAGCGGGCCGAACACGATCGCGCACAGCCCGGTGATCAGGTAGATGGTGGGCAGGCTGTGCAGGTCGATGCCGAGGTTGCCGACGATGAAGGCGCTGCCGAACGGCATCAGCATGAAGCCGCCGATGCTCAACAGCGCGGTCGCCGCGAACGCCGGCAGATGCCGCGGCACGGCCAGGGTGTGCAGCAGGTGCCGCCATGCGCCGTGTTCGCGCGGCGCCTGCAGGTGCGCGCTGACCGGCTGCAGCCGCCAGGCCACGACCAGGCCGGCGAGCAGGCCCAGGCCGGCCATCGCCAGGAACGGCGCATGCCAGTCCCAGCGGTTGGACAGCGCCAGGCCGATGGGGATGCCCAGCACCTGGCTGGCCGCGAACGCGGTCTGGATCAGGCCCATCACCCGGCCGCGCTGCTGCGCGGGGAACAGGTCGGCGGCGATGGCCAGTACCACCGAGCCGATCACGCCACCGAACAGGCCGGTGACGATGCGCGCCAGCAACAGGCTATGGAAGCTCTGCGCCAGGCCGCACCATGCGGTGCCGGCGACGAAGCCCGCGTAGAAGAACAACAGCATCCGCTTGCGATCGAAGCGGTCGGCGAAGCCGGCGGTCAGCAGTCCGGAAATGGCGGCGCTGAACGCATACGCCGAGACCACCAGCCCGAACTGGGCCGGGCCGATACGCAGCGCCGGCATGATCGTCGCGCCCAGCGGCGACATCAGCATGAAGTCGAGAATGACGGCGAACTGCAGGAACGCCAGCATGCCCGCCACCGCCTTCTGGTAGCCGCTGAAACCCGGCGGGGAGGCCGCGGGCGTGGCGCTCATGGCGGCGCTCCGCGGCGCAGCGTGATCGCATGCTCCGGGCAGGCGGCCACGCACAGGCCGCAACCACGACAGGCGTCGGCGTTCGGCGTATAGGCCACGCGCATGCCGTGCACGCGCAGCTTGAATCGGTGCAGTACGCCGAGACTGCGATAGTCCGACGCGTCGATACGCCGCAGCTCGAACACCTGCTCCGGGCACACCGCGGCACAATCGCCCTTGCCCTCGCAGCGGGTCAGCTCGACGATCGGCCGCACCGCGCCCGGCGCCTGCCGGCACACCGTCATCGCATCGTGCAGCGGCTTCATTGGCGTTCGCCCCGGTGCCGGCGGCGATGCATGGCGTGCCTGAACTGCTCGCGTTCTTCCGGCGTCATCGCCTGCCATTTCTCCCAGTGACGGTGCCGATGCCAGCCACCGCGGCCGCGGAATCCGCCGAACAGGATGCGGCTGAGCACCAGCAATCCCAGCGCATGCGGATAGTCGATCGGATGCGCGCCGCTCAATGCGAGCGGCACGACCGCGTTCCACAGCAGCATCACCACCGCGCCGAGCACGGCCAACGCCGCCAGCACGAACACCGCCTTGCCCAGATATCTCGCTTTGAATGCCATCGTGTTCACTCCTTCAGAATTCGAGTTCGTCGTACGCCGTTTGCAGGCGCGCGCGCAGGTACAGCACGGCGTAGCGCTTGCGCGCCAACAAGGTGTTGATCGCGATGCCGCTGTCGGCGGCCATCTGCTTGAAACTGCGGCCCTCGAACTCGTGGGCCACGAACACCTCGCTCTGGTTTTCCGGCAATTCGTCCAGCGCCTGCTGCAAGGCCAGCAGCAGGCGCGTGCGCGCATAGGCGGCGTCCGGCCCGCCGCCAGGCGCCGGCAGCGCCAGATCCAGGCGCAGCGTGTCGTCGTCGTCGGCAATGTCGCCGGCAGCGTCGAGCTGCGTGTCCGGCGGCTGCGCCTGGCGCTTGCGGAAGCGGTCGATGATGCGATTGCGCGCGACCTGGAACAGCCAGGCGCTGGCCTGCTCGATCGGCGCGGGAAGCCGGTAGGCCTGCACGAACTCGGAGAGCACGTCCTGCAGGATGTCCTCGGCCTCGGCGCGGTCGAGCACGCGGCGGCGGATGAAGTTGCCGAGCCGGGAACGCTCGCGCAGCACCGTCGCGGCGATGGCGCGGTCGGTCTCGGGCGGTGGGTTCGATGGGCTCATGCTGTTGCAGACGTGACAGCGCGGTCGATATTGTGCCGACGGCGGGATTTTTTGCGCTGCGCCGCTTCGCCGCCGCATGGCGGCTCCGTGAGGCCCGATCGGCATGGACCAGGCAAGCGCCTGCGACGGCGCTGTCTCCGCATCGCCGCGCCGATGGCGCTATCCTGGCCCGACTCCTGGGAGGGACGATGGACACCACCGCCTACGCGCGCCCGATCGACCGCTATTTCGCCAGCTATTCCGACGATCACCGCAATGCCGCCAACAAGCGCATCCATGTGCTGGCGGTACCGGCAATCCTGTGGTCGGTGGTGGCGCTGCTGTGGTGCATCCCGGTCGGCGGCAGCTGGTTCCAGAGTGGGCTGTGGGCGGCGCTGGGCATGTTCGCGGCGTGGATGTTCTACAACCGGCTGTCGCGCCCGCTGGGCTACGGCATGCTGGCCACGTTCTTCTTCTGCGGTTGCCTGTGCCGGCTGCTGGAAGCGCGGCTCGGCCTGCATGGCCTGCTGTGGCTGGCCATCGGCGTGTTCGTGGCGGCCTGGATCGCGCAGTTCGTCGGGCACAAGCTGGAAGGCCACAAGCCCAGCTTCCTCACCGATCTGGTGTACCTGCTGATCGGGCCGGCCTGGGTGATCGCCAAGCTCTACCGGCGCATGGGCTGGCGCTACTGAGCCCGGGCGCGGCGCCTCAGCGCGGCTCGCCCAGCATCGCCGCATCCGGCGCGAAGGCACGCGGCGCGTAGCCGAAATCGCGCTGCGCCGGCGCCAGGTCGAACACCAGGTCCTCGCCCATGCGCTGCAGCGCGGCGCGGTTCATGCCGCGCAGGCGGCCGCCGGCATGGGCGATGCGCAGGGCCAGCGCGAACACGGCGTGCGGTAACGACAGCAACCGCGCCGGCGGCTGCAATGCGGCCAGCACGCGCCGCACCATCTCGCGGTAGCTGAGCACCTCGCCGCCGCCCAGCGCATAGCTGCGGCCATGCGTGGCCGGATGCGCCAGCACCGCCAGCGCCGCGTCGGCCAGGTCCTGCACGTGCACCGGCTGGCGCAGGCCGCGCGCGCTGCGCGGCAGCACGAACCAGCCGCTGCGCCGCGCCAGTGTGGCGATCGCGCTCAACGTGCGGTCGCGGCCGGCGCCGTAAACGAGTGTCGGCCGCAGCACGGTGACCGCGGCGCCGCGGTCGGCCGCGGCGGCGAACAACGCGGCCTCGGCCTCGCGCAGGCGCCGCGCGACGTCGCGCTCGGCGGCGTCCAGCGAATCGCGCTTGACCTCCAGGCTGGTGGAACCGAACGCAACCACGCGCCGCGCCTGCAGCGGCGTGCGTCGGTACCAGTCGGCGAACGCATCCAGCGGGCCGCAGCTGAAGATCGCCTCGGCCTGCACCGGCGGCGCCTGCAGCTGGCTCAGTTCGCCCACATGCCAGTGCAGGCCGTCGCGCGCCGGCTGCGGCGTACGCGAGAACGCATGCACCTGCCAGCCAGCGGCCAGCAACCCATGCAGCAGGCGCTCGCCGATCTGGCCGCTGCCGCCGAACAGCAGTGCCACGCGCGCTTGCGCCGTGGGCGTCAACGTCGTGGAGGCAGCGGCGGTCGTAGCAGGCGCATCGGTCATCGCACAAGCATAGCGAGCGCACGCCGCCACGCCCAATCCCGCGGCCGCCGCGCGCTCGCAAGCGCATCACCTGGGCTGCGCTATCGTGCGCGAATGACCTCGCATGCGCCGACCACCATTGCAGGCCAGCGCCGCGGTGCGCCTGTTACACTCGGGCTCCTGCTCGCGAATCTCGTATTCCCTGCATGATCCCCGCTCTGGACATCCTGCTGGCCTTGCCGTTCCTGATGGCGGCGGCCGTCATCGCCCTGCGCCACCGTTCGCGTGCCACGCTGGCCTGGATGGCCGCCGCGGCGCCGTTGGCCGGGCTGATCCTGCTCGGCACGCTGACGCCGACCGTGCTCGACGGCGGCATCGTGCGCGCCGATCACGCCTGGCTGCCGCAGATCGGGCTGCAGTTCTCGCTGCGCCTGGATGGACTGGCCTGGATGTTCGCCGGCCTGGTGCTGGCGATCGGCGCGCTGGTGGTGATGTACGCGCATTACTACCTCAGCGCGCGCGAGAACGCGGCGCGCTTCTACGGCTATCTGCTGCTGTTCATGGGCGCGATGCTGGGCATGGTGATCGCCGGCAATCTGCTGCTGCTGATGGTGTTCTGGGAACTGACCAGCATCAGCTCGTTCCTGCTGATCGGGTTCTGGTCGCATCGCAAGGATGCGCGCGACGGCGCGCGCATGGCGCTGGTGATCACCGGCGGCGGCGGCCTGGCCCTGCTCGGCGGCGTGCTGCTGCTCGGGCGCATCGTCGGCAGCTACCAGCTCGATGCGGTGCTCGCCGCCGGCGACGCGATCCGCGCCAGCGCGCTGTATCCGTGGGCGCTGGGGCTGATCCTGCTCGGCATCTTCACCAAGAGCGCGCAGTTCCCGTTCCATTTCTGGCTGCCGCACGCGATGGCCGCGCCGACCCCGGTGTCGGCGTATCTGCACTCGGCGACGATGGTCAAGGCCGGCGTGTTCCTGCTGGCGCGGCTGCATCCGGCGCTGGCCGGCAGCGACCTGTTCTTCTATACGGTCAGCGGCGTCGGCGCGATCACGCTGCTGGTCGGCGCCTGGTTCGCGATCTTCCAGCACGACCTGAAGGGCCTGCTGGCGTATTCGACGATCTCGCACCTGGGCCTGATCACCATGCTGTTCGGGCTGTCCACGCCGATGGCGGTGGTGGCCGGCGTGTTCCACATCCTCAACCATGCGGTGTTCAAGGCCTCGCTGTTCATGGCCGCCGGCATCATCGACCACGAGACCCATACCCGCGACATGCGCCGGCTCGGCAACCTGCGCCGCTGGATGCCGTTCACCAGCGCGCTGGCGATCATCGCCTCGCTGTCGATGGCCGGCATTCCGCTGCTCAACGGCTTCTTGTCGAAGGAAATGTTCTTCGCGCAGGCATTGGAGGTGGGCGGGCCGGCAGCAATGCGCGTATTCACTGCCACTGCAGCGCTGCTGGCCGGCGTGTTCGGCGTCGCCTACAGCCTGCGCTTCGTCTACGAGACCTTCTTCGGCCGTGGCCCGCGGCACCTGGACGCGATGCCGCACGAGCCACCACGTTGGATGAAGATCCCAGTGGAAGTGCTGGTGCTGGTATGCGTCGCGGTGGGCGTCGCGCCTGCGCTGACCGTGGCGCCGGTGCTGCGCACCGCGGCCGGCGCGATCCTCGGCGACGCGCTGCCCGAGTACAGCCTGGCGGTCTGGCACGGCTGGAACGCGCCGCTGGCGATGAGCATCGCCGGCGTGGTCGGCGGCGTGGCGCTGTATTTCGGCCTGCGCCGGCTGACCGCGCTGTACACCGAAGTCCGCCGCTCGCTGGGCAAGCGGGTGTTCCACTGGCAAGTGGAAGCGCTGTTCGGCGCCGCCGCACGTTTCACCCGGGTACTGGCCAACGGCAGCCTGCAGCGCAGCCTGCGCTGGCTGCTGCTGAGCGCGGTGGTGGTCGCCGCGGCGCCGTTCGTGTCCGCCCCGCCGCTGTGGAATCAATGGCCGGCGCCGCAGCCGATGCCGCTGCTGGGCTGGGCGCTGTGGCTGCTGATCGTCAGCTGCGCGCTGGCCACCTTGTTCCTGTACCGGCAGCGGTTGCTGGCGGTGCTGGTGATCGGCGGCAGCGGCCTGGGCGTGAGCCTGGTGTTCGTGTTCCTGTCGGCGCCGGACCTGGCGCTGACCCAACTGCTGGTGGAGATGGTCACCCTGGTGCTGATGCTGCTGGCGATGAACTACCTGCCCAAGGCCTCGCCGCTGGAGCCGCAGCGCTGGCGCAAGCTGCGCGATGCGGCACTGGCGATCGCCGCCGGCATCGGCATGGCCTTGCTGGCGTATTCGGTGATGACCCGGCCGGCGGCGACGATGGCCGGCGAACTGCTGCAACGCGCGCTGCCGGAGGCCTACGGGCGCAACGTGGTCAACGTGATCCTGGTCGATTTCCGCGGCTTCGATACGTTCGGCGAGATCACCGTGTTCGGCATCGCCGCGCTGGTGGTGCATGCGCTGCTGCGGCGCGCGCGGATGGCGCCTGAGAAAGTGATGCCGGGGCCGCCGATCAAGCTGCCGGTCCCCGCCGACCTGGCGCAGCTGATGTTCCCGCTGACCCTCACCGTGTCGATCTTCCTGTTCCTGCGCGGCCACAACGCGCCCGGCGGCGGCTTCATCGCCGGCCTGGTGCTGGCGGTGCCGCTGCTGATCCAGTATGTGATCCAGGGCGCGGCCTCGGTGGAATCGCGCTTCGGCTTCGACTACATCCGCTGCATCGGCCTGGGCCTGTTGCTGGCCGCGCTCAGCGGCATGGCCTCGATGCTGTTCGGGGTGCCGTTCCTGACCAGCGGCCACTACGACCTGCAGCTCCCGCTGATCGGCGACATCCCGCTGGCCAGCGCGCTGGGCTTCGATACCGGGGTGTACCTGGTCGTGTTCGGCGGCACCATGCTGACCCTGTCGATGATGGGCACGATCAAGCCCTCGCGCACGCGCGAGTCCCAGCGCGGCCAGATCGACCCGGCGCAGCGCTCCGCACGCACCGGGGAGATGCGCTGATGGAACTGGCATTGGCGAGCGCGATCGGCGTGCTGACCGCGGTCGGCGTGTACCTGCTGCTGCGCGCGCGCAGCTTCGACGTGATCCTGGGCATGACCGTGCTGTCCTACGCCACCAATCTGCTGATCTTCGCTGGCGGGCGACTGGTGCAGGGCAAGGCGCCGGTGTTGCGCGACGGCGTTGCGCCGACCCTGGCCGACTACACCGACCCGCTGCCGCAGGCGCTGGTGCTGACCGCGATCGTGATCGCCTTCGCGATGACCGCGGTCAGCATCGTGCTGGCGATGCGCAGCCGCGGCGACAACCGCAGCGACCATGTCGATGCGCGCGTCGATCAAGACGGCGACAGCGCGCTATGAACCATCTGGTCATCCTGCCGATCCTGATTCCGCTGCTCGGCGCCGCGCTGTCGCTGTTCGTGGAGCACCGCCGCTACGGACGCCACGTGCGCCGCGCGGTGGCCTGGACCGCGATGGCGGCGCTGGCGGCGGCGGTGCTCGCGCTGTTCGTGCGCGCCGGCGACGGCCAGGTGCAGGTGTACCTGCTCGGCGACTGGCCGTCGCGGCTGGGCATCGCGTTGATGGCCGACCGCCTGTCGGCGTGGATGCTGCTGACCACCACCCTGCTCGCCGCGGCCTGCCTGCTGCACGCCTGCGCCGGCTGGGATCGGCGCGCGCCGCACTTCCATGCGCTGTTCCAGTTCCAGCTGGTCGGCCTCAACGGCGCGTTCCTGACCGGCGACGTGTTCAACCTGTTCGTGTTCTTCGAGGTGATGCTGATCGCGTCCTACGGCCTGCTGCTCAGCGGCGGACGCGGCCTGCGCCTGCGCGTGGGCTTCCACTACGTGGTGTTCAACGTCACCTCCTCCACGTTGTTCCTGATCGCGCTGGGCCTGCTGTACGCGCTGCTGGGCTCGTTGAACATGGCCGAGCTGTCGCAGCGCATCGCGCAGGCGCCGCCGGAGAACCTGCGCCTGATCAAGGCCACGTTCGGCCTGTTGCTGCTGGTGTTCTGCGCCAAGGCGGCGCTGCTGCCGCTGTACCTGTGGCTGCCGGAAACCTACGCGCGCGCGCCGGCGGCGGTGGCGGCGCTGTTCGTGGTGATGACCAAGGTCGGGCTGTATGCGGTGCTGCGGGTGAGCACGCTGATCCTGGGCAACCAGGCGCAGGCCCTGGACGGCTACGGCCGCGATTGGTTGCTGTGGCTGGGCATCGGCACGTTGCTGCTGGCCGCGCTCGGGGTGCTGGCCGCGGTGCGCCTGCGGGTGCTGGTCGGCTACCTGGTGATCGTGTCGGCGGCGACGCTGTTCATCGCCTTTGCGCTGGATGCGCCGGGCACGCTCGGCGCCGGCCTGTACTACCTGGCGCACAGCAGCTTCGTCGCCGCGGCGCTGTTCATGGTCGCCGACCTGATCCGGCGCCGCCGTGGCGACGCCAGCGACCGCAAGGAAGTGATCGCGCCACTGCCGGGCAAGACCGTGCCCGGCGTGCTGTTCCTGGTCGCGGCGGTGTCGGTGGCGGGCTTGCCGCCGCTGTCCGGGTTTCTGGCCAAGGTCGCGATCCTCGGCGCCACGCCGGCGGCCAACGTCGGCCCGGTGTGGGCCGCGATCCTGCTCAGCAGCCTGATGGTGATCATGGGCCTGACCCGCGCCGGCGTGCGCCTGTTCTGGCGCGTCCCCGGCGACCAGCGCATCGACGACGACAGCATCGAACAGCGGCCGCAACCGCAGCCGCGCAAGGCGCGCGCGCGGCCGCTGGAGACCGCGGCGACGCTGCTGCTGCTCGGCTACGGCGTGGCGATGACGGTCGCCGCCGGGCCGATGCTGCGCTATACCGAAGCCGCCGCCGCACAGCTGCTGCGCCCGGCCGACTACGCCACCGAGCTGCGCGCGACCGCGCCAGCGCTGCGGGAGCCCTGACATGCGCCGTCCCTGGTCGCGCCGCCTGTTTCCGTCCTGGCCGTTGAGCGTCACCGTCACCGTGTTCTGGCTGTTGATGAGCGACAGCTTCGGCTTGGGCCAGTTGCTGTTGGGCGCGCTGCTGGGCGTAGCGGTGCCGCTGTTCGCCGCGCGCCTGGACCGCGAGTTCGCGCGCATCGGCTCGCTGCGCTCGGTGCCGAAGATGCTGTGCGTGGTCGCCTGGGACATCGTGCGCTCCAACGTGGTGGTGGCGCTGCAGGTGCTGGGTCCGGAATCGCGGCTGCACCCCGGCTTCATCTGGGTGCCGCTGGACATCGCCAACATCCACGGCATCGCCGCGCTGACCAGCATGATCACGCTGACCCCGGGCACGGTGTCGGCGGCGCTGTCGGACGACCGCAAATACCTGTTGGTGCACGTGCTGCACCTGGACGACGCCGAGACCGTGATCCGGCAGATCAAGACGCGCTACGAAGCGCCCCTGATGGAGATCTTCCCATGACCGGCCACATGTTCATCGAGACCACGATCGTGGTGTGCATGCACGTGGTGGCGCTGGCGATGCTGCTGGCGCTGTGGCGGTTGCTGCGCGGCCCGACCGTGCCCGACCGCATCCTGGCGCTGGACACGCTGTCGGTGACCGCGATCGCCGAACTGATGCTGTTCGGCATGCACCTGGATTCGCCGGTGTACTTCGAGGCGGCATTGGTCATCGCCATGCTCGGCTTCGGCAGCACCGTGGTGCTGAGCAAGTACGTGCTGCGCCGGGACATCGTCGAATGATCGGGCTGCTGCAGGTCGTGCTGTCGCTGCTGCTGATCGTCGGCTGCAGCTTCATCCTGCTCGGCGCGCTGGGGCTGGTGAAGCTGTCGGACTTCTTCAAGCGCCTGCACGCGCCGACCAAGGCCAGCACGCTGGGCGTGGGCTGCGTGCTGCTGGCCTCGGTCGGCTACCACCTGTTCCTGGGCCAGGACCCGCAGCCGCGCGAACTGCTGATCACTGCATTCCTGTTCATCACCGCGCCGATCAGCGCGCACATGATGGCCAAGGCGGCGCTGTCGCTGATGATGGAACAGCGGCCGCAGGTGCCCGACAGCCGCGACCATGCCGACAAGGAAGGGCTGCCGCCGCCGGCGCAGCAGGACGACGCGCGCTAGCCGCGCGGGCGCAGTCCTGTAGGAGCGGCTTCAGCCGCGACATTCACCTTCCGGAGAGGATCTGTCGCGGCTGAAGCCGCTCCTACAGGGGGCATTGCCTGCATGCGCCTCACCCCACCAGCGCCACTTCCAACCCGACCCACGCCAGGAACGCGACCAGCAGCACCGCGCCTTCGCCGCGGCTGATGCGCATGTCGCCGCGCAGCATCGGATACAGCACCACGCTCAGCGCCAGTGCCGCCGGCAGCTCCAAGCGTACGAACGAGGCCGGCAACGGCAGCGGACGCAATGCCGCCATGCCGCCGATCACCACCAGCAGGTTGAACAGGCTGGAGCCGAGCACATGCCCGACCACCATGTCGCCCTGCCCGCGGCGCGCGGCGGCGATGGCCGCGGCGGCTTCCGGCAGCGCGGTGCCGATCGCCACCGGCAACAGGCCGACCAGCAGCGGCGACAGGCCCCAGGCGGCACCGAGCCGCGGCGCCGCATCGACCACGAGCTTGGCGCCGAAATACAGCAGCACGATCGCGATCAGCAGGCGCAGCAGGTTCAGGCCCAGCGCGGTGCGGGTCACCGCATAGCCGGACAGGCCGAGCTGACGCGCGGCATCCTCGCGGCGCGCGCGGCGCAGCAGGAACACCAGCACGCCGACGAAGGCCAGCAACAGCAGCCCGCCTTCCAGCCGCGAGATCGCCCCATCCAGGCCGAAGCCGATCAGCGCCAGCGTCGCCAACGCCAGCATCAACAGCAACGGCGCCAGCATCCGCGTGCGCACCAGCAGCGGCGCCGCCAGCGCGGCCAGCGCCAGGGTCAGGCCGAGGTTGGCGATGTTGCTGCCGACCGCGTTGCCCAGCGCCAGATCCTGTGCGCCGACAATGTAGGCGCGCATATTGACCGCCATTTCCGGCAGCGAGGTCCCGAACGCCACCAGCAGCAGGCCGGCGACGAACGGCGAAGCGCCGCAGCGCTGCGCCAGGCCCGAGGCCGCCTTGACGATCGAATCGCCGCCCAAGGCCAGCAACAGCAGTCCCACCAGCACCAAGCCGATCGCGCTCGCCATCGCCCATCCCCTCGCCATTACGATGCGCGATTCTATGCGCAGCGCGGATGATGCGGCTGTCATCGTGGCGGTGGCGGGCCAGAGGCATTGCCATGTGGCCTGAGGCATGGCCGAGTGGATTGTTCGAGCCGTGCAGCGACGACATCGCTCGCGGCCTTGGCGGAGGCTCGCCCGGAGTCGCTACTGAAAACTGCTGGCTGGTTGCGTGGTAGCACTCAGAGCGGTCTGGGCCATCGGCCCCGACGGCTATCCGGGTCCACCGATGTGTTTGTCGCGGCTGAAGCCGCTCCTACAGTGCACCCAGCCAACATACCGCAGCGCCTGTAGGAGCGGCTTCAGCCGCGACGCGCCAGGCCAACCGCGCCGGCTGGTTTATGGCATCGCCGTCGAAGACCATGGCGATTCCGTTAGCCGCAGCCTTCCACGTAATCCACCTGCGGCGGCAGGCCGACGCGCCACGCCGTCGCCTTGCCCGCGGCGTCGGTCTCGAACACCAGTACGCCGGGATGGTCTGCAGCGCTGCGGATGCGCAGCACCTTGCCGCCTTCGATGTACTTGTGCGGCTGCTCTTCCACGCGTCCGGCGTACAGCGTGCGCAATTGCGCCAGGTCCATGCCGACCTTGCCGCCGCCCGGCGCGGTTTCCTTGGCGGTGCGCACGTCGTAGCGCACCAGCTTGTCGGCTTCGAACATCAGGCCGAAGTCGTTGCCGCCCCTGGCCCAGCGCGGCCTGAGGACATGGCAGCCGCCCGCTTCGCCGGGCTGCCCATCGAGTTCGCCGCCCCAGGCCGCGCGTGCCTGCGCCGCGCTCATGCCCAGGCGCAGGTCGCCATAGCCGTCCTCGCGCGCCAGCTGGCGCTCGGCCGGGGCCATTTCCGGCGGCATCGCCGCCGCGGGGGCCTGCGCCGGCGGCACGTCGGCATCGGGCTGGTCCAGCGTCGGCGGCGGCAAGCCGCCATCGTCTGCCGTGCTGGCCGCGGGGGCCGAAGTCGGTTGCTGCGGCGGCGGTGCCTTGTCGCAAGCGCTCAGCGCGAGCAGCAGCACTGCAGCGGCAGGAAGGGTCGGCTTCATCGCAGTTCCTCGCAAGAGCAGCGCATAGGCTAGCGCGCGCGCCGTGCGCATGCACTGACTGGCGTTGCGGAACCGCGACGCGGACCGGTCATCCCATCGTGATCGCCATGGCTCGCGATGGCAGTGCGGCTGTGCCAGGGCCAGTTCTGAAGCGGGAAATGGACCTGAAACCAAAATCGGAGTTGGAGTTGGAGTTGAAACTGGCGCCGCAGCCGCAGCCGCAGCCGAAGCCGAAGCCGAAGCCGAAGCCGAAGCAAAAATAACGATCGGCGTCGGCAGACGATCCACATGCCCCATACGCGTCGCATGCGATCAATGCAGCGCATGCGGCTTCGCGGCAGTCAGCGCAGGAGGTCGGCAACGGCGCCGAGGTCTCGCGTCGGAACGCATCGCGTCGCACCACATCACGCGCTGCCGCCCGCACGCGCCTCCCACCAGCGCCGCCGTGCGGCGCCTGTCATCAGCGTTTCACCGCCGACCGCCAAGCTTTGCCCCTTCCGGCACCGCTGCCATGCATCCGCGCAAGACCGCCCTCGCCCTCGCGGCACTGCAATCCCACGCCGCGCCGCTGGACATGCGCCAGCGCCGAGTCCTGATCCTGGCCGATGGCCAGCGCAGCATCGACGAACTGGCCGCGCTGGGCGGCAGCAATGCCGCGGCGATCGTGCAAGCGCTGATGCAGCAGGGCTATCTGGACGACGGCCGCGCAACCGAGGCACCGCCCCCGGCCACACCGGCGCCGACGCCAGCGCCGGCCATTGCATCCACGGATCCGCGCCGTGCCTTGCTCAACGCGCGTTTGTATCTGCTGGACCTGCTGCAACTGCAGCGCCACCCGGCCTCGCGCCCGCTGCAGCAGCAGTTGCGCGACGCGCGCGAGGAGGCCGCCACGCTGCAGGCGATCGCCGACGCGCTGCGCGCGATGCCGCAAATGACCTCCGAGCGCTATGCGCAACGCATCCGCGAGCGCGTGCTGGAGGTGCTGCCGGCACCGCTGCACGCGTCGCTGAACGCCTCGCCGGAAGCGGCCTGAGGCAAGCGCGCTCAGGGCGCGCGGAAATTGCGCCGCAGGCCCTGCCAGCACTGCTGGTAGTCGCGCTGGCGATGCGCTGCCGCCAGCGCTTGCGCGGTCGGACGCAGCACCGCGCGGGTCTCGAACATGAAGGCCATGGTGTCGGCGATCACGTCCGGCCGCGACAGATCGGCCTGCGAGGCCTTGTCGAAGGTCGCCGCATCCGGGCCGTGCCCGCTCATGCAGTTGTGCAACGACGCCCCGCCGGGCGCGAAGCCTTCGGCCTTGGCGTCGTAGACGCCATGCACCAGTCCCATGAACTCGCTGGCCACGTTGCGGTGGAACCATGGCGGGCGGAACGTGTGCTGCGCCACCAGCCAGCGCGGCGGGAAGATCGCGAAGTCCAGGTTGGCGGTGCCCGGCGTGTCGCTGGGCGCGGTGAGCACGGTGAAGATGCTCGGATCGGGGTGATCGAAACTGATCGAGCCGATCGTGTTGAAGCGGCGCAGGTCGTACTTGTACGGCGCGTAGTTGCCGTGCCAGGCGACCACGTCCAGCGGCGAATGCGCGATCGGTGCCTGCCACAGATGGCCCTGGAACTTGGCGATCAGCGCGAAGTCGCCTTCGTCCTCTTCGTGGGCGGCCACCGGGGTCAGGAAATCGCGCGGATTGGCCAGCCCGTTGGCGCCGATCGGCCCCAGGTCCGGCAACCGCAGCAGCGCGCCGAAGTTCTCGCATACGTAGCCGCGCGCCTGGCCATCGGGCAGCGCGACGCGGAATCGCACGCCGCGCGGGATCACCGCGATTTCCTGCGGCTCCAGGTCGAGCGTGCCCAGTTCGGTGCACAGCTGCAGCCGGCCTAGCTGCGGCACGATCAGCAGTTCGGCGTCGGCGTTGTAGAAGAAACGTCCCTGCATCGAGGCATTCGCCGCATACAGATGCACCGCCACGCCGTGCTGCGCGGCGGCCGAGCCGTTGCCGGCCATCGTGTACAGGCCATCGACGAAATCCACCGGGGCCTGCGGCAGCGGCAACGGGCTCCAGCGCAGTTGGTCCGGCGACACCGGCCCGGCATCAAAGTCGTTGTGGAAGCCGCCGGCCTGCATGTACGCGGCGAACGTGCCATGCACCGCCGCCGGGCGGATCCGGTACAGCCAGCTGCGCCGGTTGACGCCGCGTGGGGCGGTGAACGCGGTGCCCGACAGCTGTTCGGCGTACAGGCCATGGGCCACGCGCTGCGGCGAGTTCTGCCCGACCGGCAGCGCGCCCGGCACCGCCTCCGTGGCGAATTCGTTGCCGAAGCCTGACATGTAGCGAGGATGGTCATGCATATGCTTGAGCCTTGGATATCAAGCCCCTCTCCCATCGGGAGAGGGGCTAACGCCACTGTCGGAAGTCTCCGCGATGCGCTGTCAGCGTCATCCGTCAGAGCACGCCGCGCTTCATCTGGTCGCGCTCGATGCTCTCGAACAGCGCCTGGAAGTTGCCTTCGCCGAAGCCTTCGTTGCCCTTGCGCTGGATGATCTCGAAGAAGATCGGGCCGATGCAGTTCTGGGTGAAGATCTGCAGCAGCTTGCGCTGCTTGGTCTCCGGATCGGCGTCGATCAGGATCTTGTTCCTGGCCAGCCGCGCCACGTCTTCGCCATGGTTGGGGATGCGCTGGTCGATCACCTCGAAGTAGGCGTCGGGGGTGTCCAGGAATTCCACGCCGGCCGCGCGCATCCGCTCCACGGTTTCGTAGATGTCGTCGGTGAAGCAGGCGATGTGCTGGATGCCTTCGCCATGGTAGGCGTCGAGGTATTCGTTGATCTGACTCTTCGGATCGGAGGACTCGTTGAGCGGGATGCGCACCACGCCGTCCGGTGCGGTCATCGCCTTGGAGATCAGGCCGGTCTTGGCGCCCTTGATGTCGAAGTAGCGGATCTCGCGGAAGTTGAACAGGCGCTCGTAGTAGTCCGACCAGCGCTGCATGTTGCCGAAATAGAGATTGTGGGTCAGGTGGTCGATGAAGGTCAGGCCGAAGCCGGCCGGCTGCTGGTCGGCACCGGGGACCGGTTCGAAATCCGCGTACACCGACCCCTTCTCGCCGTAGCGGTCCACCAGATACAACATGCAGTCGCCGATGCCCTTGACCACCGGCGCCGGCACCGCACGGGTATCGGCCTTGTCGGCGATGGCTTCGCCGCCGTTCTCCAAGACCTTGGCGAACACCTCGTCGGCCGGATGCCGGAAGCGGATCGCGAAGCCGCAGGCGCACGGACCGTGCGCGGCGGCGAAATCGGCGGCGAACGAATCCGGGTCCTCGTTGAGCAGGAAGTTGACCCCGCCCTGCCGGTACAGGGTGATCGCGCGGCTGCGGTGGCGCAGCACCGCGCTGAAGCCCATGCTGCGGAAATAGGCGTGCAGCTGTTCGCCCTGCCCGGCCGGCGCGGCGAACTCGACGAATTCGAAGCCGTCGATGCCCATCGGGTTCTCGAAGGTGGTGACCTGCATGCCCAGGTTGGCCGGCTGGGACGGATACTGCGGTTGTGCGCTCATGGCTCGTCTCCTGGAGGACGCGGGCAGCGACCGGCCGAAATTTCGGATGCGGACGGACGCCAGACTCGCGAGAATGGACAGTAGTCTCCTCCGTTATAGTTACAAATGAAACCACCAGCAAGGTGCAATGCAGCATGACGTCGATCCCCCCTCACACCCCGCCCGTTCCCGAACAGCCGTCGCTCGACCTCGAGCAGTTCCTGCCTTACCGCATCAGCGTGCTGTCCAACCGGATCAGCAGCAACATCGCCCGCGTCTACGGCGAGCGCTACGGCATGGCGGTGACCGAATGGCGGGTGATGGCGGTGCTGGCGCTGTATCCGGGGCTGTCGGCCGGCGAGGTGTCCGAGCGCACCGCGATGGACAAGGTGGCGGTGAGCCGCGCGGTGGCGCGCCTGCTGGAGCGCGGCTTCATCCAGCGCGAGACCCATGGCGACGACCGCCGCCGCTCGGTGCTGCACCTGTCGGACGCGGGGGTGGAGGTCTACCAGGTGGTCGCGCCGATGGTGCTGGAATGCGAGCGCCGCCTGCTGGCGCCGTTCAGCGAGGAGGAGCAGCGCGTGCTGAACCGGCTGATCGACCGGCTGGCGGCCGAGGGGTTGCCGAGCATGACCGGCAAGTGAGACGCGGCGCCTGGCTGACGCGGGCGTTGCCGCAAGTCCTGTGTAGGAGCGGCTTCAGCCGCGACAGGCGTTATCGGTAACGCCTGTCGCGGCTGAAGCCGCTCCTACAGGAAGCACGGCTTTTGAGCGATCCGGGAAAGCGCCCGGCCGCTGCCCTCAGGTCTTCGGCGGCGCCCACTGCTTGAGGAAGTCGAAGAACTTCTTGCGGTCGTAGCCCTTGCCCTTTTCCAGCTCGCCGGTGAACTGCGAATGCAGCAGCTTGCCGTCGGCATCGAGCACCAGCAGGTGCGGATAGGCCTCGATCTTCGGATACTGGGCCAGGAACGCTTCGTTCTTGTTCTCGTCGCTGTAGTTGACCTTGACCCACACGTAGTTGGCGTCGCGGAAGCTGCGCACCTCGGCGTCGCCCTCGATGAACTCGTCGAGGATGTGGCACCACGAGCACCACTCGCCGCCGATGTCGAGCAGGATGCGCTTGCCGCCGCGCTTGGCTTCCACTTCGGCCGTTTCCAGGTCGTTGGCCGGATCGCGGTTCGGATCGAACTGAGCGCCCAAGGCCGCCGCCGCGGCCACGTCGGCAGCGGCGGGCGTGTTGCCCGAGGCCACCGGCTGGTTGGGATCGGCCACCGGCGGCTTCTGCACCGAGGTGTCCAGCGGCTTGGCCGGCGCCTGTTCGGCCTCCGGCGCAGGCGCCTTGTCGCAGCCGCTCAGGGCCAGCATCAGCGCCGCCGCGCCGCCTATCGTCTTGATCGTCTTGTTCGACATTGCGATCTACCTCACGTCATTTGACACCGTGCATCAACTTGTTGATCAACGGTGCAATCAGGAACAACAACACACCCGAGCCGAGCAGGGCCCAGAAACCGAAAGTGTAGCCCTTCAGCGCCGAGTCCACGGTCATGCCGGTCTCGCCGCTGACGCCTGCGGCGAAGATGCCGGACAGGTTGTTGCCGATCGCGGTGGACAGGAACCAGCCGCCCATCGCGAAGCCCACGACCTTGGTCGGCGCCAGCTTGGTGGTCATCGACAGGCCGATCGGCGACAGGCACAGCTCGCCCACGGTCTGGATCACGTAGACCATGAACAGGGTCCAGAACGGGATCTTGCCGGAACCGTCGACCAGCGAGGACAAGGCGAACATCAGCAGCGCGAAGGCCAGGCCGTTGAAGATCAGGCCCAGGCCGAACTTGCGCGGGATCGACGGATTGGCCGAGCGCAGCGCCACCCACAGCCATACGAACACCGGGCCCAGCACCAGGATCGCCAGCGTGTTGACCGACTGGAACCAGCCGACCGGGAACATCCAGCCGCCCAGGTCGCGCTCGACGATGTTCTGCGCAAGGAAGTTGAACGAACTGCCGGCCTGCTCGAAGAACATGAAGAACATGACGTTGAACACGAACACGATCAGCATCGCGATCGAACGGTCGCGCGGCACGCGGCCTTCGCGGATGCCTTCGACCAGGATCATCGCGCACAGCGCCACGAACAGCGCGGTGAGGATCCAGCCGAGGATGCCGGCATCGATCAGCAGCAGGCCGTAGGCCACCGGGATCACCACCAGCGTCGCCAGCAGCACCCCGAACGTGCGCCCCATGCCCTCGCCGCCGGCCGGCGGCCGGCCGACCGGGCCGAGCTGGTGACGGCCGATCCAGAACCACACCAGGCTGATCAGCATGCCGATGCCGGAGGCGATGAACACGTACTTGTAGGCCGGCATCGCTTCGGTGCCGAACAGCTTGTCGGCCAGCAGGCCGGTCAGGATCGGCGCGACGAAGCCGCCGGCGTTGATGCCCATGTAGAAGATGGTGAAGCCCGAATCGCGGCGCGGATCGCTGAGCGGATACAGCTTGCCGACCATGGTCGACACGTTCGGCTTGAACAGGCCGTTGCCGGCGATGATCGTGGCCAGGCCGATCTTGAACACCTCTTCGTTCGGCACCGCGATCAGGAACAGGCCCACCGACATGACCACCGCGCCGATCAGCAGCGAGCGCTGGTAGCCGATCAGCCGGTCGGCGACGAAGCCGCCGAACAGCGCCGAGGCGTAGACCAGCGCCAGATAGGCGCCGTACAGCCGGTTGGCCGGGGCCTCGCCCGCGCCGGAGCCCTGGAAGAATTCGGCCACGATGTACAGGGTCAGCGCCCAGCGGATGCCGTAGAACGCGAAGCGCTCCCAGAATTCCGTCATGAACAGCAGCCACAATGGCCGTGGATGGCCCAGCAGGGTCTTGAATTCGGGCGGTTGCGCTGGCGGTTGCGGCGGTGAGGCTGGGTGGTTCGACGCGACGACGTCAACGCTCATGCGGTGTTCCCTTGCGTATTCAGTATGGGCTGGGGCGATTCCCGGCCAGGCCGGGCAACGCGCGAGCATCACCGACAGTTGGCGCTGGCGTCAAATGGCCGGGATTGGGGAGTGGGGATTTGGGAGTCTCGGCCTGCGGCCAGCCGTGGAGCCCGGGCACACCGGTGCACCTGCGCGGCGTGCGCGCTCAGGCCCCGGATTCCGCACCACCGGCGGCCGGCCCCGGCAGCGCGGCATCGCGCCCGTCCGGCAGCCCCACCGAGGTGCGCACCTCGAACAATTCCGGGAAGAAGGTCAGCGCCAGCGCCTGCTGCAGGAAGCCCACGCCGCTGGAGCCGCCGGTGCCGCGCTTGAAGCCGATCACCCGCATCACCGTGCGCATGTGGCGGAAGCGCCACAGCTGGAACTGGGTCTCCAGGTCCACCAGGTCCTCGCACAGCGCATATTCGCGCCAGTAGCGATCGGTGTTCTCGTAGATGCGCTCGAACACCGGCCGCAGCAGCGGATCGCTGACGTGCGGCTGGCGCCAGTCGCGCGCCCGGTACTGCTCGGGGATCGCATGCCCGAAGCGGGTCAGGTAGCGCAGGAATTCCTCGTACAGGCTGGGCGCTTCCAGCACCGCCTGCAGCGCCGCCTGGCCGTGCGGGTCGTGGCCGAACACGCGCAGCATCTGTTCGTTCTTGTTGCCGAGCAGGAACTCGATGGTGCGGTACTGCAGCGACTGGAAGCCCGACGCCGGGCCGAGCACGTCGCGGAACCCCATGTATTCGGACGGGGTCAGCGTCTCCAGCACCGACCACTGCTCGGTCAGCTGGCGCAGCACCTGCTTGCTGCGCGCCAGCACCTTGCGACACTGCCAGACCTCGTCGCGCTGCAGGTGGGTGATCGCCGCGCGCAGCTCGTGCGCCAGCAGCTTCAGCCACAGCTCGGAGGTCTGGTGCTGGATGATGAACAGCATCTCGTCGTGGTGCGGCGGGTCCGACAGCGGCTGCTGCGCGGACAGCAGCTGGTCCAGCCGCAGGTAGCCGCCGTAGGTGATGCGGCCTTCCAGGTCGGTGTGGATGCCGGCTTCGAGCGGGCGCTGGTTCTGTTCGACGGGCATGGGCGGGAACGGCGATCCGGGGCCGGCAAGGGTACCGCAGCGACGCCTGTCACATCCCGGTCAGCGGCGGACGGCAAACTCGGGCAGAATCGAGCCGGCGCTTTGGGGAGCGCCGTCCGTCATCGCCGTTACTTGCGTCTTCAAGGATTGGGGGAGAGTCTTCGTCATGCGAACCATGCTGCTTCGTGCTGCAGTGTTGTCGTGCGCGCTTGCCTGTGCCGGCACCGGCCAGGCCCAGGTCGTCATCAGCCAGGTCTATGGCGGTGGCGGCAACAGCGGCGCCACCTACAAGAGCGATTTCGTCGAACTGCACAACAACGGCGACCAGGCGGTGAGCCTGGCCGGCTGGTCGGTGCAGTACGCCTCGGCCGCCGGCAGCAGCTGGCAGGTCACCGCGCTGGCCGGCAGCATCCCGGCCGGTGGCTACTACCTGGTCAAGCAGGCCGACGGCAGCGGCGGCAGCACCGCGCTGCCGACCCCGGACGCCACCGGCACCACCGCGATGAGCGGCACCGCCGGCAAGATCGCGCTGAGCAACGCGGCGACCGCGCTGAGCGGCGCCTGCCCGGCCGGCAACGTCGATTTCGTCGGCTACGGCAGCAGCGCCAGCTGCGCCGAAGGCAGCGCCCCGACCGCCGCGCCGAGCAACACCCTGGCGGTGCTGCGCGGCAACGGCGGCTGCAGCGACAGCGACAACAACAACGCCGACTTCGCCACCGGCGCGCCGACCCCGCGCAACAGCGCCGCGGCCGCCAACCTGTGCGGCGGCGGCAACCAGCCGGTGGCCAGCGTGGCCAACGTCAGCCGCGGCGAAGGCGACAGCGGCAGCACCGCGTTCGTGTTCACCATCGCCCTGAGCCAACCGGCCGGCAGCGGCGGGGTCAGCTTCAGCGTCGCCACCCGCGACGGCAGCGCGACCGCCGGCAGCGACTACCAGGCCCTGGCCGCGACCAGCGTGACCATTCCCGCCGGCGAGAGCAGCGCGCAGGTCAGCGTGCTGGTCAACGGCGACACCGCCAACGAACCGGACGAGACCTTCTACCTCGACATCACCGGCATCAGCGGCGCCCTGCCGGCCACGCTGACCGCCAGCGGCGTGATCCTCAACGACGACTTCAACCTGGTGCCGATCCACAGCATCCAGGGCAGCGGCGCGCGTTCGCCGCTGGTCGGGCAGATCGTCGCCACCAGCGGCATCGTCACCGCGCGGCGCAGCGCCGGCTTCTTCCTGCAGGCGCCGGACGATCAGGCCGACGCCGATCCGCTGACCTCCGAAGGCATCTACGTCTACACCGGCAGCGCGCCGCCGGCCGAGGCCGCGGTGGGCAACGCGGTGCGGGTGCAGGCCACCGTACTCGAATACGTGCCCACCGCCGATCCGACCCAGCCGCCGCTGACCGAACTGGGCACGCCGACCATCCTGCTGCAGTCCACCGGCAATCCGCTGCCGGCCGCGGTGACGCTGACCACCAGCTTCCCCGACCCCAGCGGCGCCTACGACCAGCTCGAGCGCCTGGAAGGCATGCGCGTCACCGTGCCCAGCCTGACGGTCAACGCGCCCACCGGCGGCAGCGTCAACGAGACCAACGCCAGCGCCAGCAGCAACGGCGTGTTCCATGCCGTGGTCACCGGCCTGCCGCGTGCCTGGCGCAGCGCCGGCGTGCAGCAGCCCGACCCGCTGCCGGCCGGGTCCCCGGCCGACGTGCCGCGCTGGAACACCAGCCCGCAGGTGATCGCGGTGGGCAGCGCCGGCCTCGGCGGCGAGCGCATCGACGTGGCCAGCGGCTGCGTGGTGCTCGGCGTCAGCGGCCCGCTGGACTACAGCTTCCGCCGCTACACGATCTACCCGGAAACCGCGCCCGCGGTGCAGTGCAACGGTGCCGACCAGCCCAAGCCGGCCCCGGCGCCGCAGGCCGACGACGTCAACGTCGCCACCTACAACATGGAGCGCTTCTTCGACGACCAGAACGACCCGGCGATCGGCGAACCGGTGCTGACCGCGGCCGCCTACCAGGCCCGGCTCAACAAGGCCTCGCTGGCGATCCGCAACTACCTCAACACGCCCGACATCCTGGGCACGGTGGAAGTGGAAAGCCTGAGCGTGCTGCAGACCCTGGCCACCCGCATCAACAGCGATGCGGTCGCCGCCGGCCAGCCCGATCCGCAGTACGTGGCGTATCTGCAGGAAGGCAACGACGTCGGCGGCATCGACGTCGGCTTCCTGGTCAAGACGGCCGCGGTCGGTGCGGGTATCGCGCGTGTGGAAGTGCTCTCGGTCAGCCAGGAAGGCAAGGCCACCACCTGGACCGAGCCGGCCGGCGGCACCAGCCTGCTCAACGACCGCCCGCCGCTGCTGCTGAAGGCGATCGTGCATTTCGCCGACGGCCGCACGCTGCCGCTGACCGTGGTCGAGGTGCACCAGCGTTCGCTCAACGGCGCCGAGACCGACGACGCCAGCGGCCTGCGCATCCGCGCCAAGCGCCAGGCGCAGGCGGTGTTCCTGGCCAACCTGCTGCAGGCGCGGCAAGTGGCCGATCCGACCGAACAGCTGCTGGTGATGGGCGACTTCAACGCCTTCGAGTTCAACGACGGCTACGTCGATGCGATGGGCACGGTGACCGGCCTGCCGTCGGCCGACGCGCAGACGGTTGTCGACGGCGACGGCGCCGACCTGGTCACGCCGGACCTGTACAACCTGACCCTGCTGTCGACCCCGGACCAGAGCTATTCGTACGTCTACGACGGCAACGTGCAGTCGCTGGACCACATCCTGGCCAACCGCGCGCTGATGAACTCCGAACAGGTCGCGACGCTGAGCGAGGGCCATGCGCGGCTCAACGCCGACTTCCCGGCCACCGCGCGCAACGACGCCAACTCGCCGGCGCGGCTGTCCGACCACGACCCGGCGGTGGTGCTGCTCAAGCTCAAGCCGCTGCAGCGCGCCGACCTGAGCGTGACCGCGAACGCGGCCAATGCCGCGGTCTACGCCGGCGACACCATCCGCTACAGCGTCGAGGTCGGCAACGCCGGCCCGGATGCGGCCCGCTTCGCCGCGGTCGCCTTCGCCCTGGACGCGGCGGTGACGCCGACCGTGACCGCCGCGCCGGGCTGGGTCTGCGCCGCCCCGGACGTGGCCGCGCAGACCGTGGTGACCTGCACCACCACGCAGCTCGCCGCCGGTGTCGCGCCACGCTTCGAGGTGGCGGTGCCGGCCACGGCCGACCTGGTCGGCCGCGCGCTGACCCTGGCCGCCTCGGTCGCCTCGCAGACCGAGGACCCGAACGGCGGCAACAACGGCGCCAGCACCGCGGTGGCGGTGCAGGCCGCGCCTGCGGGCAACCTGGCGCTGCGCATCGACGGCCCGGCGACGCTGCCGTTGACCGCGTTCAGCGCCAACTACCGCATCGCCCTGAGCAACCATGGCAATGCGCCGGTCAAGCGCGCCAGCCTGACCGTCAGCGGCAACACGCTGTCGGTGCTCTCGCTGCTGGTGCCGCCGCGCGGTTGGCAGTGCGTGCGTCAGGCCCACGGCCTGCGCAGCGCGCAGTACCAGTGCGGCACCCGCGCCGACCTGGCCCCGGGCGCCAGCACCGCGTTCACCCTGACCACGGCGACGCGGCCGCTGCCGGCCGACCGCACCCTGGTGATCGAAGCCAGCGCCACCTCGGCTTCCACCGACGCCGACCCGTCCGACAACGCCGCACGCTTCAGCACCCGCATCGGCCGCTGAGCGCAGCCGCCTTCGGGCAGAACAAGGGCGCGGCCGCAAGCCGCGCCCTTTTCTTTTGCCGTCGCTCCAGAAGCAGCAGTAGCCCTCGAACCTCCGCTGTCGAAGCCCCTCTCCCCTCGGGAGAGGGGTTGGGGTGAGGGTACGGCGCGAAGCGTCTCGCGGAGTTTGGTGCACAAGGCTGCGCACGTACCCTCATCCGCCCCTGCGGGGCACCTTCCCCCGAAAAGGGGGCCATGGTCCCGATGGGAGAAGGAAAGCGCTAGCCCCTCTCCCGTCGGGAGAGGGGTTGGGGTGAGGGTACGGCGCGAAGCGTCTCGCGGAGTTTGGATGAACGAGGCTTCGCCGTACCCTCATCCGCCCCTGCGGGGCACCCTCCCCCCGAAAAGGGGCCATGGTCCCGATGGGAGAAGGAAACAGCCGCTAGCCCCGCTCAATGGGGAAGAGGGCTGGGGCTGTCGCTCTTGAGCCTTTGCTGTTGCTGTTGCTTTTAAAACGTCCCGCCTTAAAGCGAGCCGAGCACCGCAGTGGGGAGCGGCCGAAGAGGCGCCCCTGTTTGAGCGAAGCGAGTTTGGGCGCCGTCCCGGAAAGGGGATAAACGCCGCTCGCCGCGAGGAGCGCAGGGCACCGGTGCGGTTGTATCGCACCGGCTCGCGTCTGGCGGGAGCGGTTTTGGTTACTTTTGCCAAGACAAAAGCGACTCGCGCCGACCGGCGCGAAAGCTCTTGATCTTGATCTTGCTCTTGCTCAAGCCGTCGCCATTGCTTTTGCGCAGTTGCCCGAACACGACGGCAACCCGACACCACGCCAAACCCGAAACGTCCACCGATAGACATCCATTCCCACCGCGCACTCGCCCACCGCATCGCAGCAATCCCCCAAGTGAACGCCAGCAGTGCGTACAACCCACACAGCGCGCGTTTTTGCTGCAATCCAGCAACATACCGTGCTGCGGTGCAGGACGGCTTTTGTACGCGTCTTCCTTAACATGCCGAGTCATATCATTTGAAACTTGTTGTCGAGAGTGCCGCTGTCATGACCATCGCCGCCCAGTTCGAAATCGAATACCTGCAGTACCTCGACGCGGACGGCCAACCGGCCCGCGACGCTCTCCCGGCCGATTCGGCCAACCCGCAGACCCTGCTGGCGCTGTTCAAGCAGATGCTCTACGTGCGCACCTTCGACAGCAAGGCCGTGGCCCTGCAGCGCACCGGCAAGCTCGGCACCTACGCCTCGTGCCTGGGCCACGAGGCCACCCACGTCGGCATCGGCGCGGCGATGCGCAGCGGCGACGTGCTGGCGCCCAGCTACCGCGAATACGGCGCCATGTTCATGCGCGGCGTGCGCCCGCGCGAAGTGCTGCTGTACTGGGGCGGCGACGAACGCGGCAGCGATTTCCTGCGCGATTCCGACGCCGCCAAGGACTTCCCGATCTGCGTGCCGATCTCCACCCAGTGCCTGCATGCCGCCGGCGCGGCGCTGGCGTTCAAGCTGCGCGGCGAGAGCCATATCGCGGTCGCCACCTGCGGCGATGGCGGTTCGTCGAAGACCGATTTCTATGCCGCACTCAATTCCGCCGGCGCCTACCAGCTGCCGCTGATCCTGTGCGTGATCAACAACGGCTGGGCGATCTCGGTGCCGCGCGCGGCGCAGACCGGCGCGCAGACCCTGGCGCAGAAGGGGCTGGCCGGCGGCCTGCACTGCCTGCAGGTGGACGGCAACGACCTGATCGCGGTGCTGGAAGCGATGCGCCAGGCGCGCGAGCGCGCGCTGAGCGGCCAGGGCGGCACGGTCATCGAATTCATGACCTACCGCCTGTCCGACCACACCACTGCCGACGACGCGCGCCGCTACCGCGGCGAGGCCGAGGTCAAGCAGGCCTGGGAACGCGAACCGCTGACCCGGCTGCGCACCTGGCTGACCGCGCAGGGCCTGTGGAGCGAGGCCGAGGAAGCGGCGTGGAAGCAGGAATGCGCGCGTCTGGTCGACATCGAGGTCGATGCCTACCTGGCCACCCCGGTGCAGCCGGTGGAAGCGATGTTCGATTACCTGTATGCCGATCCGCCGCCGGAGCTGCTCGCGCAGCGCGCCGACGCCATCGCCCTGGAGCAGCGCCATGGATGAGCTCAGCCCTCGCCTTGCCGACACGGCCGCCGCGCATGCGGCCGGCACCGCCCACAGCGCGGCCACAGCGCGCGGAGACCAGTCCATGACCAGCAGCCCCATCACCCTGATCGAAGCCGTCACCCAGGCGCTGGCCTGGGAGCTGCAGCACGACCCGTCGGTGCTGGTGCTGGGCGAGGACGTGGGCGTCAACGGCGGCGTGTTCCGCGCCACCGCCGGCCTGCAGCAGCGCTTCGGCGCGCAGCGCGTGCTGGACACGCCGCTGGACGAAACCACCATCGCCGGCCTCAGCGTCGGCCTGGCCGCGCAGGGCATGAAGCCGGTGGCCGAGGCGCAGTTCGACGGCTTCGTCTATCCGATGGTCGATCACTTGATCTGCCACGCCGCGCGCCTGCGCAACCGCACCCGCGGCCGCCTGCACTGCCCGATGGTGCTGCGCGTGCCATGGGGCGGCGGCATCCGCGCGCCGGAGCACCACAGCGAAGCCAACGAGGCCATCTTCACCAACGTGCCGGGCCTGCGCGTGGTGCTGCCGTCCTCGCCGCAGCGCGCCTACGGCCTGCTGCTGGCGGCGATCCGCGAGCCGGATCCGGTGATCTACATGGAGCCCAAGCGCCTGTACCGCCAGTACAAGGAGGTGGTCGCCGACGACGGCGAGGCGCTGCCGCTGGACGTGTGCTTCGTGCTGCGCGAGGGCAGCGACGTGACCCTGGTCGCCTGGGGCGCGCAGGTCAAGGAAGCGCTGGAAGCGGCCGACAAGTTGGCTGCCGACGGCATCAGCGCCGAGGTCATCGACGTGGCCACGCTGCGCCCGCTGGATTTCGACACCATCGCCGAATCGGTGGCGCGCACCGGCCGCTGCGTGATCGTGCAGGAGGCCCCGCGCAGCGCCGGCTTCGGCGCCGAGATCGCCGCGCGCCTGGCGGAGCAGTCGATGTACGACCTGGTCGCGCCGGTGCAGCGGGTGACCGGCTACGACACGCACATTCCCTTGTTCCGGCTGGAGATGAAATACCTGCCGAGCGTGGACAAGATCGTCGCGGCGGCCAAGCGTGCCGTCGCTGCAGGCTGACATGCAGGCGCGCCTGCTCAGCGACTATCGCGCCGCCTACCCGCATCCGATCCGCTTCGCCAAGGGCGAGCGGGTGCTGCTGGGCGTGCGCGACGAGGAATGGCCCGCGTTCGTGTGGACCACGACCGCGGCCGGCAACGCCGGCTGGGCACCGCTGGCCTGGCTGCGCGCCACCGGCGACGGCCACGCCGAAGCGCTGCGCGACTACGACGCGCGCGAACTGGATGCCGCGCAGGGCGACACCGTGACCCTGCATCACGAATACGGCGACTGGTGGTGGGCCGAGCGCGCCGATGGCGCGCAGGGCTGGCTGCCGGCACGCGACCTGGAATTGCTGGAAGAGACCACATGAGCCAAACCAAGAACTTCAATCTGCCCGACCTGGGCGAAGGCCTGCCCGACGCCACCATCGTCGAATGGTTCGTCAAGGAAGGCGACACCATCCAGCTCGACGAGCCGCTGGTGTCGATGGAAACCGCCAAGGCGGTGGTCGAAGTGCCTTCGCCGGTGTCCGGCAAGGTGCTGAAACTGGCCGGCGCGCCGGGCGACATCGTCGTCACCGGCAGCATGCTGGCGCAGTTCGCACCCGATGCCAGCATGCCGCAGCGCGCCGAAGGCCAGGACACCGGCCACCATCATGGCGGCGCCGCGCCGGCCAGTCCCGGCAAGGGCGCCGGCGCCGACGCGCCGGGCGACAACGACCGCGTCATCGCCTCCGATACCGGCGGCGAACTGCGCGATGCCGATGCGGCGCCAGACGACGGCGGACGCGACGACGCCGGCACCGTGGTCGGCGCGATGCAAAGCTCCAACGCCGTGCACAGCGAGCGCACGGTCTCGGTAGGCGGGGTCCGTGCGATGCCGGCGGTGCGCGCGCTGGCCAAGAAGCTGGGCGTGGACCTGGCGCGGGTACGCGCCAGCGGCGGCGACGGCGCAGTGACCCTGGCCGACGTGAAGCAGGCCGCAGCCGACGGCTCGGCCGTTGTAGGAGCGGCTCAGGGTGGCCTCGGGCCATCAGCCGCGACCACGCGCCCACCGCAAGCCACGCCTGCAGCCGCCTCCACAACGGCGCCAGCGCCTGCAGCACCCTCGCGCACCCCGCTGTCCGCCACCGGCAAACCGATGCGCACGCAGCCGCCCGGCACCGCCGCGCACGGCCAGCCCGAGCCGCTCAAGGGCGTGCGCCGCAACATGGCGCGGGTGATGGCGCAGGCGCATCGCGAGGTGGTGCTGACCACGCTCAACGACGACGCCGACGTCCACGCCTGGGCACCCGGCAACGACATGACCGTGCGCCTGGTGCGCGCGATCGTCGCCGCCTGCCAGGCGGTGCCGGCGCTCAATGCCTGGTTCGACGGCGACGCGCTGACCCGTACCCTGCACGCGCACGTGGACATCGGCATCGCCGTGGACACCGACGACGGCCTGTTCGTGCCGGCGCTGCGCAATGCCGACATGCTCGACGCGCGCGGCATCCGCGAGGGCGTCAACCGCCTGCGCCAGCAGGTGGAGACGCGCAGCATCGCCGCCTCCGAACTGAGCGGCTACACCATCTCGCTGTCCAACTTCGGCATGTTCGCCGGCCGCTACGCCACGCCGATCGTGGTGCCGCCATGCGTGGCGATCGTCGCTGCCGGCCGCGCCCGCCACCAACTGGTGCCGGTGATGGGCGGCGTGGAAACGCACAAGCTGCTGCCGCTGTCGCTGAGCTTCGACCACCGCGCCTGCACCGGCGGCGAGGCGGCGCGCTTCCTGCGCGCGATGATCGACGATCTGGCCCTGCCGGGCTGAGCGGACTGCGCCGCCGCCTCACGACGGGGCGGCGGCGCGTGGCGCGTGGCGATCAGTTGCGCTCGTCGAAGGCCTGGATCACCTGCAGCGCCACCTCGGCCACGCCGCGCGCCTGCTGCAACTGCATCAGTGCCGCGTGCGCGGCCTCTACCGAGCCGTAGCCGATCACCGCGCTGCCGTCGATCGCCGAAGCGTAGACCAGGGTGCCACCGGTCCTGTGCGCCAGCGCTTCGACCACCGCCGGCGTGGTGCCGAACAACTTCAGTTTGGGCGCGACCAGTACGGTCTGCTCGGTCAGCTCGTTGATCGCCGCGGCCAGCCGTTCGTCCTGCCTGGACGGATCGCGCAGCACCGGCGCCGCGTTGCGCGCATCGCGCCCGAGCAGGATCGCGTACGGACCGATCTGCGCCACCACGCCGTCGGCGGCAGGCGCCGTGCGCCCATCGCGCAGGCCATCTTCGGTACGCAGTCGCACCACCGCGCCAGGGATCAGCCGATAGGTGGAATGGCCGAAATTGAAACGCGCGCCGGTCGCCGCCTGGCGCAACGCGCGGATGTCCGGCACTTGCGCCGACAGCGGCGGCGCCGCCAGCACGACAGCGGCGAACGCCAGCGCCAGCATGCTGCGTACGAGGCATTCGCGCAGGCGCTGGCGCGCGGCATCGACGCACGAACGCCGCTGCCGGGACGCGCGCACCGCCACGGCGCATGCAGCCGCACTCGGTCGCAGGAGCGAAGAAGTCATAGCGTTGCGATCCCGGGGGGAGGAAAGATCACGCGTCGGCAACCAGCAATGCACCGACGAAACGCGGCCGATATATAGCAATCCGCATTGCGCAGCAGCAATCGTCAATCGCCCCAAAAGTGACTTGCCACGCATTTTGGACCGCCCCTGTCTACCGTTAACTACAGTCCCGCCGCGAACGACGCAAGCCCACCTTTTACATTGCGCGAAAGTATGTAAATCAAGCTTTCGCACTGTGCGCAATTCACCGGTAAAAAGCTGATTTTTTGCAGTTCCGCGTCCCCGCAGCGCGCTTGAATCATGCTTCAGAGCTGCTTGCACACCTTCCGGTAATAGCTCTCCATCCTGCACGGACGGCGGCCCTGTATTTTAGATTTTGCACACCAACCTTTGGTTCGTTGCAAAACGCAGCCACACCGTCGACGCCACAGGTAGCGACACGCACACCGCCCGGTCGTACGGAGTCGCACATCAGGCTCGCCATCCCAGATCGAAAGTCTGAACAAACGCTGTCTACCACGGTGCGTAACCGCGTCGCTATGGTCGTTGCCAGGGGGACGGCACCGCGCCATTGACCGCAACGCCGCCGCGTTTTCGCACACAACCGCAACCACCCGTGGCCGCCCTGCGCAGCCGCGCCGGTACGACATTCCCTATCACTTGCGAGGAACACGAAGATGCCCCAGTCCATCCGCCACCGCCGCCCGCTCGCGTTGCTGTCGCCACTGCTGCTCGCCCTCGCCGCCGCCTCCGCCACGGCCGCCGAACGCGTGGACCTGCACGGCAAGGATCTCGGCACGCTCAACGCGCAGTACAAGGCCGCCACCACCAGCCTTGGCGGCGTTCCTGCCGCGGCCGCGGTGCGCCACGCCGAATTGATCGGCCTGGATGCCGAGTCCGCGCTGACCCTGCTGAGCAGCAGCACCGACGACGACGGCACCGTGCACAGCCGCTACCAGCAGACCTTCCGCGACGTGCCGATCTGGGGCGAGCACGTCGTGGTCAGCGAGCGCAGCGACGGCAGCGTGCGCAACCTGTTCGGGCGCTCGGTGGCGGGTTTGGCGAGCGAGCTGCCGGCCACGACCACGGCCGCCGCCAGCGCCTTGCTGCCCGCCAACGGCGCGCTGGAGGTGGCCAAGCGCGCCGCGCTCGGCGATGCGCTGACCGCGCGCCGCATCGAGCGCGCGCAGGCACCGCAGATGATCTACCTCGACGACGACGCGCGCGCGCACATGGCCTACGTGGTGTCGTTCTTCGCCGATGCGCCGCAGGGCGGCGCGCCGACCCGGCCGTTCGTGATCGTCGATGCGCGCAGCGGCGCGATCCTGCGGCAATGGGACGGCCTGACCACGCGCGACGCCACCGGCCCCGGCGGCAACGCCAAGACCGGGCAGTACGAATACGGCACCAGCGGCAGCATCCACGGCTTCCTCGAAGTGGACGACAGCTGCCGCATGCAGAACAGCACGGTCAAGTCGGTGAACCTCAACGGCGGCACCTCCGGCAGCACCGCCTACCAGTTCACCTGCCCGCGCAACACCTACAAGGCCATCAACGGCGCCTACTCGCCGATCAACGATGCGCACTATTTCGGCGGTGTCATCGAGAAGATGTACCGCGCCTATGCCGGCGTGGCGCCGCTGAGCTTCCAGCTGGTGATGCGCGTGCACTACAGCACCCGCTACGAGAACGCGTTCTGGAACGGTTCGACGATGACCTTCGGCGATGGCAACACCCGCTTCTATCCGCTGGTCAGCGTCGACGTCGCCGGCCACGAGGTCTCGCACGGCTTCACCGAGCAGAATTCCGGCCTCACCTACTCCGGCCAATCCGGCGGCATCAACGAGGCGTATTCGGACATCGCCGGCGAGGCGACCGAGTACTACCTCAAGGGCAGCAACGATTTCCTGGTCGGACCAGAGATCTTCAAGTCCACCGGTGCGCTGCGCTACATGGCCAACCCGCCGCAGGACGGCGCCTCGATCGACAACGCCGCCAACTACCGCAGCGGGCTGGACGTGCACTACTCCTCCGGCGTCTACAACAAGGCGTTCTACAAACTGGCCACCACCTCCGGCTGGAACACGCGCACCGCCTTCGAAGTGTTCGCCCGCGCCAACCGCCTGTACTGGACCCCGAGCACCAGCTTCAACAGCGGCGCCTGCGGCGTGCGCACCGCGGCCAGCGACCTGGGCCGCTCGGTGGCCGCGGTGACGGCCGCGTTCAGTGCGGTCGGGGTGACCTGCCAGTAAGCGCGGCGCCCGGCACTATCCGCCGCACGGCCATTCCCGCGTGGGTGGTCGTGCGGCGGCGTGGCGCCGTGGTGTTGTAAGCGAGTCCGCGCACCGCGCTATCGCCGGTGCGCATGCGAGGCGCCTGCGCATGGCGTTGCCGTGCACGACCGGCTCGGCAGCGATCCAGACACTACGCCAGGCCTCGCGCGGTTTTGCGCGCGCCGCCTCGCCTTGCCCGCGAGCGGCGGCGACCCCGCTCGTTTCCCGCAGGTCGGTGGGCATGCGGCCGCCGACCGGGCGTCTCTCGAATGGCGACGCTCGGGCAGCCGCAGGCGTGGGCAAGGTGCCTGTGCACGTCGTCGGCCGCACGACCGGCGCTGCAGCGATCGAAACACTGCAGGTTTCGCGCGGCTTTTGCGAGCGCCGCTCGCTACGTCGCATCGCCTGTAAGCGGCGGCGGACCCGACCGTTTCCCGCGGGTGGGTGGGCATGCGGCCACCGACCGAGTGCCTCTCGAATGGCGACGATCAGGCATCCGCAGGCACGTACGCCTCGCATAGGCGTGCGGCTGCGGGTAGGCTGCGCGGCTACGTCCGCCGCAGCGCATCGCGGCGGCCTCGGTTCGCCGCCCTTCATTCGGACCTCGCTGCATGCCATTCACCACGCTGGGTCTTGCCCCGGAGTTGCTGCCCGCGTTTTCCCGCGCGCTCGACGCCGCCGGCTACACCGCGCCCACCGCGATCCAGGCGCAGGCGATCGCGCCGATCCTGCGCGGCGACGATGTGCTGGCCTGCGCCGCGACCGGCTCGGGCAAGACCGCCGCATTCGCGCTGCCGTTGTTGCAGCGCGCGGCGCTGGCGCCGGCCAGCCGCCGCGTACGCGGCCTGGTGCTGGTGCCCACCCGCGAACTGGCCGCGCAGGTCGGCGACACCTTGCAGGCGCTGGGCCGCTACCTGCCGCGGCGGGTCAAGGTAGCCACGGTCGCCGGCGGCGCCTCGATCAATCCGCAGATGCTGAAGCTGCGCGGCGGCGCCGACATCGTCGTGGCCACCCCGGGGCGGCTGCTCGATCTGGTCGCGCACAACGCCGTAGCGCTGGACGCGGTGGGCACCCTGGTGCTGGACGAAGCCGATCGCCTGCTGGCGCTGGGCTTCGACGCGGAACTGGGCCGTATCCTGGCGTTGCTGCCGCGGCGCCGGCAGACCCTGCTGTTCTCGGCCACCTTCCCGGCCGAGGTGGAGGCGCTGGCGCAACGCTTGATGCGCGGACCGCGACGCATCGGCGAGGACGCGGCCGCCGCGGCCCCGGCGACGATCCGCCAGCGTGCGATCGAGGTCGACAGCGCGCAGCGCACCGCGCTGCTGCGGCACCTGTTGCACAGCGAAGCCTGGCCGCAGGCGCTGGTGTTCGTGGCCAGCCAGCGCGGCGCCGACAATCTGGCCGAGAAACTGGGCAAGGCCGGCGTGCTGGCGCAGCCGTTCCATGGCGAACTGAGCCAGGGCCGCCGCAACCAGGCGCTGGCCGGCTTCCGCAGCGGCCAGGTGCAGGTGCTGGTGGCCACCGACGTGGCCGCGCGCGGCTTGGACATCGCGCAGCTGCCGGTGGTGGTCAACTACGACCTGCCGCGCGCCACTGCCGACTACACCCACCGCATCGGCCGCACCGGGCGCGCCGGTGCCGACGGGCTGGCGGTGAGCTTCGTCGATGCGGCGAGCGAGGCGCACCTGCGCCTGATCGAAAAGCGCCAGCGCCTGCGCGTGCCGCGCGAACGCATCGCCGGGTTCGAACCGACGCAGACGGCCGCGCCCGCCGCCGCGACGGCGCCGCAGACCGGCGGCATCAAGGGCAAGCGCCCGAGCAAGAAGGACAAGCTGCGCGCGGCGAATGCGCAGGGTGGTGGCGCGCTGCCTGCGAAGGAGTGACCGCGTTCGCGGTGCCGATCGCGGCCGATGGCCCGAGATGCGCGCGCTGTTTCGCAGAGCGGCTGTCGCAAGCGATTTGATGCGTTGCGCGCGCCGATGCTGTCTGTCGCGGCTGAAGCCGCTCCTACAGGAGCTCCGGCCGGCCAACTGCACGCTTCTGTAGGAGCGGCTTCAGCCGCGACAGACACCTAAACGCCCTCGCCCCCATCGTTGCAGCCGGCGCGGCACGCGCTCAATCGTCGAACGGATCGGCCACGGCGGCATCGCCCTGCGGCCGCGGCGTGCGCTTGCCCGGCTTGCTGCGGATTTCCACATAGAACTGGGTGCCGCCGGTGGCGACCAGTGCGTCGATCGAACGCAGCAGCTCGGCTGGCGGCACCACCGCAGCGGTGGCTTCCTCGGTGCCGAACAGCGTGTCGAAATCCCAGTAGTCGGCGCCGGCCGGCAGGGCCTTGCGGCGTTCGCGGCGGATGTACTTGCGGATGTCGTGCTTGCTGGCGTCGAGCAGGCGGTCGGGGTGCTTGCCTTCGATGCGGAGCTGGTAGGTCTTCTTCACTGCGGGGAGGATCCTGAAAAGAGGGAACGCGACGGCCGGCATGCCCGGCGCTGGTCGCGGGGCGGCGGCAGGCAGGCGGGCCCTGCGGCCGGGCGCCTGCATGCGTGGCGGGCCGCCATGGTGCCAGAACCCGGCCCCGCACTGCGGATTGGCCGATAATCGGTGTCCGGCGCACGCCAGCGCCGCCGCAGGAGTTGCCGATGACCGACCCTTCCGCCTTCGCGGGCTACCGCGTCCTCGTCGCCGGTGCCAGCCGCGGCATCGGCCTGGCGATCGCCGACGCCTTCGCCCGCCACGGTGCCGCGCTGGCGATCTGCGCGCGCAATCCCGCCGGCCTGGCGGATGCGGCCGAGCAGTTGCTCCGCCATGGCCATCCGGTGTCGCGGCTGACCTGCGACCTGGCCGATCCAGTGCAGATCCAGCACTGGGTGACGCATGCGGCCGACGCCCTGGGCGGTATCGACGTGATGGTCAACAACGCCTCCGGCTACGGCCATGGCGACGACGACGCCAGCTGGCAGGCGGGATTCGACATCGACCTGATGGCCGCGGTGCGCTGCAACCGCGCCGCGCTGCCGCTGCTGCGCGCCAGCCAACGCGCCTGCATCCTCAACATCAGCTCGATCAACGCGCTGCGGCCGACGCCGCGGGTGCCGGCGTACTCGGCGGCCAAGGCCGCGCTGAACTACTACACGACCACCCTGGCCGCCGAACTGGCGCGCGAACGGATCCGGGTCAATGCGATCGCGCCCGGCTCGATCGAATTCCCCGGCGGGCTGTGGGACCAGCGCCGCACGCAGCAGCCGGAGCTGTATCGGCGCATCCGCGCGGCCATTCCGTTCGGCGACTTCGGTGCGCTCGAGGACGTCAGCAACGCCGCCTTGTTCCTGGCCTCGCCGCAGGCGCGCTGGATCACCGGCCAGGTGCTGGCGGTGGACGGCGGACAATCGCTGGGCGCCTGAGGTTTCGGCGCGGGCGTAGGCGTGCGGCGTTTCGCCGCAATCCCGCTCCGGATCAATGGTGGAGCCACTGCGGCAAGGGCTTCAATGTCCCGACCGCGACCGCAGCCGGATGCTGCATGTTTCGCCACTGTTGAAACCGCCCCTGCGGCAGCGCTTCGGATCGCCGGCTCACGTCATTGCAGGAGAGACGTCACGCAGCCGGCGATCATTCCGCCAGCTGCGCCGCATCCACCACCTGCACGCCGCCGCGCGGACGCAGGGCGTGGTCGACCAGCGCGGCGGCGATGCGCGCGGCGGGGTTGATCCGGTAGCGTCGCGGCAACAGCGGCCCGAGCAACCCGAGCACGGCCGCGGCGGCGCGCTCGGCCGTGCGCGGTTGCGCGCGCTCGCCGCCGATCAGGCCCGGGCGCACCAACGCGAGCGACGGATAGCCCAACGCCTGCAGGTCGCGCTCCAGTTCGCCCTTGACCCGGTTGTAGAACACACGCGACTGCGGATCGGCGCCCAGCGCGGAATTCAACGCGAACGCGTTGGCCCCGTGCTGCCGCGCCAGCCGCGCGATCGTCAGCGGATAGGCGTGATCGACGCGGCGGAACGCCTCGCGCGAGCCGGCCTGCTTCATCGTGGTGCCGAGTGCGCAGATCACCGCGTCGGCTTGCCACCACGGCGCCTGCGCCGGCAATTGCTCGAAATCGACCAACGGGTTGCCCAGCTTGGCGTGCACGACATCCAGCGTGCGCCGGGTCGGGGCGATCACCGCGCTGCACTCCGGCGCGGCGAGCAATTGCGCCAACACGTGCGAACCGACCAGACCAGTGGCCCCGGCGAGCAGGATCTTCATCGAAAGCGCCCTCGCGCGATGGAGGGACGACGCTACGCCGGGCGCAGGCACTTGGGCAAGCTGCGGTCGGTGTGCGGGTTCGACCGGCGTCTGGATCCATGAGGCGCTTCGCGCCGGACCCTCACCCCAACCCCTCTCCCGGTGGGAGAGGGGCTATGGCGCTTCCCTTCTCCCATCGGGAGAAAGTGCCCCGCAGGGGCGGATGAGGGTACGGGCGAAGCCGCGTGCACCCAAACTCCGCGAGACGCTTTCGCGCCGTACCCTCACCCCAACCCCTCTCCCGGTGGGAGAGGGGCTATGGCTGTTCCTTCTCCCACCGGGAGAAGGTGCCCCGAAGGGGCGGATGAGGGTACGGGCGAAGCCTGGCACCCTCCGACACGAAGCATGCCCGCACCAACCAGCCGCGATCCCGCAGCGCCGCGCATGGTCGCCGCGCTGCGGCTTGTACGCCACAATAGCCGCCCATCGCGCCAGCCCCGGCGCCGCTGCAGCCAACCGAGGAGCCGTTCGATGTTCGTGGTGTGTGGAGAGGCCCTGTACGACATCTTCATCGACGGCTACGCCGGTACCTCGGTCGGCATGACCGCGCGCCAGGGCGGCTCGCCGTTCAACGTCGCGATCGGCCTGGCCCGGCTCGGCACGCCGTCGGCGCTGTTCACCGGCCTGTCCACCGACCCGCTCGGCCGCCAGCTGCGCAGCACCCTGGAACGCGAGGGCGTGGCGCTGCAGCACTGCATCGACAAGCGCGAGGCGACCACCCTGGTAATGGTCGCGCTGGACGCGCAGGGCGTGCCCAACTATTCGTTCTACGGCACCGGCTGCGCCGACCGCGCGCTGACCGCCGCCGACCTGCCGACGCTCGACACCACGGTCGGCGGCCTGCATTTCGGCTCCTACACCCTGGTCGCCGAGACCACCGCCAGCACCTTCCAGGCCCTGGCCGAGCGCGAACGCGCGCAGCGGCTGATCTCGCTGGATCCGAACGTGCGGCCGACGGTGGAGCCGGACATGGCGGTGTGGCGGGCGCGGCTGGATCGCTGGATCGCGCTGGCGCACGTGGTCAAGGTCAGCCAGGAAGACATCGAGCTGCTGTACCCGCAGCAGGATCCGTTCGCGGTCGCGCGCGGCTGGCTGCAGCAAGGCCCGTCGCTGGTGGTGATGACCCTGGGCGGCGACGGCGCGGTGGCCTGGCGCGGCGACGCCGAGGCGCGCGTGGCCGGGCGCGCGGTGCAGGTGGCCGATACCGTCGGCGCCGGCGACAGCTTCCAGGCCGCGCTGCTGCACCAGTTGCCCGACCTGGCGGCGCTCGCCGCGCTGGACCCGTCGGCGCCGGCGCTGCAGCACCTGCTGGACTTCTGCGTGGCCGCCGCGGCGATCAACTGCACCCGCGCCGGCGCCAACCCGCCCAGCCTGGACGAGGTCCGCGCCGCGCTCTAAGGGCGCATCATCGAACGCCGGCAGGTCGCCTGCGTCTGCCGGAGTGCCAGCCGCTGCCGCGTGACGCGATGCCCGATTGGGGATCGAGCCGCGCAGCGCCGGCCGCAGCCGCCCCGTGCGCTTGCTGCGCGCATGCTTCGCCATGTGGTCTTCCGCGCGTAGGCATTTTGCCGCACGTCCCAGTTCTCTCTTGCGATGCACGCACATGCGAGAGCTAGGCGATCGAAGCGGCCGGCAGCGCTGGCCGCATGCGCGGCAAGAAGGCGTGGACAAGCGGACACCCGCCCATGCCGCAGCGATGGTTGGGCGCGCCGCCGGCTCAAGCGCACGCCGCCAGCGCCGATATCCTGTACCTGAGCATCGCCATGGGCGCCGCGTTTGCGGCAGGGCGGTGGTTCCATTGGGAGGAAGCGAGCGCATGCCGGATCAACGCGACGAGCCGCCTGCAGGCGGGCTGCGCAAGCTGCTGTCGCCACGCAAGCGCGAACCGGCGGCAGCGACCGCTTCGGCGGTGGCGCGGCGTGGCGCGCACGCTGCCGCGCCCGCGGCGCCGGGCGAGCACGCCGATCCGGCCGCGGCCACCGCGGCGCTGATCCGCCTGTTCAACCACGCCCACCAGCCGCTGGAGCTGCTCGGCGCCTTCGCCGACGGCATGGCCAGCCTGCACGGCGAACTCGGCGACATGGGCCGGCGTCTGCAGTCGGCGGCGGCCAGCGCCGACTGGCCCAGCTACGGGCGCGCGCTGCGCCAGCTGATCGACAAATACATCCGCACCATCGACGTCGGCGATCCGCTGGCCGGACCCAGCGATCCCGAACGCCTGCGCGACCTGCTGCGCCAGGCGATCGCCGGCGCGCTGGCTTCGCTGCTGCACAACCTGCCGGAACTGGCCAACGAATCGGAGGCCACCGGCGAGGCGCTGCGCCAATGGCGACCGGGCCTGCCGCTGGAGCCGGTGGCGCAGCGCGTGCGCGAGCTGTGCCACCAGATCGCGCTGCGCGCCAGCGACAGCCAGGAGCAGCAGACGCTGCTGCTGAGCCTGTTCGACCTGCTGCTGGAGAACGTCGGCGAGCTGCTCGACGACACCAGCTGGCTGCAGGGCCAGATCGCGGTGGTGCGCGACATGATCAGCGGCCCGCTGGACCGCTATTCGATCGAGGAAGCGCGCAGCAGCCTGCGCGAGGTGATCTACAAGCAGGGCCTGCTGAAGCAGGGCATCGCCGAGTCCAAGGAGGCGATGAAGGACATGATGGTGTCCTTCGTCGAAAACCTGGACGGCATGGCGATCAGTACCAGCGAGTTCCACGACCGCATCGCCGACTATTCGCAGACCATCCGCGACGCACGCAGCATCGCCGACCTCAACCGCCTGCTGCAGGAAGTGCTGCAGGACACCGGCCACGTGCAACAGCAGGCGCTGCGCGCGCGCGACCACCTGATCGCCGCGCGCCAGGAAGTGGACGCGGCCGAGCAGCGCATCCTGCGCCTGGAACAGGAGCTGCAGGACGTCAGCGGGCTGGTGCGGGTGGACCAGCTCACCGGTGCCCTCAACCGGCGCGGACTGGAAGAATTGTTCGCGCGCGAATTGGCGCGCACCGAGCGCAGCGCGCAGCCGCTGTGCGTGGCGATGCTGGACCTGGACGACTTCCGCAAGCTCAACGAGACCTACGGCCATCCCGGCGGCGATGCCGCGCTGCGCCATGTGGTCGAGGTGGCACGCACCACCTTGCGCGGCAGCGATGCGATCGCGCGCTTCGGCGGCGAGGAATTCCTGCTGCTGATGCCCGACTGCACCATCTTCGAGGCGTCCGCGGCGGTGACCCGGGTGCAGCGCGCGCTGGCCCAGCGCGCGATGGTGCACGAGGACCAGCGCGTGTTCGTCAGCTTCAGCGCCGGCGTGGCACTGCGCCGCGCCGGCGAGACCCCGGACGTGCTGGTCAAGCGCGCCGACCGGGCGCTGTACGAGGCCAAGAAGGCCGGCAAGAACCGGGTGGTGTCGGCGGATTAGCGCCGGCGCTGCCGGCGCAGGAATCGAGAATCGGGAATGGGGAATCGCAACAGCGCGATCCGCCGGACCGCTCTTACGATTCCCTATTCCCCTTTCCCGATTCCCGGCTTCCAAGCAGCTTCTGAAACAACAACACCGCCCCAAGCACCAGCGCGCCGGCGACGATGCCGACCAGCGCATTGCCCAGATTGAGCACGACGCCGCTCCAGGCGCCCTGCGGCGCGATGCCTTCGAGCGCGTGGTGCAGCGGGCCGATGCTGTGCACCAGGATGCCGCCGCCGACCAGGAACATCGCCGCGGTACCGGCGATCGACAGGACCCGCATCAGCCAGGGCGCCAGCCACAGGATGCCGCGGCCGATCGCCGCGGCAGCGGCGCCCTTGCGGGTCAGGTACAGGCCCAGGTCGTCGAGCTTGACGATGCCGGCGACCAGGCCGTAGACGCCGACCGTCATCGCCAGCGCGATCGCCACCAGCACCATGAGCTGCTGGGAGATCGGCACCCCGGCGACCACGCCCAGCGACAGCACGATGATCTCGGCGGAGAGGATGAAATCGGTGCGGATCGCGCCCTTCACCTTGTCCTTCTCCAGCGCGACCACGTCCACCTTCGCGTCGGCCAGCGCCTGCAGCTTTTGCGCATGGCGCTGCGCGTCCTCGTCCTTGGAATGCAGGAAGCGGTGCGCCAGCTTCTCCACGCCCTCGAAGCACAGGAACGCGCCGCCGACCATCATCAGCGGGGTGATCGCCCACGGCAGCCAGGCGCTGATCGCCAGCGCCGCCGGCACCAGGATCGCCTTGTTGAGCAGCGAGCCCTTGGCCACCGCCCACACCACCGGCAGTTCGCGGTCGGCGTTGACCCCGGTGACCTGCTGCGCGTTCAGCGCCAGGTCGTCGCCGAGCACGCCGGCGGTCTTCTTCGCCGCCACCTTGGTCAGGATCGACACGTCGTCGAGCAATGAGGCGATATCGTCGAGCAGGGTGAACAGGCTGGCGCCGGCCATGCGGGGATTCCATTCGGGGGTGAGCGGAGATTCTCGCCGATTCCGCACGCCCGGTGCGTGAGCGCTGCCGCCCGGGCCTCAGCCGCGCATAACGTCGGCTCGGCTACCGTGCGCGGCAGACATCCGCCGCTGCGAAGGATCCCCATGGACCAGTTCCTCACCGCTCCCCGCGCCATCGTCGACGACGTGCTCGACGCCGTTGCCGCGCTGCAACCGCTGCTGCGTTCGGACCCGGCCAGCGGCACCCGCATCGTGCTGCAGGCCGAGCGCGATCCCGCGCAGGTCGCGGTGTTGTCCGGCGGCGGCGCCGGCCATGAACCGGCGCACGCCGGCTTCGTCGGCCCCGGCATGCTCAGCGGCGCCATCGCCGGCGACCTGTTCGCCTCGCCGGGGGTGGAGGCGGTGCTGGCGGCGATCCGCGCCTGCGCCGACGCGCCCGGGGTGCTGCTGGTGATCAAGAACTACACCGGCGACCGGCTCAACTTCGGCCTGGCCGCCGAGCGCGCCCGCGCCGAAGGCATAGCCGTGGCCAGCGTGCTGGTCGCCGACGACATCGCCCTGCCCGACGCCGCACAGCCGCGCGGCATCGCCGGCACCGTGCTGGTGCACAAGTACGTCGGCCACCTGGCGCGCGAAGGCGTGGCGCTGGCCGAACTGGCGCAACGCGGCCAGGCCTTCGCCGACCGCCTGCTGTCGCTGGGCATGGCCCTGTCCAGTTGCACCGTGCCCGGCCAGCACGCCGGCCGCCGCGCGCCGGAGCTGGGCCTGGGCATCCACAACGAACCGGGCACGCGCAAGGTGCAGCCGGCCTCGGTCGAGGACGCGCTGGCGCTGGTGCTGGATCCGCTGCTGGCCCAGGCCGATGCGCGCTACGGCAGCGACGCGAAACTGGTGCTGATGCTCAACGACCTCGGCGGCTGCTCCACCCAGGAACTGGGCGTGCTGACCCGGCTGGCGTTGCAGCGCATCGGCAGCGGGCGGATCGCGCTGATGACGCTGCCGGCGGCGCTGATGACCTCGATGGACATGCACGGCTTCTCGATCACCCTGGCGCCGGCCGACGCCGACGTGCTCGCCGCACTGCAATCGCCGGTGCAGACACTGGGCTGGCCGGGCGTGCGCGTGCCGCATGCCCCCACCCACTTCGCCCCGGCGTTGTCGCGCAGCGACGCGCACCGGCATGGCGGCCGCGACGCGCAACGCGGCGCGGCCCTGGCGCGGGTCGCGCAGGCGCTGATCGCCGCACAGGCGGAGCTGGACGCGCTCGACGCGCAAACCGGCGACGGCGATGCCGGCAGCACCTTCGCCGCCGGCGCCCGTGCGCTGCAGCAGGCGCTGGACGAGGACGCGCTGGCGACCGGCGAGGCCGCGCCGCTGGCGCACGGCCTGGCGGCGGCGATCGAGCGCAGCATGGGCGGTTCCAGCGGCGTGCTGCTGTCGATCCTGTTCACCACGGCGGCCACCGAACTGGAGGCCGGGAGCGGCTGGGTGCCGGCCTTGCAGGCCGGCGTGGCGCGGATGCAGCACTACGGCGGCGCGCAGCGCGGCGATCGGACCATGCTCGACGCGCTGCTGCCGGCGCTGGAGGCCCTGGCGCACGGTGGCAGCGCCGACGACGCGGCGCGTGCGGCGCGCGCCGGCGCCGATGCCACCGCGCAGCTGACCCAGGCCCGCGCCGGCCGCTCGGCCGCAGTACCGGCGGACGCGCTGCGCGGCGTGGTCGATCCAGGCGCCGCCGCGGTGGCGCGCGCCTTCGCGGCATGGAGCCGGTGACCATCGGCAACGTCTCCCAACAAGACACGCGTGGATCTGTAAGGGCGCTTTCGACAGCGACGAGCGGAATTGGCCGATTACCTGGCTTCGGAAAACAGTCGGGACTGAAGTCCCTCCCACAATGCACCCAGCCGGCGCGCCGCAGGGTCATCTTGTGGAAGGCCCCCAGGGCGATCGGTCGCGACGAGCGGCGTAGGGAATCGCCATGGCTCCGGCAGTCTGTCGGGGCTGAAGCCCCTCCTATAGTGCACCCAGCCGGCGCTGCGCAGGGTCGCCCTGTGGGAGCGACTTCAGTCGCGACGAGCGGAGCCGAGAAGCGCGACGGTTTCGGCGACAACGCGGCCTGTGCCCTACGCGGCGTGATCGATTCAGGCGCCGCGGCGATAGCCCATCTTCGCGGCCCGAAGCCAATACCGCGCTTGTTGTAGGAGCGGCTTCAGCCGCGACAGGCGCTGTCAGCATATCTGTCGCGGCTGAAGCCGCTCCTACAGGGAACTGCGGTACGCGCGTGCCGCGGGCGCCGATGTTACTGCGCGGCCGCCAGCGCCCGCGCCACCGCCTGCAGCGATCCACGCACCGAGCCCGGCTGCAGCGGTAACGGCTGGGACTTGCCGCGCACGACCACCTCCATGCGCTGCGGCACGCCCTGGGCGTCGCCGACGATGCGATAGGTGGTGGCGGCGCGGACGAAACTGAGCGTGTGCCGCGCGGCATCGTAGGCCAAGGCTTCCGCGTCGCCTTCCGGGTACAGCAACTCCACCTGCTGCTGCGCGCCGATCGCCGCGTAGTACGGCGCGCCGGACGCGCCGTCGCTGTCATTGGCGAACACCACGATGCGCTTGCCGGAGGGCGCCAGGCGGAACTCGAGCAGGATCTTGCGCTCGCCCGCGCCGCTGCCGCCGTCCTCGTCCCACAGGTAGTGCTGCTCGGCCACGCGCTTGCCACCCTGGTCGCGGTAGCGCGTTTCCTGGCTCAATCCCGGCCCCTCGGCCCGGGCGTCGTCGACCATCTCGCGCTGCAGCAGCGGCTTGCCGTCGCGCACGGTGTAGACCGCGAACTGGTGCCAGCAGCAGCCGTCCTTGGTCATGGTGTGGATCTCGCGCGCCTTCGCGTCCACCTCGAACAGGCCGCAATTGTTCTGCGCCAGTTCGGTGAACTCAGGGCTCGGCGCGAACCCATCGGCGGTGCCGAGGTACACCTGGTACGACGGGCCGTGGTAGCAGCTGTTCTGCCCGTCCATCAGCGCCAGGTCCTTGATCCCGTCGAAATTGAAATCGTCGTAGATCAGCACGCTCTGCTCGCCGTACGGCAGTTCGTGCACGTTGGCCTTGGCCTTGCCGCCCTTGGCGTCGGTATCCAGCACCAGCTCGGGCGAGGCCACCTCGATCAGCGGGGTGGCGTTGCCGCGCGCGAACACGCGCACGATGCCAGGGCGGAACACCTCGTCGTTGTCCTCGATCTCCAGCGTCGCCCGGTAGCGCGTGGAAAAATCCTGCACCGCGTAGGTGCGGCGCGGGCTGTTGGCGAAGGCCTGCGCATCGAAGCCGCCGTCGGCATCCTGCGGCGCGGCCGGCGCCGCGGCCGCCAGCGACAGCACGCCCAGCAGGACGAGCGCGCAACGCCGCACGGCACGCACGGGGAGAGGCGCAGGGAACGATCGCATGGCAGGTCCTGAAATCGGCACGCCGTGCCGGAGCGGCGGATTCTAGAACAGCCCGCCCAGCGGCCGCATGCCCGATATGCCCCCTGCGCGTTCCGGCGGCGCGGCCGACCGGCGCCAGCGGCCGCGGATTCACCGCGCGACGACCCGGCCCCGGCCACACTGGCCGCCATACCCCTGCCACCCGCCACTCCCGGAGCCCCACCTTGAGCGCGACGCCCGACGCAGCGGAGACCACCCAGGTAGTCGGCGGCCTCAGCCGCCGCACCCAGATCCTGCGCCTGCTGCTGCGCTACCGCAGCTCCGGGGTGTTCTCCGGCATGGACATGGAAGCCGCCGACGGCGTGCACGAATTGCCGCCGGAAGGCACGCCCGAGCAGTTCGTCACCGACCTGGAAGCGCTGGGCCCGACCTTCGTCAAGCTCGGGCAGATGCTGTCCACGCGTCCGGACGTGGTGCCGCCGGAGTTCGCCACCGCGCTGGAGCGGATGCAGGAAAACACCGCGCCGATTCCGGTGGAACGCATCCGCGAGATCGTCGAGGCCGAACTCGGCGTGGCGGTCAACAAGGCCTTCTCCGCATTCGACGACACCCCCCTGGGCACCGCCTCGCTGGCGCAGGTGCATCGCGCCGCGCTGCGCGACGGCACGCCGGTGGCGATCAAGGTGCAGAAGCCGGAGGTGGCCGCGCAGGTGCGCTCGGACCTGGAGGTGCTGAAGAGTTTCGCCAGCGCCGCCGACAAACTGACCGGGCTGGGCCGGCGCATCCGCTTCGCCGACTGGCTGGCCGAGTTCGGCAAGGCGCTGCTGGCCGAGCTGAACTACGAAGCCGAGGCGGAGAACCTGGCGCGTTTCGGCGATCACCTCAAGCCGTTCCCGCAACTGTGGGTGCCGCAGCCGATCTGGGACCTGAGCAGCCGCAAGGTGCTGACCATGCAGCTGGCCGAAGGCGTGCGCGTGGACAAGATCTCCGGGCTGCGCCGCACCGAACAGCCGATGGACGACCTGGCCGCGGCGCTGGTGCGCGGCTATCTGGACCAGATGTTCGTGCACGGCGAGATCCATGCCGATCCGCATCCGGGCAACCTGCGCGTGCTCGGCGACGGGCGCCTGGCGATCTTCGACCTGGGCATGGTCGCGCACGTGCCGCCGAAGCTGCGCGAGCGCCTGCTCAAGCTGCTGTTCGCCGCGGTCGATGGCCGCGGCGAGGAGGTGGCCGAGGAAACCATCGCGCTGAGCACGCGCCTGGAGGATTTCGACGAAGACCGCTACCAGCGCGAGACCGGGCAGATGATCGCGCGCTACGCCGCGCACGACGCCACCTCCGAAGGCCGTGTGGTGCTGGACCTGGTGCGCATCGCCACCGCCTACGGGCTGCGCACGCCGCCGGAACTGAGCCTGCTCGGCAAGACCCTGCTGAACCTGGAAGCGGTGTGCCGCGCGCTGTCGCCGCACCTGGACACGCGCAGCGTGGTCGAGGACCAGCTGCAGCACGTGATGCGCGCGCGACTGAAGAAATCGCTGTCGGCGGCCAACCTGGCCAGCGAGGCGATGGAGATGCAGGCGCTGCTGCGCGAGGGTCCGCGCAAGCTGTCGGACATCCTGACCCTGGCTGCGGAAAACCGCCTGCAGGTGCGCGTGGCCGGGCTGGAAGAATCGCGGCTGATGGAAAGCCTGCAGAAGATCGCCAACCGGGTCGCCGCCGGCATCGTCACCGCCGCGCTGATCCTGGCCTCCACGCAGATGATGCGCATCGATACCGGCGCCAAGCTGTTCGGCTATCCGGCCATCGCAATGGTGCTGTTCCTGCTCGGCGTGGTGCTGGGGCTGGGCATCGTCGCCAGCGCGGTGCTGTTCGACCGGCGCGCGCACGCGCGCGAAGAGCGCGGGCGGCGCTAGGCCGCCTCGCCGATGCCCGGCCAGGTCGCGCCGGGTTTTCGGGTCGCCGCCGGTACGGCTTGTCGCCTGACATCGGCGATCACGGCGGATGGCAAGCACGACCCGCGGCGGCGCATTCGCGCGCGCGCCGCCGCATGACGCCTCGGGCATGGGCGAGCGGTTCGCTTCCTTTCTGCTTGCCGCCTCCGCGGGCAGCCCGGGCGCGATCTGCACGCGGCTGGCTGACACACGCCGCCGGAACGGTGCCGCTAGACTGATGCCTGGCGCCCACTGCCGGAGCGGTTTCGACCGCGACGAGCGTTGCGGCTTCGCGTGGATCAGTGAGTAGCTAGCAGAAACCATGTCCCTTCACCCGCAACGCGTTGTTCCCGAGCAGATCGAGATCCACCGGTTGTTTGCCACGCCCCTGGCGCAGATCGCGTATCCGGCGGCCGATCGTCTCAATGCAGTGCTGAAAGAAGAAATCGCTCGCAACATGGCCGAAAACCCGGCCGGCGTGCGCCACAGCAATGCGGGGGGATGGCAGTCCAGTGCGGATTTCAACGCATGGGGCGGCGACGGCGCCACGGCGCTGACCGCGTACGCCAAAGAAATGGCCTACGCCTTGACCGCGGTCTACCACCCCGAGCACGGCCTGGTCGTGCCCGAGTTCGAGTGGAAGATCAACGCCTGGGCGAACGTCAGCAACGCCGGCGATTCGAATGCGCAACACGCGCATCCCGGCGCGTTCTGGTCGGGTGTCTACTGGGTGGACGACGGTCGCGACGATGGCCAGGAAGCCGGCGGCGAACTGCAGTTCCTCGATCCGAGAGGGGTCATGCCCTCGCTCTACAATCCGGAACTCAAGATCCGCATCGCAGGCTGCCTGAGCGCGGGGTTGACCACCTCCATCGCGCCCGAGAGCGGCACGCTGGTCATGTTCCCGGCCTGGCTGCTGCACTCGGTCAGCGTGTTCACCGGTTCGCGGCCGCGCATCTCCGTCGCGTTCAACTTCAGCGCCTGAGCGAACGCGCCCGCTAAAACCGCCACGCCCCGCGCTTACGGCTCCTTGCGCAGCAGCCGCACTTCCTGCGGCGATTCCAGCGCGATGCCCTCTTCGGCCAGGCGCTGCAGCAGGCTGAAGAACAGATCGCTGCGGATGCCGTAGACCAGCCGCGGACTGCCGACGTAGGCGAAGCTGTTGAGGGTGACGTGGCCGCTGGCGATGGAATCGATGAACACCGACGGCGCCGGATCCTCCAGCACGCCCGGATGCGCGGCATACAGTTCCAGCAGCAGCGTCCGCAGCTTGGCCACGTCGGTGCCCAGCGACACCGCGAACTGGATCTGCACCCGGCCCAGCGGCCCGGCCAGGGTCATGTTGCGCAGGGTCTTGGTGATCAGTTCGGAGTTGGGCACGATCAGCGTGGAGCGGTCGCCGACCTGGATCTCGGTGGAACGCACGCTGATCTTGCGCACGTCGCCTTCCTGGTCGCCGAGCTTGACCCAGTCGCCGATCTTGACCGGACGCTCGGCCAACAGGATCAGCCCGGACACGAAGTTCTGGATGATCGACTGCAGGCCGAAGCCGATGCCCACCGACAGCGCGCTGACCACCAATGCGATCTGCGCCACCTCGATTCCCGACGCCGCCAGCGCGCACAGCGCGGCCAGCAGGATGCCGACATAGCGGGCCACGGTGCTGACCGAATTGCGCGAACCGTCGTCCAGTTCGGTCTTGGGCAGGTAGGTCTGGGTCAGCCAGCCATGCATGTACTGCATCGCCAGCATGCCCAGGCCCAGCACCAGCAGCGCGCGCAGCACCGCGCCCGGATACAGGTGGCCCTTGCCGATCGGAATGCCCTGCGACAGCAGCGAGAACCAGTCGGTGAACGTCGACACGTTGGTGCCGAACGGCATCAGCACCGCGCCCAGGCCGATCAGCAGCAGCGCCACCCGTACCAGCGCCGAGGTCAGCACCCCGGCCTGCTCCAGGCGGCTGGCGCGCACCCCGAACGCGCCGTTGGCGGCGCGACCGAGACGGCCTTCGCTGGCGAACAGCCACAGCGCGAAATCGTCGGCGAAGGTCATCAGCAGGCGGACCGCGCCGACGATCATGGTGATCCAGATGATCTGCCGGGTAATGAACAGGCCCAGGGACAAATAGCCCAGCAGCGAGGCCAGCAGCGCCACCACCACCGCCACCCGCACCAGCATCCCGACCAGCGCCAGCGCGCCACCGTGCTGCCCCGCCGGCGGCGGCTGGCCGTTTTCCAGCGCCTGCGCCGCGGCCTCGGCGTACTGGCGCCGGCGCAGCCGCGACAGGCTGGTCAGGATCGCCAGGATCAGCACCGCGTAGGCCAGCGCGATCACGCCATCGGCGGCCACCGTGGCCGATTCGCTGGTATGGCTGGCGCGGTTGATGACCAGCAGCATGCTGCTGACCCAGGCCAGCGTCGCGGTGGCCCAGGTGTACTTGCGCAGGCGCCGCGCGGTGGCGTCGTCGATCGGGAACAGCCGCCACGACGGCTGGCTCGGCAGCAGCACGCTGGCGCCCAGCGAGCCCATGAACGCGGCGGCGAAGCTGTACACGACGAAGCCGCGCAGCACGCTCTCCAGCGCGGTCGGCACCGCATCGATGCTGCGCAGGGTCTCGGCCAGCACCAACGCGGCAAAGCCGGGGGTCAGCGTGCCCAGCAGCAGGAACCAGATCGCCAGGCCGGAGCGGCGCAGGCGGCTGCCCGGCGCGCGCGACATCGCGTAGCGCTTGCCCAGCCAGCGCAGCAGGTAGCGCAGCGGGAACAGCAGCACGAACGCGATGCTCAGGCCGATGCCGAGCGCACCGCTGCCGTTTTCGGCGATGGCGTCGTTCAGCGCCTTTGCGGCCAGTTGGTACAGGGCCAGCAGGCGATCGCGGTCGGCGGGGAAATCGCTGGCGATCTGCCGCCACAGCGACGGCGACAACGGCGAGGCCGAACGCAGCGACAGCTCCTGGCTGAAGTGCTCGGCCTGCACGTTTTCGATCTGCTCGCCGAGCTGCTTGGCCTCCACCGCCAGCAGCTTGCCGCGCTTGATTCCCGAATCCAGCGGCGCGCGCTGTTTGGCCAGGTCCTTGCGCTGCGCGGCGATGTCCTTGGCCTCGCCGTCGGCGGCCGGGCCGAGCTGCTGCAGCCGCGCATCGACCTGGGCCAGCTGCGGGGTCAATGCCGCGACCGCGGCCTCGGCATCGCGCTGCGCATCGGCCACCTGGCCGACCAGCTTGCGCAGCGACTCCTGGTCGTCGGCGTTGTCCACGCTGCGCCGCGCGTCCTGCAAGGTCTGCTCGGCGCCACTCAGCAAGGCCTGCGGATCGGGCGCCTGCGGCTCGTCCTGCGGCTGCGCGCCTGCCGCCGCGCTCAGGCACAGCAACAGCAGCAACAGCGAACGGCGCAACAACGGCAACAGCACGGCGGAACGGGAAGGCAGGCGCACGCGGGGACCGGCAAGGGAAGCGCGGACCACCGCGCGTGCGGCGCAATATACGGCGTGGTGCTTGAACGGGGCCAGCGGCGTGCAACCGGTGGGTGCCTGTCGCGGCTGAAGCCGCTCCCACAGGTGCGCTCTTTGTAGGAGCGGCTTCAGCCGCGACAGGATCTCATCGCCCCGACCCAGCCTCGGTCAGCAGCACGATCTTGCCGATATGCGCGCTGGATTCCATCCGCGCATGCGCCTGCGCCGCCTCGGCCAGCGCGAAGCAACGATCCAGCTGCGGCTTGATCCGGCCCTGTTCGAGCAGCGGCCAGACCTGCTGCTCCAGCTCGCGCGCGATCGCCGCCTTCTCCATCACCGAGCGCGCGCGCAGGGTCGAGCCGGTATGGGTCAGGCGCTTGGCCAGCAGCGGCATCAGGTCCAGCTCGCGGACCTTGCCGTGCTGGACGCCGATCTGCACGATGCGCCCGTCCAGCGCCGCGGCCTGGTAGTTGCGCGGCAGGTAGTCGCCGCCGAGCAGGTCCACGATCACGTCGGCGCCGCGGCCACCGGTCAGGCGCTGGGTCTCGGCGACGAAGTCCTCGTCGCGGTACAGGATCGCCGCCTGCGCGCCCAGCGCCAGGCTGGCGGCGCGCTTGTCGGCCGAACCGACGGTGCTGATCACCCGCGCGCCGAACGCACTGCCCAGCAAGGTGGCGACGCTGCCGATGCCGGAGGTGCCGCCGTGCACCAGCAGGGTCTCGCCGGCCTGCAGGCGGCCGCGCTGGAATACGTTGGCCCACACGGTGAAGAAGGTCTCCGGCAGCGCCGCGGCCTCGGCCAGGCTCAGCGGCGCCGGCACCGGCAGTGCGTTGCGTTCGTGCACCACCGCGTATTCGGCGTAGCCGCCGCCGGCGACCAGCGCGCACACCGCGTCGCCGAGCCGATAGCGCTCCACGCCCTCGCCCAGCGCCACCACCTCGCCGGCGAACTCCAGCCCCGGCAGCGGCGACGCGCCGGGCGGCGGCGGATAGCTGCCTTGGCGCTGCAGCACGTCCGGGCGGTTGACCCCGGCTGCGGCCACCCGCACCAGCAGTTCGCCGCGGCCCGGATGCGGCAGCGGCAGGCGCACCGGCACCAGCACCTCGGGCTCGCCGGGGTGGCGGATCTCGATCGCGGTCATCGAATCGGGGAGCGCAGCGGCGGGCGTCGGGGACATGGCGGGGACCTGGGCAAGGACGGCGCCACGCCAAACGGGCGCGCAGCGCGGGAACCGCGATGATCGGCCTTCGCCGCGTTGCGGTCCGTGACGGCGCGCGCAGGGTTTCCTTCAGACCAGACATGGCCTACTCGGAAATTGCAGAGAGACCGCACGTCCCCTGTAGGAGCGGCTTCAGCCGCGACATGTCCCATCCGGAGAGTGCCTGTCGCGGCTGAAGCCGCTCCTACAGGGTGCGCGGCGCGGTGGGGCGCTCCGCGCTACTCGCCGGCCACCGCCGCCTGCACCGGCCAGGCGCTCAACGCCGGCACGTCGGGCTGCACCTGCTGCGCGTCCAGCCGCGCCTGCAGCGCCGGCAAGGCGACCGCCAACGGACAGCGCAATCGGCTGCCGCAGCCCGGCAGCGGCCAGCGCCGCTCGCGCAGCCGGCTGCCGTCGAAGCGGTTGTCGCGCAGCGCCTGCAAGGTCGGCACCACGCTGCGCAGTTGCAGATAGTCGCGGCCGCCCTGCCGCACCAGCTCCAGCAGCAGCGCGCCGCCCGGCGGATAGGCGTCGGGCTGGCCGCGCACCGGGCCGGGCACGGCGAGCAGGCCGGCCAGATGCGCCAGGTTGGTGTCGTGGCCGAGCAGCAGCAGCGCGCGGGTGTGCGCCGGGGCCAGCGACGCCACCGCCGGGGTCTGCCCGGCCGCAGCCTGCAGCGTCGCCAGCAGGTGCGCGAGCAGGTTGGAGCCGCCTGCGCGCGCCGCCGGCAGGGCGCGCTTGCTGTGGTCGAAGGAGGCGTTGTGCAGCCCGATCAGGCGTTGCAAGGCCTTCGCATCGGCGCGGCCCCACGCCACCTGCGCCGGCGGCAGGCCCTGCGCGTATTCCAGCATCAGGTTCTCGGCCAGGCTGCCGGCGGTCTTCAGCACCTTCGCGGCCTGCGCGGGATCGTCCAGCCGCTGCGGATCGTCCAGGCGCGGCGTGTCCTGGCCAGGCGCTTGCGCGGCGCAGGCCGCACCCCGGCAACCGGACAGGACCCGCTGCAGCGCACGCAAGCGCGACCGCACGGCCGCATCCGGATGCAGCGGCGCGGCCACTACGTCGTCGTCCTTGTCGTCGTTCTTGTCCTTGCCGGCCGCGTAATGGAACAGCGGATTGTTCTGTTCGGCCGGCAGCGCCAGGTACTGGGCGTGGCAGCCCGGTTGCAGGCCTTCGCCGAAGGCCGCGGCGCTGGCGTGGTTGCGCGGCGTGCTGTCGGCGATCACCACCAACTGCGCGCCAGCGCAGTCGGGCGCCAGCACGCCGTCGGCCAGCCAGCGCTGCCGGTAGCGCGCGCCCAGCGCCTGCATCCCCGCCGCACCGTGCGCAGTGAGCATGCCCGGCGCCACCGGCCATTGCGGCCACGGCTGCGCCGCGTACTTGGCCAGCGCTTGCGGATCCTGGGTCGGCGCGCGCACGCCGTGGCGCATCACCACGATGCTCAGGCGCACTTGCGCTGGAGCGGTCGCGCTGGAGCCTGCCACGGCCGCGGCCGGCAATGCCGCCGCGGCCAGCAGCATCAGCGCCGCCACGCGATGCAGGTAGCGGCGCACACGCATCGCGGCGATGGGCGCTTCGATGGAGAGGGGCATGAGACCGGCCTCAGAACTTCAGCGACAGGTCGAGGAACACGCCGCGCCCGGCCAGGCCGAAATACAGCGGCTGGTTGTCGGAGGAGCGCGCGCCGGCGTAGCCGATCAAGGCGTGCCGATCGAGCAGGTTGTTGACGTCCATGCTGATCGAATAGCCCTTCAGGCCGTAGGGACCATGCGTGCTGCGGTAGCCCAGCGCCGCATCCAGGCTGGCATAGCCGCCCAGGCGCTGGTCGTTGCCGAACACGGTGGCGCCGCTGGCGTCGGTGGTGTTGTCCACGCCGTACTGCGCGCCGACCACCTTTTCCATCAGCGAGCCGAAGTAGCCGGTGCCGCTGTTGTACAGCAGGCCCAGGCTCCCGGTCACGTGCGGGGTGCCGGCGACCTGGGTGCTGCTGTGCTTGTAGGTCGCTTCGTTGTAGCTGGCGTTGGCGTACAGGCTCAGCGTCGGGGTCAGCGCATAGGTGGCTTCGGCCTCGGCGCCGCGGTACACCGCACCGCCGCCGTTGACGTAGGCGCTCTCGGTGCCGCTGTCGGTGGCGACCAGAGTTTCGCTGATGTAGTTGCTGAAATCGATGTAGTAGACGTCGGCGCCGAAGGTCAGGCCGCGCGCGGCGTAGCTGGTGCCGAGCTGATAGTTGCTGGTCAGCTCCGGTTGCAGGCCGCGGCTGCCGTTGAGTTCGATCACGTCGATCGGCGGCGCCAGGAAGCCGCGCGCGGCCTGCACGTAGCCGCTCCAGTGCTCGCTGAAGGCGTCGTGCAGGCTCAGCGACGGCAGCGTCGCGTCGTAGCTGGCGCTGGCATGGGACGGCGCCGGCGGCGTGCTCTTGTTGAGCTGCGCGTCGAGCTGGCGCTCCACCCGCGAGTAGCGCACGCCCGGACTGAGGGTCAGCGTGTCGCTCAGTTTCCAGTCGTACTGCACGTACGGCTGCAGCGTGTCGGTGCGGTCGTGCAGCTGGTAGTTGTACAGATAGCCGTACTTGGTGCCGCTGGCCGCGCCGGTGCTCATGTCCACCGGCAGCTGACTGCGTTCGTCCAGATTGCGCTCCACCCACACGCCGGTCTGCAACTGGCCCGGGCCCAGATCGCGCGCCAGCCGCAGCACGTCGCCGAAGGCGTGGTAATCGTTGTCCGACAGCTTGCCCGGCACGTCGGTGGCCGACTTGGACAGCTTCTTGCCGGTGCTGGAGTAGAAGGTCACGCCGTTGTCGGCGGCGCTCTCGCTGGTGGGGATGCTGCTTTTGGCGGCGGTGTGGTCGAAGCTGTTGTAGTAGAGCTTGTTGTCCATGTCCCACTCGCCCAGGCGCGTGCTCAGGCCCAGGTAGCTGAAGCTGGAGTAGTACGCGGCGCTGTTGTAGCCGGTGTAGTTCTGCAGGGTCGGATCGTTGCCCAGGCCGTAGCGCCAGCCGTGCTGTTCGATCTGCGCGCGGGTGGCGCCCTGCACGGTGTTCTGGTGTTCCTGGTTGTAGCTGCTGACGAAGGTCAGCGTGGTCGCCTCGCCCAGCTCGGTGGCGGTCTTGACGAAGGCGTGCTCGCGGCGGTCGTCGGTGCCTTTGAGGTAGGTGCCGCTGGCTTCCTTGGACAGGTCGGCGAACACGCGGGTGTTGCCGATGTGCTCGTCGGCGCTGCCCCCGGTGGACCACGTGTTCCAGCTGCCGCCGGTGGCGTAGGCGGTGACGCCGTCCACCGCGCTGGGGTTGCGCGTGCGCAGCGCCAGCGTACCGCCGAAGGTGGCGTTGCCGATGGTGGCGCCGCCGCCGGGACCGCGGTCGATCTCGGCCTGGCCGAGCACGTGGTTGTTGAAGTACGCCGACGTGGTGTGGTGCAGGTCGCTGGCGTCGCCGAACGGGATGCCGTCGAAGGTGATGTTGAACTGGCCGTCCTGGAAGCCGCGGATGCTGATGCCTTCGTTCTTGCCCAGGCCGGGGCCTTCCGGCGAGGTGGTGACCACGCTCGGCGCGTACTTGATGATGTCGTCGTAGTTCGCGTTCAGGCGCAGTCCGTCGCGGATGAAGCGTTCGTCGATCACCGAAGTCGGCTGGCTCGCCTCCAGCGGCGCGGCACTGGGCGCCAGCGTATCGACGCTGTTGGCGGTGACGTTGATCGGCGCCAGTTCGCGCGGGCCGTCGTCGCGGTCTCCCGGGTCGGCGGCCGGCGTGGCCGCGGCGTGCGGCGCGCGCGCGGCGGCATTGCGCGGCGCGGCCGCGGCACTGCGCACGATGCTGACCGTGCTCGGCGTCGGCATGCGGTACTCCAGGCCGGTGCCGGCCAGCAGTTTCTGCAGTTGCTGCGTCGGCGCCAGGCCGGCCGGCGCGCCGTTGCTGCGCTGCCCGGCCGCCAATGCCGGGTCGTACATCAGTTGCAGGCCGCTGTTGCGGGCGAAGAGCTCCAGCGCCTGGTCCAGCGGCATCGGCGCGATCGCCGGCGCGGCGACGGCGGCGGGCGCCGACCAGGCCGGCAGCGAGGAGGTGCTGCCGAGCAGCAGAGCGATGGAAACGACGAGCGTGTTGCGCATGGGACGTGCTACCGGAGGGGAGAGGAAGGCGGCCGCGCGCATCCAGCGCGATGGCCATGCCTACCTAGGAGTGCCGCACAGCGCCGTGCGGCTACCGGTCGTTGCATGAATTTTTTCTTACATCGGCGCCGGCGCGCTGCGGATCGTCACCGCCTGCGCGTCGCGGTGCACCTGCACGTTCGGCAGGCTGCCCAGATAGGCGATGAAGGCCTCCGGATCGCGCAGGTGGAACACGCCGCTGATGCGGCGCGCGGCCAATGCCGGGTCGGCGATGCGCAACGGCTGCGTGGTGTAGGCGTTGAACAGCCGCGCCACCTCGCCCACGCTGCGGTCGCGCACGCCGACCTGCGCCGGCAGCCAGGCGGTTGCGCCGGCGATGTCGGCGTGCGCGTCCATGCCCAGCAAGCGGCCGCGCGCGTCCAGCCGCGCCTGCTGGCCGCCGCCCAGGTCCGCCAGCTGCGCGCCTTCGCTGGGCAGCGCGCTGCGCCGCCACCACGGATGCGCGCCGCGCAGTACGTGCACGCGTCCCTGCAGCACGGTAACGCGGGTGGCGCCGTCGTGCTGGTCGACGCCGAACACGGTGCCGATATCGCGCAGCACCAGCGCGCCGACGCTGACCCGCAGCGGCCGCGCCGGATCGTGGCCGAGGTCGAACAGCGCCTTGCCGCGCAGCAGCGCGATGTCGCGTCGCTGCGCGCCGTAGCGCACAGCGATGGCGCTGCCGCGGTCCAGGCGCACCACGCTGCCGTCGGCCAGCGCCACCTCGCGCCCGGCATCGGTAGCGGCGGCGTAGACCGTCGCCGCGACCGTGTCCGGCACCGCCAGGTGCGTGGTCACGCCGATCGCCGACAGCGCCAGCACGGCAGCCAGGCCGTACGCCCAGCGCCGGTTGCGCTTGCGTGGCTGTGGCGCCGCTTGCGATTGCACTGGCGCCGCGCGTCCGAACTCCGGCCGCAGCGGCACCACCACCGCGCCGCTGTGGCGCGCATGCGCGCACAGCTGTTCGCTGCTGGCCTGCTGCGAGTGCGCCGCGGCCTGCAGATCCTGATGCAGGTGCGCGATGCCCAGGTATTCGGCCACGTGCGTGGGCGACTGCCGCAGCCAGGCCAGGAACTCCGCCTGCTGCATCGGCGCCAGCGGCGCTTCGCGCTGCGCCAGGTACCAGGCCGCGGCCGCCGCGGCGATCGGCGATTCACGCATAGCGCGCCATGCCCTGCCGGCACACCGCCAGACCCTTGATGATGTATTTCTTGACCATGTGGCTTGAGATCTGCAACTGCGCGGCGATGTCCTGGTAGCCGAGTTCGTCGCGGTAGCGCAGCACCATCGCCGCGCGGCATTTCGGCGGCAGCCGCGCCATCAGCTCGGCCAGGCGCCGCCGGCGTTGCTCGCGGTGCACCTGCGCATCCACGTCGCACGGCACCGCCAGCCGCTCCAGCACCTCGTCCAGGCAGGTGTCGCGCTGCGTGCTGCGCTGGTTGAGCAGCGCGTGCTCGCGCATCAGGTTGGCGGCGATGGTGAACAGGTAGGCTTCGGGATTGGCGATCTCCGGCGCATGCGCCTCGCTGCGCTGCAGGCGCAGCCACACTTCCTGCACCAGGTCCTCGGCGTCCCACGCCGCGGCGCGGCGGCGCAGGAAGTAACGGCTCAGCGACGGCCGCCATTGCAGGAACAGCCGCGACAGGGCCGGCAAGGGTTCGGGACGCACCGGGCGCTCGCAGGGTCGGAAAAGCCTGCGATGCTGGTCGCGGCAGATGACAGTCCCATGACGCACGGGCAGCGCGGGCGCGGATGACCGGCTGCGCCCCAGCCGGCATTCAGTTGCGCGCCGCTGCTGGCCGGGTTCGATCGGCGCATGGAGTGCTGCCGGTGTCTGCGCCTGCGCCATGGCCCTGGATTCCGCGGCGGCGCCTCAGCGTTTCCCGTGCGGGACAGGATGTCCTCCGGACCGGCCTTCCGTTCCATCGGCGTCGCCCCATATCGAAAGGGTTGCCGCCTCTGACCTCGGGCGGCGTTCGCACGAAGGATCTCTCCATGACCGACCCCATCGTCCAGATCAAGCCGCTCGGCTTCCCCTGGGAAACGATCGACCCGTTCCTGTTCTGCGTCTACCACGACGACGCCTACCCCGCCGGCAACGGCGCGATGGGACCGGCGGCGTCGCTGCAGGGCCGCGCCATCGGCCAGGACTTCAGCCGCAAGGACGGCTGGAGCATGTATCACGGTGAGGAGGTCCCCGGCTTTCCCGGTCATCCGCACCGCGGCTTCGAGACCGTGACCATCGTGCGCAAGGGTTTGATCGACCATGCCGACTCGCTCGGCGCGGCGGCGCGCTTCGGTGCCGGCGACGTGCAATGGGTGACGGCCGGCGCGGGCATCGTCCATTCGGAGATGTTCCCGCTGCTCGACACGGCCGCGCCCAATCCGCTGGAACTGTTCCAGATCTGGCTCAACCTGCCCGCGCGCAGCAAGATGGCGGCGCCGCACTTCACCATGTTCTGGGCCGAAGACCTGCCGCGCTTCACCGCCACCGACGATGCCGGCCGCAGCACCGAGGTGGCCTGCGTGGCCGGCCGCATCGGCCCGGTCGACGCCGCGCCCGGCAGCGCCGGCGGCCCGCTCGCGCCGCCACCGGATTCGTGGGCCGCGCAGGACGATGCCGACGTGGCCATCTGGACGATCCGCATGGCGCCCGGCGCACGCTGGACCCTGCCCGCCGCGCAAGGCCGCGGCACGCGCCGCAGCCTGTACTTCTTCAAGGGCGCAGCGGTGACCGTGGGCGGACGCGAAGTGACCCGCCACGCCGCGATCGAGTTGCGTGCCGACCAGGCGGTCGAGTTGGTCAACGGCGACGGGGAAGCGAGCGAGTTCCTGGTACTGCAGGGCCGACCGATCGCCGAACCGGTGGCTCAGCACGGCCCGTTCGTGATGAACACCCAAGCGGAGATCGCCCAGGCCATGGCCGACTACCGCCGCACCCAGTTCGGCGGCTGGCCGTGGCCGCACGAGGCGCCGGTACACGGCAGCGACCCGACCCGCTTCGCGCGACATCCGGATGGACGCGAGGAGCGGCCGACGGCGCAGGCGGCCGCTGTGGACATCGCGAACGGCTAGCGTTTGTTTCCCCGCACGGGGGGGATGAGGGTACGGGTGCAGCCTCGTGCACCAAACGCCGCGAGTCGCTTTCGCGCCGTACCCTCACCCCAACCCCTCTCCCGATGGGAGAGGGGCTTGGCTGTTTCCTTCTCCCGTCGGGAGAAGGTGCCCCGCAGGGGCGGATGAGGGTACGGGCGAAGCATCGTGCGCCCAAACTCCGCGAGTCGCTTTCGCGCCGGACCCTCACCCCAACCCCTCTCCCGATCCTGATTAGCGTCGAATCTCAGCCGGAGCGCGCAGAGCGCGCTCCGGGATGGCATGAGTGGCCATGGAAGCCAAGCCGAGTTGGTCAAGGATCGCGGCCAAGTTGAAGCGCCGGTTGACCTGATATTGGTGCGCGCGCAGGTAGCGCAGACCGTATTTGCCGAAGGCGATGGCATGGTGGGTGCCGCCAAGGGCGGTCTTGAGATTCCCCAGGATCGTGTTGACCCATTTCAGAGCGGGCTGTTGTACCGATTTGCGCCCGGTGCCGGTCACGATCGGCTCATGGCTCATACCGGCCCAGGTGACGGCGGTGAAGGCGGTCAGCCCATCGCTGAGAACGTGGGTTCCCGGCGCCAGGGCTTGCTGGGCCCAGCGATGGACAGCATCGCGGCAGAAGCTGCCGACCCAGTCAAACCGGACGCATCCCGGCCGACCTTGTCGCGTCTCCACGGCGGCAATGAACGGGATCTTGTTGGTCCACTGTTCGGCACCGCTGCCGCGCGCGCGCTCCCCACCTAGATAGGCATCGTCGATCTGCACCCAGCCGGCCAACTGACGTTGGCCTTCCCGCTCAGCCATAGCCGCCATCAGCTTGTGCTTGATGCGCCAAGCCGTGCGGTAGCACACGTCCAGGTGGCGCATCAGCTCCAGGGCCGAAATCCCGTTCTTGGCCTGGCTCAGCAGATACATCGCCATCCACCACAGACGCAGCGGCAATTTGGTGTCGGCCAGCACGGTGCCCGCCGTCAGGCTGGTCTGGGCGCGGCACTGCCGGCATTGCCACAGCCGCTGGTGCCCGCGCTGGAACTGACTGGCCGCCCGCTGGCCACAGCGCGGACAGACGAAACCGTCAGGCCAGCGGTTGCGCAGCAGCGCGGACACGCACTGCTCCTCAGTGCCGTAATGCTGCAGGAACTGCGGTAAGGACATCCCCCGCTGGAACTGCACACGATTCATCGCCATGACTGCCTCTCCAAGAGAACCGGCAGCAAGGGTGCACCTGTCACGCATCAGCAGCTGAGATTCGACGCTAATCAGGTCTCCCGATGGGAGAGGGGCTAGTCGGCTGTTCCTTCTCCCATCGGGAGAAGGTGCCCCGAAGGGGCGGATGAGGGTACGGGCGAAGCATCGTGCGCCCAAACTCCGCGAGTCGCTTTCGCGCCGTACTCTCACCCCAACCCCTCTCCCGATGGGAGAGGGGCTTCAAACCACTCAGTAGCGCGCCGACGCCAGCGCCTGTGCTCGCTCCAACTGCTCAGCGATGCGCTTGCGCGCCTGCTGCAATTCCTGCTTGGTCGCCTCCTGCTGCGCCGCCGGCACCAGTTCGGCGTCGATCACCGCCAGCGCATCGGAATAGCTGCGCACCATCGTCGCCATGTAGGCGTTCATGTACGCCGACTCGTCCTTCTCCTGGTCCAGCGCCTGCAGTTGCGCCTTGCCCTTCGCCGCCTGCGCGGTGATCTTCTCCGCATCGCCGGGACCGCCCTTGCCTGCGTCCGCCGCCGTGGCGCCATGGTGGGCAGCGACGACCTCGCGAGCGAAATCGGCGACGCTGCCGCTGACATTGCGCGACAGCGCCTGTTGCGACAGCGCCACCGCATTGCCTTCCAGCACCTGCAGCATCGCCTTGGCCGAGGCGTCGCCGCCGATCGGCGCGCGTCCGCTTTCGCCGCCGACCGGAGCCGCGGTCGGTGCCGGCGAGGTCGCCGGTGCGGTCCGCGAGGTCTGATCGCCCGGCTTGCCGCAGCCGCTCAGCGCCACGGCGGCCAACGCCGCAAGAATCGAAAGCCGGGTCGTGTTGAGCCTCGGGGTCATGGGGTGCTCCTGGTTTGTCAGCGGCTACCTTGCCCAGACAGCGCGCAAACCCGCGTGAATCGACGCGCTGTTCCGTGACGCGGCATTGACGCCAGTGGGCGCACGCAACGGGCTGCCGCAACCGCGACAGCGTGGAGACCGCAGATGGCGAACAACCAGAAAACCGGCGAAAAGGCCGGCAAGGCCGCCTCCAAGGTGCTCAAGGACGGACGCACCGGAAAGGCCAGCAAGACCGCCGCCGCATCGGCCCTGTCGCAGCGACCGGACAAGAAAAAAGGCAAGTAACGCGCGCCGGCGGGACGCGCCGCGGCGACGCTTCCCGCCGGCCGCTAGAATGGCCGCATCGCCAGCACCGGCTTCAGAGCGTTTCGACCCGCCGATGACCCTCGCACCCGACACCCGCGCGCCGCGCAAGCGCGTGGCGCTGTACGAAGACGTGGCCGAGCGGCTGCGGCAGAAAATCTACGACTACGTGCTGCCGCCGGGCGAGTGGATCGACGAGCCGGCGCTGGTCGCCGAACTGGGCATCAGCCGCACCCCGCTGCGCGAGAGCCTGAAGCTGCTCGCGGCCGAAGGCCTGGTGCAGATCGAACCCGGCCGCGGCGCGCGCGTGACCCGGCTGACCCTGGAAGACCTCAACGAGCTGTTTCCGGTGATGGCGCTGCTGGAAGGCCGCTGCGCGTACGAGGCGGTGCGCAAGGTCGACGCCGCCGGCCTGGCGCGGCTGGAAACGCTGCACGCGCGCATGGAGCAGGCCGCCGACGAAGGCGACCTGGCCGAGTACTACCGGCAGAACTACCTGATCCACGAATCGGTGCAGGAATTCGCCGGCAATCCGTGGCTGATCCGCGTCACCCACGACCTGCACCGCATCCTCAAGATGCACCGCGGTCGCCAGCTGCTCGCGCCCGGCCGCATGCAGCAATCGCTGTCCGAACACCGCGAACTGATGGACTGCTTCCGCCGCGGCGACGCCGAAGGCGCCGAGCGCACCATGAACCGGCACCTGCAAAGCCAGGGCAACGCCCTGGCGATGTACGTGGCCGCCGGCGGCAAGTTGAATGTGCCGGCGCCGTTGCCGAGGGGCCGGGAATGGGGAATGGGGAATGGGGAATCGTGAAGCGGGCCTGCGCGATCGATCTGCGCCACTTAACTTCCTGCAAAAGACATCGGCCCCGAAGGGCCGATGCTGGATCAGGAAACCGGTAAAGCATCCGTGTGCAGGAACCGCTTCACCCCATTCCCGATTCCCGTTTCCCCATTCCCAGCCTCACAACCACCCCGGCACCACCAGCAGCAGCCACGCCAGCAGCGGGCCGAACAGCACCACCAGGCCGCTGTAGATCAGGAAGCGCTTGTACAGCGCGTCGCGTTCGTCCGGAGCGGCCGAGGCCACCACCAGTGCGCCGTTGGTCGAGAACGGGCTGACGTCCACCACGGTGGAAGAGATCGCCAGGGCGCAGATCACCCCGGCCGCGCCGAGGTGGCCCTGCAGCAGGAACGGCACCGCCAGCGGGATGGTTGCGCCCAGCACCGCCGCCGAGGAGGCGAACGCGGAGACGATGCCGCCGACGTAGCACACCAGCAGCGCGCCGAGCAGCGGAATGCCGATGTCGGACACGCCGTTGCCGATGTAGTCCACCGCCCCGCTCTCCTGCAACACCGCCACATACGTGACCACGCCGCTGATCAGCAGCACCGTGGACCAGCTGATGCCATCCACCGCGCCCTTCTGCGCCTTCGGCGACAACAGCGCCAGCACCACCGCCACGGTCATCGAGACCAGGCCGACGTTGAGGTTGTAGATCAACGAGGCGATGCCCAGACCGAGCAGGCCGAACAGGGTCAGCACGCGATCGCGGTTCAGGCTCACCGTCTCCAGCGCCGCCGGATCGGTGGACAAGGTGCCGCCGCCGGCCGACAGCAAGGCGCCATGGCCTTCGATCGCGAACTGGCGGTGCGAGGCCTGATCGCCCACCGGCACGTACTCGGCGTTGGCCAGCGACGGCGCCTGTCCGCGCCGCAGCAAGGCCAGACCACCGAAGGCGAAGAAGCAGATCACCGCCATCAGCAGATTGAAGCCGAGGCTGGTCAGGAACACCGCCATCTCGGTCACGTCCAGCCCGGCCTTCTCCACCACCTTGTTGGTGATGCCGCCGTACACGCTGATCGGCGAGAAGCCGCCGGCCTGCGCGCCGTGGATCACCAGCAGGCCCATCAGCAACGGATTGATCCGGTACTGCTTGGCGAAGCGCAGCGCGACCGGGCCGATGATCGCCACCGCCGCCGGACCCAGCGCGCCGAACGCGGTCAGTACCGCGGTGACCACGAACATCACCCACGGGATCGCCACGATCTTGCCGCGGACCGCGCGCACCGCCCAATGCACCAGCAGATCGATGGTGCCGTTGTTGCGTGCGATCGCGAACAGATAGGTGATGCCGACCAGGGTCAGGAACAGGTCGCCGGGAAACCCGGCCAGGACCTCCTTCCCGTCCATGCCGACCCAGACGCCACCGATGATGAAGGCCAACGCGAACGCGACTGCGCCCATGTTGACCGGCAACGCCGTGGCCACGATGAACATGACGATCAAACCGATGATCGTCGCGATTTGTGGACTCATGCGCCCTCCCGAGCTTGCTGGATCCGTACCACTACCACTGCCGCGAATGGCCACCCGCCATCCTGGGTCGATCGCCAACTGCCAACCGCCGTTGCGGCGCGACGGCTCCCAGCGCCGCCCCCCATCGCCGCAGCGGCTGCATCACTGCATCCGTTGCTCCGCCTGCCGCACCCAGGCCGCCGCTGCGGCCAGGCTGCCGAACTCCTCCACCGAGCGCGCCTGGCACTGCGGCAGCACCTCGCGCGCGATGCGCGCCAGCGCACCGCCCGGTCCCAGTTCCAGGAACACGCGCGCGCCGCGTTCGGCGGCCTGGCGCAGCGTTCCGGCCCAATCCAGCGTCATCGCCAGCTGCGCCGCCAAGGCACCGATGGCGTCGTCGCGGTCGCCGATACGGTGTCCGTCGATGCCGGCCAGCACCGCAGTGCGCGGCGCCGCCAGCGGCGCCGCGCGCAGATCGGCGGCGAACGCCTGCGCCGCGCTCGCCAGCAGCGGCGTGTGCGCGGCCACCGCCACCGGCAACCGCGTGACCCGCGCGCGCTGCGCACGCGCCTGCCGCTCGCCATGCGCCAACGCATCGGCATGGCCGCCAAGAATCAGATGGTCGTCGCCGTTGACGATGGCCAGGTGCAGGCCGGTCTGCGCGCACAGCGTCTCGGCCTGGTCGCGCAGCAAACCCTGCACCGCGATCAGGCCGTCGCCATTGCGGCTGGCCGCATCCATGCGCTGTGCGCGCCGCACCGCCAGCGCCAGACAGGTGGCTGCGTCCATGCCGCCGGCCACTGCATGCGCGGCCAGTTCGCCGATGCTGTAGCCGAGCAGCAACGCCGGCACCGGCAGTTGCGGCAGCAGCGCCGCCGCATTGGCCAGCACCGCAGTGCAGACCAGCGGCTGCGCGACTGCGTTGTCGTAGCGCGCGTCGTCGCCGGCCAGCGCGCGCGGGTCGGCGCCGAGCACCTGCGCCGCCGCCGCCAATACCGCCTCGGCCGCAGGCGCGCCGACGCTGTAGTCGAACATCGCCGGATGTTGCGCGCCCTGCCCCGGGCACAGCAGCGCCAGGCTCATACGCCCTCCTGGCGCTGCAGAAAGCAGGCGCAGGCGAGCAGATCGGCGCTGCCGCCCGGGCTGAGCCGGCGCGCGACGAAGGCCTCGCCGATGCGCGACAGTTGCTGGCGCCAATCCGGTTGCGCGGCGCCGCCGGCCTCAAGGAACGCCCGCGCGCTGCGTTGCGCGAAGCGCAGCCCGTCGCGGCCGCCGCGGTGCAACAGATTCAGATCGTCGGTGTGCGCGATCAGCTGCAGCAGGGTCTGCGCCAGCGCCGCCTCCTGCGCCAGGCCTGCGCGCGACGCCGCGCGCAGACTCGGCAACGCCACGTCGCGCAGCAGCGGGAAACCGGCCGCCGCCTGTTCGCGCACGCCGGCCACGCCGTGCAGGCGACGCATGCGCTGGCCGTGGCTGTGCGGGTCCAGCGGGGCGTCCAGCAGCGCATCGCGCCAGTAGATGCCGACGGCTTGGCAGACCGCCACGCCATCCGGCGCCGCATGCGTCTGGCTGCGCAGCCGAGCCGCCGCCGCGACCAGCAGACCCAGGCTGAAGATCGCGCCGCGATGGGTGTTGACGCCGCCGGTGGCGCGCAGCATGGCGCGCTCGGCGCCGACGCCGAGTTCGCGCAGCGCGGGGAACGCCGCATCGCTCGCGCCTGCGGCGGCGATCGCGACGAAGTAGCCGCGCAACGCGAACAGGCTGCGCAGGAACGTGGACGCGTCCATGTCGTCGTGGCTGCCGCGATCGAATGGCGTGACCAGGCCGGGTTTCGGCGCGCAGGCCAGTTCGGCATGCAGACTGGCGACGGCGAGGCGGCCGAGGCGGTACGGGGTGGCGCCGGCATTGGGAAGGATCGCCGTGGCCTTCGCCGCTGCGCGTGCCGATCGCAGCTTGCTTGCGCGTTGCGCTGCAAGAGGCGCATCGGTCTGGACCGATTCCGATGCCGGAAAGCACCTCGCTGCGTTCGTCGCGACTGAAGTCGCTCCCACAGGACCTGGCGAGTGGCTGGCCGCTTCCGCCTGGGATCGAGCTTCGGTGCCGACAGCTTCCAGGATCGGGGAGATTGGCGCTGCGTTCGTCGCGGCTGAAGCCGCTCCTACAGGAACTCTCGGACCGCTGGCGACCTGCACTGTGGGAGGGACTTCAGTCCCGACAAATTCCGAAGCAGGAAGGTCTGATGTCTCGCTCGTCGCAGCCGAAACCGCTCCCGCAGAAACTCGCAGACCGCTGGCGACCCCCACTGTGGGAGGGACTTCAGTCCCGACGGCTTCCGAAGCCGAAAGGTCTGACGCCGCGTTCGTCGCGACCGAAGCCGCTCCCGCAGGAACTTGCAGACCGCTGGCGGCCCCCACTGTGGGAGGGACTTCAGTCCCGACGGCTTCCGAAGCCGGAAGGTCTGATGCCGCGTTCGTCACGACCGAAGCCGCTCCCGCAGGAATGCGCCGATTGCTGGCTACCTGCACGGGGGGAGGGCACTCGGTCCCGATCGCTTCCGGTGCCGTGGAGATCGCGGCTGCGTTCGTTGCGGCTGAAGCCGCTCCTACAGGAGTCGACGAATGAGCCGCTGCGACCACTGCAAGAGGGGCTTCAGTCCCGACCGCTTCTGGCGCCGAGCCATCCACGGCGGCGAGCGCTGGCGATGCCGAGAAGCAGCCCTCTTCGATGGCACGCAGCACCTGCAGTTCCATCACGCCCCCCATGCCCGCAGCAGCTCGGCACGCGGCTGCAGCCGGCAGTCGCGCAGCGCCTTGACCAGCAGTTGTGCGCTGTCGCCGGCCAGTTCACGCCAACTCACCGCGTCGCCGTCGGGCAGCAGCACTTCGCCATCGGCACGCTGGCCGTGGCGTTGTTCCCAGCGCGCCAGGTCGGCGAGCAGCGCCGGTGCCTGCATCGGCGACGGCAGCGGCCACAGCAGATCGATGTCCGAGCCGGCCTGCACATAGGGCAAGCCGGTCAGCGCCTGCCAGGCGAAGGCGCCGAAGACGCGCGGAACCAGGCCATGCGTGGCGGCCAGCGCCTGCAGTTCGCGCAGCGGTGCTTGCCACTGCGGCGGTGCCTGCACCTGCGCGCAGAGCTCGTCCAGCGTCAGCGGCGCGCGCTGCCGCAGTACCGCATCGCGCTCGGCCGACAGCGACAGGCGTTGCTTGCCTTCGGCCGGCGGCAGCGGCACGCCGAGACGTAACAGCTGCGCGTCATCGCTGCGATCGCCGCGCGCGACGATCGCCGGATGACCGGCCGCGAACCAGTCGCGCAGGCGCGCCTGCGCCCCCGGCGTGCGTGCCTGCCACGGCGCATCGGCCGCCAGCCAGACCAGGTCGTGCCGGGCGAGCGGCTCATGCATGGCCGGCGGCGACCTCCGCGGCGATCGGCGCAGCAAGCAGGCGGCCGTTGCGCTCGACGCCGCGTTGCGCGCGTGTGTCGCCGTGCAGCGGCGCCTGCAACGCGGCGATCAGCGCCTGCGCCAGATCGCCCTGCCACAGCGCGTCCACCGCGCCCATCGCCACATAGTTCTCCACGCCCGGCGCGAACACCGGCGAGCTCTTGCTCAGCGCCTGCAGCTTCTCCAGCGGTTGCTTGGTGACCCGCGCCATCGCGCGCAGGTCCATCACCCGCACCTGCGCCTCGGGCAGCGCGTAGATCGCGTCGGCCATCAGCCCGAAGGCGAGAAAGCCGCCGCTGACGGATTCGCCATAGACCAGCGTCAGCAGCCGCGCGCCGCGCCGCCGCGCCAGGTCCAGGCATTGCGCCAGATGGCCGAAATAGCCGTTGATGCCGAGCAGCTCGTCCTTGCGCGACGGCCGCTGTCCGGCGGTATCGACCAGCATCACGATCGGCCGCTGCGGATGCGCGCGCGTGCTGTCCAGCACCGCGGCGGCCAGCGCCAGCGCGTGCTCCACGCCCACTTCCAGCTTGTCGGCGCTGCCGATCACGGTGACCTCGCCCAGCGCGGTACTGGCGCTGCCGCCGATCACCCCATCGCGCACCTCGACCCGGTGGCCGAGCGGGAACAGCGCTTCCAGCAAAGGCATCAGGTCCATCACGGGCTCCGGTCGGCAACGGCGGCAAGGAAGGCGGCGGTGTCCAGCAGCGGCAGCGCGTCGGGATCGGCGATGCCCTGGCGGCGCCAGATGTCCACGCCGTCGCGGCAGTCGCCATAGGCGTCCAGGCGTTGGCGCAGCGCGGCGTGTTCGGCGGCGATGCGGGCCAGGCCGTCGTCGTCCGCGGACGCTGGTAGCGCAGCCAGCGCGGCGGTCGCCGCGGCGCGAAACTCCTCGATGGCATCGGCGACCAAGGCCTGCGCCTCGCCGAGCAGATAGCGGTGCTTGCCGCCGGTCACGCGCCACACCAGGGCGCGATCGCGCGAATCGAATTCCTCCACGCCGCGCACGGTCTCGATCACTTCCGGACCAGAAAGGCCCAGTCGCCCTTCCTCGGACATGACGACGTGCGTGCAGCAGCGGCTGACGATGCCCATGCCGCCGAAGCAGCCGTTGCCGCTGCCGATCAGCGCCAGCACCGGCACGCCGGCAGCGCGCGTGTCCAGGGTGGCGCGCATGATTTCGGAAATCGCGATCAGCCCGGCGTTGGCCTCGTGCAGGCGTACGCCGCCGGTGTCGGGCAGCAGCAGCACCGCCGCCGGCCTCGTCGCCGTGGCGCGCTGCAGCAAGCCGGTGAGCTTGGCGCCGTGCACCTCGCCGACTGCACCTCCCATGAATTCGCCTTGTTGCGCGGCGATCAGCACCGTACGCCCGTCGAGCCGGCCCTCGCCGACGACGATGCCGTCGTCGAACGCACCGGGCTGGTCCAGCTGCGCCAGGTGCGGACTCATCGCGCGCTGGCGCGGGCCGACGAACTCGCGGAACGAGCCGGGATCAAGCAGGCCGGCGATGCGCGCGCGCGCGTCGGCTTCGTAGAAGCTGCGCGGGCGGCGGTTGTTGGGGATCGCGCTCATGCGCAGCTCCGGTGTGGGCGGCTTGCTCGCCTGATAGGTAGTGCCGGACGCTCGTTCGTTGCAGCAGGCGTCCGGATCGCGGCCGGCGCCATCCAGGCGCTGCCGGAGGATCGCGTCGGGGCTGAAGCCCCTCCCACAAGGCGCATCGCAGACGCGACATCCCTGGTGGGAGCGACTTCAGTCGCGACGAGCGAAGCCCGAACAGCGACCGTCGCGGATGCCTTCGCAACCGAAGCGCCTCCCGCCAGGACAGCGCTCCCTGCAGGAGCGGCTTCAGCCGCGACGGTGTCAGCAACCGGCGGCATTTCGGCTCCGTTCGTCGCGGCTGAAGCCGCTCCTACAGAAAACACGCCGATTGCGGATTTCCGGATCGAGCGCATCACGCATTCTCCTGCAACGCTTCCACCGCCTGGTCCAGGCGCAAGCCGACCACCGCCGGGGTCGCGCCGACATCGTTGATCGAAATGCGCACATCGCGCAGCGGATGGCGCGCGGCGAAGTCGTCCAGCACCGCCTGCCAGATGGTGCCGAAGCCGTCGGCGGCGGTGACGATCTCGATCTGCATCGCGCCGCCCAGATCCTGCGGCTCGATCAGCACTTCCAGGTTGCCGGACGACACCACGCCGACCAGCACGTGGTCGAGCCGGCCGTTCGGCGCCAGGCGCCCGTCGTAGCGATAGCGAAGGGTTTCCATCGACATCCCTTACCAGTTGCGGAAACGTTGCGGCGGCGCGTAGAGGCCGCCGGACCAGCGCACCAGATCCTTGACGCTGCGCGCGGCCAACAGGTCGCGGCTGGCGTCGCGCAGGCGAATGCCGAGGTCTTCGGGGCGGCGGATCACGCCGCGGTCGCGCAGGTTCTCGACCATGCGCTTGTCGCGACCCAGGCCCACCGCGGTGTAGCCGGCCACGCCGCGGATCGCCTGTTCGCGCTCCTCCGGCGTGCGGCACAGCAGCAGGTTGGCGATGCCTTCTTCGGTCAGCACATGGCTGACGTCGTCGCCGTAGATCATCACCGGCGGCAGCGGCATGTTGGCGCGCTCGGCCAGTTCCCAGGCATCGAGCCGATCGACGAAGGCCGGCGCCATGTGTTCGCGGAAGGTCTCCACCATCTGTACCACCAGCTTGCGCCCGCGCGGCATCTCGCCAGGGCGCGCGGCCTCGCGCCCGGCCTTGAGCCAGGCGGCGCTGCCATGGCGGCGACCGCGCGCATCCGAGCCCATGTTCGGCGCGCCGCCGAAACCGGCGATGCGGTCGCGGGTGGCGGTGGAGCTGTTGCCCTGCAGGTCGATCTGCAACGTGGAGCCGATGAACATGTCGCAGGCGTACAGGCCGGCGGTCTGCGAGAACGCGCGATTGGAGCGCATCGAACCGTCCGGGCCGGCGAAGAACACGTCGGCGCGCGCGGCGATGTACTGCTCCATGCCCAGTTCCGAGCCGAACGAATGCACCGATTTGACGAAGCCCGACTCGATCGCCGGGATCAGCGCCGGATGCGGGTTCAGCGCCCAATGCCGGCAGATCTTGCCGCGCAGGCCAAGCGACTCGGCATAGGTCGGCAGCAGCAGTTCGATCGCCGCGGTGTCGAACCCGATGCCGTGATTGAGCCGGTCCACGCCGTACTCGGCGTAGATGCCCTTGATCGCCATCATCGCCATCAGCACCTGGATTTCGGAGATCTGCGCCGGATCGCGGGTGAACAGCGGTTCGATGTAGTGCGGGCGCGGCGCCTGCACCACATAGCCGATCCAGTCGGCGGGGATGTCCACGCGCGGCAGCGTGTCCACGATCTCGTTGACCTGGGCGATGACGATGCCGCCCTTGAACGCGGTGGCCTCGGCGATCACCGGCGTGTCCTCGGTGTTCGGCCCGGTGTAGAGATTGCCGTGGCGGTCGGCGGCCTGCGCGGCGACCAGCGCCACGCGCGGGGTCAGATCGACGAAGTAGCGGCCGAACAGTTCCAGGTAGGTGTGGATCGCGCCGATCTCGATGCGCTTGTCGGCGACCAGCCGCGCCAGGCGCAATGCCTGCGGCCCGGAAAAGGAGAAATCCAGGCGCTGCGCGATGCCGCGTTCGAACACGTCCAGATGCGAAGGCAGCGCCAGCACCGACTGCAGCAGGTGCAGCCCGTGCACCCGCGCCGGATCGACTTCGGTCAGGCACTGCGAGAGGAAATCGGCCTGCTTCTGGTTGTTGCCCTCCACGCACACGCGATCGCCCGGCTCGATCACCGCCTCCAGCAGCGCCACCGCGTCCTTGGCCTCCACCAGGCGCCCGCGCGCCAACCCTTCGGCGCGCTGCAGGCGTTGCCGGCGATTGTCGGCGAGCGTGTTCCAGTCCTGAGGCATAAGGCTTTCCGTCGGCGAATGGAGGGCGGCAGCGCCTGGCGGCGGGCCGGCCGAAATTGTAATTACGATATAATTATGAAACCGTGACCAATGCACGCTGCGCTGCAGCAGGCGCTTTCGGCGTGCTGCAACAGCTTTCGGGATCGGCGGCGATTCAGCTGGCCGACGCCTGCTCGGCGAGGCCGTTGCCAGCGCGTTTCGTTAGACCTCGTCGGGCTCGGCGCCGAACGCGCGCCGGTAGGCCTCGCGATCGAAACGCAGCACGGCGCGCGCACGCTGCTCGGTCAGCGGGCGCACTACCAACTGCACGTCCACCCGTCCTTGATACGCGCGGACCGACGGGATCGCCAGGAACCAACGCGCGCCAGGGCCGCTGCAGTACCAGAACGCATCTGAATCGGTGGTCATCGCGCCATCGGGCATCAGCAGTGAGTCGTAGCTTGAGTAGGAGAAATGCCCCGCCTTCTTCACCACGACCAGATCCGCGCCGGTGAGAGGAAGGCCCTCGCTGATAAGAGACATATCCTGAAAGGACTGCTGCAGGGCGCATTCGATCCTGCGTGTGTTGCGCCGGTGCAGAAACGCGAATGCCACCACGTAGGCAGCGATTGCGGCGTAAAAGACCGCGTCCAGTATGTTCAAGCGCGCTCGTCCCCGATGTGGAGCCACATGGCCGCGCCGCTTCGGCGGTCTTGCATGGACGATGCCAACCGTGTGCTGCCGCCAGCCTACCCGCCCAACGCCGCACTGATCTCCGCCGCCGCCGCGCACACCGCCTGCATCGCCGCCTGCGCATCGATTTGCTGCGGGCGGCGTTCGATGAAGGGCACGGTGAGCGTGTAGATGGCGCTGCCGTGCTGCAGGATCGGCGCGGTCAGGTCGATCACGCCGACCACCGCTTCGCTGGGGTGGATGCTGTAGCCCAGCGCGCGCACCTGCGCGGCGGCGGCCAGGAACGCGTCGCGGTCGTAGGCCACGTCGCCGGCGTCCAGGCGCTGCAGCAACCGCGCCTGCGCGTCTTCGTGCTGGAACGCGAACAGCACCAGGCCGGAGGTGGAATGCGCGAATGGGCGGCGGTGGCCGGGACGCACCACCATGCCAAGATCGCTGGGCACGTCCATCTGCGCAATGACCACGATCTGCTCGTCCGACGGCGCCACCAGGTGGCAGGGCTGGCGGATCGCATCGGCCAGCCGGCGCATCACCGGCAGCGCCGCCTCGGTGACGTTCTGCACCTGCGGCTGCTGCATGCCGAGCATGAACAGGCGGTTGGTCAGCACATAGCCGCCCTCGCCCGGCCCGCCCTTGGTCAGGTAGCCGCGCTCCTCCAGCACCTGCAGCATGCGGAAGATCTCCCCGCGCGAACGGCCGATGCCCTGCGAGATCTCGCTCATGGTCATCGGCCGCGCGTCGCGCGCCAGCAGTTCCAGGATATCCAGGCCCTTGTCCAGGGCGGGAGCACGGTACTTGGGTGGGGGCGTGGTCATTCCGTCGAGGCCAGGCGGGGTGGAAGGGCGCTAGGGTACAGGGAATGCCCGTGGACAGAAGCGCGGCGACGCGGCCTGCGCCTGGCGTGCGGATGTCCGCATGGGCTGCCGACTCCGACGCGAGCGAGCCGCTGCACGCCGCTTGCGAGGGACGGCCTGCGCCAAGGTTCGGGCACGGCCCATGCCACGGCGTGCCATGCAAATATAAACACGTATTTTATATTTGCATGACGCCAGCGGGCGCAGTACGCTCCGGCCACAACTCAACGCGACGCGGCACATCCTGGGAGGGGTAGGCGGCATGCACTACAGCAGCGACACCGCAACAGCGGCGCCCGGCAGCCTGGCGCGTACCGCCATCGTGCCTCTGGTCCTGATCGTCAGCCTGTTCTTTCTGTGGGGCATGGCGAACAACCTCAACGACATCCTGATCAAGCAGTTCAAGAAGGCCTTCGAGCTGTCCGACCTGCAGGCCGGGCTGGTGCAGAGCGCGTTCTACCTGGGCTACTTCGTGTTCGCGATCCCGGCGGCGATGTTCATGCGCCGCTTCAGCTACAAGGCGGCGGTGGTGCTCGGCCTGCTGCTGTACGCGGCCGGCGCGTTCCTGTTCTACCCGGCCGCGCAGGAGCACACCTACGGGTTGTTCCTGCTGGCGCTGTTCGTGATCGCCAGCGGCCTGGCGTTCCTGGAAACCACCGCCAATCCGCTGGTCACCGTGCTCGGCCCGGCCGACGGCGCGGCGCGGCGGCTGAACCTGGCGCAGGCGTTCAATCCGCTCGGCTCGATCACCGGAGTGATGATCGGCCAGCACTTCATCCTGTCCGGCGTGGAGCACACGCCGCAGGAACTGGCGGCGATGGCGCCGGCCGCGCGCGCCAGCTTCTTCGCCGCCGAATCGGCCGCGGTGCAGACGCCCTACCTGATCATCGGCGCGGTGGTGGTGCTATGGGCGCTGTTGATCGGACTGACCCGCTTCCCGGTCACCCGCGAAGACGGCGCCGTGACCGGCGGCGGCAAGGCCTATTTCGGTCCGCTGCTGCGCAACCGCCGCTTCGTGTTCGCGGTGGTCGCGCAGTTCTTCTATGTCGGCGCCCAGGTGGGCATCTGGAGCTACCTGATCCGCTATCTGCAGGACGCGGTGCCGGGCACTCCGGAAAAGACCGCGGCCAGCTTCCTGACTGTCTCGCTGGTACTGTTCATGGCCGGCCGCTTCATCGGCACCGCGTTGCTGCGCTTCGTGTCGCCGGCGGTGTTGCTGGGCGCGTTCGCGCTGCTCAACCTGCTGCTGTGCGGTGTGGCGATCGCCTTGCCGGGCTGGACCGGGCTGTATGCACTGGTGGCCAGCAGCGCGTTCATGTCGGTAATGTTCCCGACCATCTTCGCGTTGGGCCTGGACGGATTGAACGACGATGCGCGCAAGCTGGGTTCGTCGCTGATCGTGATGGCGATCATCGGCGGCGCGGCGTTGACCGCGCTGATGGGCGCGTTGTCCGACCATGCCGGCATCCATTGGGCGATGGCGGTGCCGGCGCTGTGCTTCGCGGTGATCCTGGCGTTCGCCGCCTACGCACGCGACCTCGCGGCCGCTTCGCGCACTGCCGCCACTGGAGCCTGAGATGCCGCGCCACTGCTATCTGCTCGACCTGCACGACGATCCGGCGCTGATCGCCGAATACGAGCGCTGGCATCGCCCCGATACGGTGTGGCCGGAGATCGTCGCCTCGTTGCGCAATGCGGGCATCCGTGAGCTGGACATCCATCGTTGCGGCGACCGGCTGGTGATGCTGATGGAGGTGGACGAAACCTATTCGCCCGCGGCCAAGGCCGCCGCCGATGCGGCCGACCCGCGCGTGCAGGCCTGGGAGGAGTTGATGTGGCGCTTCCAGAAGCCGCTGCCGGGTTCGGCGCCCGGCGAGAAATGGCGCGAGGCGCTGCAGATCTTTTCGCTGCAGGCGGCGGTCGCGGAGCAGGCGCGGAGGCAGGAGCGCGAGTGAGGCGAGCGAGCTCGCGCCGCTGCTTCCTGTAGGAGCGGCTTCAGCCGCGACGAACGAAGCCATTGCGCCATCCGGCGTCGGTGGCAGTCGGGACTGAAGTCCCTCCCATAGTGCACCCAACCGGCTCGCCGCGAACCCCTTGTGGGAGCGACTTCAGTCGCGACGAGCGGGACTGCCCAGCTGCTGGGCTTCGGAAGCGATCGTGACAGCAGCATCGAGAAAAGGGCCGGATATCGCAGCAACTTGGCACTCTGTCGCGGCTGAAGCCGCTCCTACAGAAAAGCGCGCGGCCTTCCGCGCGCTTGCTGCGTTATGCCTGATGCGCTGCCAGATCCGCTGAGGCATGCCCCGCGCTGCTACTTCCTGTAGGAGCGGCTTCAGCCGCGACGAGCGAAGACATTACGCTATCGGCTTCGGTGGCAGTCGGGACTGAAGTCCCTCCTACAGTGCACCCAACCAGCCCGCCGCGAACCCCTTGTGGGAGCGACTTCAGTCGCGACGAGCGGGACTGTCCAGCTGCTGGGCTTCGGAAGCGATCGTGACAGCAGGATCGAGAAAGGGCGGGATATCGCAGCGACTTGGCACTCTGTCGCGGCTGAAGCCGCTCCTACAGAAAGCGTGCGCGGCCTTGGCCGCGCGCTTGCTGCGTTACGCCTGCTGCGCGGCCAGATCCGCTGAGGCAGGCCCTGCGCTGCTGATTCCTGTAGATACCGTCTTCCGGCCTAACAGGCAATGGCCTTTTGAGGATCGAAGGGTGTGCGTGATTTGAGCACGCCATAGGCGATGTGCAGCAGCTTGCGCATGGCGGCGCAGATGATCTGCTTGTTGGCCTTGCCGCGTTGTCGCATGCGCTGCTTCAGCGCACGGACGACCGGATTGTGGGTCATGGCGACCAAGGCCGGCAGGAACAGGCCAGCACGCAGGCGCGGGGAGCCAGTGCGGGAGATGCAAACCTGCCCCTGGCGCTTGCCGGACTCTTGCAGGCGTGGGTTGAGCCCGGCAAAGGCGGTCACCGCCGAAGCGCGGGCGAAGCGGTCCACGTTGCCAAGTTCGGCCAGTATCAAGGCCGCGCTGGTGTCGGCGATGCCGTCGATGCTGACCAGCAGCTCGCGCTGCCCGCGCAAGGTGGGATCCTGGTCGATATGATCGTCGATGGCCCGTTCGATCTGCGCGATGCGCGCCTGCAACTGGCCGATGTTCTCCAGGATCGAGTCGCGCACCACCAGTGTAGCCACGTCCAGGCGGTTGCGCTCCATCTGCAGCATCTGCAGCAGGTCGTCCCGACGCCGCACCAGCGCCTTGAGCTGCTTGAGCGCCGGCGGATCGGGCTGCCAGCGCCGCAGCGACTCCCGGTGACGCAGGCCATAGCTGGCGATCAGCTTGGCATCGCTGCGGTCGGTCTTGACCCGGGTCAGCTGGCTGCGTGCATACAGCGCCATCTGCGCCGGGTTGAGCACGCACACGCGATAGCCCTCCCCATGGACAAACTCGGCCAGCGCCTCGTGATAGGTGCCGGTGGCTTCCATGACGATCCAGCTGTCCGGCTGCGCATGGGTCCGCAACCACGCATGCAGGGCGTGGAAGCCCTTCGGATCGTTGGGTAGCTTGGCCTTGGTGCGGTACTTGCCGTTGGCCAGGTCGATGGCCAGGTCGAAACTGCGTTTGGCGACGTCGATGCCGACGACTGGGGACATGAGAATTCCTCCGTCGGATGGGGATCACGATCATCGCTGCGCCCGGTCCTGCCTTGTGGATGCGAGTTCACGCCGAGGGCGGACTCTGGATACCGTTCGGACACCGTGGGCCAGCATGTGGAGGGCGGGAGCCGATCTACAGCACAAGCTCGAAGCTTCAGGAGCGACTGGACTTCCCGCACCTCCTCCGATGATCAGTCGGAAGACATAACGTCCTAACGGCGTCATGTCCAGATACAAGGAGCGGCTTCAGCCGCGACAAACGAAGCCATTATGCCATCCGGCTTCGGTGGCAGTCGGCACTAAAGTCCCTCCCACAGTGCACCCAACCAGCCCGCCGCGAACCCCTTGTGGGAGCGACTTCAGTCGCGACGAGCGGGACTGTCCAGCTGCGGGGCTTCGGAAGCGATCGTGGCAGCAGCATCGAGAAGAGGGCCGGATATCGCAGCGACTTGGCACTCTGTCGCGGCTGAAGCCGCTCCTACAGAAAAGCGTGCGCGGCCTTGGCCGCGCGCTTGCTGCGTTATGCCTGCTGCGCGGCCAGGTCCGCGCTCCAGAACGGGCCGTCCGGATACAGGTACTGGGTGACCGATTGCGCGTGCATCTCGGCCGAGAAGCCCGGCAGCGTCGGCGCCAGGTAGCGGCCGTGTTCGATCCGCACCGGATCGACGAAGTGCTGGTGCAGGTGGTCGACGAACTCGATCGCGCGGTCTTCCATCTTGCCGGTGATGGCGACGAAGTCGGCCATCGCCAGGTGCTGCACCAGCTCGCACAGGCCCACGCCGCCGGCATGCGGGAACACGCGCACGCCGAACTTCGCCGCCAGCAGCAGGATCGCCAGGTTCTCGTTGACCCCGCCCACGCGCGCCGCGTCGATCTGGATCAGGTCCACCGCGCCGGCCTGCAGCAGTTGCTTGAACACCACGCGGTTCTGCGTGTGCTCGCCGGTGGACACCGGCACCGGCGCGATGCCCTGGCGGATCGCGGCGTGGCCGAGCACATCGTCCGGGCTGGTCGGCTCCTCGATCCAGGCGATGTCGAATTCGGCCAGCTGGCGCATCCAGGCGATCGCCGGGCCCACGTCCCAGCGCTGGTTGGCGTCCACCGCCATCGCGATGTCCGGACCGATCGCCTCGCGCGCCAGGCGGCAGCGGCGGATGTCGTCCTGCACGTTGGCGCCGACCTTGAGCTTGATCGTGCGGAATCCATCGGCCACCGCTTCCTTGGCCAGGCGCACCAGCTTCTCGTCGGAGTAGCCGAGCCAGCCGGGCGAGGTGGTGTAGGCCGGATAGCCCTGTTCGAGCAAGGTCTGCGTGCGCGCGGCGCGCTGCGGCTCGGCCGCGCGCAGCAGCGCCAGCGCGTCGTCGGGGGTCAGCGCGTCGCTGAGATAACGGAAGTCGATGGTGGCCACCAGCTGTTCCGGCGACAGCTCGGCGATGTAGCGCCACAGCGGCTTGCCGGCGCGGCGCGCGGCCATGTCCCAGGCGGCATTGATGACGCCGCCGATGGCCATGTGCATCACGCCCTTCTCCGGGCCCAGCCAGCGCAGCTGCGAATCGTCGGTGAGGCTGCGCGCGAAGCCGCCCAGATCGCCGATCACCGCCTCCACGTCGCGCCCGACCACATGGTGCGACAGCGCCGCGATCGCCGCGCTCTGCACGTCGTTGCCGCGGCCGATGGTGAACACCAGGCCGTAGCCGGCCAGGCCGTCGTCGGCATCGGTGCGCAGGCGCAGGTAGGCGGCCGAGTAGTCCGGATCCGGATTCATCGCATCGGAACCATCCAGTTCGCGCGAAGTGGGGAAACGCACGTCGAAGGTCTCGAGGGCAACGATTTTGCTCATGGGGATCCTGGTCGGTGAGGCGGTAAGAAAAAGAAATGCAGTGAACAAAGCCCCTCTCCCCTCGGGAGAGGGGTTGGGGTGAGGGTGCGGGAGTGCATGACTGCTGGCGCTCCCGCGAGACACGAACGAAGTAAGCGCAAGCGCTTATGCCTGCACATGCATTTGCGAGGTGGCTTCGCCCCTACCCTCACCCCAACCCCTCTCCCGGAGGGAGAGGGGCTTTAGGCGCTACTGCGCGTCGCGGGGGTGGGCGACCACAGCCTGGCGTTGCTCGCCCAAACCTTCGATGCCCAGCGCCATCACGTCGCCCGGTTTCAGGTAGATCGGCGGCTTCTGCCCCAGGCCCACGCCCGGCGGCGTGCCGGTGCTGATCACGTCGCCCGGCATCAGCGTCATGTAACGGCTGATGTGGCTGACCAGCTCGGCAACGCCGAACACCATCGTGCGCGTGTTGCCGTTCTGGTAGCGGTGGCCATTGACCTCCAGCCACATCGACAGGTTCTGCGGGTCCGCCACTTCGTCGCGGGTGACCAGCCACGGACCGAGCGGGCCGAAGCCGTCGCAGCTCTTGCCCTTGACCCACTGGCCGCCGTGCTCGAGCTGGAACTCGCGCTCGGACAGGTCGTTGATCACCGCATAGCCGGCGACATGCTGGAGCGCGTCTTCCAGCGTCACGTCGCGCGCGACATCGCCGATCACCACGCCCAGTTCCACTTCCCAGTCGCTCTTCTTCGAGCCGCGCGGAATCGTCACGGTGTCGTTGGGGCCGCTGATCGCGGTGGTGGCCTTCATGAACAGCACCGGCATCTCCGGCACCGCCATGCCCGACTCGGCGGCGTGGTCGGCGTAGTTCAGGCCCACGCAGATGAACTTGCCGACGCGGCCCACGGCCGGCCCGTAGCGCACCTCGCCTTGCACCTTCGGCAGCGTGGCCGGGTCCAGCGCGCGCAGCTTGTCCAGGCCGGCGGCGGTGAGGTGGTCGCCAGCCACATCGTCGATGATCGCGGACAGGTCGCGCAGGTGGCCGTCGGCATCCAGCAGGGCGGGACGTTCGTGGCCGGGTTCGCCGTAGCGCAGCAGTTTCATGGGGTGTCCTCTTGGAAGTGGAAGGCCGGCGCGGTCAGTTCGACCAGCCGCCGTCGATGATGTGGGTCTGCCCGGTGGTGAACGAGGATGCGTCCGAAGCCAGGTACACCACCAGCTGCGCGATCTCGCGCGGGTCGCCGAGGCGGCCCATCGGCTGGCGGTCGGTGAAGCTCTTCCACACCGCCTGCTCGTCGCCGCCCAGCGCCTTGACCCGCTGCCCCAGCGACGGCGTCTTGATCGTGCCCGGGCAGATCGCGTTGCAACGGATGCCCTTGGCCACGTAGTCGGCAGCGATGGCCTTGCTCAGCCCGATCACCGCGGCCTTGGTCACGCCGTAGGCGAAGCGGTTCGGCACGCCCTTGATGCTGGAGGCCACCGAGGACATGTTGACGATGCTGCCGCGGCCCTGTTCCAGCATGCCGGGCAACACCGCCTGGCACAGGTAGTACATCGCATCGACGTTGATCGCGAACGAGCGCCGCCACGCCGCTTCGTCGCAGTCGAGGATGCTGCCCTGGTGCACGTAGCCGGCGCAGTTGAACAGCACGTCGAACGGCGCGTTCGCCGCGACCAGCGCCCGGATCGCGGCGGCATCGGTGACGTCCAGGGTCTGGGTGACGATCGCAGGAGATTCGGTGGCCAGCGCCTGCAGGGCGGTGGCATCGATATCGGTGGCCAGCACCTGTGCGCCTTCGCGCGCGCAGGCCAGCGCGCTCTCGCGGCCGATGCCGGCGCCGGCGGCGGTGATCAGGCAGCGCTTGCCTTGCAGTCGGCCGCTCATGCGCGGCTCCGGAGGGGGAATGCGGGCGTGGTCACGGTGCGGGGTCCGGTCGGTGGAGAGGGAGAGAATCGGGCAAGCGGTAGAAGCGGCGGGCGGTGCCGGCGAACACGTCGTCGGCGTGGCCGGCGGCATGGCGCGCGACCAGCGCCTGCGCCTGCGCCAGCCAGGCGCTGTAGCCGGCGCGCTGGGTCAGCACCGGCCAATCGCTGCCCCACAGCACCCGCTGCGCGCCGAAGCAGGCGAACACCTGCGTCACGTAGGGCTCGATCGCCGCCGCGTCGGCGTCGGCCGGCAGTTCGGTGAGCAGGCCGGACAGCTTGCACAGCACGTTCGGGTGCTGCGCCAGCTGCGCCAGGCCGTCGGCCCAGGCGGCGAACCCGTCGCCGCCGATCGCCGGCTTGGCGGCATGGTCGAGCACCACGCGCAACGATGGATGGCGCTGCAGCCGCGCCTGCAACGCGGGCAGGTGCAATGGCTTGACCAGCGCATCGAACGCCAGATCGTGCCGCAGCATCGCGTCGAATGCGGCGTCCAGCTGCGGCCGCGCCAGCCATTGCGGATCGGCCAGGTCCTGCACCATCGGCCGCAGGCCCTTGAGCAAGCCCTCGCCCTCGGCGCACAACGCGGCGATGCGCGCAGCGGCGTCGCCCGCTTCGAAATCGACCCAACCGACCACGCCGGCGATGCGCGGCTGCGCGCGCGCCAACTGCAGCAGGTAGCGGGTCTCCGCTTCGGTCTGCGCCGCCTGCACCGCGACGATCGCTCCCACGCCGTGCGCATCGAGCGCGGCGAGCAGGTCCTCGGGCACGAAGTCGCGGTACAGCGCAGCGAGGTCGGGCGTCAGCCAGGCGTAGTCGCCGCGCGCCAGCTGCCAGAAGTGCACATGCGCATCGACCACGTTCACGGCGTCGGCACCTGCGCCTGCAACAGGCCCTGCTCGCGCAGCTGTTGCCACAGCAGCGGCGGGATCGGCGCCTGCAGGCGCGCGGCGGCGCTGGCCACCTCGGCCGGCGTGCGCATGCCGGCGACCACCGTGGCCACCGCCGGATGCGCGAGCGGGAACTGCAGCGCGGCCGCGCCCACGTCCACGCCCTGCGCCGCGCAGGCGGCGAACAGGCGCTGCGCATGCGCCAGCGTGGCCGGATCCACCGGCGCGTAGTTGTAGGTGTCGCCAGGGCCGCGCGCGTCGCTTAGCAGGCCCGAGCTGTAGGGACCGGCCACGAGGATGCCGACCTCATGCTGCAGCGCCTGCGCCATGATGCGCTGCGCCGCGTGCTGTTCGAGCAGGGTGTAACGGCCGGCCAGCATCACGCAGTCCAGCGGAAACAGCGGCATCAGTTCCAGCGCGATGTCTTCCTCGTTGACGCCGATGCCGATCGCGCGGCAGGCGCCGCTGGCCTTGAGCTCGGCCATCGCCGGCAAGGCTTCGTCCAGCGCCTGGCGCAGCATCGCCGGATGGCGCTCGCCGTGGGTGAGCCGGCCGATGTCGTGCAGCAGCAGAATGTCCACGTGGTCGGTGCCGAGCCGTTGCAGGCTGGCCTCGAACTCGCGCAGCACGCCGTCGCGGCTGTAGTCGAACGCGGCGCCGCGCCCGGCCACGGCGAAGCCGTCGCGCCCCGGCGCAGCACCGGGTTCGTCGAAGACGCGGCGCCCGACCTTGGTCGACAGCGTGTAGCTGGCGCGCGGCAGCCCGCGCAGGCCCTGCCCGAGCCGGCGCTCGCTCAGCCCGTAGCCGTAGTACGGCGCGGTGTCGAAATGGCGGATGCCGGCGGCATGGGCGTCTGCAACCGCGGCCAGCGCTACCGCCTCGTCCACTTCCGCGTACAGATTGCCGATCGGCGCAGCGCCGAAACCGAGCGTGGCGATGCGTACCCCGCTGCGGCCCAGCGGGCGCTGCGCGATGGGGCCGGGTGCGGCGGCGGCCGCTGCGTTCATCGGCAGCGGCCTCGGTCGTTCGCCAGCGCTAGGCGCCCACTCGGCCTGCAGGATCGGGGAACGCTGGAATTGCACATGCCACGCCTCCGCCCACCTGGGGCCAGATCGGTTGGTGGCCGGACCGCGTCGCCTTGACCGCTGGCGCCGTGTGCCGGCTGTTCGTATATGAATATAGCAATCATAAGTGAACAATCAACGCCGCGGTGCAGCATGGGGCTGGGAATCGGGAATCGGGAATCGGGAATCGGGAATGGGGAATCGGGAGTGGGTAGAAGCAGGTTCCTGACGCGGCGAGATTGCGAGCACCCAAGGAGCGCAGGGCGAATCGGGATCTGACATGTGCCTGGCAGGCGTCAGGCGGCGATCAGGCCGGGACGGGCAGGCCCAGCCTGTTCCACACATCCGCCGGGCGCTGCAGCAGCGGCAGCGGCGTGTGCGGCTGCAGCGCGGCCGGCAAGGTGTAGCCCCAGCCGACGCCGGCGAAGGCGATGCCGGCCTGGCGCGCGGCGTCGGCGTCGCGGATCTCGTCGCCTACGCACAGCGCACGCGTGGCCGGCACCCGGCACGCCTTGAGCGCGGCGCGCAGCTTGCGGCGTTTGCCCAGCACCGCGGCGCCGCAGCCGATGTGGCGGAAGCGCGCGGTCAGTTCGGCGCCGAGCACGCGCTCGACGTTGTCGCGGCTGTTCGAGGTCACCAGGGCCAGCTGCACGCCGCTCCGGGCGAGCGCGTCCAGCAATTCGCTGACGCCGTCGAACAAGGCGATGCGTTCGATCTGCGCGGCCATCAGCGCGCGCATGCGCCGCGCTACCGCCGGCACCCGCCACCAGCGGATGCCGCTGCGCGCCATCAGTTCGCGCGCGCTCAGGCTGCGGATGTCCTGCAGCCGCTCCGGCTCGAAACGGCGGAAGCCGAATTCGTCGGCGACATCGTTGATGGTGTCCAGGAACCAGGCGAAGGAATCGGCCAGAGTGCCGTCGAAGTCGAAGATGATCAGGTCGTAGCGGCGCATGCGGCGGCAGCATGCCGCAGCATTAGCCGCGTCGCCAGCAACGCCGCGATCCGCGCCCGCATGCGGTCAAGCCGGAGCCGGCCGCGGCCGGCCCCGGCGCCAGGTCAACCGCAGCAGTAGCAGACCAGTGGCTTGCCCGGACCGCCCGGCCCCAGCTCGCCACCGAATGGCGCGCATTCCTGCTGACACGCCCAGGCGCTACAGGACGCATCCTTCTCGATCCCGTCGCCCGCGGTCGCCTGCATCGCGCCGAAGCCCATGCTGGCCAGGAATACGGCCGCGACCATGCCGTTACGCAACGCTGTCCAACGCTGTTTCATGTCGTCACTCCTCGAGAGTTGCCAAGGCCGCCGGCGCCTCCGTGCGTCGCACTGCGGCCACCAGGTCCTGCACCCGCTCCGTGGTATCGAAGACGCCGACGCGCGCATAGCGCACGCGTCCATCGCGATCCAGCGCCAGCATCGCCGGCACGTTGCGCGCGCGGAACAGCATCAGCGCGCGGCGCTCGGTGAGCGTGGTCACCGGAAACGGAAAGCGGTGCTCGATGGCGTAGCGGCGCGCCTGGTCGGGGCTGCACTGGCACACCCCCAGCACCTGCACACGGCCGCCGCCCTGCTCGGCCAGGCGCTGCGCCGCCTGCACCACGCTGGGCGCCGAGCGCTTGCAGTACGGGCAGGTGGTGGTGAAGAAGAACAGCACCTGGAAGTCCGCCGCCGGCACGCCCAACGTCACCGGCGCGCCGTTCAGCGCGGTCGCCGCGATCTTCGGCACATACATGCCCAGATACGGTTCGGTGGTACGGGTCACGAACCAGCGCCGCTCTTCGCGCAGCGTGCGGTTCTGCCAGGCCAGCACCACCAGCAGCGCACAGGCCGCGAGCAGGGCCAGCCAACTCCAGGGAAAACGACGTGCCATGCGCTGTGCATCCCGTGCGGTGTCGCCAGCAGGCTGCGCACCGCGCCGGGTTCGGTCAACGCCTGGCGTGCGGTTTTTGCGGCCGCGTGGCGATGCTGGGGAAGCAATCACGCTTCGCCGCAGGTGCGCATTCCAGTGGCGCGCAGCGCGCTGCGCGCGCGCACCGTACGCATGCCGCACTTTTGTCCGATTGGTGCAGCGCTGCCTGCAACGCGAAGGGCGCGCACGCCTTCATCCGCCCTTGCCTTCGACTTCACGCGCTGCGTTCGCTGCAGCGCGCACGGTGCAGGCTGGTTCGAATCGCGAGGCGCAGATGCAGATGCAAAATCCCAATCCCGGCCAGGATCCGCAGCAGCCACCGAACGAAGTGCCCGGACAGGTACCGAACCCGGGCGTGGATCCGACTCCGGATCGGCCAGTGGACCCGATCCCGGATCAGCCGACCGACCCGACCATCCCGCCGATCAGCGATCCGGTCGGCGGCGTCGATGCACCGGTGCCAGGGCCGCGCGGGCCAACGCAGTACGTGTAGCGCTCGGTCGCGCACACCCCCTGTAGGAGCGGCTTCAGCCGCGACCGGACGTCTCGGTAATGCCCGGTCGCGGCTGAAGCCGCTCCTACAGTGGCATCGCGATGACGCTAGCGGATCCGGAAGCCCATCGTCGCTTCCACCGCCTGTTGCCAACCGGCATACAGTTCCTCGCGGCGCTCGGCCGGCATGCTCGGTTCGAAGCGGCGGTCCACCGCCCATTGCTGCGCGATCTCCGCGCGATCCTTCCAGAACCCCGTCGCCAGGCCAGCCAGGTAGGCGGCGCCCAGCGCGGTGGTCTCGGCCACCTCCGGGCGCAGCACCGGCACGTCGAGGATGTCGCTCTGGAACTGGGCCATGAAGTCGTTGCTGATCGCGCCGCCGTCGGCGCGGAGCTCCTTCAGTTCGATGCCCGAATCGACCTGCATCGCGGTCAGTACGTCGCGGGTCTGATACGCCATCGATTCCACCGCGGCGCGGATGAAATGCTCCTTGGTGGTGCCGCGGGTCAGACCGAACACCGCGCCGCGGATGTCGCTGCGCCAGTACGGCGCGCCCAGGCCGACGAAGGCCGGCACGAAATACACGCCGTCGTTGTCGCCGGCGCGCTCGGCGTAGGACTGCGAGTCGCTGGCCTTGCCGAGCATGCGCAGGCCGTCGCGCAACCACTGCACCACCGAGCCGGCGACGAAGATCGCGCCTTCCAGCGCGTATTCGACCTTGCCGTCCACGCCCCAGGCGATGGTGGTGAGCAGGCCGTTCTTGGATTCCACCGCCTTCTCGCCGGTGTTCATCAGCATGAAACAGCCGGTGCCGTAGGTGTTCTTGGCCATGCCCGGCTCGAAACAGGCCTGGCCGAACAGCGCCGCCTGCTGGTCGCCGGCGATGCCGGCGATCGGCACTTCGTGGCCGTAGAAATACTGGCCCTGGGTGGTGCCGTAGACCTCGCTGGAGGAGCGCACTTCCGGGAGCATCGAGGCGGGGATGTCGAGCATCTGCAGCAGTTCTTCGTCCCAGCGCAGTTCGTGGATGTTGTACAGCAGCGTGCGCGAGGCGTTGGTGTAATCGGTAACGTGGACCTTGCCGGCGGTGAGGTTCCAGATCAGCCAGCTGTCGATGGTGCCGAACGCCAGCTCGCCGCGCTGCGCACGCTCGCGCGCGCCTTCGACGTGGTCGAGGATCCACTTGACCTTGGTGCCGGAGAAATACGCATCGATCAGCAGGCCGGTCTTGGCCCGCACCATGTCCTCGTGGCCGGCGGCCTTGAGCTGTTCGCAGATGTCCTTGGTCTGCCGCGATTGCCAGACGATGGCGTTGTAGATCGGCTGCCCGGTGGCGCGGTCCCATACCACCGCGGTCTCGCGCTGGTTGGTGATGCCGATGCCGGCGATCGCGCTGGCGTCCACCTGCTGGTTGTTCAACAGCTCGGTGATCGTGGTGTAGACGCTGGTCATGATCTCGCGCGGGTTGTGCTCCACCCAGCCCGGCTGCGGAAAGATCTGCCCGAACTCGCGCTGCGCCATGCCGGCGATGTGGCCCTTGCGGTCGAACAGGATCGCGCGCGAACTGGTGGTGCCCTGGTCGATGGCCAGGATGAATTTCTTTTCCATCGGTGACTCCTGCGGGGTCGAAAGGCGCGCTCCACGGCGGCGCCTGGAATGATTTGGGGCGTGCCGGCTCAGGTCCGGCGCGACGCCGCTGCGTCCTCGAGCGCCTTCACCCGCGCCGGCAGGAACGGGTAGATCAGCCATTGGTAGGCGGCGCCGCCGATCACCCCGCCGATCAGCGGGCCGACGATCGGGATCCACCAGTAGTTGTCGGCGGACGGCAGCGCCGAGGACCCCCAACCGGCGAAGTAGGCGAACAGGCGCGGCCCGAAATCGCGCGCCGGATTGATCGCCCACGCTTCCAGGTAGCCCATCGAGGCGCCGATGGTCGCCACCAGCAGGCCGATGATCAGCGCGCCGGCGTTGGCGCCGGGCGCGGCTTCGTTGTAGCGCTCGGTGATGGCGAAGATGCCGAAGATCAGGAACGCGGTCATGATCACCTGGTCGCGCAACGCATGCATCGGCGTGATCGCCAGGCCCGGCGCGGTGAAGAACACCCCGGCCGCGCCGCCCGCGGCGCGGGTCAGGTGCTGGGTCTGGTTGTAGTGGTCGATGACCGGCGCGAACAGCAGATAGACGATGGCCGCGCCGAGGAACGCGCCGACCACCTGCGCCACCCAGTACGGCAGCACCTTGTTCCACGCGAAGCCGCGAAACAGCGCCAGCGCCAGCGTCACCGCCGGGTTGGCGTGGGTGCCGGAGACCGACGCGGTGACGTAGATGGCGATCGTCACCGCCAGGCCCCAGGCCATGCACACGCCCCAGTAGGCGTGCTGGTAGGGACTGGGGTCGTACAGCACATACATGCACGCCACCGAGCAGCCGAAGGCGATGATGATCACCATCGCCACCGCTTCGGAAATCAATTCGCCGAGCAGTTGCCGATTCATGGCCGCGGCTCCCGTGCCGCTGTCGTCGCAGTGCCGGCGATACCGGTCGTCGGTTTGCACATGCCTGTCACCCTCCACGGTCGTTTCCAGGTTCGCGCGCAACGGCGATGGCCGAGGCGCACGGCGATTGTGCACGCACGGCCGGCACCCGATGGCGGGCGCGCCGGCCGCGGTGCGCGGCTCAAGCGGGCGCGGCGGCCACCGCGGCCGGCGCCTGCTGCAGATAGTCGATCAGGCGCTGGCGGCCGGCGGCGTCGATACGCAGGCCGAGCTTGCTGCGGCGCCACAGCAGATCGTCGGCCTGGGTCACCCACTCGTGTTCGCGCAGGTAGTCCACTTCGGCCTGGTACAGATCGGCGCCGAAGTGGTCGCCCAGTTGCTGCAGCGATGCCGCGTCGCCCAGCAGTTGCGCAGCGCGGGTGCCGTAATTGCGCGCCAGCCGCCACGCGGTCGCCTCGCTCAGCCACGGCCGCGTCGCGCGCAATTCCTGCGCCAATGCGCGGATGTCGCGGCGCTCGCCGCCGGGCAGCGGCGCGCCGCGTGCGGTCCACGCCGGCGCCTTGCGCCCGGCCTGCGCGACCAGGCGGTCCACCGCTTCTTCGGCCAGCTTGCGATACGTGGTGAGCTTGCCGCCGAACACGTTGAGCAACGCCGCGCCGCCGTCCGTGTCCAGCTCCAGCAGATAGTCGCGGGTGACTTCGGCGGCGTTGTCCTCCTCGTCGTCGAGCAGCGGGCGCACGCCGCTGTAGCTCCACACCACGTCGCTGGGCGCGATCTGCTTGAGGAAATAGCGGTTGGCCGCCTCGCACAGGTAGCTCGTCTCGTCGGCGTCGATCTTCGGTGCGGACGGATCGGCGCGGTAATCCACGTCGGTGGTGCCGATCAGGGTGAAGTCGTGCTCGTAGGGAATCGCGAACACGATGCGCCGGTCGGGCTGCTGGAAGATGTAGGCGTGATCGTGCTCGAACAGCCGCGGCACCACGATGTGGCTGCCCTTGACCAGGCGCAGCGCATGGTCGTGGCCGACCTTGGCCACGTCGTCCAGGAACTGCACCGCCCACGGCCCGGCGGCATTGACCAGCGCGCGCGCCTGCACCTCCTGGCGGCGCCCGTCGGCATGCTCCAGCTGCACCTGCCAGACGCCGCCGGCGCGGCGCGCGGCAACGCAGCGGGTGCGGGTCAGGATCCGCGCCCCGCGTTGCGCCGCGTCCATCGCGTTGAGTACCACCAGCCGCGCGTCCTGCACCCAGGCGTCGGAATAGACGAAGCCGGTGCGGAACTCCTCGCGCAGCGGCGCGCCGACCGGGTCCGAGCGCAACGCCATGCGCTTGGAACCGGGCAGGGTGCGGCGGCCGCGGCCAAGATGGTCGTACAGGAACAGACCGGTGCGGATCATCCACGCCGGGCGCAGGTGCGGCTGGTGCGGCAGCAGGAAGCGCAGCGGCCAGATGATGTGCGGGGCCAGGCGCAGCAGCACTTCGCGCTCGGCCAACGCCTTGCCGACCAAGGCGAACTCGTATTGCTCCAGGTAGCGCAGCCCGCCATGGATCAGCTTGGTGCTGGCGCTGGAGGTATGCGAGGCCAGGTCGTCGCGCTCGCACAGGCACACCGACAGGCCGCGGCCCACCGCGTCGCGGGCGATGCCCACCCCGTTGATGCCGCCACCGACCACCAGCACATCGTAGATCTCGCGCATTGCCTGACTCCGGAAGCGTCGCGTCCGGCGGTGAGCGCCTGGATCGACGACGGATGACGAAAAGATCGTAAACGAACATTTTCGAACATATCACGCTGCAGTGCAGCGTAGAGTCGACGCTATGTCCTGCTGCTGTACGCATAGACGCGTCACGTCGCACGTAGTTCCGGCACCCGGTCTCTCGCAGATCGCGATGTCCAGCAGGATTTAACGCCACAATAACGAAATAATACGAACATAAACGCGCATGAAATGGGGTGTCCGTTTCCAGGCCGTGCTGGCCGCCCGCCCATGCCAGCTTGCCTTGACCACCTGCGCTACGTACGGCGCGGTTCATTCAGTCCGGATCGACCTGGCCGCCGGCCATCGCTTCCGCCTCCGCCTCGTCTTCGGTGCCGCCTTCGGCGACGAACACGCGGGTGCCGGCCTCGGCCAGCACCGCGGCCAGTTCCGGCGGCGGCGCGCGATCTGTGAACCAGGCCTGGACCCGCGTGATCGGCCCCAGCCGGACCATGGCGTTGCGGCCGAGCTTGCTGTGGTCGGCGGCCAGGAACACCTGCCGCGAGTGCTCGATGATGGCCTGCGCCACCCGCACCTCGTGGAAATCGAAATCCAGCAAGGTGCCGTCCGGATCGATGCCGGAAATGCCGATCACGCCGAAATCCACCTTGAACTGGCGGATCAGTTCGATCGTGGCCTCGCCGGTGACGCCCTGGTCGCGGCCGCGCACGCGCCCGCCGGCCACCATCACCTCGAAACTCGGATTGGCGCTCATCATCACCGCCACGTTGAGGTTGTTGGTGATCACCCGCAGCCCGCTGTGCCCCATCAGCGCGCGCGCCACGTCCTCGTTGGTGGTGCCGATGTTGATGAACAGCGACGCGTCGTCGGGGATGTGCTGCGCCAGCAGCGTGGCGATGCGCCGCTTTTCCTGCGCCTGCAGCGACTTGCGCGCCGTGTAGGCCAGGTTCTCCACGCTCGACGGCAGGCTGACCCCGCCGTGGTAGCGGCGCAGCAGGCCGGCCTCGCACAGCAGCGCCACGTCACGGCGGATGGTCTGCGGGGTCACCTCGAAACGCGTGGCCAACCCTTCCACATCGGCATAGCCCTGCTGCCGCACCAGCGTCACCAGCTGTTCCTGGCGCGGATTGAGTGCAGGCACCGCACTCGGCTTGGGGATCGTGTTGTCCATGCGCCGATGATGGGGCGCAGGCGCGCGCGGATGCAAACGCCGTCGGTCGCGATCGCGCGGCAGCGCGGCGCAAGCGGTGATCGGCGCGCCTGCAAGCCACGCGCCTACCCGGCCACGCGGGACACGGCCTAGACTACGCACCCCGCCGGACGCCTGCCGGCAGCACCGGACCGGCCATGATCAACAACGACGTATTGCGCTCCATCCGCTACATGCTCGACCTGAGCGACCAGATGATCGTGGACACGGCCCACCTCGCCGATCCCGCCTTCCCGATCGACAGGAGCGAAGTGCCGGCCTACCTGAAGAAGGAAGACGAGGACGGCTTCGTCGAGTGCAGCGACCTGGTGCTGGCGCACTTCCTCGACGGGCTGGTGTTCCACTACCGCGGCCGTGACGACAGCCTGCCGGCGCGCCCGGTGGAAACCCGGGTCACCAACAACGTGGTGCTGAAGAAGCTGCGCGTGGCGTTCCAGCTGAAGGACGTGGACATGCACCAGATCTTCGCCGACGCCGGCTTCCCGGTGTCCAAGCCGGAACTGTCGGCGCTGTTCCGCCAGCCCGAGCACAAGAACTTCCGCCTGTGCGGCGACCAGCTGCTGCGCAACTTCCTCAAGGGGCTGACCCTGCGGATGCGCGCGGCGGGGTGACGCAGTGTGCGGGGCTGGCTGGTGTCCTGTAGGCGCGGCGCTGCGTGGTCGCGGGCCATCCGCCCCGACGGGGCAGCCGAAGCCGCCATCTGGCCGCAGTCAAGGGTCGCGGTTGAAATCGCGTCTACAGCCGCTGCGGTCACTGGCGATGCATCGCGATGCCGACACGGGCGATGCCGCCAGGCTCACCGCTTCGTTTGTCGCGGCTGAAGCCGCTCCTACAAGGGCTCGCGGTCCGCTTCGCCGGGTGCACTGTGGGAGGGACTTCAGTCCCGACGCTATCCGGTTGCTGCGCATCCACCGCTTCGTTTGTCGCGGCTGAAGTCGCTCCTACAAGGGCTCGCGGTTCGCTTCGCCGGGTGCACTGTGGGAGGGACTTCAGTCCCGACGCTATCCGGTTGCTGCGCATCCACCGCTTCGTTCGTCGCGGCTGAAGTCGCTCCCACAGGGGCGAGCCCACCGTACGCAGCGCAGAAGCGGCGCTGGGTGGCCCCGGGCATCGGGTTCCGCGGCGGCGGACGCCCGACACGCGTGCCGCGGCCTGCGCGGCCTTAAACCGCTTTACACGATGCGCGATAGACGCGGGCCGCTCAGCGGATCCGGTAGACCCGCGCCTTCGGCAGGTCTTCGTCGACCTGCAGGAACCAGCGTCCGGCGATGCCGGGCACGACCTTGATCGCCGGCGACGCCAGCGCGCTGCGCAGGGTCATGCTGCCCTTGAGCACCTTCCACTGCTGGCCGTTGTCCAGCACGAACACGGTGCCCGGCGCCCAGCCGGCGACGTCGCCCTGCACGCGGGCGCTGATCGGGCCATCGTCCAGGCCGATCAGCATGCCCTGCTCGGCCTGGGGGTCGCCGGCGGCGGCCGTCGCGGGCGCCGACGCGGGTCGCGCCGGGGTCTGGGCCGCCTCGCGCGTCTCGGCGTCGCGCAGCAGGCGATTGAGCGTGGCCAGCTGGGGCGGGGTCAGTCCGACCTCGCGCAACTGCTCGGCGCTCAGCTTGCGCTCGATCTCCACATACCCCGATTGCGCCAGCGCCGCCGGTGCCGCCAGGGCGCACGCCAGCGCCAGCACTATGTATTTCATCGTTCGATCCTGCCGCGTTCGCGGATGAGAAAGGCCGCACGGTCGATGGGACCGGCTCCCCAGTTCGGCGAGTTTGGGTCAGTTCGGTGACAGCTGGATGACGCGCCGCACCACCTACCGCTATCGCGGGCAGCTTGCCCGGCGGCGAACGCGGCGGCCGGCCGCCGCCGCTCGGCGAATCGCCGTGACCAGCGACCACGGCCACGGCCACGGCGATCGACTCGCCTCGCCTCGTCTCGCCGCGCTGCCGGTGTTCGTGTTGGCGCCAGCCGATCCGTGGGCACTCCGGCACATCCTGTGCGTGGCGACGGGTGAAACGCCCAACCGAGTGGGAGCGCCGCACGCGCGACGCTCGCGGTCCGGTGCGGGCGTACGCGTGCGTTCGATCGCCACGCGACGGGGCTCTTTCGGTCCGGGCATCGACGGTCGGCACCCGGTCGCCGCGGCTTGCCGAGGCCACCCGGCGCCGCTCCCGCAGCCCGTTGTACACACCGCTTGCGGCATGTCCAGCCGGCGTCATCGGGACGGACCATACCCCCAGCTGTGCACGCCGCCTGGCCCGATTCGGTCTACGATGCGCGGGATTCGCCCCTATGGCGAGCGCCGCCGCCCCTGCGCCGACGGCGCCCCCTCCTGTTCCGTCTTGAGGTCCCACATGAAACTAGAGGTGCTGTTCGACCAGCTGCACACCCTGCCGACCATCCCCAAGGTGGCGCAGGAGCTGATCCTGCAATTCGACAATCCCACCACCAGCCTGGACAGCGTGGCGCGCAGCATCGAGCGCGACCCGGTGATCGCGGCCAAAGTGCTGCGCCTGGCCAACTCGGCGCGGTTCCGCGGCGCGCGCGATTCGACCAGCGTCGAGGACGCGGCGCTGCGCCTGGGCTTCAACACGCTGCGCACGCTGGTGCTGGCCTCGTCGATGACCGACGCGTTCCGTGCGCCCCCCCATTTCGACCTGCGCGCGTTCTGGCTGCACAGCTTCGAGGTCGCCGGCGTGTGCCGGCTGCTGGCCAAGCAGAAGGGCCTGGATGCGGAGACCGCATTCACCTGCGGCATGATGCACAACATCGGCGAGCTGCTGATCCAGACCGGCGCGCCCGACTATGCGGCGCAGCTGCATCCGGACGCCTCCTCCAGCGGCCGCGCCGCCGAGGAGACCGTGCAGCTGGGCTTCGGCTATCCGGAAGTGGGCGCCGAACTGGCGCGGCGCTGGCACCTGCCGGAGGTGATCCAGACCGCGATCGCCTTCCAGGCACGGCCGCTGCAGGCGCCGGAAGGCCAGCCGATGCCGCGCGTGGTGGCGCAGGCGGCGCTGGTTGCCGATGCGCTGGAGCGCTGCGGCGGCGCCACGCCGGAAGCGCGGCAGGCGGTCACTGGCCCGCTGCTGGACGACGTGGACCTGGACGCGCTGTTCGCCGCGCTGCCGGACGTGATCGAGGCCGACCGCGCGTTCACCGAAATGCTGCGCTGAGCCCGGCGCCGCGGCCGGCGCGACGCACGCGCCGCCCGCCCGTCCCATGTGTTTTTCGCCAGGAGGTGTGCAATGGGATACACGATCGAAAATGTCGAGAGCTGGATCGGGGCGGCGACGCTGACCGAATGGAAGCAGATGGCGCCGACCAACATCCCGAAACCGCATGGTGGCTACACCTACACGGACAAGGATGCCCAAGCCACGAACACCAGCGGTTCGGCCGCCGCGTGGATCGAGGGGAGGCTGAAAAAACTCGATGCGAGTACCAAGGAGTTTGGGGGAGCGCAGAAGATCGGGGGTTTCTGGATCAAGCTGGGCGCCATCACCAAGAAGACAAAGGTCGGGCGTTGCCTGCACATGTCCGGTCTGGCGGCCGTGGACCTGCTGAGCAATCCCAACTTCGAGAACGTCAAGATCACGATCATCGGCAGCACTGCCTACGATCATCACTTCGTGATGCTGGATATCTTCAATGCCACCGACAAGGCGTGGCAACGCTTCATCGTCGACGTGTGGCAGGGCCGCGTCGACCAGAGCAATACCTTCGTCTATACCGATGCCGCGCATCCGTATTATCGGCGCGGGGAGCTCGCGACCTTCTTCGAGTTCAATCCCGGTGCCGGCCAGCGCAAAATCGACACTGCGCTGATCGCGGAAGCCTCGGCGGTGAATTGAGCGCCGTGTTGCGCCTGGGATCGGGCAAGGCGTCCAGACGGAGCTGAAACGCGATCACGATGCGGTCCGGTACCGGAGCAGGCATGCCATCTGGGATGGCCGACCTGCAAACGACCCGCGACCGCGGCGCGCAGGATGGACGCAGCGAAGAAAGGTCGCCGCCGACCGCAGGCCCGGCACGGCGCAATGGCGGCGATCGAAAGGACGGCTCAGGCTCGCGGCGTCACGCTGCAGCCCCATCCACCGTCTCGGCCCGCAGCGCGCCGACCACGCTCGGCCACAGCTCCGACACGGTCGGGTGGATCGGCACCGCCCATTGCAGGGTCTCGAACGGCTGCCCGGCATTGATCAGGTCGAGCACGCCGTGGATGGCTTCGTCGCCGTTGATGCCGAGGATCGCCGCGCCGAGGATGCGGTGGGTCTGCGCGTCGGCCACCAGTTTCATGAAGCCGGCGGTCTCGCCGTTCTCGCGCGCGCGCCCGACCTGGGTCATGGGCCGCTTGGCGAACAGCAGCGGGCGGCCGCTGGCGCGTGCCTGCGCCTCGGTCATGCCGACCCGGCCCAGCGGCGGGTCGGTATACAGCGCGTAGCCGGGCACGCGCTGCGACACCTCGCGCTGGCCGCCATCGAGCAGGTTGGCGGCGACGATCTCGTAGTCGTTGTAGGCGGTGTGGGTGAACGCGCCGCGGCCGTTGCAGTCGCCCAGCGCCCACACGCCGGCGGCGCTGGTCGCCAGTTGCTCGTCGACGACGATGTAGCCGCGCGCGTCGGTGGCGATGCCGGCGTATTCCAGGCCCAGGTCGTCGGTATTGGGCTGCCGCCCCATCGCCAGCAGCACATGGCTGGCGAGCACGTCCGGCGCGCCTTCATGGCAATCCACCCGCACCGCCACGCCCTGCGCGTGCGGCGCGAAGGCGATGCACTGCGCGCCGGTCCGCACCGTCACGCCCTCGCCTTCCAGCACGCTGCGGATGCAGTCGGACACGTCCTCGTCCTCGCGCGCGATCAACCGCGGCTGCTGCTCGACCACGGTGACCTGCGCGCCCAGGCGACGGAAGATCTGCGCGAATTCCAGGCCGATGTAGCTGCCGCCGATCACCACCAGATGCCGCGGCACGTCCTGCAGCTGCAGGATCGAGGTATTGGTCAGGTAGTCGACCCGCTCCACGCCCGGCAGCGCCGGCACGTGCGCGCGTCCGCCGACGTTGAGGAAGATCTTCGGCGCACTGATGCATTCCTCGCCCACGCGCAGCCGCTGCGGCGCCTCGAAGCGGGCATGGCCGCGCAACAGGGTGAGCCCGCGCATGCCGCCCAGCCATTGCTCCAGGTTGTCGCGCGCGCTGTGCGTCACCGCATGCGCGCGCGCCATCACCCGCGCGATGTCGATGCCCACCTCGCCCTGCAACTGCACGCCGTAGTCGGCGGCGCGCCGCGCCAGGTGCGCCACGCGCGCGCTGGCGACCAGGGTCTTGGTCGGCATGCAGCCGGTGTTGACGCAGGTGCCGCCGACCAGTTGCCGTTCGACCAGCGCCACCTGCATGCCGGCGGCGACCAGCCTCCCTGCCAGCGATGGTCCGGCCTGACCGGCGCCGACCACGATCGCGTCGAAGTGGCGGCTCATCGCAGCAGCGCCATTGCCAGGACGCCCAGGCCGATCGCCGCGGCGTCCTCGAGCAGCGCGGCCGGCAGATCGCGGCCGAAACGTCGCGCCATCGCCGCACGCGCCGCGGCACCGCCGTAGGTCCCCAGCACCGCGCCGAGCGCACCGGCGACCATCGCCGCCACCCACAGCCCGCCGCCCATGCCGACCGCCGCGCCGCACAGGCCGCCCATCACGAGGCGCGTGCCGAACTGCAGCGGCACCTTGCGGCTGGGCGTGCCCGGCAACTGATCGGTGACCAGTTCGCCGATGGCCAGCAGCGAGACGATCCATGGCATGAAGCGCCACCCCAGGAACGCCAGCGGGGTGCCGATCAGCGGCAACACCCCCAGGCTGGCGGCCCAGCTGACCACGGCCGGCGCGGTCATCGCGCGCAGGCCCGCGACGATCCCGATCAACAGCGCGACGACGAGCAGGCTCATGACGGCGACTCCGGCAGGTGGCGAAAGGAAACCCGGGACAGCCTGGCAAGCGCCGCGTACCGCACGGCAGGCGGCAGCGGCCCTTGAGTATAGGCAGCCCTGCACCCGCGCCCGCGCGGCAAGGCCGATTTGCGCACGCGCGTGCAATGCGGGTCAGGGGATCCGCGCGGGCTTTGTGCGTTTGGTTGGCTTGGTGGGCTTCGCCGGCTTGGCCGCCTCGGATGGCTTGCCTGCTTTGCCTGCCTTGGTTGCCTTGGTTGCTTTGGCCGGTTTCCCAGGTCTGGCCTGCTCAGCGGGCTTGAGTACTTTGGTGGCTTCGGGGGACTGCCCGGATCTGGCTGCCCCAGTCGCTTTCGCTTTGGTCGCTTTGGTCGGCTTGACGATTTTCCCGTCACTCTTCGCTTGCGCTGGCTTGGCCGGCTTGGCGGCCTTTTTGCCATGCGCGGACCCGACGGCTTTCGCCGAGCCGGTGGCGCTCTCGCGCGACGCAGCGACGCCGCCGCGCGTCGCGCTGGCCTTCAGCGCGACCCAGGTCGGTGCATGATCGCTGGCATGCGCCAGATCGCGCACCCAACGGTCCACGCCGGCGTCGTGCAGGCGTGCGGCCAGCGGCGGGTTCAACAGCAGGTGATCGATGCGCAGGCCGGCATCGCGCTGCCAGTGCTGGCGGAAGTAGTCCCAGAACGTGTAGATCCGGCGCTCGCCATGCACCTTGCGCAGGCTGTCGGTCCAGCCTTGCGCGAGCAGGTCCGCGTAGGCCTGGCGGCTTTCCGGCTGCAACAGCGCGTCGCGGCGCCACGACGCCGGGTTGTAGATGTCCTCGTCCGTCGGCACCACGTTGAAGTCGCCGATCAGCGCCACCGGATGCGGCAGTGCGACCAACTGCCGCGCATGCCGCTGCAGCCGCGCGAACCAGTCGAGCTTGTAATCGAACTTCGGCCCCGGGCGCGGATTGCCGTTGGGCAGGTACAGGCAGCCGACCAGCACGCCATGCGCCATCGCCTCGAGGTAGCGACTCTGCGTATCGCGCGGATCGCCCGGCAAACCGCGCCGGCTCTCCACCGGATCGCTGCCCTTGGCGAGCAACGCCACCCCGTTCCAGGCCGACTGGCCCATCCACAACGCGCCATAGCCGGCAGCGTGGATCTCGGCGATCGGAAAGCCCGCATCCACGCTCTTGAGTTCCTGCAACCCGACGATGTCCGGCGCCTCGCGCTGCAGCCATTGCAACAGCTGCGGCAGGCGGCTGCGGATGCCGTTGACGTTGTAGGTGGCGATCTTGAGCGTCTTCATCGCATGTCTCATTGCAGAACCGCCCATCACCTTGGACCAGCTACGCTCGGCGCATCGTGAAAACCGGAGGCGCCGCATGACCCCCCTCGACAAACCGGTACGCCGCGAACTGGAGATCGACGGCAGGCTGTATACGCTGACCGTGGACCCGGAGGGCCTGAAACTCGCCGAGAAGGGCCGCCGCAAGGGCCTGGCGTTGCGCTGGAGCGACCTGGTCAACGGCGACGCCGCGCTGGCCACCGCGCTGCAGGCTTCGCTCGCGCCACGCTGACACGCAACACGCTTTCCGGCCGCGTTTGGCGTAGACACTCGACGTCTCGGACTCCCCGGCGCGCAGCCGACCCACGCCGATGGTATTTTTGTCCGATCGGCCATCGACAGGGAGCGGACCCATGCAGTCGAACCAGCGCAGCACTCACGCGGCAGGCATCGCCCAGCGGCCGCAACGGCTGGCACGCCTCGCCGTGCTGGCCCTGGCCGCACTGGCCGGCAGCGCAAGCGCGCAGCAGGAGGCGCTGCGGATCGTGAAGAGGAGCGTCTATGCGCAGGACACGCCGGAGTGGCGCCAGATCCGCGAATGGCTCGTGCAACACCCCTCGGCGATCGACGGCAAGCGCCTGGGCGATCCCGACCAACTCAGCGCGGTGAGCCTGGACTACAACGTGAGCCTGCCTGCCGCCACCCGCGCGGTGCCGAGTCCGCTGCCCTTGCCTGCAACCGGTACGCCCGGCGACAGCATCGCCATCGAATCGTGCGCCCAGGGTTACCTGCAGTCGTGGCACTACGTGCCGGACGATAGCCCGCAGCACCGCTGGAACCTGCAGTCCTACACGCTGAAGCTGACCGCCGCGTGCCCGGGTGGCGCAGACCTGGGCTGACGCACCGCCCGCACAGAGACAGCCAGCGGAAATGCCCTTGTGGGAGCGACTTCAGTCGCGACGGGCGTTACCGGGAACGCCAGCCGCGACTGAAAGGCAACTCTAATCACTTCAGTTCGGAAGCTGCATGTTGCGCGTGTCGATGGCGTGGCGCTTTCCTGTCGCGGCTGAAGCCGCTCCTACAAGAGCACGGCGCGCATGATGTAGGAGCGGCTTCAGCCGCGACAGGAAAACCAAGTGGCCATGATGCCAAGGCATCCGGGGAAACCCGCCCGCAACGCCAGCCAAGCGCGCTTCCTGCATACCGGCGCTCCGCATCCATCGCCGCATCCTGCGTGGCCGGTCCACCCGGCTTCGCGCGTTCGATAAAAGGACGCCACTGCGCCAGGCGCGCCGCCGGCGCGCTCCCGCATTCATGCCACCGCCCGCGCGGCGTCCGCGAGCGCGCACGCAGTATTCATGGAGAAGCACATGCTAAGGATCGAAGTTTCATTGTTTTCCGGCCGTCCCAATCCGGTCTGGTACGTCACCGACAGCGCCGAGGTCGAACGCCTGCTCGGCGAGGTGAGCGGTCACCCGGAGCTGATCGCCCGCCCCGGCGCCGGTTTCGACGGATTGGGTTTCCGCGAGGTCCGCGTCGAATTCCTCGAAGACACGCCGGCCAGGAGAAAAGGCGTCCCGCGCCAGTTCGCCCTGGCCTCCACCGCCAGCCGCGATTTCAAGGCCTCCGGTGCGCTGGCGCAACGGCTGATCGAAGCCATGCCGTTGCGCTCCAGGGTGCAGCTGCTGGAACACGCGCTGACCCCGCTGGACGCCAAACTGCGCGAGAGCGTGCTCGAACGCCTGCAGCGCTATCTCGCCGACCCGCCGCGGCCCTCGCCTCCGCCACCGTCGCCGCCACCCAGCGCGCTGCGCACCACCATCCAGGACGAGAAGTGCGGCAAGTGCGAATACGAGGTGAGCCAGTACAACCCCGGTTTCTGGAACGGCGCCAGCGTGGTCGGCCACAACAACTGCTACAACTATGCGCGCAACTGGCGCACCAACACCTTCGCCCAGCCCGGCCGCGCGCACGGCGCCCAGACCTGGACCATGGCCTGCAACACGGTCAGCGCCGCAGCCATGGCCGACGGGCTGCGCAAGCGTTGCGACTGCCTGGGCGAGACCGAATACCCGCGCCGGCTGATGGCACTGGTCATCGATCCCGGCTACGACTACCACTGGTACCGACACCAGCGCGGCGGCTTCTGGGGCCACAAGCCCGGCCACACCCCGGCACGCAATTACGACAACAGCAGCCTGCTGATCCTGAATCCGGAAACCTGCAACCGCGGCGGCTACACCCAATTCTGCGGCTACTTCTACGCCGGGCGCTCGGTGGTCATCAACTGACGGAAGGGCGGTGCGCGTCGAGCTCGACATCTACAGCGGCCAGCCGAATCCGTGCTGGGACCTCGACGCCATCGCCGCACGCGGATTGCGCCGGCACTGCGAACGCCTGCCGCGCGTGCCAGGGCCGGCCACCGCGCCGCCGGCGCTGGGCTATCGCGGCTTCCGCTGGCAGGACGGCACGGCGAGCTGGCGCGCACATGCCGGCGAAGTCAGCGTCGGCGCTGCCGTCTACCGCGATGCCGAGCGCAGCGTGGAGCGCTATCTGCTGGCGACGCTGCCGCCGCCCTTCGCGCCGCTGCGCGAGCGGGTGCAGGCGGCGATCGAACGCGAGGAGCGGTCCGGGCCGGCATGACCGCGCGACGCATGCGCGCGCATCGCCGGGGCGCTCGTCCCATGCTGCTGCATGCCATCGTGAACCGGCAGCAGCCCTTTCATGCCTACTGCCTCGTTCACGTAACGCACAAGCCGCAGGCAGGCACGTGCATCGGCTCGTGCGGCGCAGCGCTTCACATGGCCGCAGCCCACTGGCGGACAAGCTCTCCCTCCCGGCAATCGCCTGTCGATTTCCCGTCCGCTCGCACGTCGTAAGCAGAAAGGCGCCCATCCCGGCGCGCCGCACCCGGAGGTTCCCATGTCCTATGTCGATGGTTTCGTGCTGGCCGTGCCCACGGCCAACAAGCAAAAGTTCCTCGAACACGCCCGCATCGATTCGGTCTTCATCGAATTCGGTGCGCTGCGCGTGCTCGAATGCTGGGGCGACGACGTGTCGCGCGGCCAGCAGACCGACTTCTTCCGCGCGGTGGAGGCCAAGGACGACGAGACGGTGGTGTTCTCGTGGATCGAATGGCCCGACAAGGCCACCCGCGACGCCGGCATGAAAAGGATGATGGAAGACCCGCGCATGGATCCGGAGGTCAATCCGATGCCATTCGACGGCAAGCGCATGATCTTCGGCGGTTTCGTGCCGATATTGGAATTGAAGAAATAGGGGGCGAGCACGCTGCCTGGCGCTGCTGCAGGCAGTCGCTCAGGGAATCATGCAGAAGGTGCCGTAGTGATCGGCCGAGTAGTAGCGCTGGTTGACGACCGACTTTTTGGCCCCGTCGGTCACCAGGAACACCAGCCGATAGGTGCCGGCCGGGCCGCCCGCATCGCGCCGTGCCTTGCCCTCGTAATAGGTCTGGCCGCGGCCGGCCCGGGGCAGGCGTCCTTCGTCGTTATTGAAGATCTGCACGTCGACGGCATTATGGCCGCAGGCGGCGATCGGGTTGGGCATGGTGATGCAATAGTTCAGGTCGCGAACCGCCTCGCGCACATAGGTCGGCAGGGTGCCGCAATTGGTGATCTTCTGCGCCTGCACCTGCGCAGCCGACATGGCGAGCGCGGCTAGCAGCGTGAATCTGATCGAGGAATGCATGGATGACTCCTTGGCAACGGATGGAGGGATGGCCGCCGATGCGATCAGCACGCAGGCCGCGCACCGGACACTGAGAAGAAACGCCTGCGCCGCCCGTCCGTGAATTCCCAATCTCCCGGCAAGGCGGCCACCGATGCGCTCCCTTCGCGCACGCAGGCTGCCAGGTGTGCTCGAGCTCGAGCTCAAGCGCCAGCGCCAGCGCCACGGCCACAGCTGCCGGCAGGTGCTGGACGCCACAGCGTCGGCTACCATCGGCGGCGCCGACAGCGCCCCCTGACGCCGGCGCTCGTCTTCTGCACACTCGCCTGCCTCTCCCGCCCATCCGCCGCCCATGAACCACGCTGCCCCGCCCCGCCCTGTCGCGGGCACTGCCTTCTCTGCGTTGCGCGTGGCCGCCAAACTCGCCGCCTTCGTCCTGAGCGGCGTGGCGCTGGTGCCGCTGCAATGGTTGCTGATGCGCTTCACCCGCGGCCGCGGCGCCTTCGTGCTGCCGCGGTTATGGTTCGCCTGCCTGCGCAAGGCGATGGGCATCCGCGTCGAGGTGGTGGGTACGCCGCGCAGCGGCGGCGGCACGCTGTTCGTCGGCAACCACATCTCGCACTTCGACATCGTGGTGCTGGGCAGCCTGCTGCACGCGCGCTTCATCGCCAAGAACGACATGGAACGCTGGCCGGGCATGCGCCGGCTCGGCGCGCTGGCGCAGACCTTGTTCATCAGCCGCCGGCGGATCGACGCAGCCAACGTGGCCGCGGCCGTCGCCGCGCAGATCCGCCCCGACCACGACGTGGTGCTGTTCGCCGAAGGCACCACCTCGTCCGGCGAGCGCGTCGCCCCGTTCAAGTCCAGCCTGTTCTCGCTGTTCCTCGGCGGCGACGCCAACGCCCGGCCATGGACGCTGCAACCGTTCACCCTGGACATCCTGTCCGTCGATGGCCGCAGCCTGGCGCATGGTGGCGCGCGCGACGCCTACGCGTTCTACGGCAGCATGCAAGCCGGCGCCCACGTGCTGGGCTTCCTGCGCGCGTCCGGAGCCGTGGTCAGGGTGACCTTCCACGCACCCCTCGCGATCGCGCCGGGCACCGACCGCAAGGCGCTGGCGCAGCAGGTGCATGCGATCGTGGCATCGGCGCTGCCTGCACCGCGCAGCGACACCCGCGCGGCATAGGCCGCACGCGCCGAGGCAGCGCGACGGCGTTCGCGCCGCGTCGCAGCGTCAGTGCTTCGGCAGCGGCTGCATCCGATAGTTGTCCGGCGGCGTACTGCCAAGCAGGTATTGCACGAAGTAATCCCAGCGGCGGCGGGTCACGTAGGGCGTCGCCTCGTCGCCGTAGGCATGCTTCGCATTGGGCAGCACCAGCATGTCGAAGGTCTTGTTGGCCTTGATCAGCGCGTCGGCCATCAACAGGGTTTCGTAGGGCGGGACGTTGTCGTCCAGGCTGCCGTGCACCAGCATCAGCCGGCCCTTGAGATTGGCGGCGAGCAGCGGATTGGCCTGGTTGTCGTAGCTGCCCTTGCCCTCCTTGTCCACGCTGAGCTCGCCCTGGTACTTCTCGCCCCAGTCGTCCTCGTAGTTGCGGTTGTCGTGGTTGCCGCTCTCCGACCAGGCCACCTTGAAGAAGTCCGGGTAGCGCAGCATCGCGTCGGTGGACGCGTTGCCGCCGCCGGAGTGGCCCCAGATGCCCACGCGCTGCAGGTCGATCCACGGGTAGCGCTGCCCCAGCTCCTTCACCCCGGCCACCTGGTCGGGCAAGGTGTTGTCGCCCATGTCCGCATACCAGGTGTCGTGGAAGGCCTTGGAGCGCCACGGCGTGCCCATGCCGTCGATGGCCACGACGATGAAGCCCAGTTCGGCCAACGCCTGATTGTCGCCATGGCTGGGCAGGAAACTGCGGCTGCGCACCGAGCCGGTCTGCGGGCCCGGGTAGATGTAGTCGATGATCGGGTACTGCCTGCCCGGATCGAACTGCGAGGGCTTGAACATCAGCCCGTACAGCACGGTCTTGCCGTCGCGCGCCTTCACCGTGATCGGCACCGGCACGACCCAGCCGGCCGCCTGCAGGCGGCCGATGTCGGCCTTGGCCACGGTGGCAAGCGTGCGGCCGTCAGCGGCCTGCCGCAGCAAGGTCACCGGCGGCTGCGTCGTCGTGGAGTAGGCGTCCACGAAGCGCTGGCCGTCCGGCGACAGGGCGATCGCGTGGTCGGCCGGCTCAGGCGTCAGCAGCCGCGGCGCGCCGCCGTCCAGGCTGACCTTCCACAGTTGCTGATCGTACGGATCCAGCCCACGGTTGCGGCCAACGGCGCGGAACCAGGCGGTCCGGGTCTTCGCATCGACCCTCAGCAATTCGGTGACATTGCCCTCGCCGGTGGTGATGGCGCGCTTGGGCTTGCCGCTGGCCAGGTCGTACAGGTACAGCTGGCCCCAGTTGCTGCGTTCGGAAAACCACACCGCCTCGTTGCGCTCCGGCACGTAGGCCCAGTTGGCTGCGACCTGCCCGCTTTCGTAATAGGTCTTGGCGGTTTCCTGGAACGCGGTGCGGACCGCGCCGGTGGACGCGTCGGCGATGCGGAACCAGGCGTCCTTGTGATAGCGCGAGGTGGAAACGAACGCCAGGGTCTTGCTGTCCGGCGCCCACTTCACGTCGTCCCAGCCGCCGTCCGGGCCGCAACTCACGTCGTCGCACAAGGTCGAGCGGTGCTGATCCGGCGGCATCTGCAGCCGTACCACCTTGCGCGCAGCCACGTCCACGATCACGCGTTCGATCATGGTCACGTCCTTGTCGCCGGGCATCGGGTACTTCCACTGCAGCAGCTCCGGATGCCCGAGCTTGCTTCTGACCAGGAACATGTCGCCGCTCTTGCGCTGGTCCTGCTGGAACGTGGCGATCTTGCGCGAGTCCGGCGACCACTCCAGGATCGCCTTGTCGCTGTGCTTCCAGCCGGCGTTGTCGGTGGCGTAGCCGAAGTCGCGCACGCCATCGGTGGTGAGCTGGGTTTCCTTGCCCGAGGCCAGGTCGCGCAGCCACAGGTTCCAGTCGCGGATGAACGCCTCGGTCGTCTTGTCCGGCGACAACACGCCCGGCTCGGGCTTGTCCTTGGCGTAGACCTTACTGCAATGCGCGTCGGCATCGCAGAACACCTGGGTGTCGCGCACGCTGAAACGGTAGCGGCCATCGGCGGCCAGGCTCAGCGACTTGATCAGCAGGTCGGTCGCGGCCAGCGGCCGCTCTTTGAGCGCCAGCAAAGTGTTGAGCGCCGCGGCCAGCGCGGCCTGATCGAACAGCGGTGCGCGCTGGCCAGTGACCGCGTCCATCCGCATGAAGTGGTCGCCGCCGGCGTCGTGGTCGACATAGGCGAAATGGGTGGCGTCCAGCCAATCCACGCGCTCGACCGCATGGTCCAGCAACGGTTGCGTCAGATGGCCGAGCGCGCGCTCGGCCCGCGCATAGTCGGCGGCGGTGACGGCCGGCGCCGGCGCGGCCGCCGCCGCGGCTGGCAGCAGCATGGCCATGAGGAAGGCGCCGAGCGGGCGTGGGGCAAGGAATCGGGAGGGCATGACGTGGTGGTTCCGGGGCGGGCAGTTGCGGACGACGGGAAGCGATCCTTGCGCGTAGTCCGCCGATACTACGCCCTGCCCGGCCGGCGCCACCTGCCGAAAGTCGTAGTGGCGCCCGTGGCGGCGGCGCTTGCATCCCGTCGGCAGCAGTACCCGCCGCGGTGAGTGGGCCGGAGCGCAGGCATCGCGCAACTGCCACACCGGCCGAGCGACCAGGGCGCGCTACCCGCGTGTGGGTATCCCTGGCGCAGCGCCGCGACCATGCCTGATGACTGGCGGCACCGCATGCACGGCGTCCATCACGCCATGGACGCTGCACCGCACTGCCTGCGTCGTGGCGCTACGGCTTCGCCGCCTCGCACAGCTTGCGGTTGAACCAGGTGGACTTGGCGATCGGCAGATAGCTGTCCCAATCGCTGGGCGGCAGCATGCTGCCGTTCTTGTCCAGTTCCTCCTGCAGCGAGTCCTCGTCGTGGCTACGGCCGGCGATGGTCGTGTCCAGCGCGGCCAGGCACTCCTTCGGCCGGCCCAGGCGCAACAGGGCGATCGCGCGATCGTTGGCGAAGCGGTCGCGCTCCAGCCAGTTGAAGAACGTGCCGCACTCCTTGTCGAACGCATCCATCCCCGCGAGCGCGGCCGCATAGCGCTTGCCGCGGTAATCGGCCAGGTACGCCGCGCGCCGCCGCGTGCTCGCCGCGGCGGTGCAGCCCACCGGCAACGCCAGATACTCGCCCTCGAAATCGGCGCGCGCGCCGCAATACTCGCGGCAGCTTTCCTCGGTCAACGCCTTCACCTCGAACCCGCCGGGCGTGCGCTTGAACGACACGCGGCACGGCGTGGCGCTGCCATCGGTGGCCTCGGCGATCTCGCCGCGCAACGTGCCGGACAGCCCGCAGCTGTGGCCGTTGGCGCCCATTGCGTCGATCGAGAACTGACGCACCTCGCCCTGCCCGCTGATCTGCAGGCCGCCCCAGCCGTCCTTGGTGGCGTACTCGCTGGGCGCCGGCGCAGCCGCCGCCGCGGCCCCCGCAACGCCACACAACACCAGCGCTATCCAACTCCATCGTCCTGACATGGCGGTTCTGAATTCGGCAAGGGAGTGGAATTTTCCTCCATCTCGTGGGTGGACGACCAGTGCGATAAACGCCCTCCGCTGCCCCCAAGGTGCTGTATGGACGGTGGCCTCCCCTGGCTCCCCACGCGCCCATGCGCAGCGCCGGCAGGCCTGCGCCGGTGCCCAAACCGCACTACGCTACCCGCCAGCGCAGCATCCACGGCAGAATCCCCCCATGCATCCACTCGCCTTCCCGCTCGCCGCCATGCTGGCAGGCATCGCCGCAACCGCCCCGGCGCAGGAGCGCATGCTGATCTTCAGCAAGACCGCCGGCTTCCGTCACGCGTCCATCCCTACCGCAGTCGCGACGTTGCGGCAGCTTGCAGCCCAGGAAGGCCTGGCCGCGGACCACAGCGAGGACGCGAACGACTTCACCGCCGACAACCTGGCCCGCTACCGCGTGGTGGTGTTCGCCAGCACTACCGGCGAGATCCTCGATCCTGCCCAGCAGCAGGCATTCGAAGGCTTCGTGCGCAATGGCGGCGGCTTCGTCGGCGTGCATTCGGCGGCCGACACCGGCTACGCCTGGCCGTGGTACGGACGCCTGGTCGGCGCCTGGTTCCAGGGCCATCCACCCGGGCTGCAATCCACCCAGGTGCAACCCGAACGCGACGGGCGGCCTAGCGGTGCGCCCTGGCCGATTCACGACGAAATCTACAACTACCGCAGCAACCCGCGCGCGCAGGTGCAGGTCGTCGCCACCGTGGACGAACGCCTCTACACCGGTGGCACCATGGGCGCGGACCACCCGATCGCCTGGTGCCACGCCTTCGACGGCGGCCGCGCCTGGTACACCGGCCTGGGCCACGACGCGGCGGTGTACGCCGACCCGCATTTCCTGGCGCAGCTGCGGCTGGGCGTGCGGTATGCGGCCGGCCGCCCTACTCCGTGTTGATCCACCCCCGACTGCAGCGTCGACGATTTACTTGCAGGCTTGGGTAACGGCTTTCTCGACCGCCTGCATGAAGTCGCGATCGTCCTTCATGGTGGGATCGGCGCGTGCGCTGTCGCGCACATGCCTGGCGCGCACGCACGCTTCCGGTCCCGGCGCGCGCACCGAACTGATCACGTTGGCGCCAAGGCTGGGTTCCTGACGGTTGCCGGCAGCTGCCGGTGTACCGCCCTGGCCGGCGGACGGTTCCGGCAACGGCTCTTGGCGTTGGCCGCCAGCCGCTGAAGCGGGTGCCGCGGTGTCCCACCGCTTCTGCTCGGTTCCCTTCGCGCACGGCATCGACTGGTACACCGTGCCGAGCTTGGGGTCCTTGCACTTGTAGGCCGACTGGGCCGACGCCGGCAACGCCAGCACGCACAACATTGCCGCAAACATTCTGACCATGGTGCCCTCCCCCTGGGTTGAGCGCTAGCTTATACGACCGGCGTCGCTTAGTCGGCGCGTGGTGTGGCGCTCGCAAAACGCGCGCGTGCGTCGCCCCGATCTACTTACCCTGGCTGCAGGGAGCCAATCCAATTTCCATATTTGCCGCGCCTCCTTTTCGATGCTGCGTTCACCGGGGCGCCGATGAATTTTCAGGCCGAACGAAGCTGCGTCACGATTGAAAGGACTACTCCAACCCCGCTACTCTGGCCTGGGGAGAAAACAGTTCGCCGGCCAGTCGAACTCCCCAACGCCGGGGTCGAGATCCAAAGCGGGTGACACGTCAATGGCAGGTTTTGTGCTGCTGGCGCTCGCTCGCCCAATCCGGAACCCGATGCGCCCTGCTCTCCATATCGCTGACCCACCCTAACCAATGCATTTCTCAAGGAAGATGCTCATGCTCATTAGCCGCCCCCATCGCCTCGCGCTGCTTCTACTCGGTGCGGCATTGGCTGTCACCTCCGCCCATGCGCAGACGTCTACCGCGATCGATGCGATGCGCCAATACCCGGCCTACCGCCATGCCGTGGAATCGGTGATGCAGCAGTACGAATCCTCGCTGCGTGGCAAATGCCCCAGCATCCAGGCAGATTGGAACAAGGCCACCGCGCACGTGGCCTTGGAGCCGACGCTGGACGACCAGGGCCGGATCGTCAAAGCCGTCTGGGTGGATACCGTCCCGGGTACGGCCTGCGGTCAGAAGCGGCGCTACAACGCCATCACCATCTTCAATAACGGCGAGCCGTCCGTGTTGCCGCTGTTCCCCGGCGAATCGGAGTCCAATCCGGTGCTGCAAAGAGACACCATTCCTTATGTGCGCAACGCATTGGCCATGAAGAAAGTCTTGCCAAAGGACTGCGAGATAGACGTGCTGGAAACCCAGTTGCCGGGCGGTCATCCTGCAGCGAAGCAGCCATGGGACGAACAATGGCGCGTCGACGCCTGCGGCACGCAGTATTTGGCGAAAGTGCGCTATATCCCGGATGCGACCGGCACCACCATCAGTATCGGCCCAAGGGACGTCGCCCCCGCAAAGTAGCTGCAATGCGCTCTGCGCCCGGAGTGACCGGAACGGTCCTTCGGTGCGGGCGGCTACGGGCGGAAACGCCTCGTAGAAGATACTTCCCGAGGGGAAGACGCCGCGCGGCGATCCATGGAATCCCGTGCGCACGGCCACGCCGTCCTCTCCGATCGGATGGCGTCGCTAGCCACGCCATGCGCTTGGGACGTTCGGTCAGCGCCAGCTACGCAGTCACCCGAAGATGGCACCGGTGCATCCGAGTGATCGGGCTGCCAAGCCCAGCTGCGTGATTTAAGGGCAGCTCCAATAACTTCAGTCCAGAAGCTGCAAGTTGCGCATGTCCACGGCGTGTCGTTTCCATGTCGCGGCTGAAGCCGCTCCTACAAGAGCACGACGCACATGGTGTAGGAGCGGCTTCAGCCGCGACAGGAGAACGAAGTGGCCGTGATGCCAAGGCATCCAGGCTGGGCGCATCGGCGGCGGCTCGCAAGCGTCCACAGCGCGGGGACGAGGCGACGCGACCATACCGGCTCAGCCTGCCGGCAGCGGATACAGGCTCGCCTCGCGAACGTAGCCGGCACGCGGCGTGCCGTCTGCCTCGTACCAGGCGATGTAGACGTAGCCGCGAGTCAGTTCCGCAGACCGATAAGACTTGTTGACCCACACGCCCACATCGGCCTTCGGCGGGCGCACGGACGTGTCCCGCACCATCTCCAGCCCGTGCGAGCGCTGCTTGACCTGATACAGCGGCGCACGCGATTGCTTGAGTACGCGTACCCCCACATACGAACTGCTGACGTTGTCGCGGCGGTCGAGCGACATCCGATCCGGACATGCACCCGGCACTCCGTCGCGCGAGGGTTCCAAGGTGATCTGCTGGGCGAAGCCGCCCTTCGCGATCGAATAGACCTCGGTCTGGAAACGGCGCGCAGGCTGGTCCGGCACCCAGGTGTCCACCGCATAGGCTTCGCCGGCATCCGAGCGCTGGTACAGCTCGACCGGCGACAAGCGTCCTGAAAACGCCAGACGGCAAGTGCCATCGTGCAGATAGCCGCTGATCGTGCCGGCATCGCGATCGACCGCGAGCAGCAAGCCTCGGTCGAACGTACCGCCGGCCACTGTCGCTTCGCTGCAAAGCGCGGACAGCGGGCATGCGGCGAGCAGGCAAAGCGCGATCATGGAAAGCGGAGCGGAATGCTTCATGGACAGATGATCGTGAACAGGCGATTGACGCAGATGATAGCGACAGGAGCGCCGCACCCGCGCCCGACCACATCATGCGCTACGTTGCGCACGCGCCTGCCGTCAGACGCGCTATGCATAGGCCACCAGCGCCAATAGGTCCATCAAGCCGTGGGCAATGATGGCAGGCCACAGTCGGCCGGTCCGCGCGAACCACCAGCCGAGGATCAGCCCCACGATGACCAATGAAATCGCGCCGATGGGGCCCTGGTACAGATGATACGAGGCGCGGATCGCCACGCTGACGTTCACCGCGAATGCCGGGCTGTGGCGGCGCTGCAGCACGCGGATCACGTAGGCGCAGACGAACACCTCTTCGAAGATCGGATTGATCAGCGAGACCACTACCACCGCGGCCAGCGACAGCTTGCCGGCCACCATCGCATCCATGGAAGGATTCACCCCCTCGGCCATGTCCGCGCCCAGCCACTTCAACGGATAGCACGCCGCGATGCACGCAAGCAGCAGGCCGATCGCCGGGCGGATGTCGCGTCCCTGCCAGCGCAGCCCCAAAGCCTGCGGCGTCCAGCTTCGGAACCACAGGACCGGGACCAGCAATGCCAGCACCAGCAGTTCGTAGAACGCCAGGCCCCACAGGCCCGCCTCGGAGAACGACGGCTCGAAGGCGGGCGCCAGCACGGCCGAAAGGCTCCAGTAGATGGGCAGTCCCAATGCGGTCGCGACCACGAACAGCAGCTCGCTCCATCCCGCAGATGGCGTGTCGCGTCCTTGCATCGATCCCCTTTGTCGTCCGGTTGTCCGCCGCGCAGGCCGCTGATGCGACTGGCGCGCTAGTACAGCATGTCCTGCGTGCGTTTTGGCAACTCCAGGTCGTAAGCCGCGGCATCGAAATCGCCATCGGCCAGATGGGCATGCATGGTCCCGGCACTGGGCAGCTGCCCGCGCGGCAGATGCCGCGCCGGATCCCACAGGGCCGAGCGCACGATGGCCTTGGAACAGTGGAAATAGGTGGCGTCGACATGCACCACGATCACGCTGCGCGGCAGCTTGCCGCGGACCTCGAAGCGGGCCAGCAAGGCCGGATCGACGCTGATCTCGGCATGTCCGTTCACCCGCAGGCTCTCGCCGATGCCGGGCACCAGGAACAGCAGCGACACCCGCGGGTCGTGCAGCAGATTGCGCAAGTTATCGACGCGGTTGTTGCCCGGCCGGTCCGGCACCGCCAGCGTGCGCGCGTCCAGGATCTGCACGAAGCCGGCATGGTCGCCCTTGGGCGAGCAATCCAGTCCGTCGCTTCCCGCCGACGCCAGCACCACGAACGGCGAGGCACGAACGAGGGCTTGGTAGTCGGCGTTCAGATGATCGATCTCCTTGCGCACCGAGCGCTCGGCGGGCTGGCCGTACAGCGCTTCGAGCGCTTCGAGGGTGGCGATGCGGTGCGACATGCTGGTGTCCTGTATTTGTCGATGGCGTGTGGTAGGGCGGTGGCGAATCCTCGAACCGCTCGCACATCGGCTTTGCGGTCCGCTTCATTCGAGCGGCGGTGCTATCCGGGCGCCATGCGCTTGCGGCATTCGCTCAATACCAGCGTGCGCAGCCAGCGATGCGCCGGATCGCGGTCCGAGCGCGGATGCCACATCAGCGATACGGTGATGGCATCGGTGGCGACCGGGAGCTCGAACACGTGATCGAGCTGGCGCACCGCCTCCGGCTGCGCCGCCACGAACGACGCCGGCACCAACGCCACCAGGTCCGATCCGCGCGCCACCGCCAGGGCAGTGGAGAAGCTGGGTACCACGGTCGCCACCACTCGCTCCAGGCCTTGCAAGTGCAACGCATCGTCCACCGGACCTTGCGCCCTGCCCTGGCGCGAGGCGACAACATGGCCGAACGCGACGTAACGCTGTGCGGTCACCTCATGCTCCAGCGCGAGCGGATGCGCCTGCCTGACCACACCGACGAAACGATCGCGATACAGCGCCTGCACCCGCACCTCGGGTCCCATCGCGTTCAGCACGCCGATTTCCAGGTCGGCCAGGCCCTCGCGCAGCGGCGTGGCGGTCTTCCGCGCCTTCGACGCGAAGTGCAGGCGTACATTTGGCGCAGACGCAGATACCGCATTGACCAGCATGGCAGCGAACGCCTCCACGAACGCCTCGTTGGCGCGTACGGTGAACGTGCGCTGCAGCGTCGACAGATCCAGCTCGGCCGGCGACGGGCGCAACACGGCGCGTGCGGCGTCCACCGCGGCGCGGGTCTGCCCGCGGATCTGCTCGGCGTAGGGCGTCAACACCATGTTGCCGCCTGCCCGGACCAGCAGCGCATCGCCGGTGGATGCGCGCAGCCGGGTCAGCGTGCGGCTCATCGCCGATGCGCTCAACCCCAGCCGCCGCGCGGCCCCGGCAACGCTGGCCTCCGCCAGCAACGCGTCCAGCGCAATCAACAGATTCAAATCCGGTTCCGACATGTCCCATCCAGAGCGTGCTCGGCGACATACAGGCGTTCGGCGCAAGGACTAATTGCAGCCCACGCGCGTTCCGCTCGCCCGCATGCGCCCTTACATTTCGCACACCGACCGGTTGGCCGGCATCCACGATGCCGCGCGGCCCGGCCCCTACGAGGCTCGATCAATGACACGCATTCCTCCGCAGAAAACCGTCCTGCTCATCGGCGCATCGCGCGGCCTGGGCCTCGCGATGGCCGAAGGCTACCTGAAACGCCAATGGCGCGTCATCGCCACCGAGCGCGCCGGCATCCCAAGCAAGCTGCACACGCTCGTGCAGGCGTATCCGGACACGCTGCGCATCGAATCGGTCGATATCGCCGTTCCTGAGCAGGTGGCGGCGCTACGCCAGCGCCTACACGGCGAACAGCTGGACCTGCTGTTCGTCAACGCCGGAGTCAAGAACGACGACCGCGAGACCATCGCCGATGTCTCCACCGAGGAATTCGTCCGTGTCATGGTCACCAACGCCCTGAGCCCGATGCGCGTCATCGAGACCTTCGTGGATCTGGTGCGCCCCACCGGCAGCATCGGCGCGATGTCGTCGGGACAAGGCAGCATCGGCAACAACAGCAACGGCCAGTACGAGGTGTACCGCGCCAGCAAGGCGGCGCTCAACATGTGCATGCGCAGCTTCGCCGCCCGGCACAGGGACGACCCGCGCACCTTGCTGCTGATGGCCCCCGGATGGGTGCAGACCGACATGGGCGGCCCCGAGGCGCGCCTGACCATCGGGGAAAGCATTCCAAAGCTGCTGGACACCATTGAGGCGTCTGCGGGACGGGGCGGGTTGCACTACCTGGACTATCTGGGGCGGGTGGTGCCTTGGTAGGGGAGGCGGTGAACGCCTGAGCCTTCCTGACTCGCCAGAATGTTGGGTCGGATACCCATTGCAAGGCTAAGAAGGCCCGCAGGCAGCAGCAGGTCTAACTGCGAATCAGCCTTTTTTCTTTACAGCCAAAAAGAGAAGAACGAAGGTAATAGCCATAAGAGCCACCAGCATATAGCTAGAAAAATCAAAAATTTGGACGAACTGCGCTACGCAATGTTTGGATGAGCACAAGCCAGGAACGTTCCGGGCAGCCAACCTCACCAGAACAACACCGAGAGTCATATCCACGGCAAGAACTATGGAGGGCACGATTGTGCGTCCTCTCCGCCTTTCCATAAGAAACCATCCGCAAGAAATAGCTAGAGATAGAAAATAGGCAATCAAGAAATTGTTGTTCATCTTCTTGTCCTCATTCGCCCACAGATGACCGTCAAGCCAGATGACTTTTTGGACCGCACAGCTATCCGCGTCGTGATTGCCGAGCCGATGCGGCTACGGTCAGCGCTTGCATCATAGTCCCGAAAGCAGCCGGGCCGAGCTTCGCCTCGCTGCCATAACACTGCTCCGGAGGCGCTGCTGAACGAATACCGCGCCAGCGCGATCCGCAGCCTATCCCGGCTGGCATGTTGTCTAACGCGCCGGCTTCACTCTTGACGCCCCACTTTCAGATCGCCGCGTCGCGCCAACCCAATCTATTTAGATCATTTCCTTAAGTATTCTTCTGGCAGTAAAAATCCATCAGGCTTAATCGAGGGATGCTCTCTGTAAAGAGGGTTCAGCAAATTAAGAAGCAATTCACCAGAAATTCGACCGATCAATTGGCGAATTATTTTTGCCTCTTCTTCTGGGGCAGTATCCATTGCCAAAGCAATTGCCTCATCCAAGTAGGCATTTGCATCCAAGATTTTATTGCAGATCTTCTCTGCGACGTCCTGATTGGAGATCATTAAGCCCTCGTAGCCGTAGCCAGTTGTACACTACACTACACCAAGGTCGACTCTCTCACTAATATTTTGGGCAGAAGAAAACGATGGGACTTGCGCTCGAACTGTCCCATAGTGCGGATTACAGACATATCAACATGAGAACGACCAATCAGCTACGCTGTTGTGCGGTCAAGAGTGCGCTGTGCAATGCGTCGAGGTCGAACATGTCGTACTCCAGCTCTTCCAATTGCAGGCAAACAACGGGCGTCCCGGGTTCAGCTGCCTCAAGAGCAGATCCCTGTTTATGGTAGTTCACTAGATCTTGAAAATACCAAGTGTCATTAACATCTTCCTCAGACAAGTTAAATCCGATATGGACATATGACTGAACGAGGGGGTATTTCATCTTAACATCAAGATACTCAACCCTGTAGTAAACCCTTCCGATTACATGTTTCATATACCACACTTATTTACACACCAGGTTTTTATCATCGACACAATCACAATTCACAGCTCGTTCTTCCAAACGAATTGGCCCGGTATCCGCAAGGATTACTCACATCCCTAGGACCATCGATCCCCTAGGGCCATGGTATCACCCTTATACCTGGACGGCGCCGCTATCGGGCCTTTAGGCATATACCGAATAAACCTTTTCGGATTATCGACCTCGGTAAATTAGGTCCACCGCAGAGCGGCTTCCCACTGCGCACCACTTGCGGTGGCGACACCTACTTCTGTTCGGAAGAGCCTATCAGCGCTGCAATTCTGCTAGAACCGAAGCATCAACATGTTTGCTTCTTGCAATATAGCGCCGCACATCGGCTGCCATTACCTGGTCCGGGTCTACATACGAAAGTTTTACGAGCTTAAGAAGCACCTCACTTTCTGGCTGCTTTTTTAACCACCAGTGGAATATGCCATTTCTGTCATGCTCAGAGGCATCTTCATGCCCCGGCTCATATCTATCTTTTATCTCCTCAAACAATTCATCCGGAAACATATCCCACTCAATCCATTCACCCGGAAAATTCATCAATATCATGTAGTCACTCTTGTTCATACTTAGTTCTCCATGTAGGGCGGCGGTCCCACACTTTCAATTAATTCTGCGCATTTCACGGGATCAGAGCGGCAAGCTGTGGTGAACGAATCGGCACCAACCGTCGGCATTGCCATGGCCTTAATAATATACTTTCCATATCTAAAAACAGCCGCCTGCCTAGCTCTTATTAAAACCTTCTCAGCCTTGGTAAGCCGAGCGCACATTTTGATCTGCTCTTTTGTCATTTTTCGAGCATCTGCGGCAGTTAAAGGCTTGAAGTTTTCGACATCGACTCGCGGGCCATCATTGCTTCCAAGATGAACGTGAGCGGGCTCATGCTCCGGCCTAAAATCAGTGACGTCCGGCCCCGGATTTGCGTGGATACTCACAGCTGCACCTGGAATCTTTAAGTCAATTAAACCTAGAGGATCAAAAAACTCAAGTGGCTTTGCCATGACATATAGAAAGGTATTTGCCCCTCCGGCCAAACCGATCGGATCGCTCTGTTCATAGCGACCAGTGCTCGTATCGTAGTCCCGGAAATAGTTCTGGTTAAGCCCCGTCGCACCGTCATAGCGCTGCCCCGGGAAGCGCATCCCGAACCCGAACGTTGTGCCATCGCGATCTGGATCCTGATCCGGGGGCGTGTTGCCAAAGGCCTCGCCCTTGATGTCCCAGGTCCAGATCGCCACGTCGCGCGCCGGGTCGATGACTGTCCGCGGTGCGCCCAGGTGATCCGGCTGCACGTAGTTCAAGGCGGTGCCGGCCAGGACGCCCACCGGCAGGTCGTCGAGCCAGATGGCTTGCTGCAGCGCCTTGCCGTTGCCGTCGTAGTCGCCCAGCCAGTGGCCGGCTTCGTCGTAGAGCGTGTAGGTGTTGGTCGTGCCCAGGAAACGGCGCACCTGCTCGCCACGGTCGTTGTAGCGATATTCCATTGCCAGCGTGCCGCTGCGCTTGGCCTGGCTCATGCGGCCCGTCGCGTCGTAGGCGAACTCGCGTGCGGTGCCATCGATGGCCGTGGTGTTGCCCGCGGCGTCGTAGCTGCGCGCGGCGCCAGCCACGCTCGCTAGGCGGTGGCTGTCGGCCGGGTAGCTGTAGGTCTGGGCGCTGCCGTTGACCTGGGCGCTGAGACGGTTGCCGGTGGCGTCGTAGCTGTAGCCGTCGATCACGGTGCCGGTCGGGCCGTCCTTGAATGCGGTCAATCTATCTAGATTGTCGTAGCCCAAGCTCACGACCGGAGCGGTGTTGCCCGGCGCAGTCAGCGCCGTGAGGTTGCCGACCGGGTCGAAGCCGAAGCCGACGTTGAGGCCGTCGCTGCGGCTGTCCTGGATCGCCAGCGGGCGATAGTCCTGGTCGAACACGCGCTGCAGTGGGCGGCCGTTACCGTAAAACCAGCCGGCGCTGGGGCCGAACGGGTAGTAGGTGGCGCCGCTCAGCAGCTTTTGCCGCGTGCCGCCCGCAGGCGTGACACCCACTTCCGTGGCCTGGCCCAGCGCGTTGCGCACGTAGTCCACCACCGCGCCATCCGGATACGTGACCCGGCTCAGGCGGCCGCCCTTGGTGTAGGCGTAGCGCACGGTCAGTGCCTTGCCATTGGTGGTCTGCACCTTGCGCACCATGCGCCCGAAGCGGTCGTAGCAATACTGGGTCAGTCCGCTGCCGTCCTGCAGCTTGCTCAGGCGACCCAGCGCGAAGGTCTCGCCAGTCGCGCAGACGGTCTGGCTCGCGTCGTAGGTATAGGTGGCGATCAGCGCTTTGTCCGCGTAGGTCGCCTTGGTCAAGCGGCCGAGCGCGTCGTAGATGTAGCTGGTCTTGGTGGCGCGCGCGTCGGTCTGGGTCGCGAGGTTGCCGGCGCTGTTGTAGGTGTAGCTGGTCACGCCGGTGTCGGGACTGGTCAGTTTGAGCAGATCACCCAGGCCGTTGTATTGGTAGCTCGTGGCCAGGCCCTTGGGATCGGTGACCTTGGTGGTGCGGTCCAGCGCGTCGTAGTCGAACTGGGTCTTCGCGGCGATGCCGCCCACGTCCTGCAGGGTCTGTTTGACCCGGTCCAGCGGGTCGTAGTCGGTCTGGGTCTTGCGCTTGAGCGCGTCGGTGGCCAAGGACATATTGCCGTTGTCGTCGTAGCCGAAGTCGGTAGGGTCGGCTTCGGCCGTGGCCTGCGTGGCCAGCTGGCCGAGCTTGTTGTAGATCCGCGACAGCGTGTGCTTGAGCGTGCCGGACGCGTCCTTGGTGTCTTCCTTGGCTCGATTGCCGGACGCATCCAGCGTGTAGTGGATGTTGTTACCGACGCCATCGGTCACGTCGGTCAGGCGGTGCGCGGCGTCGTAGCCGTACGTGACGAAGGTGCCGTCAGGATCGGTGACCTTGCTGACGTTGCCCACCTCATCGTAGGCGACGATCGTGGGTTGATCCTGGTCCGACGGCGTGCCGTCGGCATTCGCCCGCAGCGTGCTCGAGGCCATCCAGCCGCGGGGCGTATAGGTGAGGTCGCGGATCAGCGCGTTGGCATCCTGGGTGCGCGTCGGGCGGCCATTGCGGTCGTAGGCCACATAGGTGGTGGCGCGGCCCAGCGCATCGACCACCTGATACAAGTCCCCGGCGCGATGGCAGGCGCCGCCGAGGTTGCTGCAACCGGATTCGTCGGCGGTGAGGTAGTAGCGATAGCTAATAGTGTCAGCCACGTCGGTGCGCGGGCCATCCTTGCTCAGCACCAGGCCGATCTGTGGGCATTGCGCGCCATCGACGGTATCGCAGTAGCTGGTCAGCCACTGGCGCACACCGGTCGGCGCATTGGCCGCGCTGCCACAGCTGTAACTCATGGCGGCGGAGATGGACGGATCGACCTCGCAGCGTGCGGTTTGCTGGCCGTGTGCGTTGTAGGCCCAGGCCGTCTTGGCGGCGGTGGCGCCGGCCGCATCGAGCACGGTGCGGGTCAGCGGCACGCGCAGACTGGCGTTCCAGGTGGTGTTGGTCGTGCGTTGCTGCGCGGTGCCCGAGGCATCGATCTGCTGGGTCAGCAGTCCATCCGCCGAATAGGTCGTCTTGGTGACCGTCCCCTTGAAGTCTGTCACCGAGGCCGGATAGCCGTTGGCATCGTAGGTCAGCGACTTCCACGGCTGGTTGCATTGGTCGCCGCAGGGAACGCTGGCGCCAAAGGAGCGCAGTGTGCCGAAGCCGGTATTCGTGAAAGAGAGCCTGACGCTCTTTCCCATTGGGCCGGTGATCGTCGCATCGTACCCACCATTTCTAATGATGCTGTCGTATTCAAAACTGGTCAGATCCGCATTTCCGGCAAAGGCCGTGGACGCCACGCGCCTCGTAGTGTTCCCCTGGTATTTGATCGTTTCGTAGCGAACGCCTTTTTCGTCAATCACTCCGGTCAAAACACCTGGAAGATTGTTGTTCCCGGTGTTAGCGCCTTCATTGTAGACATAGGAAAGCACCTTCCCATCGGGATAGGTAACGCTAGTGAGATATCCGGCGGCGTTGTAAGCATAGCCAAGGCTTCCGCCGTCCGGCTGAATGATAGCGATCAGTCGCGCCGCACTGTCATAGCTCAAGTTGAGATTTCGACCAAACTGGTCGGTCACTGCAATCAACAGCCCAGCCTTTGGCGCAATACTGACAGGCGTATTGCTATCGCTGTAGGCAAATGCAAGAACTCTTTGCCCAGCCTGATCGCTCACCTCTTTAATCAGCCCGCCTGCGTCGTAGGACTCGGTTTGATAATTCGCCGAAAGCTGGAGCGCGTAACCAGCCCCGGCCGGAAGCTCGACAAGCTTCTCAGCAACGTCCTGGTCACCTTTCCAGACACCATTTGCAAGCACGAAGCGAATCACGCCGCCATCCGGCCGAAACGCGTTAATAATTTGCTGACTATCCGCCATGTCAGAGCGCTGAATTTCCAAGCGCCTGTCATAGATGTGCCTCCACTGAGGCCCTAAATTGGAAGACGCAACGACCGAAGAGCTGTTATAGAACCTGCGGAACACGAGATTCGAGGCAGAGCGGAAATCCGTTTCCTGGCGATACAGATTTCCTGTCGATGCGTTTACCGGATCGCCTTCAAAGGGGCTTCCTGGATTGTCGCCATTGACTGATGCCGAACTGTCGCGACTACCGCGCGGACCGGTGCCGTCTCTATCCGCCCCAAGCCCAGCCGTGCAGCGAGTATGGCAACCCCCCAGATTTTTCTGGGGCACGCCGCCGCCCCGGCTTAGCGTGGCATGGACGTTCGTGCCGCTCGATCCATTCAAATAAATGACCGCAACAATATCGCCCGTTCCGTAGCGAACCGAGATCTGAGGTGGATTGGTACAAGTTCCGTTACACAGATCAGTTATCTTTTTGGTGACAAATCCCACGGCCTCGCCAACGGTGGCAAACGAGCCGACCCCATGTATGGACTGGACGGTATAAGGCGCGCCATAGTCGCCGGTTTGCCCAAAGACCCTCGCAGGGAGAAGCGCAAGGACGCTCAAAGCGATAAAAACAGCGAGGCGTTTCAACATAGCTTCATCCTTGAGCTTCGATAGCGTTGTAGGCGGACAACCGCAGGGCACAGGCAGTGCCTGGCCCGACAAGCTTACCGAACTTTGTTGCAAAATTTGAGACGGCTAGAACTTTTTGCAGGAGCCGGCCTGACCCGCTGTCAGCGGACAAGGGGCTGGGCGCGCCTCAGCCAACGCTACGTCTAGCAACTTGGATATTGATGCTACCCAGGCGCACAATCAAAAAACTCTAGACACGGGACACCGCGATGTATGGAACGTGGATCGCAGTCGTCGCAGGCCTCATCGCGCTGACACTGGCACTCAATGGATGGATCCTGGCAAGGACACGCATGAACCCGCACCATGGCGCGAGGCTCGCCTTCTTCAGTGCACTCACCTCGCTTCTCGCGCTACCCATTTGTCTTGCAAGCTTTGGCGTCTATGCCATGGGTCTTTTCAAAGATCTTCCAAACCCATCCGGCATCACCTTCTTGACAAGCGCGGCCGTGGTGCTCCTTTCCACCATCACGGCCGCAGTCAAATCCCGGCGCAATTCCCATTCCTAGGCAACCGACGATCGTGCTCGGAGCCGACCAGCGTTGGCTGGCACAGCCGATCGGCCGGCGTGCTTGCTCAGCGCACCTTCGCTTCCGGCATGGGCGTGATGACCAGCGCACTATCCGTCCTCGCCACCATGTGTGTATGTTTCCGACCAGCCACCGAGCCGCTACGATGAACACCAAATTCCTCCTTGTGCTGCTGGTCGCCATTGCGTGCATGGCGCCGCACGTCTCCGTCAACGCGGCGGAGGCGGAGGCGCTGGCACCCGCGCCCGCCGGGGAGGTCGCGGCGGACGTCGTGCGTGCGGATTTTGCGACCCTGTACCGGACATTGCGCGAGGCACATTTCGACCTTTATGCGCACCGTCCCAAGGCGGATTACGACAGGGCCTACCGTACGATGACGGCGTCGATCCGCGGCCCCATGACACCGGTCGCGGTGGCCACGCTGTTCCAGAAATTCGTGGCGTACGGGCGGATCGGGCACGCACGGATCGATGCGCCCATCGTTGCATTCGTGACGCATCTGCAGGGCGGCGGCACCTTGGTGCCGCTATTCGTGCGCGTCGATGGCGACAAGGTGCTGTTGACCGAACCGGCGGAGGCCAGCGGCACACTGCGCGCGGGCGTGGAGATCACCGCCATCGACGGGGTCCCGATCCATGCCGTGCTGGACCGGCTTTCGGCCTACGTGTCTGCAGAGCGTCCCTACATGGCCTTTGCACAGATGGAAGAAAGCTTTCCGGCGCTGCTGTGGCTCGACCGCGGCGTCGTCGCCTCGGTCTCGGTCACGGCGACGATTGCCGGCCAATCGGTGACCGTTCCCGTGCCGGCAGTGACCCTGGATCAACGCAAGGCGTTGGACGCCAGGTATCCGAACCCTGGCCTTGCCACCGATTTCGCTGCCCGCGACTACAGAGTAGTAGCGCCGGGCATCGCCTACTTGCGTCCCGGCCCGTTCTTCAACAGCGAACCGGGTGCTGACGACGGGTCCCACTCCTATCGGGCGACTGCGTTCCTGGCATTCATCGACGACAGCTTCCGCAAGCTCATCGCTGGCGGCGCCAGCGATCTCATCATCGACCTCCGCAACAATCCGGGCGGGGACAACAGTTTCAGCGACCCGATGGTGGCCTGGTTCGCCACCCGTCCTTTCCGCTTCGCGTCCTCCTTCACGCTCAAGGCAAGTGCGGCGACCAAGGCGGACTACGCGCGCCTGCGCACCGCCAACGCGCCCATCGATCCCGATTTCGCACGGCAGATGGAAGCCGAGACGCATCAGCCCAACGGTACCCGTTACCGCTATGAACTTCCCCTCGTCCAACCGCGGCCCGCGCCACGCTACCAAGGGCGCGTGTGGGTGCTGGTCAACCGCCACAGCTATTCGAACGCGGCCTCCACCGCCGCGCTCGTCCAGGATTATGGGTTCGGCAAGGTCATCGGCGAGGAGACCGCCGACGTGGCCTCCAATTACGCATCGGTGCAGAGCTTCACGCTGCCCGGGACCAAGCTCTCGGTCACCTATCCCAAGAGCCACTTCATTCGCCCCAACGGCAAGGACGAGGTAGCGAGAGTGCGGCTCGATTTTCCGATCGGCCGGCCACCGGTCACCAGTGCCGACGATGTGGTGCTGAGCCAAGCGCTGGCGATCGTCCGGCAGCGCTAGCGCGTGCCGGCCATGTCCCGCGCCAGCACCGACCACCAAGGCGCTGCCCATCGCGGCGCAGCGGCCCCGCAGGATGCGAGGCCACGCGCCGCGGCGCCAAAAGCGCGTGACGCCTATCCGAGTGACGAAGGCGCCGCGTTATGCCGCAGGCGTGATCACCAGCGCGCCATCGACGATGGCGATCAGCGGCTTACTGCCCGGCGCGAATCCCAAGGCTTCCAACCACTGCCCGCTCAGGCGCAGGGTGGGAATGCGCTGGCTCTGCCGGTGGCCTTCCACCAGCACGTCGTGGCAGGTGTAGCCAATGGTGCACTGCGTGGGTTGGTGCGGACGCGGTGCGCGCTTGGGCGGCAGTTCGTCTTCCGTCAGGACCGGATTGAACAGCGTGGTGTACGTCAGGTCGCCGAGCGGGACGCGCGGCATCGGGGCCGGGACGAAAGGCGCCACGTGCAGCGGCACTGCATCGCGAATACGGCGGCCGGGAGATGGGTTGCTCGTGGATGCGATCGCTTTGCGGGACATAGTGGATTCCTCGGTAGAAAGGGAATCCGCCACGCCGAGACCAATCGAGGTGGCGGACGGGACGTGTCGGTCTACCGGACCAAGGACCGGCGGGGCCGAAGCCCCCCGCGTACCGCCCGCCATGAAGTGGCGAGCACGCGCTTCGCACAATGCAGGCAACAAAAAAGCGCCAAGCATCGAAGATGGGCGCTGGGCGCTGGGCGCTGGTGCGCCTCGATAGCGGGAGACCAATCCCGGCTGCGCGATTTAACGCAGCAACTCGATCCTGCTATTTGCCAGGGGCCGATATCAACGACATCAAAGCGAGTGCTGCAACGGACGTTGTTGTTGCCCTTGGGTACGTTGCTGCTCCACGGACTGCTCTTGGACTTGGCGCTGGTTGATGGCCTCGACCTGGCTGAAGCTTTCCTGCATGGGGCGTTGGGCGGCTTCCGCGGTAGGCATGTGAGCCCTTAGTTTTGCCGGATCCTTGGGGTCGCCCTGAACCACGATGATGTTTTGCGCCGCAGGCAGATCTTTGGTTTTTTCGCTTAGCAGGACGTGATCCACTCGGGTGATCCCGTTGTCCTTGGCCAGGGCAAGCAGGCTAGCGGAGGTGCGCTCGCTGACGTCATCGAACGTACGGCCATTTGCTTGATCCAACTCCCGAACCTTGCCACGGATGTCCTCCAGCATTCTGTGGTCCGGGTGATTTGGGTTGGCCGGGGTGAATAGCACTTCTGGCGCTAGCGCGTTGCTTGGAGCGGACTCGCGTTGGTGGCCAGTGTTCTTGAGCTGGACGTAGCCAAATCCGTCCTTGCCCAAGTCCACAACAGGGAAGGTCTTCGCTTCACCCAAGTCCAGGCCATTGTGCTCCAGTTGATTGGGCTCAAGACCCAGCGAGTGAAGATCGATACGCACATCGGGCGGGCGCCGCCCTTCCGCATACCACGCATAGTTTTTTGCGATGTGGCTGATCGGATGAGCGCCGTAATAGTTCCGGTAGTCGGAGTCGCCTAGCTTTCCGAGTGTTCCCTTGCCGTCGTAGAAGCACTGTTCAACCGCACGGGTAACCGGCTCGCCGCGGGTGTGCGGATAGCGCGTCAGCGCTTCATAACTGAGACCTTTTTCGAACTGCACGTCGAGGGAGCTACGATCCACGCATCGGGACTTCGATCGCGCCAATAGCGCGGCCTCCTGCTCATCATGGGGTAGCGCAGGTTGCATGTGCCCTATGCGGCTGTTCAACGCGCGCAACCCAGAGACTTCGGCCAAGGCTTCGTCTTCCCGCCCGCGATCCAGGTACTGCCGCACCGGCTCGGTCAGGTTGACCATCGTTTCCCGATTGGCGTAGGCCTCGTTCATCGCATTGCGCACGCGCTCGCCAAATGCATCGAGCGCTTCCGCCCGGGTCTTGGACAGCACACCATGCATCGCTTCATGACCCATGACTTCGGTCAGCAGGTCCAGCCGTTCACCCTTCACCGGCCAGTCCTTGAAAACCGACTCGCTCACATAGAGCGTGCCCGGCCTACCATCCACTCCATCCTCGAAGTGCCCACCGCTGTGTTGGCCATGCGAGACGGCGATTCGGCCGATCTGCCTGGCGTCCGCGGCATTGGCGATCAGCCTGGAGAGGTAGGGCGATTCTGCCAGCGCGCCGCGAATGTCCTGTTCGGCATTCCTTGGCAGACGAGGATCGTCGGCCAAGTGCGACAGCAGTGGTTCAATACGGGGATCGACGGGCGTCATGCTTCACCTCCGCCAAACCGAATGCCATACACGCATTCTTTGGACTTCCCGCCATCGCTGGTGCGGTAGAGCAGGAGGCTGGCACTGACACCTTCCTTCCCGTCTCCAATGGCGCGCCAATGCTGACGCAACCAGCCTCGCTGGAAGTCACGCTGCCCATGGCGCTTAAAGCCCATTTCTTCCAAGCGCCGCGAGAAGTCGTTGGCATCCCAGAAACAGACCGTCGTGTCGCGGTCCAGCGGTGCCCTCCCGTCAGGGAGCAACACGCGCACCTCGTTGTAGGGGAAGTCGGGTGGATTGGGAAGCGTGGTGGCCACAACGGCATAGCCATCCGCCAATGGGCGAATGGCACGCTCCGACGAAGAACCCGGCTTGGCCGGCGCAAAGGTCACGCCAAGTGCGGAAGCGAATCGCTCCTTGTCGGAGTCGCCTCGCGTCTTCAATGTGCCGGCATAGCGGAGCAAACGCGCTTGAAACTCGTGCATCGACACCGCGCCAGAAGGCGAAGCCTTCGGAGCGGAAGACGCCGCCTGGCGCGCGCAAGCGGAAGGCATGGCCACCAAGAGGACAAGCGAGAGGACGAATGGAAGGCGTTTCACGATTCCCCGCATGCCAGGCAGTGGCGCCAATCCTACAAGCTAGCTCGGTTCCGCGACCGTGATCACCAGCGCACCGTCGATGACGGCGATCTGGGGTTTGCTGCCAGGCACGAATCCCAGCGCCGCCAGCCACTGGCCACTCAGGCGCAGGGTGGGGATGCGCTGGCTCTGCCGGTGGCCGTCCACTCGCACATCGTGGCAGGTGTAGCCAATGGTGCACTGCGTGGGTTGGTGCGGACGCGGTGCGCGCTTGCGCGTCAGTTCGTCTTCCGTCGGGACTGGATTGAACAGCGTGGTGTACGTCAGGTCGCCGAGCGGGACCTGCGGCATCGGGGACGGGACGAAAGGCGCGGCGGGCGACGGCGCGGCATCGCGGGTGCGGTGACGGGGAGACGGGGTGCTCTTGGGTGCGGTTGCTTTGCGGGACATAGACGACTTCTCCTGAGTTGAAAGAAGTCCGCCCACTGCTGCCAAGCAGGGTGGCGGACGGTACGGGTTGGCAGACCGGACTCAGGGACCGGCAGGCCTTGCGGCCTCCACGTACCGCCCGCCATGAAGCATGGGAGCTATCGCCCACGATAACGCCGGGCAACAAAAAAGCGCCGGGCATCGAAGATGGGCGCTGGTGCGCCTGAGTGATCGGGCTGCCAAGCCCGGCTGCGTGATTTGACGCAACGATCCAATATTGCTCTTTGACAAGGTCAACGTCAACGAGCTTTGTAGACAGAAATGTAGGTTATGCACCTATAAAAGTCTAACTCTGACCCTGGCATTCACCAGGGTCCTCAGCATCCCAGACAACGATGCGTCCTAATCGCCACGCCCCTGAGTTCCAAGGACTATTCAGCCTTGATTCTTTCCTCTCTAAGCTTGGCGTATTCTTTAAGACCCAAGTGCACTTTAAATCGCGAAGCAGACCGATCCCAGCCGGCTTGAGGGTCAGAATATTGAAACACCCACGAAGACCCTCCATATCCACTTCTTCGCTCATAGCCAATCACAGAAAAAGAATAAAGCAATTCTAAAGCTTCATCAACACCGACAACATTATCCTTTGATTTTCGCGCGTTGTATTCAGCCTCAAATGCACTTCTTTCAAAAGTAACGGTGCTGAGGGCGCTACATGCCTGTAGTGCTTCCGACCAACGCGACCAGTGCGGAAGAACTTCGTCGTCCAACTCCTTTTTTAGATAAGACGAGTAGCCATCCCGGGCGGAAACGATATCTGAGTTTCCCAAAAGCAATGGCTCATCTGTTCTAGTTTTTGCTTGACGTAAAGCCTCATTCAGAAACTTAATAACATCTCGAGGGCGCAAAAAAGTCCTTGATAGGACATGATTCCATTTTGGCTGAGCACCTCTCATCAACTGCTCGTCGATAACAGAACTCCACTCAGCGCTCCCCCCAAGGCGAGCACGCAAGCGTTCATTAACTAAAGCCATAAGCGCTTCGTCATCCCAAGCAAGGTCTATAGCGTGACTTTCGCTTATTTTGTTCTTATCGCTGAACTCAATATCATCCCAAATATCAGTTCTTAAATAGATAACAGGATTTATTTTTGTTTGAAAGTTTTTTGTGTCGATTCGAAGGCTGCGCGCCGCAAGAATGAGTCCAATGAACATCCTTTTTTTTGGATCATCCAATTGGGACAACCCGTGATCCAACTCATCAAAATGAAGCGATAGTGAGTCAATACCCAAACGGCCACATAACGATAGCGTTGTATTCAAAATGCTCTGAGACAGGGCATCCAATTCAATACCCAACCCCGAATCACCCGCGGGTCGTTCAAAAGAAATCCCGCCAAGCTTATTGCCAAGGACTTGGGGTTCGAATGAAGCCTTTGAAAGCCTGATAGCTTTAGGGCGTAGAAGAACTCCGAGTTCCGGGTGAACGCCCCCATAGTTCTCGTTGAGGAATCGCGTCAATATCTGAGCATCATTCGAACCAGATGCGTGGCCCGTCGATAGAATTAACGAAGCAAGCTCAACGCAAAGAAGATATCTCCAAGATGCGACATATGCCTCAATGTCTGATGCACCCGAGTCGACGCGAGATGCATGGACGCTCCAGGGATAACCTCTCAAATTCAATGACTTCGAGAGGCCGAATGCGCCAGACTCGGAAAGATGGCGAACGAGCGCTGTTTTACCCGAGCCTTTTCTTCCCAGAACCAAGAAAGCATCCATCTCCGCCAGACGAGACGCAGCGGTCGTAGTTAAAAAATAATCAAGCACGGCGTCATCCTCTGCCGCCACGTCCCCGAATGATGACAAACCTCGTAGTGATACTGTGGGTTCTCACTGGATGCACTAGCTGCCTTTCATACAAGACAAAGACTTAGCGCGAGCGGGCTGGCCCCTTGGCTATTGATCAGGCCCCATAAAGGGCTAGTTCCACATCTCATGACAGCCAAAAGCCGCTAGTTACGCCAGACGACTAAGTTAGTTATATATATCAGTTACTTACAGCCGCCTTATCGCCATTGAAGAACTCGTCAACTGGGCGTCATTCAAATTCCGGCCACTTCCTCTGCGCCTCAAGTCAACTTGCATATCGGCCAGCATAGGGCGCCACTGCCCTCACTCCGGTTCCGAAGATGCGATATGTATGCCCCGCTTAAGTCGGCAATAGTTCAACAACTAGCATCAAGGACGTCTCAGCTTAGCCTGGCTGAAGGCGCCCGGCGGCACCCTTGGCATCAGCGACGGGCGCGGCTGGGGATGACAGGCCTACAAGGAAGCGGGCGCGGACCTCTCGCTTACGCTAAAAAAGCGCTCGACGCATACACCGCTTGCAACAGTTCCGCACGACGCGGCAGCGACCAGCCATGGCCAACTGCGGTATGGAGATGACGACAAGCTGCTCGACTCGCGCCAGCCGAGGGGGAGCGATCGAGCATTCGAACAAAGCATGGGCAGCTACTGGGGAAAGGCCATCAACTGCTCTGAAAGAGCAATTTGGCTCCATCCATGATCGAATGTGAAAGTTCGGGCATGGGCGACGGGGTTCTGGATTTTGAGCACCCGGGCTTGTATCGGGTTGGTTGCGCGCTCTACCACGTACAACCAGTACGCATCGCCTTTCTCGCGCGCGCATTCGAATTGCGTGCGTGACATTCCCACGGGACGATCTTCCAAAGTTCCCGTCATCGACTTCACTTCGATCCATCGAATCTGCTTGCCACCGCTGTCGGCCTCGAAAAGGTCAAAACCGGGGTTGCCTTCCGGAGTCCGGTGCAGTGCTGGCTCAAGACCAATGATCAGGTCGATCGCACGCCTCTCGATCTGCATCCGTGCCGCTTGGTCGAGGCCATCGGGATCGGGGCAATCTTCATCAGGATGCATGCCGATGTAGGAAACGAATTGACGTCCGCCTGCTTGGCCAGGCGTCCGCTTTCCCTGACCTCCTCCCTTTCCACTAGCAGTGCCGTGGTCGCTTGAGCCGCCGCGGCTTCCTCCATTGACCTCGCCACCGCCGCGCGAAGTCCCAGTGCCAGAGCGGCCTAGGCCAGCACCACCACCCGCACCTGTGTGTACGTCGTCACCGCGTTCCGGATCAAGCCTGTCGGGCGGGACATCCGGCATATCATCGCCATACAGATCTTTCGCACCTTCGTATACGTCGCCGTTGGATGGCTCATTGGTCTCCGGCTCGCGTGCTGTCGATGGCTCCGGCTCAGACGGTAGATTGTTGATACCCAACCTGGAAGTCAGGTCAGCTACGCTGGTGATACCGAGTTTGCGTAGCAGATCAAGTGCAGCCGGATCGATTCCTACCTCATTGGCAAGCTGATCGATAATCGGTGTCTTGAATGCGATCTTGGTCCGCAGGAATGGGCTTGGCTTCCAGCCGAGCGTGTCGAACACGACGAGTCCCGCCGGCACAAGCTCTCCCTCGGCGTTCGGCACCCACGCTACCTGATTGAGCGTCCGCACGAAGGCGGCGTCGAACCGGGCGGCCTTTACCTCATGGGAGTAGCCCCACTTGTAGGAGCCGTAGAAGGCTGCAGTGCCGCGTGCCTCCAAGTCAGCCAACGTCTCCCACAGCACCTTCGCTCTGGTTGATGCCTCCTCGGGCTTCAGTGTGGGCAAGAACTCAAGCAGCTGCATCAACCCGCGAAGGGTGAAGTCCTCTGGCTGGCTCTCCCAGCTAGCACGCTCAAGGCCTGCTTTTCTGCGAATTTGTGCCTTCTCGGAATGTCCCAACCCCGACGGAGTTGCTTGCGGCGTCAGGTAGCGGCTTGCGCCACACGACACTAGCAGGTCACGGATGTCTTCACCACGCAGGCAGTCGTATTCGTTGTTGACTACCAAGATGCCGGGCACACCGGCAAAAAGCTGGTGGAGGCGGTCGGTGGGGATGTAGGCCTCCGCGGGCTTGGCGATGTAGGCTTTGCCATTGCCGGTGTCGACTGCCATCACAAAGGTAGTATCGCGCAGGGTCGACCGAAGCCTTTCCTTCTGCGCCGTTGAATCGGTGTTGAAGGCTGCACGGATGCGTTCGATATCGGCAGCGTAGGTATCTACGCCCACATCCACCTCTTGCTGTTGGTATTTCGGCAGCACGTTCCAGACGACGTCATCTACCGGGTCGGGTTCAGTGATGCCCAGCGATGTCAGGAACAAGCGCACCTCGGGTGTCGCACACACCGCGCGGCGCATCGTCGGGAAGCTCGTGGCGGTGGCGCTGGGCAGGAAAGCCCTAGCCTTCCCGTTCTCGCGAGCGAGGACATGCGTACCGTCATCGAGGCGGATGATCGGAACAGTGTCCAGGTGACGGCGCAGTGCCTTCTCCTGGCCGCTCAGGAATTCGTACAGCCGCGACACCCACTCGTCGGATTCCGCTTCCAGGAACGACTTGGTAAGGCTCGGCACCAGCTTTGTTGGCGTGATCTCGTCGATGTCAAGTTCGCGCATCAGGTACTGGCGGATCTCAGGTGCCTTGTCCTGAGTGATGTCGGCGGACAGCCAAGCGGCGACCTCCGATCCGAACAGCGCCGCGACCTGTTCCGGGCAGAACAGCTCGCGTAAATCTTGCGTTCGCGCCAGCTTAGCTTGCTGGGCGGTGACATGCCCGCCGTCGAAGGTAGGAAGCAGCTCCTCGTCCTGAAACGCCTGCCGGACGGCATCAAACATCGGCGCGAACCGCGAATCCTTTGGAAACTTCTCGCGGTCGAGCGGCAGGCAGCGCAGCGCAGCGACATCCAGCATTGCCTTGTCCCGCATCCAACGCATCGCCTCCACTAGCAGACCGGACGTCTCCATGACCAGATGCCGGTTCCACGGCTCGCCGGGTGGAATGTTGTCGCGGCTTGGCGTGGTGCAGTACGGCCCCTGCACGATAAAGCCAAGGTGACTCTCAACCACTGTCGGGAAGAACACCACCAACGGCGACTTTGCCAGCGGCTGAACCACCCAGCGATCAGGGACGTCCTTCACCACAATCAGCGAAAAAGCGATTTCCACCCGCCCGACCTTCTGCCCCTCGACAGAACACACGTCGCGGTGGAACACCAGCCAGTTCTGATCGACGTCCGGCCGATCATCCTCTTTACCGATCACCGTGATGCGCTGGACATTGGGTCCGAGCGATTCGGGGGCGTTGCGCAGGTAGAACCCGGATGCGCCGCCCGCGACGCTCCAACTGATTTCGTCAATGTGGCGCAGGAACAGCAGCGCGCACGGGCCCAAGTGGCGGAACCCCGCCGTGATGTCCTGCACTGCGCTCGCATCCTCCGGTTTCAGTGGCAGGATTATCTGCGTTTCGTCAGCCGCGCGCGCCGACCGCGCTATCCGCTTCGGGAAGACGTAGTTCTCAATGGCGAAGTCCTCGTCGCCAGAGTGAATCTCCGGAAGATCGGTGACGCTGTAGACAGACTTGAAGCCGAGGCCGAAGCGGCCAATGGAGGACTCGTTCTTGGTGCTCTCGGCGATGTCGCAGACGCTCCGGACATCGGCCTCGTCGAAAGGCTTGCCGAAATGCGAGAGGATCAGGCCGTTCAGATTCAGGGTGAACGCAACTCTACGTGATCCCTCCCACTCGCAGCGCCGCCCGAGAGCGTCCTCAGCGTTCTGCAGCAGTTCGAAGATGAAGTGCGTGCGGTCGTCGTATAGACCAGCGGCTAGCTGGCCGGACTTCTGAGCGCCTTTGGTGCCGTAGCTCTCCCGGTTCTCCTTGCAAATTGCCTCGTAGTTCGATGCCACGGCCACTCCCTCTTGATTAGGCGCCGATTTGGATGCCAAGTTTGCTCAGTCCTGAACAACATTCGAATATACCGCACCACTCTTCCTGATCATCTTCATTCAGAACCTAAGCGCGAACTCGTAGCGGGTGGCCACTTGGGGATCTTCCTGCACTGGTACAGCCGCCCAACGACGAATCTGAAGTGAAGTCCGTCGGGCGACATCTCGCAGCGCCGGAAGTCCTCCGGGTCGATCCAGTACCCCTACGCCTCAGGAAGGTGCCGTTTTACGAAAGGACGGCAAAGGCATCCTCGGAACTTGCGTGCTCCCGATACTTCACCAGCAACTTGTCATCCATAGACCTTGCCATACCGAACTCCTTTCCCCAGCTACCTATCGACAGAGTGGCCAGGCCAAGTCCCGTGTCCATCAAGGCTGGCCTGTGCTCACTGCCGATCTTAGTGCTGCCAAACACACCCCATAAATTCCCGGAATCCCGTCATCCGCACGTGGGGGGGGTACCTGCACCAAAGCCCGTTTTTTTATATCGGGCCTCCAAGGGACAGCAGAATCGGTGGGGGATTTGCGTTTTTCCAATCTTGTAAAGAAAGAGGGAGCAGCGATCAAAACGCCGCTCTCCCTTTCCTACAGGAGTTAGAGAAATGACCGGTATCAAAGTTACACCTCGCCACGGCATCCCCCTCCAGGAAGTGCTGGACTGCCACAGCATGCTCCGCGGTCTAGCGACCAACATCGATGGCTTCCAGACCATCAAGGGCAGGACCAATGCTCGATTCGCCAGAAGCGGGCACTCGATCTTCCGATTCCGTAATCAAGTTCGCGCTGATCGCTTCCTCCGCAGAGCGAAGAAGCGTCTAGGCGACGTCTTTCGTTTCCGCCATACGGATGATGACAGGTAACTGATCCCACCATTGAGTAGATAGGCGCAGGCTGCATGCCCAAGGATGGGCTTCTGCTAGGTTGAGCGTGATGATCTAGGGGCGCATCCCTGACGCTCCCCTGGGATGTAGTGATTCTCCTTACATCGGAAGCCGTGCACTGGCCTTAAGATGAAACCCTGACAAATGAGGATCGAGATATGCCACGGGATGCAATGCTGAGTGGTCTGGAGTCAGCGAGCGGGTCACTCATTGCTGCGGAGACGCTCACGCAGCTTGAAGGGTTCTCCAGCACAACCTTGTCGGATGCGGATCGGGCCAACTTCACCGGTCTGCTGCGACTGATCGAGGCTGAGGCAGACGCGGAGCTTGACTATGCCGCGCGGGTCGATAAAGGCGTGATCGAGTCGGCCCCACTGCTTGCTGACCTTGGCTGGCTTCCTTTTGGCAAAATTTCAACACGGAAATCCTCAGAGACTGATCTGGTTGAGGCAAAGACCAGGCTCGAGCAACTGACCGCAGAAGTCGCTAGGGAGAGCGGCAAGTTGGAGGACATCCCGGAGGCAGGCGATCTCATCGCAATGGTCCAGTACTTCAAAACGAGCACTCCATCTGACATTGCGCACATCCGCTGGCTCATTGTTGTTCTGTCGCTTCTTCTTTACCTGATCAAGGCTTATCAGGTCATCTGCCGCAACGCTAACTTGTTGACCCACCACAGGGACGCTAAGAGGAGGCTCGATTATTTCCGCCCCCTCCTGGTCCAGCTGTTCCCCGGTTTACCCCAGCCTCGCTACTCGGAACTGGACAACGAGCCGCCTCAGGGTCAAAGCTTCACTCCCTGAGTCCAGCCCCATCTTCAAAGAAAGCCCGATGCACTGCGCCAAATGTCTGAGGAGTCGTCCTGCTATTACACACGCATCTCAGCTAATCCTGCGACTTATAAGTCAGCCGTGACAGCCTATCGCTGAGACTCTCCGTGAGTGGCCCGTGTTCATAGGCGACGAGCCAAGAAGGATCCGGGATCTGCTCGTCGACACCCAGGACGCGCGCCAACTGCTTGGTCATACTGAGCGTTGGATAGTGACGTACTAGCCTGCATGCTTCTCGACGAACTTCACGTGGCAAGTCTTCGTTGAGGGCCAACTCAACGAGGAAGGCACCTGCCTGTGTGATGTGGCGGATTGTTTCGGCTGCAGTTGTCATAAGCAAACAAGGATCCAGCGATGGGCTTTACATTGTGACCAATGCGCACTGCGAAATCGCATGGACGTCTAACTCCTAGTAAAAGTCACCGGTGCTTCGTCGATAGACCTTAAAAGCCCGCTCTATCTCCGAATCAGTGGGATCTTTATAGATTAAGCCACTGGGCTGCTGCAATCGATGAGCAATGCGGTACCAGCCCCGAAAGTCGTCGAAGGAAAAGACGAAACCCGACTTCGCAACAATGTCCTCTGGAGAAAGCACAGGCTCGTCCTTTAGCCTTTTCACCACACCAGCGGCGGCATCCGCTGCTGCGACTGCCGCCTCTTCGCCTTTATCAAGATGGAGAGCAAACGTCGCAGCCCACACCCGCGGCGCGGCCTGAGACAAGAGCCATGATCGGTATGGTGGATCTAGATAGTCCGCGAGGTTACCCATACTGTTCTCATGTGCGGTGGACACTCATGACTTGAACATATCATGCGCTTATTCTCTAACATGCGGCCGTCGCGGCCGACCTGGCGTGGGGTAGGCCGCGCTGAGTCACGGATGACGACCCAGCGAAGTGGCTTCCACCGGCAGGCACTAAGCTACCCTAAGCGGATGTCGGCTCGCAGCTAAAGGAGTTCTGAGCATGACCGTATTGGCAATCACGTCATCGTGATCCATCGTCTCATGGTGCCTGGCGGATGGATGGACGCCCAGCAACTCGACGGACAACTCTCGCGCCAGCTCGCTGGCCGTCCCACCGATGCCGCAGTCGAGTTGCACCTGGGCCAGGACACCCGCTTGAGTGTAGGAGCCTGTGTCCGCTTGCTGAGCTTCCTGCACACATTGAAGGAGAACGGCGTTGCGGTGAGCATGCACGGCCTATCGACCTGGGGATTGGGGAGCTACCTCGACCGAATCGGTTTTTTCGGCTTGCTCGGTCCCGAGATCGCCGTTCGGCGCGCCGGGCCAGTCGGACAGTTCGATGACCGACGCGGCGACCACCCCCACCTAGTCGAATTGGTGGCGGTGGCCGCGTCCGGCACGCGAGATGCCGCGTTGCCGAGCCAGCTCGCCGATCGCCTGGCGGCGTGTGCGTTGCCTGAGCACCGCATATCGCTGGGGGCTACCGCCTTCACCTTCTTCGCCGAATTGATTGACAACATCCGGCTGCATAGCCAATCCCCCCGGCCCGGGCTGGTGGCGCTGCAGGTGTACGCGCCGACCGCTGGCGCCCGGCGCATGGTGGAGATCGTGGTGGCAGATGCCGGCGCCGGCATCCTCGCCACGCTGCGGCCGGCTCTGGCACTCGACCGACCGGCCCTGGCCGCGTTGTCCGATGAGGCTCTGCTCCTGCATGCGGTCAACGAAGGCGCGTCCCGGCACGGCAGCGAGGCGGGCTGCGGCATCAAGCAGAGCACTCGCAAGGTTTTGCGCCGCGTTGATCCGGAAGTGTCGCTGCGAGTTCCCGAGCTGCGTCTGACACTGGCCCCGGGAGCGACGGGCTACGCCATCACCGACCAGCGGCGGCCTCCGGCCTTGTTTCCTTTGCAGGGGACCCACTGGGTGGCCCGCTACTCGCTTGACTGAGGCTCGCCGTTCTGGTTCACTTAAACACATGAAGGAGATCACCCTCACCCTCCGCGACTACATGGACCAGGACGATGGCTGGGGCCGCGAAGACGGGCGGGCGGTATTTCTGAAGCTGCTAGAGGCAGTCGAAGCGCATCCGGGGGTGTGTCGGTTTGGCCTGGACCTGACCGGCGTGCGGCGCCTGGATGCCTCCTTCCCGCGCGAGAGCTTCGTGGCGCTCGCCAAGCGTTTCTGCGGAGAGAAGGCCTTCGCCCTGCGCGGGCCGCTCGACCCCGATACCGAGGACAACATCGACGCCGCGGCGCGCAAACGCCAGATGCCAGTAGTGACACGGGAAGGTGCCGAATGGCGGGTGCTCGGACCGGAGCCCTCCCCGGGGCTAAAGCCGGTGTTCGCGGCCGCCATGCGCCAGGGCGAGGTCACCACGGCTGAGCTGATCCGCCCGCCCTACGAACTGGGCTCGGCAAACAATGTGAGCAACAAACTGCGCCAGCTGGCCGAGGCCGGCTACTTGCTACGACGCGAGGATGCCTCGGCGTCGGGCGGCAAGGAATATCGTTATCTGGCGCCGTGTTGAGTTTTCGTGCCCCCAGGTTCATCGCATTCAATGAAGGAGAAGTTCGCTGCCATGTTTGCCGCCGCCGTCCGGCCGCAGCCGGTGCTGACATCGCCCTCCTTCCCTTCTTCGAGCCCACGCCAATGAACGCCGCCGTCGATCTGCCCACCCCGTCGCCCCGTGTGTCCAAGGGAGTACTGTCCCAATTCCTGCGCACCACTTGCCGACGCCAGCTCTACCTGTCGATCTTCGCGCCCCACCACGCGCACGCCGACTACGCGGCGCAGAACTTGCCGCCGCCTGCGAAGTGGCGGCCGGGGCTGCACACCATGAAGCGTACCGGGCAGGAACTTGAGCACGCCCGCTACGCTGAGGTCATGGAGGCGTTCGAGGATTGCGCATCGAATTTCAAGCCCACTGGCAAGGCCGCCACCAAGACGCAGACCGCGCTGCTCACCGCACTTAAGAGCCAGGTGACGACGCCTCACGTCTTCGTCGAGGCCCAGTTCGAATCGTCGGCCTTGTCGCCGCATCTCTATGAGCAGATGAGCATCGCGCCGGACATCGCCGCGCAGCTGCCGCCGCTGGCCGATCTGCGGCCCGACCTGATCCTGGCTCTCGCGGCCCATACGCCGCTTCCGGCGGCCCGCCGGCCGCGCCGCGTGCTGCCAAACGGCGAAACGGCCGAGATCGCCGCCCACGATACGCGCGGGTGGCTGCTGCCGATCGACATCAAGCACGCCGAGAGCATCAACGCCTCGTACGCCGTCGAGGTCACGCTTTACGCGGTGCTGCTGTCGCTGTGGCTGGTGCGCGCAGGACTCGACGACCGCTACGTCGTGGTCGACCAACCGGCACTGTGGACACTCGATCCACCGGACGCCCCGGCGCTGGTGAGGCTGAAGGACATTCCGCCGAGCGAACGCGTCGCGACGCTGCTGCAGCGCGTGGAGGTCGTGGAGTTCGACCAGTACGTCATCAGCATGCGCAAGATTTTCCGCGAAGACCTGGTGGCGGTGGCAACGGTCACCAACTGGACGGCGCTGGAACCGCACGTCGGCACCTACTGCAACATGTGCGACTTCTATGCCTACCCCGGCTGGGCGCCGACGGACAAGAAGACGGGGCAGAAGAAGCCCGTGCACCCAGAGCACTGCTCCGCCAAGACCGGGCAGATCGATCACCTATCGCGGGTCCCGGACATGTCCCGCGGCATGGCCCGCACCTTGCGCGACGGACAGGTCAACACCGTGTCGGCACTGTCCCAGCAGGTGCCAGACGCGCTGGTGTTCCAAGATCACAACCGCCTGGCAGCGGAACGTCGCCTGCTGCCCAAGCGGGCGCTGCACCTGATCGACGGCACCAGCGGCACGACCGGCCGCCAGTGCGCGACCTTGCCGCGCTTCTCGAACCTGAGCGCGTACATCGTCGTCAACTTCGACGCCTCGACCGGCTTCACGACCGGCTTCGCGATCTACGGCAACTACCTGCCCCATCGCGAGTACAACCCCGACGCCGCGCCGCTGCCGCCGACCGAGGACCCGAAGCGGCGCCCCGATGCGTGGACAGTCGAGCGACGTGACCTGGACTGCGAGTACGACGGCCTAGTGCGGGTGGTGTGTTACCTGCATGATCTGATCGAGGTCGCCCGTGCCGACGAGCGCCACGAAGACCTCAAGAAGGCCACCTTGGCGGTGTACTTCTGGGACGCCCGCCAGTACGAGCACTTCCGCACGGTGGTCGGGCGGCACCTGAATCGGCTGCTGCTCGAGCCCAAGCTCAAGGGCTTGGTATGGATGTTCCCGCCCAGCGACGTTCTACCCCACCCCGACTATGCGGCGACGCCGGCGATCGCCTTCGTCAAGGACGCGATCCGGCGCCTGGAGATCCTACCGATCCCGCATGCTCTCACGCTGCTTTCGGTGGCGGGCGCGGTGCTGCAGGATCCACCGAAGGTGTCGGATTACCTGCACGAGCCTCTCAGCGATGCGATCCCGAAGGAGCGCATCTACGAAATCTGGGACAAGGGTGGTCATCAGAACCGTCAGGACCAAATTCGCGAGTACAACCAGACCCTGCGGACGATGGTCATGACGCTGATGCGCCTGACCTCCCACCTGCAGAAGACGCACAAGGGCGCGCTGACCGCGACGCCGCCACCGCTCGCGCTGATGACCCTGCCCGAGTACCGCGGCGTGAGCATGGATGGCCAGTTGCTGATCCTGCATGCGCAACTTGAGGACGAACTGCAGCGCACCTCCACCAAGGTGATGTACGGGCGCGACCCGGACGAGCTCGAGTCGGAGTTCACCAGCATGCGTCTGACGACGCAGCTCACCGGTGCGGCGTTCGAGGCCGCGCGCGCAGCGCTCGCGCTCGACCTGCAGCCGTACATGCGCATCTACGGCGTCACGCCGACCTCGCACAACAGTCGGCTAAAGGTCGGGGAATGGGTGACGTTCTTCATCGACGCCGAGCCTGGCCTGTTGAACGTGCGCGCCAGCCGCCGCCTCGGCCACCGCCCCGACCTCGGCCGAGGCGTGTACTCGACCATCGCTGAAGTGTTGCTCGCGAAGATCATCGCCTTCGATCGCGTCGCCGGCCTGGTGGCCGTGGCCCCAACGAGCGAAAAGTCCGCCGACTACCTGCAGCCGCTGGTCAAGGCGCTTGAGGACAACGGGCTGGACCTGAGTCAGGGTGTCTCGCTGGTGCCCAGCCTCTCGGCGATGTTCGCTGCGCACCGCAAGGAGCAGTTCGTCCGCGCTTTGGCCAACCCCGCCATCGCGCAGCCTTACAACCAGGCACTGGCCGCGCTGGCCAAGCAGCCCGCGGCGGCCCCCAAGGCGGGCAAGGATCTGCCGCGGCGTGGCGCCCAGATGCTGTGGGACACGCCGACGCTGGCGGTCGAGCCCTCGCCACACTCGGCCGAGCAGATCGCCAAAGCGATCGCGTGGATTGAAGGCCAGGGCCACGCCATCAATCCGAGCCAGCGTGAGGCGCTGATGCACTCGCAAAGCGTAGGCTTCTCGCAGCTGTGGGGCCCTCCGGGCACCGGCAAGACTAAGACGGGTGCCGCGATCGCGGCCGCCGAGGTGTGGCTGGTCAACGATGACCTGGGTCACAGCAACCTGCTGATCACCGGCCCCAACTATCAGGCGGTGGAAACGATCTACCAGGACTTGCTGCCGCTGCTGGCGGCACAGGGTCCGAACGCCTGCCGCGTTCGCTGGATCAACCGGCCGACCGCACCCGGTCCGCTGGAGGAGACGATCAACTACGCCAACTTCGGACCCAAGGGCCTGGAACCGCTGCATCAGGCACTGACCGACAAGGGCACGCCGACGGTGGTTTTCGCCGTCGTGCACCAGCTGTTCGCACTGAGCGGCTTGCCGGACAAATACCAGACCAAGAAGAGTGCGACGCCGCACATGGGTCTGTTCGACTTGGTCCTGATCGACGAGGCCAGCCAGGTCGACATGGCATACGCCTGCGGCGCTCTGGTGCATCTGGCGCCGATCGGCCGCCTGGTGCTGCTGGGCGACCGGCTGCAGATGCCGCCGATCACGCCGGTCGAGCCGCCGCGCGGAGTCGAGTTCATCGTCGGCAGCGTCCTAGACTACTACCACGGCCGGTTTCCGGACTTGGCGGAGAAGCCGCTACTGACCAACTACCGCTCCTCCGAGGCGCTGGTCGCGTTCGCCCGCGAGCTGGGCTACCCAGCGGAACTGAAAAGCGCATATCCCGACACGGCTCTGGTGCTGATCGGCACTGACGACGTGCCTGCCGACTGGCCCGCCGACCTGCCATGGAGCAAGCTCTTCCCTGCCCTGCTCGCGCCCGAGCGCGCGACGATGGCGGTAACCTACCCCGACGGCAAGTCCGGCCAGGCCAACGAGTTTGAGGCCATGCTCGTCGCCGCCACCGTTGCCCTCGCGAGGCGCCGTGTGCTCGCGGGCCTCGCCGGCCGTGGTGAGCCGCCTACCGCGCTCGCGGATCCTGAACGCTTCTGGACGCAGACCGTCGGCATCGTGACCCCGCACCGCGCCCAGCGGTCGGCGATTATCCGCAAGCTGCGCAGCCTGTTCCCCGACGACGACGCCGCGCTGATCGAAGCAGCGGTCGACACGGTCGAGCGCTTCCAGGGCGGCGAGCGCGACATCATCCTGGTCTCCTTCGGCGTCGGCGACCCGGACGTGATTGAACTGGAGGAGGAATTTCTGCTCGGCCTCAATCGCACCAACGTGGCGATCTCGCGCGCTCGAGCCAAGGTGATCGTGTTCGTCTCCGACGACCTGTCCTATCATCTGCCGGACGACGCCGACATTGTCCGCACGGCTCGAGCGGTCAAGGGCTTCGTGCACCAGTATTGCCATGAGCAGCAGACAATCGCGCTGAACAACCGAGCGGTGACGCTGCGCTGGCGCAATAACCCGTCTAAGCCGGACGGATCCTGAAGTCGAACTCCGGAGTCGGCTCGCTCTGGGTGCGCATGGTGTCTGCTTGCCGTTTGCCGCGTGCCGACGTGCCGACATCGCGCACGCTGGTGATGCGCCAGTGATGCCGCGACAGGCGCAGCGAGTGGAGCAAGATCGTCTTAGGCTCCCGGTCACGCGAGCGGATCGAACCGAAGCGCACGGCCATCAGGCCATCGCTACGCAGGTGATCGCCGCAGTGGTCCCACACCCTGGCCAACGTAGTGGCGAAGTCTTCGGGTGAACGATGCGAGAGCTGCACGCGATTGCCATACTCGATGCGCTCGGGGCCGCCAAGAAACCAGTGGCGCAACCACTGGTCCTCGACATACGTGACCAAGCCATAGTAAGGAGGCGAGGTAATCACATGCGAGACGTTGTCGGGCACGTGCTCATAAGCACTGGCATGCGTGCTGTTGCCGCGTCGAATCGACCCCATCACAGGCGGCACTGGTACGGGCTGGGCGAGCACGCGATCTAGCTTGCGCTTGATAGGTTTGATGACGTTCACGGGGCGTGGGCGCAGCCCGTGCTTAAGCCAGTAACGCACCGAATAGTCAGGCTTGCTGGCAAACGTGCGCGGCATCTGATTAGAGAAATAGCCCGCGGCGTCAAGAGACTTGGACTGCGGGCCATGCAGGCAGCCCAGCACGACGCCGCGCAGTAGCGAAGCGGCACTGGAGCGCCGCTTCGCCAAGCCCTCACGCAACTGGCACAACTGGTACAGCGTCTCCGGGTGGAACGCCAGACGCCAGAACTCCCCGCGCGGCACTTCGACAGGCTCGACTTCCTCCAAGATTTCGTCGAGCAGTTCCAGCACATCTTCGCGCTCTGCCACAGCCAGCTTGGCCTGGGCGATCGCTACAGCGATCGGCGAGGTGTCAATGCCGTAGGAGGCCAGTTTGAGGGTGCGAGCCGCGTAGTTTGACGTGCCCCTCCCGCAGAAGGGGTCCAAGACCACGGCTCGGCGTTGCGGCGCAGCGCCGAGCACACGTAGCGGGAATTCCAGGGGGAACATCGTAAAATACGGGCACACCGCGTTCAGCGCGTGCCGGGGTTCTGATGTCAGGGGCGGAGTCATCGGGCATATTAAACCTGACAGACAGGCCTGCTGTCGCGTTGTGGACGCCAGTCAGCTGTCTTTTTCGTTCTACGGGGTACTGAAAGTGGAATTTGGACCGGCCCGCCTTTCGTAGACATCCGGACGCCACAATTGATGGCGATGACGGGGTATCTATGGATAACGGCGAGCAGTTCGCAGATGAGTCCCGGGCCGAGGTGATGAAGCAGATGACTGCGCGCAGCTTTGCGGTGCTGGACGTATGTCCCCGCATCTGGATTTCCAAGCAAACTTTGTCCGGCTAGGCGCAGGCTGCTAGGAAGACAGCACGGGCCCCAGGGGCTGCAGCCGTGCTGAGTGAGCCGGGCCGAGGGGTCGACGGGAAAGGAATTGGGCGGGCAGGACGCACAACGTAGAGGGCAACAGTAGCCATGTCGAATTCTAGTCTCCCCATCGATCTTACCCCCCGACAGGTGCAGGCTGCTCGCGCCCTATTGGCTTGGTCGCAACAAGATCTGGCGAAGTGCTCCGGCGTCGCCAACTCGACAGTGGTGAATTTCGAGCGGGAACAGTGCACGCCGGTCCTGGCCAACGTACAGGCAATTCGCAGCGCCCTTGAAGGTGCCGGTATCCGACTCATGTCCACAGGCACGGTGACCGGCCCGGCTGTTCCTGCGATCGCATCTCTGCATCACTTAGGAACGCCGATCCGCTGGGTGGACGCCGACGACCTGACTGAGTGGGCGAACCGGGCGGACGCAGCCTATAGCCTGCCCCAGCTCCTCGCTCATCTGGTCCGGGGCAGCCATGGCTCGGAGATGCGACTACGCTTCCCATCCGATGGGGGCGTGCGGCACTCCGGTTGGGATGGCTGGACATCCGCGACTGCCGCAAGCGACTACGTTCCGTGCGGCGAAGCAGGATGGGAGATTGGTAGCCAGCGCAGCAAAATCGCTCAAAAGGCCACCGAGGACTTCCGTAAGAGAACGAAGGATCCAGCGCCGCTCGATCCAGCCAATGCCACGTTTGTGTTCGTCACGCCCAGGCATTGGCCGAAGAAGGACCAATGGGCCAAAGCCCAGCAAGGAAAGGGCATCTGGAAAGAAGTGCGCGCCTACGATGCCGATGACTTGGTGCACTGGATCGAGCAGACACCGGCGGTCGGCCTGTGGCTGGCCACCCGGCTCGGGAAACGTCCAGTCGGCACGCGGCGGGTCGAGGATGTTTGGGAAGAATGGTCCCTCGCCACGCAGTGGCCGCTGACGGAAGAGCTCGTGCTGAGCGACCGTGACGAGGACGCGGTGGAAGTGCTGCGATGGCTTCGCGACGAACCGGCCCTCCTCTCGCTGCAGGCGACCACCACGGATGAAGTTATCGCTTTTTTCCATGCGACCTTGGGCATGCTTCCGGATGACATGGCGAGCGTCTACCGCGCTCGCAGCCTGGTCGCAACCACCGCCGCCGGTGCCCGAGCGCTTATGAACGCACCCGGGCCTCTGATCCTGCTGCTCTCCGAAGCCGAGCCCGGACTCGCACGAAGCCTGGTCGAGCGCGGGCACTACGTGCTGCAGGCTTACGACGATAGGCCTGTTTCCCGCGGCGAGGTTCGGAAGCTAGAGCGGCCTTCGCGAGAAGGGATCGCAACCGCCTTGATCAATACCGGCATCGCAGAAGCACGGGCCCATGCCCTTGCCCGCGACAGTGCGCGCAATCTCGCCATCCTGCGTCGGCTCATTCCCAATGCGCCGGGCGGCGTGCCAGGTTGGGCGCAGGAGCCACCGTCACGGGCATTGCTGGCGGGCCTGCTGGCAGGAGGATGGGACGAAGATTCCGAAGCCGACAAGGCCCGCGTCTCCGAGCTTGCCGACCTGCCATACGAACACGTGACCGCCGCGCTTGCGCCCTGCGTGGGCGATCTCGACAAGCCGCTGCGGAAGATCGGCTCGACCTGGCGGATGGCGTCTCCGCCGGATGCCTGGTTCCTGCTGGCGCCCAACCTCACGAGCGCAGACATCAGTCGCTTCGAGGCCGCAGCGCATGCCGTGCTGGGCTCCGCGGATCCGCGTTTCGAGATGGATCCTGGCGAGCGCTGGATGGCCGCGATTAAAGGGGTGCATCAGGACTATTCGGGGCTGATGCGCCACGGCATTGGCGAGGTGCTGATCCTCCTCGCGCTTTGGGGCGAACGGGCCCACACGGTGCCCGATGCGACGGACCGCGTCGACGCCATCGTCCGCAAGCTGCTTCTGAACGCAGATCGACAACGCTGGTGGTCGCTTTCCGGCGAGTTCCGGCTGTTGGCGGAAGCGGCGCCGAAGGCCTTCCTGGACGCGATCGAAGACAGCCTGGATCAAGCCGAACCGCCGATCAGTGCGCTGTTCGGCAGGGATGGCGACGGCCTGTTCGATACCGAACATCTTTCCGGCCTGCTGTGGGCACTGGAATCCCTGGCTTGGTCGCCGGACCTCATGCAACGCGTGACCCACGTCTTGGCACGGCTCGATGTCATCGACAATCCGCCGGGGCGATACTCCAATCGGCCGGCCAACAGCCTCCGCGCAATCCACTTGCTGTGGAGCCCGCAGACCTTTGCGCCACTGGACCAACGGCTTGGCGCGCTCGACTTCATCCGCAGGCGTGAACCTGATGCGGCATGGAAGCTCATGTTGCGCATCCTGCCCAGAGGCCACGACAGCCTGAGCCCGTCCCCACCGCCACGTTGGCGTGACTATTCAGTCGATCAGGTCGAAGTCGTCACCCACGGGCTCATCGGGCGCGGCGCGGCGGCTATCTCCGAGCGTCTGCTCGCCGATGCCGGCTCGAGCGGGAAGCGGTGGACGGAACTGCTCGAACATCTCGCCGGCCTTCCCAACCTCCAAGCAGGCCTTGCCGCGCTGGAGCGTGCCGAGTCGTCGATCACTGACGATGCGAATCGGGACAAGTTGTGGAAGAAACTGCGGCAACTGCTGCATCACCACCGTTCGTTCCCCGACGCCGAATGGTCGATGTCGGGTGATCTGCTGGATCAGTTGGAGAAAATCTACGACCGGTTCGCGCCCGTCGATTCACTGCAGCGCATCGCCTGGTTGTTCGGATCAAACGTGGAACTTCCTAATCCGTCGCAGGGTGGCTGGCAAGCAGCCCAGAAGGAAATGGACGCCGCTCGCGTCGAAGTGGCGCGGTCGCTGTATGCCGAACAGGGCGCCGCCGGTGTCCTTGCATTAGCGCGCCTTGTGGAGACCGCGGGATACCTCGGGAAGGCGTTGCATGACGGCGGCCTGCGAGGAAGTGATCTCGATGCCCTGGTGGAAATCGCAGTGCGAAGCGACAACCTGCGAGAAAGGGACCTTGCCCACGGACTGATCGCGGTGGCATTCCGCGACCTGAAGGAACCATGGGGAGAGGCCCTGCTCGCCAGAACCAAGGCAGATGCTTGGGGCGACGTTGCACTACTGGCGATCCTGAGGGCATTCCCGAGCGGGCGGTGGACATGGGCCCGCGCGGCAGAGGCTGGCGAGGCCATCGAGGCCGACTATTGGCGCAGCGCGCCAGTGTTCTGGATGGGTGAGAAGAACGACCAGATCGAGTTCGCAATCCGAAAACTCATATCCGTGGGCCGCGCGCGTGACGCATTGCCACTGGCCGAACACGGCGGAAAATCCGGACAGTCTTCCGATCTGTTGATCGAACTGCTGCAGGCGGTGGCCAAGCAGCCGATCATCAGCGATGAGGGCGGCAACGAAGCGACGATGTTCCAGCACTATGTCGCGGAGATTTTCCGGATCCTGGACGAGCGAAGCGAGGTGGATGAAGGAGAGCTTGCATCGCTCGAATGGATCTATCTGTCTGTGCTTAGCCATTCCCGCAGGCCGGCGAAGGCGCTGCTGAAGGTGCTATCGGAGCAGCCAGCACTGTTCGTGCAGATGTTGAAGGCGGTCTTCAAGCCGGCCGAAGACAGTGGCGTGTCCGACCCGGAGCCGGATGATCCCGAGCATGCAGGGAGGATGGCAGGGCAGGCATACAAGCTTCTTGATCTATGGAACCGTGTGCCTGGAACGGATGAGCACGGCAAGATCGACAGTACGGCGCTTGAGGAATGGATCAAGGATGCGAGATCGCTCGCGAAGTCGGTCGGCCGGGGCGAAATCGCAGACAGTAGAATCGGGACGATGTTGTCGGCCTCGCCGATGGGGGCCGACGGGCATTGGCCGGCCGAGGCCGTACGGGATGCCCTCGATCTTTTCCGCAGTCTGCCCATGATCGATGGTTTCCGAATCGGCAAGCGCAACCGCCGAGGTGTCACCAGCCGTGGCCCGCGTGACGGCGGCGAGTTAGAGCGTCAGGAGGCGGCAAATTATCGCAAGTGGTCGAAGGCCATTTCCTTGGATCATCCGCAAACGGCCAAAGCACTGGATGTGCTGGCTGACAGCTACGAGTACGAGGCAAAGCGCCATGATGAAAGTGCCGAGCGTCTTGATTGGGAATACTAGGACGTTCGTCTGGCGCGAGAGGATTTCCGAGGCGTGGCGATGCCTAGATGTTGACAGTTTTGGTCGCAGAAGACCCGGTGGGATAGTCAGTAGGGACAACGGCTCGTAGGGAGATGTTGTCCCCCAAAACCGATGGTCGATACTAGCGTTCGGCTCCAACCGGGGCGCTGTTTGAGGGGGTCGTAGGGCTATGGAATTTGACATCAAGCCAGACTGCTACTTGGATTTTGAGCGACGTCGAGACCAGACGGCAAAACCTGAGCGGATCATCTCTTCTGCTTTGGGCACATCGCACCTATGGATGAAGATGGTTTCGCACTGCGTTATCACCTTAACGTGCCTAAGCTTGCTGATTTTTAGCAGCCTATATACCAGCGTCGCACGAATGCCGATTCGGTTGGAGATCGAAGCCAATGACTCGTACGAAAGCACAAATTTTTCGACAGAAGCCATAATTATCATTAGGCGACCAGCGTAGGGCGTAGCGTCCAGATAGCCGGCACGCCTGAGTGCTGTTGCCACGGCCGCACTGCATCCAATTCTACGTCCAGCGTCAAACAAGGTACCCAATGCGGACCTTTCGCGAAGCTGCTGGAATATATCGTGCAACTCGCGAGGCCGGACCTGTGCGACGCCCATCCCCGTACCCGCCTTCTTCCCTACGACTAGCGCGGGGTTCTCAAGCAGGTAGGCAAACACTTCAGCTTTCTGCAAGGGCGACGCGGTTACCTCAATGAAAAGCCTATCTAGGTCGATTGCATCGGTTCCGCCGTAGGGCTTCTTACCGGCCAGGAGCTGTTTCAATCTGCGGGCCAGGTTTCTTATATCTTCTGCAGCCAAGCTACTTGGGGAGGCAGGACGGTGCCTCGCTACATATATTCCATTTTGCACCATCGCCCGAAGCGTAAAAATTGAAACTCCGACGACCTTTGCAGCATCACGCGGCCCGATAGCAGGTTCTTGAGTAACCCGCTGACGCCTAGCCCAATTCAGATCAACAATGAACTGACGGTGGGCGGCGAGCGAGACTCGTCTTACAGGAAGCTCGCCTGCCTTGATGAGCTTCCTCATAGTCAATGGGTGCAACCCAAGAATCTCTCCCGCTTCGCCAATGGTGCCCCATCGAATCGTTTCCCTGGCGGGCATATGAGCATCGCCGGTACGGGACAGTGCGCTATGCGTCCAATATTTCGCTCCGAACTTGAATACCTCCCTCAGAACAAAGTCATAGGATCGCCCATCCTCAGAATCGTTCTTAACCAACCGTTCGAGCACCCAACTAAAGCATTTGTAGAAAGGCGGCTGAACGCCTGTGATCAACAGTTCTTCGCCATACATCTCATGCAGTAAAGCCTGAAATCCTAATGGCCAATCGACCAGGGCCGTGGCCACACGTTCGGCCTCGACGTCATATCGGAGTCTGGATTTTGGCTTGTGCTTCTGCTTTTCACCAAAAAAGTACAAAGTGCTACTCATCACCCAGGTCAGCTTACACAGCTGCCTGAGCCCCAGATCTTTCAGAGGCGATAGTGTTTTGGGGCAGCAGACGTCAACATGCTCTCGATAGACCTGAAAGCGCATAAGCTGCATCAGATCGCATAACGCGGGAGAGGCTGGCGGGGCACTCCACGTAGCCAGGTCCGAGCCGCAAGGGCATTTGCGCAACCTCTTCCTCGACCAGCGTAGCGGACTCGAACACTCGGGACACCTTGATACAAGCATGGCACGATGAATCGGGCAGGCCCTTGCCTGGCTGAGGTCCCAGAACGCCTCGCAGTGACCGGTAGTAGTAGCCAGACATTGCGGGCATACCTTGGGATCACGCAACGCAACCTCGTACGAAGGCATGTCGTATCCGAACACACGAATGTACGCTCGAGGGCGCCTATCAGGCTTTAAGGACAAGCGCTCGGCATCTGCTATCGAGATCTCGGCCAATTCGATCAAGGCGCGCGCGTCAAGCCTCGACGTCGTCCGTGGTGAGGAGCCATCCCTCATGACTTCTTGTAGGAATCCCAACTTTGGGTAGCCGTTGCGCTCGCAGATTCTGAGCAGATAGCCGTTAAGCGACTCGGTGGGATATGGCTTGGGTCTGACGACAAGTCTCATAGGACACCCGCCAGCACGTTGGAGGCTCCACGTCTATTCCTTCTGGACGTTCGAGTGCCTGTTGCTGCGGACTTCGCCTTGGACGTAACTACTGTTGTCATCCCGTTGGACGAGTCCGCCACGTGCACTTCGACAGCGCTGCTCTGGTCAGCGACCGCTTCCTCAGCGGCATTAGCAAACACCGCGTCCCTCACACCCTGCCTCTCTAGGTCCTGACAGCTAGCCAAGAACGGCCCACCTGGAACCGGGAAGGCAGAGGCGCCCCAAATTGCACGCAGGTATGCCCTGGCCAGATCCTGCAGCCTGATCTCTAGCCTGTCGTTCCGAATGGCCGTGCGTACAGCGCGGTCCAATAGCTTGGCCACCAGCCCGATCCTTCCCGCCGTGGCGAGAAAGAACCGCAGACCCATCTCTCGGCTAGCCAGGTCCGGCAATAGGAAGGGGTAAAGCTCTTTCTGGAACTGCTTTAACATGGCCCGAAACTGGCCAGCCGAACCCTTGTCAGTCCAGTCAAAGGTAGGCATACAAAGCACTTCATCAAAGCGTCCCTTTAGCTGCTTGTGCTGTTGAACGACGGACGCCGAACTCGGTAGCCCTACGGCAATCAGGCCGAAATTTCGGCTCTCCAAGAGCACCTTGAGCCAGTCCGCCAGCGCGTCTGCTTTACCGCGACCACACAGGTGTTGGAACTCGTCCAAGATGATCAACCTGCACTCCACTTCTTCGAGCATCGTGTGCAAGCGCTCGGTCATACTGGATATAGTGCCCTTGCTCCAGAGTGGATCACCCAGTCCTTTGAGCAGGGACTCCAGCAACCCCTTCACTGACGCCTTGGCCGGAGCCACGGCATAGACCACCGATCGAATTGTCCGATCAGCAGCTTGGCGAGGGTGATAGGTCTCAAGCAGCTCGCGTACCACGCTGGATTTACCTGTGCGACTGTCTCCAGTGATCAAGAGGAAGATTGGCGAGGCCGTGTACCCGATCGATTCATAGGCCTCAATGATCTCGTCCCGGATAGCCACGTAGTCTTTATGATCCACGCGGATGCGCGAGACAATGTCCAAGTACTGCCGGAGCTCCTTAGGATGGCGGCTCAATGGACACCTCCCACCGATCGCTTGCGGCTTCCCAGCACCGGAATCTCGTCTGCATCCACGGATTCATTGCCTGTCAGCGATCCGGAAGGTCCGAGCGCACACTCCGGCACGCCCATGCACGACGGCGGCGGGACAGCGACTCTGGGCTCGATTTCGACCGAAGGGGATGCCCCACCACTTTGCATGAAGCGCTGCTGCTTGTTGCGCGTGGTCTTGCGAGATCTCCCGGCCATGTCCTCTTGGATCAGTGCACGAATACGCAGCTTCGCGTCGAGCAACGATATCTCAGCCGCCTGATCATCCTGGAGACGATTCCTGAAGCGCTTGCAGACACGATGCTGCCAGCGCGTCAATCCCTTCGCATACTCGCGATCAAGCGCGGGGACGTCGATCAGTGTCTTTCCGTCGGGTCCTACCACCACGATCGAGCCCAGATCGTCATCACTGGCTCGCACTTCCACATTCATGACATCCCCATACCTCTGGCGAAGCGCGCCTAGCTGAGCACTGTTGTAGAACAGGGTGTCGAACTCAATGCCCTTGTGCGTCAGCTGACGCTTGTAGCTAGTACTGAAAGCAGCCTCGACAGCAATTGATGAGGGCGGCAGGTAGCGATCAACTTGCTCAATATGCGCGTCCCACGCCTGCTGAGGTGTCATGTGCAACACCGAGTGGCGTGTTTGGTGGTAGATATCAACTATCCAGATGTGGACTACGTGCCTCAGGGTTTCCAGCGTCACGACCGCATGCTTGGCGGGATCGTAATCGCCCTTGAGCACGACGTTGGAAAACGTCTTTCCCTTCATATCCACGAGAAGGGACGTGTTCAATGTACCGAAGAACCGCTCTATTTTTCCTTTATACCAAGGCTTGCGTCGCGGACAGAACTGTACTATTCCGCCAAAGCGTCCAACACCATCCTCCAACGCATGGGCATGAAACTCCATACCGTTGTCCACCACTAGCGTCTCAATCGCACCCCAGGCATCCCAGGAAGCTTTGACATGTTGGCTGGCATCTTTGGGAGCTAGAGCATGGCGCAGTGCCCGCGCCATGCTTACTTTACTTGGCTCTTCAAACGACAGATAGAAACCCAGGACATAACGCGTATGTTCGTCGATAATGAGCGTCAGCCACGGCCTGCCAAGCGGCAAGCAGGTGTGCTCATCGATAACGAAAATATCCATGCGCGTGTGGTCCATAGCGGCCCGCTCTAGCGGAAGTGAGGTCACCACTCCCGATCCCGCTGTACGGAACTTCAGATCGGCGACTCGCTTCCCATAGCGGGCACGGCAAACGTCGTAGGCCGGTAATTCACGGATCTTCCTTTTGATGTACTCGAACGAAGGGGCGCACAAGCACTCGTGAGCCAGACGGGTGCTATTCTTTAGCGCAATCCAGCCTTTAACCTCTTTCCTGATTTCCTGGATAGGGGGACGTTCGGGAGTCAGGTAGCGGGTGTGAATGAGATCGTCGACCATCTCAGTCACCATGGGATGCACACGATCACGCCTGTTCCCTTTTTGATACAGCTTGTCTACCAAGGCGCGTATGTCGTCTCCGGCATCGTGGTACGCACGAATCCAGCGGGCAACGGTCGTGAAATGTGGCGGCGTGGTGTGGTATTTGACGCCAGCCTTCGTGTTCTTCGTCCAGACCTCATCAATGAGCGGCTTCATAATTCGTACGCTTCGCGGAGCCTGCTTCAGCGCCTGGACGTACGTCAGCTTCACCTTGGCGATCTGTTGATCCTTTTCCGAATATGACTGCCGGAACGCATCGATATGCGCCATATGAACAGCGCTATTCAGCCGGGAGGTTTCAGCATCCACAGGCCTCCCACCGAGAATGAGGCGGCCGGATTTCCATTCCGTAAGCAGGTCGATCACTTTGACCTCCTGCATGCGTCCGGTGGCGAGCTCCTCTGCGATCAAGATGCCTTTACCCAGATCTCGACATATGCGCCATACCTGGTCTTTCAGTTCGTAACGCTGGGAGACGCAGAAGCTACCCATCACCATGGCAGTACCTCCGTCATCGGTCCCTCGCTAGCCCGCACCAGCGTGCGTCCTGTAAGAGGAGCGCCGGCATCCAAGGATGCATGGCCTTGCACGAGCAGGCGTGCGATGGAGCACGCCACAGCGCTTCCGGGAACGTCCCACTCAAATGCGGACAACTCGGTACATCCCAATCGCCTGAGCCTTTCCCAAACGGCAATTAGCTGCACTTGGCAGGTTCCATGTCGCGCACGACGTAGCACCCGGATGGCACGTTGCACACCGTCACCTTCGCGAATCTGGTGTTCGGTAAGCAGCTTGTAGTGGACGCCTATCTCACCGAGTGCCCGTTGCAACACCGCGGTTCTGCTCTGGATCGCCTCATCGACATCCGACTGGAACTTTACTTCAAGCAACGACAGCCGCCCTTCGTTCGAGATCGCGGCAAGGTCAGGTACATGATGGTGAGCTCGTCCTTCCAGGTAATAGCGAATGCGAAGAGGCTGCTCGCAGAACGCCGAAACGGCACCATGTGCATCTAGAATCCGGACGGCATCCACTTCCAGCGCCGACTCGCATTGCACCACCCTGCCCAACTTGATGGAAGCAAGCTTGGACACGGGCCGCTGCGTGCCTCGATGCACCAGCTCGCGCACTCTGTGCGCACCCGATGTTGGCAGCTCTATTCGAAGTCCTTGGGCCGGACCGTCTTGCACGAGTTGGCGCAGGGCCCGCTTCAGCACGATCGGTTGAGATTGCGATGTTGCAATGCTGTCGCGTGAGGACTCAAGGATCGGTGATGTGGAAAATCTCATAGTGTTCATCTCCCGCGACCCCGGGCATGCCGTAGGCCGCGTACTCAATCGGACGGGGCGATCCGGGCCTGTGAACGGACAGGCAGCCGCCACCGTTTTGCCATTGACATGGCAAAAATCGGCTTGGTAAGCTGGGAGACGCTGAGGTGGCAATTTCAGCGTTTCTTGCAACGGCCCGGGTTACGACCCCGGGCCGTTGCTGTTTCCAGCCCTCGTATGTATTGCTTTCTGGCTACTAAAGGGTCAAGGAACACCTCCAATCGAAATGCGGGGTACGGACAGCTCCTGACGGCGGTGTCCGCCGCTCTAGAGCTGGGATGTGCCTAGTTGTTCAGTATCGGGGCGGATATGCTGTGCCGAGCGGCGCTGTTGAATCAGCCATTCACAGGCTTCCTGGGTTAGTGCGAAAAGGCCCTGGCGCCCAGGAAGGGCGAAGAGCGAGACCTCAACCGCGTCTAGGTAGCGCGCTTTTTGGAACGCCGCAGCCGTGCGAAAGCCCAGAAACTGTCGCAACACCTCTCCCCCCAGCACTGGGCCGTAGCGACTGATCTGATCTGCAATCCAGGTGGATTCGTCGAAGCCTGGCGGGTCGGTGAAGCTAGACATCATGATTTCCTGCGAGTTCACATGCTTTCCTGCCAGCTTGTCTCTTAACATCTTCGCTGCCAAGCATTAGAAACCCCCTGGTTCTCAACGTGCCCAGACCTTCTCGTAGTCCTCTCGCCAGCCTTCAAAGCAAAGTGTGGATTCGCCGCCTCCGCATCCAACACAGTCAAGATCCTCATCGTGGTGCTGATTCCGCGAACTGGACGTCCCTAGAGCGTGCGCTTCTAGACCAGCATCCTGTTGCCCGGGCCTGCCAGGCGTTCATGGACCGCCAACAGACACTGATTGGACTCGCAGGCAAGGGCACGAGCCCTAAGGGAACACGCAGGGTCCCCGCGGCTGCGCTTAACGAAACTCAGCTGACAGATGCCATCCTCTTAGGTCTGACCCCGTGCAAACGACTGCCTTCCGGGCCTTCGTCCAAAGATGAACCGGAAAAGAGCCAACAGGAATACTTAGAATTTCAAGTCGACCTGGTTGAGTGTGGAGAGCGGCTTTGCCCCGGATCAAGCGAGTGGGAAAAGAACCACTTGCTCTGGGCTCTCGCACAGCCGTTCCTGCCCACTCTTGATGTGATCAGGGAAGAGCTCGCACGGCTTAAGTGGTCACTCCGACTATCCACACCGTCGCCTCACCAGCGCGAGGCGATGACCAATGAGCGAGCCTTCTATCCAGCCAATGAGGCAGAGGCTCGATACTCCAGATCACTAGCCCCGCTGTCGGGATGCATTGATGTGCAAGCGCTTAGCTTGCTTGCGGGATTGGTCGCTGAGAGCCACATAGTTGACGATGAGAAACTGCTCAACATACATAAAGATCATTTTATGAGGGCGGTTGAACTCTTACTTCAGCACAAATGGATGGCGGACATACGCAAACCTTTTGAGCGTCTGATCAGCAGTCGATTTCTTCTTTGTTCCTGGGAATCTCCTGCCGTTCAGCATCGCACATCTATCCATGCTCCATTTGTCTCTATCGACGAATGGGAGCGGCAAACCGGCATCTCAGGCTTGCGCGGTCATGATTGGTAATGCTCGGCCTAGATCAGGGACCTCGGAACCCTAAATTCCCGCGCTACTTCCGGACAATAGACAGCGGCCGAAACGACAGTGATTGGGCTATCTCACCCGGGAACGCTCCGAGATTCTCCGGGGCGATCAGCGAGTTACTCAATTCCCGACATCCGCACCAACGATAGGCGTCTTCTTCCGCGCGAGGTTTCGGTCATGCGGAACTTCGCTGAGTTGATCGCGTAAGCGGCACTATCCGCTGCGGCGACCGGAGTGACGCAGCGGTCTTGACCGGATTGGCCGGGCACTGTTCGATCGTCATTTTTCTTCCTCTCGAGGGCTCGCCCAGAGGTGTTCCAGGTCGACGTCTTCACTGGCCGGTTGCCGGTTACTGGGCAAACGATCGATCTGGATCACCATCGGCAATTCGAACGCCGTGCCCGTCACCACGCAACAGCCCTGGGGCAAGCCGGGGATCAAGCTGCGCGAAATCGAGTCGAGCGTGGAGATCGTGTTGTCGATCAGATAAAGGTCGCGATCGTTGACGAGACGATGAATGAAGAAGTTGTGCACTTGCGACACGATGGTCGGCGAAATGTCGGCTGGACGCTGGCTGGCAATGGTGATGAACATGCCGAACTTTCGCCCTTCCTTGATGATCTCCTCGAACTGCTCAAGCCGGTAGTCCTTCCAAGTTTCGCTTTCACGCGCGGACTGCTCGGACAGGATGTTGTGCGCCTCGTCGACGATCAGGTGGATGGTGCGGTCGGGCGGGTTGGCAACCGCCGCCTTGTGCCCGTTGTAGTAGTGCTTGGCAAACAGTAACGGCAGGACCTTCTTGATCTCGTTGTTGCAACGTCGCATCGAGATCACAGTGAGCAAGCGCTCGGCTGGCGGCGCATTCGAGATCACCAGGACCTTTCGCAGACTGGCCAAAGAGGACTCAACACGCTTCAGCAGAGGTTGGATGTGTTCGAACTGCACGTAACCGGCATTCAGATCGGAAATCAGCTGGAGATTGACCCGCAGCACGAGTTGGTCAAATTCGTCCAGGCCGTGGCTGTCAAGCGTCTCGACTGTCGGCGCCATGTGCGCCGCATACTGGGAACCATCGGGATCAAAGAAGGCCGTACGATCAGCAGAAACGCGATAGCCGTATCGACCGTTCCGGTACAAAGTCACTTGACTGAGCAGGTCAAGCACCGCCTGGTTGCCCATGCGCTTGGCGACTGTACGCATCAGATCGAGCGTCGCGGGCTTCACCTCGCCCACACAGAAGGACTCCTCAAACTTCGCCTTGGCGTAGTTGCCGAGCGACACAGGATCCATGCCATACCGCAACTTTCCGGAAATGACGCGATTGAGGAAAGGCCGCTGGGTGTTGGGGGTCGCCTGGAACAGCAGCGACATCGTCTCCGGTTCCCAGAACTCCTGGGGCGACAGAGGAAAACGCGCTGCCGTTTCGGCCGGGTCGGGCTGGCTGAGTGTGCTCAGCTGGTAGACCGTTTTATGCTCGCCCGACGTCAGCTGTTCCCCAACATACTCGCCGTTGAAGTCAAGAATGACGAATCGGCTCTTTCCGGTAATGAGGGGCAGCTTCTGATCAAAGAGGGCGGTATAGAGTTTGGCGAGCGTGTTGGACTTCCCGCTGCCGGTGTTGCCGAAGATGCCGATGTGGCCATTGAACAGCCGCTTCCAGGGCAATCCGACCGGGATGTCTTCCTTGAGCATGCGCCCCATCCTGAATGCCCCATCCGACTGGCGGTCGAAGATGGAACGGATGCGCTCTTCTGGCATCAGGTATGCCCCATCCTGGATCATCGGCAGGTACTTGATGCCTTGCGTGAATCCGGTGCTGTCGAAAAATCCGATCGGGCGGACCTCTACTTTGCGCACAAACGTCGGCCTTCCGCTCGCGGACTCGACCCGGCTTTCGTCGAGGAACTCGCCTTCGACCATGCAGATGATGTCGCGAAATCCACGCCGGATCGCGAGGTACTCCCGGATGGAGACACCCTTGTATTTTTCGCCGCCATAGAAGAGCGTTTCCTTGCTCGATTGGTCGTCGATTTTCAACACCACCTTTGTGCCATGCACGGCAATGACTTCTCCCACGCGAATGCTCATGTCAGCCCGGCATTTGCTTGGTCGGTGGCCGCAGCCGCAGCCGCGGCGCTGGCGACCGGCGTTGGCGTTGGCGTTGGCGTTGCAGCCTCGGGCCAGGCCAGCACGTCCTTGTTGAATGCAGCGAAGTCCATCACGCCGTTGTCGAGGGCCAAGCACTTGACGTTTCGGTGGCCTTTAAACTTGTCTTCCATGGCCTGATGGCCCTGTTGATTGAAACAGCAGACGAACACCTGCAGACCCGGATTGGACAGGGATCGCATCACCAGGTTGAGGATGTGCTCGTCGGCGAACGAAAACCCGAACGTGATGAGCACCGCGTTCGGCTTCTCGAGCTCGTAGCTGAGCAGCCTCAGCATCTGGTAGTAGTGTTCCTCGTAGACGGTTTCGTGGAATTTCCATTTCGTCGGATTGACGATGGGCATCTGTTCGTACCTGGCCCAGAACGCCTCCAGCGCTTCATTACTGAAGTCGGTCCCAGGCAGATCGGCGAGCATCTTCTCAGGATCTCCCAGGACGGCGGAAAATGGCGCCAGCATCTCGAGCGCAGCCGCGTCGAGCAGATCTTCACGAGCCGATAGGTCATACCCGACCAGAATCGCGGTATCCGACTTGCTCCAGTACACCGAGCCGTGCAGATGGATCAGGTTGATCTGCGGAATACTGCTCAGGTAGCGACCGAATACGCCAGCCTGGCACAGGTAGGCGCCGAAATTCCTCGCCTGCAACGTCCGCTGCGTGAAGCCCCGCGCACCATCGTTCAACACGAAGTCGATCTTCCCTTCTTTGATCAGCGCGTCGGCCACGAGCGGGAAGCAGCCGTCGTAGTTAGTCGTGAACACATTGCAGCGACGGTCGAGCGCCTTCCGGCGCTTCACCATCTCAAGCGCCGTCGTCAGAAACGCGCGGTAGTTCTGGATGACCGTGGCACCTGCCGCCGTGGACTGAGCGCTTTCCAAGCTGAGCTGCTCTGCAGGACGGATACAGTCCGCGTAGTAGTGCATGAACAGCGGGACCAGTCGTCGATCTTTGTCACGATCGAACTGGGTGGCAAGCTCTTCGAGCGTGAAGCGGGTATCTCCGACGCCGGTCTTCAGTTGCAACTGCAAGGTCGGCAACACGCCGAACGATGCGCCTGCACCGAACAGAAAATTGATGTCCTTATCGTAGATGTCGCCTATTGAAATCATCGTCGTCCCCTGCCCCATCCCTTGATCCCTGGATGATCACACCTGTCTGACCCGCCGCTGGACATCATTCATCCGCGACCCCGGCAACATACACCGCGACATTGCCTCCAGGCCAAACAAGCCCTCTCGATCGTTGCGCCCATTGCCCGTTCTGTAAAGCACTCGATTGCCACAGCAGCCATGTAGGGGCGTCCCCCGCTGGATTCTGAGCCGCTGGGGAGCATAGGAGCAAGGGAAATCGATCGATTTTCAACAATGGCCGCCGGAAGTGACATTGGTGCAGTTGGCGCCATGCGCTGTTGTCCGAGCGTGCGAGCGCCGGTCTGCCGCAAAGCCGCATCAGTCGCGACAGCATCAAGACCACGTCTTGCGACGGAGACAGAATGCATATTCAAAGCCCTGACGGTTTCTATTGCTAGCGCCTTGTCGAGAAACTATTTCTGCAACGGCTAAGTGGTGGATCTCGATTTGCTACCACTGCACACAGCTAAACTGCCGCCAGTGTCACCAACTGTCTACCTCTGCATCCGATCCGACTTGTACAGTGGATCTGACGAGCCAGGGACGGTCGAATGACGGCTGTGAAAGACATCGCCAAGGGAGCATTGCTGAGCGCTAGCTACTGCGCAGCCTTCCTCGTCGCATGGCGCTTTTCCGTAGACCAATGGTATCTGCCGGCGGGGCTGCGGGTGGCGACGCTGCTGTTCCTACCGTACCGGCTCTGGCCATGCCTGCTGGCAGGCGATGCAGCCGCCTTGCTGATGATCCGCGTGCCGATGGCGCAGGAGCAGGGCGCCAATCCGTTGTGGGCTTATCTGAGCCCCTTCCTACTGATGCCCAGCGTCGCGCTGATGGTGCATACCGCGCGGCGCCACCTGCCGCGGTTGCTGGATCAGGAATACCTGCTGCTGCCTGTCTCGCTGGTGCTGGCGCTGTGGAGCACGCTGTGCAATATGGCGTTGAACGCTCTGTTCAAAGGCTACACCGCCCTCACACCGCTGGAGGCTTTGACACGCTACTGGCTTGGCGACTATCTCGGCATGCTGATGTTCGCACTGCCGGCCGTGCTGTGGCTTAGGCGCAAGGATCACGAGGCGGCTCCTCCCCGCCTACTCAGAGACGGCATCCTCGGCATGAGCGTGGTCGCGGCCCTGTTTCTGGTGACGGGTCTGATCCAAGACCGTCTCTCGCACCAGCTGCTGATGTTCTTGATGATCCTTCCCTCGGTAGTGCTAACGCTGCTACACGGGTGGCGGGGCGCGGCCATCGGGATCGTCTTGGCCAACGTCGCAATAGCCATCATGCTGCCCGATGCGATGACGATGGCCGCCTATCACGCCGACGCGTTTCGGGTGCAGGTGCTGCTTGCCGCAGCCGCCACGGGACTCTTCGTGTTCGGCTCGCGCCTCTCCATTGCCTTCGAACGCGCAAGGCGCCTCGGACACGCCCGCGAGGAAGCGCTGCAATTCGCGCAGGCCAGCTACCTGCAGGCCGAGCGCGCCCTACGGCAACGCGTGGTCGAATACACCGACATCAATGTGCACGTCAACAAGCTGCGCAAGGACATCGTGGCCTACCTGCGATCCAGGGGCCAGCATGCTGCGGCGATGGAAATGACGCGCACCGGGCTGATCCAGGCAAGGTTGCTCGACGAATATGTCACCGCCCTCTATCCCCTGGGCATCGAGACACAGGGCCTGTACGACATCCTGCAATCGGTTGCGTGCAGCAACCTGTGCAATACCGAGTTCCAGTGCCGCCTCCAGGGCAATCCCAAGCACTTGTCGCTCGGCCTGCAGCTTGTCGCTTATCGTTGCGTGCTCAACGTGGTCGAGACCCTGCCGCCCGCCCGCAGGCACTTGCTACGGGCCAGGGTATGGCGGGTAGGATCCAGGCAGGGAATCGCCATCAACATGATCGCGGATGCATCCTTGCTCGATCCCGTGCGGCGCGGCAATCCTGATGCGGACTGGGAACTCGCGGCCCGGCTCAAAACGCATGGCGGCACCTGCCGGCGCCGCCATGCCTACAGCCTCAGTTTTCTCGTGTCCGAATCGGTCGGCGAGGGAATCAGTCTGCGGCCCTGATTTCCCAGCCGTTGCCAATACTGCCCGGGACCACGCGCACGACGAGACCCGACGTCTGGTACACCACCGCCCCCTTGGCGCTGGCCGCCTTCGCCGGCAAGGTCACGCGCGCCACATCCGCGCCCATGGGCAGCACCCACACTGTGTCGCTGATCCTGCCCACGGCGGCCCGTACGGTCCCCGCCGCATCATTGATCTGCAGGTAGGTCACGCCGTCGCGCTCAAACTCGTAGATGCGCCATGCCGGATCCAGCGCCAGGTTCCGGGCCTTCGGCAAGCTTTCGCCGAGGCCTGCGGCCGCCGCGGGTGATCCGTGGCCGCCATCCGGGCAGCACGCGTGCGCCACGCTCGCGCTAGCCAGCAGTACACCGGCCAACGTGATATGGACCAGCGCGCCCGTCTTCTTCATTTTCATGACTCGTCCTTGTCCCCGTCGGGGGGAGCTTCGCCTGCGTTTCAGGCCAGCCCAAGGTACGTGGTCTGGAATGGGCAACGGTTGACAAGTCCCCAGGCGTGAAGCGGTGGACTAGTGCAGAGTGACCCCTGTGCAAATCGTTGGCGATGCAGAAGGAAGCCGGCCTGTCTCAGGGCTGCTTTGGGGAATCGACGAAGACCACGGGCGTTCCGGCGGCGGACCCGATCGGCAACTGCTGCTGGACACCCGGCGTCACGATGAGCGCCGTCAGCACCTCGTCCTGCAGCGAATTGATCTGCACGTACTTCACGCCGTCCTGCGTGAAGGTATAGACCTTGAAGTGCGGCGAGAGACTGACGTTCTTCGCGCCTGCAGGGACGCGTTCGCCAAGTCCCTGGACAACGTGCCCGACCGGAGGCGGCGGCTCCGCCCCAGTGACACATGAGCTCGCGATCGCTGCAGATAGCATAGCGGCGCGCAAAAGGTAGCGAGGGGTGCGGTCCATGTCCAATCTCCTTGAGGTTCGCATTTGCGGCACCGCCAAGCTACTCCCCGATAGACTCCACCAGCAAGCACCACCCTAGCCACCGCGTCTACGAAACTGGACAAAAAAGGGGGCTCGGTGCCGGCTCAATGCGCAGCCGACTGGCGAAGCGTGATGACCCGATATCGGCTTATGAGCAGAGGAAAGTGTTCATTTGCCGCTTTCGACCACTATCGACCACTGTCGACCAGGAGCTTAGAGGCCGCGAGCTTCAGCCGTAAGTGGGTTTTGCGGCCTACCACCATTTGGCAACCCAGTCGAAATGATCAGAGCTAGCTGTCTAGCTAGAAGTTTGCGGCGCAGCACGCGAACCGGCGGATGATCTTCAAGTGCTGTTGAACGCGAGCGGCGCGCCAACGCTAGACAGCTAGGCGCCAGAATTTGCGCCGGTGCAGGGCCAAAGACTCACACCTCTAAGCTTGGCCTGACTGATCACTGCCGCAACCTTAGCGTTAACGATAATTTTGTTAAAAGCCTGATGGTCGGATCCAAAATAATCTACGCTTCTACTTACTGGGGAGGTAGGAGCAATCAGAGGCTCAGGAAAAAACCCGCGCTTGATGACCGCATGCTTCTTCCTTCCGCATTGCCCACACTTCTTGGCGGATACCTCTCCAATCGCTAACGGCACCTGCTCAGTCGCCAGAAGCTGCACCACATCGTGGAGTACTCGCCCCTTCGTATCCAGGACCTCTCTAGATTTGAGGTGCAAGGGCGCAAATATCGACTCCCACACATCCGACTTTACAAAGAACTCATCAAAAACCCAATTAAGCTGCATCATTGAATTTTTTCCCCATTTTGGGTCTTTGCGCATTACAAACGGCGCTTTCTGCGTTAAGCCAGTACCGCATTGAGGACAAAACTCTTTGGTCTCATAGGTACGCTCTCGATAGCCAAAATTTGCCTCTGGCTGCGGATAGCCATGCATGAACTCCGGCGTAAGTACACAATAGGGAGCGCTGGATATCTCTTCCGCAGTGAACTCTGTTGTCACAAAGTCGCTTGCGTCCCACTGCATCACCAATGCATGAACTTTTGGCCAATCAGCATTTGTTTCGGAAATTTTCCCTATAGCACTGCTTCCGCCGCCTGGAATAGGTCCGATCTTAATTTTTAGATCTAGACCATCTAAAGTCTTTTCCCGCTCTGCGGTCAAGACAAAATTATAGCGATGACATATTTTCATATGCTCATTCTATCAAAGTCCTAAAGCTTCGCGTATAGCCGGATAGTTTGCATAAATTCTCCTCGCAGCATTCATCACATCTTGACGGGTAGCATTTGCAGTTCCTTGTCCAGTGGGGATCGCTGCACGCCAAGCAGCCGAGAAAGCTTTGTGCTCGTCCCGGGTAACCACAACAGAAAGCATATCACCCTTGTTCTGACCAAGCAGACTCGCGAAACGCTTCTCAATTAAATGATGCACGTGGGTCCCAGAACCCACGCCCACGGCCTTCCTTAAGGCGTTGTAGCTTCCTAAACCGAATTCACCCGCACGGGTCAGGTTCCCGAAACCCTTCGTTGCATTCCCTACTCTGAACACTAGTAGGAAACCAGCCACCTTTGCGCCTCCCGCCATAGTACCTCCGGCAGGCGAATTCATCAGAGGTGCAATGATCGATTCCGCAACAGCATCAACATCCGTGAGGCTACCCTGCCCGGTGAACCAGTTTCGCTCAGTGAAGGCCTCAGTAAATGCATCAAAAGTGGAGTCGTTTGACTCGGGCGCTGGTGCTGCTGCATTTGGATTGTGAATAGGAACTCCGGACTCCGTGTACTGGGTAACCTGTACGTTTGATCCAGCAAACCCCTTACCATCGCACATGTGCGATCCGGTTACTTCAGCGCAGTTACCCGACGGGTCAGAGAACCGGAATGGATTGTTATTTGCGTACAAATATCGATTGAATGCAACACCATCGGTGTTACTGGCCGCGAGAGGATCTACGGAAATGAACCTAGCCAATTTTGGATCATAGAGGCGCTGCCCCATGTACACCAAGCCAGTATCAGAGTCACTTATATGGCCCGTGAACCCCGGCACTCCCGGCTGAATCGGGTTATCGGACTCACCATAAGGTGTCCAGAAATAATGTTCCAATACTGTTCCGGAGGCATCTGAAGTCCCAGCTAAGCTGCCAAGTGCATCATGGTGCATGTACTTCAGACTGGTCGCCGAAGAGCCAGTATTCCTGATTGCGATCAGCTGATCACCGAGATAGATGTAATCAGACTCATTGCCACCTTCCTTCGAATTAATCAGCTGGCCTGATGCTAAATAGTGCCAGGTGGAAGTATCGCCCGCCGCGGTCTCAGCGGAAGCGCGATATCCGGCAGCATCGTAAAGGTAGCGCTGAACATTCCCAGCCGCGCGCAGCCGGCCTCCCACGTCGAATAGGAACGGGTGGCCGTCTCGGTTAATCATGTTTCCGCTTACGTCGTACGCAAATGCCGATACGCCGCTACCATTCTGGTCGCGAACAAGCTCAAGACGATTATTATCGTCGTATATAAAGTTGCTCTCGCGCTTTCCCGGCAACCTGGAATATACGATATTGTCGAGCGTGTCATACGCAAATGAATAGTTACTGCTTCCTCCATATGCCTGCGCACTTGCCTGCACGAGCCGATTCAGCGGATCATAATCAAGCGTAATATTTCCTGAAACCCCACGCACGCCATCTTCAATCTTGGATATATTCCCTGCCGCGTCATAGCTGTAAGTCAACGAGACCGCCGAGCCTTCTTTAATCTCGCTGACCAAGTTGCGCGCGTTCGCCTGCGCATGTCTGACGATGCCATTTCCATAGGTCAGGGTGGTAATCATTCCCGCCGGCGAATACGAGATGTTGCCGGCCAATAATGAACCAGAGCCATCTTCAAGGCGAACGGCTTCACCCATAGCGTTGAGCGTCTGCCTTACCTCATACCCATTGGGGTAGCGGGTTCGAACAATTTCGCCAAGCGTGTTGTAGCCAAATTCTACGATCCGAGGCGCCTGGGCACCAACAGACCTCTGCTCGCTTTCTATCACTCGCAGCGAATTGTAACTGCGAGTAGTTACGACCGGAACACGATTCTGGTTATAAGTCGTCGTCGAAGCAATCAGGCCGTCGGGTGCGTAATCTAGGATCTGATCTCCAAGTCCGTCGCCATGCTCTAGTGTACGCAGGCGATTCATCACATCGTAGGTGCGTACGATGCGACGTTCCGAGGTTTGTGCTTCCGCGTAATTGCAATTGTCAGGGTTCGGAAGATCGAGACCTTGCACCGACCATTTGATATTTCCTGCCGCGTCATACGCGAACACCGTAGACCCGGTTTCCGGTTCGATGACCTTGCACAACCTAAGGTTTTCGTCATAGACATAGCGGCGTGTCAACGTTGGCGCAGGGTTTGATGGTGTCCCCGGCCCGGTGGGAGCGGCCTTCGCCGTAGCACTGGCGCGGGCAAGAACGTCTCCGCCGGCCGTGAGAGCAAATTCGGTGACCCCCACTTGGATTCCAACTTCCGAAGTGCCGTTCCGACCGCTAGCGACCAATGTTCCTGCCACGCTGCGCACCACTTGCGCGCGTGAATCGTTCGCCGACCACGTCAGACGAACATTGCAACTCTGCGCACCGATGGCCAACGTACAGATAGCGGGCTCTACCGAGAGAGTCCCACTCGGACCCGGCGGCACAACGAATGATCCGGAACCGCCAATCTCGTTGTTAGGTCCACCAACAGGGGAAATGCCGTGTATATGGATGGCTTTGCCGGCCCGCTCCCGCCGCAGTTCGTTCGTCATCTGCAAGGAGAACCGATGACTGCCGCCGGCCATGCAGGCGGTAGCGACCCCAGCTTCGCTTGGCTGATTTGCGGTGCCACTCAATGCGAAGGTACCTGAACCCGCGGGGCCGCCTACGTACACGTGGAGTTCGATCGGGACATCCATCCGCGTAGAACATGCCCAGCCGTTAATCTGTCCGCTATCGGTGACCCCGTCGATGTTGCCAATAACGGTGGACGACGGTCCGTTGACCGTTATCTGGATGTCTGGGGTCGCATCGCCAAACCACTCTACCCCTTCCTCAAGCATGCGCCACTGAAAACTATAGACGCCAGGCAATGTCGGTGCCACGACATTGAACTCAAAAAGCGCGCCGATTTGCGGTGCGATTTGATCCCTCACCGCGACTCGCTGCACGCCCCACCGGTTATTGTTATCGGGGTTCCAAGATCCGAGCGTATAACCCGTCGAGGTCGACCATGTTGTGTTTCCGGTGTTTCGGAATCGCAGCTTGACTGGATAGGTCCGGCCAGCCTCCATGGTTCGTGGTACGTCTTGCTCATATGGAAGCGCATTGTTGAACTTCCCGGCAACAACGATCGTTTGGTTACCGCTCGTGCTGCCGAACAACGAACCGTTTCGATTCATCTGCCATTGCAGCAAATACTCCCCGATCGCCTGCGGTGCCGTCGCAGTGAACGTAAACCTAGCCGTACTGCCAGGTGCCACGTCATAAGGCACTGCAATCTCACCAATTCCGAAATGAGCAGAGCTATAGCCCGATGCCTGTCCGAGTCGGTAGCCGTCTCCCGCGCGCCAGGTGGTGTTTCCTGTATTACGGAATGTAACAGCACCAGCATATGAAACACCACGGTCCATCGCCCCAGGAAGTTCCATGGAGACGTATTCGGCTCCATCAAAGGGAACTGGCGGCGCTGCCACAGTGATGGTAACCACTTGGGAACTCAGCTGGCGATAAACTTCGTCGCCATTGACGTTCCGAATGGCGGTCGCCTTCAGTACATATTCGTATGTTCCAGCAGAGATCCCATTTTCTGAGTATGTTCCTGTAGGAAGAGTGGAAATCGTAACGTTGTTGCGGAGCAAGCGTATATCGGATAAATATTCAGCTTTAGGCCCCGTGCCGATGACGCCGCTCTTGATCTGGAATTGGTACGTAGCCGGCGCAGTATAACTGGTCTGAGTCGGACCCGTTAATTCAATCCACGCTTCAGCTTTTGCCTCACCACCTAATAATGTAAGGATGAGGAGTGCGATAAAAATGCACAACTTGATTGAATAGGTTTTCAGGTTCACTTGCGTCTTCCTTGACTGCCTTGAATCAATTGGAGGATTGCGCAACTTCTGTTGGTAACCCAAACAGGTTTCGCTTCACCGTGACTTTGCTGCCATCGGCACGAATGATCTGCGCTGGCTTTTGGTAGTCCGGCGCGTCATAGCCTTCAAAGCGGGTGATGCTCTGGTAACCGCGTGGATCGGTTGCAACTACAGTGGCGTTCGTCGTATAGGATTGCGTGCTGACCAACAGACCCTGCTCACTGTCTTGTCCGGACGAAATCTTGCGGCCGAGCGCATCATATTCCAGCCACATACCAGAAGCCGCATTACTGCTGCTAGACGGATAGGAATTGAACGAAACCCGACCTTGGGTGTCAAACGCCTTGCGTACAAACCTCTGGGTTCCGACAGGATCACTGTTGTCGTACTCGCGAGTTAGAACTGGCTGCCAAAGTGCATCGTGGTAGGTCTCTTGGCGTAGGTTCCCCCGAATGGTGTCGGTGCGCCAGTGTCCACCCGGCAGCCCATACTCCTCCGCGTTCGTTTGACTAAAGTTTATGACAGTCTTCTGCCATTGGTTATCGTCAATCGGAGGCTGCACTTCATGCACTCGACCCATAGAGTCATACGAATAGCCAGTGATCAAGCCCAGTTCATCGGTAGTGGACGTAATCCATCCGTTGTCATCAACAGTCATGCGATTGGTAGTGCCATCCGGATTTGTGACCAACCTTGGCACGCCCCTGTACCAATTCTCTATCCGCGTTTCCCTGGCCAAGCCATCGCGCACTCGCGCGATATTACCGTCAGCTGCATAGTCCACCTCTTGCTGCAACTTGCCAGCACGCCAGACGGCGATGGGCTTCGCCAGTGCGTCGTAACTGTATTGGTATGTTATTTTTCCGGTGCTGGGCTCAGTGACCTTAAGGATCTGATCTACCACCCAGGGCGTGGCGCTGTTGTGGTAATCGCGCTGCTCCGAGCGCGTTCCAGATGGGCCCGTCCGAGATATACTCGTGGCTCGTGCGTAGCGATCGAAACCAGAGAAGCTTGAACGATAGGTGTCACCGTCTTGATAGATTGTACTTTCGCTCAACGCACTCAGCGTCCCGTCAAGTAGCTGACCTCCCATAATTGCAAGAGAACGGCCAATGCGCTTAGGGAAGGGACCGTCATCAGATCCAAAGACATAGGTCCACTGTTCGTCTCGCATGACCTGCCTGCTCGAGTTCAGGACCTGCCTCTGCAACAGTTTGCGCTCATCGAGCCTGGGATCAACGCTAAAACGTTCGCGAACTTCAACGCCGTCCGGCTGCAGGCGACTGACCCAGCGTCCACGCGCAGTATCACCTGCTGGCCGCGCGTCATAGGCCCAGCTAGTCACCATAGTAGACAGCCCTGGTCCGGTAATCGTCCGTCGTTTCAGTGACCACATGTCGTAGTAGGGTGGTTGTGGCCCCTCGCAAGCTTCGGGGTTTCGTATGAACAGAGTCATCTCGAAATCGAATACGCCCTTGGCCCCGGTCGGTGCATTGACGACCATCTGGGTTGGCGGACGCGCAGAACCGACCGCATTGGAGCACACCCCACTATCCTCTGCGTTTCGGTATGGCGCACGTGACTGCAGACGGCCAGAATGGCTATAAGCCCAAGAAGAACCATCTGGCAATGTGACTTTGGCTAATCCGGCGTCGTTGCTATTTGTAGCCTCGGCATAGGCATAGTTCCACACGCGACCATTCGCACTTACCGTCTTAACCCTTCCCTGTCCATCGTATGTCAAAGTGATCAGGCGTCCGTCACTAGCTTCGATGCTATTGAGGCGATAACCGGTATAGCTATAAGTAACCCAGTTTCCAAATCGGTCTTCAATGCGTGATGCAAGTAGATATACGCGTTTGCGATTGACGATACGAGATGCAGCGCCATCGCTGTACTTAGCAACAGCGTAAGGTTTCTCTACGCCCCAGTCGAAGAAATATTTTTTCCCATCGGGCGTGTATCCGATAAAGCCTTCGCCGGGATAGCCGTTGCGGGTTGAAGATAAACACGTAAAACGCGCTTTAGAAGTCGTAATCCACTTAGGATCCTCAAGCCCAGGAGCACTCGCGTAGTTTAAATCATCTGGGACCAAGAGCTGTTCACTCGCACCCTTGACCCATTTCACATCAATACCGAAGCCTATGTTGTCGTAACCATGGCCATCAATAACAAGTGGTGCAGTATTGGCAGTGCATCGTTGTGTCGTTAATGCTCCACCCGTGCTTGTGACCCATCCTGTCGCATTGGTCCAGACACCGGACAGGTGGGGAACTTCAATTTCCCAGTCGTCAAACAGTGTGAGGCCAGTGGCTTCGCTTCCATTGATTGCTCGATTAACTGATTCCACACCAAAGCGACGTGCCACGCTCACCGGCAGATCGAAATTGCCGGGCAATGAGACATCTTCCACGTAGAAGTCGGTACTGCCGTCGAAGCTTGATGTACGATCACCAAAAACCGCGTCGGCTGAAATAGCGGTCAGGCCTTGTGCCGACTTCACTCGCTTTTCATACTCTTGATAATCAAAGAGGCCGTCCTGCGCAAATACCCTTATAGGAGCAATTGCAAGCAGGAGCGCTAAAATTGATGTCCTTCGAAGGCGCCCACGGGCGCTAGGTAGACCCGAAGCAGACAAACCTTTCCTATCGGAGATATCCATATCTTCCCTGCAGTTAGCGGTTGGACGCACTCAACGCGTTCAGCAATAGTACATCTACAGTGGCGGCGCCTGTCAAGAGCTTATCTCAACGAAGGCACTCGATCCGCCGAACGTGCTGCTCCGCTTGCTCCTTGCACTCCGGCTCTGGGCCAGACAACTCGAACTACGCCGCCGGACTGATGAAGTGAAGCACATTAGTCTTTGATCTGCAGACGTGTGCCTGCCGGCCAGCTGATCAGCAATCGCATGGTCGCCGAAGGCGTATCGCGCATGCGACTACTCGACAGTTCGCCTCCATGAGCTGCCTTGAACTGAGACCAACACTGCAGCTGAGCCACCAGCCAGGTTCACCTCATCCCGAGCGCCCACTGGAACTTCTGACCGGCACGATGGCCCCGGTATGGATACGCCTTGAAGCGAGGCTATGTACGAAGGTCTCTTCCGATGGATTCAGTGGGTATAACTTGGCGTGATCGCGGGCCAAGATAAAGGCAGTTGCTTATCTTCGATCAGCGCGAAAATTTCGCCGCTACAAAGACCCTTAAGTTCGCAAGGAATTGGCCGTTATATTATAAATATTTCAGGAATCTCAGCATGCATATATTCCTTATACTGATTTTGATTGGATCGCTGATTTGGGGGTGGATCACCATGGTCCCGTACCTGCTCGGCAATGACTGGCCGCTAACCGTCGCGGTTCCGTTCGTGGCTCTCATAGATGTCTTCTGGGGCGTGTCGACGATCTACTTGATCGACCTCCTCAATTCTCATTACAGAAAGAACAATGAATTCCTCAGAAAATTTTATCAGGAACTCCATTCGGATCTGTTTTCGCTCCTGGCCTTTGCAGCAATTCTCATCATAATTTTCACCTTGGCCAAGCCTACCTACTCGCTCTCCAACATTGACATCGCTTGCCTGGGAATACCGTTGTTCATCTATGCGATCGACTCCCTAGCTAGAGCAAAAGATCCTGCGGGAATTCTCAAGCTAAGTATCGCGCGACGCTTGTTCCTCATGACACCCCCAGCAGCATTGCTTCTTACATCTAGCTGGTCGCTGATACACATCTATTCGGGTGATGTCCCTGCTGGGGCCTCTCTCTGGATCCAGTTCTGCATTTTCTTTGCAGGCTTCGCTTCCTATGTTTCCTCCAAGCAGGTGCGTTATTTCATGATGCATCGCAAGCTTGGAATTTCTCCTACGATCCAGCGGCTCTTTAAAAAATTGAGAGGCGGAAAGCCGGGGATTTATGACCAAACGGCAGCTATGGCAGAGCACTTTCAGCGTGAGATGAGGGCGGCCACATCGAAGGCAGCATCCGAGCGCCGTAGAACCTCCAAGAAGAAACAGCCAAGGAGGTAGATCATCTATCGTTAACTAAATGGCTGCACTCAAGGCATCCGCAGCGTCGCCAATAGCAAATAATTTGAAACATCGCTTCTCGCTGTGTATGCATACGTTATAGAGAGAAGGGTCTTAAGGCCATGCCTTTCAACGTCTTTGGATAGGCCAAACAAAAGCAATAGATTGCAGTCGCTCTATCCACGCCGACTCAACGGCAAGCTGGCCTTGACCGCGATGCAGGCAATGGAGAACCAGGGATTTGGAGCATCGGCAGATCAAAGGCGTTGAAAGGCATGGGCCTTAAGGCCCATCGGTGCTGATCGCCAGTGGGCAGCCAATAGCCTGTCACAGCTCCGCTTAGCTGCCAGGTGCGAATTTAGAAGCGGCTGGGGACCCAGGCATGCGGTTTGAGATGGGCAATTCTTTGTTCCATGATCCGACAATGCACCTAGAGAGACCGTTCCCGATGCTCGCCTTCACCCGAACATCGTTGGCGGCGCGAGGGTTCGCCCATGTGGCTAATGCGCGCAAATGCGCGCGTAACGCCTGTTTCTTCTCGCAATGAGCGTTTTTGCGCACATATGAGCAAACTGCCCGTACAGACGCCTACTGAGATCGTCGAGGACCTGGGGCGGCGGATCCGAGCACGCCGCCTGGACGCCAACCTCACCCAAGCGTATCTGGCTGACAAAGCGGCCATTTCTCGGCGGGCCCTGGTTCAACTGGAGGCCGGGGGTGGATCAACGCTGCACACCCTGGCCAGCGTCCTGAAGGCCCTAGGCCTGGAGGAAGAGCTCACCCATCTGGTTCCCGCGCCGACGGTGAGTCCCATGGCAATGCTCCGTCTAGCTCGTCGCCAGAGGAAGCGGGCCAGCTCGCAGCCGGACTAGCGTCCTAACGATCAGGCCGCTTCCTTCGGGGCGACAATGGCGCTGCCCCGCTCAGAGGCGCGCCTGCCTACCGGTACTCACCCTGGTTGCGCAGGTGGGTGATCAGCCTCCACAGCTCCCTGAGTTCAAGTCCATCGATGCTCCCACCTGGTGGGCGCTGCCGAGCAACTGCGATCTCAGCTGATCGCGCGGCGGCACAATACGGCTTCGCCCCAGGCCCCAGTCCAACTGGGGCTTCCCAGCTGTGGGCTAGAACATCCAGGTAGTCACCGATTCAGGAGCGAAGAGTTCAAACGTCCCGGCACTGCTGCTTGCCCGGACTGCAAGCTGGCGGCTTCGTCGTTGATCAAGGGCAGTGGTTGGCCCGCCGCGGAGCCGATCGGCAGACGGGACTCGGCGCCCGGGGAAAACGCTACTGCTGACCAGATGGGCGCGCAAGCGCCAGCCCCAGGGCCGCTCAAAGCGGCTACGAGGATAGACAGATGTCTTCCGGCCGCCGGCCTTCCCGAGCCGCCCCTGCCTGTTCCAGGAACCTCAAGGGCAAAAAGCAAAGGCCTCGCATGCGAGGCCTTTGATCGTCGGCGCTTGAGTGGAGGTTCTAGCCCCCGTCCCCCAACCATGGTGGGTGAAGTGGCCTGGACGACGGAGACAGATTGCCATCGTTGACATGGGAGATCGATCAGCCAGCTGCCCATTGCGGCGTCAGAGAACTCCGCACGCCAGCAGCACTTCTACCAACGAGTCAAACTCTTTTCTTTACAGCCACAAAAAGCAAAGCGACAGTAATGACCACAAAAGCCATCATCACGTAACTAGAAAAATCAAGAACTCGCACAACCCTCGATGCGCACTGCTCAGATGAGCACAAAGCAGGAACGCCTCGAGCAGCCAGCCTCACCAGAACAACACCAAAAATCATGCCCATGGCTAGAAATATAGAAGGAACGATCGCGCGCCCTTTCCGCCAAGCCATGAAAAACCAACCCAAAGAAATGGCTAACGATAAAAAATAGGTGACCAAAAAAGTAGCGTTCATTCATTCCCTGTAGCAATGCCCACGGCCCCGCCAAGCCCACAGATGTCTCATGAGCTTGCGCTCTACTGAGGTCCTGCAAAGGGGACAGCGCCTAGCCCGGATACTTCGGGAACTTCTCGTCCGGGTGATTGGCCTTCCAATGCTTGTAGGCAGCGGTGCCCTCCCACGCCGTGAAGGCACGCGGGGGACGACCCCGGCCGCTCCATGTCTCATGCGTATGCGGCAGCCAATACTTGGGGGCGACTTCCTTCCTGGCCTGGGTGGGAGCGGCCTTGCGGCCACGGCCCGGGCTGTTGGCGCCAATGGCCACCGCCAGTTCGGCCTTCTGCTTCGGAGTGAAGTACTCGCCGTATAGGCTCAGCAGGCCCGCGATTTCCGCGACAGCCGCGGCGGCCTGTTCTTGGCGGAGCGCCGCTTCCCGCTCTTCCAGCTTACGGAGTTCCTCTACAATCTTGGCCTTGGCAGAAAAAATCGACTCCAGAGTTTTCTTACTCATTAAGCTAATCGCCTGTTAGGAAGATGGGTCTTATCCCGGAGGCCAAGAGTTTATCGGAATTGCGCCGGCGCAGCGTCTTCGTCGTACAACACCAAATCCATTCAATCCACTTTGGGGCTACCTTCTCAAACGGCGCCAGGCATCGAACTGCACGTCGTAAAGCTGCCGGCCGCAATTCGAATATATCGTTGGCCAAGAAATATTCTTCAATTAGTTTGACGGCGTCATCGCCGTGACTGTCGGCTCAGTCAATCTGACCGGCATCACGCCGAACGCGATGTCTTCCAGAAGAGTGCCTCCGCCAAGCGCACCCAAATGAGATGTGTTTCCGCTGATCGTTTCACCACCAACGGCGCGGAGCACGCATTGGGAGGATCGGCCATGGGAGCAGATGGATCGGGTCGATGTGTGGGGCCGTACAATGAGGGAACACGATACGGAGATCGGACTTGACTGGCGACCAGTACCTGAATGCAATTCTCGCGCGGGAGGCCGTCGATACCTCCTTCTTTTCCCCCGCATTGTTAGCGAAGGCAACGCTGACGCCGGTGATCAATGCCTGGGGCGCTCACTTCATACAGTCTGTATCCCCAAGCGGATCCTTCGCGAAGGGCACGGCGAACGCGAGCGGCACCGACGTGGATATCTTCATCTCCTTGCTTCCGTCCACTCCCAATAGCCTCAGGGAAATCTACCTGACGCTCTTCAGGGCTCTGACAAATGTAGGCTACACCGTCCGTAAGCAAGACGTGTCCCTGGGCATCCGCGTGGGTCTGATTGATGTGGATCTCATCCCCGGGAAGCAGCAAACGCCGCTCACTACGGACCATAGTCTCTATCGCAGCCGGGCGGATACATGGACCAAGACCAACGTTCAAACTCACATTGACGTAGTTCGTGCGGCCGGCAAGCAGGCTGAGACGAGAATCATCAAGCTCTGGCGAGATCAGAATAGGCTGGACTTCCCATCGGTCTACCTCGAGCTCGTGGTGATCAGGGCCCTGCAGCTGAACTTTTCCGGGAGCCTGGCCGAGCGCGTTCGGGCCGTTCTGCACTTCTTGGCCAACAATTTCGCGTCTGCTCGAATCATTGATCCTGCCAATGGAAGCAACGTGATCTCAGACGACCTTACGCTCGCAGACAAGCTTGCGATCGAGCGCACAGCGCAATTCGCACTTGCGCAGCAAACATGGGGCAGCATCGTCCAATGACACAGCCATCGCTTCCCAATCTTCTGGATCACCTGCACGAGCAGGTGGAGGCGGAACTGAGAACTGCCCGCTCGGCGTTGCACCACCCCACCGACAAGGGTGATGCCAGTGAGCAGGTCTGGATCAACCTGCTGAGCAGCTACTTGCCCAAGCGCTACGTGGTGAGCAAGGCGCACGTGGTAGATAGCGAAGGGAACTTCAGCCAGCAGATCGATGTGGTCATACACGATCGCCAATACTCCCCATTGGTATTCAGCTACCAAGGAGTGCATTACGTCCCTGCGGAAAGTGTCTATGCGGTCTTCGAGGCCAAACAAGAGACCAACGCAGAAACTATGAGCTATGCGCAGAGCAAGGCGGAGAGTGTAAGGAGGCTGACCAGGACCAGCATGCCAGTGCCTACGGTCGACGGCCCCAAGCCGGCCAAGGAGCCGGGCCGTATCCTGGCCGGCCTGCTCTCATTGAGTTGCCCCTGGAAGCCTCCGCTGGGAGAGACCTTGGCCCACCATGTTCATGCCAGAGGTGGGGATGCACAGCTCGATATGGGCTGCATCGCAGATGCCGGAACATTCTTCATGAGCAATGAGGGCGCGCTGGAAGGCCAGCCTGGATCGCGCGCAGCAACTCGCTTCCTGCTCGAGCTGATGGCTAGGTTGCAGGAGCTCGGGACAGTTCCGATGCTTGATATCCGCAGCTACGCCAGGCATATCCCGTAGGTCTGGCGCGAGGGCAGCTTGACCCTGTGGGCCGGTGAGTGAAGCGCTGGCCCAGCTGCTCCACGCCAGCAGGTGTGCTATCTGCGCATCGCTCTTCTGGGGTCCCTTTCCCGGGCGATGAACGCCCCGCCATCATGCATGCCTGCGTATTGGTTGCCCTCCACGTGCTCTGGCCAAAGCTGTCCAGGAAGACCTACAAAGTCCAGGGGGGAGATCAACTTCGTCGATGGGTCCAACGTACGCCGAAACGTATCGTGTAATCCCGGTTAGCCGAAGGTGCCCCAGCATTCGGGGCTGGTGGCCGTTCAGGAGACGGAGGCTCTCGGCGTTGCCGCCGCACGCCCTTGCCCGATGCGTAGCCCAGCGGGTGAACTATGCGCGTTGTGTCCGCGGCTGGACGAGAAGTACTCCCTGATCTAGCAGATCATCCAGGAAGGCGTCCCGCCCCAGCGTCAGATTGGCCTGGTTTGCCATCACCAAGCCGTCTACTACGCGCCTGGCAAGCGTGCGGGCCCGAATTCGGAGACCGGCTGGGATCGCCTGCATCGATCTGCCGTGCAGGAACTTGCTGCGCAGCTCGAACAGATTCCTGTAGTCGGACGCTGCCTGTACATCAAGCAGCGCCGCCAAGCGGGCGCACATCCTTTCCGTCGCCCCAAGCCCACCGTGAGTGCTCACCCCCGAGCTGGACTTACGCTTGTAGTCGCCCGGCAAGCCGAGCGCCGCCTCGATGGCAAGCAGATGAGCCATGAACTCGTCGATGCCATCAGCCAGGAAGGCACGGGTGAAAAAATGGGCTACGGGCGTTTGGAACAGCTGCAGCTGAGGGAGCTGTGAGATAGCCTGAAGGCGGCCAGCGAAATGTTCGGTAAGCGCGTCTGCCGACCCATCTGAGAGCCACATCGCGACGGGCTGGGAAATTTCGACCGGGCGACCGTCTGCCTCATGGGCGATCCGATCCTCCCAAGTGAGGGTATCCGAGCTGGGCGGCCGCTTCATGATGGAGAACAGATCATGGTCCACCGAGTACAACCAAGGAATCTGCATCCCGCGCCATTCGATGTGCGGCGCATCTGCCCAGATTTCCCAGGGTGCCAGCGCTAGCCAGAACAGTGCAGTCTCAACGGCCTCTGGATACCTGCCCCGGTGGGGCTCGATGCGCCCATAGTCCTCCTGCGGATCGAACGAGAATCGAAATAGTTCACGACCTCCAGGGCCACGAGCGATCGGCACTTCCTCCCGCACTACCAGCCAATGGAACTGGGAGAATTCGTAAAGATCAAAGCTTCCCTCCGGATGAATTCTCTCCATCCGATCAAGGTCAACAAGCTCGCGAAGCTCAGCCATGGTCAGTCGACCGACCATCGCATTGCCGAAGTGTGCACCTGGAAGGCCATCTGCAAGATCGAGAGGCATCAGATGGAACCGCGCAAAGCTCGTTGCTTCAAGCGCGGCCTGCAGTCGATCCGCAGCATCCCTTGCCGGCATGGCCAAGTGCTTCTTGGAAGCAGGCAGTCCGCATGGCAGACCAAGGCCAGCCAGCGCACTGGACATGGATATGCCGCCGAACATCTTGCGCACCTCAGCACAGTTGGGTGCAATCGCATCCAATAGTTGGGCGTAAAGGGGAGTCTCTGTCAGATTCTTCCAGGAAGAATCGGGGAGCTCCCAAATCCCCTCCATTGCGTCTATTAGCTGCGCGGACGGCCTCCCGGCGAATGAGCTACTCATCATATCTTCAGCCTCCGCAACAGCTTCTCCAATCCTTCGACATACTTTTCCTCGCTGGAGAAGTCGGCGTAGAGCTTCCCTCTCAGGAAAGTCGGGATATCGCATTCTTCGTAGAGCATGGGCAGGACGACCACCTCGCCGCTACTGATCTCCCGGTTCATTGCCACATCAAGTTCCTTCTTGACCCAGGGTGCATCGATCGACTTATGCGATAGAACTACACCGACGTATCGGCTCATTGCCATTCCCTCATCAATCTTTGCGATCAACGAGTCACCCACTTGAATCTCGGCTTCATCCAACCAGACCTTTGGCACACCACGAGCCATCAGATCACGTCTGAGCTTCCTGACGAACGGCTTGTCGACACTGGTATGGCTAAGGAATATCCCGTGATACCTAGGAGCGTCTGGCTCGGCCTTGCTCACAGCGAGGGCGCCTAGAATGAGATGGTTGGTCGCCTCCTGCGTCAAGGGCGGAGTTATTAGCCAGCCCGTGGTTGCACCAATTTCAACTTTAGCCCCAAGTTGGTAGCCCTCCGGGGTCGCTGCAATCGTGCTCAAGCCCGGCTCATCGTGCTCAAGAGCGATCCCCCAGCCACCGACAGCGGACAGGTTTTCGAAGTAGGCGGCGAAGGGCGTATCGGGATCGATGAAGCCCACTCTTCTGCCCTTCTTGAGGATCTGCCCGCTACGCCGGATCGCGGCCGTCATCGCCGGCGCCAGGTATCCCAGGCTTGTCTCTCGATAGCCGAAGAAGTTCATCCTTCTTGGTTCAGCCATGCACCAGACCACTGTCGCACCCGCGGCCAATGCTGCTTCCAACTCATTCTGGCGGTCAGCACTGTCAAAGACGGTGTCGAGATCGTGCTCTCTATAGTCCGTCTTCAAGTCCAAGAGCTCCTGATCTGAGCCAGAGTGCGCGCCCTCTTTGCCGAAGAGGAAGTGGCTATAGCTTTGTGGACTGATAACGATGACGTCATATTCATAGAGCGGATACGCAGCTCTGGCCTCATCGATGTCTGAACGGCAAAGTCCGAGTTGCTCGAACTCCACTCCTTCGATCGGGTTACCGGTGTACTCCATACCGACAGTCAGCACTCTCTTCATGGGTTCTCTCCTTGCTCACCACTGTTCGCCGGTCACGCAGGACCCACACCGTTCCTGCCTGCCAATAGCACTGCTGCGAAGGGAAGTTCAAAGTGATTTTTCAATGCAATCTTGGCAACTCATCTAATGTCTCCCGCTGCTCTCTCCGCGCTATTGGAGCAACACAAGCTACCCCAGCCTTGAAGTCAGATGCCGGAAAATTAATTTGAGCAGTGTAACAAGCTCCCCGATCTTTGCGCGCATGCTTCATTACGGTCCAAACCTAGCGAGATGTGTGGCAGATGAATTGGCGAACAGAGTAACCGTGGCATTTCTAAGCAAGCGACCACCCAGTGAGTGCGCTTGCCTTGGGCCAGCCACTTCAGTAATTTGCTAGGTTCCTAGCATCACCGCAGCGGTCAACTCGTGGATCAGTGCTAGTCCCATTAGGCCTTGGGCTAGCGCCTGATCTAGGGGGAAGGCCTGGGTGAATTGGCTAGACACCGAATGAGGGGTAGCGTCCGCTCAGGCAGCCACGTCGGTTGCAGGACGCGCTCTTGGGGACGACTCCAGAGGCAGGGAGTGGGCGCGATGAAAGGAAGCCTGTTGCTAGTGCCAGCCGTGCCAAGCGCAGATCATGCATTGCGGTCAGTAATTAGGGCCACCCTCGTTCGCCACGATAGCGTTCGCCGCGTGATGTGAGTTCAAGCTTAGAAGGTACCGCAGCATCAGTCCGCTCAATGCGCCGGCGACCATCTTCAGGTCCCACTCCGCACCCGCCGCACCGTACTCAAATTTGTCCTCAGAAAGGGCAGTAACCCGTATGGCCGATCCCTGCATAGCGTAAAGAGTTGGATCGACGACGATTCTAGCTGCCTCGTACTTTTGTTCGAGCAGCTTTACATCCTGAGGTGTCAGCGTCTTTCCGGCCTCGTGTGCAAACTTGTTCCGCAAAGAATTCATGGCCAAGGATGCGATAGCGAGTTCCTTTGGGAAACCTAGAGCCGTGGCAAGCATCACCTTATGTGAGAAATTTTGCGGGATCTTAAAAACTTCTAGCATGTCATCAGTCAACATCCCCTTTAAATACACCTCCAAACTTTGCTCAATTTGAAGATGAAGCCTTAGCACCATGCCGATTTGATCGACCGTTTCCAAACCTTGGAGGAGATGATCCATCTGACCGATGGCATCGAGATAAAATTTGGTCGTCATCCTATTTCCCTAGCGCCTGCGCCACGCGCACCGGCTGGTAAACTAGATACAAACAAGCTGCATGCATGTCAAGGCAATGGTAGGTTGGATAACGCAGCGCTCAAACTCTGGCGGGCGGGCTACTTGAAGACTTCCTTCACCGATTGGTCTTGTCCATCGGCGTTCAAAGGCACCCTCGCGGTCCTCGTAGAAGGGCTACCCGGGTACGAGCTAACGGGACGCAACGGCAGAGGCAGCATGTTCTAGATTTCGCTTACACCGACAGGGTCAATGCTATCACCCAATACCCCTTTGCACCCTTAGCCAGATGGTTACGGAAGAGCTGGCATGTAGCGGCCCGCTCCAGGCGCAACCAGCTTGTTCTGACCGGGGCACTTCACTGTCCGCTTTCGGCCAGGAGCGGTCATTGTGCGGGAGGCTCCAGCTTTGCACGATCCTTCCCGATGAATCACGAGACCGACTGCTCTAGCACGTGAACGGGTACCCGAGAATGATGTGATGAGAAATCCAAGTGGTGCACTGATCCGGGTCAACGACGACGAGCAAGAGCCGCAGTACTTCTGAGCTATCGATTTTATTGTGTGGGGACCTACGAGCGAGAACGGGCTTTGCGGCGAGTGAGGCCGTGTCACAACCGCTCGATGATCTCGGGATTGGTGGAGCTTAGATTAGACTCAATGAAGGCGCGGATCCTGGCCTTATCCGTAGTGCCGGCTGTGGCAACTTCATGCAGGAAGGTCTGACTGGGCGTCCGGTCAAGTGAGCCTACAGCCCCCGCACCTGCTGGAAAAATCATGAGGGCGTCACGATGGAGAAAGCGATGACGTTCCTGGGCCTTGGCGAAGTCGACACTGAACATCTCGTCACCATGCAGGAAGTAGCCGTTACGGGCATCCGCCACTTCCATGTAGCGTCCCTCGTAAAACGTTGCCGCGTCTTGGTGCCAATTCGTCATTTTGGGGCGCGGCGTTATCTGGCCATCGGGGTCTGTCACCTCGAACGGATCGTCCGCCGCGAGTAGCAGTACAAAAAAGCTTTGCCATTCACCAGGATATTTATAGCAAATCAGCTTCTCGACGCAGCACTCGTAAATCCTGTGCAGCAGCCAGCGACCACTTTCCAACCTGGAGAACGCCCCCAATTCGTTATCCCCGCCGTCGGATAGCACATACCAGAATTCTTTGGGATCGCACCGGTTAGAAAATTTCGTAAGGAACCGATTGATAGTTGCTTGATCGCTCGTTTCATAAACTTCGGGAATTCGCGGAATCGACTCCCTAAAAGCCTCGTCCAAATCCCTGATAGGTTTCCAGACATCCCGAGCTGGGTTTCGTGCCCGATATTCGAATTCTCCTAGATCACCCATGCTCTGGAAGCGGCGCTTGGGATCATCCTGAATGCAGTTGTCGATGATCTTGTCGAGGAGCTCCAACTCCTTATGCGGGCCCAAATAAGCCTGGCGCCCGCCGCCACGAACAAATGAGCCGCGGACATACCAATTCAAAACCTGGCCAAGGGCGAAAACATCCATCGTCGGTGCGGCAGGCGTCTTAGGATTCAGTTGTTCCGGGGCGCAGCAAGCAAAATTTGCTAGCCGTTCTGATCCTTCAGTCTTGGCCTCACGCGCGTACAGATCATCAGCAAAGTGGGCTATGCCCAAGTCGCCAACCACGAACGTATCTTTCTGCTGATCGAAAAAAATGTTCTGCGGCTTGATGTCGCGATGAACAATGCCATGCTCGTGCAGGTGCTCAATGCCGGCGCGAAGAGCCCGCAGCAGCTTCCATCCGTAATCTGCCTTAATGGAATCACTCTCGGCAACAATGCTTCCGAGCGCATGCAAGCTCGCCTGGTAACGCTTCATCACGATCAAGGAATAGTCAGCCCCCTCAATGTGCGTCCGGTCAAGGTGATAGGCTTGTGATACGTTGACGTGACTAGGAATTTGCGCAGCGCAAAAGTACTCATCCCGGAAACGAGCCAAGGGACCGGCGCGCTGTTGCGACAGGAACTTGACGGCGTACTTCAGGTTGCCTTTCTTGAAGGCAAGCACCTTGGCGTTGCCCCCCTCGCCGATGTTTCCCTCGTAGGCGAACTCGCCGACCGCTGTCACCAGGGCATTCTTCTTGAAGTACTTGATCATGGTGATTCTCTACGCTACTGTCCCGCTCTAGAGTGCGCGAAAATCACGCGCATTCTGCAGCGCATGGTCCCGTAGCACTCACCCCTAGCTTCGATCGAATATTGGGATTCGCAGGCGGCGATGTCAACGCTGGGAGTGGCAGTTTCAGACGCACCTAGAGAGTTGGACGGCAAGTTTCTGCGGCCGTTTTGGGTCGTAGGCGGGCATGAGAACTCGTCGAACCATCAAGCGTCCAGATAAGGATCAGTTCGAATCGTGACCAGATTGAAGAGTAACGGATAGCGCCAGCTGACTCAGGCTAGATCGCCATCGGGTGCGTCGTTGCGGTGGCGGTTTAGTGTGGTAGTGGCCAGAGTCGTTGGCCGTCACGAAGCACCTAGTACGTTTATGGCGCTGGGAGGGGGCGTTACCGGCGTGTGTGATCACCCTTGCCAGAGGCAGCACGACGCGTTAGGCGTAAGGGAAGCGCGGCGGAGGCAGTTCGCCGCGGCAAGCCGGTCCGGCTCGAGATCGCAGTGCTTTGATTTGCCGCGCTGACCGGCCGGTCCGTGCAAGCCAGCTTTCCTACGCCGGGAGTTGCCGATGCGCACCGACACCAAGTCCGATGGCCCGCTACGAGTTCGCGCCATGGCGGGTGCCCAAGTTGCCCTCATGACCATGGACTTGGCTGAGTCCGCTCGCAAGGACTTTCGCGGCTTCGCCGTCAAACAGCGCGTCAAGGGCAGCAACCAGCCAGCGCGCTGGCTGGAAGGCATCAAATACTTCAAGGACGTGGTGAGCAACTTCACCCCGGGCCAGGAATTCAAATCCCGCGACCAGCCCTTTCAAAGCTGTGGTCGAGCTCCGAGTGCAAAGCCTGCGGGTGTGCGCCTACGAATTCACATACCAGCCGGCGCCGCTCACGCTCAAACGCGGCGTGGACGTGCGGATCACCTATCAATGGATAAGGACGTAGCGGCGTCGTACCTGAGGACGAGGCTCGCAAGAAGCGCAGCGCTGCCGCAAAGGCGCGCAAGAGCGGCTGAACCTGAATCCACCACGAGGAGTGCGACATGCGTACCCAAATAATGGTTTTCCTGGCCGGCCTCAGTGTGGCCGTCGCTCCGACATTGGTTTACGCCACCGATCCCCCCGCGGCAATGAAGTTGGGGACGGACGCAGCGATTCCCAGCTATCGCAACGTGGAAGCAGATGCGTCGCCACCGTCCATCACCCTCCGGCGCCTGGAGTCGGCGCCGGCGTCCAAGTACGCTCGCCATGAGGATTTGCGCGACGTGATCTCGGCTTTGGAGTCGTCGAACGTGAAGACCCTCGTGGTCTTTGATATCGACGACACCCTGCTCACGGAGCCGGAGTTCTTCGGCTCCGACTCCTGGTACGAATGGCAATATCGGATGGCCAAGGCGGCGCCGAAGGGCACTCGGCCGCCCGGGTATGTGCCATGCACGTTTGACGTCATCGCTCTGAATCAGGAGGCGGCGCGACAAAATTTCACCCAAGCCGATGCTGTCGCCATCTTCAACTCCATCGAGACGGATAAAATCCTGATTACGTCACGCTCCCCGGTGTCGCGTGGCGCCACCGAGCGCGAACTGACCCAACGCCGTGATGAGAAGATGCCCGGCTACGCGTTACCGCCGCACTTGGCAGGCACCGACATGGGCTGGATGTACACCATCACGATCGGGGATCGCACGGTCGACATGAGTTACCATCACGGCCTATTCATGACCAACGGAGCGAATAAAGGTCTGGCGCTGCGTGATCTATTGCGCCGCCTGGGAAAAGAGTACGGCTTCCGCCCGGAATACAAGCGCATCATCATGGCCGACGATGGTGAAAATAACATCACAAACATGGACCTCGCCTTGCGCGGATCGGGCATCGAATTCGTGCCGATCTGGTACACCAAGGTGATCAAGCAGGTACCGACCGACGCGCCGGACGACTCTCTCAGGGTAGCGTCTAACGCGCGCTGGGAGAAACTAGCGGCGTTCTGGCGAGAAGCCTTTCCCGATCGCTTCAACGTGATCAAGAACCAGAATCAGTGCCACTACGGTGGGCTCATTACCGGTGTAATTCCCGACTGAGCACCCTGCCTTACCGTAGGATATGGAGGAATCCTGGGCCCGGTTATACGACTTATCCACAAAGTACCGAACGGTGAGCTTTCCCCTGATACAGGCCGATATTAGGGCGACGGGGCCCGGCTAACAAGTCAGCGCATAACCGGACCCAGCGGTAGGCGCGGCGACCTCCACAAGCTCGCGCCGGTAGAAGTGCGGATGTCCGCTTTGGGTCGTAAGGAGCCCTTCCCTACCCCCCGATAAATTTTCTGTATCGAGCTACCGCGCGGCCCAGCGTACTACGAGGCCGGGGTCAGCATGAAACAAAAAAAGGGGGCTCATGAAGAGCCCCCTTTTTAATTTTTCAGAAAAACTACTACAGAAGATGAATCTCTGACGGCCAGCGCTCCAGAGTAGTGCATCAGTAAATCCCACTAGCAGCTTATGCCTGTCCGACTAGCAGCTTATGCTTATCCAAGTATCAGCTTATGCCTATCCGCACAGATACCTTTGGAGACATCATATGTGTCCTTTTACCCGCACTTCGAATACCCACAATTCAAACAAGTAGCACACCCGTCCATGATCACCAGGGCCTTGGTGTTGCACTTGTGGCACATCGTGGCCGACGGCGGGAAGCTCGCGCCGTCGCCGGTGACGGCGATGTCTTCTTCGTGGTCGGCGGTGGAGTCGCTTGAAACCGTACCCTCATCCGCCCTGCGGGCACCTTCTCCCGCAGGAGAAGGAACAGCCTTGCCTACTTCACTGTTTTTTTTTGAGCGCTCTTCGTACTGCTTGCGCTTTTCGTTGATCAGCGCGCGCTGGTGGTCGCTCATCTCCGGGTCGTGCAGCAGGCCGATGGACTTCATGTGCTCTTCGACGATGCTGCCCAGTTCGGCGACCAGGGAGGGCATGTACACGCCGCCGGCCTTGAAGTAGCCGCCCTTGGGGTCGAACACGGCCTTCATTTCGTCGACCAGGAAGGTGACGTCGCCGCCCTTGCGGAACACGGCGGACATGATGCGGGTCAGCGCCACGATCCACTGGAAGTGTTCCATGGACTTGGAGTTGACGAAGATCTCGAACGGGCGGCGCAGTTCGTGCTCGGTGCCGGCGTTGAGCACGATGTCGTTGAGGGTCACGTACATGGCGTGTTCCACCAACGGCGATTTGATCTTGTAGGTGCTGCCGATCAGCACGTCCGGGCGCTCGATGCGCTCGTGCATGTGGATGATGTTGTCCACCGGCACTTCGGCCTCGGCGGTGGCGCGGTCGATCGACGCGGCGGGCACCGGTGGCGCCGCTTCGCGCGCCTTGTCTTCGGCGGTGACGACGGCGTAGCCCTTGATTTTCTTGTCGATCTTGACGGCCATGATGCGTTCCTGATGTGCGTGTCGTGTTGGGGGGCGCGTCCCGCGCCCTGCCCCTCTCCCGCGCACGGGAGAGGGGATGCAGCGTGGGACGGCTTACTTCCTGGCGCGGGTGGCCGCAGCCTTCTTGCCGGCGCTCTTGCGCACGGCGGTCTTCTTCACCGCGGCGGTCTTCTTGGCAACCTTGGCGGTGCTCTTCTTGGCGGCCTTGGCGACCTTCTTCACTGCCTTCTTGGCGACGGCCTTGCGTGCGCCGACGCTCTTCTTGACCGCGGTCTTCTTGGCGGCGACCGACTTCTTGGCCACGGCCTTCTTCGCGGCGACCTTCTTGGCCGCTTTCTTCGGCGCGGCCTTCTTCGCGACCGCCTTCTTGGCCGGGGCCTTCTTCACTGCGGCCTTCTTGGTGGCCGCCTTCTTGGTGGCGGCTTTCTTGGCCGGCGCCTTCTTCGCCGTCGCCTTCTTGGCGGTCTTCTTGCCGGTCTTGGTCAGCGCGGCGGCTTCGGACTGGGCGCTGGCCTTGGCCGCTTCCAGCTTCTTGCGCGCGCTGGCGACGGTCTTCTTCACCGACTTGCCGGCCTTCTCCGCCCGCTTGGCCACGGCCTTCTCGGCCTGCTTGACCGCCTTGCGGGTCTTGGCGACCTGGTCCTGCACGCGCTTCTGCACGTTCTCGGCGGTCTGCTTGACGCTGGCGACGGCGTCGCTGGCGGTGGCGGCGATCGCTTCGCCCATGTTGCTGGCGGTCTCTTTCACGTTCTCGGCGACTTGCGTCAGCGTCGCCGTCACACCATTACCGTTGCTCATAAAAACCCTCCTCAGGGTGTCAGTGTTTATGTAACGCGGGCGATGCTATACCGATTGAAGCAAAGCGTGGAACCGGATGTGGCGACAAACGATGGGCGGTAGGGAAACGTTGGGGAAAGCCGCCAAGCCGCTCGCCCCGTTTCCCTGCCGCCACCCCGTCCCCGCGCCGCTGCGGAGGGACGCGAAACGCGGACTCAGAACTTGCCGTAATACCCTTCTTTCAGCGCGTCGAACAGGTTGGCGGCGGTGTGCAGTTCGCCGTCGTATTCGATCTGCTCGTTGCCCTTCACTTCCACCACGCTGCCGTCTTCCAGTTCGAAACGGTAGGTGGTGTTCTCCAGGTCCGCTTCCTTGACCAGCACGCCCTGGAAGGCGGCCGGGTTGAAGCGGAACGTGGTGCAGCCCTTCAGGCCCTGCTGGTGGGCGTAGCGGTAGATGTCCTTGAACTGCTCGTAGGGGTAGTCGGTGGGGACGTTGGCGGTCTTGGAGATGGAGCTGTCCACCCACTTCTGCGCGGCCGCCTGCACGTCCACGTGTTCCTTGGGGTGGATGTCGTCGGCGGAAATGAAGTAGTCCGGCAGCTGCGCGTCGGCGGCCTCGGCGAACGGCATCGCCTTGGGATTGACCAGGTGGCGGTAGGCCAGCAGTTCGAAGGAGAACACGTCCACCTTCTCCTTGGACTTCTTGCCCTCGCGGATCACGTTGCGGCTGTAGTGGTGGGCGAAGCTGGGCTCGATGCCGTTGGAGGCGTTGTTGGCCAGGCTCAGCGAGATGGTGCCGGTGGGGGCGATGGAGCTGTGGTGGGTGAAGCGCGCGCCCACCTCGGCCAGCTCGTCCACCAGCTCCGGCGCCACTTCGGCGATGCGCTGCATGTAGCGGCTGTACTTGGCGTGCAGCAGCTTGCCTTCGATCTGCTGGCCCACGCGCCAGCCGTCCTTCGCCATTTCCGGGCGCTGGCGCAGCATCGCGGCGGTGACCGCGAAGGTCTCCTGCATGATCGGCGCCGGGCCCTTTTCCTTGGCCAGGCTCAACGCGGTTTCCCAGCCGGCCACGGCCATCTCGCGGGCGATGGCTTCGGTGAATTCGCAGGAGGCGGCGCTGCCGTACTTCATCTGCAGCATGGTCATGGTCGAGCCCAGGCCGAGGAAGCCCATGCCGTGCCGGCGCTTGCGCATGATCTCGTCGCGCTGCTGCTGCAGCGGCAGGCCGTTGACCTCGACCACGTTGTCGAGCATGCGGGTGAACACGCGCACCACTTCCTTGTATTCCTCCCAGTCGAAGCGCGCCTGCGCGGTGAACGGGTCGCGCACGAAGTTGGTGAGGTTGATCGAGCCGAGCAGGCAGGCGCCGTACGGCGGCAGCGGCTGCTCGCCGCAGGGGTTGGTGGCGCGGATGTTCTCGCACCACCAGTTGTTGTTCATCTCGTTGACGCGGTCGATCAGGATGAAGCCCGGCTCGGCGTAGTCGTAGGTGGAGACCATGATCATGTCCCACAGGTGGCGGGCGCGGATCTGCCCGTACACCTTGCACGCGACCAGGCCGTCGTCGCGCACGATGTAGTTGCTGTGGGTGGGCCAGTCGCGCCAGACCACGTCGGTGGCGCTGGCCAGGTCGATGTCGGCCTCTTCCTTGCGATTCACCGGGAACACCAGCGGCCAGTCGGCGTCGTTCTCCACCGCCTGCATGAAGCCGTCGGTGATCAGCAGCGACAGGTTGAACTGGCGCAGGCGCCCGTCCTCGCGCTTGGCGCGGATGAAGTCTTTGACGTCCGGATGCGACACGTCGAAGGTGCCCATCTGCGCGCCGCGGCGGCCGCCGGCCGAGGACACGGTGAAGCACATCTTGTCGAAGATATCCATGAACGACATCGGCCCGGAGGTGTAGGCGCCGGCACCGGCCACGAACGCGCCGCGCGGGCGCAGCGTGCTGAACTCGTAACCGATGCCGCAGCCAGCCTTGAGGGTCAGCCCGGCTTCGTGGACCTTCTCCAGAATGCCGTCCATCGAATCGGTGATGGTGCCCGACACGGTGCAGTTGATGGTGCTGGTGGCCGGCTTGTGTTCCTGCGCGCCGGCGTTGGAGGTGATGCGCCCGGCCGGGATCGCGCCGCGGCGCAGCGCCCAGGCGAACCGCTCGAACCAGTAGGCGCGCTTTTCCTCGGTGGCCTCGGCATCGGCCAGCGCGCGCGCCACGCGCTGGTAGGTGCCGTCGATGTCGGCATCCAGCGGGTCGCCCTGCTTGGTCTTCAGGCGGTACTTCTTGTCCCAGATGTCCTGCGACGCAGGCTGCATCGGGATGGGGTTCTGCTTGGATTCGGTCTGGACGACTTCCAGGCGCACCGTGCTCATTCTTTTCTGTTCTCCTCGAACCTGTCCCGATGGGGCGGATGGGGGGTGCCGTCCGCCGTGTCTCTTAGTTGTATGCAGTTTGCGCTGCGCGACGACGACAGCCGCGGCAGCGCCGCCTTTCGGCCGGATGGGAATGCGCAGGGCGTTCGACCGCCCGTCTCACGTTCACGCCATGCGTCACTGCGTGCGCCCCCTGGGCTGAAAACCCAGTGAAAAACCCCTAGTTATTGGGTCGGTTTGCCGCCCTACCGCTACATGTAGTGGCAAAACGAAGACGCCACGCTAACCCTGGGCGGGCCGGCTGTCAACGCCGGAACCGGGGTCGATCGGCCCTGCCGTACGCCGCCGTGGGTCGGCCCGGCGCCGGGCTTTCACTGGCGGTTAAACGCCGCTCGTTCATCTTGATTTACGCGCCTCGGCGCCCATCTGCCTTGCGTCTCCCGCCGCGTCATCCGGAAACCCCACCATGCGACCGCTGCCCACGCTGCTGACCCTGACCGCCGCCGCCGCCTTCGGCGGTTTCGCCGCCACCGCGATCAACGCGCACCTGGACAACCGCGCCGAAGCGGCGCCCGCCCCGGCCGCGCCGGTGGCGCAGACCCTGGCCGGCAGCGCCGCCTTGCCGGCCTCGGTGGCCGGCCAGCCGCTGCCGTCGCTGGCGCCGATGCTGCAGCAGACCATGCCGGCGGTGGTCAGCATCAACACCAAGCAGGTGGTGCGGGTGCGCAACCCCTACTTCGCCGATCCGTTCTTCCGCCGCCTGTTCCCGGACATCCCGCAGGAGCGGATCAACGAGTCGCTGGGCTCGGGCGTGATCATCGACGCCAAGAACGGCTACGTGCTGACCAACCACCATGTGGTGGAGAACGCCGACGACGTGCAGGTGACCCTGGCCGACGGGCGCAGCTTCAAGGCCGAGTTCATGGGCTCGGACGCCGACACCGACGTGGCCCTGATCCGGATCAAGGCCGACAAGCTCACCGAGATCCGCCTGGGCGACAGCAGCAAGCTGCGGGTGGGCGATTTCGTGGTGGCAATCGGCAATCCGTTCGGCTTCACCCAGACGGTGACCTCGGGCATCGTCTCGGCGATGGGCCGCAACGGCATCCGCGGCCTGGGCTACCAGAACTTCATCCAGACCGACGCCTCGATCAACCCGGGCAACTCCGGCGGCGCGCTGGTGGACCTGCACGGCGAGCTGGTCGGCATCAACACCGCCAGCTTCAATCCGCAGGGCAGCATGGCCGGCAACATCGGCCTGGGCCTGGCGATCCCGTCGAACCTGGCGCGGGCGGTGGTGGAGCAGTTGCTGAAGAACAACGGGGTGATGATCCGCGGCACCCTCGGCATCGAAACCCAGAACCTGACCGCGCAGATGGCGCAGGGCCTGGGCCTGGACGCGCCGCGCGGCGCGCTGGTGACGCGGGTGCTGACCGGCTCGGCCGGGGCCGGCGCGGGCCTGCAGCCGGGCGACGTGGTGGTGGGCGCCAACGGCGAGCGCCTGGACAGCGCCGAGGCGCTGCACAACTACGAGGGCCTGCAGCCGGTCGGCAGCACGGTGACGCTGGACGTGCGCCGCGACGGCAAGCCGCTGCAGATCAAGGCCACGCTGAAGGAGCAGCCGCGTGCGGTGAGCGGCGAATCGCTGGACCCGCGGCTGGGCGGCGCCAGCTTCACCGACCTGCCCGAATCGCTGCGCCAGTCCGGCATCAACGGGGTGCTGGTCGGCACCGTGGCGCGCGGCAGCCGCGCGGCGCGCAACGGGTTGGCCAGCGGCGACATCGTGATGGCCGCCTCCACCGGCGAATTCGCCGACCTGGCCAGCTTCCGCGCCAACTTCGCGCGCAAACCGGCGCAGCTGGTGCTGCGCGTGGTGCGCGGCGGGGCGCAGGCGGACTTGTTGATGCAGTGAGGCGCGGCGGCGCTCACTTCAGGCGCGCGGCGTAGTCCTCGCGCACGTGCTGGTTGAGATAGGTGCTGAGGCCGCTGCCGGCCTCGGCCAGGCGCTGCATCTCGGCCACGTGGTAGGGCCCGGGGTGGTGCGCGTCGTAGCGGTAGGTACTGCCGTCGACGAAGCGCAGCACGATCCAGTCCGGGCCGGTGTCGTAGGCGACCACGCCCGAGCCGCCGCCTTTCTTGCCGTAAGCACGCATTGCGCTCCTCCTCTGGCCGCGCGCCGTGCGAGCGGCCACACTGTGGCTCCGCGCCAAGCCTAACAAGCCGTACACCGCGCCGATGGTATTGCTGTCGCCCGCGATCCGCGAAGCCTCTGTGCGCAGCGGGCGGTAGCCCCCAAATTCTTCAGGAGACACGCGATGAATGCCAACCCGACCAATACCGAAAACCTCAAGGACAACCTCAGCGAAGCCGGTTCGCACCTGAAGTCGGCCGCCAGCTACGCCGGCGACGCGATCAAGGGCGCCACCGCTGCCGCGGGCGACGAGCTGAAGCTGGGCAAGGCCAACGTCAAGGCCGAGCTGTCCGACAGCGCGCTGTCCGGGCTGGCCGCTGCCGAGTTCGGCGGCGCCGCGGCGAAGGAGCAGGTGGATGTGCTGCTGGACAAGGGCCGCGACCTGATCGACAGCGCGGCCGAACTGATCCGCGAGCGCCCGCTGGCCTCGTTCGGCGTGGCCTTCGCCACCGGCTGGATCATCGCCAAGCTGGCGCGCAGCAGCGACAAGTAAGCCACGTGAGCGACGAGCAGGCCCGCGACGGCGCCGCAACGCCCGATCCAGCGGAGGCCGAACGGCCTTCGCTGGAGCAATCGTTCCGCGAGTTCGGCCAGGCCGGCCGCGAGGGCCTGAACGCCACGCTGGAAGCCAGCCGCGCGCTGCGCAAGCTGGTGGTGGCGGATCTGGCCCTGGCGCGCGCGGCCCTGGCGCGGGCGCTGGTGTGGCTGACCATCGCGGTGTCGTTCGGCGCTTCGGCGTGGATGCTGCTGATGGGTGCGCTGATCGCAGTGCTGCAGCGGTTGGGCTGGTCGTGGCTGGCGTCGATTTCGGCAACGGCCGCGTTCAGCCTGGTGGTCACCGCGCTGGGCGCCTGGCAGGCGCTGCGCTATTTCGAAATGAGCAAGCTCGACGCCACCCGTCGCCAGCTGGCGAAGCTGGGGATCGGCGGCGACGACGACGAACACGCCGACGACCCTGCGGTTGCGGCAGCCGAGACACGCCGATGAAATTCGAGCAACTGCAGCACCGCATCGCCCGCGCCGAGACGGTGCTGGAAGGCCGCCAGCAGCAGATGCAGACGCAATGGACCACGCTGCAGCGGGTCTGGCGCGAAGGCTGGACGCCGCTGCGCATCGTCGCGGTGGGGCTGGGGGCCGGCTTCCTGGCCGGGCGCGCCGAGCCGGCGGCGGCGATCGGCAAGCTGGGCGGTGCGCGCTGGCTGCAGATGCTCAGTGCGGTCTCCAGTCTGCTGACCGCGACCAAGGTCAAGGAAGCGTCCGACACTGCCGAACGCGCGGCGGACACCGCGCAGGATGCGGCCGAGACGGTCGAGACGCCTGCTACTGCGGCTGCGGCTGCGGCTGCGTCCGCCGCGGCCGCTACCGCTGCGGGCGCAAACGTGGCGCGGCCTCCGGTTGCGCCCGCCGTGGCTACGGCGCCGGTCGACGCGCCTTTCGCGGCAGCGCCGCAGGTACCGCCGCGCGCGGCCGAAGCGGCCACGGACGTGTCCGAACGCTGAGCGCCGCATCGCGATCGACTGCGATCGCCACGCCGCCTTCATACCGCGCAGGCCAGGATCGGCCTACACTCCGTCTCCCCCTTTTTGCGCCGAACGGTGCGTGTCCCCAGGACGCGCGCCGGGGCCACCGTCCGCAGCGCAGGTCCGATGAGCACTCTCTCCGAATCCGTGGCCGACGCCGGCGACGTGGCACCGCCCCCCGAGGATGCCCTCCCGCCACCACCCCCACCGCGCCCGCGCGGACCGGTCTCGTTGGTGGTGCTGGCGACGCTGGCGGTGGGCTACACCCTGTGGGCGGCGCAGGAGGTGATCCTGCCGATCCTGCTGGCTGCGTTCTTCGCCCTGGTCGGCAACCCGATCCTGCGCGGGCTGCGGCGGCTGTACGTGCCGCGTTTCCTCGGCGCGTTGCTGGTGCTGCTGTCGGGCATGGCGGTGACCGTGGTGCTGACCATGCAGTTGGCCGGGCCGGCCGCCGAGTGGGTGCAACAGGCGCCCGGGCAGATGCGCCACATCGCCACCCAGGTGCGCGACGTGACCAAGCCGATGCAGCAGGCCAATCAGGCCGCGGAGAATTTCGCGCGCACCGCCGGCGGCGAGAGCGGGCGCCGGGTGCAGGTGATCCGCACGCAGATGGACGACCCGTACAAGTCGCTGGTGCGCACCCCGCGGCTGGCCGCCTCGGCGCTGGCGGTGGTGTTGTTGACGTTCTTCTTCATGGTGTTCGGCGAAAACCTGCAACGGCATGCGATCGCGCTGCTGCCGAACCGCCAGCAGCAGAAATTCACCACCGAGATCCTGCGTTCGATCGAGCGCGAGGTGTCGCGCTACGTGCTAACCATCAGCGTCATCAACACCCTGGTCGGGCTGATCTTCGCCGGCATCCTGGTGCTGCTGAAGATTCCGCTGCAGGAAGCGCTGCTGTGGGGCACGGTGGTGGCGCTGCTGAACTTCGCGCCGTACGTGGGGCCGCTGATCGGCGCGATCCTGATGCTGCTGATGGGTTTCGTGGAGTTCCGCGATCCGCTGAGCGCGGCGCTGCCGGCGATCCTGTACCTGGCGCTGCACATGCTCGAAGGCCAGGTGGTGACGCCGATCGTGCTCGGCCGGCGCATGGCGATCTCGCCGCTGATGCTGATCCTGGCGCTGATGCTGTTCGGCTGGCTGTGGGGCATGATCGGGCTGCTGCTGGCGGTGCCGCTGCTGGTGTGCATCAAGATGGTGCTGGCGCGGGTCGAGGGCATGCAGCGCTGGGCCAGGCTGCTGGAATGAGGGACGGAACTCAGGACCGGGGACAAAGCGGTGGGCACGGCGCGGGTGCCCGCACGGGTGTCTACTCCGTCCGGCAGCCGCGGCCGCCGGTTGGCGTAAAATCCGCCAGGTGACTTCCTTGCCTTCCTTCCCCGTTCGCGCGATCACGCTGGATCTGGACGACACGCTGTGGCCGTTCGCGCCGATCGGCGCGCGCATCGAGCAGGTGCTGCACGACTGGCTGCTGCAGCACAGTCCGCGCACCGCCGAGAGGTTCCCGATCGCGGCGATGCGCCAGCTGCGCGACGAGGTGTTTGCCGCCAACCCACACCTGGTCCACGACCTGAGCGAGATGCGGCGCCTGACCCTGCGCCGCGCGCTGCGCGACAGCGGCGCCGACGAGGCGCTGGTGGAGCCGGCGTTCGCGGTGTTCTACGCCGCGCGCAACCAAGTGGAGTGCTATCCGGACAGTATCGCCGCGCTGCAGCGGATCGCCGCGCGGGTGCCGGTGGTGGCGTTGAGCAACGGCAACGCCGACCTGGCCACGATCGGCCTGGCCTCGCATTTCGCGTTCCAGCTCAGCGCGCGCGACCACGGCGCGGCCAAGCCGGACCCGAGCATCTTCCACGCCGCCTGCGCGCGCCTGGGCCTGCCCTGCGCGCAGGTGCTGCACGTCGGCGACCATATCGAGATGGACGTGGTCGGCGCGATGCAGGCCGGGCTGCGCGGCTGCTGGATCAACCGCGACGCGCAGGCCTGGCATCCGCCGACGCCGCCGGACCTGCACTTCGACACCCTCACCGGCCTGGCCGACTGGCTGGACGCCACCCAGCCGGCCAGCGTCGCGCGCGCATGAGCGCCGCCCGCTGCCGCCGCTTCGCCCTGGCCGCGCACCGCGCCGGCCGCGCCCGACTTACAAGGATCCGCTGATGTCCCTGCCTTCCGGCTTCACCGATGCCTCCCCCCATGCGCTGCCGCTGCATGTGCTGGACCGCGAACGCCTGGCCGAATGGCGCGCCGCGCAGACGCCGGCCTGGGTGGCGTGGCTGAACGCGCAGCAGTTCGTGGCGGCCCCCGGCACGGCGCTGTTGCTGCCCGGCGCGGACGGCGTGGCCGCGGCGGTGCTGGGCGTGGGCGACCGCGGCGATGCCTATGCCTACGCGCACGCGCCGCATGCGCTGCCGGCCGGCAGCCGCTGGCGGTTGGCCAGCGCGCTGAGCGAGGAAGAGCAGGCCGCGCTGCACCTGGGCTGGGGCCTGGGCAGCTACCGCTTCGCCCGCTACAAGCAGCCCACGCGCTTGCCGGCGCAGCTGCTGGCCACGCCGAGCGCGGAGGTGCGCGACCAGCTGGAGGCCTGCGTGCGCGTGCGCGACTGGGTCAACACGCCGGCCGAGGACATGGGGCCGGAGCAGCTGGAAGCGGCCGCGCGCGCGATCGCCGAGGCGCATGGCGCGCAGTGCGAAAGCATCGTCGGCGAGGACTTGCTGCTGCGCAATTTTCCGGCGATCCACGCGGTCGGCCGCGCCTCGCACCGCGCGCCGCGGCTGATCGTGCTGCGCTGGGGCGAGGACGCGCACCCGCACGTGGCGCTGGTCGGCAAGGGCGTGTGCTTCGACACCGGCGGCCTGGACCTGAAGCCGGCCGACGGCATGCGCCACATGAAGAAGGACATGGGCGGCGCGGCGCACGCGCTGGCGCTGGCCGGCTTGGTGATGGCGCAGCGACTGCCGCTGCGGCTGACCGTGCTGCTCGCGGCGGTGGAGAACGCGGTCGGCCCGGACGCGTTCCGCCCCGGCGACGTGATCGCCACCCGGCAGGGGATCAGCGTGGAGATCGACAACACCGATGCCGAAGGCCGACTGGTGCTGTGCGACGCGCTGGCCTATGCCAGCGAACAGGCGCCGGACGCGATCCTGGATTTCGCCACGCTGACCGGCGCGGCGCGGGTCGCGCTGGGGCCGGATCTGCCGGCGCTGTTCTGCAACGACGACGCGCTGGCGCAGGCCTGGATCGCCGCCGGCGAACGCAGCCGCGATCCGGTCTGGCGCATGCCGCTGTGGCGCCCGTACCTGCGTTACCTGACCAGCTCGATCGCCGACCTGGCCAACGCCGGTTCGCGCATGGCCGGCGCGGTGACCGCGGCGCTGTACCTGGAGCGCTTCGTGCCGGCACGGCAGGCCTGGGCGCACCTGGACGTGTACGCCTGGAACGACAGCGACCGCCCCGGCCGCCCCGCCGGCGGCGAAGCGCTGGCGCTGCGCTCGGCCTACGCAATGCTGAAGGCGCGCTATGCCGGATAGCGGTTGGCGAGGCTTCATCGCAGGCGGCACGACGAAGGGTGCAGGAGCGTAGACGCCCCTTGTAGGAGCGGCTTCAGCCGCGACAGACAGACAAAGCCGCCAGGGTTTCCAACTTGTTCGTCGCGGCTGAAGCCGCTCCTACAGGAACAGCAACCTGCGGCCTGTCCGCTGGGTGCACCGTGGGAGGGACTTCAGTCCCGACGCGGCCCAGTCACAGCACCTCCATCGCTTCCCTCGTCGCGACTGAAGTCGCTCCCACAAGAAGCGTGCGGCTCGCGCGGTGTGCACTGTAGGAGCGGCTTCAGTCGCGACAGAAAAGCAAAACCATCAGGGCTCCTCCCGGCTTGTTCGTCGCGGCTGAAGCCGCTCCTACAGGAACAGCGGCTTGCGGCTTGTCCACTGGGTGCACTGCGGGAGGGACTTCAGTCCCGACGCGACCCAGTCACAGCACCGTCACCGCTTCCCTCGTCGCGACTGAAGTCGCTCCCACAAGAAGCTTGCGGCTGGCGCGCGATGTTCACTGTAGGAGCGGCTTCAGCCGCGACAGAAAAGCAAAACCATCAAGCTCCTCCCGATTTGTTCGTCGCGGCTGAAGCCGCTCCTGCAGGAGCAGCAACTTGCGGCTTGTCCACTGGGTGCACTGTGGGAGAGACTTCAGTCCCGACGCGACCCAGTCACAGCACCTCCACCGCTTCCCTCGTCGCGACTGAAGTCGCTCCCACAAGAAGCTTGCGGCTCGCGCGCGGTGTGCGCTGTAGGAGCGGCTTCAGCCGCGACAGAAAAGCAAAACCATCAAGGCTTCCTCCCGACTTGTTCGTCGCGGCTGAAGCCGCTCCTACAGGAGCAGCAGCTTGCGGCCTGTCCGCTGGGTGCGCTGTGGGAGGGACTTCAGTCCCGACGCGACCCAGTCACAGCACCGTCACCGCTTCCCTCGTCGCGACTGAAGTCGCTCCCACAAGAAGCTTGCGGCTCGCGTGCGGTGTGCACTGTAGGAGCGGCTTCAGCCGCGACAGAAAAGCAAAACCATCAAGGCTCCTCCCGACTTTTCGTCGCGGCTGAAGCCGCTCCTACAGGAACAGCAGCTTGCGGCTTGTCCACTGGGTGCACTGTGGGAGGGACTTCAGTCCCGACGCGACCCAGTCACAGCACCTCCACCGCTTCCCTCGTCGCGACTGAAGTCGCTCCCACAAGAAGCTTGCGGGGCGCGCGCGGTGTGCACTGTAGGAGCGGCTTCAGCCGCGACAGAAAAGCAAAACCATCAAGGCTTCCTCCCGATTTGTTCGTCGCGGCTGAAGCCGCTCCTACAGGAGCAGCAACTTGCGGCCTGCTCGCTGGGTGCACTGTGGGAGGGACTTCAGTCCCGACGTCGTGCGCTGGCTCAGCCCTGCCCGCGCAGTAGCGGGGCGATCTGGCGCATGCGGGTCTGCGTGGCCGGACCGACCAGGGCGAAGGCGGTGTTTCCTTCGGACCAGTACTGGGCCAGCAGGCGGCCGTCGCGGCGCTCGCCGTTGCCGAGGCGGGCGCTGCGCGGGCGCAGGTACAGGCCGATGCGCGCGCCGTCGGCGTCCTGGTAGACCAGCATCGCCGCGGCGCCCTCGGGAGTGGACAGCAAGCGTCCCCCGCGCAGCGCGAAGCCCTGTGACTGCAGGTCCGGCACTGCGCCGGCCGCGCCGAAATGGGTGCGCAACCAGCCCTGCAAGGCCGCCCGCCGCGCCGGGTCGAATTCCAGCGGCTGCTCGCCGTCGGCGAACAGGCGATACGCGGCCACCGCGTCGGCCATCGGCAGGCGCTCGCCGCCGAGGCGGCTGTCGCGCAGCTGCCAGCCGAGCGTGATGCCCAGGCCCAGCGTCAGCACGCAGCTGGCCGCCATGGCGGCCAGCGTGCGGCGCCGCTGGCGCGCACGGCGGCGCAGGGCCGGCATGGTCAACGCGGGGTTGGCCGGCAGCGTCTCGGCACCGGCCCATGCCGCGCGCAGCGCATCGGCGTCCTGCTTCCAGCCGGCCACGCGCGCGGCCTGCGCGGGATTGGCCTGCAGCCACGCCGCCACCTGCGCGCGCCGCGCAGGATCCAGACGGCCATCGACATAGGCGTGCAGGGTTTCGTCGTCGGGGCGCAATACGGTCATTTGAGCACTCGCAAGGCAGGGCTGCCGCTGCGGCCTTCGCCGAGCTGGCGCAGTTTCTCGCGGGCGCGCGACAGCCGCGACATCACCGTGCCGATCGGCAGGTCCAGCGCGGTGGCGGCGTCGCGGTAGCTGAAACCCTCGACGCTGACCAGCAGCAGCAGCGCGCGCTGTTCGGCCGGCAGTTGCGCGAATGCGGCCAGCATCGCGCGACCGTCGTGCACCTGTTCGGCGGACGGCGCCTGGGTCGGCTGCTGCGGCGCGAACAGGGCCAGCACGCGCTGCCAGCGCTGCGCGCGCCGGCGCCCGTCGACGAACTGCCGGTACACGATCGCGAACAGCCACGGCTGCAACGCATCGGCCTCGCGGCGCGTGGACCAGCGCCGCAGCGCGCGCTCCAGCGCGGCCTGCACCAGATCGTCGGCGCTGGCCGCATCGCCGCTCAGCGACTGGGCGAAGCGCCGCAAGCGGGGCATGAGCGCACGCAGGGAATCGTCGTCGAGTTCGTCCATGGGCAGGGGCGTGCGCAGCGCTCGGAAAGGGGCAATCACAGTGAAGACGCACGGCGAGGCGGATTATTCCCCGGCCTGAGCGAACCGCCTCGCTGGGCGGCGCCACCCACACGATTGTGCAGCCTGCCGGGGCCGCACGGCATCGCCGCCGGCAAAAAAAACGCAACGCAGATGCCGAATACGTGCCGTGCCGGGAATAGAACGCGACGCCGGACGTCTCACTCCCAATCGCCGCCACAGGAGTCGCCCCCATGTCCCATCCCGATCCCACCCCGCCGCCCCGCCCGCGGCCCTGGTTGCCGCTGGCCGGCATCGCCACCATCGCCGCCGCGCTCGCTGCCGCCTTCGCCTGGAGCGCGGGCTGGCTGGGTGGCCCGCAGCGGCTGACCGCGCAGCGCATGACCGATGCCATCGAAGCCGGCGGCCCGCCGCATCCGGGCTTCCGCCGCGCGCACAGCAAGGGCATGTGCGTGAGCGGCCATTTCGAAGGCAACGGCCAGGCCAGCGCCCTGTCCTCGGCGCGGGTGTTCACCCAGGCGTCGGTGCCGGTGCTGGGCCGCATGTCGATCGGCGGCGGCGATCCGCACGGCGCCGATGCCAGCGCGCGAGTGCGCAGCATGGCACTGCTGCTGCGCAGCGACGACGGCCAGCAGTGGCGCACGGCGATGAACAGCTTCCCGTTCTTCGTGGTGGCCACGCCGGAGGGCTTCATGGCGCAGACCCTGGCCGCGCAACCGGACCCGGCCACCGGCAAGCCGGACCCGGCGAAGATGGCCGCGTTCCTGCAACGCTATCCGGAAGCGAAGAAATTCCAGCAGTGGGCCAAAACCGCGCCGTGGTCGGACAGCTGGGCCAACACGCAGTACAACGGGGTCAACGCGTTCCGTTTCACTGCCGCCGACGGCAGCAGCCGCTTCGTGCGCTGGTCGATGCGGCCGCAGACCGCGTTCAAGGAACTGTCCGCGGCGCAGCGTGCGCAGGCCGATGCCGACTTCCTCGGCGAGGACCTGCAGGCGCGGCTGGCGCACGGACCGCTGCGCTGGGACCTGGTGTTGACCATGGCCGCGCCCGGCGACCCGGTGGACGATCCCTCGCAGCCGTGGCCGCAGGACCGGCAGCAGATCGTCGCCGGCACGCTGGTGCTCGACCACGCCGAGCCGCAGGCCACCGGCCCGTGCCGCGACCTGAACTACGACCCGTTGATCCTGCCGCGCGGCATCGCCGGTTCCGACGACCCGATCCTGGCCGCGCGTTCGGCGGTGTATTCGCATTCGTTCAACCGCCGCGAGCGCGAGATCAGCCGCGGCCAGGCGCCGGAAGCGACCGGCCAGGCGCACGGGGGTGCGCAATGAGCCGCGCCAACGCCTCCGGGCATTTCAAACTGACCGCGCGCCTGCTGCACTGGCTGATGGCGGCGATGATCCTGACCATGCTGTTCGTCGGCGTGGGCATGGTCGCCTCGGTGTCGCAGCGGCCGTGGCTGCTCGACCTGCACCGCCCGCTGGGCATCGCGATCCTGTTGTTGGCGATCGTGCGCCTGGGCAACCGCCTGCGCCATCGGCCGCCGCCGCTGCCGGCGGACCTGCCGTGGTGGCAAAAAGCCGCCGCGCATGCCTCGCACTGGGTGTTGTATGCGCTGATGCTGGCGATGCCGCTGCTGGGCTGGTCGATGCTGTCGGCCGGCGGCTATCCGATCGTGCTGTGGCCGGGCGTGCAGTTGCCGCCGATCGCGCCGCACAGCGCGGCGCTGTATGCCGGGCTGCGCAGCGCGCATGGCTGGCTGGCGTATCTGCTGTTCGCCACGGTGCTGGGACATCTGTGCGCGGCGCTGTTCCATGCCTGGGTGCGCCGCGACGGGGTGTTTTCGAGCATGGCGCGTGGTGGTGCGACGCCGGTGGCGGAGCAGTCTGTGCGGCGGGAAGAGGGGTGAGCGGTTGCGCTGTGCTGGTTGCTAGCTACCGGATGTTTCGAGGCCTGATCATCGGCTGCGGCTGGCGTGATCGGTAATGCGCGTCGCGACTGAAGGGCACCGCTAATAACTCCATTCCGGAAGCTGCCCGCTGCGCGAGGCGATGGCGTGTTTCTTTTTCCTGTCGCGGCTGAAGCCGCTCCTACAAGAGCACGGCGCGCATGTGTAGGAGCGGCTTCAGCCGCGACAGGAGGACGAAGTGGCCGTGATGCAAAGGCGTTCATGAAAAACGCGGCCGCAACGCCACCGCCTACCGCCAATGTGCCTTTGCCACTCCATGGCATCTCGAACGTCTCGATGCCGGAACCTGCAGGCTGGGCGTGTCGGCGGCTCGCAAGTGCATAGATATGCTTTTTGTTATTACAGGTGCCCTGAAGGCGCTCCCACAAAAAAAACGCGCGGCGTGCTGGCTGTTGCACTGTAAGAGGGCTTTAGCCCCGACAGATTGCTCGACGAAGGTTAGGTTTCTGTCGCGGCTGAAGCCGCTCCTACAGAAGCGCCGGCCAGCAAGCCACCCGCTTTTCGTAGGAGCGGCTTCAGCCGCGACGGATTGCCAGGCAGCGCGGGTACGACGCAGGAGGATCAGCGCGAGCGCGACGCGGGCGTGGCGCTCTCGCCGGCGATGCCGTGGCCGGTGGCGGCCCAGTAGATGCCGCCGTACAGGTGTTCGAGGTAGCGCGGATCGTTGTAGGCCTCGGCCTGGTGGCCGAGCGCGGTGACGAACACGCGCGCGCCTTCGAAGCGGTGGTACCAGGCCACCGGATGCGGCGTGCCCATGCCCTTGGCGACCTGGCCGGGCCAGATCAAGGTGGGGTCGTAGCTGCTTTCGTCCACCGTCAGCAGCGTGACCAGGTCGTCGCTGTACGGCGGGTCGTATTCGTACCACTCGTCCGACCACAGCCAGCGCTGCGGCAGGCCGGCGGTGGCGGGGAAGTTGCGGTCGACCACATCCACCATCGCGGTCTGCAGGTACGGATGGGTGCGGAAGGAGCGGCCGATCAGGCGGTCGTACCAGTCCCACTGTCCGCGCGCGATCGCGAACGCCTTGTGCACCGCGACCACGCCACCGCCGCCACGCACGTATTTCTGAAAATTGGCGCGCTGCGCCGGATTCAGGTCGGTGGCCGGCGTATTGAGCAGCACGATGGCCGCGTACTGCGACAGGTCGCCATCGAAGGCCTCGGCGTTCCAGGCCCACACCAGCTCGAAGTAGTGCTGCCGCGCCAGTGCCTCGAACTGCGGCTTGGCCACCGGGATGTAGTCGTGGTGGTACTTGTTGGGAATCGCCGCGACCAGCACCTTGAACTGGCCGTCGGCGGCCAGCGCGGCGCCTGCCGGCAGCGACCAGGCCAGCAGCAGCGACCATCCGCACAACACTGCGCGCATCCACTTCATCCACATCCTCCTGTCGGTCGATCCGGGCGCATCCATCGGGATTCGAGATGGTGGCGGTGGGCGGAATCGAACCGCCGTCCGCAGACGCTCCATTCCGGGCACTCCTTGCCTGGCGCGTCGCTGGATCCGATTGCGGACAGCATAGTCGCTGGCGGCAGCGCGACCACGCGGGCACGTACAATTTCATAGGCGCCTGCGCTTCCGGCATACCGATCGCCAGCGCGCGGCGGGCGTGTCCGCCGCAGCCCTCGCCGGCGGGCCACTTGCGGCAGCCCACATCGCCCATTGCGCCCCCGATCTTTCCGCCCAAAACGCCAGGGCCTGCGCGCAATATGGCAGCGCCGACATGGCCGCGCTGACCCGACACCGTTACACTTGCCACCGTGGGCGCGCCGTGATCGCCAGGTCACCCCGCCCGTTTCCCGAAACACCCGTCCCTGCGCCGGCCGCCCTTCTCGCGGCAGCCGGCCGCATCGACAGCGCCAGCCAGGTGCCGACGTCCCGCATACAGGCCTCGCCTGCGCACGGCGCATGTCCCGCTCCAAGCCAGCATCCCAATCCGACCATCCTGCGGCGCTGCGTGCAGCGCCGTCGATGGCCATGCCTGCTTGCCCCGGAGCCCTGCGATGACCCGTTTCCCCCCTCCCCGCCATTTCCCGCGCCGCTGCGCCCTGGCCATGGCCTGCCTGCTCGCCAGCCTGCCGGCCTTCGCCGCCGATGCGCTCGCCGACACCGCGGCCGACGGCGATGTGACCACCCTCGACAAGGTCAGCGTCAAGGGCGAGCGCGCCGAAGGCTACAGCGTGCGCAAGACCACGGCCGGCACCCGCTTCGAACTGGCGCCGCGCGAGATCCCGCAGTCGGTGAGCATCATCAGCCACCAGCGCATCGAGGATCAGGGCCTGGACGACATCATCGACGTGCTGGAGAACACCACCGGCGTGTCCAACACCCGCTCGGACAGCGAACGCTTCGAGTTCTACGCGCGCGGCTTCTACATCGACAACTACCAGTTCGACGGCATCCCGACCACGATGGTGCAGAACTGGAGCTACGGCGACTCGGCGCTGGACCTGGCGCTGTACGACCGCGTGGAAGTGGTGCGCGGCGCCACCGGGCTGATGACCGGCGCGGGCAACCCGTCCGCCTCGGTCAACCTGATCCGCAAGCACGCCGACAGCGCCGAGCTGACCGGCAGCGTGCAGGTCACCGCCGGCAGCTGGGGCAGGACGCGCTCGACGGTGGACGTCACCACCCCACTCAACGCCAGCGGCACGGTGCGCGCACGGGTGATCGGCAGCTACCTGGATACCGATTCGTACGTGGACCGCTACAGCCAGAACAAGACCCTGGGCTATGCGGTGATCGATGCCGACCTGAGCCCCAACACCCAGCTGAGCGTGGGCTACGACTACCAGAAGAAGCAGTCCGACGATGTCACCTGGGGCGGCTTCCCGCTGTGGTATTCCGACGGCAGCCGCACGAACTATGCGCGTTCGTTCAACCCGGCCGCGGACTGGACGTTCTGGGACACCACCACCAAGCGCGCCTTCGCCACCGTGCAGCACGATTTCGCCAATGGCTGGAAGCTGAGGGGCAACGCCACCCACGACCAGACCAACGTCACCGACAAGCTGTTCTACCCGTATTACACGATCTACGGCTTCGACAAGACCACCGGCGCCGGCGTGGTGCCCTACTCCGGCTACTACGTCACCGAGCGCAAGGTCGATGGCCTGGACGGCTATGCCGAAGGCCCGCTGCAGCTGTTCGGGCGCGAGCACGAACTGATGGCCGGCGTCAGCTACAACCGCCGCCGCTACGTCAACGACGGCGCGTTCGATTTCCCGGCGCCGATGGCCAGCTATCTGAACTGGGCCGGCGACTATCCGGAACCGACCTGGTCGGCGCTGACCGAATTCAGCCGCGGCACCGTCACTCAGAAGGCCGGCTATGCGGCCGCGCGGTTCTCGCTGGCCGATCCGCTGAAGCTGATCGTGGGTGCGCGCTATACCGACTGGAAGGTGGATGGCGCTGAGAGCGGCGTGGCGTACACCAGCCGGCAGAAGGAAACCACGCCGTATGCCGGCCTGGTCTATACGATCGACGATGTGTGGTCGGCCTACGCCAGCTACACCGACATCTTCCAGCCGCAAACGGCGCGCAACCGCAACGGCGCCTACTTGGATCCGGTGATCGGCAAGAGCTACGAGGCAGGGGTCAAGGCGGCGTGGTTCGACGACCGCCTCAACGCATCGCTGTCGGTGTTCCGCATCGAGCAGGACAACGTCGCCCAGGCCACCACCGAGTTCGTGCCGGGCACCACCGAGACGGCGTACGTCGCGGCGCAGGGCACGGTCAGCCGCGGCTTCGAGTTCGAGGTGAACGGCGAACTGGCTCCGGGCTGGAACGGCACCTTCGGCGCGGCGCGCTACGTGGCCAAGGACGCCGGTGGCGCGGACATCAATTCGCAGCTGCCGCAGACCACGCTCAAGCTCTATACCAGCTACACCCCGCGCAGCCTCGCCGAGCTGACCTTCGGCGGCGGCGTCAACTGGCAGAACCGCATCTACTACGTCGATGCGACCTACGGCCGCTTCGAGCAGGATGCCTATGCGCTGGTCAGCGCGTTCGCGCGCTACCGGCTGTCGGACAACATCACCGTGCAGGCCAACCTCAACAACCTGCTGGACAAGAAGTACTACGCGCAGATCTACGGCTATGGCGCCTGGGGCGAACCGCGCAGCGGCGCGCTGAGTTTCACCTGGTCGTTCTGATCCGCCACGCCGCCCAGCGCGCTGCGCTGGGCGCGCCTGGTTTTTATACCCGAATGCCGGTGGCCCGCGTCCGCCGGCATTCGCGTTTCTGGCGGCACGCGCCGCGGCGCACAACAGCGCTACAGCCAGCCCTTCTGCCGCGCCAACCGCGCCGCCTCGATGCGGTTGCCGACACCGAGCTTGCCGATCGCCTCGGACAGGTAATTGCGCACGGTGCCGTGCGAGAGCCCGAGTTGCGCGGCGATGTCGCCGGCCGAGGCACCCTCGCCGGCCAGGCGCAGCACCTGGCGTTCGCGGTCGTTGAGCGGATCGGCGTCGGACCAGGCTTCCAGCGCCAGTTCCGGATCGATCGCGCGGCCGCCGCGGTGCACCTGGCGGATCGCATCGACCAGGCGCTCGGGCGGCGCATCCTTCAACAGATAGCCGCCGACGCCGGCATCCAGCGCGCGGCGCAGGAAACCGGGCCGCGCGAAGGTGGTGACGATGACCACGCGGACCGGCAACTGCTGGCGTTGCACCCGCTGCGCCAGTTCCAGGCCGCTGAGGCCGGGCATCTCGATGTCGGTGACCAGCAGGTCCGGCGTATGCGCCTGCAGCGCGCGCCATGCGGTTTCGCCGTCGGCGGCGCTGGCGACCACGTCGATATCCGCTTCCAGGCCCAGCAGCGCGCCCAGCGCGCCGCGCACCATCGCCTGGTCTTCCGCCAGCACTAGTCGAATCACGCCCGCCCCCGGTCCTTGTGGGCGCATTGTAGGGCGCCGGCCAGGGCGATGCTCAGCGCAGCGCGGGATCCTGGCGACCGTGCGTTTCGGGTGCGGTGTCCGGTGCGGGCGGCAGCGCGCTCGGCGGCGTGCGCGGCAACGGTGCCGACGCCAGCAGGCGGGTGCCCTGGCCGCGCTCGGACTCGATCCGCAGGGTCCCGCCCACCGCTTCCAGCCGCTCGCGCATGCTGGCCAGCCCGGTGCCTGGCTGCATCGCGCTGCCGCGGCCATCGTCGCGGATCTCCAGCAAGGCCTGGCCGTGCTCGCACCACAGCCGCAGCTGCGCGTTGCCGGCGCCGGCATGGCGCTGGATGTTGGTGGCGGCCTCGCGCAACACCATGGCGAACACGGTCTCCAGCTGCGCGCACTGCGGCAGCGCGTCGACCTGGTAACGGAACGTGACCCCGGAGGATTCCAGCAGCAGCTTGGCCGAGGCCATCTCCGCCGCCAGCTGGGCGGCACGGATGCCGCTGACCGCGCGCCGCACCTGCCCCAGCGCCTCGCGCGCGACCTGGCCGACGTCGTCCATCTCCTGCCGCGCCGCGGCCGGATCGCGCGCCAGCAGGCGCGCGGCCAGGTCTGCCTTCAGCGCCACCAGCGACAGCGTGTGGCCGAGCAGATCGTGCAGGTCGCGGCCGATGCGCTCGCGCTCGGCCACCGCGGCCAGGCGCCGCACCTCCTCGTGGCTCAGGCGCAGTTGCGCATCGGCGCGCGCACGGCGTTCGAAGCTGATGTTCATCAGCCCCACCGCCAACCCCACCAGCACCGCGCTGACCATGTACAAGGGCGACCAGCCGCGCGACCACCATGCTCCCGCGAACAGCGCCAGCAACAGCAGCATCGCCAGCAGCGCCCGCGGCGTGCTGAAGCAGAACGGCATGAACGCGCAGGCGAAGATGATGTAGCACTGCGCGCCGGGGTTGTACGGCAGCAACACGAAGGCCAGCGCGGCCATGCCGGCCACGCACCAGCGCAGGTAGCGGCGGTGGCGGTAGTAGGCGCAGTAGTACAGCGCCAGGAACACGGCGTAGCTGGTCATGGTCGGCCGGAACCAGCGGGTGAAGTAATGCGGCTCGTACAGCGGCGTCACGAACAGCCAGATCGACCAGATCAACGACAGCCACACGAACCAATGCGCGCTGCGGGTGGCCGTGGCCGACGTCATGCGCCGGGCGATCAGCGATTCGGGCGAGGCGTGCAGCAAGGCGATCACGGCAGGCTCCAGGGGCGGACGCGCTGCCGCGGGGCATAGCATAGCGAGCGCGAGCGGATGCCGCGCGGCGCTGCCGGCGGCGTGGCGGGAACGGGAGACGCCGGCATGGCCGCGCCGGCACCACGGATGCCGGCCATCAGCCGCGGCGCAGGCGCCGATGCGCCAGCGCAAAGAACGCCACGGTCATCGCCAGCAACGCGGCGACGTGGCCGGCGCTGCTGCCGCCGTTGTCCTGGCCGACCACGCGCAGCGCGAGCTGGCCCAGGTGATAGGACGGCCACAGCGGCGCCAGCGTGGTCAGCAGCGACGGCAGCAGTTGCAGCGGGATCCACAGGCCCGACAGGAACGCCATCGGCAGGTAGATCAGGTTGACCACCGCCGGCGCGCCGCTGCCGCCGACGCGGGCGCCGATGTACAGGCCGATCGCGCAGAACGGCAGCGTGCCCAGCACATCGACCAGCAACAGCAAGGCACGTTGCGGCAGCGCCAAGCGAACCCCGCCTAGCGTGCTGCCCAGCAGTTGCAGCACCACCCCGATCGCCAGCGCGAACAGCATCGCCAGCGCCGTGCGCGCCAGCAGCATCGCCCCCGCCGGCACCGGCAGCGCGCGCTTGAGCGTCAGCAGGCCGCGTTCGCGGTCCAGCGCCAGGCCCACGCCGAAACCAAACAGCGCCGGCGCCATCACCCCGAACACGCCGTAGCTGGCCATCAGGTACACCGCGGCGGCGGGATTGCCGCGGTTGAGCACCACGCCGAACAGCAGGTAGAACATCGGCGGGAACAGCAGGGTCGGCAGCGCGAAGGAGGGCGCGCGCAGCCAGCGCAGCAGTTCGTAGCGGATCTCGCGCAACAGCAATGCCATGTACTCGCGCCACGGCAATACGGACGCGTCATACGGCAGTGCGGTGGCGCCATGCGCCGGCGTTGCGGCCGGCGCGCTGCGGCGTGGATCGGGCGCGTTCATGCGGCCTCCGCACGGGTGATGGCGAGGAAGGCGTCGGCCAGGCCGGCGCGCCTGACTTCCAGTTCGTCCAGCCCCGGATCGGCGGCGAGCAAGTGCGCCACCACCGGCTCGGCGGGTTCGGCGACGATCTCCAATACGCCGTCGCGGCCGTCCACGCGGCGCACCTGCGGCCAACTCGCCACCTGCGCCACCGCCAGCGCGCTGCGGCAGCGGATCGTGCGTTGCTCGAAGCGCGCCCGCAGCTGCGCCACGCTGCCCTCGGCGATCAGCGTCCCGCGTTGCAGCACCGCGACCCGGTCGGCCAGCGCCTCGGCCTCTTCCAGATAGTGCGTGGTCAGCAGCACCGCACAGCCGTCCGCGACCAGCTCCTGGATCGCCCGCCACAGGCCCTGCCGCGCCTCGATGTCCAGACCGGTGCTGGGTTCGTCCAGGAACAGCACCCGCGGCCGCCCGCAGATCGCCATCGCGAACTGCACGCGCCGCTGCTGGCCGCCGGACAGGCCGCCGTAGCGGCGCGCCATCAGCCCATCCAGCCCGGCCAGCGCCACGCAGTCGGCGACGCTGCGCGGGCGCCGATAGTAGCCGCGCGCCTGGTCCAGCAATTCGCCCACGCGCAGCGTGTCCGGCAGCCCGGCGGACTGCAGCATCACCCCGGCCTGGCGCCGCGCGCCGAGCGCGCGCGGATCCTGCCCGCACAGCTGCGCGCTGCCGGCGTCGGCCACCTGCAGCCCGAGCAGCAGCGCCACCGCGGTGCTCTTGCCCGCGCCGTTGGCGCCGAGCAGGGCCAGCAGCTGGCTGCGCTGCAGCTGCAGGTCCACGTCGTCCAGCGCGACCACCGCACCGTAGCGTTTGTGCACGCCGCGCAGCTGCGCCAGCGGAAGAGTGTCGGAAGCGGGCATCGGCAGGGACCGGTGGTGGCAGGAGTGACCATGCTGCGCCGCGCAGCCGGCGCCTCCCAGTGCGGCCCGTCAGCCGCGGCGGGTGACAGCTGTCACTGGCGATGGCCGCGCGATTGCCGCATGCTGCGCACCACGCCATGGGGAATGGCGCCGCAGCGCAACGCAGAAAGTGACTTCCGGCAACTGGGAAGCACGCGTCTCGCCGCCCACACTGCGCTTACCGATTCATCCAGGGACACGATGAGTACCTCCGCCGATCTGCTCAAAGAACTCCGTATCGACCGCAAGGCGCCGCCGAGCGAACCGCCGTCGCGGCGCGGGCTGTGGATCGCCGTGGTCCTGGCGCTGCTGCTGGCGCTGGGCGTCGGCGGCTGGCTGCTGTTCGGCCGCAGCAAGCCCATCGAGGTGACCACCGCGCCGGTGGTGGCGATCGCCGCCGGCAGCAGCAGCGCTTCGGTGCTGGACGCCAGCGGCTACGTGGTGGCGCGGCGCATGGCCACGGTCTCGGCGAAGATCACCGGCAAGGTGCGCGAGGTGCTGATCGAGGAAGGCATGCGCGTGGAGCAGGGCCAGGTGATGGCCACACTGGACCCGATCGACGCCAGCGCGCAGCGGCAGCTGTCGGCCTCGCAGCTGGACGCGGCGCGCAGCCAGGTGGCCAACATGCAGGCGCAACTGCGCCAGGCCGAAGCCGATGCGCAGCGGTTGCAGACGCTGTCCACGCAGCAGCTGGTGTCGCGCTCGCAGTACGAGCAGGCGCTGTCGCAGCGCGATGCCTTGCGCGCGCAGCTGCAGAGCGCGCAGCGCAATGTGGTGGTGGCCGGCAACCAGCTGTCGATCTCCGACCTCAACGTGGACAACACCATCGTGCGCGCGCCGTTCTCCGGCGTGGTCACCGCCAAGGCGGCGCAGCCGGGCGAGATCGTCTCGCCGCTGTCGGCCGGCGGCGGTTTCACCCGCACCGGCATCGGCACGGTGGTGGACATGGATTCGCTGGAGATCGAGGTGGAAGTGGGCGAGGCCTTCATCGGCCGGGTCAAGCCGGGCATGCCGGTGGAAGCCACGCTCAACGCCTACCCGGAGTGGAAGATCCCGGCCGAAGTGATCGCGATCATCCCCTCGGCCGACCGCGGCAAGGCCACGGTGAAGGTCCGCGTGGCGCTGAAGCAGAAGGATCCGCGGATCGTGCCGGAGATGGGCGTGCGCGTGAGCTTCCTGGAAGCCCCGCAGGCACAGGCGCAGGACAAGCCGCAGGGCGTGCGCGCACCGGGCGCGGCGATCGTCAAGCGCGGCGGGCAGGACGTGGCGTTCGCACTGAAGGAGGACAACACGGTCGAGCAGCGCGCGCTGAAGACCGGCATCGCGCTGGGCGACGACCGCCAGGTGCTGTCGGGCCTGGCGGCGGGCGACACCGTGGTGCTGGACCCGCCGGAGACGTTGCACGACGGGGTCAAGGTGAAGATGGCGGAGGCGACCGAGCAATAGGGTCGGCCGCTGTGAGAGACCGCGCATTGGCGCGAATCACCGTATGCCACCCGTATTGCCGCCGCCTTGCTGCATCGCCACGAGCTGCGCAGCTGGATTGGTTGCCATCCCGTTGTTGATGTAGTGGATCTCGTTCCAACTGATCGTTGACTGCGTCGCCTGGCTGCACTCGTGCTGGATCGAGCCGGTCATCGGCTGCAAAAGCTCCAACCGCCATCCACTGTTGCTGTTGATATTGATATTGATATTGCTTTAGCTGTTCTTCTGCCCTGACTGTTGCTCTGCTCTAGCTGTTGCTTTGCTCTGGCTATCGTTCTGCTCCGGCTGTTGCTTTGCTGCTGGTGTGCTTTGCTTTTGCTTTTGACTTTCCGGGTTCCCTTCCGCAGCGGCGGATGGACCGGGGAAAAACCCGAAGGGCGGCGCACATGGATGTGCGCCGTCCGCGGCAGGGGCAGGATGCCCCTTCCGCGGATCCCCGGTGCATCCGCGGACCCGGAGCGCGCAGCGCGGAGGGCGCGTAGGCAGGGCGCGCTTGACCAGCCTTCGGCTGTGGTAAAGCGCTTCTTTTGGTTACTTTTCTTTGCGCGAGCAAAGAAAAGTGACCCGCCCTAGGGCGGAAGCTTTTGCTTTGCTGTTGCCTTGTTTGCTTGAGCGTCGCCTTTGTAGGAGCGGCTTCAGCCGCGACACATTCCTGACAGAATCAGTCGCGGCTGAAGCCGCTCCTACAATGATTAGACCACCGCCATCGCCATCGCCATCGCAAGAGCAAGAGCAAGAGCAAGCAAGAGAGAGCAAAAGCTTTCGCCTTACGGCGAGTTACTTTTCTTTGCTTGTGCAAAGAAAAGTAATCAAAAGAAAGCACACCCTACTCCGCGCCCTCCGCGCTGCGCGCTCCGGGTCCGCGAATAGGACGGGATTCGCGGAAGGGGCATCCTGCCCCTGCCGCGAATCCCGTCCTATTCGCCGCTGCGTAAGGGACCCGGTAAAGCAAAAAAGCAACCGCAACAGCAACGACAAGCGACAAGCGACAAGCGACAAGCGACAAGCGACACGAGCATCCGCGCACCGCCTCACCGCCATCGGCACATCCACTACCGTCCACTGCCAGGAACACCACCATGTCCACCCTCGTCAAACTGCGCAACGTCACCAAGACCTACCAGCGCGGACCCGAGAAAGTACAAGTCCTGCACGGCATCGACCTGGACATCGCACGCGGCGACTTCGTCGCCCTGATGGGTCCCTCCGGCTCCGGCAAGACCACCCTGCTGAACCTGATCGGCGGCCTGGATACCCCCAGCGGCGGCGAGATCGAGATCGAAGGCGAACGCATCGACCGCATGAGCGGCGGGCAGCTGTCCACCTGGCGCAGCCAGCACGTCGGCTTCGTGTTCCAGTTCTACAACCTCATGCCCATGCTCACCGCGCAGAAGAACGTGGAACTGCCGCTGCTGCTGACCAACCTCAGCGCCGCCCAGCGCAAGCGCAACGCCGAGATCGCGCTGACCCTGGTCAACCTCGCCGACCGCCGCAGCCACCGCCCCAACGAACTGTCCGGTGGCCAGCAGCAGCGCGTGGCGATCGCCCGCGCCATCGTCTCCGACCCCACCTTCCTGATCTGCGACGAACCCACCGGCGACCTGGACCGCACCGCCGCCGAGGAGATCCTGCACCTGCTGCAGCAGCTCAATCGCGAACACGGCAAGACCATCATCATGGTCACCCACGACCCCAAGGCCGCCGAGTACGCCAGCCATACCGTGCACCTGGACAAGGGCGAGCTGGCCGACGCACCGCTCGTGGCGCACTGAACCGGCCGCTGCCGCCGCGCGCGTTCCGCGCCCCGGCATCCCGTCCCTTGGAGAATCGAACATGAAATATCTTTCGTTGATCTGGGCACAGCTGTTCCGCAGCAAGACCCGCACCCTGCTGACCCTGCTGTCGGTGGTCGCTGCGTTCCTGCTGTTCGGCATGCTCGACTCGGTGCGCGTGGCGTTCAATTCCGGCGGCAGCGTCGAAGGCGCCAGCCGGCTGATCGTGTCCTCGCGGCTGTCGATCACCCAGTCGCTGCCGGTCAGCCTGGAGTCGCAGATCGCCTCGGTGCCGGGGGTGAAGAAGGTCACCTACGCGATGTGGTTCGGCGGCATCTACCAGGATCCGAAGAACTTCTTCCCCAACTTCTCGGTAGCGCCGAACTTCTTCGACGTCTACAGCGAGTACGACGTGCCGCCGGCGCAGCTCAAGGCGTTCCGCGAGACCCGTACCGCCGCCGCGGTGGGCGCCGCCTTGGCCAAGAAGCATGGCTGGAAGATCGGCGACACCATCCCGCTGCAGGCCACCATCTTCCCGCGCGGCGGCAGCAACGACTGGCCGCTGACCCTGACCACCATCTTCAAGGTCAAGGACGCCAAGAACGCGCAGGCCGAGAACCAGTTGATGATGAACTGGAAGTACTTCGACGAGTCCAACGACTACATCAAGAACAAGGTCAGCTGGTACACCGTGCAGCTGGGCAACGCCGACCAGGCGTCGCGGGTGGCGCAGGCGATCGACGCGCTGTCGCTCAATTCCGACCACGAGACCAAGAGCCAGACCGAGGCCGCATTCTCGCAGGCCTTCGCCAAGCAGTTCGCCGACGTCGGGCTGATCGTCACCGCGATCATGGCCGCGGTGTTCTTCACCCTGCTGCTGCTCACCGGCAACACCATGGCGCAGGCGGTGCGCGAGCGCATCCCGGAACTGGCAGTGCTGAAGACGCTCGGTTTCCGCGACGGCACCGTGCTGACCCTGGTGATGGCCGAGTCGGTGCTGCTGATCGTGCTCGGCGGCCTGATCGGCATGGGCCTGGCGGCGCTGATCATCCCCGGCGTGGCTGCGGCCAGCGGCGGCATCATGCCGCTGCGCGGCGTGCCGGCGCAGACCTGGGGGATGGCGTTGGGGCTGATGGTCGCCATCGGCATCGTGGTCGGGCTGCTGCCGGCATTGCGCGCGCAGCGCCTGAAGATCGTGGACGCGCTGGCCGGGCGCTGAGCCCGCCGCCGCATCGCTCCCTGTCGCATTCTCGGAAGACGCACTGATGAAACTCAAACTCTGGTTGGGAAACCTGCTCTCGCTGCTGCTGCTCGGCATCGGGCTGGCGCTGTGGATCGTCTTGCCCTGGTATGGCGTGCTGGCGCTGGCGGCCGGCGTGGCGTTGTGGCTGCTGCTGACCCGCAGCGGCCGCCTGGCGCTGGCGGCCACCCGCATCGGCGTGGCCAGCCTCCCGCAACGCTGGGGCGCTTCGTCGGTGATCGTGGTCGGCATCGCCGGCGTGGTCGGCGTGTTGGTGGCGATGCTGGCGATGGGCGAAGGCTTCCAGGCCACGCTCAACAGCACCGGCGACGACACCACCGCGATCGTGCTGCGCGGCGGCTCCGGCGCCGAGACCAACTCGGTGATCACCCGCGACCAGGTGCCGCTGATCGCCAGCCTGGCCGGCGTGGCCAAGGGCGCCGACGGCAAGCCGCTGGTGTCCGCGGAGCTGTCGCAGGTGATCAACCTGCCGAGCAAGGCCGACGGCACCGACACCAACGTGCAGTTCCGCGGCGTCGGCGACGCCGGCTGGGCGGTGCACGACAAGCTCAAGATCGTCGAAGGCCGCCGCTTCGGCGCCGGTCTGCGCGAGATCGTGGTCGGCCAGGGCGCCAAGGCGCAGTTCCGCGGGCTGGACGTGGGCAAGACGTTGAGCCTGGGCCGCGAGCAGTGGACCGTGGTCGGCGTGTTCGCCTCCGGCGATGCGCACGACTCGGAGCTGTGGGCCGACGCGCAGACCCTGGCGTCGACCTACAACCGCAGCGCCTACCAGTCGATCAACGTGCGCACCGCCGGCAAGGACGGCTACGCGCAGTTCAAGGCGGCGATGGCGGCCGACCCGCGACTCAAGCTCGACGTGGAGACCACCCGCGCCTATTACGCCAAGCAGGGCGGCAACCTCAGCAAGGTGATCAGCATCCTCGGCACCGTGATCGGCGCGATCATGGCGGTCGGCGCGGTGTTCGGCGCGCTCAACACCATGTACGCGGCGGTGGCCACCCGCGCCCGCGAGATCGCCACGATGCGCGCGATCGGCTTCCGCGGCCTGCCGGTGGTGACCGCGGTGATGCTGGAGACGATGCTGCTGGCGCTGCTCGGCGGACTGCTCGGCGGGCTGATCGCCTGGGCCGTGTTCAACGGCTACAGCGTGTCCACGCTGGGCAGCAACTTCAGCCAGGTGGTGTTCCAGTTCAAGGTCTCGCCGGCGCTGCTGTGGAGCGGGCTGAAGTGGGCGCTGGGCATCGGCCTGGTCGGCGGGCTGTTCCCGGCGCTGCGCGCGGCGCGGTTGCCGATCACCACCGCCCTGCGCGCGCTGTAACCGGCGCAGCGCGATAGCGCGCCCGCCAGGCGATGGCTGCCTGGCGGGCAGATCGCAGCGCGCGGGCCTCCTGCGCGCATGCGCGGGGCGGCGGGACGCGCAGCAAAGCCTGCCGGTGCACCGCCGTTGCATGTGAGCCATCGCGTGGCGACGCGCCGTGACCAAGGCAGACGCTAGGTGCCGGTCACGGCCGCTGCTGGCTCGATCGCGGTGCGGCCGGCATCCGAGCGACGCGGCGCCGACACCCCCCGGCGCAGGCGCGGCCGGTGAAACCGGGCAGACGATCCCCACTCCCAGCCAAACGCCCGGCCCGCGTCATCGTTTCGTCATCCAATTGCGGTAGAGCCGCGACGGCGAAGGCGCTAGCCTGCGCGGCCATTCATCCACCGCCTACCGCCATCATGTCGTCGCGCCTGCGCCTGTTGCTCGTCCTCTGCGCCAGCCTGTGCCTGACCAGCCTGGGCCTGGCCGCCCGCTCCTCCACCTCGCTCAGCGACCGCCTGGTCGCGCCGGGCGGCGTGTCGCCGCTGATGGACGAAGAACGCATCCAGGGCCTGCTGGCGACGCTGCCCAACCGCAGCGGGCACGTGCTCACCCCGGCAGGCATCCCGATCTTCTGGCGTGCGATCGATCCGGGCGACTACCGCATGCGCTACCGCTACGAGCACGCCGGCCGCGACGCCAACGGCCACGAGCGCGCCGATTTCGCGATGGACGTGGCCGCGCCGCAGCCCGGCAGCCAGGCCGCGCCCCGCGGCACCGTGGTGCTGCTGCACGGCTGGATGATGGACGGCGATTCGCTGCTGCCGTGGTCGCTGGACCTGGCCCAGGCCGGCTACCGCAGCATCAGCATCGACCTGCGCAACCACGGCCGCTCCGGCGGCGGCCCGGCCGGCTACGGCACCCGCGAGTCCGACGACGTGGTCGCGGTGATCCGCGCGCTGCGCGCCCGCGGCGAGATCCAGGGCCCGCTGTACCTGTTCGGCGTGTCCTACGGCGCCGCCACCGCGCTGTTCACCGCGCAGAAGCTGGGCGGCGACGTCGAAGGCGTGGTGGCGATGGAATCCTTCGCCAACGCCGGCCGCGGCATCCGCGACATGATCCCGCACATGCTCGCCAGCCGCCCGCGGGGCTGGATGGCCAGCGCCGCGATGGACCTGGCGCGCTGGCGCTACGGCGGGCAGAACCTGGACGCGGTCATCGCCAACGCCAATCAGCGCCTGGCGCTGAACCTGGACCAGGTCGACGTGACCGCCGCCGCGCGCACCGCGCCGGCCTGCCTGCTGCTGCTGCACGGCAGCGCCGACGAACACATTCCCGTCGCGCACGGCCGCCTGCTGGCGCTGGACGCGCCGCGCGCGCACTACCTGGAGATGCCCGGCGAGAACCACATCAGCCTGCCGATGCGACTGGACCTGCTGGCGCCGACCGTGGAGGACTGGTTCGCCGAACTGCCGGCGCAGCGCCACGACGGCCACTGCCCGGCGCCGCTGGCGCCGCGCGTGGATGCCGAGCAGCAGCTGACGGCCAATGCTACCGCGAGCGCCAGCCGCGGTTGAGCGGGGATTGGGGATTCGGGATTGGGGATTCGCAACAGCTGGCGGCGCTGGCGGCCTGCGCTGTTCTGCCGTTGCTAATCTCTAATCACGAATCCCGAATCCCGGCTCGCCGCCACAGGCTTTCGCCTGCGAACAGCAGCAGCCCGACCCAGATCGCGGCGAAGCCGATCGCCTTGCCGCTGTCGAACGGCTCGCGGAAGAACCACACGCCCAGCAGCAATTGCAGGCTCGGCGCGATGTATTGCAGCAAGCCGACCAGCGACAGCGCAATGCGCCGCACGCCGTAGGCGAAGCCGATCAGCGGCACCGCGGTGACCACGCCGCCGAACACCAGCAGCAGATCGTTGCGCCAGCCCCAGCCGCCGGCGAAACCGCCGCCGTGGCCACCCTCGCTCCACAGCACGAAGCCCAGCGCCGGCAGGAACAGGTACAGGCTCTCCACGCCCAACCCGGCCACCGCATCCACCTGCACCAGCTTGCGCAGCAGGCCGTACAGCCCGAACGAGGCGGCCAGGCTCAGCGCGATCCACGGCAGCGCCCCGGCATCGACGGTGAGCCACGCCACGCCCAGCGCCGCGCATGCCACCGCCAGCCACTGCACCGCGCGCAGCCGCTCCTTCAGCACCAGCACCCCGAGCAGCACGTTGACCAGCGGATTGATGAAATAGCCCAGGCTGGCCTCGATCACATGGCCGGCGTTGATCGCCCAGATGTACAGGCCCCAGTTGAACGCGATCGCCAGGCTGCTCAGCGCCAGGATGGCCAGCGCGCGCGGCCGCGCGGCGATGCTGCGCCACCACTGCAGGCGCGCGCTGTACAGCAGCCAGCCCACCACCAGCACTCCGCTCCAGACGATGCGGTGGGCGATGATCTGGGCCGACGGCACCGCCTTGAGCAGATGCCAGTACACCGGCACCACGCCCCACAGCGCGAAGGTCAGCGCGGTGATCGACAGGCCGCGGCGCGCCTCCTGCTCGGCGACGCTCATCGCCGCGTCCGCGCCACGGTGATGACCACCACGCCGGCCAGGATCACCGCCATCGCGCCCAGGTCGCTGCCGGTGAAGCGCTCGGCGCCGAGCCAGCTGCCCAGCGCCACCGCGATCACCGGATTGACGTAGGCATAGCTGCCGGCCAGCACCGGGCGCACGTTCTGCAACAGCCACACATAGGCGGTGAACGCCACGATCGAGCCGAACACGCACAGATAGGCGACCGCCAGCAACGCATGCGGCGTCGGCCAGGCATGCGGGCGTTCGCCGCTCAGCAATCCGGCGGTGACCAGCAGCACGCCGCCGCACAGCATCTGCCCGGCCGCGGCCATGAACGGCATCGGCAGATCGCGACCGCGCGACCACACCGAGCCGAACGCCCAGCCGATCGGCGCGATCAACAGAAACACCAGGCCCTTGGGAGTGGCGCTGAGGCTGCTGCCGGCGTTGAGCCACAGCACGCCGGCGAAGCCGACCACGATGCCCAGCCATTCGCCGCGGCTGGCGTGCTGCCCGCGCAGCGCGCCGAACAGCGCCATCCACAGCGGCACCGAGGCCACCGCGACCGCGGCCAGGCCCGAGGACACCTGACGCTCGGCCAGCACCACCATGCCGTTGCCGCACAACAGCAGCAAGGCGCCGAGTACGGTCAACGACCCCCATTGCGCGCGCGTTGGTGCGGCCACGCCGCGCCAGCGCAGCACCGCGTACAGCAGCGAACCGGCGACCACGAAGCGCAGTCCCGAAACCATGCTCAGCGGCGGCGTGCCGCCTTCCAGCGCGAAGCGGATCGCCAGATAGGTCGAGCCCCAGACCACGTAGACCAGCAGCAACGCGAGGACGACGAAACCGCCACGCGCGGGGACGGCGGCGGCGGGAGCAGGCGGGGACGACATGCGCAGAAGGACCGGACGGTGTGGAGAGGGATTCTAGGCCAGCAGTGGCGGGCAGCGACAGCATCGCCGCGCGGCGCGCGTGGCACGCTGTTTTGCACGCGTCGCACGCGCCCTTGTCCGCGGCGCCTCGACGCGGTGTATTCGATCTCCAATCGTGGCAGCGCACTCGCTTTTTCCTGCAGCAGAGAGCCGGTCCATCGATGCAGAACACTGCGCAGGCAGGCGCGTCCGCGTCGGGACTGAAGTCCCTCCCACAGTGGCTCAGCCGGCACGCCGCAAGCCCTGTAGGAGCGGCTTCAGCCGCGACAAACGGCGCCGGGAATTGCATCTGCTGCGGATGCTATCTGTCGGGGCTGAAGCCCCTCCTACAGTGCACCCAGCCGGCATGCCGCAAGCCCCTGTGGGAGCGGCTTCAGCCGCGACGAGCGATGTCGGAAATTGCACCAGCTGCGGATACTATCTGTCGGGGCTGAAGCCCCTCCTACAGTGCACCCAGCCGGCATGCCGCAGGCTCCTGTAGGAGCGGCTTCAGCCGCGACAAGCAGCATCGGAGACTGCAGCGTCGCCGGCCACTGTCTGTACCGGTCGATGGGCCTGTGCCTGACAAGGTTCCTCGCAACTCGGCAACCCGCACCCGAGATCGCGAGGAACACCGCCCGTGCGCTTATTTCGGCGTGAGCCGGTACAGGCCACCGGGCTTGGCATCTTCCAGCAACCACAGCGAGCCGTCCGGCGCTTCCTCGACATCGCGGATGCGCTTGCCGAGGCTCCAGCGATTGACCGCAGTGGCGCCGCCCTTGCTGTCGACGGTGACGCGGATGATGCCCTGGCTGACCAGGCCGCTGATCAACGCGCTGCCCTTCCACTGCGGGAACAGGTTGCCCTTGTAGAACATTAGGTTGCCGGGCGCCATCACCGGCGCCCAATAGATCGCCGGCCTGACGAGATCGGGCCGCGTCTCGGGTTTGGGAATCGGCACGCCGTTGTAGTTGTCGCCATACGACACCAGCGGCCAACCGTAGTTCTTGCCGCGCTGGATCAGGTTCAGTTCGTCGCCGCCTTTGGGCCCATGCTCGAGCTCCCACAGCCGGCCGTCGGGAGCGAACGCGAGGCCATAGGGGGTGCGGTGGCCGATGGACCAGGTTTCGGCTGGCGTGAGGTTGGCGTTGGGGAACGTGTAGGTGCTGACCACCGGCGCCGTCTTGGCCGCCTCGGTATCGGCCGCCGGATCGATCAGCGGGATGGTGCGCGCGCCGCCCCTGCCTGCCCACGGATTGCCCGGCGCGGGCTTGCCGTCCAGCGTCAACCGCAGGATCTTGCCTACCGGTTGATTGAGATCCTGTGCCGGCGTGAAGCGCTGGCGGTCGCCCACCGTGAGGAACAGAGACTGGCCATCCGGCGAGAACGCGATCTGCGCGCCGGCCTGGCCGCCCTTGCCCGTCGGCATCTGGCGCCACAGCACCTTGAAGTTGTCCAGCCGGGCCTCGTTGCCCTCCATCACCAGTCGGCCTCGGCCCATGGCCAGACCGCCGCCGTAGTCGCCGGGTGCGACGTACGTCAGGTACACACTCTTGTCGATGGCGTAGTGGGGCGACACGAACACGCCCAGCATGCCGTTCTGGCCTTCCACGTAACTGGCCGGCACGCCCTTGACCTCGGTCTTGGCGCCTTGCGGCGTCACCAGTTGCACGCGACCGACCTTCTCGGTGATCAGCATGCGGCCATCGGGCAGGAACGCGATGCGCCAGGGCAGATCGAAGCTGGCCACCTTGGTGACATTGAAGGGGATGTCAGGATCGGGCTTCTGATTGCCCGCATTGGTCTGCGCGTGCGCGACACTCGTCAGTAGGACTCCGAGCAGGACCGCATTTGCTAGCGTCTTCATCTGCATGATTCCTCGCGTCAGGTGGCGCGAGGAATCGTAGTGCTTTCGACGCCGGCTGGGTGTGACAGCGGCCCGTCCTGGGATGTCGGTCAGACAGCCAGTCGACCAGCAGCTCCCCACCGGAGACCTCGAGCACGGTTCCGGTGACGCAGGGTTGGTCATCACAAACACCGCTGCGCGCCCAACGTCGGCGATCGTGCCGACCCGGCGCGCAAAACGCCGTCGCGACCTTGTTGCGGAAGGCCTCTACATCGTCGGCGCGCAGGGCGCCCAGAATGCCGGGTCGATGAACCTGGCCGTATCGTGTTCACCCGGACGGGCACCAGCTCCAAGGCGAGGAACACGACAGCGCGTGACAGCGGCGAACGTCGAGGCGACGGCCGCCATGCCAGGCTTCGCCCTCGCTCCGATACTACCGCCAAGGAATGTCATCGAGCCGTTGCGCGCCCGATGCGCAACGGCATGATGGACGCCACCACCTTCAGCGCCGCGCCGCCTCGCTCGCATCACGCGCCGGCTTGAATTCGGAGCCCTCGTCCCAGCGCGGCCACTCGCGGCTGTCGGCCAGGCGCTGGCCCAGGTCGTACAGCAGCAGCGTATCGGCGGCATGCCCGGCCGGATCCCAGGACGCGCTCCAGCGGTCGCAGGGCTGGTGGTAGCAATCGGCGAAATAGCGGTCGCGGATCGCCTTGCCCGCGGCCACGCCGCCGTCGCGCTTGTCCAGCCCCGGCCCCACGGTGATCGCCGGCACGCCGGCGCGGGCGAAAGCGAAATGGTCGGCACGATAGAAGAAGCCCGCCTCCAGATTCGGATCAGGCGAATAGGCGCGGCCGCGCGCCTGCGCCGCCGCGGCCAGGTCGCGCTCCAGCGATACCCGCCCGCGGCCCCACGAGGCGATGTCGCGGGTGGCGCCGTCGGGGCTGAACATCTCGCTGTTGATCACCGCCACGGTGGTCGCCAGCGGCGCCAGCGGATGCGCGGCGTAATAGGTCGCGCCGAGCAGGCCCTTCTCCTCGGCGGTGAGCGCGATGAAGTACAGCGTGCGCTGCGGCCGCGGCCCGGCGGCGAACACCCGCGCCAGCTCCAGCACGCTGGCCACGCCGGTGGCGTTGTCGATCGCGCCGCGGCGGATGCGATCGCCGCTGGCATCGGCGGCACCGATGCCGAACGCATCCCAATGCGCCGAATAGATGACGGTCTCCTGCGGATGCGTGGCGCCTTCCAGCTTGGCCACCACGTTGTGGGTGACCACGCGCTCGCGCTTGAGCGCGAAACGCACCGACAGCGCCGCATCGCCCAACGCCTGCGGGCGGAAGTCGGCGCGCTGCGCGCGTTGCTTCTCCGCCTCGAAATCCAGCCCGGCGCGCTGGAACAGCGACACCGCCAGCGCGCGCTGCATCCAGCCGCGCACCGGCACGTGCTGCGCACGCGCCTGCGCGTCGCTGCGCTCGATGTCGAACAGCGGCGACAGCCCGGAACTCTTCACCGTGGCCCAGCCGTACGCCGCCGGCGCGGTCTCGTGCACGATCAGCACGCCGGCCGCGCCCTGGCGTGCGGCTTCCTCGTACTTGTAGGTCCAGCGCCCGTAGTAGGTGACCGCACGGCCGTCGAACGCGCCGGGTTGCGGCGTCTCGAAGTCGGCGTCGTTGATCAGCATCACCGCGATCTTGCCCTTCAGGTCCACACCCTTGTAATCGTCCCAGCCGCGCTCGGGCGCATGGATGCCGTAGCCGACGAACACCAGCGGCGCGTCCTTCAGCGCCATCTTGCTGCCGGGACGCAGGCTCTGCAGTACCACGTCCTCGCCGTTGACCAGCGCCTGCGAGGCACCCGCCACGCGCAGCGTCGCCGTCACCGGTCCATCCACTTGCGCACGCACCAGCGGCACCGCCTGAGTCCAGCCGCCGTCGTCGCCAGCCGGCTGCACGCCGGCCAGGCGGAACTGCTCGCTGAGATAGGCGATGGTCTTGGCCTCGCCCGGCGTGGCCGGCGCGCGGCCCTCGAAGTCATCGGAGGCCAGCGTGCGCACATGCCGCTCCAGCGCTTCGGCATCGATGCCGCCACCGGGCAGCGCCTCGTTGGCCGCCTGCGCGGCGCCTCCCATGAACAGGCAGGCGGACAGCAGCAACATGCGCATCGGATTCACGGCAACGACCTGAAAAAACCTGGTTGCACAGTGTAGGGCCGATGCTTCCTTGAAGCATCAGGGAATGGAGAATGGAGAATCGGGAATGGAAACGCAGAAGCGCCGCGCTTTTCCATTCCCGATTCCCCATTCCCGATTCCCAGCGACTCAACGCTCCAGCCAGCAAGCCAGACCCTGCGCATTGAGCTCGATGTCCATCTGCAGCACCCGCTCCACGCCGGCATCGTCGAGCGGGCAGCCATGCAGGCGCGCGCGCTCCAGGTACAGCGCGCTCAGCGCGGCGACCAGGCAGCGATGGCGATCGGAACGCCCGTCGCAACCGCGCGCGATCGCCACCATCGCGTCGAGCTGCTCGAACAGCTCCGCCGCCAGCGTATCCGCCGCGCCGACCGGGCCGTAGTGGGTCAGATACAGCGTCTGCGGCGCGTGGCCGAGCATACGCTGGATCGAGGCGCGCATCGCCTCCGGATCGAACTGCACCGGCGAGGACGTCGGAATCACGAACGCGCCCTGCGCGCTGTCCAGTTCGCGGTACGACAGGCCGAAGGTGTCGCCGCTGAACCAGCTGCGGCTGCGCGCGTCCCACACGCACAGGTGATGGCGCGCGTGGCCGGGCGTATCGATGCACAGCAGTTCGCGCTCTCCCAGCCACAGCCGATGACCGTCCTCGGCGACGACCACGCGCTCGGCCGGCACCGGCACGATCGTGCCGTAGCTGCGCGCGATCTCGGCCTCGCCGTACACCGCGGTGGCACCGGCGATCAGCCGCGCCGGATCGATCATGTGCGGTGCGCCGCGCGGATGCACCAGCAGGCGCGCGTTCGGCAGCCGCTGCAGCAGCGCGCCAGCGCCACCGGCGTGGTCCAGATGCACGTGGGTCAGGATCAACCAGTCCACATCGCCCGGCGCCAGGCCGGCGCCATCGAGCGCGGCGAGCATGGTCGGCACCGAGTGGCTGGTGCCGCAATCGACGAACGCACCGCGCCCGTTCTCCACGATCAGGTAGGCCGCGTCGAACTGCGCGCGCTGGAAGCCGGTGTCGATGAGATGGATGCTGGGGTCGCGTGGCATGGCGCAGGGCGGTGGCTGGGCGAAGCGCCATTCTAGGCCGTATGGAGGCTGCCGCCAGCCCTGCGGGGATACGCCTCGGCCCCCGGAAGGATCCCTGGTACGCGACCTCTTGAGCGCGACATGCATTCCTAGGGAATGCAGCGCGGGACAACCCGCGGCTACAGCCAGGCGCGATCAGGGGCCATTTGGATCATGGGCCATTTGTGGGAGGGACTTCAGTCCCGACGCATTACCGCCAACGCCTCGTCGGAACTGCAGCCGCTTCCACGCCCGTCATCGCCGGGCTGCATCTGCGCTCAGCCCGCATCGCGCAGCCGCTGCAGCGCGGCCAGCACGGCCTCGGCCGGCACCGCCAGGGCGAGGTCCGGTATCTGCAGCGCATCGGCCTGCACCGCCTGCTTGAGCGCGCCGATCACGCGCCCGGCGTCGCGCGGCGATTCGAAGCCGCCGCTCTGCAGCAGCAGCGCGCCTTCGCCGTCGAGCAGCTTGAAGTAGAAACGGCCGTCGCCTTCGCGGTACTGCTTGAAGCTCGGCAACGCCTGCTTGGCGGCCGCCGCATCGGCATGCCCGGCGTCGCGCAGCGACAGATCGCGCAGGCCCACCGCATGCCGCAGTTCGGCCAGGAACGGCGTGGCGTAGCGCGCGCGCAGGCGCTGCGCGTTGTCGCGCAGGATCGCCTCGATGTCGCCCGGTCGCGCCATCAGCGCCTCGTAGCGCTCGCGCATCGGCGCGATCTCCGCGTCGATGCGCGCGAACAGCTGCTGCTTGGCCTCGCCCCAGCCGATGCCATCGGCGAAGGCCTGCGCGAACGCGGCGGCGTCCTCGGCGCTGGCGAACGCCTGGTACAGCTGGAACAGCGCCGAGCCCTCGGTGTCCTTCGGCTCGCCCGGCGCGCGCGAATCGGTGACGATGGAGAACACGCGCCTCTTCAGTTCCTCGCGCGGGGCGAACAACGGAATCGTGTTGTCGTAGCTCTTGCTCATCTTGCGCCCGTCCAGCCCGGGCAAGGTCGCCACGTTCTCGTCGATCAGCGCTTCGGGCAGGGTGAAATAGTCGCGGCCGTAGACGTGGTTGAAGCGCTGGCCGAAATCGCGCGCCATCTCGATGTGCTGGATCTGGTCGCGTCCCACCGGTACCTGCTGCGCGTTGAACAGCAGGATGTCGGCGGCCATCAGCACCGGGTACATGAACAGCCCGGCGCTGACTCCGGCGTCGTCGTCCTCGCCATCGGCGCGGTTCTTGTCCACCGCCGCCTTGTAGGCGTGGGCGCGGTTGAGGATGCCCTTGCCGGCGACGCAGGTCAGGAACCAGGTCAGCTCGTTGGTTTCCGGCACGTCCGACTGGCGGTAGAACCACACCTTCGACGGATCCAGCCCGGCCGCCAGCCACGAGGCGGCGATCTCCAGGGTCGAGCGCTGGGTGCGCGCCGGGTCCTGCGCCTTGATCAGGCTGTGCAGGTCGGCCAGGAAATAGAAACTCTCGATGCCGGGACGCAGGCTGGCCTGCAGCGCCGGGCGGATCGCACCGACGTAGTTGCCCAGGTGCGGGGTGCCGGAGGTGGTGATGCCGGTAAGGACACGGATGGTCATGCGGGGGATCGACGGCCAGAAGAAAACCCGGCGAGTTTAACCGCTGCGCGGCAACCCCGTTCCGGCGTCTGGTGCGTTCAACGCCTGGTCCCCGCCTGGAGTCGCCCTGATGCGCATGTTCGCCCGCCTGCTGTCCAACCGCCCGATCGGCACGCTGTCGATGGCCCTGTTGTGCATCGGCCTGTTGTGCGGCTTTCGCCCCTATCCCACGCCGCCGCCGTCGGCCTCGCTGGTCACCCTGGATGTGATCGACCGCGACTGGGCCGACGTCCCCCTGCCGCAGCACACGCAGCGCGGCGCACGCTGGATCGAGGCCACGCCCGGCCACCGCTATGCGTTGCGCCTGACCAACCTGACCGGGCGCCGCGTGCTGGTGGTGCTGTCGGTGGATGGGGTCAACGCGGTCAGCGGCGAGACCGCGGCCAGCGACCAGCGCGGCTACGTGCTGGCCCCATGGCAGAGCACCGAGATCGCCGGCTGGCGCAAGTCGCAACGCGAGATCGCACAGTTCGTGTTCACCGACCTCGCCGACAGCTACGCCGCGCGCACCGGCCGCCCCGACAACGTCGGCGTGATCGGCATGGCGGTATTCGACGAGGCGCCGACGATCGTGCCGCAGGCGAGCGTGGCGCAAGACCGCGAACCCGCCGCGGCGCCGGCAGCGCCAGCGCCCCCAGCGGCCGCACGCGCAGAGAGCGATGCAGTGATGGGCAAGATGCAGCGTCTGGGCACCGGCCATGGCGAACGCGAATGGTCGCCCTCCAGCGTCACCGAGTTCGAACGCGCCAGCGACGTGCCGCGGCAGCGCCTGCAACTGCGCTACGACAGCCGTGCACGCTTGATCGCGCGCGGAGTGATCCCGCGGCCGCGTGCCTATCCACGCGTTGCCGATGTCCCGCAGGCCTTTCCCGGCGACTTCGTGCCGGATCCGCCGGCGTACTGAGTCTGCACCAGCGCCAAAAACGAAACGGGCCGCAGCGCGGCCCGTTTCCACGTCGGGCGCGGCGCGCGCCTCAGTCGCGGTATTCCTTGCCCAGTCCGTCCTGGAAGGTGCGCACTTCCTTCTCGGCGCGGTCGCGGTCCCAGCCGTAGCGTTCCTGCAGCTTGCCCGACAGGTACTGGGCATTGCCGCTGGCCACGTCGAAATCGTCGTCGGTCAGGTCGCCCCACTGGGCCTTGATCTTGCCCTTGAGCTGGGTCCACTTGCCGGAAATGATGTCTTTGTTCATAGCAGCGCTCTCGTTGGAGGGATGCGGCATCGAGCCGCGCGCACAGCATTGCGCCTGCGCCGTTGCCGATCGATCAATGCGCCGTCAACGGCGCATGAGCACGATGAAGCGTTTATCGCGGGCTTTTCGGCAAAACCCGGAACGCCAAGTCCTCATCGCCTAGCGGTCCTCCATCCAGGACGAAGAAACCATAATCGAGCCGTGGGTTGACCGCCCCGCCTCGCGTCATGGTCAAAAGCCTATCGCCGCGATTCCGGCCAGCACCACCACGGCGCCGGCGATGCGCCGCGCGAGATGATCCTCGCGAAAGAGTGCGCAAGCGAGGAGCGAGCCGATGACGACCGAAGACTCGCGCAAGGGCGCGACGAGCGCGACCGGCGCGTGCTTCATGGCGGTGAGAACGAGGATGTAGGCCAATGGCGAGAACACGGCCACGATGAGAATCGGTACGGCGTCGGCGCGGATGGCAGCGCGGATCCGATGCCGCCGGCGCAGTGCGCTCGGGGCCAGGATCAGACTCTGCAAAATCAAGGTGGCGGCGTAATAGCTGACAGGCGCCAGGTGCAGAAACGTGACCGCGTAGCTGTCCCAGAGGGTGTAGCTGGCGATGCTGGCCCCCGTCGCGGCACCCCAACGCAGTCCATGCAACGGGTGGCGGCTCGCACTTTTGAACGGGTTGCCGCTGACGACCAGGATGCCGGCCACGACAAGGAGCGCGCCGGACGCCGCGATCGTGGTGAGATGCTCGCCCAGGAAGAGGATGGCGAAGAGCATGGTCAGCAACGGCCCCGTGCCGCGCGCGATCGGGTAGACCACGCCGAACTCGGCGCGGTCGTAGCCGGCCTGCAAGGTCATGGAGTACACGGTGTGCAACAGCGCCGAGACCGCTGCACCCACCACCAGCCGCCAGTCGAGCGTTTGCTGCCCATTGGCGACGAAGAAAAGGCTGATCGGGACATAGAGCAGCGCCGCGGCGCAGGTGGACGCGCAGACGAACAGCACGGTGTCGCCGCGCTTGTACTTCGAGGCGAGATTCCATGCCGCGTGGGCGACCGCTGCAGCGAGGACCAGTGCGACGGTGCCGGACTGCATCAAGTGATGTCAGGCAGGTCGATGCCCGCCCGTTCCGCCCGACGGCTACGCGCCGGATCGCGCAGCGCCAGGGAGGCGGCCAACGCGTCGACGACGACGAGTTGGGCCAGGCGGCTCGCCGCAGCGGCCATCTGCGCCGGCAACGGCGCGCCGCCCACCGCGACCGCGATGTCCGCCAGGTTCGCCAGCGGCGTGCCGTACTGATTGGTGATCGCGATGAGCGAGGCGCCGGCGGAGGACGCCGCATCGGCGATGGCGAGCGTGCTCGAGGTGCGCCCGGTCGAACTGACGGCGATGACGGCATCTCCCGGGCCCAGCAGCCGCGTTGCGATCATCGCCGACAGATAGTCGGGAATGCCGATCGTCGTCACGCCCACCGCACGCAGACGGAAGACCGCGTCCGCGGCGACCGTCGCCGAGGGACCGGCACCGAACACGATCACCTGGCGGGCGGACAGGAGCGTCTCGACCGCCCTGTCGAACGCAGCGAGTTCGACTGCCCCGCCAAGCGCGGTCAGGGCCTCGCTGCCTGCGCGGGCGCAGGCGTCCAGCACCGCGGCCGACGTCGCGTCCGCGGCCAGCGCTTCGGGTGGCGCGAAGAACCGGGTGGTACCGCGGGCGCGGGCGATCTCCATTTTGAGTTCGGCGAATCCGCCGAACCCGATCGCCCGCGCGGCGCGGACCACGCTCGGCGGCGACACGCCGGCGCGGGCGGCGACCTGCGCCGCGGTGCTCGCCCCGACAAACAACGGGTCGGCAAGCAACAGCGCGACGACTTTGGCCTCGCTCGCAGCGAGATCGCCGCTGCGCGCCTGGATGTTCCCGATCAGTTGCACCAGTCGCGCATCGACTTCCGTAACGGCGTTACATTTATTTTTCTTCATATGTAATATGTTACATATGTCGTGCGGGAATCACCACCACCGCTTGAGCATTTGCTCCGCAGCACGGCGAAGGAGTCCGTTTCAATGAACACCCCATGCGATGCAGCAATCGCCGTCCTGGGACCAGGTGCCATCGGCACCACCATCGCCGCGGCGCTGCACGAAGTGGGCCGCACGCCCCTGCTGTGCGGCCGTACGCCGCGCGATCGGCTGACGCTGTGCGATGGCGAGCGAGCGATCGTGGTTCCCGGCCCGGTTCGGACGGATCCAGCGCGCATGGAGCGGCCGGTCGATCTCGTCTTTCTGGCAGTCAAGGCGACACAAACCGCGGCAGCCGCAGCATGGCTCGCGGCCTTGAGCGGGCCGGACACCGTCGTGTGCGTCCTGCAGAACGGGGTAGAGCAGGTGCAGAACGTCGCCCCGCATTGCCCACGTGGGTGCATCGTTCCGGTTGTCGTCTGGTTTCCTGCGCAGACGCAATCCGACGGATCGGTGCACCTGCGCGGCGACGTGCGCATCAGCCTGCCGGACACATCGGCGTCCCACGTCGTGGCGGCGGCGCTGCAAGGCACGCGCTGTTCGGTAGATCTGGCCGCGAACTTCAGCTCTCTGGCGTGGCGCAAGCTATTGCAGAACGCGGCAGCCGGCCTCATGGCGCTCGCGCAGCGGCGCTCGGGGATGTTCGGCCGGTCCGACATCTCCAGGCTCACCCTGGATTATCTGCAGGAGTGTCTGAGCGTGGCCCGCGCCGAGGGCGTAGAACTGGGCGAGGAGGTGCCGCAGGCGATCCTCGACAGCTTCCAGGCTGCTCCCGCCGACATGGGCACCTCCATCCTGGCGGATCGCCAGGACGGCCGGCCCCTGGAATGGGATATCCGCAATGGCGTCATCGCGCGTCGCGGACGGGCGCACGGCATTGCCACGCCCATCAGCGATGTCGTGGTGCCGCTTCTTGCGGCGGCGAGTGACGGTCCTGGCTGACGCGGTATCGAACTGCAGTTTTGTGCCGCAAAAAAAACGGGCCGGCAAGCCGACCCGTCTTTTGTCACCGAGCGCGAGGCTCAGTTCTTGGCGGCGTCTTCGACCTTCTCGCCGGCGCTCTTCACGTCCTTGCCGGCACCGGCAACCGTGTTGCAGCCCGACAGCAGGCCCACCGAAAACATCGCCAGCAGCATCCACGCAAAAGTACGCTTCATAGGTCTCACTCCTTCCTTACTTGGTCATGGGAGCGCGGCGTGTGGCCGCGCGGGGTTACGCATTGGGTGTCTCAATCAACGCCAAGCCACTGCGGACGATCGATCAGCACTTGCCGTCGCTGCAGTCGTCGGCCTTGTGTTCGACCTTGTCGCCGGCCTTCTGCATGTCCTTGCCCGCACCGGCGACGGTGTTGCAGCCAGTGAGCATGCCCGCAGAGAACAGGGTCAGCATCGTCAGGGTGAGCAGTCGCTTCATCGTGGAGTCCTCGCAGTGGATCGGTCTGGGTGGTCGCGATAGCCGATGCCAAGCTACCGTCTGGCGGTGAATCTGACCTTGCGACTGTGGATTTCACGTGAATGAAGCGCGGCAATATTCAGCTTCGTGTCGAAACCGCCTTCAATCGCGCATCAGCGTGGACTTGCCGAACAGGCTCTCGACCAGGTCCACTGCCAGTTCGGCGGTCAGATTGCGATGGTCCAGCACCGGATTGAGTTCGACGATGTCCAGCGAGCCCATGCGCCCGCTGTCGGCGATCATCTCCATCACCAACTGCGCTTCGCGGTAGTTGGGGCCGCCGGGCACCGTGGTGCCGACGCCCGGCGCGATGCTGGGGTCGAGGAAGTCCACGTCGAAGCTGACGTGCAGGTGGGTGTCGGCATCGAGTCCGTCCAGCGCCGCCTCCATGGTCCGCTTCATGCCCATCTCGTCGATGTAGCGCATGTCGTACACGTCGATGCGGTGCTGCTTGATCAGCCGCTTCTCGTCCGGATCCACCGAGCGGATGCCGATCTGGCGGACCTGGTCCGGACGCAGCGCCGGCGCGGCGCCGCCCAGTTCGGTCAGCGCCTGCGGTCCCAGCCCGCACAGGCAGGCCACCGGCATGCCGTGCACGTTGCCCGACGGCGTCACTTCGCTGGTATTGAAGTCCGAATGCGCATCCAGCCACAGCACCCGCAGCTTGCGCCCCTGTTCGCGGCAATAGCGCGCCACCGCGGTGATCGAGCCGATACCCAGGCAATGATCGCCGCCGAGCATGATTGGCATGCGTCCGGCACGCAGCTCGGCGTAGCTGGCTTCCATCAGTGCGCGATTCCAGGCCACCACTTCGTCCAGATGGCGGTAGCCGCCGACCGGGGATTGCCATGGATTGCGCGGACCGTCGAGATTGCCCAGGTCGCGCACCTCGATGCCGCGATTGGCCAGCGCCTCGTGCAGGCCGGCGATGCGCAGCGCCTCCGGCCCCATGCGCGCGCCACGGTGGCCGGCACCGATGTCGGTGGGAACGCCGATCAGGGAGACCGGCAGAAAAGAGGAATTCATGCAGACGCGCTCCAACGAAAAATGTGCGCCAGTCTAGCGAGCCGGGCATGGCGCGACTTGCGGCGTCGCAGCAGGCAGCGCTCGCGCGGACAGTGGTGGTGAAGTGACACATGTCCGCTGGGTCGAACGCCGCGCAGCGTCTCGCTGGGTGTAGGTGCGCGAGGCGTCGCCTGCACCCTCCTCCGTCCCTTCGGGGACCTTCCCCCAAAAGGGGGCCATGGTCCCGAGGGAGAAGGGAACAGCCGCTAGCCCTTCTCCCCTCGGCAGTCGGCAGTTGTGCCTGTTTCGAAAACAAGGGGTCAATGCGTGAGAGGCACAGAGCGAGTGCAGGCGTGATCGAGACGAGCATTCAACGGCTGCGGCACGTGGCAAGCGCTCAGTCCTCCCGGCAGCGCTGGCCTTCCTCGCTTGGCGCATCCCGACAAAGGAGTTGCAGAAGACCTCGCTGCGCGTATCCACGACGCGCGGTTGGATCTGCTCGGTGCAGCCACACACACATTCTCGAAGAATGCGTCGGGCAGCTCGAATGACAGATCCACGTCGTCACCGGCTGCCGGCACAAGCCGGCGATCGTGCCCATCGTCAACGACCGCAACTACGATCGCGTGCCCGCACTGTGCAACGAGGCAAGCGCGCAAGGCGCGGCCGATTTCCTTCGTCGACCGCACAATGCCGGCGAGGCGGCGCGTAGAGGCTGAATGGCGCGATCGCAGCGGCCACCGACGGGCTCAGGAAACACCGGCCTCTGATCGGCGCAGCGGCGCATTACAGAGGCAGCGCGCGCCGCGCCAGTGGCGCGGACAGGGACATGGCAACTAAAGATGGTGCCGCTTATCCGAATCGAACGGATGACCTACTGTTTACAAGACAGTTGCTCTACCAACTGAGCTAAAGCGGCAAGACGGATTGCAGCGCCATTGCGCGACCGCCGCAGTCTACCTGCTTGCGGGCCGCAACGGCGTCCCACGGCTGCGTGCCGCGGCGCGCATTCTAGCGCAGCGTGGCGCAGTCCAGCGCGCGCTGCCGCGCCGCGCCGAGTTGCCGGCGCAAGGCCGTGGCCTGCGCCGCATTGCCGGCGCGCAGGTCCAGCCACCAGCGCGACTGGCCGCTGCCACCGCTGGGAATCAGATCGACGTTGAAGCCGGCCCGGGCCAGCTCGGCCTTGCGGCGTTCGGCGCCTTCACGGCTGCGGTACTGGCCCAGGGCGATGGCGTTGCCGGTGTCGCCCTGGCGGACCGGGTAGTAGTCGCGGATACCGGCAGCGACGATGCGATCGACCGCGGCCTTGACCCCGTCCTCGCCACCGATGGTCGGCAGCAGCACGCGGAAGCTGGTGGCGTCGTCGTCGCCGACCTCGCGCAGGCGCGGGCGCGGTGCGGCGGTGCCGAGCGCGGCCGCCGCGGTCTCGGCCGCGGCGCGGTCCGGATACGGCCCCAGGCTCAGGCACACCGGGGCCGCGGCAGGCTCGGCGGCGACGGCTGCGGCGCTGGGCACCTTGGGCGGCGGTGTCGCGGCGGCCGCGGCAGGTGCTGCGGGTGCTGCGGTCGCCGGCACTTCGGTAGGCGCGGGTGCGTCAGCCGCCGGAGCACTGGCGGCCGGAACGGCCGTGGCCGGCGCGGGTGCGGCGCTGGCGGCAGGAGTCGGTGCCGCCGCGGAAGCGATCGGGGCCGAAGACGCAGGCTGCGGCACGGCTGCGGACGCCGCCGGCACCAGTTGCAGCGTCGCCACCCCGGCCGGCAGCGCCGGCATCGGTTCCGGCACCGGGGTCTGCGGCTGCGTCGCCCACCACAGCGCGACGCCGAGGTTGAGGATGGTCAGGACGACGAGCAGGGCGCGGACGAGCATGCGCGGATTCTACCCGGCGGACCCGGCCGCGGCGTGTGCCTGCGCCCACAGCGCCAGCCCGTCGAGCACCAGCGACGGCCGCTGCTCGGCGGCCGGCAATGCGTGCAGCAACGGCGGTACGCCACCGCCGTGCAGCAGCAGCCGCGGCCGCCGCGCCAGCAGCGCCTCGCCCTGCTGCAGGCTGCGTTCGATCAGCGCCAGCGCCGCGCCGTCGCAACCGGAGACCAGCGCATCGGCGGTCTCGGCGGCGAACTCGCGGTAGTCGCCGCCCTCGGCCGGCAGTTGCGCCGCACGCTGCTGCAGCGCCTGGCGCATCGTCGTCGGCGACGGTGCGATGCGCCCGCCGTGATGCAGGCCGTCGCGATCGAGCAGATCCACGGTCAGCGCGGTGCCGACGCCGACCACCAGCACATCGCCCTCGCCATGCGCGGCGAGCAGCGCCAGGAAGCGGTCCACGCCGAACTTGTGCGGCTGCGCATAGGCGATGCGCACGCCGGCGCAGACCGCCTCGGTGCGCGCCACCCGCACCTGCGCGAAGCGGCTGCGCAAGGCATCCAGCACGGTGGCAGTCAGCGCCGGCGCGGCGACGCTGGCGACATAGGCGGTGTCGCCGCGCGGCAGCGCCGCCACCGCGGCCGCGTCCATCGCTTCGGCACCGTGCGGCCAAGCCTGCACCGCCGCGGCGCGGCCGCGTTCCAGCGCGGCGAACTTGAAGCGCGAATTGCCCAGGTCGAACAACCAGTCGCTCATGCCGGCCTCACGCTGACTTCGCCGGCATGCAGCGGACGCTCGCCATCGGCGAAGGCGACCCGCAGCGCGCCGTCCTCGGCCAGGCCCAACGCCACGCCCTCGCGGGCGACGCCGCCGTCGTCGATGCGGATCGCGCGCCCGGCGAGCAAGTCCAGCGCCGCGTAGCGCGGCAGGAACGGCGCCAGGCCCTGCGCGTCGAACAGTGCCAACGCCGGCAGCAGATGCGACAGCACCGCGGCGGCGATCGCGTTGCGCGAGACCTCGGCGTCGCCGCCGGCCAGCGTGGCCAGGTCGGTCCACGGCTGGTCAATGCTCGCGGCGCTGGCCGCCGGCATGCGAACGTTGAGTCCCAGGCCGATCACCGCGCGCGCCGGCCCGGCGAATTCGCCGCCACCTTCGACCAGCAGGCCGCCGAGCTTGTGCCCGTCGGCGAGCAGGTCGTTCGGCCATTTCAGCCCGACCGTGGCGAAACCGGCCGCGCGCAGCGCCTCGGCCACGGCCACGCCGGCGGCCAGGCTTAGCCCGCCCAACCGGCCCAGCCCGCCGTCGAAGCCGCGCGCCACCGACAGGTACAGATGCGCCGCCAGCGGCGAGGCCCAGACCCGGCCACGGCGACCGCGGCCGCCGGTCTGGCGCTCGGCCAGCAGCACCTCGCTGCCGCGCGCCGGCGCCGGCCGCGCCAGCAGGGTGCTGTTGCTGGAGGCCAGGCTCCAGGCGATCTCGAGTCCGGCCAGTTCGTCGCGCGCGGCCGGCGCCAGCGCGGCGCGGATGCGCTCGGCCTCGAGCAATTCCAGCGGCCGTGCCAGCCCGTAGCCCTCGCCGGCGCGACCCTCGATCTCCACCCCGGCTGCGCGCAGGCCCTGGATGCGCTTCCACACCGCGGCCCGGGTCAGCCCACACGCACGCGCCAGGGCGTCGCCGGAAAGGCGGCCCTGGCTGAGCCGGGCCAGTAATTCGCGCTCGTCCACGCCGATTCCATCGCCTCGAATCGGAAAATTATGCGGGAAGCGCCGTCCCCGCGCCCAGCGCCGGCCCTGCGCGGGGTGAAAAGCGCGTTAGAATCGCGATTCACCGCCGTTCGCCCTGGATGCCGACGATGCGCCGTTCCCTGCCGTGCCTGATCCTGCTGTTGCTCCCGCTGGCCGCCGTGCACGCGTCCGAAGCGCTGGTGAGCAAGCAGCGCAACGACTGCGTCTACGCCGACAGCACCGACGCGGACGCCGCCCAGGCACGTCCGGCATCGACGGCGCGCCCGCCCGCCGCTGCGGCCAAGCCGGCGGCGCCGAGCGGCGGCGGCAGCGACAGCGACCTGGTGCCGCGCCTGCGCATGCCCAAGTGGCACAGCTTCCTGCCGGGGATGTTCCGCTGATCCCACGCTGGTTGCGCCGGCTGCTGCCGGCGCCTGTTGCGATCGACGAGGCGACCTGGCAGCTGGCGCGCCAGCGCTGCGCGTGGGTGGCGGCACTGGATGCGGAACGCGAGCAAAGACTGCGCACGCTGGCCACGCAGTTCCTGCAACGCAAGACCATCTCGCCGCTGGACGGGCTGACCCTGGATGCGGCGCAGCGCACCGTGCTGGCGGTGCTGTGCTGCCTGCCGTTGCTGGAGTTCGGCGTCGAGGGACTGCGCGGCTGGTCGCAATTGCTGGTGTACCCGGACGCGTTCCGCGTGCAGCGCAGCCATGTCGATGCGGCCGGCGTGCTGCACGAGTGGGAAGACGAACTGATCGGCGAATCCTGGGACAGCGGCCCGCTGATCCTGTCCTGGGCCGACGTGCAGGCCGATCTGGACGACCCGCATGCCGGCTACTGCGTGGCGGTGCACGAGATGGCGCACAAGCTCGACGTGCTGGACGGCGCACTGGACGGCACGCCGCCGCTGCCGCGCGACTGGCAGCGACGCTGGGCCGAGGACTTCCAGCGCACCTACGACGCGTTCTGCAAGCGCGTGGACCGCGGCCGCAGCAGCGAGATCGATGCCTACGCCGCCGAGGCCCCGGAAGAATTCTTCGCCGTGGTCAGCGAATACCACTTCTCCGCACCGCAGCGGCTGCAGCGCGAGATGCCGGAGGTGGCCGCGCATCTGACACGGTTCTACGGACGCTCCCCATTCGCTGCCGCATAAGCGCTCGGCATGCGCGCGTGCGCAGGCGGCGATCGCGGCATGACCAACGTCCTACAGCAGCGATTTCAACCAAGACAAGCGCAGTGGCGAACTTTACGGCTTCGGATGCTGTCGGGACTGAAGTCCCTCCCACAATGCACCCAGCCAGCTGGCCGCAAGCCCCCTTGTAGAGTGGCTTCAGCCGCAACAAAGGAGATCGGAAACTGCACCGGTTGCGGACGCTGCCTGTCGGGGCTGAAGCCCTCCTACAGTGCACCCAGCCAGCTGGCCGCAAGTTCCCTTGTAGGAGCGGCTTCAGCCGCGACAAGAAGATCGGAAACTGCACCGGCTGCGGACCCTGCCTGTCGGGGCTGAAGCCCCTCCTACAGTGCATCCAGCCAGCTGGCAGCAAGTCCCTGTAGGAGCGGCTTCAGCCGCGACAAAGGAGATCGGAAACTGCACCGGTTGCGGACGCTGCCTGTCGGGGCTGAAGCCCCTCCTACAGTGCATCCAGCCGGCTGGCCGCAAGCCCCTTGTAGGAGCGGCTTCAGCCGCGACGAACGAAGCCGGAAACTGGCATCGGCTGCGGACGCTATCCGTCGGGGCTGAAGCCCCTCCTACAGTGCATCCAGCCGGCTGGCCGCAAGCCCCTTGTAGGAGCGGCTTCAGCCGCGACGAACGAAGTCGGGAACCGCATCGGCTGCGGACGCTGCCTGTCGGGGCTGAAGCCCCTCCTACAGTGCACCCAGCCGGCTGGCCGCAGCCCCTGTGGGAGCGACTTCAGTCGCGACGAGCGGAGCGGTAGCGCTGTCGATTTCGAACGGCATCTGTGCCCGAAGCCCCACCCGCAGTGCTCCCAACCGGCGCGCCGCCGCGCGTGCGGCAATGCCACAGCGTCCACCTCACACCAGTTGCAGATCCCGCGCATGCGCCTGCGGAAACACTTTCTGCAATTGCGTCGGCGACAGGCCCCACATGCGGCTCAGCAGGCCGGCGAACAGGTCGCGGTAGTTGGTCAGCACCGGGTAGTCGCGATCCTGGAACAGCTTGTCCTTGCTCACCGCGACCTGCTCGCCGGCGATGCGGCCGCCGTTGACCGCGCCGCCCATCACCCAGTACGTGGTGCCGTGTCCATGGTCGGTGCCCTTGTCGCCGTTCTCGCGGAAAGTGCGGCCGAACTCGGACAGCACCACCACCACGGTGTTGCGCCACTCCGGCCCCAGCGCCTCGGCATAGGCGGCCAGGCCTTCGGACAGGTTGCCGAGGTTGGTCGCCAGGGTGCCGTCGGTGCTGCCCTGGTTGACGTGCGTGTCCCAGCCGCCGACATCGACGAAGCCGAGCCGGTAGCGCTCGCGCATCAGCGTGGCGATGCGCCGGGTCTCGTCGGCGAAGGTGCGCGCGCTGGCGGCGCCGCGGTTGGCCTGCTGCATTTCGTCCTGCAACGCCTGCGATACCTGCTGGCGCAGCGCCAGGCCCTCGTGCGCAGCGCTGGCCAGCGGCGTGCCCTGGTACATCTGCGCCAGGATCCCGGCCTGGCGCTGGTCGAAGGCCGGGGTGGGATTGCGCTTGAGCGACAGGTTGGGAATGTCGCCGCCGCCCTGGAAACTCAGCGGCAGCGAATCGGTGAAGGCGATCGCCGGGGTGCCGGTGGCCACCTGCGACAGCCGCGCCAGAAACCCGGAGCGGTAGTCGCTGCGTTGCCCGGCCGGCTGCCCGGCCTCGATGCTGTCCTGGGTTTCGAAATGGCTGCGCGACAGGTCGTCGGTGCCGGCGAACGGCACGAACGCCAGTTGCTTGTCGTTCCACAGCGGCTGCAAGGTATCGCGCAGCCGCGGGTTCAGCCCCCACTGCGCGTCCAGCGCGATGGCGCTGTTGGGATTGGCCGGGTCCGGCCGCGCGATCGCCAGCGTCGGCCGCGACGCGTAGTAGAAATCGCTGGCGTAGGGAATCAGCAGGTTGTTGCTGTCGTAGCCGCCGCGCAGGAACACCACCAGCAGACGTGGCGATGGCGCCGGCGCGGCGAACAGGCGCCCGGCGAACGGCAGGCTGGCCGCCGCGGCGGCGGAGGCGAACAGGAACTGGCGACGATGCATGGAGGACCTCCGTGATCGCCGGACGCGGCGGTCGCCGCACCCGGCGCTATGGGCCGGATCAGCGATAGTTGAAGTCGGGCGATGCCAGCAGGAACGCATTCCACTCCTGCTGCGAGCGCGCCTGCGCCAGCGCCTGGCGGGTGGTTTCGCCGAGCTGCGGCTCGATCGCCTGGTAGTACAGCGGCGTGGTCAGTTGCGGGAAACCGCCGCGTTGCTGGCCGTCGCTGGTGAAGAGTTGGGTGTTGCCGCCGCCGATCGCACGCGCGATCTCGAAGCGCTGCGCCATCTGCCCGGAACTGTTCCAGGCGCTGGACTGCAGCGGCCAGCCGTCGGGGGTGATGCGTCCATAGGTCGGCTCGCCCATCTGACTCAGCCAGCCCAGCAGCGGCTGCGGATTGACGATGGTCTGCCCGTCGTAGGCCAGGCGCAGCGACGACACCAGGAAGCGGTAGGGATCCTTGAACTTGTGCGGCGCGCCGGCAGCCATTTCCCGCGCGGTAAACATCACCTGCAGCACGGCGGCGATATCGCCATCGCTGCGCTGGAAGGTGCGCGCCATCTTCTCCACCAGCGCCGGCGGGGGATCGTCGGCGACGAAATATTCGGCCAGGCGCCGCGACACGAAATGCGCGCAGGCCGGCTGGCGCACGATCAGCTGCACCGCATGCTCGACCTCGTCGAAACCGCCGCCGGCGATGCGCTGGCCGAGCAGGGTCTTGTCGCCGGGCTGGTGCCGCGCCGGATTGAACTCGAACGCGCCGCGGCGCAGGTATTGCGCCTGCTGCGGCGGTGGCAGTTTCGGCGGCGCGTCGCGGTTGGCCGGGGCGATGCCGACGCCGGTCAGGATCAGCGCCAGTTGCTGCACGTCGTGCTGGCTGTAACCGCCGTCCACGCCCAGCGTGTGCAATTCCATCAGTTCGCGCGCGTAGTTCTCGTTGACCTTGCCCTTGGCGTTCTGCGCGTTGTCCAGGTATTCGAGCATGGCCGGGCTCTGCAGCGTCGCCATCACCAGGTCGGAGAACTTGCCCAGCGCGTGCGGGCGGATCGCGTTGTCGGCGTAGTCGGCGACGGTCCAGTGCAGGCGGCCCTTGTCGGCGAACACGCTGAAGTGATTGAGCCAGAACCACACCATCTGCTCGCGCAGCTGGTCGCGCGAGTACACCGCACGCAGCAGCTGCGCCTGCCGCGCCTGCGCCAGCAGCGCGTCGGCGCGCTGCTGCAAGGCCTTCTTCGCCGCGACCTTGGCCTCGCCGTCGGGCATCGCCTTGATGTACTGCTGGCGCGCATCCAGTTGCTTGAGCAATTCCTGCACCGGCGTGTGCAGCGCCTCGTAGCCGTCCAGTTGCGTGCGCACCGCTGCGGGCAGGGCGGCGTCCCCGCTGGAGGCCTGCAACTGGTCGCGCAGGAAGCGCTTGCGTCCGTCGTGCTGCAGCTGGGACACGCTGGCGCTGTCCAGGCCGGTGGTCATCGATTGCAGCCAGCGCGCGTCGTCGCGCTCCAGCACCTTCTGGCTGCCGGCGATGGCACCGACGGTGAACAGCACCAGCAGCAGCGACAGCAGCAGCCGCTGCGCGTTGCGCAATGCACGCCGGCCGTGCACGCGCAGGCGCGTTGCAGGACGGTGCCGGGGCTCGGGCATGCGGCGCTCCTTGGACGGAAAAACCGGACGTGACGACCCGCGCAGTATCCGCGCCTGCCTGGCGCAGGCGTTAAGCCAATGTCGGAAACCGCCGCGGCGTTTGCGCGGGATTCACCTGCAGCGCACAGCCCGGCCGCTACAGCCCCGGCGGCATGGTGACCAGGAAGCGGGCGCCGCCCAGCTCTTCGGAACGGCTGACCTGCAGTTCGCCGCGGTAGCCCTTGACCAGGTCCTGCACGATCGCCAGACCAATGCCGTGGCCGTGCACGCGTTCGTCGCCGCGCACGCCGCGCTGCAGGATGTGCGCCACTTCCTCCGGCGCGATGCCGGGGCCGTCGTCCTCCACCGAGATCACCAGGCCGGCGCGCCGGCTGCCGGCGGCCGGGGCCGGATGCACGCTCAGCAGCACCCTCCGCCGCGCCCACTTGAAGGCGTTTTCGAGCAGGTTGCCGAGCAGTTCCTGCAGGTCGCCGGGTTCGCCGTGGAAGCGCGCGCTCGGCTCGATGTCGAACTCGCACAGCACGCCCTTGGCCGCGTACACCTTCTCCAGCCCACGCACGATCTCTTCGGCGTTGGGTTCGATCGGCAGCGGCGCGGAGAACAGCTTGTGGCCGCTGGAAGCGGCGCGGCTGAGCTGGTAGGTCACCAGGTTGTTCATGCGCCGCAGCTGCGCATCCAGTTCCTCGCGCAACTCCGGGCCCTCGGTGCCGCTGTCGAGCTGGGTGCGCAGCACGGCCAGCGGCGTTTTCAGGCTATGCGCCAGGTCGGCCAGGGTGTTGCGCTGGCGGTCCAGGTTCTCGCGCTCGCTTTCGATGAAAGCGTTGATGCTGTCGGTCAGCGGCTCCAGCTCGCGCGGATGGCGGTCGCCCATGCGCACCGCTTCGCCGCGCTGCACTTTGGTCAGTTCGTTGATGACCCGGCGCAGCGGGCGCAGGCTCCACTGCAGGATGAAGGCCTGCAGCAGCAGCAGGATCAGCCCGGCGCCGCCGAGATTGAACCACACCCGGCCGCGAAACACGCGCAGCTGCGCGCCCAGCGCGCGGGTGTCTTCCATGATGTAGATGGTGACCGGCGTTTCCTTGTCGCGGCGCACATAGGCCAGGCCAATGCCGTAACGGTAGACCTCGCCCTGGCTGCCGTCGATCTGGGTCATCGGCCACGGACCGTCGAAGGTTTCCTGGCGCGGTTCGAGCATGCCGCCCCTGGGCGGCAGCGGCCCCTCGCTGGACATCGAGATCCAGCGTTCGTTGGGCATCACGATCTGTGCGTACAGGCCGCTGCCCGGCCGGTCGAAATGGGGGTCCGGCGGGGGCTTGTCGTTGTTGATGTACAGCGAGCCGTCGCGCGCCACGTCGACGTTGTTGGCGTAGGCGGTGGCGTAGCTCTTCAAGCGCTCGCGCAGATTGCTCAGCGCGGTGTCGGCAAAGGCCTGGTCCAGCGCATAGCCGGCCGCGGCCAGGAAGGCCACCAAGCTCAGGCTGGCGGCCAGCAGCTGGCGCGCCTGCAACGACCGTGGGCGCCAGCGCTTGTACCACTTGGGCCGTGCCGCCACGCTGTCGCGTCCTTCGGTTGCTCGTCGCAGGCGCGTGGGATCAGCCTTCGGTGCGCGGAATCGCGAAGCGATAGCCGCGACCGCGCACGGTCTCGATCGGCTTCAGTTCGCCGTCCGGATCCAGCTTCTTGCGCAGGCGGCCGATGAACACTTCCAGCACGTTGGAGTCGCGGTCGAAGTCCTGCTGGTAGATGTGCTCGGTGAGGTCCGCCTTGGAGACCAGCTCACCGGCATGCATCATCAGGTACTCGAGCACCTTGTATTCGTAGCTGGTCAGATCGACGTTGCTGCCGCTGACGCTGACCGTCTGCGCCGCCAGATCCAGCGCCACCGGCCCGCATTCCAGGGTCGGCTTGCTCCAGCCCGCGGCGCGGCGCAGCAGCGCGTTGACCCGCGCCAGCAGCTCCTCGACGTGGAACGGCTTGACCAGATAGTCGTCCGCGCCCTGCTTCAGGCCTTCGACCTTGTCCTGCCAGCTGGAACGGGCGGTGAGGATCAATACCGGAAACTTCTTGCCTTCGTCGCGCAGGGCCTTGATCAGCTCCATGCCCGACATCTTCGGCAAGCCGAGATCGATGATGCCCACGTCGAACGGCACTTCGCGGCCCATGTACAGGCCTTCCTCGCCGTCCTGCGCCGCATCCACCGCAAAGCCTTCGCGCTTCAGGCGAGCAGCCAGGGTCTCTCGCAGCGGAGCTTCGTCTTCGACCAGAAGGATACGCATGAACTCTCCCTAGTGACTTACAGATGGCCGGCGGCCGGGGGCAGTGTGTATGGCAAGCTGAACCAGAATATCCGGGTTCAGGGGTTATCGCCGCGTGGTGGTTCCTGCGCATCGCTGGGGCGCGGCACGCGCGGCGGCGTGGCGCGGCCAGGCTGCGGATCGTCCATGTAGCGCACGCGCCCGCGGCCATCCATGTACTTCACGCGATTGATGTCGCGCCCGTCGAACGGCACACGCTCGGCGCCAAGGATTTGCCCACCGGTGGATCGCTGCACCCGGCGCACCGCATCGGACAGCGAGCTGCCGTTGTAGTCGCGCGCCCGGGGCGCCTCGCGGGCCGGCACCATCGGCGGCACGCCGGGCGGGCCCGGCTGCTGCGCCCAGCCATGGCCGGTCGCCGTGAGCGCGAGTGCGATCACGACAACGGTGCGGCAGCGGCGGAGAGTGGGCGAGATCACGAGCTGGCATCCTAACGGACTGATCGGAAACGTTCAAAAGTTGTGAAACCGGTTGCCTGGCAGCGGCGTCGCGATTTCGCAAAATCGAGCCAAATTCTTGATTTTTCGGGGTGAATCCGATCTGAACTTTTCCGGCAGCGGCCGCCCTCGTTCAGTGAAATGAACTTCGATTGCCGCCCTGGCGGACGCGTGCCGACGTCCTTTGAACCCCGCGTTGGCAAGGATCTGCCACTCCTGTTGCGACCGGTCCGGTTACAGCAAGAAGCTGAACAAAGTAACTGAACGCGCCTCCGAAAGGGCGGCGTAGCGTCTGTCGGGACAGCTTGCGTTGGGGACCGAGAAGCCGAGCAAGGACAACTGTCGTCCCTCCGGGCGATGATTACGCGGCGACTTGCGGCGCCCCTGCCGTCATAAGCAAGGCCTGTTCCACCAGCGCCCAGTCCGCGCCCGGCCGATGCGCGCCCTCGCTGAGCACCTGGCGGAACGCACGGCCGCCCGGCTGGCCGTGGAACAGGCCGAGCAAGTGGCGGGTGATGTGCTTGAGCGCCACGCCATCGGCCAGGCGCGCCTCGACATACGGCCGCAACGCGCGCAACAGGTCGGCGCGCGGCCGCGGCGTGGCACCGGTCAGGGCCGCCTCCAGCCGGTGCAGCACGTAGGGATCGTGATAGGCCGCGCGGCCCAGCATCACCCCGTCGACCGCTTCCAGCTGCGCCCGCGCGGTGTCCACGTCGGCCAGCCCGCCGTTGAGCACGATCTGCAACTGCGGGCGCTCGCGCTTGAGCCGATGGGCCCAGTCGTAGCGCAGTGGCGGCACTTCGCGGTTCTCCTTCGGCGACAGGCCCTGCAGCCATGCGTTGCGCGCATGCACCACGAACAGCCCGCAACCGGCGGCGGCGACCTGGTCGACGAACGCCAGGAACACCGCGTAGTCGTCGTCCTGGTCCACGCCCAGCCGGCATTTCACCGTGACCGGGATGTCCACCGCCTGCGCCATCGCCGCCACGCAGTCGGCGACCAGCGCCGGCTCGCGCATCAGGCAGGCACCGAAGCGCCCGGCCTGGACCCGGTCGGACGGGCAGCCGCAATTGAGATTGATCTCGTCGTAGCCCCACTCCTGGCCGATCCGCGCCGCCTGCGCCAGCAGCGCCGGATCGCTGCCGCCGAGCTGCAGCGCCACGGGATGCTCGACCGCGTCGAAGTCCAGCAACCGCGCGCGATCGCCCAGCACCACCGCATTGGCGTGCACCATCTCGGTATACAGCCGCGCCGACGGCGCCAGCAGCCGGTGGAATACGCGGCAGTGGCGGTCGGTCCAGTCCATCATCGGCGCGACGGACAGGCGCAGGGAGGCGGCGTAGCGCGCGGGCAGGTCGGAAGGGGGAAGCGGAAGCATCATCGGGCGCGGCGGTGCTGCGCTCTCGCCTGCCGGCGGAAGCGTCAGATCATTGGCTTTGGGATCAACAGCTTACACGTTCGCCCTGAACGTTGCCGGTGAACGCCGGCGAATTCACTCGGCGCTTGACCCGCCGCCGCATCCGGCCTATCGTGCGCTCGCCGAAGGTATCCATCGCTTCATTCGGATGAAGGGATGGATTTAAACGGGAATCCGGTGACGGCCGGCGCCGCAAGCGCCTGCCCATTCCGGAGCTGCCCCGCAGCGGTGAATGGAAACGACCTCCGTCAATGGCACTGGGCCGGCGCATGCCGGCCTGGGAAGCGGCGGACAGTAGGCGCGCAGCCGGCACGGTGCGCTCGTCCATCAGCCCGAATACCGGCCCCGGCCGGAGGAGCTGTGCGTCCTCCGATTCGACCTGGCGTCTCCGCGGGGAGGCGGCCGGAAGCCGTGCCGTGGCCCTGCGCCGCGCCGCGCTCTTCCGCCTGCCCGCGTGGCGCCGGTTCGCCCGCGGGGGCGAAGGTCGCTGGCGTGGCGGGCGTCCCGTGCGAACGGGCGGACGGCGCGCGGTTCCTTCGTTCCTCAATGCCCATGAACGCAATGAGGAAACGCAAATGACGATCGTGACCAACCTGGGCTTCCCGCGCATCGGCGCGCGGCGCGAGCTCAAGCGTGCGCTGGAAAGCTACTGGCGCCGCGAAACGGATGAGGCCGGCCTGCAGGACACCGCGCGGCAGCTGCGACAGCGGCATTGGCGGCTGCAGGTCGAGGCCGGGGTGGATCTGCCGCCCAGCAACGACTTCAGCCTGTACGACGCGATGCTGGACACCGCGTTCCTGTTCGATGCGATCCCGCAACGCTACCGCGCGCTGGCCGATGCCGATCCGCTGGCCGGCTATTTCGCGATGGCGCGCGGCACGCAGGAGGACGGCCTGGACCTGCACGCGCTGGAAATGACCAAGTGGTTCGACACCAACTACCACTATCTGGTGCCGGAGCTGGCGCGGCGCCAGCATTTCCGCCTGCGCGGCGACAAGCCGCTGGCCGAGTTCCTGGAAGCCAAGGCGTTGGGCATCGCCACCCGCCCGGTGCTGATCGGCCCGGTGACCTTCCTGCTGCTGTCCAAGACCGTGGACGGCAGCGACCGCTGGGCGCTGCTGGACAGCCTGCTGCCCGCCTACGCCGAACTGCTGCAGCAGCTCGACGCGGCCGGCGCCAGCTGGGTGCAGATCGACGAGCCCGCGCTGGTGCTGGACCTGGACGAGGCCGCGCGCGACGCCTATCGCCGCGCCTACGCATTCCTGGCGCAGGCGCCGCGGCCGAAGCTGCTGCTGACCACGTATTTCGGCGAACTGGGCGACAACCTGGAACTGGCCGCGGCGCTGCCGGTGGACGGCCTGCATGTGGATCTGGTGCGCGGCGTGGCGCAGTTGGACGCGGTGCTGCAGGCATTGCCGGCCGGGCGCGTGCTGTCGGCCGGGCTGGTCAACGGCCGCAACGTGTGGCGCACGCCGCTGGACAATGCATTGATCCTGGCCCGCTACGCGGCCGGCCATGTCGGCCGCGAACGCCTGTGGTTGGCGCCGTCGTGCTCGCTGCTGCACGTGCCGGTGGACCTGGAACAGGAAAAGGCGCTGGACCGCGACCTGCACGCATGGCTGGCCTTCGCCAGGCAGAAGCTGCAGGAGCTGCGCACGCTGGCCGATGCATTGCACGAGCTGCCGCAGGCGCAGACCGAATTGGATGCGGCGCGCGAGGCGCTGGCCACGCGGCGTTCCTCCGCACGCGTGCATCGCCCTGACGTGGCACGCCGGGTGGCGGCGCTGAGCGAGGATGCCGGACGCCGGCAGTCGCCGTATCCGCAGCGGCGCGAGGCGCAGCAGGCGGCGCTGCGGTTGCCGGCGTACCCGACCACCACGATCGGCTCGTTCCCGCAGACCGCGCAGGTGCGGCAGGCGCGCGCGCAGCACAAGGCCGGCAAGCTCGGCGATGCCGAGTACGACGCGTTCCTGGCCGCCGAAACCGAACGTTGCGTGCGCGTGCAGGAACAGATCGGGCTGGACGTGCTGGTACACGGCGAGTTCGAGCGCAACGACATGGTCGAATACTTCGGCGAGCAGCTCGATGGTTTCGCCTTTACCAGGCATGGCTGGGTGCAGAGCTACGGCTCGCGCTGCGTGAAGCCGCCGATCATCTACGGCGACGTGCAGCGGCCGGCGCCGATGACGCTGCGCTGGACCCAGTATGCGCAGTCGCTGACCGACAAGCCGATGAAGGGCATGCTGACCGGGCCGGTGACGGTGCTGCAGTGGTCGTTCGTGCGCGACGACCAGGAACGCGCGCAGACCTGCCGGCAGATCGCGCTGGCGCTGCGCGACGAGGTGCGCGACCTGGAGGCGGCCGGCATCGGCGTGATCCAGATCGACGAGCCGGCGATCCGCGAGGGCCTGCCGCTGCGCCGCGCCGAGTGGAAGGCGTACCTGGACTGGGCGGTGCAATGTTTCCGCATCGCCGCGGCCGGCGTGCGCGACGCCACCCAGATCCATACGCACATGTGCTATTCGGAGTTCAACGACATCATCGAGGCGGTGGCGGCGATGGATGCGGACGTGATCTCGATCGAAACCTCGCGCTCGCGGATGGAACTGCTCGATGCGTTCGTGCGCTTCCGCTATCCGAACGCGATCGGCCCGGGCGTGTACGACATCCACTCACCGCGCGTGCCCAGCACGCAGGAGATGGTGCAGTTGCTGGACAAGGCGCGGGCGGTGCTGGATCCGCAGCAGCTGTGGGTCAATCCGGATTGCGGGTTGAAGACGCGCGGCTGGCCGGAAACGCGCACCGCGCTGCACGCAATGGTGGCCGCGGCACGGCAGCTGCGCGCGCAGCAGGCGCAAGCGGCGTAAGCCAGCGGTTTGTGCGTGCGATGCCCGGCGCGACCACGCCGGGCATCGTCGTTGCAAGGCGGCTGTGTGGGCCGGTCGGCAGCCCACGCAGCATCTGCAAAGATCTGCCAGCGGCATGGAGCGTACGCGTGCGATCTGTGCACATGTGGCTCCAGATCGCATCCGCTGTCGGCGATAAACCGCCAACGCTACCGGCGCAGGTGCTGCGACCGGAGGCTGCGCCTCACTGCGCGGTCGGCACCGCCGCAGCAGGACTCGCTGGAAACACCACACTCAGCGTTTGCTCGCGACGATCGCGCCACAGCTTCACCGACACGGGAACATCCGCGGCCACTCCCGCGATCAGCCGCGGCACGTCCTCGAAGCCGGCAACCGACTGGCCGGCGATCTCCAGCAGCACGTCCATCGGCTTGATGCCGGCGCGGGCGGCGATACCGCCATCGAACACTTCCACCACCCACGCCCCGCGCGGCGACGGCAGACCCGCGGCCAGCACCAGTTCCGCAGTGACCGGCACGATGCGCACGCCCAGCATCCTGGGTGCCGCAGGCGCCACGGCGGAAGTCGCGGACACTGCCGGCGTGGCCGCAAGCGCAGCCGGCACCGCCTCGCTCGGCCGCCATGGCACCTCGGCGAACTTGGTGTTGAAGCCGCCCATCAGCTTTCGATAGTCGCGACTGGCCTTGTCCGCTTCGCCCTGGGTGTCGTACGCCGTGCACATCGTGCCGTCGTCCGGCTGCCCGTGTGCGCGCACGACCTGCTTGAATGCCTCGGCATAGGCCTGGCTCTGGGCGTAGACCGCCACCGGATCGGCGTTCACCGGCATGGCGAAGACCTGGCTGGCGACGGTTCGCGCGCGGTCGCTGCGGTCGGGAATGTCGACCTGGGTCGCGTAGCAGTAGAAATAGCGCGTGCTCTGCATTGGCGCCTGGGCGACGGCGTCCGCGGCCGACGGGGTCCAGTCCACGTCGCGCCAGCTGCCCGCCTTCATCATGAAAAGGCGTTTGCTCCATATCGCGCGTTGTTGTTCGCGCAACGCCTGTACTTCGTCACGCCCCGCGGCGAGCAAGCACTCCTTGTTGCCGGCACCGCCCAGGGTACCCACGTGGCGCAGGAACGCACTGGCCAACTCGTTGCTGCGCTGCATTTGGCTGCTGACGTCGACGGGATAGGACAGCGCGAACACCGGCGAGGCCCAGACCTTGGTCGGCACGCTGCCGGTATCGGTCACGCTGCAGAAGGCGAATCCGGACTGACTCGGCGCGGGCGATTGCGCCCGAATCGCGGCCGGCATCAGCCCGGCGAAGAAGACAGCGACATACACCGCATTGCGCAGCATCTGGAATTCCCCTAGGCACTCGGTGTTGCATCGGCGCCGCGGCGCCGCCCCGCTGTGCACACTATCCCATCTTCACGACGACCGCAGCATGCAGCGGCCGTCGGTGCTGCGGCGCATGGTGGAACTGTCATCGTGGCGGGGTATAACGCAGTCACGTCGCGGCGAGGGGGCGCTGCATCCGCTGCGCAGGCGTGCGATCGCGATCGCCGTCCTGCCTGGCTTCGCACTGTTCAAGGAGAGAGCCGCCATGCCGACGTTACCGTCGCTGTCCCTGCTGTCCACGCTGCTGCTGTCGCCGCTGCTCGCGCATGCGGCCGACCTGGTTCCCAAACAATTGGCCGGTCCCCCCGAGGAATTCGCGCAGATGCGCGCGCCGGCGCCGGCCGAGGCCGCGATCCTGTCCAAAAGTGCGTTGCTGCCGGTGGAATTCTCTTCCGCGCGCAGCGGCGAGGCGGCGCAATGGCAAGCGACGCTGCCGGTGGAAAACGGCAAACTGCGCTTCGTGCTGCTGTCCGGCACGCACGACTGGCAACCGCAGTTGCATGCGCCCGGCGTAGCGAACGCGCGTGCCGCCGCCATCGTGCCCAATGCCGTCGCCACCCGCCTGGGCAGCGGCGACGCCGCGCTGCCGGCGCGCGAGTACCGCGTGGACAGCGCCGCCAACGGCAACTGGACGCTGACCCTGCGCGCCGACGGCAGCGCCGCGCAACGCGGCTACCTGTTGATGGAAGGCGATGCGCGCACCCAGCTCGCGTCTTATCCCAGCGATCGCCGGCAGCTGCACAGCGGCCAGCGCATCGGCCTGACCGCACTGCTCGGCGGCAGCGACAGCCACGGCGCCACGACGCTCGCCGCCAACACCGGGCGCATCCGCGATGCGCAATTGCGCGTCACCGCGCCCGACGGCACGGTGACGCAATGGCCGATGGCCGACGACGGCCGCCATGGCGACGGCGCCGCCGGCGACGGCGTCTATGCCGGCGATTTCCCGGCAAAGGTGCCGGGCAGTTATCTCGCCCAGGTGGTGGTGCACGGCGAGGACGCGGCCGGCCAGGCCTTCGTCCGCACTTCCGAACACGTGTTGCCGGTGCTCGACACCAGCCTGCGCATCGCCGCCGACACGGTGAGCGCCAGCGCGCAGGACGGCACCCGCCTGGCGCTGCCGATCCCGGTCAGCGCCAGCGGCCAGGCACCGGCGCACTACCGCGTGCTCGGCGAACTGTGGGGCACCGGCCGCGACGGCAGCGCGGTGCCGGTGGCCTGGATCGGCGGCATGCTGGCGCCGCAGAACGGACGCCTGCCGCTGAGCGTGGACGAACGCTGGATCGTGCGCGCCGGCGCGCGGGCGCCGTTCACGCTGCGCAACCTGCGCATCGAGGACCCGGACCATTTCGTGCCGCTGGCCACGCGCGACACGCTGGCGCTGACCCTGCCGGCCCTGCGCCGCAGCAGCGTGGCGCGCGGCGGCGCGATCGACGCCAGCATGCGCATGGGCGAGCGCCCCGCCACGCTGCAGCGCGCGGCGACCGATGCGCAAGTGCAGGCGACCGGCACGCGCCTGATACTGGTGCATGGCTATTGCTCCGGCGGGGTCTGGCCCGCGGCGCAGTTCAGCAATGCGTCGACCTTCCTGGATGCCAACCAGAACCGCAGCAACGACCAGTTCGCGCAACTGCTGGCGCAGTTCGGCAGCCAGTGGAATTCGTTCGGCACGGTCGCGCACAGCCAGGGCGGCATGGCCGCGCTGCACCTGTACAGCTACTACTGGAGCGGGCTGGACAATGCCAGCGGCGGGCGCGTCATGCAGTCGGTGGGCACGCCGTATCAGGGCACCAACCTGTCCGGCATCCTGGCCACGGTGGGGTCGTGGTTCGGCGTGGGCTGCGGCAGCAACAGCGACCTGACCTACGACGGCGCCAAGGCGTGGCTGGCCGGCATCCCGATGTCGGCGCGGGCACTGGTCAACTACTACACGACCTCCTTCGCCAAGACCAACTGGTACACCAACGACTACTGCAACGTGGCCTCGGACCTGGTGCTGGACGACCCGGAGGACGGCGTGGTCGAACAGGTCAACGCGCAGCTGCCGGGCGGAGTCAATCGCGGCCACACCACCGGCCAGTGCCACACCACCGGCATGCGCGATCCGGCGCAGTACCTGGACGCCAGCCGCAATGCGACGATGAACGCGAACGCGGCGCGTTGACGGGCTGGGATTAGCGATTGGGAATTGGGGATTGGCAAAAGCGCCGTCCGGGCATGCAAGCCCGAGGCGGCGCCGATGTCGCCACGGGCCGATGCTGCGGCCGATGCAGCTACGCCCGGGATGCGGCTCTTTGTAGGAGCGGCTTCAGCCGCGACAGGCAGCCTGTCGCGGCTGAAGCCGCTCCTACAGGCGCGTGGAATGCGCTAACGCGTCGCCTCGGCCGCCGCCGTGCCGCTCTGCGCATCGGCGCCGCCGCCGAGCACCTTGTACAACGTGACGCGGTTGCTGGCCTCGGTCAGGCGCAGGGTGATCAGGTCCTGCTGCGCGGAGTAAAGCGAGCGCTGCGAATCCAACGCATCCAGGTAGCTGTCCACGCCGTTGCGATAGCGCGCGTCGGCCAGACTGTAGCTGCGCTGGGTGACGTCGACCAGGGCGCGCTGCGCGTCCATGCGTTCGTCCAGCTGTGCGCGTGTGGCCAGCGCATCGGCCACTTCGCTGAAGGCGGTCTGGATGGCCTGCTCGTAGTCGGCGACATTGATGTCGCGGCTGATCTTGGCCTGGTCCAGTTCGGCCTTGAGCGCGCCGGCGCGGAAGATCGGCACGCTGATGCTGGGCACGAACGACCAGGTGCGGTTGCCGGCATCGAACAGGCTGGACAGCGCGGTGCTGCTGCGCCCGGTGGAGGCGGTCAACGAAATGGTCGGAAAGAACGCCGCACGCGCCGCGCCGATATCGGCGTTGGCCGACTTCAGGGTGTGCTCGGCGTACAGCACGTCCGGGCGCTGCAGCAGCACGCGCGACGGCAGCGGCGACGGCAGCGGCGCCAGCGCCACGCCGCTTTCCAGTGCGTTCGCCTGCGGCAGCATCTCCGCCGCCACCGGCGCGCCGACCACCAGGTCCAGCGCGTTGCGCGAAGTGGCGAGCTGCGTGGTGTAGCTGGCGACGTCGGCGCGCGCGCTCTCCACGCTGGTCTGCACCTGCGCCAGGTCCAGCCCGGAGACGGTGCCTTGCTGATGCTGCGCCTCGGTGAGCTTCAGGGTCTGCCGCTGGCTGGCCAGGGTCTGCTGCGCCAGCGCCAGGCGCTGCTGGTCGGCGGCCACGGTCAGCCAGTCGGCGGCGACCTCGGCGACCAGGCTCATGCGCGTGCTGCGCTGGGTCTGCGCGGTGGCCAGGTAGGTCTCCAGCGCCTCGTCCTTGAGGCTGCGGATGCGTCCGAACAGGTCCAGTTCCCAACTGCTGACGCCCACGTCGGCCACGTACGTGCGCGCCACCTCGGAACGTCCGCTGGCGCTGGCCGACGCGCTGCTGCGCGAGGCGCTCTGGCTGCCGCTCACGTCCACCGACGGAAACAGGTCCGCGCGCTGGATGCGGTACTGCGCACGCGCCTTGTCGATATTGAGCACGGCCACGCGCAGGTCGCGGTTGTTGTCCAGCGCCTGCGCGATCACCTGCTGCAGGCGCCGATCCAGGAACACCTGGCGCCAGTCCAGGGTGGCCACGTCGGCGACATCGCCAGCGGTTCCGCTGCCGCTGTCGGCGAAGGTGGCCGGCACCGGCGCGTCGGGACGGGCGTAACTCGGCGCCATGCTGGCGCAGCCGGCGAGGACACCGGCGCAGGCCAGGGCCAGCGCGGTGCGGGTCAGGGCGATACGGATCACGGCGTTGCCTCCTCGCTGCGCAGCGGTTCCGGTGCGACACGCTTGCCGGGGAACACACTGCGCACGATCACGTAGAACAGCGGCACGAAGAAGATGCCGAGCATGGTCGAGACCAGCGTGCCGCCGAGCACGCCGGTGCCCAGCGAATGGCGGCCGCCGGAACCGGCGCCGCTGCTGACCACCATCGGCAGCACGCCGAGCAGGAACGCCAACGAAGTCATCAGGATCGGGCGCAGGCGCAGGCGCGCCGCGTGCAGGGTGGCTTCGATCAGCGGCCGGCCCTTTTCTTCCAGTTCCTTGGCGAACTCCACGATCAAGATGCCGTTCTTGGCCGCCAGGCCCATCGTCGCCAGCAGGCCGACCTGGAAATAGATGTCGTTGGACAGCCCGCGCAGCCACGTCGCCAACAGCGCGCCGACGATGCCCACCGGCACCGCCAGCATCACCGAGATCGGGATTGACCAGCTTTCGTACAGCGCGGCCAGACACAGGAACACGAACACCAGCGACACCGCGTACAGCATCCAGGTCTGCGCGCCGGCGGCCCGCTCCTGGTAGGACATGCCCGACCAGGCATAGCTCACGTCCTTGCCGACTCTGCCCACCAGCGCGGCGATGCCGTTCATCGCCTCGCCGGAACTGATGCCGCTGGCGGCGCTGCCGGTGATCTCCATCGACTCCACGCCGTTGAAGCGGCTCAGCACCTGCGGCGCATACGCCCATGCGCTGCTGGAGAAGGCCGAGAACGGCACCATCTCCGAACTGCCGTTGCGCACGTACCAGCGGCCGATGTCGGCGGGCAGCATGCGCGCGCTCGCCTCGCCCTGCACGTAGACGCGCTTGACCCGGTTGTTGTTGAGAAAATCGTTGACGTAGCTGCCGCCCATCACCGTGGCCAGCGTGGTGTTGATGTCCGACGCATCCAGGCCCAGCGCGCCGGCCTTGGCGTCGTCGATCTGCACGCGGTAGGTCGGCGCGTCTTCCAGGCCGTTGAAGCGCACAGCGGTCATATCCTTGTCGGCGTTGGCCAGCTGCAGTAGTTGCTGGCGCGCGGCGACCAGCGCGTCGTGGCCCTTGCCGGCCACGTCCTGCAGCTCCAGGGTGAAGCCGGAACTGGTGCCCAGGCCGTTGATCGCCGGCGGCAACAGCGCGAACACCTGCGCATCCGGCAGCGAACCCATCATCGCGCCGGTGATGCGGTTGGCGATCTCCTGCGCGGAGGCATCGCGCTCGGCCCAGTCCTTGAGCTTGATGAAGCCCATGCCCGAGTTCTGGCTGCTGCCGGCGAAGCTGAAGCCGGAGATGGTCATCATCCCCGCCACTTCCGGCTGCTTGAGGATGAACGCGGAAGCCTGGTCGATCGACTGCTGCGTGCGCTGCTGGGTGGCGCCGGCCGGCGTGGTGAACATCACCATCAGCATGCCCTGGTCCTCTTCGGGCAGGAACGAACTGGGCAGGCGCCAGACCAACAGCGCCATCACCGCGAGCAGCACCACATAGACCAACCCGCCGAGCTTGCGATGGCCGATCAGCTTGCCCACGCCGCGGCCATAGCCATCGGCGCCGCGGTCGAAGCGGCCGTTGAACCAGCCGAAGAAACGTCCGAGCGGGCCCTTGCGCGATGCGTGGCCGCCCTGCTCGATCGGCTTGAGCAGGCTGGCGCATAGCGCCGGACTCAGGGTCAGCGCCACCAGCAGCGACAGCAGCATCGCCGCGGCGATGGTCACCGAGAACTGGCGATAGATCTCGCCGGTGGCGCCACCGAAGAACGCCATCGGCAGGAACACCGCGGTCAGCACCAGGGCGATGCCGATCAGCGCGCCGGAGATCTGCCCCATCGAGGTGTAGGTCGCTTGCCGCGGCGACATGCCCTGTTCGCTCATCAGGCGCTCGACGTTCTCCACCACCACGATGGCGTCATCGACCAGCAGGCCGATCGCCAGCACCATCGCGAACATCGTCAGCGTATTGATCGAATAGCCGAGCAACGCGAGCACACCGAAGGTGCCCAGCAACACCACCGGCACCGCGATCACCGGCACCAGCGTGGCACGCCAGTTCTGCAGGAACAGGTACATCACCAGCACCACCAGCACGATCGCCTCGAGCAGGGTCTTGACCACTTCCTCGATGGAAATACGCACGAACGGCGTGGTGTCGTATGCGACTTCGTAGGTGAGCCCGGTCGGGAAATACGGCTTGAGCTGTTCGAGCTTGGCTTCCACCGCCTTGGCCGCATCCAGCGCGTTGGCGCCGGTCGCCAGCTGCAGGCCCATGCCGGACGCGGGCTTGCCGTTGTACTTGGAACTGGATGTGTACGACTTGGAACCCAACTCGACCCGCGCCACGTCGCGCAGGTACACGGTAGCGCCGCCGGTCTGCGACTTCAGCACGATCGCCTCGAACTGCGCCGGCGTCTTGAGCTTGCTGCGCGAGGTGACCGTGGCGTTGAGCTGCTGGCCCTGCACCGACGGCAGCGCGCCCAGCGCGCCGGAGGAGACATCGGCGTTCTGCGCCGAGATCGCGTTGCTCACGTCCGAGGGTATCAGCGAATAAGTACGCAGTTTTTCCGGGTCCAGCCACACCCGCATCGAATATTCGGAGCCGAACACATTGACCCCGCCGATGCCGTTGAGCCGACTGATCGGGTCCTGCAGCGTGGACACCATGTAGTCGCCGATGTCGGTGCTGTCCATGCTGCCGTCTTCGGAGGTGAAGGCCAGCACCATGAACATGCTGCCGCCGGCGGACTTGGTGACGGTCACGCCATTGCTCTGCACCGCCTCTGGCAGCGTCGCTTCGCCTTGCGAGACCTTGTTCTGCACCTGCACCTGGGCGGTGTCCGGGTCGGTGCCGGAATCGAAGGTCAGGGTGATCGAGGCGGTACCGGCGGAGCTGCTGCTGGAGGACATGTACAGCAGGTTGTCCAGGCCGGTCATCTGCTGCTCGAGGATCTGTGTCACCGAGTTCTGCACGGTCTCCGCCGAGGCGCCGGTATAGGTGGCGCTGACGTTGATCGACGGCGGGGCGATGTCCGGATACTGCTCCAGCGGCAGCGACAGGATCGAGAGCGCACCCGCCAGGGTGATGACGATCGCGATGACCCAGGCGAAGATGGGACGGTCGATGAAGAAACGGGCCATGGCGGTTCCTCAGTCGGCCTTCGGCGTTGCCGCAGCAGCGCCCTGGGTAGCCGCGGCGGATGTCGCGGTCGTCGAGGCCACTTCCACCGCCTTGACCCGGTCGCCGACCGCGACCTTCTGCGAGCCTTGCACGATGACCTTGTCGCCGACCTTCAGCCCATCGCGCACCACCCACTTGTCGCCGATCGCATCGCCGGTGGTCAGCACCCGCTGCGCGACCTTGTTGTCGCTGCCGACCACCAACGCCGTTGCCTCGCCCTTGCTGTTGCGGCTGATCCCCTGCTGCGCCACCAGGATGGCCTGCTCGTCCACCGCCATCGGCAAAATCGCCTTGACGTACATGCCCGGCAGCAGCAGATGATCGGGATTGGGCATCACCGCGCGCAGCTTGACCGTGCCGGTGGCGATATCGACCGCGGCATCCACCACTTCCAGCGTGCCGCTGCGCGCGTAGGTGCTGCCGTCCTCCAGCTGCAGCTTCACTTCGGCCTTGCCGTCCACCGCCTTGAGCTGGCCGGCGTCGAGCTGGCGGCGCAGCTGCAGCAGCTGCGCGCTGGACTGGGTCACGTCCACGTACATCGGGTCGAGCTGGTTGATGGTGGCCAGCACATCGCTCTGGCCGGCGCTGACCAGCGTGCCCGGCGTGTAGCTGGAGGTGCCGATGCGGCCATCGATCGGCGCGGTGATGCGGGTGTAGTCGAGATTGATCCGCGCGGTCTGCAGCGAGGCCTTGGCCGCGACCACCGCCGCCTCGTTCGAACGCAACGTGGCCACGGCGTCGTCGCCGTCCTGCTTGCTGACCGCGTCCAGCGCGACCAGGGTCTGGTAGCGCTGCGCCTTCGGCCTGGCCGACAGCACCGCCGCCTCGGCCTGGGCCAGGTCGCCCTTGGCGGCGTCGTACGCCGCCTGGTAGCTGGCTGGATCGATCTCGTACAGCACCTGTCCGGCCTCGACGTCCTGGCCTTCGGTGAACAGGCGCTTGCGCAGGATGCCGCCGACCTGCGGGCGCACCTCCGAACTCATGTAGGCCACGGTGCGGCCGGACAGCGTCTGGTCCAGCGCCAGCCGCTGCGCGCTCACCGTCTGCACGCCGACCTGCGCCTGCGGCGGCTGTGGCGGCTGCTTGGAGGAGCATGCGGCCAGCGCCGCGGCGATGGCGCCGGCCAGCAACCAGCGCGAAGACGAAACGGGGAAGCGACGGGCGACGACGGGCGGCATGCGGCGAACTCACGGTTTATCCGAATGTGGCCACGCTACGGCGCGAATGTGCAGCAAATTTGGAGATTGTCGGTCGCGGCGCGGATTCGCTTGATTTCCCTTGCGGCGACGCGGCTAATACGCAGCACTACCGTTGCCGCATCCCGCATTGCCTCTCCGATGAAACTGGGCGTCACCGCCAAGCTGTTCCTCGCCATCCTCGCCGCGTGCGTGGCGGTGCTGCTGATCAACGGCCTGGCCGTGCAGGCCTTCGTCAAACGCCAGTTCCTGGACTACCTCAACCAACAGGGCGTGGAGCGCATGCTGGAGACCTTGCCGCGGGTCAGGGCCGAATACGCGCGGCACGGCAACTGGGACTTCGTGCGCGACAATCCCGATGTCTGGTTCGTGCTGATGCGCCCGGAGCGCGCACCCGGCATGCCGCGCAGGGCACCGCCGATTTCCGACCAGACCGGCGCGGTGTTTCGCTTCGCGCTGCTCGACCAGGACTACAAGCCGGTGATCGGCAATCCGGAGGTCGGTCGCGACGACATCCTGCGCCCGGTGGTGGTCGGCGGCCGTACCGTCGGCTGGATGGCGATGCTGCCGTTCCAGAAGGTGCTGGCGGCCGAGGACGCACGCTTCTACCAGGCGCAGCAACGCGCATGGTGGACGATCGGCAGCGCCTCGCTGGTGGTCGCCGCGCTGCTGGGATGGCTGCTTTCGCGCGCCTTGCTGCGGCGCATGCGCGGCCTCACCGGCGCCACCCACCGCCTGGCCGCCGGCGACTACGCCACCCGCATCGACGCCGGCGCGCGCGACGAACTGGGCCAGCTGGCGCGCGACTTCAACCTGCTGGCGCAGGCGCTGGAACACAACGAACGCGCGCGGCGCGAGTTCATGGCCGACATCTCGCACGAGCTGCGCACGCCGCTGGCGGTGCTGCGTGCGGAACTGGAAGCGTTGCAGGACGGCATCCGGCCGATGACCCCGGACTCGCTGGGCTCGCTGCACCAGCAGGTCGGCCAGCTCGGCAAGCTGATCGAAGACCTGTACGACGTATCGCTGACCGACGTCGGCGCGCTCGCCTACCGGCGCGCGCCGGTCGATCTGGGGCTGATTCTGGCCACGGTGCTGGCCGGCGTGCAGGCGCGCTTCGCCGCCGCGCGGTTGCAGCTGCAGGTGCAGATCGACCCCGGCCCGCTGCAGCTCGACGGCGACGAGCGCCGGCTGCAGCAACTGCTCGGCAACCTGCTGGAGAACACGCTGCGCTACACCGACGCCGGCGGCACGGTACAGGTACGCTGCGCGCGCCGCGACGCGGCGCTGGAACTGGTAGTCGAGGACAGCGCGCCGGGTGTGGACGCGGACAAGCGCGAGCGCCTGTTCGAACGCTTCTACCGCACCGAGGCCTCGCGCAACCGCGCCAGCGGCGGCAGCGGCCTGGGCCTGGCGATCTGCCGCAACATCGCCGAGGCGCATGGCGGCACGATCCACGCCGAAGCCTCCGCGCTCGGCGGGCTGCGCGTGGTGCTGCGCTTGCCGGCGCTGACGGCATGAACGGCCTGGATCCGATCGGCCACGTGCTGATCGTCGAAGACGAACCGCGGCTGGCCGCGGTGCTGCGCGAATACCTGCATGCGGCCGGCTATTCGCACGACTGGATCGCCGATGGCGCGCAAGCGCTCGGCGCCTTCCGCGCGCAGAAGCCGGACCTGGTGCTGCTGGACCTGATGCTGCCCAACCGCGACGGCCTGGAAATCTGCCGCGACCTGCGCAAGGAAAGCGCGGTGCCGGTGATCATGGTCACCGCGCGCGTGGAGGAAATCGACCGCCTGCTCGGCCTGGAGATCGGCGCGGACGATTACATCTGCAAGCCGTTCAGTCCGCGCGAGGTGGTGGCGCGTGTGCAGGCAGTGCTGCGCCGCCATCGCCACGATCCCAACGAGGCGGCGGCGCCGGGCCTGCACATCGACGAAGCCGCGTGCCGCGCCAGCGTGCGTGGCCACGACCTGGACCTGACCCAGGTCGAGTTCCGCCTGCTGCGCACCCTCGCCGCCACGCCGGGCCGGGTGTATTCGCGCGAACAGCTGATGGACCGGCTCTACGCCGACCACCGCATCGTCACCGACCGCACCGTCGACAGCCACGTCAAGAACCTGCGCCGCAAGCTCGCCGACGTCGGCGGCGAGGAGTGGGTGCGCTCGGTGTATGGGGCGGGGTATCGGTTTGAGCCGTGATTCGGGATTCGGGATTGGGGATTCGCAAGAGCCGCAGCCCACGACTGAAACGGTAGTCAGTCAAGCCGCTTTTACCAATCCCGAATCACGCATCCCCAATCCCGGCCTCACCGAAACACCACCGTACGATGCCCGTTGAGCAGGATGCGATGCTCGACGTGGCGGCGCACCGCGCGGGCCAGCACCTGCGACTCGGTGTCGCTGCCCAGGCGCACCAGGTCGCGCGGGGTCATCGCGTGGTCCACGCGGGCCACGTCCTGTTCGATGATCGGGCCTTCGTCGAGATCGCCGGTGACGTAGTGCGCGGTGGCGCCGATGATCTTGACCCCGCGCGCGTGCGCCTGGTGGTACGGCTGCGCGCCCTTGAAGCTGGGCAGGAAGCTGTGATGGATGTTGATCGCGCGCCCGGCCAGGGCGGCGCACAGCGTCGGCGACAGGATCTGCATGTAGCGCGCCAGCACCACCAGGTCGATGCGCTCGCGCTCCACCAGCGCCAGCAACTGCGCTTCCTGTTCGGCGCGGTTGTCGGCGCCGACCGGCAGATGGTGGAACGGCACGTCGTAGGAGCGCGCCAACGCGGCGAAATCGTTGTGGTTGGACGCCACAGCGGCGATGTCCACGCGCAGCTGCCGACTATGCGCGCGGAACAGCAGATCGTTGAGGCAATGGCCCTGCTTGCTGACCAGCACCAGCAACCGCGCGCGGCGCCGCGCATCGTGCAATTGCCAGTCCATCGCGTAATCGGCGGCGAGCGGCGCCAGCTGCACCTTCACCGCGGCGACGATGCCGTCGGCGGGCACGTCGAAATGCACGCGCAGGAAGAAGCGGCCGCTCTCCTCGTCGCCGAACTGCTGCGCATCGAGGATATTGCAGCCGTGCTCGAACAGCAGGCCGCTGACGCGGTAGACGATGCCGGTACGGTCCGGGCAGGACAGGGTCAGGATGTAGTCGGGGCGCATCCGCGCAATGATAGGGGAGAATGCGGGACTCGGGACTCGGGACTCGGGATGGCGGGCTGCGGATGCCGCAGCGACATTGCCGGGCGTCTTGCCGAATGTAGGAGCGGCTTCAGCCGCGACGGGCTTTACCGATAGGTCCTGTCGCATCTGAAGCCGCTCCTACAGGGGACTTGCGGCAGGCCAGCCGGGTGCACTGTGGGAGGGACTTCAGTCCCGACGCTGTACCGCGAAGGGAAAACACACCGCTTCGCTCGTCGCGGCTGAAGCCTCTCCTACAAAGGCGCGGCATCCGCACGCTCGCGGCAGGCGATCTCGCCCACGCGCCGAGCCGCGCTCACTCCGGGCGCAGGCGCAGCGCCAGGCGCCGGTTGACCTTCTCCAGCCGCGCCAGCGAGTCTTCCACGGACATGCCCACCGCCTCGTGGGTGGTGATGTGCGCACGCAGGTGCGCCGGATCGTCCAGGTCGCCGCGCACCAGGAACACGTTCTCGCCCTGCTCCACCTCGCCCAGTTCGCGGCTCAGCACCACGTGATCGACCTGGTCGAAGCCGTACTCCTTGGCCAACGGCAGCAGCCGCGCCACCATGCGCTCGCTGATCGCGTCGGGTGCACGGCCGCAGGCGGCATCCAGCGCATGCACGCCTTCGCGGATCTGCGCGTACAGCAGATGGTCGGGATGCTCCGGATGCTCGGGGCCAAGCACGGCTTCGCGCTCGACGGCACGCGGCGGCTGGATGGGCGTCATGGCGCCGGGGTCGGACGAATTCGGGCTCATGGCATCCTCCTATGATGCGCTTGCAGGCCGCCGCACCTTAGCGGCAAGCGCGCGGCCAGCTCAAGCGCGGCGATGCAGTCTGCACCAAACCGCGACAAGGCCGCCTGAAGATCGCTGCCGCCGCGCAGCAACAGCAATAGCAACAGCAGCGAACGCTCAGGCCTGACCGGCGCGGCGTGCGGCGACCTTGGCCAGCGCCGACCAGTCCAGCTCGCCGTCGCCGTGCGCGATCGCATCGACGAACTGATCGCGCAACACCGCCGCCAGCGGCATCGGCACGTGCCGGGTCTCGCCGGCGTTCAAGGCCAGGCGCACGTCCTTCAGCCCCAGCGTGGTCTTGAAGCCGGCCGGGCTGTAGCGCTGCTCGGCGATCATGCCGCCGTAGTTCTGATACGCCGGTGCGGCGAACAGGGTGTTGACCAGCATGCCCAGGAAATCGGCTGCCTCCACGCCATGCCCGCGCACCAGCGCCGACGCCTCGGCCATGGTGCCGATGGCGCTGGCCAGGCACAGGTTGGCGGCCAGCTTGACCGCGTTGGCCTGCTCCGGCGCCGGGCCGAAGTACCAGGTCTTGCGTCCGATCACGTCGAGCAGCGGCTGTACCCGCGCCAGCGCGGCGGCATCGCCGGCGGCGAGCAGGTTGAGCTGGCCGGCCGCGGCCACGTCGTTGCGGCCCAAGACCGGGATGGCCAGATAGGCCACGCCGCGCTCGGCATGCAAGGCGCCGAGTTCACGCGCCAGCGCCACCGAGATCGTGGCCATGTTGATGTGCACGCTGCCGGCGGGCAGCGCATCCAGCGCGCCGCGGTCGAGCAGGGTCTCGCGCACCGCCGTGTCGTCGGCCAGCATCGAGAACAGCACTTGACCGCGCACCGTGTCGGCCGGCTGCGCGGCCAACTGCGCGCCGGCCTCGAGCAGCGGCTGCGCCGCGGCCGCGCTGCGGTTCCACACGGTCAACGCCTGCCCGGCACGCAACAGGTTCAAGGCGATGGGCTGGCCCATCGTGCCCAGGCCGAGAAATCCGATGCTCATCGCCAACTCCTTGCACAATTCGTGGTGGATGCCGCGACCTGCGCGGCGCAGCGCGCGCGCATCACGCGTCGAACAGGCCGCGCGCCGAGCGCGGCTCGCAGCGCAGGTATTGCGGCGACGGTTTCAGCTTGGCGCCCAGCGCGGCGGCGGCATGCCACGGCCAGCGCGGGTCGTAGAGGATGCCGCGGGCCAGCGCGATCGCGTCGGCCCGGCCCTCGGCCAGGATCGCCTCGGCATGCTGCGGCTCGGTGATCAGGCCGACCGCGATCACCGGCATCTGCACCGCGCGATGGATCGCCTCGGCCTGCGGCACCTGGTAGCCGGCCGACAGCGGAATCTGCTGGCGGCGGTCCAGGCCGCCGCTGGACACGTGCAGGTAATCGCAGCCCTGCGCCTGCAGCGCCTGCGCCAGCGCGACGCTCTGCGCCACGTCCCAGCCGCCCTCGACCCAGTCGGTGGCGGAAATGCGCACGCCCACCGCGACCGATGCCGACACCGCCGCGCGCACCGTGGCATGCACGCGCAACAGCAGGCGCATGCGGTTCTCCAGGCTGCCGCCATAGGCGTCTTCGCGCTGGTTGCTCAGCGGCGACAGGAACTGGTGCAGCAGATAGCCGTGCGCGGCATGCAGTTCGATCAATTCGAAACCCAGCCGTTCGGCGCGCTGCGCCGAGGCGACGAACGCATCGACGATGGCGTCGATCCCGGCCAGGTCCAGGGCCTGCGGCGGCGTGCCGTGTTCGGCGAAAGGCAACGCCGACGGCGCCACGGTCTGCCAGCCGTTCGGCTGCCCCGGCGCGATCGCGCCGCCACCGTCCCACGGCTTTTGCGTGGAGGCCTTGCGCCCGGCGTGCGCCAGCTGGATGCCCAGCGGCATCGGCGACCAGCGCCGCACCGCAGCCAGCACGTTGCGCAGCGCCGCTTCGGTGGCGTCGTCCCACAGGCCCAGGTCGGCGTAGCTGATGCGTCCGCGCGGTTCCACCGCGGTGGCCTCCAGGATCAGCAGTCCGGCGCTGGACTGCGCCAGCTGGCCGAGGTGGATGGTGTGCCAGTCGCTGGCCTGGCCCTGCTCGGCCGAGTACTGGCACATCGGCGCGATGACGATGCGATTGGACAACGACAGCGGCCCCAGGGCGAGGGGCGAGAACAGATGGCTCAAGATGGCGTTCCGTGGGGGGGGCGCCCACTGCACCGTGGGCAAGCTGTCATTGCACTCCTGCCGGCGCTGCCGATCAACCACTGCCGATGGATCAGTTCGTGCGCGGATTCGGAACGCGCCGCCGGATTCGCCAGGCGGCTCCGCTAGGCGGCCGCGCGCGGCAGCAGGAACTGCAGCGCCTGCGCGCAGGGCAACGCCAGCTTCAGGCTCAGCAGGTCGTCGCCGCGGGTGCGGCCCAGGTTGACCGCGGCGATCGGCAGGCCGGCCTTGGCCGCGGCCTGCACGAAGCGGAAACCCGAATACACCATCAGCGACGATCCCAGCACCAGCATCGCATCGGCCTGCTGCAGGTGCGCGAAGGCGGCGGCCACGCGCTCGCGCGGCACGTTCTCGCCGAAGAACACCACGTCCGGCTTCAGCACGCCGCCGCATTGCGTGCAGGCCGGCACCGCGAAGGCGGCGAAGTCCACGTCCTCCAGGTCGGCATCGCCGTCGGGCGCCTGTCCGGCCTGCAGCGTCGCCCACTGCGGGTTGTGCTGCAGCAGCTGGTACTGGAAGTCCTCGCGCGGCAGGCGCCGCTCGCAGCCCATGCAGCGCACCACGTCCAGGCGTCCGTGCAGGTCGATCACCGCCTGGCTGCCGGCGGCCTGGTGCAGGCAGTCCACGTTCTGGGTCAGCAGCAGTTCGATCTGGCCGCGGGCTTCCAACTGCGCCAGCGCCGCATGCGTGGCGTTGGGCCGGGCGTAGCCGAAACGCGGCCAGCCGACCAGGCTGCGCGCCCAGTAGCGCTGCCGCGTGGCCAGTTCGCCCATGAATGCCTGGTAGGTGACCGGCTGCGCGCGCTTCCAGTCGCCGGCGGCGTCGCGGTAATCGGGAATGCCCGAATCGGTACTGCAGCCGGCCCCGGTCAGCACGAACAGGCGCCGGTGGCGCGCGACGAACGCTTCCAGCGACGCAACGCAGGCGCGTTCGGGGTACGGATCGCTTGCCCGCAACGGATCATTCATCGCGCCACTCCCCCGCCGCGTCGGCAGAGACACGGGCGGCGGCGGGGCATCGGTCGGCAAGCGTATGCATGGGCAGTCCAGGGAACGCGGCGATGGCGTCTATCTTGGGTGCTGTGCGCGGCAACGCAAGGACGGCTTCCTGCGCACCGCGCTCACGCCGGATCGGCGCTGCGGCGCAGCGCGCTGGGTGCGCCGCGCCGCGCATTGAAAGCACTGCGGAAACTGGCTACTGTCGAGCTCCGCGGAATGCGCCGGTGACGGGCCGCACGACGCCGCACATTCCTCGCCGCCGCGCGCCGTGGCCGTGCGGGATGCCGCCTCTTCCTTGATTCCGCGTCGTGAGCAGACTTTCCGATCCCAGTGGCCTGCCGACCGACTCCACCGCCAACGCCGCACTGCGGGTGGCGTTGCTGGAGGACGACGATCTCCTGCGCGACCGGATCCTGGTGCCCGGGCTGCGGCGGCACGGCCTGGAGGTCACGCCGCTGCGCACCATCCAGGCGCTGTGGACGGCGCTGGAGGGCGAGCGCTTCGACCTGATCGTGCTCGACATCGGCCTGCCGGACGGCGATGGCTTCACCCTGACCCAGCAGCTGCAGTCGCTGCGGCCGGCACTGGGCATCGTCATCCTGAGCGGGCGCGGCGACCACCCCGATCTGCTGCGCGGCCTCAACGAAGGCGCCGATGCCTATCTGGTCAAGCCGGTGCAGATCGAAATACTTGCCGCCACCTTGTTCAGCGTGGCCCGGCGCATGCGCCGCCTGCAGGACCCGCAACCGGCGGCGAGCGAGGAATGGCAGCTGCAGGACGACGGCTGGTGCCTGTTCGCGCCCGACGGCAACGCCGTGCCCCTGACCGGGTCCGAGCGCAAGGTGATGCAGAGCCTGTGGAGCGCGCGCGGGCGACTGGTCACCCGCGACACGCTGGTCGGCACGCTCGGCGGCAACCTCGGCATGGAAATCGACCCGCACCGGCTGGACGCGCTGCTGCACCGGCTGCGGCTGAAGGTGCAGGAGCGCACCGGCATGCCGCTGCCGCTGACCTCGGTGCGCGGCGAAGGTTACCTGTTCAGGCCGCAGGAGCGCTGAGCGCGGCGGCCAGCGGCAGGCGCAGCACGAAGCGGGTTCCCGCGCCCGGCGCGCTGTGCACCTCCAGGCTGCCGCGCGCCTGTTGCGCCATCTCGAAGGCCACCGCCAGCCCCAGCCCAGTGCCCTGCCCGGCCGGCTTGGTGGTGAAGAACGGTTCGAACACCTGGCGCTGCACGTCCGCGCTCATGCCGATGCCGGTATCGGCGATCTCGATGCGCGCGAACGCGTCCTCGCGCAGCAGGCGCATCGCGAAACAGCCGCCGCCCGGCATCGCATCGCGCGCATTGGCGGCGAAGTTGAGCATCGCCAGGTCGAGCTGGCTGCGGTCCAGGAACAGCAGCATCGGTTCGGGCGCCGGCTCCAGTTGCAGCCGCACCGTCGGCCCCAGCAGTTGGCGCAGCATCGGCTGGATGCCGCGCAACGCCTCGTTCGCGTCGAAACGCTCGGGCACGCTCAGTTCGCGCCGGCTGAAGCTGAGCAGCTTGCGGCTGATCGCCACCCCGCGCTGCGCGGCCAGTTCGATGCCCTCCAGCGCCTCGGCCATCGCCAGCGCGTCGCCGTGCGGCTCGAAATCCAGCTCGTGCACGCGGTGGCGCTGCTCGGTGTAGCCGACGATCGCGGCGAGGATGTTGTTGAAGTCGTGCGACACCCCGCTGGCCAGGTGCCCGACCGACTCGATCTTCTGCAGGTGCAACAGCCGCTGCTGCGCCTGCGCGCGCTCGCGCATCTCCACGCGCAGCAGTGCAGCGTTGTGGCGCGCGCGCCGCAGGCTTTCGCGCAGCGCGGCCACGGTGCGGTCGAGCACCAGGGTGATCATCAGGTAGCTCAGCGCCAGCGACGGCAGATTCTGGAACGGGCTGCGGTTGCCGTGCGGATCCTGGCCCCACGGGCTTTCCATGCCCAGCCAGAAGATCAGCGGAATGCACAGGTACACCAGCCACAGCGCGCGACGCCCGATCACCAGCGCGGCCAGGGTCAGCATCATCATCGGATACGGGTCGAAGGCCTGCAGTTGGTAACCGAACGCCAGGTTCGCGGCGACCGCCGAGCACAGCACCACGGCGATGAACGCGGCCGCGGCCTGTTTCAGCAGGCCACGGCGGATCATCCAGATCCCGCCCCAGGCCGCGGCGGCGATCGCCGCGTCGGTGCCGACATCCACCGCCAGCTGCATCGCGCTCATCTCGATGCGCGGTGCGGTCAGCAGGTGGTAGAGCTTGTTGAGCGGGATCTCGCTGCCCAGGAACAGGAACAGCACCTGCAGCGCGGGCGCATTGCGCCGGTCCACCGGGTCGGCGATTGGCACGCGGCGCAACCAGGCCGAGACACGGCGCCAGACCCGCGTGCCCAGGGCAAACGCAGGAATTTGAGATGCGTGTCGCGGCCTGACTCCCATGTCGGTGAGTCTATCGTGAGGATGCCGTGAATTTACGCGCATTGAAGCAGGGGCGCGGCTGTCGCCTTAATCGGCTCCAAACCCGCCGCCCGGAACGCCCTGCGCACCGGCATCAGCCCTGGATCCGACCATGCCTCTTCTGCCTGCCCCGCCGCGTCCGCGCCAGACGCTCGCCCACACTCGCATGCTGCCGCCGCTGTCTTACGGCCTGTTGACCGCCGCAGTGCTGCTCACCCTGGCCCCGCTGGGCGCCGCCGCCGCCGAGGCGCCGGTGGCCCACGCCACCGTGCAGGCGGTGCCGGCCGCGCAGCCTGGGAACACGGCCGCGGCGGACGACGGCACCGCCGACGATCCTTCGCAACCGGTCCAGCCCGGCAGCCAGAACACGCTGAACTACTTCCTCGCCGAGGGCCTGAACGACGGCACCGACAGCGCCAGCGCCGCCGGTCTGCGCGCGGTGGCGATGGGCGCGCGCGCCGATGCGTCCGGCGCCTTCGCCATCGCCATCGGCCACCACACCCTCGCCTCCGACAGCGCGGCCATCGCGATGGGCGATGGCGCGGTGGCCAGCGGCACCTCGGCGATCGCGATCGGCGGCAGCTTCTTCGGCAGCGCCGCCGGCGACTCCGCCGGCGCACAGAGCACCGGCTTCGGGGCGCTGGCGATCGGCACCGCCGCCGCCGCCACCGCCGGCAACGCCAGCGCGCTGGGCTGGAACGCCAGTGCCGATGGCGACAGCGCCACCGCGGTCGGGTCCACCTCCGCGGCCAGCGGGCCGTACGCGACCGCCGCCGGCAGCTCGTCCCGTGCCGAGGGCGAACAGGCCAGCGCCTTCGGCTACGCCGCGTGGTCGTCCAACGTCGGCGCCACCGCGATCGGCGGCTACAGCACCGCGTCCGGCTACTTCGGTACCGCGCTGGGCTACACCGCCACGGCCGCCGGCGATGGCAGCGTGGCGATCGGCGAAGGCGCCGCGGCCTCCGGCCAGCAGAGCGTGAGCATCGGCGCCAGCAACAGCGGCGTTCCCGCCCAGGCCAATGGCCTGGGCGCGGTGAACGTGGGCGCCGGCAGCTGGGCGCTGTCGGATTACGGCGTGGCCCTGGGCTTCGACAGCCACGCCGATGCCGTCCACAGCATGGCGCTGGGCGCGCAGGCACTGGCGACCAGCGAGAACGCCGTGGCGGTGGGCGGCCAAGCCTATGCCGACGGCGCCGACGCCAGCGCCTTGGGCAGCATCGCCAGCGCCAACGGCGAGGGCGCCACCGCACTGGGCAGCGGTGCCACCGCGCTGGGCGCCGGGACCGTGGCACTGGGCTACAACAGCGCCGCCACCGGCGCCAACAGCGTGGCGATCGGCGCCGGTTCGATGGCCGACCGCGACAACACGGTGGCGTTCGGCAGCGACGGCGCCCTGCGCCAGCTCACTTACGTCGCCGCCGGCACCGCCGACACCGATGCGGTCAACGTGCTGCAGTTGCGCAGCATCGCCAGTGCCCTCGGCGCCGGCAGCAGCGTCGGTGGCGATGGCAGCTTCAACGGCGGCAGCTATCTGATCCAGGGCCGCAGCTACGGCAGCGTCGGCTCGGCGCTGTCTGCACTAGACGGCGCGCTGACGACGCTGGACACGCGCGTCGGCACCCTGGTGCAGAACGGCGGCGGCGGCAGCGTGGCGGTCGGCAGCGGTGCCGAGGGTGGCCCCAGCGTCGGTGCCGGCACCAATGCGCTGGCGGTCGGCGCGCAGGCCACCGCCAACGGCCAGAACGGCACGGCGATCGGCTCCAATGCGCTGGCCTACGGGCCCAACGACACCGCGCTCGGCGGCAACGCGCGCGTCAACGCCGACGGCAGCACCGCGGTCGGCGCCAATGCCAGCATCGGCGCCAGCGCCACCAATGCGGTGGCGGTGGGCGAAAGCGCCACGGTCAGCGCCGCCTCCGGCACCGCGTTGGGCCAGGGCGCCTCGGTTTCGGCGGACAACGCCGTGGCGATCGGCCGCGGTTCCTCCGCCACCCGCGCCAACACCGTCTCGGTGGGCAGCGCCGGCAACGAACGCCAGATCAGCAACGTCGCCGCCGGCAGCGCTGGCACCGATGCGGTCAACGTCGCGCAGATGCAGGCCGGCGACAGCGCCACCCTAGGCAGCGCCAAGGCCTACACCGACAGCCGCATGGCCGGCTGGGACGACAACCTGACCCGGCTGCGCAACGACACCGATCAGCGCTTCCAGCATCTGGACCGGCGCATCGACCGGATGGGCGCGGTCAGCGCCGCCTACGCCGGCATGGCGACGAACACCTCCGGCCTGGCCGGGGCCAACCGCGTCGGCGTCGGCGTCGGCTCGCAGGGCGGCGAAAGCGCGCTGGCGATCGGCTACCAGCGCGCGATCGGCAACCGCGCCAGCGTCTCGCTTGGCGGCGCCTTCTCCGGCGACGAGAAGAGCGTCTCCGCCGGTGCCGGCTTCAGCTGGTGAGCCGCGCCTGCCCACCCTGCGCCTGCGCAGCTTCCGACCTTTCGTAGAGAACCCGACATGTCCGACATTTCCTCGTTTCCCCGCAACCTGCTGGCGCTGTCGCTGGGCATCGCGCTGGCCTCCAGCGCGCACGCGCAGTCCGCTGCGCGCTTCTCCGTGCTCGAAAACGGCGCGCCCGGCCAATCCAAGGTCTACGACGGCCTGATCGTGACCTACCGCGACGGCAGCAGCGAGCGCCGCGATGCGGGCGCCGCCGCCGCCAAGCTGAAGCAGATCATGACCGCGCGCAGCGCCGCCAACGTGTGGGCGGCCACCTACCGGCAAAGCGCGCCGGCGCTGAACCGGGTGCGCCGGCTAGGGATCGGCGCCGATCTGGTCCGGCCCGACCGCCGCCTGAGCCAATCGCAGCTGGAAACGCTGATGGCCAGCCTCAAGGCCGATCCGGCGGTGGCGCACGTGGAACCGAACCTGTTGCTCAAGCCGGTGCGCAGCACCGCCCAGGCCACCGCCAACGCGGTCGCCGCACCCAACGATCCGGGCTACGTGGTGCAGTGGCACCTGCGCACGCCCGACGGCCACCTGGAGACGCTGGCACCGGAGACCACCGGCTATCCCAACCGCGGCGGCATCGACCTGCCGCCGGCCTGGCAGTACGGCACCGGCCAGGGCGTGGTGGTCGCGGTGATCGACACCGGCATCACTGCGCACCCGGATCTGGACACTTCGCTGGCCGGCGCCGGCTACGACTTCATCAGCGATGCGCTGCTCTCCGGCCGCGCCAGCAACGGCCGCGTGGCCGGTGGCTGGGACACCGGCGACTGGACCACCGACGACAAGTACCTGGTCGCCAATGGTGGCTGCGCGCAGCCGGACGAACAGAAAACCAGTTCCTGGCATGGCACCCACGTCGCCGGCACCATCGCCGCGCGCACCAACAACGGCGTCGGCATGGCCGGCGTGGCGCCGGACGCGAAGATCCTGCCGATCCGCGCGCTCGGCCACTGCGGTGGCACCACCGCCGACATCGCCGATGCGATCGTGTGGGCGTCCGGCGGCCACATCGACGGCGTGCCGGACAACGCGAACCCGGCCGAGGTGATCAACATGAGCCTGGGCGGCGGCGGTTCCTGCGCGCAGGATTCGGTGACCTCCACCGCCATCTCCAGCGCGATCGCGCGCGGCAGCGTGGTGGTGGTGGCCGCCGGCAACGACAACGCCGACGCCGCGGCGTACTCGCCGGCCAGCTGCCCGGGCGTGATCAACGTGGCGGCCAACGGCATCACCGGCGGCCGCGCGTATTACTCCAACTACGGCAACACCATCACCCTGTCGGCCCCGGGCGGCGGCGTCTATCCCAACGATGCGGCCAGCGGATCGGGCTCGGTGCGCACCGGCCTGATCTGGTCCACCCTCAACACCGGCGAAAAGGGCCCCGACCAGCCGGCCTATGCCGGCTATGCGGGCACCTCGATGGCCTCGCCGCACGTGGCCGGCGTGGTCGCGCTGGCGATCAGCGCCGCGCTCAACGCCAACCGCCCGCTGCCCACGCAGGCGCAGTTGCGCGACATCCTGACCCAGACCTCCAATCCCTTCCCGAGCAAGCAGACGCCGTACATCGGCGCCGGCATCCTCAACGCCGCCAAGGCCGTCGCCCGCGCCGCGGGCGCCAGCGGCGGCGGCGACGAGGCCACGGCCGTCAGCGTGGGCCGCGGCACCATCGCCAAGCTGTCGGCCGCGGCCGGCCAGGGACCGCTGTACCGCCTGGACGTACCGGTCAACGCCCGCAACCTGCAGATCCGCACCCTCGGCGGCAGCGGCCAGCTCAAGCTGTACGTGCGCGCGGTGCGCGCGCCCGCCGCCGACGGCAGCAACGCCGACTCCAGCTCGGTGCGCAGCGGCACCACGCAGAACGTGCAGATGGCGCTGCCGGCCACGGGCAGCTACTTCTTCCGCCTGGTCGGCGGCAGCGGCGGCTATGCCAACGTGACCCTGTCGGTAAGCTACTCGGAGTGAGCGCACGGCGCGGGCGTCGCCGCGACGGCGCCCGCATTCAGAGCGGGTTGGCGACCTCGATGAGGTTGCCGTCCGGGTCGCGGAAGTACAGCGACAGGATCGGCCCGCAGGCGCCGGTGCGTTGCACCGGCCCGTCCTCGATCGGCACCGCGGCGACCTGCAGTTCTTCGGCCACCCGCACCAGCGGTGTGGCGGTGAGAAAGCACAGATCCGCCGCGCCGGGCGTGGGCGTGCGCGCCTTGGGCTCGTACTCGTGTCCGGCAAGATGCAGATTGAGTTTCTGTCGGCCGAACGCCAGCGCCTTGCGGCCTTCGCCGAAGGTCACCACGCGCATGCCCAGCACCTGCGCATAGAACGCGCAGCTGGCCTCGATGTCGGCGACGGTGAGGACCAGATGGTCGAGGTGGTCGATCTGCATCGCGGAATCCTCGTTGGCTGACGGCGGCGCGGCTCACTCGCCGCGCGGTGGATGCGGCCCGAAGCGGCCGTAGGGGCGGCTGTCGTCGGCACCTCGGCGCAACACCTGCGCGGCCACCAGGCCGATGCCCAGCAGGACCAGGCAGCAAGCGACCAGCGCATTCCAGCCGCCGTGCTGCCAGGCCGCGCCGCTGAGCGAGCCGATCAGGCTGGCGCCGCTGTAGTAGGCCAGCAGGTACAGCGATGCGGCATGGCCCTTGTTCTGGCCGCCGAGGCGGCCGACCCAGGCGCTGGCCGCCGAGTGCGCAATGAAGAAACCGATGGTCAGCAGCACGATGCCGGCGATGACCACCGCCAGCACGTGCGCGACGGTCAGCGCCACGCCGAGCGCGGCGGTGGCGATGCCGGCCAGCACCACCGGGCCGCGGCCAAAGCGGTCCGACGCGGCGCCGGCCACCGACGAGGACACGATGCCGAATACGTAGGCGCTGAAGATCATGCCGAGCTGGCTCTGGCTGAGCCCGAATTCCGGCCCGCCCAGGCGGAAGCCGGCGTAGTTGTAGACGCTGACGAACACGCCCATCGCCAGGAACGGGATCGCGAACAGCCACGGCAGGTAGCGATCGCGCAGATGCCCGCCCCAGGCCTGCAGATGGAAGCGCAGGTTGATGCCGCGGCGGCGCACGAAATGCCGCGAGGGCGGCAGCAGCAGCACGAAGCCGACCGCGGCCAGCAGGTCGATCGCCGAGACCGCCGCCAGCGCGGTACGCCAGTCGAAATGATCGGTGAGCACGCTCATGCCGATGCGCCCGACCATGCCGCCGAACGCGTTGCCGGCCACATACAGGCCGGTGGCGGCGCCGAGCCTGGACGCCGGCACTTCCTCGGCCAGATACACCATCGCCACCGCCGGTACCCCGCCCAGGGCGACGCCGGACAGCGCGCGCACCACGACCAACGCGCCCCAATGCGGCAGGCACGCGGCGACCAGGTTGAGCACCGCTGCCAACGCGATCGACACGAACATCAGCCCGCGCCGGCCGAGATTCTCCGACACCGCGCCGGCGCAGAAGATCGCGATCGCCAGGCCGCCCGTGGCCAGCGACAGCGGCAGCGAACTGGTCGCCGCGTCGACCCCGAATTCGCGCGCGAACGACGGCAACAACGGCTGCACGCTGTACAGCAGCGAGAAGGTGGCGAAACCGGCCAGGAACAGCGCCAGGCGGATGCGCAACAGCGGCGCGTCCGCCACGGCCTGCAGCGGCGGGCAGTGGCTGGAAGTGGTCACGACGACGCGGCAACGAACAAGGGTCGCCAGTATTTGCCTGCGCCGATCCGGTGTCCAATATATGATCCAGGCACTTTCCATATCTTCTGGATATGACATGGAACTGCGCCACCTGCGCTATTTCCTGGCCGTCGCCGAGGCCGGCCACTTCACCCGCGCCGCGGCGCAGCTGGGCATCCAGCAGCCGCCGTTGAGCCAGCAGATCCGTGCGCTGGAACAGGAACTGGGGACGCCGCTGTTCGTGCGAACCCCGCGCGGCGCGGACCTCACCGAAGCCGGCCGCGCGTTCCGGGTCGAGGCCAGGCGCGTGCTTGCCGACCTGGAACGCGCCGGCGAGGCCGCCCGCCGCGCCGCGCGCGGCGAGAGCGGCGTGCTGCGGCTGGGCTTCACCGCCTCGGCCGCGTTCAATCCGATCGTGCCGGCGTTGGTACGCAACTTCCGGCGCGGCTGGCCGGCGGTGACGCTGGCGCTGGAGGAAACCAACACCGCCGGCCTGCTTGCCGCGCTGGTGCAGGGGCGCCTGGATGCGGCCTTCATCCGCTACAGCGTGGTCACGCCGCCCGAACTGCAACTGCTGAAGTTTCCCGACGAGCCGATGAAGATCGCGGTGCCGGCCGCGCACCGCCTGGCCAGGCGCCGGCGCGCGCCGCTGTCGGCGCTGGCCGGCGAACCATTCATCCTGTTCCCGCGCAGCTTCGGCACCAGCCTGTACGACGAAATCCTTGAGGCCTGCCGCCAATCCGGTTTCGAATTGCAGATCAAGCAGGAAGCGCCGCAGATGTCGTCGATCGTGAACCTGGTCGCCGCCGAACTCGGCGTCTCGGTGGTGCCGGCCTCGACCACCCAGGTGCAATTGCCCGGCGTGCGCTACCTGGACATCGAAGGTCGCGTGCCGATGGCGCGCCTGGCGCTGGCGACGCTGCCGGCCACCGCGCAGGCGCTGCCGGTGGTGCGCCATCTGTGGCAGCTGGCGCAGGCGCATGCGAAGGGCAAGCGCGGGTAGTGGAAGCTGGATGCCCCTGTAGGAGCGGCTTCAGCCGCGACAGAACCTCCGGATAGAGTCTGTCGCGGCTGAAGCCGCTCCTACAGGAGCATGGCCGCACGGCTCACTGCGACACCACTTCCCACCCCGCCGCGTCGCGCAGCACCTCCCCGCCGCGCACGCCTTCAACCACCACCCGCACGCCCTGCGCGAACGGCAACTGGCGTTGCTCGGGGAACCAGCGCCGCTGCGCATCGACCACGATCAACAACCCCTCATGGTCACCGAGCGGTGCGAACACGTCCGATACCGGCATGAACGGCGGCAGCCGCATCCGCTCCCGCGCCGCCGCGGCGACCGCCGGCACCTGCGCGCTGGGCAATCCGATCTCGCTGATGCACAGCAACTCGGCTACGGAGAATTCACCGTCGGCGACGGCTTCCACCGGCAGCGGCTTGCGCGCGATCAGCTCCAGCACCGCGCCGTCGGGCCCGGCGAAATACACCGACTGCGATTGCCACGCCGCGTCGAGCGCGAAGCGCGATTCGCCCAGCGGATCGCGCAGCAACGGCACGCGCCGGGACAGCCAGGCGCAGGCGGCATCGAAGCGGGCCGAGGGGATGTTGAAGGCCAGATGCACGCTGCCGACCGCGGCGGTGGCCGGTACCAGATCGAGCAGGCTCCAGCCGATGCGCACCTGCGTGGCCGCGACCGGTAGGTGCAAGAGATCGCGATAGAACGCGGCGCTCGCCGCGGGATCGCTGACGGGCAGGCTCAGTTGGGCGATGCGCATGGTGGCTCCTTGTGCGGGAGCCTGTATTGGACGACCTCAAGCGTGGTTGAGGTCAAGCGCGGTAGCGGCGCATGCGCAGCACATCCTGTAGGAGCGGCTTCAGCCGCGGCAGGTTCTATCCGTAGGTTCTGTCGCGGCTGAAGCCGCTCCTACAGAAACGCGGTGCCGATCGGCATGCGGCGAGCGCGCTCAGGCCAGATGCGCGCGCACCGCTTCGTCGATCTTCGCCGGCGGCACGAAGCCCGGCACCCGCGCGACTTCCTCGCCCTGGCGGAACAGCATCAGCGTCGGCGTCTGGCGCAGGCCCTGGGCGCGGAAGAACTCCTCGCCCACGTCTTCCATCTTCACCTTGAGCAAGGTGACGCCCTGCGCGCTGTCGCTCTCGGCAAAGCGCTCCAGCGACTTGTCGAGCATGCGGCAGCCAGGGCAGTTGTCCTTGTTGAAATCGGCCAGCACGCGCGGATGCGCGGCGATGGCGTCGGCGAACTGTTCGGCGGTGGCGACGGTGATGGTGGTGAACATGGAGCGGAACCTTGTCTGATGTCGGAGGATGCCTGGCGCGGGATGGCGCGAGACCGGCGTTGCCAGGAAACGAATGGGACCGCTATGGCGTCAACCGCTGCCGTGCGGCGGCAACGCCATCGAGGCGAACCCGGCCAAACTGCCGGGCGCGGGTTCGGCGGAGGACGCCACGTGCACGGCGCCGTCCGGCCGCGCACGTGCGGCGCGCAACGCCAGCACCTGCGCGCACCAGGCGTCGATCGCGGCGTTGTCGCGGTCGCCGTGCGGCATCTGCTCGATCTCCAGCAACGGATAGGCGCTGTCGAAGAAACGCGCGATGCGCTTGACCGCGCCGCAGTAGTACTCCAGCCCCCACTGCGTCTCGCCGGTGCCGAACGCGGCGACCTCGATCGTCCTGCCGGTCGCCTCGACCAGCTCGGCGATGTAGCGCTTCATCTCCGCCGGGGTACGCCCGGCGTTGTCGCTCCAGCTGCCAAGCAGGTGCAGGTCGAAGTCCGCCGCGCGCGCGGCGTCGCCGAGCGCGCCGTGCAGGGTCTGCAGGTCGGTATGGATCCAGGTCACCTGGTGCCCGGCGGCCTCGCACTGCGCATGCACGCGGCGTGCGACGTCGCGGGTGTTGCCGCTGAGCGAGGCGTAGGCGAGCAGGAGGCGCATGAGGCAGGGATTGGGGATTGGGGATTGGGGATTGGGGATTCGAAAAAGTGGGTTCGGCGTGACCGCGACCAAATCACGCCTCACACATTCCCGGACCGCTGCTTCTCGGAGTCAATGAGTGGAGATAGGAGATCGGTGATTAGGAAAAACAGGTTTGGCATGGCTTTTACCAATCCCGAATGCCCAATCCCCGGGCTTTTCAGCAGCCGAATGGCTGATCATCCCGGCCCTTCAAAGATCGTCGAAGCCGTTGTCCGAGTTGGTCTTCTTGTAGCTGGCGTTGCGCATCTCGAAGAAGTCGGTCTTGGTCTCGGTGAAGTTGTCGGCGTAGGCCTTGATCCACGGCATCACGTTGTCGCTGGCGTCGGTGTACAGCTTCTCGATGCCGAGCATGCCGGACATCTTGTTGGCGCGGTACTTCACGTACTGGATCATCTCGTCCACGTCGATGCCCTCGATGCCGTCCAGCACTTCGGAGGACCACTCGGTCTCCAGCCGGATCGCATGCTCGAACGCCTGGTGCACGTAGTCGGTCAGCTCGTTGGTCTGCAGCTCGGCGTTCTCGCCGATGATGGCGCGGATCAGCTCGCTGATGAACTTGGTGTGCGCCAGCTCGTCGCGGTTGATGAAGCTGATGATCTTGCCGGTGCCGGTCATGCGGTTCTGCCGCACCAGGTTGTAGAAGTACGCGAAACCCGAATAGAAATTGATGCCTTCCAGGATCGAGGACTGGATCAGCGAGCGCAGCAGGGTCTCGGCGGTCTTCTCGCGCATGAAGTCGTCGTAGGCCTGCATGATCGGCTGGTTGCGCGCGATGATGGTCGGGTGCGTGCGCGCGATCTCGAACACGCGGTTCTGGTCGGCCAGCCCGGCGATGGAGGCCAGCACGTAGGAATAGCTCTCGTTGTGGATCACTTCCTGCTGGCCGATGATCGCCGCGTTGGCGTGCGCGGCCGGGTCGGTGATGTATTCGGCGACGTTGTAGATGAAGCGCGTCTGCGGCGAATCCAGCGTGGCCAGCAGGCCGATGATCGAGTCGTAGGCGTTCTTCTCGCGCGCCGACAGTTCGCCGTACTGCTTGGCGTCGCCCTTCATGTCCACCTCGTCGGGGATCCAGAAGTTGGTCGACAGCTCCTTGTACGCGCGATAGAACGACGGGTACGGGATGTCGTTCCAGTTGAGGATGCCGCTGGTGGTGCCGTTGATGATCCCGGTGGAACGGTTGGGATGCATCGGTTCGAGGATCTTGATGCGGTCGAGCGCGATGGCCATGGGTCGGATTCGTTCGTTGGTGAAGCGCGCCGGCAAGCGGCGCGGCGATGCGGGGAGTGGCGCACCACGCGCATGGCATCCCCACGGGGAAGCCATGCGCGCGCAGGCGCCGCTACGCGGTGGCGATCAGCTCGAGCACCACTCGCATTCGCTGATGTCGATGTCGTTGGAGCGCACGTAGTAGGTGGTCTTCAGGCCTTCCTTCCACGCGGTCATGTGCAGGTCGAGCAGAGTGCTGGCGCGAATGGTGCTGGGCACGTAGAAGTTGAAGCTGATCGACTGGTCGACATGGCGCTGGCGGCGCGCGTTCTGGCGCACGCTGGCGAACTGGTCGACCCGGTAGGCGCCCTTCTCGTAGTACGGATAGGTGTCCACGGTCAGCCCCGGCGCCACCACCGGGCGGCGGAAGTCCTTCTTCTCTTCGTAGTAGAACGCGCTGTAGATCGGGTCGATCGAGGCGGTGGAGCCGGCGATCTGCGCGGTGCTCATGTTCGGCGCCACCGCCACCATCCAGGCGTTGCGCACGCCGTTGATGCTGACCTGCGCCGCCAGTTCCTGCCACTCGGGGCTGGTGTAGCCGCGCTTGCTGAAATACTCGCCGTTCTGCCAGTCGCTGCCCTTGAACACCTTGTACGCGCCCTTCTCCTTGGCCAGCGCCAGGCTCGCCTGGATGGTCAGGTAGTTGATGCGCTCGTACAACGCGTCGCTGTACTCCTCGGCCTGCTTGGAGTTCCAGTCGATGCCCTTCTGCGCCAGCAGGTGGTGCCAGCCGAAGGTGCCCAGGCCGATCGCACGGTACTTCTGATTGGTGATGGTGGCCTGCGGAACCGGCAGGTCGTTGAGGTCGATGACGTTGTCGAGCATGCGCACCTGCACCCGGATCAACCGCTCCAGCACGTCCGGTGAGAGCAGGTCCGGCTGCGCGGTGACCGCGCGGCCCAGGTTCACCGAAGACAGGTTGCACACGACGAAGTCGCCGGCCTGCTTGGTGGTCACGATCTGGTCGCCGCTGATCATCTCCTGGATGACCCGGGTCGGGCTCATGTTCTGCAGGATCTCGGTGCACAGGTTGCTGGAATACACCATGCCCTGGTGCTTGTTCGGGTTCATGCGATTGACTTCGTCGCGATAGAACATGAACGGGTTGCCGGTCTCCAGCTGGCTGACCATGATCCGCTTGAACATGTCGATGGCCTTGACCACCTTGCGGCCGATGCGCTCGTCGGCGACCACTTCCTCGTACTTGGCGCGGAAGGTGCCTTCGCCGCGCTTCTCGTCGAAGAAGTCCTGCAGGTACCAGCCCTTGACCTCCTTCACTTCGTGCGGGTCGAACAGATACCACTCGCCGCGGCGCTCCACCGCTTCCATGAAGATGTCCGGCACGCACACCGCGGTGAACACGTCGTGCGCGCGCAGGCGCTGGTCGCCGTTGTTCAGGCGCAGGTCCAGGAACGCTTCGATGTCGCGATGCCAGATGTCCAGGTACACGGCGATGGCGCCCTTGCGCTGGCCGAGCTGGTCCACCGACACCGCAGTGTTGTTGAGCTGCTTGATCCACGGCACCACGCCGCCGCTGGAGTTCTTGACCCCGCGGATCGCCGAACCGGACGAACGCACGTAGCCCAGGTAGGCGCCGACGCCGCCGCCGTGCTTGGACACGCGCGCCACGTCGGTGTTGGAGTCGTAGATGCCCTGCAGGCTGTCGTCGACGGTGTCGATGAAGCAGCTCGACAGCTGCCCGCCAATCTTGCCGGCGTTGGCCAGCGTGGGCGTGGCCACGGTCATGTACAGGTTGGACAGCGCCCAGTAGGCCTCGCCCACCAGCTGCATGCGGCGCTCGCGCCCGCCTTTACCGGACTTGCCCTCGTCCTGCATCAGGTACAGCGCGATGGTCAGCCAGCGCTCCTGCGGCAGCTCGTACACCTTGCGCGAGTTGTCGGTGGCCAGGTAGCGCGTGGCCAGCAGGTACAGGCCGTTGTAGGCGAACAGCTTGTCGCGCTCCGGATCGATCATCTTGCCGGCTTCGGCCAGCTCGTCCTTGGAGTAGTTCTTGAGGATGTCGATCGAGTACACGCCGCGATCGGCCAGGCTTTCCTGCAGGCCGACGTAGGAGCCGTACTTCTCGCCGGCATCGTAGAAGCGGTTCTTGCTGGCGCGCTTGTACAGGCGGTGCAGGTACAGGCGCGCGGCGAAGTACTCCCACTCCGGCGTGGCGATGTCCACGCGCGACTCGGCCTCGCGGATCAGGTAGTCGACCATGTCGTCGGCCGACAGGCTTTCCTTCTTCTCGACGAAGGCGAACGCCTTGCGCTCGTAGTCGGCCACGTCCAGCTGCGGGAACTCGGCATGGATCCGGTCCAGGGTGCGCTGCAGGCGCGAGCGGTCGAAGGCCATGCGGCGGTTGCCGCCGTCCTTGACGATCCAGGTCACGGCGCGCTGGTCGTTGCTCGGCTCGCCGGCGGCCGCATCGGGTTGCGCGGCAGCGGCGGCGGCAGGCGTGGGTTCGACGTCGGCGGTGTCGAGGGGGGCTGCGGCCGGCAGGCTGTGGGTCTGGCTCATGAAGGTCTCCAAGCGTGGTGCACCCGGCTGCCTGACCCTCGCAGGCAACGGTCCGGCCGGATCAGCAGGGTGGCGACGCGGTGTCGCAGAGACCGCGACGGCGCAGGCGCGAGCCTGCGGGCGGTCACCGCTTCACCGACCCTCTCCCCCCGGAGATGCAACGGTCGGCGCCGCGCTGTGTGCATCGCGCGGCTGTCGGCAGGTCTTCGGGCTTATGGGCGACGGCCGCTGGCCGGTTTCCTAGCCCATCGCTTCCCAAGGCAGGGCGCCTCAGTGCGGGTGACGGGTTCGTTCCCAATTACCGCTGCGGGGCAGCGCCGGCCTGAGCGCTCGCGCGCCGCACCGGCTTCCCTTTTGATCCCGCAGCCTGGTGGCTGCTGGAACCGACCACCACAAGATAGTGGGGTCCCCGAGCGTCGTCAACGCTAAATGTAGTCATATCTTCGAAAAGCCAAGCGGGGCAACCGTTTGCCGTAACAACGCCGCAAATCCCCGCTGCGGGACGCCGAATCGGGCCTGGAAACGGCCGCAGCGCCCATGCCGCAAGGGCCGGGCGCGTCTGTTCGGCGGATGCCGTGCATGGCGGTGCGCGCCGATCCGCGCCAACTGCGCGGGACGCGGGCCACCGCTACGCGGGCGGCGGGCGGCGGGCGGCGGGGGAAACGGTAGCCGCGCGGTGCCCGCGCTGCCGGGACTGGAATGCAGGCGCGATGCCGCCGTCGGCCGCGCCGGCTCAGGGCGAGCGCTGTCCGGCCTGTTGCCTGGCCTGCTGGACCGCCGCACGCAGTTCGTCCGGCGACAGCTGGCCGTCGTGGTTGCGGTCCAGCGCGTCGAACCGCTTGGCGACACGCGGCAGCGATGCCTCGGCTTCGCTGCGGTTGATCAGGCCATCGCCGTTGGCGTCGGCGGTCTTGAGCTTTTGCTGGAGCTGTTGCTTCTGTGCGGCGCTCGGCGCGGTCTGCGCGGCAGCGCTGCCGGCCAACAGCAGGCTGCACAGCAGCCCTTGGGCAATGCGTGTCTTCATGGCGGTTCTCGGATGACGGGTAAACGGAAAAGTGGCGACCTGCGGTGACTGGCCGCCGCGCGCGATCGCCACGCTCGGGCGTCCGGCTACGGACGGCAGGCCACGACCTCGCCGGCGGCGTTGGTACAGGTCCCGGTGTGGCTGACGCTGCCGCCGGCGACCGTGGTCGCGCCCTGGTAGCTGCCGCCGTTGGCACCGGTGGCGCTGGTCTGGCGGCTGCCGGCGACGCTGCCGTCGGCGCTCCTGGCGATGTTGCCGCTGCTGCTGGCGCTGCCGCCGTTGGCGCCGCTGACGCTGGCGCTGCCCTGGCGGCCGGCGCTGCCGTCGGCGTTGCGGTAGAAGCTGCCCTGGCGCGTGGCGGAGCCGCCGTTGGCACCGCTGGCGGTCCCACCGCTGCTGCCCGTCACGTTGCCCTGGCCATCGGCCTGCCATTGCCGCGCACGCATCCGGCTGCCATGGGCGCCGCTGGCGCTGGCATTCACCGCGGCGCTGCGGGCACCGTCCGCATGGCTGGCGGTACGGGTGCGCGTGCGTTCGCGCGCCTGCGCATCGGGCGCCGCCACCGCGGTCAGGCCGCCTGCGGCCAGGGCGATCAACAGGATCGCGCTACGTAGCGAAAGAGTCATCGTGGTTCTCCAGGAAGCAGCACGGGGACGCTGCGGTGGAGTCACGGTAGGCCGCGCGCGGGCGCAAGGTGTTGGGTTCTGGCCAGCGGATGTTTCCGCCGGCGGCGGCAGAAACATCCGCTTACACAATCCGCGCGCCGGGCGTTGCCGGGCGGCCGCGGCGCAGCCGATAGTGGCGGCCATGAACGACGCCCCTGCCCGCCTGCTCCTGGTCGACGACGACGCGCGTCTGCGCGAGCTGCTGCGCCGCTATCTGGAAAGCCAGGACTTTTCGGTGAAGGCGGTGGCCGACGGTGCCCAGCTGCAGCAGGCGCTGGCGCGCGGCCATTACGACCTGGTGGTGCTGGACCTGATGTTGCCCGGCGAAAACGGTCTGGAGATCTGCCGGCGCCTGCGCGGCCAGGGCGACACCACGCCGATCGTGATGCTCACCGCCAAGGGCGACGAGATCGACCGCATCGTCGGCCTGGAGATCGGCGCCGACGATTACCTGCCCAAGCCGGTCAACCCGCGCGAGCTGCTGGCGCGGATCCGCGCCGTGCTGCGCCGCACCGGACCGGCCGGCGCCGGCGCGCCGCAGCCGGACGGCGGCGAGATCGGTTTCGGTCGCTTCCGCCTGCACCTGGGCCGGCGCGAACTCAGTCGCGACGGACAGCCGCTGAAGCTGACCACCGCCGAGTTCGCGGTGCTGTCGGTGCTGCTGCGGCATCCGCAGCAGCCGCTCAGTCGCGACCGCCTGATGAGCCTGGCGCACGGCCGCGAACACGACGCCTTCGCGCGCAGCATCGATGTCACCGTGGCGCGGTTGCGCAAGTTGCTCGAAGACGACGCGCGCACGCCGCGGCTGATCCAGACCGTGTGGGGCATCGGCTACGTCTACGTGCCGCCGCAGGCCGCGCCATGAGCCGCGCCCGCCGCAGCAGCGACGGCTGGCCGCGCAGCCTGTTCGGGCAACTGGTGCTGGTGATCGCGCTGGTGCTGGCCGGCGCCGGCCTGCTGGCGTTGCTGCTCGGCCGCGAACTGGCGCTGCGTCCGGCCGCGCAACAGGTGCTGCGCACGCTGGACGGTTTCGCCAATGTCGCCGAGGCGCTGCAGCGCTCGCCGTCGGCCGCTGCGCTGGAGCCGGCGCTGCACGAGGCCGGGCTGCAGGTCCGGCACGCTCCGCCGCCGGCCGCCAAGCGCGCCGGCCCGCTGGCCGACGCAGTGCAAGGGCGCGCCGCCGGCCAACTCGGCCAGGGGCGCGAACTTCGCCGCGGCGAAGACGGTGCGCTGTGGCTCAAGCTGGCCACGCCCGATCCGCTGTGGGTGGCGTTTTCCGGCGAACGCCGCGGCCATGGCGTGCGCCGTTTCTCGGTGGCCTTGCTGGCCGCCTGCGCGCTGCTGGTCTGGCTGGCCGCCGCCTATTTCGCACGGCGCCTGGTGCTGCCGCTGCGGCGACTGGCCCTGGCGGCGCCGCACATCGTGCGTGGCGACGGCGACGTGCCGATCGCCGGCGGCGGCCCGCGCGAAGTGAACGACCTGGCGCGCGCTCTGGCCGATGCCAGCGCCGACGTCCGCAGCGCCGCGGCCGAGCGCACCTTGATGCTGGCCGGCATCTCCCACGACGTGCGCACGCCGCTGACCCGCCTGCAATACGCGCTCGCGCTGCTGCCGCAGGTGGATCCGGAACTGCGCGACGGCATGGAGCGCGACATCGGCGAGATCGACGCGATCCTGGCGCAGTTCATCGCCTATGCCCGCGACGGCCGCGACGAAGCCAGCGCGCCGCTGGACCTGGCCGACCTGTGCCGGCATGCGCTGGGCGCCACGCGCACGGCCTGGGAGGTGGACTTACCGGAGCAGGCGCCGCTGTACGCCAAGCCGATGGCGCTGCAGCGCGCGCTCGGCAACCTGATCGGCAATGCCGAGCGCCACGGCGCCGCACCGTTCCAGTTGCGCCTGGCGCGCGACGGCGACGGCTGGCGCATCGAGGTGCGCGACCACGGCCCCGGGCTGGATCCGGCGCTGGCCGCGAGCGCGCAGCAGCCGTTCGTGCATGGCGGCCACGGCGGCAGCGGCTTGGGCCTGGCGATCGTCGAGCGCGTCGCCCGCCAACACCACGGCGAACTGCGCCTGGACAACGCCGCGCCGCACGGACTGCGCGCAACGCTGCGGGTGCGCGAGGCATGAACGCCGGCGCGGTGCCGACGCCGGCTGCCGCACGCGCCGCAGCAACCGCTGCCGTGCGCACCGCAATCGTATCGGCAACGCATCGCGCCCTCCCCGCCCACGCCTGCGCCCCCCAAGGAGTCCGCCCATGATCTCGCTCGCCCGCACCTTGCTCGGTATGACGCTGCTGCTGACCGCGCTGCACGCCGCAGCGCTGCATGCGCAGGATGGCCGCCTGCGCGAACGGCTGCGCGCGCGGCTTGCGCAATCGGCCGCCGCCACGCCAAGCGCGCCGCTGCCCCAGGGAGCGCGCGTGCTGCGCGATGTCGCCTACGGCGCCGATCCGGCGCAGCGCTTCGATGTCTACCTGCCCGCCAATGCGCGCAACGCGCCGCTGATCGTGATGGTGCATGGCGGCGGCTGGGCGAACGGCGACAAGGACAATCCCGGCGTCGCCGCCAACAAGGCCGCGCACTGGTTGCCGCAGGGCTACGCGCTGGTGTCGGTGAACTACCGCATGCTGCCGCAGGCCACGCCGCTGCAACAGGCCAGCGATGTCGCCCTTGCCGTGGCCAAGGTGCAGGCGCTGGCAGCAAGCTGGGGCGCCGATGGCGCAAGGACGGTGTTGATGGGGCACTCGGCCGGCGCGCACCTGGTGACGCTGCTGGACCTGTCGCCGACGCTGCTGGCGCAGGCCGGCGCGCACCCGCCGCTGGCCACGGTGGCGCTGGACAGCGCCGCGATGGACGTGGAGCAGGTGATGCAGGCGCGGCACCTGCCGCTGTACGACCGCGCCTTCGGCAGCCAGCGCAGCGACTGGATCGCCGCCTCGCCGTATCACCAGATGGGCAGCGCGGCGCCGCCGCTGCTGGCGGTGTGTTCCAGCCGCCGCGCCGATGCCTGCGCACAGGCCCGACACCTGGCCGACAAGGCGGGCGCGCGGCGGATCCGCGTCGAGGTGTTGCCGCAGGACCGCAGCCACGCCGAGATCAACCACGACCTGGGCCTGCCGTCGGCCTATACCGACGCGGTGGACGCGTTCCTGCGTTCGTTGCGCTGACCGCGTGCGGCGCGGATCGCCGGCGCCCGACCTCAGTTCGCCGGCCAGCGCTGCAACAACAGCGGCAAGGCCACCGCCGCGCTGTCGCGCCAGTGCAGATCGGCGCGCGAGGACAGGCCGCTGGGCTCGGGATTGATTTCGACCACGTAGGCGCCGCGTTCCTTGGCGCGCAGCGGCAGCCCGGCCGCCGGATAGACCAGGCCGGAGCTGCCGATCACCAGCACCAGGTCGGCCGCATCGGCGGCGCTCTCGGCGCGCGCCCAGTCGGCGGCCGGCAGCGCCTCGCCGAACCACACCACGCCCGGCCGCACCGCGCCGCCGCAGGCCGCGCACACCGGCGGCGCCAGGCGCTGGGTCGGCGCCTGCACGTCGATCGGCGGCAGCAGCCCGTGCCAGGCCTGGGCGCAGTCGCTGCAGCGCAGCGCCGACAGGCGCCCATGCACATGCGCGGCGACCTCGCTGCCGGCGCGCTGGTGCAGGTCGTCCACGTTCTGGGTCGCCAAGGTGGTGCTCTTCAAGCCGGCCAGGCGCACGAGTGCGTGATGTCCGGCATGCGGCTGTGCCTGGGCGACGATCGCCATGCGCCAGCGGTACCACCCCCAGACCAACGCCGGGTCCGCCCGCCACGCCTCTTCGGTGGCCAGTTGCTGCGGATCGAAGCGCGCCCACAGGCTGTCGTCCTGACCGCGAAAGGTCGGCACGCCGCTCTCGGCGGACATGCCCGCACCGGTGAGGACCAGCAGGCGCCGCGCGCCCTGGATGAAGGCGGCGACGGTATCGGCGTTGTAAGCGGAACTAAGCATGGCGGACACAAAGGTGATGACGTTCGCACTATCACATTGACCCAGGTCCGCCTCAATCTGCACTACAGCAATGCGCCGTGTGCACGGGTGTGTGGCAGAGGTCATTCGGTGCGAAGGCGATGCAATTGCTGTTGGCCTGACATGCGTCTCATCGCGTCATGCTGCCGCCATCGTCACCGCGATGCGGGAGCCGGCACCCCGCTGTTGCTGTTGCTGTTGCTGTTGCTGTTGCTTTGGCTTTGGCTTTGGCTTTGGCTTTTGTTTTGTTTTTGATCTACCGGGTCCCCTCAGCGCGGCAGACCCGGCGGGCGAATACCCGAAGGGCGGCGCGCAGGATGCGCGCCGTTTTTCGTTGGCACATGGATGTGCCATCGAAAAATGCCCGTTGGGTCTGCGGACCCGGAGCGCGCAGCGCGGAGGGCGCGCTGCGGGGTGTGCTTTCTTTTGGTTACTTTTCTTTGCACAAGCAAAGAAAAGTGACCCGCGCCAGCGGAAGCTGTTGCTCTTGCTGTGGCTCTTGCTTCAAGCTCTTCGTAGGAGCGGCTTCAGCCGCGACAGGCATCATCGATTACGTTGGTCGCGGCTGAAGCCGCTCCACGGTTCTGCTCATTCGGCACGCGTGTCTCAAGCAACAGCCAAAGCTTTCGCCTTGCGGCGAGTCACTTTTCTTTGCTCGCGCAAAGAAAAGTAACCAAAAGAAAGCGCGCCCTGCCTTGCGCCCTCCGCGCTGCGCGCTCCGGGTCCGCGTCCATGACGGGGATTCGCGGAAGGGGCATCCTGCCCCTACCGCGAACGGCGCACATCCATGTGCGCCGCCCTTCGGGTTTTTCCCCGCCATGGCCGCCGCTGCGGAAGGGAACCCGGCAAGTCAAAAGCCAAAGCAACAGCAACAGCAACAACAGCGGAGCCGGCGGCCATGGTCGGCGGAACAGCCATGGAAACGCTGCGTTTGCATCGAATCGATGCTGCCGCCATCGCCAAACCACGCGCTCGCGCAGTACGGAAGCCTGTTGTTCAAATCGCTCACGGATCGGCGCTTGAGGACATCTCGTTCCGGGCCGACAACTGCCACCCTTGCCGTCGAAGGCACCGCAGCGCGTACGCCAAGCTGGCTCGGGCAATTTCCGTAGTGCAGACAGCAAAAAAACCCCGCCGCGCAGATCGCGCGGCGGGGTTTTTGGACGAATCGCATCGATCAGTCGAGAACGACCAGATTCACGTCGATGTTGCCGCGGGTCGCGTTGGAGTACGGGCAGACCTGGTGCGCCTTGTCGACCAGCGCCTGCAACTCCTCGCGCGGCATGCCCGGCACCGCGATGCGCAGTTCCACCGCGATGCCGAAACCGCCCGGGATCTGGCCGATGCCGACACTGCCTTCGATGCTGACTTCGCCCGGCAGCTTCAGCTTGTCCTGCGCCGCTACCGCCTTCATCGCGCCGATGAAGCAGGCCGAATAGCCGGCCGCGAACAGCTGCTCCGGATTGGTGCCGTCGCCGCCAGCGCCGCCCAGTTCGCGCGGGGTCGACAGCTTCACGTCCAGCGCCTTGTCGGAGGACACGGCGCGGCCTTCGCGGCCGCCGGTCGCGGTGGCGTGGGCGGTGTAGAGGATCTTTTCGGGTGAGGCCATGGTGGTTACTCCAGGTGAGGCGCGTCGCGCCGGTTGATTGACAGCTATTTAATAGCACACTACTTAATTAATGGAACGTCATGGCGCCAAGTCGATCTCGTGGCGATAGCATCAGCCGCCGCCCAGGTTGCCGCGCAAGGTTTCCAGTTGCTGTTTGAGCTGGCGCAGGTCCTGCAGCGAGCACGCCGCCGCGCAGAACACCTGCTCGGGCACCGCGCTGGCCTTGTTGCGCAACGCGCGGCCGGCCGCGGTCAACCGCACCACGACCTGGCGTTCGTCGTCGGCCGAGCGTTCGCGCGTGACCAGGCCGCTGGCCTGCAGCCGCTTCAACAGCGGCGTCAGCGTGGCCGAATCCAGGAACAACCGCTCGCCGATCGCCCCGACCGTGCGTGCGTCCTCTTCCCACAGCACCAGCATCACCAGGTACTGCGGATAGGTCAGGTCCAGCGTCTTCAGCAGGCCGCGGTAGAGCTTGTGCATCGCCAGGTTGGCCGAGTACAGCGCGAAGCACAGCTGCTGATCCAACTGCAGCGCCGCCTCGCGGCTGGGGATCTCGGCAGGGGTGCGTTTCTTCGGCATGAGCGCAATTTACATAGCGCGCTATTTAATTGCAAGCACTTTTTATAGCTCGCGCCAGTCGGCGCGTGCGCCGTTTCGCACGCGGTCGTCGGCCCGGACCGGAATGCGATGTCTGCCGGCTGCATTGCTTCGTTGGTCGCGGCTGAAGCCGCTCCTACAGAAGCCGCGGCTGACTGACTGGGTGCACTGTAGGAGCGGCTTCAGCCGCGACGAACGCAAGCGGCAACGCCCCGTTTCGCCACAGCGTCGCAGCCCAGGACCAAGTCCACAGGAAGCCGGTATCCAGAAAGAGGCCTGGCGAGAAGCGGCATGCCGCCCTCTCGCCAAGGCGATAACCCCACCCGGCCCTACGCGCGGTGCGCGGTCGCCAGATACTCGGCGCTCTGCATCTCGATCAGGCGCGAGGCGGTGCGCTCGAAGGCGCCGGCCAGGCGTTCGCCGCTGTACAGCTGCGGCGGCGGGTCCTGCGCGGTGCAGACCAGGTTGACCTGGCGGTCGTACAGCTCGTCGATCAGATTGACGAACCGCCGCGCCGCGTCTTCGTTCCTGCGGTCGAAGTGCGGGATGCCGCCGAGCAGCACGGTGTTGAACTCGCGCGCGATCTCGATGTAGTCGGACGGCCCGCGCGGGCCTTCGCACAGCGCGGCGAAATCGAACCAGGCGATGCTCTTGCCGCGGCCGCGCACCGGGATCTTGCGCGCCTCGATGACGATGTTGCCGCTGCGTGCGGCGTCGTTGCCGCTGAGTTCGCCCCAGCGCCCGTGCAGCCACGCGTCGGACTGCGCGTCCAGCGGCGCGCGGTACACCGGCGAGCGGGTCAGCGCACGCATGCGGTAATCCTCGGTGCCTTCGGCGTACAGCTCCACGCAGTATTTCTGCAGCAGCGCGATCGCCGGCAGGAAGCTCTCGCGCTGCAGGCCGTTGAGATACAGGTTCTGCGGCGCGGTGTTGGAGGTGGTGACCAGGGTCACGCCCTCGGCGAACAGGCGCTCCAGCAGCCGTGCCAGCAGCATCGCGTCGCCGATGTCGGTGACGAAGAATTCGTCCAGCACCAGCACGCGCAGTTGACTGCGCCATTCCTGCGCGATCTTGGCCAGCGGGTCGCTCTGCCCGGCGTGCTCGCGCAAGCGCTCGTGCACGCCGCGCATGAAACGGTGGAAGTGGGTGCGGTACTTCTGCTCGATCGGCAGGCCGTCGTAGAACAGGTCGACCAGGAAGGTCTTGCCGCGGCCCACGCCGCCCCAGAAATACAGGCCGCGCACCGGCTCGGGCTTCTTCCAGAACGCGGCCAGGCGGTCCAGCCAGCCGTCCTGGTCGCTGTCCACGATCTCGGCGTGGATGCGGTCCAGTTCGGCCAGCGCGGCGTGCTGCGCCGGGTCGTCGCGCCAGTCGCCGCGCGCCACGCCGTCGGCGTAGCGTTGCGAGGGCGTGGCGGCGGCGCTCATCGGCGCATGCCCGGGCGGCGCCCTGCCGGCGGCCATGCGGCCGCCCGACCATGTACCGCGCTCACGCCTGCTTCGCCGGCAGCCATGCCTTGACCCCGTGCTGCAAGGCGCCGCGCAGGTCGATCAGCTTGCGGTGGAAGAAATGGCTGGTGTCGGGCATGCGCACCAGCTCGGGCTGCTGCTCCAGCGTTTCCAGCCAGTCGTAGACGGCCTGCGGATCGACGATCTCGTCGGCGTCGCCCTGGATCACCAGCCACTGCGGCGGCGGTTCCACGCCGGCGAAGTCCCAGCGCCCGGCGGGCGGCGCGATCGACACCAGCGCCTGCGGCTGCAGCGCGGCGCTGGCGCGCAGCGACACGTAGGCGCCGAAGCTGAAGCCGGCCAGCCACAGCGCATCGTGCGGGCGCTGCGCGCGCACCCAGGCGGCCACCGCGGCCAGATCCTGTTGTTCGCCGTCGCCATGGTCGAAACTGCCGGCCGAGGCGCCGACGCTGCGGAAGTTGAAGCGCACCACGTGCACGCCGAGTTCGCGCAGCGCGCGCGCGACCATCGTCACCACTTTGTTGTGCATGGTGCCGCCCTCGGTGGACAGCGGGTGGCAGACGATCGCGGTGACCGGCAACGCGGTCACCTCGGCATCGGGCAGATCGACCGCGGCCTCGATCGGGCCGGCGGGGCCGTCCAGCGTCAACGCGCCGGATTCTGTGGGGAAAGCGGGAGAGGTCATGCGCTCATAATAGCGGGGCTGGGTGCAGGCCACATGCAGGCCGCGCGCACGCAGCGTTCTCTTCCCCGACCGGATCCCCTGCGCGTGGCGTTCGTTCTTCTGAGTGTGATGTGCAGCGTGCTGGTCTCGGCGCTGCTGAAGTTGGCGCCGCGGCGGCGGATCGACCTGGCCCAGGCGGTGACCTGGAACTATCTGGCGGCGGCGCTGCTGTGCGCGGCGTTGCTGCACCCGCCCCTGGCCACGCTGCGCAGCGCGCAGGCGCCGTGGGCGGCGCTGCTGGGCCTGGCGCTGCTGCTGCCGGCGCTGTTCCTGGTGCTGGGCCGCGCGGTGGCGCTGGCCGGCATCGTGCGCACCGACGCGGCGCAGCGCTTGTCGCTGCTGCTGTCGCTGGCGGCCGCGTTCGCGCTGTTCGGCGAGCGCGCCAACGGCTACAAGCTGGCCGGGCTGGCGCTGGGCCTGCTGGCCATCGCCGGCATCGTGCACCGGCCCGGACCGACACCGGCCGGCGCCGCGCGCGCCGCGCCATGGCTGCTGCTGGTGTGGGCCGGCTTCGCCGTGATCGACGTGCTGCTCAAACGCATCGCCCAGGCCGGCACGCCGTTCGCCGCCTCGCTGCTGGTGGCCTTCGCGATCGCCTTCGTGCTGCTGCTCGGCATGCAGCTGTGGCGGCACCTGCGCGGCAGCGCGCCGCTGGCCTGGCGCAACGTGGGCGCCGGCTTGCTGCTGGGCACGCTCAACTTCGGCAACATCGCGTTCTACGTGCGCGCGCACCAGGCGCTGCCGGACAGCCCGGCGGTGGTGTTCGCGGCGATGAACCTGGGCGTGATCGTGCTGGGCGCGCTGCTCGGCGTGCTGGCCTTCGGCGAGAAGACCAGCGCCTGGAATCGCGCGGGCCTGGTGGCGGCGCTGTTGGCGATCGTGCTGATCGCGGCTGGGGCGCGCGGGTAGCGGTGTGCTGCGACAGGATCTGTCGCGGCTGAAGCCGCTCCTACAGTGCGCCCATCCGGCGCCTGGACTCCTGTAGGAGCGGCTTCAGCCGCGACGAACGAAGCGCGAAGGCCTCACGTGCAGAGCGAGCCTCAGCGCCGCCACGCCGGGAATGGATCGGCCAGCGCCCGCCAGGCCAGCGGCCCGCGCCCCAGCTCGGCGTCGTCGAGCAGGCAGGCATCGAGTTCGGCGCGCACCCGCGCGGCGTCCAGATCGACGCCGATCACCGCCAGCTCCTGGCGGCGGTCGCCCCACAGCGGATGCCACAGCGCGCGTAGCGCCGCGTATTCGCGCGCATCGCCCACCTCCTCGGCGCGCGGCGGCGGCGCGCTCCAGCACGCGCTGTGCTGCCGCTGCCAGCCCAGTTCGCTATACGGCAGCGGTCGTGGCGGCAGCGGCAGCGGCGTATCCAACAGGCCCCGCTCGACGCGTTCGCGCGCGGCGTACCAGAAGCCGGCGGCCTGGGTCTGGGTGGCCGCGCCGGCGATCGACAGTTCGCCGACCCAGTCCATGCGGCTGGCCAGCCAGAAGAAACCCTTGCTGCGGACCACGTCGCGCAGGCCGTGCTGTGCCAGCCGCGCGAAGCGCAATGGATGGAACGGACGCCGTGCGCGGTAGACGAAACTGCCGATGCCGAACTGCTCGGTCTCCGGCGCGTGTTCGCCGCGCAGCGCCTGCATCCAGCCCGGTGCCAGCTGCGCGCGCACGAAATCGAACCGGCCGGTGTCCAGCACCACGTCCAGCGGCACGTCGCCGTGGCTGGCTTCGACGATGCGCGCGTCGCGATTGAGCGCGCGCAGCACCGCGCGGGTCCGCGCCACCGTGGCCGCGGTGGCCAGGTCGCATTTGCCGATCACGATCACGTCGGCGAATTCGATCTGCTCCACCAGCAGGTTGACCAAGCCGCGCTCGTCGTCGTCGCCAGCCTGCAGGCCACGCGCGGCCAGGCGTTCGGCCGAGCCGAAATCACGCAGGAAGCTCACCGCATCGACCACGGTGAGCATGGTGTCCAGCCGCGCCACGTCGGCCAGGCTGCGGCCGTGCTCGTCGCGCACCGCGAACGTGGCCGCGACCGGCATCGGCTCGGAGATGCCGGTGGATTCGATCAACAGGTAATCGTAGCGGCCGCTGTCGGCCAGGCGCTGCACTTCCTGGCGCAGGTCCTCGCGCAACGTGCAGCAGATGCAGCCGTTGCTGAACTCGACCAGGGTCTCCTCGGTACGGCTGAGCGCGGCACCGCCGTCGCGGATCAGCGCCGCATCGATGTTGATTTCGCTCATGTCGTTGACGATCACCGCCACGCGGCGGCCGTCGCGGTTGCGCAGCACGCGGTTGAGCAAGGTGGTCTTGCCGGCGCCGAGGAAGCCGGACAGGACGGTGACGGGGAGGCGGCGGTCGAGCACGGCGGGCATTGGCATGGCGGCATGACGTGGCGGAAGAAATGTTACTGTATAACACTTCAACACCGGAATCGCGCCCATGAAATCCCTGCCCCAGCCGTTCTTCGATGCCTCCGCCGTCTTCCTGTCCGGGCTGTGCCTGCTGCATTGCCTGGCGCTGCCGTTGCTGGCCGCCGCCCTGCCGCTGTTCGGGGTATGGGCGCAGGCCGAATGGGTGCATGGGCTGTTCGTGGCGCTCGCGCTGCCCCTGGCCGGGCTGGCGCTATGGCGTGCGCAGCGGCAGCGGCCGCTGCCGTGGCCGCTGTGGACGACGGCCGTACTGGGCCTGTGCGGCCTGCTGGCCGGCGCGATCGGATTCCCCGGCGCGCAGGCCGAAACCCCGGTCACCGTGGCCGGCAGCCTGCTGCTGGCGAGCGCGCACCTATGGAACTGGCGGCGCCATGGGCATCGGTAGCCGGGATTGGGAATTCGGGATTTGGGATTGGTAAAGCAGGGAGTCGCGAGTTGGGAGACTGCGTCTCTCCACGCATCAAGCCCCCCCACCCGGAGGCGCCAACCGCGATTGTGAGAGCCGAACTAAACGCCGCTGCGCTCAGCGAAAGTCGCAGCCGTGCGCTTTAACGAATCCCGCCATCCCCAATCCCCAATCCCGGCCCTCAAAGCTCGAAGCCGAGCAGCAAGGGATCGTGATCGGAACTGCGCACGGGACCCGGCACGTTGCGGTCGCGATAGCCGTCGGCGTCGGGCGCGTCGGCATTGATGTGCCATTCGGCGGCGCCGCGCAGCCGCGGTGCCAGCGCCGGGCTCAGCAGGGCATGGTCCAGGCGGCCGCTCAAGCCCTTGTAGATGAAGCTGTAAGGCTGCTCGACATGCGCTTGCGCCAACGCATCGCGCCAGCCGGCGTCGCGCAGCAGGCGCAGCGGGTCTTCCATCGCGTAGGCGTTGAAGTCGCCCAGCAGCACGCTGGCGCTGCTGCCGCTGCCGGTGGGATCGGTGCGCAGCCACGCATCCAGGCGCCGCGCGGAGTCGGTGCGGGTGGCGTTCCAGCAGCCCTGGCCATCGCCGCGGTCGGCATCGTCGGCAGCCGCCTCGCCGCAGCCCTTGGACTTGAAGTGGTTGGCGACGACCACGAACGGCTGCCCGTTGCCGCGCCGGAACGCCTGCGCCAGCGGTACCCGGCTGTGCGCGGCGAACGGGCCGCCTTCCAGCACCGCCGGCTTGCCGACCGGGCTGACCCGCGAGGCGCGGTAGATCAGGCCGACCCGGATCGGGTTGTCGCCCGGCCCGCGCCCGGCATCGACGAAGCGCCAGTCGCCGCCGTCGCCGGCATTGAGTGCGGTTACCAACGTGGCGATCGCCGAGGTCGGCCCATACCCGTCGTTCTCCAGTTCCATCAGCGCGGCGACATCGGCCTGCAACGGACGGATGGTGGCGACCAGCTTGGCCAGCTGCGCCCGGAATTCGGCTGCGGTGCGCGCGCCGCGCAGGGTCGGGAAACCGCCGCCGCGGCCGTCGCCGTTGAAGAAGTTCTCCAGGTTGAACGCGGCCACGCGCAGCGTGCCGGCGACCTGCGGCGGCGCCGGCACCGGCGCCGCGGTCAGCTGCAACGGCGCGGTCGGATACAGCCGCGCCGCCCCATCGACCACGCCGCCGACGATGCCTTCCATCCCCTGCAGCGTGGTGCCGGCGCGCAGCGTCGCGGCGGTTTCGCCGGTGCCCAGATAGGCGGGCAGGCTGTCGGGCGCGTGCGCGCCGGCGTCGCCCAGCAGCAGCAGGCGCCGCGCATTGTCGGCATTCGCCGCGGCCAACTCGGCGCTGCCCGGCGCGGCGATCTCGGAGGGCTGCCACAGGCGCCCGCCGAAGGCGACGCCGAGTACGCCGGCCTTGGCCAGCGCATCGGTATCGACCACGGTCAGCGGCGCATCGATGCGCACGCGCATGCCCGCCAGCGCCGACCAATCGGCCGGTACGGCGTCGAGCACCTGCAGCGGCAGCGGCTGCGCGCGCGCCAGCACGGTATGCCCGGCGGCGCGCACGCTGCGCCCGGCGAACGGCGTGCCCGCGGACGCCGGGCTCGGCGCGCGCCGCGGCGCCAGCTCGCCCCAGACCCGCACCCGGTCGCCCGGTACCAGCGTGGCGTCGGGATCGCCTTGCACCAGCAGCGCGTCGGCGGTGAGCGGATCGCCGTCGCCGGCGTCCTGCACCAGATAACCGTCGCCGCCGGCCTGCACGCGCGCGGTGACCACGCCTTCGAACACCACGCCCTGCGCGCTGTCGGCCGGCCGCAGCTGCCCGATCGGCACCATCTGCGGCGGCGTCAACGCCTGCGCGGCGGGTGCGCCGGCAACCAGCAGCAACGCCAATATCGGGGGCAACAGGCGCATGCGATCACTCTCCTCAGCGCGCCGGCACGCAGCCGGTCGCGAATACGAACGCGCCGCCCGGAGGCGGCGCTGGAAAAACCCACAGGATGGCCAGGTTACTTCAGGTTGGACAGCATCCAATCGACCGTGGCGTGGATCTGCGCTTCGCTGAGCGCCGGGTTGCCGCCCTTGGGCGGCATGATTCCGCCATCGGGGCCGGTATAGCCCTCGATCGCGTGCTTGTACAGCGTGTCCTTGCCTTGCGCGATGCGCGCATCCCAGTGCGAATGGTCCAGGGTCGGCGCCTTGCCGACGCCGGTGGTATGGCAGGCCGTGCACAGGTTGTTGAAGATCACCTTGCCGTCGGTGGTGCCGCCGTAGGCGACCTGCGCCGAGGCCTTGGCCAGTGCCGCCGCCTGCGCGGCGGCCTGCGCCGCCGCGCCGGTGCTGCCGGCATACACCGCGCCCGCCGGGGCGATGCGTTCCTCGGTGCGCTTGAGCGCCACCGGCGACACCTCCGGCGGGATCGCCCGCTGCAGGTAAGCCGCGAACGCGATCAGCCCGAGGGTGATGACGACCAACAGGCCGATCACCATCGAGAACCGCTTGAGAAATTCGAGGTCGTAATTCCGCACATCACACCCCTTTGGCACGTGGTGACCGGACCACCGCTACGCGGCCGAGTATAGCCAGCGTTTGCCGCGCACGGCAGCCCGCCGATGCGGCGAATCGCAGACGATGCGTGCTGCATCGCAGCAGTTTTGCCGCGCGCCGGGGCATGGGCACCGGCATTTCGGCTGTCCTGATGACGATGTGGCGCGGCAAACGCCGCTACTCCGCCTGCGCGGCGCCGACCGCGCGCAGGCAGAAACCGCACACCGCCTCGACCAGGCGATCGCTGTCGCGCGGGCCGTCGCGGCTGGGTGCGGTCGGGCCGACCAGGGCTTCGGTGTAGGCGCCGACCAGGCAGGCCGCGGCCGCGTCCAGGTCCTGCGCGGGGAATTCGCCCGCGGCCACGCCGTCGGCGAGGATGCCCTTGAACAGATCGCCGAACAGGCGCCGGCAGCGGATGCGCTCGGCATCCACCTCCGGCTCCACCGGCTCGGCAATGAAGGCGTAGGCCAGCCCCGGCCCGGCCAGCGCGCGGCGCACGAACGAGGCGATCGCCGCGCGCAGGCGATGCGCCGCCGGCGCCGGTTCGGCGGCGATGCCGCGCAGGATCGCCAGTTCGTAATCCACCGCCGCGGTCAGCACTTCCACGAACAGTTCGGCCTTGGACGGAAAGTGGCGGTAGATCAGCCCGGTGGACACCCCCGCCTCGGCCGCCACCGCGGTCACCGGCGCGCCGCGGAAGCCGCCGGCGGCGACCAACCGCCGCGCCGCCAGCAAGATCCGCTGGCGGTTGCCGGCGAGGCGTTCTTCCATCAGCGCGGAGCGTTTGTAGGCCATGGGGTGATTCTAGGTTCAATTAATGAATTATTGTTCACTTCTTCGCCGTTCCCGGCTACGCTGGCGTCCATTCCCCGGCGCCGCCTGGATTCTAGGCGCCCCGTCTGCCGCCCGCCTGCCTCCGGAGCCCGCCATGCTGATGCCGTCGTTGAATTTCGAACTGGGCGAGGACATCGACCTGCTGCGCGACACCGTGGCCGCCTTCGCCGCGCGCGAGATCGCGCCGCTGGCCGAGCAGGCCGACCGCGACAACGCGTTCCCGGCGCCCCTGTGGCGCAAGCTCGGCGAGCAGGGCCTGCTCGGGCTGACCGTGGAAGAGGAATACGGCGGCAGCGCGATGGGCTACCTGGCGCACGTGGTGGCGATGGAGGAGATCTCGCGCGCCTCGGGCGCGATCGGCCTGTCCTACGGCGCGCATTCGAACCTGTGCGTGAACCAGTTGCGCAAGAACGGCAGCGAAGCGCAAAAGATGCGCTACCTGCCGCGGCTGTGCAGCGGCGAGCACGTCGGCGCGCTGGCGATGAGCGAGCCGGGTGCCGGTTCGGACGTGGTCTCGATGAAGCTGCGCGCCGAGCTGCGCGGCGACCGCTACGTGCTCAACGGCAACAAGATGTGGATCACCAATGGTCCCGATGCCGACGTGCTGGTGGTCTACGCCAAGACCGACCCGGCCGGCGGCGCGCGCGGCATCACCGCGTTCCTGGTCGAGAAGGGCATGCCCGGCTTCAGCACCGCGCAGAAGCTGGACAAGCTCGGCATGCGCGGCTCCAACACCTGCGAGCTGGTGTTCCAGGATTGCGAGGTGCCGGCGGAGAACGTGCTGGGCAGCGTCGGCGGCGGCGTGCGCGTGCTGATGTCGGGCCTGGACTACGAGCGGCTGGTGCTGTCCGGCGGCCCGCTGGGGCTGATGGCCGCGGCGATGGACGTGGTGATGCCGTACGTGCACGAGCGCCGCCAGTTCGGCGAGGCGATCGGCAGCTTCCAGTTGATGCAGGGCAAGCTGGCCGACATGTACGTGGGCCTCAACGCCTGCCGCGCCTACGTGTACGCGGTGGCGCGCGCCTGCGACGCCGGCCGCACCACCCGCCAGGACGCCGCCGGCGCGATTTTGTACGCGGCCGAGAAGGCGACCTGGCTCACCGGCCAGGCGATCCAGGTGCTCGGCGGCAACGGCTACATCAACGACTATCCGACCGGGCGCCTGTGGCGCGACGCCAAGCTGTACGAGATCGGCGCCGGCACCTCGGAAATCCGCCGCATGCTGATCGGCCGCGAGCTGTTCGAGCGGACCAAGTGATGCTGTGCGCTTGATGTGTAGGAGCGGCTTTAGCCGCGACACGTTCCCGGTAGAGCGTCGCGGCTGAAGCCGCTCCTACACGGTCTCTCTTTTTCTCCTTTCGATGGTCCTGCCATGAGCGCGATCCAGACCCAGTTGCAACCCGGCAGCGACGCCTTCGCCGCCAACGCCGCGGCGCTGCGCGCGGTGGTCGACGACCTGCAGCAGACCCAGGCGCGCATCGCCCAGGGCGGCAGCGCCGCGGCGCGCGCCAAGCACCAGGCGCGCGGCAAGCTGCTGGCGCGCGAGCGCATCGACGCGCTGCTCGACCCGGGCAGCGCCTTCCTGGAAATCGCCCCGCTCGCCGCGCTGGGCATGTACGCCGACGAGGTGCCGTGCGCCGGCGTGGTCGCCGGCATCGGCCGCGTGTCCGGCGTGGAGTGCGTGATCGTCGCCAACGACGCTACGGTCAAGGGCGGCACCTATTACCCGATGACGGTGAAGAAGCACCTGCGCGCGCAGGAGATCGCGCAGCAGAACCGCTTGCCGTGCATCTATCTGGTCGATTCCGGCGGCGCGTTCCTGCCGCTGCAGGACGAGGTGTTCCCGGACCGCGACCATTTCGGGCGGATCTTCTACAACCAGGCCAACCTGTCGGCGCAGGGCATCGCCCAGATCGCCTGCGTGATGGGTTCGTGCACCGCCGGCGGCGCCTATGTGCCGGCGATGAGCGACGAGACGGTGATCGTGCGCGAGCAGGGCACCATCTTCCTCGGCGGCCCGCCGCTGGTGAAGGCCGCCACCGGCGAGGAAGTCAGCGCCGAAGAGCTCGGCGGCGCCGACGTGCACACGCGCATCTCCGGCGTGGCCGACCATTTCGCCGACAACGATCTGCAGGCGCTGGCGCGGGTGCGCGCGATCGTGGCCCAGCTCAACTGGCGCAAGCCCGCGCCGGCCTTGGCGCTGCGCGCGCCGGAGCCGCCGCTGTATCCGGCCGAGGAACTGTACGGGGTGATCCCGGCCGACCCACGCAAGCCGTTCGACGTACGCGAGGTGATCGCGCGGGTGGTGGACGGCTCGCGCCTGGACGAGTTCAAGGCGCGCTACGGCACCACGTTGGTCACTGGCTTCGCGCACATCCACGGCTATCCGGTGGGCATCGTCGCCAACAACGGCATCCTGTTCTCCGAGTCGGCGCTGAAGGGCGCGCATTTCATCGAGCTGTGCGCGCAGCGCGGCATCCCGCTGGTGTTCCTGCAGAACATCACCGGCTTCATGGTCGGGCGCAAGTACGAGCACGGCGGCATCGCCAAGGACGGGGCCAAGCTGGTGATGGCGGTGGCCTGCGCGAAGGTGCCCAAGTTCACGGTGGTGATCGGTGGTTCGTTCGGCGCCGGCAACTACGGCATGTGCGGCCGCGCGTATTCGCCGAACTTCCTGTGGATGTGGCCGAACGCGCGGATCGGTGTCATGGGCGGGGAGCAGGCGGCGAGCGTGCTGGCGACGGTGCGCCGCGACGGCATCGAGGCCAAGGGCGGCACCTGGTCGGCCGAGGACGAAGTCGCGTTCAAGACGCCGATCCGCGAGCAGTTCGAGCATCAGGGCCATCCGTACTACGCGAGTGCGCGGCTGTGGGACGACGGGATCATCGATCCGGCGCAGACGCGACGGGTGCTGGGGCTGGGGTTGTCGGCGGCGCTGAACGCGCCGGCGGAACCGACCCGGTTCGGGGTGTTCCGGATGTGAGCGGGCGCGAGCGCCCTGCTGTGCACACGCAACGGTCATTGGCCGGCCCACCAACCGTGGCCAATAGCTTTGCTGTTGCTGTTGCTGTTGCTGTCGCTTCTGCTGTTGCCATTGCTTCTGCCGTTGCTTCGCTTTTGATCTACGGGGTCCCCTCAGCGCGGCAGACCCAACGGGCGAATACCCGAAGGGCGGCGCACAGGATGTGCGCCGTTTTTCGTTGGCACATGGGTGAGCCGGATAAAGGCGAAGCACTGCTTCGCCCCGGCGAACGGGCAGGCGCCGTGAGGCGCCTGCCCCGGACTTGGCCGCGTAGCGGACAAGTGCCATCGAAAAATGCCCGTTGGGTCTGCGGACCCGGAGCGCGCAGCGCGGAGGGCGCGCTGCGGGGTGTGCTTTCTTTTGGTTACTTTTCTTTGCACAAGCAAAGAAAAGTGACCCGCGCCAGCGGAAGCTGTTGCTCTTGCTGTGGCTCTTGCTTCAAAGCTCTTCGTAGCAGCGGCTTCAGCCGCGACAGGCATCATCGATCACGTCGGTCGCGGCTGACGCCGCTCCTACGGTTCTGCTCGTCCGGCACGCATATCTCAAGCAATAGCAAAAGCTTTCGCCTTGCGGCGAGTCACTTTTCTTTGCTCGCGCAAAGAAAAGTAACCAAAAGAAAGCGCGCCCTGCCGAGCGCCCTCCGCGCTGCGCGCTCCGGGTCCGCGTCCATGACGGGGATTCGCGGAAGGGGCATCCTGCCCCTGCCGCGAACGGCGCACATCCATGTGCGCCGCCCCTTCGGGGTTTTTCCCCGCCATGGCCGCCGCTGCGGAAGGGAACCCGAAAAGTCAAAAGCACAAGCAACAGCCAAAGCAACTGCAACTGCAACTGCAACTGCAACTGCAACTGCGCAAGCGACATACGACACTCTCTTTCCAGGCAACTGACCATGGCCACGCCCGACCTGCCGATGTTCGACAAGATCCTGATCGCCAATCGCGGCGAGATCGCCTGCCGCGTGATCGCCACCTGCCGCAGACTCGGCATCGCGACCGTCGCCGTCTACTCCGATGCCGACCGCGACGCCCGCCACGTGCGCCTGGCCGATGAAGCGATCCATATCGGCCCCGCCCCCGCACGCGACAGCTACCTGCGCGGCGAACGCATCCTCGACGCCGCCCAGGCCAGCGGCGCCCAGGCGATCCATCCCGGCTACGGCTTCCTGTCCGAGAACGCCGACTTCGCCGACGCCTGCGCCGCGCGCGGGATCGTGTTCATCGGCCCGCCGCCGGCCGCGATCCGCGCCATGGGCGACAAGAGCGCGGCCAAGGCACTGATGCACGCCGCCGGCGTGCCGCTGACCCCGGGCTACCACGGCGAACGCCAGGAACCGGAGTTCCTGCGCGAACAGGCCGACGCCATCGGTTATCCGGTGCTGATCAAGGCCAGCGCCGGTGGCGGCGGCAAGGGCATGCGCCGGGTCGATCGCAGCGAGGACTTCGTCGCCGCCCTGGCCGCCTGCCAGCGCGAAGCGCAGGCCGCGTTCGGCAACGCGCACGTGCTGGTGGAGAAATACGTGCTGCGCCCGCGGCATATCGAGATCCAGGTGTTCGGCGATACGCATGGCGAACTGGCCTACCTGTTCGAACGCGATTGCTCGGTGCAGCGCCGCCATCAGAAGGTGCTGGAGGAAGCGCCGGCGCCCGGCATGCGCGAGGAACGCCGCGCCGCGATGGGCCAGGCCGCGGTGGAAGCGGCGCGTGCGGTGGGCTATGTCGGCGCCGGCACGGTGGAGTTCATCGTCGCGCCCGACGGCGCGTTCTATTTCATGGAAATGAACACCCGGCTGCAGGTGGAACATCCGGTCACCGAGTGCATCACCGGCACCGATCTGGTCGAGTGGCAGCTGCGCGTGGCCGCCAGCCAGCCGTTGCCCAAGCGCCAGCACGAACTGGCGATCCGCGGCCATGCGCTGGAGGCGCGACTGTACGCCGAGGATCCGGCGCGCGGCTTCCTGCCTTCGACCGGCACGCTGCAGCATCTGCGCCTGCCGGCGGCGGACGCGCACACCCGCGTCGATGCCGGCGTCGAACAGGGCGACGTCATCGGCCCGCACTACGACCCGATGATCGCCAAGCTGATCGTCTGGGACGACACCCGCGAACGCGCGTTGCGGCGCATGCAGGCGGCGCTGGCGGCATGCCAGGTGGTCGGCGTGGCCACCAATGCCGCGTTCCTGCAACGCCTGGTCGGCACCGCCGCGTTCGCCCAGGCCGATCTGGATACCGCGCTGATCGAACGCGAACATGCGGCACTGTTCGAAGTCGCGTCCGTCACCGCCGAGCCGACCTGGACGCTGGCCGCGCTGGCCTGGCTGCTGCACGACCGCGCCGACGCCGCGCAACCGGGCGACCCGCATTCGCCCTGGGATCTGCGCGACGGCTGGCGCCTGGGCGAACCCGCCCCGCGCCATCTGATCCTGCAGCAGGGCGAAACGCGCCGCACGCTGCGCGCGGTGGCGACCGACGCGGGCTGGCGCATCCACGACAGCGCCACCGATGCCGTGCTCTTCGCCAGCGGCAACCTGCAGGCGCAGCGTCTGCAGGCGCAGTTGGATGTGCAGCGCGTGCGGGCGGACGCGGTGTTCGCCGGCAGTCGCCTGCATCTGTTCGTCGCTGGGCAGACGCACCTATTCGATCTGCACGACCCGGTCGCCGAGGCCGACCAGCCGATCGCCGATGCCGGCGGGCTGACCGCGCCGATGCCTGGTCGCGTCGTCGCGCTGCTGGTCGCACCCGGCACCCGCGTGGCGCGCGGCGCCCCGTTGCTGGTGCTGGAGGCGATGAAGATGGAGCACACCCTGCAGGCCCCCGCCGACGGCGTGGTGCAGGGCTACCGCGTGCGCGAAGGCGAGCTGGTCGGCGATGGCGTTGCGCTGCTGGAGTTCGAGGCGGACTGAGCACCGGTACGCGCGCCGGTATCGCGCTCGCCTGCTTCGGGCCATCGACTACGCACGATCGCTGCGGTGCATGCGGCCGTGGCCGATCGCGCACGCGCACTGCGTCAGCGCGCACGGTCGCCAGGCGCGCGCCGACGCGTCACACTCGGCGCACGTCCTCAGCCAAGCCCGCCGCCATGAAACTCACCGCCCACGTTCTCGACGGCCACACCCTGGACGTGCGCCCGGCGCCGCGCGAGCGGCCGTGGATGGACCGCACCGACCAGCGCTACGCCTATCGCTGCCTGCCGCTGGACATCGCCAACGCGCACGGCTGGGAGCTGTTGTGCCAGAGCGGGTTCGAGGCCGAATGGAGCGGCGGCAACGCGCTCGACGCCATCCGCATCCACCCCGATGCCGGCAGCCACGCGCCGGCGGTCAGCCATTTCGGCTACGGCGTGCTCACCTTCCACGTGCCCTGCCTGTTCCGCACCGAACCGGGCATGGACCTGTACGTGACCGCGCCGGTCAACCGCCCCAAGGACGGCATCGCCGGGCTGACTGGCTTGATCGAGACCGACTGGAGTCCCTACACCTTCACCATGAACTGGCAGTTCACCCGCCCCGGACGCATACTCTTCGACGCCGGCGAACCGTTCTGCCACTTCTTCCCGGTGCAGCGCCGGGTGCTGGCCGAGACCGAGCCGCGCTGGCAACCGCTGTCGCAGAGCCCGGAACTGGAGCGCGACTACCAGGCCTGGATGCGCAGCCGCGGCGAGTTCCTGCACGACTTGGCGCGAGACGATCCGCAGGCCAAGCGCGAAGGCTGGCAGCGCAGCTATTTCCGCGGTCCGGCGCCGGGACAGTGCCCGGCCGGGGTCGAGCACCGGGTCAAGCTGCGATTGGCGCCGTTCACCCGAGCGCAGCCCGAGGATCCGCTGCCGAGCCAGCCGGTGCCGGAGCAGTGACGCCGCGTACGAAGCGGCTCTCCGAAACCCCCGGCGGCGCGGTGATCCGTACAGATGCCGCGCTGGATGCGCGGCCTTAACCGGCAAAACACGGCGGGCACAACGCCGCCCACGACGCGTCAATCGGGAAGAACGGCGCCTATGTCGCGGTGTTGAACGATCGCTCGAAGTAGCTAGTCCGCATGGGCGAGCGTGAGCGCGCCCTGGCCATCGGGCCACCAGACTTCGCCCAGCTCGGAACTGGCGTCGAAGAAGCCCACGCCGTGCTTGGCGGCCAGGCCGAACACGGTGGCGTGCGCGTCCTGCGCCTGCGGCCAGGCGAATGCCGCGTAGATGAGCGAGCGGCCGACGCTGTAGTCGGTGACGCGCCCAGGCTCCCCGTCGTTGTCGTCCGCGGCCAGCGGGCCGTTCATCGGCGGAAACGCCGCGATGATGTCCAGGAACCATGCGCGCAGCGGCGCCGAGCTCACTGCCGGATCGTCGTAGGCGTGCTCCTCGTTCCATTCGGTCTGGGTGTCGTACCAGGCCAGGAACGGCGCGCGCTCGCGCGGTGCCGCATCCATGTCGAATACCGCCAGGTCGTAACTCATCCCATCTTCCTAGTCGTGGCGCAGGCGCCGCGGCGAGTGTGTGGGCGCGCAAGCATGCGCGTCAACGCCACCGCTCGGCAATGCACGTTTTATCCGGCACACGCGCCCCCCAGCGCATGCCGCGCCTGTTGTGTTAATGACACCACTGCCGTTCGCAAGGCACGCCGTCGTGGTTGCCGTCCATCTGTACGCCTGGGCAATTGCGCAGGAAATAGGTCGCCTCCTCGCACGAAGTCATCTGCGCGCAGTGGGTGCGTCCGTCGCACTGGAAATGCTGCACGGAGGATGCTGCTGCAGGCGTGCCGGGCGCAGAGGCTATGGCTGGTGCGACGCCCGTGTCGGGCGCGGGCGTGGCCGCGAAGCGGGGTGCGATCAAAACATATGCACAGGCGCCGATGCCGATCACCAGCAGTACCGCGAGCACATTGCGCAACACGCTGCGACGCGGCAGGTCAGCCGCGGCACCGCGCGCCGGCGCGGTGGGCGCGCGTCCGGGACGCATCACCCGCACCGCACACGGCCGTCCTTCCGCATCCTGTTCCAGGTCGAACGAAATCAACTCGCCCAGCCGCGGACGCACGCCGTCGCGCGGGAATGCGGCGATGTGCACGACTATCTCGGCATCGCCATGCGCCGAGCGCACGAAGCCGCAACCGCGCTCCTCGTTCCACTTGATCAACGTTCCGTGCGTGCGCATGGTCCCTCCCCAGAGAAATCGCGTTCCCGCTTACCGCCGACACCAACGCAGGCGGTGCCCGGCTGCGGCCATCGCCGGCGGCACCTAGCGCCCGAATGCGCCGAGGCCGAGCGTGGCCGCCACACACCATGCCACGACCCACAGCGCCGGGCGCTGCAGGCGCGCCATCAGGAGCAGGCCCAGCGCCGCCACCAGCAGATCCGGCGGACTGCGGATGCCCTCGCGCCAAAGCGGGTCGTACAGCGCCGCGGCCAGCACGCCGACGACCGCGGCGTTGATGCCGGCCAGGGCCCGCGCCACCGATCGGCGCCCGGCCAGCGCCTGCCACAGCGGCAACGCCGCGCCCAGGGCCAGCAGGCCCGGCGCGAACAACGCCGCCAGCGCCAGCAGCGCCGCCGCACCCGGGGCGATGCCGCTGCCGGCGCTCGCCCCCAGGTAGGCGGCCAGCGCGAACATCGGACCCGGCATCGCCTGTGCCGCGCCGTAGCCGGCGAGGAAGGTGTCCGCGGACATCCACCCGCTGGCGACCAGTTCGCGCTGCAGCAACGGCAGCACCACGTGGCCGCCCCCGAACACCAGCGCCCCGGCGCGGTAGAACGCCGCGGCGAGCGGCGCCGGCGCCGGTAGCGCGGCGTGGCGTGAAGAGGCCCACAGCGCCGCCAGCAGCAGCACGCCGAACGCCAGCGCACAGCACAGCCCCACATTGCGGCGCCAGCGCCGCGGCGCGGCCGCCGCCAGCGGCACCGGCGCTGGCCGACACCAGGCGATCCCGGCCAGTGCCCCCAGCCCGATCGCCAGCGGTTGGCCCCAGGTGCGGTCGAGCGCAAGCACCAGGGCCATGGCCGCCACCGCCAGCAGCGCCCGCAGCAGGTCCGGCGTCAACGTGCGCGCCATCGCGTACACGCCATGCGCGACGACCACCACCGCGACCAACTTGAGCGCGTGCAACAGCTCAACGCCGAACGGATGCAGCAGCCATCGCGGCGCGCACAGCGCCAACGCGAACATCAGCAGCGCCGACGGCAGGGTGAAGCCCACGAACGCCGCGAATGCCCCGCGCCAGCCGGCGCGCTGCCAGCCGATCGCGACGCCGAGCTGGCTGCTGGTCGGGCCGGGCAACACCTGGCACAGCGACAGCACCTGCGCAAAGCCGGACTCGTCCAGCCAACCGCGGCGGCGCACGAATTCCTCGCGGAAGTAGCCCAGGTGCGCGAGCGGGCCGCCGAAACTGGTCAGTCCCAAACGCAGGAATACGCCCAGCACCTCGCTGGCGCGTCCGGGCACGGATGTTGGCGGCTCGGCAGCAGACATGCGGCGTCCCCTCCGCGCAGCGCCGACGGTGGCGCACGCCGATTCTGCCAGGGGAATGCGACCGCCGCTGCGGGTGCGGCGGCCGATGCAGGCCGTCAGGCCAGGTGCTGTTCGGGCGGGTTCGCATCCACACCGAACTGCCAGTTCACCCGCCCCGGACGCGCGCTTCGATGCCGGCGAATCGTTCTGCCATGTTTCCAGGTGCAGCGACGAGAGCTGGCGAGACCGAGCCGCACTGGCGGAGCAGACGAACGTGCAGCCATGCCCACGCGCAGTTCCGACCTGGGGTGCGGTACGCATCCCGGCGCCTGCGCTGCAACACAACTGTCTACTACTTGCGCCGGGGCGATCGGCTAGAGTCGAAGGCGTCGAGCAACGCTGCGGATCGCGCGATAGCCGCGCACGCAGCGCACGACGCGTCACCTGGCACCCGCGCGGCAGCGTCACCGCCCCGCCCCGCAGCATTCGTCCCCCGATGCTGCCTGCCAGGCCGGCGCGTTCCCCCGCGCTCGACGCACCTGGGACGATCACACAGCAGTTGCCTTCACCCGCCGGTCAGGAGCGCGACATGGATATTTCTTCTTCGATCCCGTAAGCGCAGCGCCGTAGAGCGCTGCCCATCGCCGCGGCCAGGCGTGCACGCGCCACTGCGGTGTGGGCTGCTCGCACCACTCGATCTACACAGCCGTTGCCGCGGTTGCGGGTCTGCATGCCCGCACCACGGGCCGGCGCGCCCGGCGCAAGGCACCTCCTCGCGCAACGGGCCTGTGCATTCTCGACTGTGCCGTCGGCACGGTCGTGTGGCCGGTCCGGGGCCGGGGAGTCCGGACACCTAGCACGCAGGCCACGTCCGCGTGGGACCGACGCACACAACAGGGAGTACACCATGCACCTGCCTCATCTGCGCATCATCGCCGCCGCAGCTGCGCTGGCGCTCGCCAGCGGCACAGCGACCGCCGGCAAGTTTCCGGATTTCGGCTACGCGCCGCCACAGAGCTACAAGGGACCGCTGTTCCAGCTCAGCCAGGACTTTCCGCAGCAACCGCCCAGCGGGCCGCCGCCTGCGTTCTTCCAGAAGTTGCCCAAGCCGCTGAGCAACAACTTCGAGACCTGGCGCGGTTACGTGGACGCGGTGAAGACCTATTGCCTGGAAGGCAACGTGGAAAGCGACTGGTACGTTCAAAATAACAAGGTGCGGCGCTGGTACCACGCGCCGTGGCAGCACTACGGACCGCTCGGCCGCGAGGGCGTGCATGGGCTCACCAAGGAAGCGCAGATCCAGGTCAAGCAGCTGGCGCCGACCCAGCTCACCACCGGGCAGACCTTCGCGGTGGGCATCTACAACGACATCGGGGGCTATACCTTCGGCCAGGTGTGGAAGGATCCGCAGAATCCCGATCCCAGCTTCACCTCCAAGCCAAACAGCTTCCGCGACGGCACGGTGGTGTGCAAGGCGTTGTTCGCCGACGTGGACCGGAGCCAGGTACCGTTCCTGCAGAACCCGGTGCTGTGGACGGCCTACGTCACCAACAGCTTCAGTTCGGCGGACAGGACGCTCAAGCAGGTGGCGTTGATCCAGATGGACTTCGCCGTGCGCGACAGTCGCGTTCCCGGCAGCGGCTGGATCTTCGGCACGTTCCAGTACAACGGCGCGGTCAGCGGCAAGCCCGGCTGGCAGAACCTGGTCCCGGTCGGGGTGATGTGGGGCAACGACCCGCAGAACACCGGCAACGACTACACCAACAAGCAGCCCACCCAGACCCGGATCAATCCTGCCATCCTGCAGTCGGCGATCAACGCCCGGCCCGAACTGCCGGCGACCCACCTGGGCTGGAACGGCCGCCTCAACGGCCCGGTCGACAACCCCGTCAGTTCCTGCATGAGCTGCCACATGACCGCCGAGTCGCCGCAACTCTCGCCGATGAACCCGACCTTCCAGGCGGCCAGCAAGATCCCGCCGGTCGGCTCCAAGGAATGGATGCGCTGGTTCCAGAACAACGCGGCCGGCACGCCGTTCGACGCGGCCGCCCAGAGCACCGACTTCAGCCTGCAGCTGGCCGGCGGCATCGCCAACTTCTACGACTGGAAGTGCACCCAGGACGGCGTGTTCGTCAGCGGCGGCAACCTCTGCCAGCAGAGTGCGCTGCCGCTGAAACTGATGCGCTCCACCACCCCGCCGGCGACGGTCTATCCGGTCGAACGCGGCGTGGACAACCAGGAGCTGGAATAGTCCAGGCGCGCTGCGCTTGTCCGCCGGGCGGGGCGCCTTGCCCTGCCCGGCGTGCGGCGGTGGAACGCGCACCGCGATGCGCCGCCACGATGGTCCCGGCGGGCACAGGTCAGCGGCTCAAAGCGGATGCGCCGGGACCTCCGGCGGGCCGAAGTAGGAGTCCGGCAACGGCCCGCTGCGGATCACGATCTTCTGCACGACCATGGTCGGATCGACCATCATGATCTTCAGCACATGTCGCCCGGCGCTGGCGACGGACTGCGAGGCGGTCAGGATCCGCGCATTGTTCCTGGCATTCTCCGTGAACGCTTCGCCCAGAAAGTCCTGCGCCGCACGCTGCTCCGGCGTGAACACGCTGATGGTCTGCGCCGGCTGATCGTCGAAGGCGACGGCCACGCTCAGTTGGTGCGCTGTGTTCACGTTGAGCGTGGGATTGGTGACCAGATCGATATCGTAGCGCCCGGCCTTGGCCAGGTAGACCGGATATTCCAGGCGCGGTGCAGTGCGTGGGTCGGAGGACGACGCCGCGGTGACGGGAAAGATCGACATGGCGGCACCGGCTGCGCGGCCATAGTCGGGAATGCGCTCCCAGCGCACGCCGTCCACGGCGATGTTGCGTTCGAACGCGTCGGCGGCGATCGCGATCGGCCCCAGCAGGCCGCCGAACGCGCCACGCGCTTCGCGCCGCTGCGCCGCGGTGGCCTTGATCGCCTTGACGTGGATCGTTTGCGTGCGTTGCGCACCGGTTACGACGATCGTGCCCGCTTGCTCGCCGACGCCGGCCTTGTCCCAATCGATCTCGACCCAGAAGCGCCGGTCGCCGCGGCCGATGCCGAACGGCTTGCCCTCGGCGATCGAGATCCATGGCTCGGTCGCGGCCACCTCGAATGCGATCGGACGTGCGCCGCGTGGAAACACCTCGAAGTAGTGCCGTTGCCGGCACAGGCTGTCGAACGCCGGCAGTTCCGGATCGAGGTAGTAACCGGGCCACCCCGGCACGGAACCTTCGACCGCCACCGCATACTCGGCAGTGTCTTCGATCCGCAGCGCCGCGACGGCCGGCATGATGTTCGCCGGCGGCGAATACCAGTCGAAGTAGCCCAGGTGCACCTGGTCCATCAGGTGGTTCCATTTGCCGCCCGCCAGGCGCGTGTTGTAGTACTCGGTCAGGTCTCGGTCGCGCTGGAACAGCTGCCGCACATGGTCGGCCTCGGCGTTGGCGCTGGCACGGCCCTGCTGCGCGTACAGCGCGTTGCGCGCGGCGGCGATGTTCAGTTCCGTCGCCGTCGCGCAGGCTTTCACCGGATGCAGCACCAACTGGTAATAGGCGTCGAGCGCGTCCGCCGGCAACTGCGACTGGATCGTTTCGGCCTGCGCCACCAGCGTGGTCCAGGCGTCCAGCACGCGCTCGGCCTCGCGGTAGTGCAGCAAGCTGAAGGTCTCCGGCTTCACCAGTTCCGGCTTGCGCCAGGCGTTGTACTTGGCGTACTTGGCGACGATGTCCGCAATCGGCACGGCGTGTTCGGGACCGAACTCGCGGCTCGCCCAACGCTGCGTCCAACCGGCGATATCGTCCTTGCTGATCGCGTCCGGATTCCAGGCCAGGCGCAGGAAGAACTCGATCGGAATCTCCAGCGGCTTGAAATCGCCGACGTTGGCGATCCAGATCCGGTTGGCGCCGTAGCGATACGCCAGATTCATCTGTTCCCAGATCTTCGGCAGCGGATTGCTGTTGAGCCACTTGTAGGAGAACGGCCCGCCGTTCATGTCCATGTGGTAGTAGATGCCGGAACCGCCGGCACGCGCGCGTTCCTCGGGTTTGGGCAAGCGACGCAGATTGCCGACGTTGTCGTCGGTAAACAGCAAGGTGACGTCGTCCGGCACCTTCAGGCCGGCGTCGTAGAACTTCTGCACCTCGGTGAACAGCGCCCACAGCTGCGGCACCGCGCTGGCGTCCTTGCCCAGTTCCGTGGCGAGAATGCCGCGCTGGTCGGCGATGATGGTTTCGAGCAGGCGCATGTCGGCCTGCAGGTCGCCAGCGCTGGTCATGGCCACGTCGCCGTCGCCGCGCATGCCCACCGTCACCAGCACCTCGTGCGAGCGGTTGCGCGCGATGCCCTCGCGGAAGAAGACCTGCAACGCGTCCCTGTTGGTGGCGTAGTTCCATTCGCCGTTGCCGTACTGCGCGCGGTGCTCGGTCCACTCCTTGTGCGCGCGCATCATCGGCTCGTGGTGCGAGGTGCCCATCACGATGCCGTATTCGTCGGCGAGCCGCGCATTGTCCGCATCGTCCTGCGCGAACGCGTTGTCCCACATCGCCGGCCACAGGTAGTTCGCGCGCAGGCGCAGCAGCACCTCGAACAGCCGGGTATAGAACGTCGCATTCATCCCGCCGAATTTCTCGGTGGTCCACTTGCCCAGGCACGGCTGCTCGTCGTTGAGGAACACGCCGCGGTACTTCACCGCCGGCGGTCCTTCGAAATGCGCGCCGCGCCGGATCGAGATCGCCGCACGGCGACGCACCGGCACGTCCGCCCACCAGTACCACGGCGACACGCCGATCTGTTCGGACAGCGCGTAGATGCCATAGATGGTGCCGCGCTTGTCGCTGCCGGCGATCACCAGCGCTTCGGCCACGCCCGGCATCGGATCGGCGACGGTCTGCAGCGTGTAGGACTCCCACTGCCCGCGGATCGGCGCGACATCGAGCTTGCCGGCCGCGACCAGCGCATCGATGACCGCGCTCTTGCCGAGGGTACCGACCAGGACGGCCGGGTGGCCGAGCCCATTCGCTTCGTGCACGAGCGTGGCCGGCGTCCCGAACACGCGGCCGACGTCCTCGGCGAGATCGCGCGCCGCTCTGACCACCCCAGGGAAGTCCTGCGCGTCCACATGGATCGGCGCGACGCCCCCGCCGCCCGCGAGCCGGAATGAATTGTTAGCGCTATCAAAAAGAACCATGGCGCGCAGCGGCGAAGCGACGATCGCCGCGCTCCCGGCGCCGGCCAGGAAGCTGCGGCGCGAGAGGAGGAAGGAGGAGTTCGATTCGGTCATGGGATGTGATTGAGTAGCGACAAATGAGAAGCGCCAGCGGTGGACAGCGACATCACTCGAATTGATGATGACCGCATGAGGACAGGGCACGAGACGCAAACATAAGCGGTGAATCGCTTAAGTCGCAAGATCACGAGAAGTGCTGCATCGCGACAGAGCTTTGCGCGAAAACGCTGCTCCACGTCAGCCGGCCCCCATCACAACGCAGCCCACCGGTTTGCAGAGATGCCGCGGCCATCCACGAAAGCTTTCTCAGCTTCATGGCAACATCTTTTTAAAGAAACGATCAGCGACCATCGCCGCCCCCTTTGCGCAAGAGCGCAAGCATTGCGAATCCGAAGCCGGTCAGAAGCAAGAACACGACATAGAGCAGGAGCACAATCGCCCAGTATTGCCAAGGATCCTGCGCCAGGACGGCGTGAATGTCTCCGGCGTATCTGCCATTGAGATGGACATACCCAGACTGGAGCGGCGAGCGCAGTGCATAGCCGCCCATTGCGCCCAAGACCGACATGAAGGAACCGCCGGCAACGAAGATCAACGGCCTGCGTTTCGGCGGTTCTAGCGTTGGCGCGATATATGCCGCTGCCAACGCGGCAAAGGGAAGGAACGCGATTGTCATCAACATAACCACTGCTTGCATCTCCCTGGCCATTGCATCTTCGCTGCGCCACTTTCCTTTGACGCATTGGCTGCTTCCGACCGCCCACACCATCGCGTCTTCTGCACGTCGCCACTCCATGCAGAAACCGAACAAGCGACTTGGCGCCGCTCACCCCTTCCCCACCGGCAACACCACATCCATCAGCGTCGCGTCCTCCGGATCCGGGGTGGCTTTGAAGCCGAGGTGTTCGCACATCGCCAGCATGGTGCGGTTCTCGCGCAGGACCTGGCCTTCGACGACGTTGAGGCCGAGCCAGCCGGCGTATTCGATCATGATCCGCATCAGCTGCCAGCCGATGCCGTGGCCCTTGAGGTCGGAGCGGATCAGGATGCCGTATTCGCCGCGGTCGTAGTCGGCGTCGGCGTGCAGGCGCACCGCGCCGAGCATGTCGCCGCTCTTGGGCTCGATCGCCACCAGGGCGATCGAGCGGGCGTAGTCGAGCTGGGTCAGGCGGGCGATGAATTCGTGGCTGAAGTGCTTCACCGCCTGGAAGAAGCGCAGGCGCAGGTCTTCGTCGGTGACGCGGGCGAAGAAGCTGCGGAACAGCGCATCGTCTTCCGGACGCACCGGGCGCACGAAGGCGGCGGCGCCGTCGTTGAGCACGATGCGCCGCTCCCATTCCTTCGGATACGGGAAGATCGCGAAGCGCGGGTGGCCGCGGCCCTTGTGCAGGCGCCGCGGCGGCGCCACCGCCACGCGTGCGTCCACCGCGATCACGCCGTCGCGGTCGGCCAGCAGCGGATTGATGTCCAGCTCGCGGATTTCCGGCAGGTCGGCGGCCAGTTGCGCGAGTTTGACCAGCACCATCGCCACGGCGCGCTCGTCGGCCGCGGGCACGTCGCGGTAGGCCTTGAGGATGCGGCTGACGCGGGTGCGGCCGATCAGTTCGTGGGCCAGGCGCAGGTCCAGCGGCGGCAGCGCCAGCGCCTTGTCGTCGATCACTTCCACCGCGGTGCCGCCGCGGCCGAACACGATCACCGGGCCGAAGGTAGGGTCGTCGGCGATGCCGGCGATCAGTTCGCGCGCCTTCGGCCGCAACAGCGTGGGCTGCACCAGCACGCCATCGATGCGCGCGTCCGGACGCGCGGCGCGCGCGCGGGCGAGGATGCCTTCGGCGGCGTCCTGTACCGCCTGCGCACTGACCAGGTTCAGGCGCACGCCGTCCACGTCGGACTTGTGCGGGATGTCGGCCGAATGGATCTTCACCGCGACCGCCAGGCCTTGCGCCAGCATCGGGGCCGCCGCCACCGCGGCGTCGGCGGCGCTGGCGGCATGCACCACCGGCGCGGTGGGGATGCCGTAGGCGGCAAGCAGGCGGGTGGCGGCCAGCGGATCCAGCCAGGTCTGGCCGGCGGCCAGCGCGGCGTCGACGATGCCGCGCGCGGTGGCCGCGTCGAACACGAAATCCTCGGGCAGGCTGGGCGGGGTCTCCATCAACGCCGCCTGCGCCTCGCGGTAGCGCACCAGGTGCATGAAGCCGCGCACCGCGTCGGCCTCGGTGGCATAGGTGGGAATATGCGCGGCGTTGAGCGTGGCGGTGGCGCTTTCGTCGTTGCCCAGCCACACCGCGAACACCGGCTTATCGCGGTGGTGGCGCGGGCGCAGGCCGAGGGTGCGGGTCAGCGCCTGCGCGGCATCGGCCGAGGAGGTGAAGGCGGTCGGCACGTTGACCACCAGCACCGCGTCGTTCTCCGGATCGGCCAGCAGCGCTTCGGCGGCGGCGGCGTAGCGCTCGCCATCGGCGTCGACCACGATGTCCACCGGGTTGGCGTGCGACCACTCCTGCGGCAGCGCCTGCTCCAGCCGTTGCAGGGTCTGCGGCGACAACGCGGCCAGGGTGCCGCCGAGGTCGGCGAGCTTGTCCACCGCCAGGCGGCCGACGCCGCCGCCGTTGCTGAGGATGGCCAGGCGGCGGCCCGGGAAGGTGCTGAGCCGGCCCAGGGTTTCGGCCGCGGCGAACAGTTCGTCCAGCGCGCGCACGCGCAGCAGGCCGGCGCGGGCGAAGGCCGCGCCGTAGACCGCGTCGGAACTGGCCAGTGCCTGCACGTGGGTGTCGGCATTGGGATCGATGCGCAGCTGGCGCCCGGATTTGACCACCACCACCGGCTTGGCACGCGCCGCGGCGCGTGCGGCGGACATGAACTTGCGCGCGTCGCGGATGTGTTCGACGTACAGCAGGATCGCGCGGGTGCGGTAGTCGGTGGCGAAGTAGTCGAGCAGGTCGCCGAAGTCCACGTCCAGCGCATCGCCCAGCGACACCACCGCGGAGAAGCCGACCGAGCGCGCCACGCCCCACTCCACCAGGGCCGCGGCGATGGCGCTGGATTCGGAGATCAGCGCCAGATCGCCCGGTTGCGGGCAGTGCGCGGCGATGCTGGCGTTGAGCTTGGCGTGCGGGGCGATCACGCCCAGGCAGTGCGGGCCGAGGATGCGCAGGCCCTTGGCGCGCGCGGCCGCTTCGACCCGCGCCGCGGCCGAGCCCGGGCCTTCGCCCAGGCCGGCGGTGAGGATGATCGCCGCGGCGACGCCGCGCCGCGCGGCGATGGCGACGATGCGCGGCACCATCCGCGCCGGCACGGTAATGACCACCAGGTCCGGCACCCACGGCAGATCGGTGAGCCGGCGCACGGTGGGCACGCCATCGATCTCGCGGTAGCGTGGGCTGACCCAGCCGATCTGCCCAGGAAAGCCGGCGGCGCGCAGGTTGCGCACCACCGCGCGCCCGGCCGAGCGCTCGCGCGGACTGCCGCCGACGATGGCGACCGAGGCGGGACGGAACACGGACTGCAGGTGGTAGGTGCTCATGGCGGGCGTGGGGCGGGCAAGCGGTGCGCCAACGGTACACGGCTGACGCTGGCGCGGGGATGATCGGATGATGCGGCTGCGTCGCGGGCTTCCGCGTCGCTGCTTCGGCCGATGCTGGAAAGACGATGGATTCCGGCGTCCATGCGTCGGGGCTGAAACCCCTCCCACAGGGCGGCCCCGGCCGATCTTGAGTGCCCTGTTGCGGGCGGGTTTCCCATGGATGCCTTGGCATCGCGGCCACTTCGTTTTCCTGTCGCGGCTGAAGCCGCTCCTACACCATGCGCCGTGCTCTTGTAGGAGCGGCTTCAGCCGCGACAGGAAAGCGCTGCGCCATCGATCCGCGCAACCTGCAGCGTCCGGACTGGAGTTGCTAGCGGTGCCCTTCAGCCGCGACGAACGGAGCGGCAGTGCCTGCCCGGCGTCGTGCCTTGTCTGAGCCGATGCCAAGGCGTCCCTCCCCAGGGCCCGCTCGGCATCCCGACGACGCCCAACGCCGGCTCCCATCTGCGGTTTCCCCCAATCCGGGTAAGCGGACAGTCGCATGGCGGCCGCATAATGGCGCGATGGAGACGACTCATGCATAGCGGCGGCCTGGAGCTGGCGCTGGTCTTGCTGCTGGCCGCAGTGATCGCGGTACCGGTGTTCAAGCGCCTGGGCCTGGGCGCGGTACTGGCCTATCTCGCCGCCGGCGTGGTACTGGGCCCGGACGGCCTGGGCTTCGTGCAGGACACCGAGCGCATCCTCAACGCCGCCGAGATCGGCGTGGTGATGCTGCTGTTCCTGATCGGCCTGGAACTGTCGCCGGCACGGCTGAAGCTGATGCGGCGCGCGGTGTTCGGCGCCGGCACCGCACAGGTGGTGCTGACCGCACTGCCGCTGGGCGTGCTGCTGCTGTGCCTGGACTTGAACTGGAAGAGCGCGCTGGTGGTGGGCCTGGCGCTGGCGCTGTCGTCCACCGCGGTGGGCCTGCAGTTGCTGGCCGAGCGCAAGGCGCTCAACAGCGACTACGGCCGGCTCGGCTTCGCCATCCTGCTGTTCCAGGACCTGATCGCGATCCCGCTGCTGGCCGCGATCCCGCTGCTCGGCGGCGCCAAGAACGACACCCTGACCTGGACCGAGGTGGCGCAGGCGCTGGGCGCGCTGACGGTGGTGGTGCTGTGCGGCCGCTTCGCGCTGCGCCACCTGTTCCGCGTGGTGGCGCGCACGCGCATGCCCGAGGTGTTCACCGCCAGCGCGCTGCTGGTGGTGCTGGGCAATGCGTGGTTCCTGCAGAAGGCCGGGCTGAGCCCGAGCCTGGGCGCGTTCCTGGCCGGCGTGCTGCTGGCCGATTCGGAATTCCGGCACGAGCTGGAGGCGCAGATCGAACCGTTCCAGGGGCTGCTGCTGGGCGTGTTCTTCATCGCCGTGGGCATGGGCATCGACCTGGACCGCATCGCCGCCGAGCCGTGGCTGATCGCCGGCGGCGTGGCCACGCTGCTGCTGGTCAAGTTCGGCCTGCTGGTCGGCATCGGCCGGGTGGCGCGGCTGCCGCTGCGCAGCGCCTTGTTGCTCGGCAGCCTGTTGTGGCTGGGCGGCGAATTCGCGTTCGTGGTGTTCACCGAAGCGCAGCGCGTGCAGTTGCTCGACGACGCCAACCACGACCGCCTGGTCGCGGTGGTCGGCGTGTCGATGGCGCTGACTCCGCTGCTGCTGATCGGCATGCAGCGCCTGCTCGATGGCCGCGAGGCGGCCAAGGCCAGGCGCACGCCGCTGCCTGCCACCCACTACGACACCGTGGACGAGCAACGTGCGCGGGTGCTGATCGCCGGCATGGGCCGCTTCGGCCAGATCGTGGCGCGCCTGCTGACCGCGCAGCGCATCCCGTTCGTGGCGCTGGAGCACAACCCGGACACGGTGGAAGACCTGCGCCGCTTCGGCAACAAGATCTACTACGGCGACCCCAGCCGCCCGGACCTGTTGCGCGCGGCCGGCAGCGACAGCATCGGCATCTTCGTGGTGGCGATGGACGACCCGGAGACCAACATCAAGACCACGCGGCTGATCCGCCGCCTGTATCCGAAGGCGCAGGTGCTGTCGCGCGCGCGCAACCGCCAGCATGCCTGGCGGCTGATGGATCTGGGCGCCGAACCGTTCCGCGAGGTGTTCGCCTCCAGCCTGGAGCTGAGCGAAAAGGTGCTGCTGAACCTGGGTCTGAGCGCGGAGACCGCGCGCGACCGCATCGCCCGCTTCCGCGAGCACGACGAACAGCTGTTGCGCGCGCAGCACCTGGTGTACGACGACGAGGCGGCCGTGGTACAGACCTCGCGCGCCGCGCGCGCGGACCTGATGCAGCTGTTCGAGGCGGATGTGAGCGAGGTGCCTGGGGAAGTGGCGGGCGATGCGTCGGCGGAGAAGACGCCGTCGTAGCGGTATTGGTGCTGCGGCGCTTGCGTGGCGCGTGTGGTGGAAGGACTGGCGGCAGGGAGGTCGGGCACGGCAGGGGGGCCGATCGGATCCTTGCTTCGTTGGTCGCGGCTGAAGCCGCTCCTACAGGTTGCGCGCGTTGCTGTTGGGATGCTTGTAGCCGCGCAGATCCGAAAAGGATGCGAAGCCGGCGGGCTCCTCCGCTGCGCTCGTCGCGACTGAAGTCGCTCCCACAGGGCTTGCGGCTGGCATTGCGGGCGCCTTGGAAGGGCGTCCTGACGGTCCCGGCCAGCGGTTCCTGCAGGATCCGAGACCTGGAAACTATGCGGCTTCGTTGGTCGCGGCTGAAGCCGCTCCTACAGGGGTTCGCGCGTGGCCGGTGCCCTTGTAGGAGGGGCTTCAGCCCCGACAGAATGCCGAACCTTCCGACTACGCCGTTTCGTGTGTCGCGGCTGAAGCCGCTCCTACAGAACTTCGGCTGGCGCGCTGCCGCAGCACGCGCGACTGGCGTGCCGGGCACATTGTGGGAGGGACTTCAGTCCCGACTGCAGCCAATACCGATCGCGACGGATGGCCCCAATGCCATCCGGAGTCGCGCTCCCACAAGCACGATACCCGTCGCCGATCAGCGCTTCGCCTCGGCGCGCTTGGCAGCCGGCGCTGGCGACTTTTTCGCCACCGGCTTGCTCGCTTTCCCGGAAACCGACTTGACGGCTTTCTTGGCCGCGGCTGTCTTCCTGCCCGCTGTCTTTTTGGCCGAAGTGGCCGCTTTCCGCGGCGACGCGGCGCGCTTGGGCGTGCCAGCGCCATTCGCCTTGGCCTTGGGCACGGTAGGCTTGGCGGCAGCCGAACGCTTCGCCGGCGCTGCCGACTTGGTGTCGGTGCCGCCTTCGGCGGGGCGACGCGGCGGTGGGCGGCGGCCGGCGGTCAGGGTGCGCCAGCTGTGGCCGCCGTTGAGTGCGAGCAGCGCGTCGGCCGCCGCAGGACCGGCGCTGCCGGCCGGATATTGCGCAACTTCGTCGGCCGAGGCCTGCCAGGCATCCAGGATCGGCTGCACGATGCGCCAGGCCGCCTCGACCATCGTCGCGTCCTGGAATAGCCCGGCTTCGCCGTTCATGCAGTCCTGCAGCAGGCGTTCGTAGCCGACCGTGTATTCCTTCGGGAACCAGTCGCGGTAGCGGAAGTCCATGCGCACCGGCGCCAGGCTGACCCGCGCGCCCGGACGCTTGACGTCGAACTGCAGCGAGATGCCTTCGTCGGGCTGGATGTGCAGCACCAGCCAGTCGGGGCCGTAGCCGCCGATCTCGGCACTGCGCAGCGGCGCCAGCGGCGCCGGCTTGAAGCGGATCGCGATCTCGGTGGTGCGTTCGCGCAGGCGCTTGCCGGTGCGCAGGTAGAACGGCACGCCGGCCCAGCGCCAGGTGTCGACCTGCAGCTTCATCGCCACATAGGTCTCGGTGTTGGAATCGGCCGGCACCGTGTCTTCCTCGCGGTAACCGGGCACCGCATTGCGCCCGATCGCGCCGGCCGCGTACTGCCCGCGCACCACGTCGGCCGGGGCCAGCGGCCGTACCGCCTCGATCACCTCGGCGCGCCGGCGCAGCATCGAGGCGGGCGTGAACGCCGCCGGCGGCTCCATCGCGATCATCGCCAGCAGCTGGAACAGGTGGTTGGGCACCATGTCGCGCAAACACCCGGTCGGATCGTAGAAGCCGCCGCGCCCCTCCACGCCGATGGTCTCGGCGGCGGTGATCTGCACGTGGTCGATGCGGTCGCGGTTCCACACCGGCTCGAACAGGCCGTTGGCGAAACGGAACGCGAGGATGTTCTGCACCGTCTCCTTGCCCAGGAAATGGTCGATGCGGAACACCTGGTCCTCGTCGAGCACGCGGCCGACGATGGCGTTGAGCTCCTTGGCGCTTTGCAGGTCGTGGCCGAACGGCTTCTCCACGATCACTCGGCGCCAGCCGCCGGCGGCGCTCTGCTTGACCAGTCCGGCCGCGCCCAGCTGCTCGATCGCCGGAGCGAAGAAACGCGCCGCGGTGGCCAGGTAGAACAGCACGTTGCCGCCGGTCTGGTAGTGCGCGTCGTATTTGGCGATCACCTCGCCCAGCGCCCGATAGGTCGCCGCATCGGCGAAATCGCCGCGCAGGTAGTGCAGGCGCGTGCGCAGCCAGTCCCACACGCCCTCGTCCAGGCCATCGGCCTTGAACTCGGCATCGCGGTCGGCCATCAACCCGTGCAAGGCGGTGCCGAGCAGGCGCCGCCAGGTGGTTTCGCTGATGTCGCCGTGGTCCACGCCGATCACCGCGAACTGTTCGGGCAATGCGCCGCTGCGGCGCAGGTTGTACAGCGCCGGCAGCACCAGGCGCCGGGTCAGATCGCCGCGCGCGCCGAACACCACGATCAGGCACGGAGGAGTGGTTTGCGTCGCTTCGCTCATGGATGGGTTTCCTGTTTGCCGAGTAAGCCATGCAGGCGCAACGCGGCGTGGACCAGGGCCACGTGCGAGTAACCCTGCGGAAAATTGCCGAGCATGCGGCCGCTGCGCGGATCGTATTCTTCGGCCAGCAGGCCGACGTCGTTGCACAGGCCGAGCAGGCGCTCGAACAGCGCGCGTGCCTGTTCGGTGCGGCCGAGCAATGCGTAGTTCTCCACCAGCCAGAAGCTGCAGGCGATGAAGGTGCCCTCGCCGGCCGGCAGGCCGTCGCCGCTGTCGTCGTCGGCGCGGTAGCGCTCGACCAGGCCGTCGATGCTCAGCTGCTGCGCGATCGCATCGGCGGTGGCGGCCACGCGCGGATCGTCCGCCGGCAGGAAGCCGACCAGCGGAATCAACAGCGTCGCCGCATCCAGCCGGTCGCTGCCGTAGCTCTGCACGAAATAGCCGTCGCGGTGCACGCCCTGCTCCAGCACCTGCGCATGCACTTCGTCGGCCAGCGCGCGCCAGTGCGCGCGTTGCGCGGCGTCGGCGTCGGTAACCCCGTCGCGCGCGCCGCAGTCGAACGCCAGCCACGCCATCACCTTGGAATGCACGAAATGGCGGCGCTGGTCGCGGATCTCCCAGATGCCTTCGTCCGGTTCGCGCCAGCGCTGTTCCAGCACTTCCAGCAGCTGCCGCGCCAGCGAACGGCCATGCGATGCGGTGGCCATGCCTTCGTGGCGGCCGCGATGGAAGGCGGCGATCACCTCGCCGTACACGTCCAGCTGGAACTGGCCGGCGGCGGCATTGCCCACGCGCACCGGCAGCGCGCCTTCGTAGCCGGGCAGCCAGTCCACTTCCCATTCGGGCATGCGCCGTTCGCCGCCGATGCCGTACAGCGCCTGCAACTGATCGGGCGAGCCGGCCACGGTGCGCTGCAGCCAGCCGTGGAACGCGGCCGCTTCGTCGGAATAGCCGGCGGCGTGCAGCGCGGTCAGGGTGAACACCGCATCGCGCAGCCAGCAGAAGCGATAGTCCCAGTTGCGTTCGCCGCCGAGCAGTTCCGGCAACGAGGTGGTGGGCGAGGCGACGATCGCGCCGGTGGGCAGGTAGCTCAACCCCTTCAGCACCACCAGCGAGCGCCGCACCGCCTCGGTCCACGGCCCAGCGTGCACGCAGCGGTGCGACCAGCCATGCCAGAACGCCTCGGTCTGCGCCAGCGCCTGTTCCGGCGCCAGCGGCGGCGGCAGTTCCAGGTGCGAGGCGCCGTGGCTGAGCACGAACCAGGTGCTCGCGCCCGCTTCCAGGGTGAAATCCGCTTCGGTGGCGAAGCCGTGGCCCTGCATCGGCTGCGGGCTGCGCAGCGCGATCTGGTCCGGCCCGGCGATCGCCTGCAGGCCGCCGTCGATCTGCGACACCCAGGGAATGGTGCGGCCGTAGTTGAACCGCAGCTGCAACTGCATGCGCAACGGCACGCGGCCACGCAGCCCGCGCACGATGCGCACCACGTGGTTGTGCACGTCGTCGTCGTGGCTGGCGACCATGAAGTCCAGCACCGCCACCGCGCCCTGCTCGGTCTCGAACTCGGTTTCCAGCACCAGGCTGCCGTCGCGGTAATGGCGCGTGCTGCGGAACTCGCCGGCCGGCGCGATCGACCAGCGGCCGTGCTCCGGGGTCCCCAGCAAGGCTGCGAACAGCGCATCGGAGTCGAAGCGCGGCAGGCATAGCCAGTCGATCGAACCCTGCCGGTCCACCAACGCCGCGCTGCGGCAGTTGCCGAGCATGGCGTAGTCCTCGATTCGTGCTGCCATTGCGTCCGCCGTCGGCCAGGAAGCGGCGAGTCTGCCAGCGCCCGTGTTTGCTTCACGTAAGTGCCGGCGCGGGCGACAGGGACCCGCGCGCGGCCGGCTGCGGCTACACTTGCCCGGCGCATGAATGTCCATCCCGCTGCTGCCGCCCTACGCGTCCTGGTCCTGGAAGACGATCCGACACTGCGCGAACGCATCCTGATCCCCGGCCTGCGCCGGTTCGGCTTCGATCCGCACGGCTGCGGCACCGGCGCCGAACTGCAGGCGCAGTTGCAGGCCGCTGCGGCCGACATCGTCGTGCTCGACGTCGGCCTGCCCGATACCGACGGCTTCACCGTGGCCCGCGACCTGCGCCAGCGGCATCCCGGCATCGGCATCGTCATGCTGACCAGCCTGGGCCAGACCGAGGACCGGGTGCGCGGCCTCACCGGCGGCGCCGACGCCTACCTGTCCAAGCCGGTGGAGATCGACCTGCTGGCTGCGACCCTGCACAGCCTGACCCGGCGCCTGGCGCGCACGGCGCCGGAACCGGCACGCGGACGCTGGCAGCTGAGCGAGGACGGCTGGTGCCTGCTGGCCCCGTCCGGCGCCGCCGCCGCGCTCACCGAAAGCGAGCGGCGCCTGTGCCGGCGTCTGCTCGAGCAGCCCGGCCTGCTGGTGCCGCGCGAAGCCTTGATCGCCGCGCTGACCGACCGCGTCTACGACTTCGACGCGCACCGGCTCGATTCCATGGTGCACCGCCTGCGCAGCAAAGCGCAGCGCCGCTGCGGCGCCGCCCTGCCGTTGGCGGCGGTGCACGGCAAGGGCTACATCCTCGATCCCGCCGGCTGAGCGGGCGCCTTGCCGGCCGTCGCATCCGCGCCCGGCAAGGCGATGCGGAACCGGGTCCCCACACCGGGTTCGCTGTGCACCTGGATGCGGCCGCCGGCGCGCACCACCAGGTCGCGCACCACCGCCAGGCCCAGCCCGGTGCCGCTGTCGGCGGGTTTGGTGCTGTAGAACGGCTCGAACGCCCGCGCCGCCACGTCCGCCGGCATGCCCTGGCCATCGTCGGCGACCTCGATGACGGTCCAGCCGTCCTCGCGCGCGACGGCGATGTCGAAATGGCCGCGGTCGGCGATCGCATCGCGGCTGTTGGAAGCCAGATTCAACAGCATCAGGTCGAACTGGCTGCGTTCGAAGCGGATCGGCGCCGCCGCCGCGGGCAACTGGCAACGCAACACGATGCGCGCTTCCAGCAACTGCCGCAGCATCGGTTGCAGCGCCTCCACCGCGGCGGCGGCATCGAAGCGCTCGACGTGCTCGGGATCGCGGCGGCTGAAGCGCAGCAGGCGTCGCACCACGGCCATGCCGCGCTCGGCCGACTCCTCCACCGCGGCCAGGTTGTCCTCCAGCTGCGCGATGCGCTCGGCGGCGCTGGCCGCGTCGTCGTCGTGGCGCGCCGCGGCGAACCCGGACATCACCGCCAGGATGTTGTTGAAGTCGTGGGCCAGGCCGCTGGCCATGCGCTCGGTGATCTCGCGCTTCTGCGCGTGGATCAGCTGCGCCTGGGCGCGCTCGCGTTCCAGCATCTCCTGCTGCAGGCGCTGGCCGCGCGCATTGGATTCGCGCAGGCTCTCGCGCAGCGCCTCGGTGGTGCGGTCCAGCAGCGCCGCCACCAGCAGATAACTGAACAATACCGGCAGCACGTTGTAGAACGCCTGCGCCGGCGTGTCGGCCAGTTCGAGCAGCGCATCGTGGCCGACGCCGACGCCGAGCATCAGCAACAACGCCGCGAAGGTCATCCACAGCGCGCGGCGCCCGAGCACGAGGCCGGCCAGGATCAGCATCAGCATCTGCGCCAACTGGTCCGGCAGCTGTTTCTGGAACCCATGGATGGCGGCGTTGACCAGCAGCGAGCCGAGCATCGCCCCGAGCACCAGCCGCACGGCGCCGCGCAACGCGCCCTGGCGCACGCGCACGAAGCCGATGCCCGCGCACACGCCGATCAGCAGACTCATCGTCAGCGAGATGACCAGGCCCGGCGGCACCGCCTGCCCGCGCAGCTGCGGCCATGCCAGGACCAGCGCGACCACCAGCGTGGCGGGGATGGTCACCGCCAGGAACAGCAGCAGCAGCTGGATCACCCGCGCGTTGCGCCGGTCCACCTCGTCGGTGAGCGGCGCCCGGCCGAGCCAGGTCCAGAACGATTTCACCATGCTGCCTCGCGCCGGACCCGGTTCAGTGAGATTTCGATGATGATCCTGCGAGAACTTGCAGGTGACAAGCCAATGACGGCCGGCCTAAGTTCGCGTTACGGAATGCGCCCGGGGACGACGGCGCCACTCCCAGACCACTCCCGACCGATGCGGAGGCGCTTGCGCGCCGCCGACGTCACCTTCTGCCTCGCCGTTTCACGTAGCCAGAGATCGCCATGAACGAATGCACTGCCATGCGCGGCACCGCCGCCCGCCATCCGACCCGTCGCAGCGTTGCTGGCACCACGCCCGTCCGCGCCCGCAACCTGCTGGCGCTGGCCTGCGCGCTGTGCCTGGCCACGCCGGCCATGGCACAGGCCACGGGCGCCGCGGCGATCGCGCCGGCCACGACCGCGCCCGCCGCGCAGACCACCGCGGCGACCGACGCGGTGCCGGCGGACGCCAGCAGCGCCGACTTCTATCTTCAGGCCACCGGCAGCGACAGCAGCAACGCTGGCGCCTACGCCGACGGCGAAGAGGCGCTGGCGGCGGGCGAAGCCGCCTCCGCGGTCGGCACCGGCACCGTCGCGCTCGGCGCCGGCGCGGTCAGCTACGCCAATCATGCGCTGGCGGTCGGCCACAACAGCCTGGCCACCGAGATCTCCACCACCGCGATCGGCGGCACGCTCGACGTGGATTACTCGTACCTGTCCGGCGGCGTGGTGATCCTGCAGCAGACCTCGGCCACCGGTGTGGCCGCGACCGCGCTGGGCGCCGGCGCCCAGGCCGGCGGCACGTACAACGTGGCCGCCGGTGCCGGCGCGATCGCCAGCGACCGTTCCAGCGTCGCCGTCGGCGGCATCGTCGACGTGGGCCAAGACGGCTTCGGCTCCGAAGGATTCCAATTGCAGGCCACCCAGGCCACCGGCCCGCTGTCCACCGCGCTGGGCGGCGGCGCGCTGGCCACCGCCTACAACGCGACCGCGGTCGGCGCGCTGGCCGAGGCCAGTTCCCAGCGCACCGTGGCGGTCGGCTCCACCGCGCTGGCCAACCAGTACGCCGCCGTGGCGGTGGGCGCGCAGAGCCAGGCCATCGCCGAGTGGGCCACCGCCTTCGGCAATGGCGCGCGCGCCTGGGGCACCCACAGCGTGGCCATCGGCCCCAGCGCGTTCGCGCAGAGCGACGACGGCACCGCGGTCGGCCCAGCCGCGCTCGCCCTCGGCGTCGGCGCCACCGCGCTCGGCAACGGCTCCTGGGCCGGCGGCACCCGCAGCCTGGCCATTGGCGGGGCGATGGTGTGGAACGGCGAATTCTTCCTCGACACGCCGGTGCTGTTCTACGACAGCATCGCCGTGGGCACCGGCGCGGACGTGTTCGGCGACCACTCGATCGCGATCGGCGCCGGCGCCCGCGTCGGCAATTCCGCCTTCGTCGACGGCCATTCGACCATCACCAACAACAGCGTGGCCCTGGGCGCCGGCTCGGTCACCGAACGCGACAACACCGTATCCATCGGTGCGGCGGGCGCCGAGCGCCAGCTCACCAACCTGGCCGCCGGCACCCAGGACACCGATGCGGTCAACCTGGCGCAGCTGCGCAACGTCGCCGCCGCGTTCGGCGCCGGCAGCGTGGTCGACGCCAATGGCAACCTGATCGGCGGCAACTACCTGGTGCAGGGCTCGCACTACACCGATCTGGGCTCGGCGATGGGCGCGCTCGATAGCGCCCTGACCGGATTCGGCAACCGCCTGGACGCCATCGGCGGTTCCGGTGGCTCCGGCAGCATCAGCGTCGGCGGTGGCGAGACAACCGCGCCCAGCACCGGCGCCGGTACCAACGCGGTGGCCGTGGGCCCCGGCGCCACCGCCAACGGCGAGAACGGCCTGGCGCTGGGCACGCAATCGCTGGCCTACGGCCCCAACGACACCGCGATCGGCGCCAACGCCAAGGTCAACGCCGACGGCAGCACCGCGGTCGGCGCCAACGCGCGCGTCGCGGCGGTCGCGACCAACGCGGTGGCGGTGGGCGAGAGCGCCAGCGTCAGTTCCGCGTCCGGCACCGCGCTCGGCCAGGGCGCGTCGGTCACCGCGAACAATGCGGTCGCCCTGGGCCAGGGTTCGGTCGCCGATCGCGCCAACACCGTGTCGGTCGGCAGCGCCGGCAACGAACGCCAGGTCAGCAACGTCGCCGCCGGCAGCGCCGGCACCGATGCGGCCAACGTGGCGCAGATGCGCGCCGGCGACAGCGCCACCCTGAGCAGCGCCAACGCCTACACCAACACCCGCATCACCGCGCTGGACGACAGCTTCAACCAGTTGCGCACCGACACCGAACATCGCCTGGACGGCATGGACCGGCGCATGGACAAGCTGGGCGCGATGAGCGCGGCGATGCTGAACATGGCGGTCAACGCCGCCGGCACGCAGAGCCCGCGCGGGCGCGTGTCGGTCGGCGCCGGCTTCCAGGGCGGCCAGCAGGCGCTGTCGATCGGCTATGCCAAGAAGATCGGCGAGCGCGCGTCCTTCAGCCTGGGCGGCGCCTTCAGCAGCGGCGAATCCTCCGCCGGCATCGGCGTGGGCGTGGACCTGTGACCCGCCGCGGCGCCGCGCGCGCCGCGGTTCTTTCCTTACCCCTCTTCATTTCTAGGATCTGCAGATGACGTCCTCCAACACGCTCGCCGCCGCGCTCGCCGCTGTCCTGTTCGCCGGTGCCGCGCAGGCGGCTTCTCCCACCATCGGCCTGGGCGGCGTGCGCGGCCCGACGCCGCAGGCGGCCACCGCCAACGACCTGGGCCAGCGCTTCATCGTCAAGACCCGCGAGGGCGGCGCCCAGGCGCGCAGCCTGCTGGCCACCACCCTCAGCAGCGCGGTCGCGCGCAGCGGCATGCAGCGCGCCAAGAGCGCCAGCGCCGGCGTGCCGGCACGCAGCGCGGTCAGCGCCACCGTGCTGCGCGACATGGCCGTGCCGGGCTGGCACGTGGTGCAGACCTCGCGCCACCTCAGCGACAGCGAGCGCACCGCCTTCATCAATGAACTGAAGGCCGACCCGTCGGTGGTGTCGGTACAGGTCGACCGGCTGTACCGGCGCCTGGACGAGGCCAGCGTGCGCCTGCCGGCCGCCGTCGCGGCCGCCGCCTCCACCACTCCCAACGATCCGGCCTACGCTCAGCTGCAGTGGAACTTCCACGACCCGGTCGGCGGGGTCAACGCCGAGCAGGGCTGGACCCGCTCCACCGGCCAGGGCGTGGTGGTGGCGGTGGTCGACACCGGCGTGGTCAAGGACAACCCCGACCTGGCCGCAAACGTGCTGCCGGGCTACGACATGATCACCGACCACCGCGTCTCGCGCCGCGACAGCGATGGCCGCGTGCCCGGTGGCTACGACCTGGGCGACTGGGTCGAGGCCGACTACTGCACCGCGCTCGGCGCATCCGGCAACGCCCCGGAGCCGAGCTCGTGGCACGGCAGCCATGTCTCCGGCACCATCGCCCAGGTCACCAACAACAACCTGGCGACCGCTGGGCTGGCCTACGGCGCCAAGGTCGTACCGGTGCGCGTGCTCGGTTCCTGCGGCGGTTTCGGCAGCGACATCGCCGACGGCATGCTGTGGGCCGCGGGCCTGCCGGTGGCCGGCCTGCCGACCAATCCGAACCCGGCCGAGGTGATCAACATGAGCCTGGGCAGCGGCGGTCCGGATACCTGCCCGCAGATCTACCAGGACGCGATCGACCAGATCAACGCCAAGGGCACGATCATCGTGGTCGCCGCTGGCAACTCCAACGCCAACGCCGCCACCTACACCATGTCCTCCTGCAACGGCGTGATCAGCGTCGGCGCCTCGCGCGTCAACGGCGGCCGCGCCAGCTACTCCAACTACGGCACCCGCGTGGACATCGCCGCGCCGGGCGGCGGCGGCGATGTCGACGGCAATCCGAACGGCTACATCTTCCAGGTGCTCAACGGCGGCACGCAGAGCCCGACCGGCGACTGGCAGATCGGCGGCATGGCCGGCACCTCGATGGCGTCCCCGCACGTGGCCGCGGCGGTGGCGATGGTGCAGAGCATCGCCCCGACCCCGCTCACCTGGACCGCCATGCGCGACCTGCTGCGCGCCAGCGCGCGGCCGTTCCCGGTGGCGATCGCCACCACCACGCCGATCGGCGCCGGCATCCTGGATGTCGACATGCTGCTGCAGATGGCGACCACGCCGCCGTGCCAGCCGTCTGACAGCAGCTGCGTGCCACCGACCAAGACCTTGACCAACAAGGTCGAGATGCGTGGCATCGGCAGCCAGGGCGGCGACGCGCTGTACAGCTTCCAGGCCACCGCCGGCACAGCGGTCAGCTTCATGACCTTCGGCGGCACCGGCAACGTGGCGATGTACGTGTCGGCGGGCACGGTGCCGACCAGCAGCAGCTACGCCGCCCGCTCCACCCGCGCCGGCACCACGCAGACGGTCCGCATCACCCCGTCCAGCGCGGGCACTTACTACGTGCGTCTGAGCGGCAGCTACAGCGGCCTGACCGTGGTGGCGCGGCAGTGATCGGCACGCGGCGGCGCCGTTCGCCGCCGCACCGACGGGCGCGGGAGGATCCCTTCCCGCGCAGGTGTTGAAGGCTCGATTGGCCCGCCATCCGGCGGGCTTTTTTTTGCGGTGCCGCGGCGGAAGCGACGCCGCGCGGGCACCGCGCCAACGGCTCACGCCTGCGGCCCGACGCGTGAAGCGCCGCCTCGCCTAGCGGCCTTCGCGCAGGAACCGCGCCATCGACGACACGCCCGGCAGCGCCGGCTGGAACTGGCCGGCGACGTCGACGAAGCCGCGCATCACCGCGATCTCGCGCGGCGGGCGGTTCAGGGTATCGCGCAGGTCCGGGTCGGCACCGGCGCGCAGCAGGCGCTGCACCAGCAGCGGCAGGCCGTGCAGCGCGGCCAGGTGCAGCGGGCCGAAACCGCGCGGGTCCTGCACGTCCAGGCTCACGTCCTCGTCGAGCAGGCGCTCCACCCCGGCCAGCACCACCGGCTCCTCGCAGGCGGTGCCCGGTTCGGCGCGCGCGCCGAGCAGCAATAGCAACGGCGTGACCCCGCCGGCGGCGCTGCGGTCGGCTTCGGCGCCGGCCAGCAACAAGGTGTCCAGCAACGCCAGCAGGCGCGACTTGTCGCGCGCGGTGAAGCCGTACAGCGCGGCGCAGTGCAGCGGCGCCAGTTGCTGCGCGTCGCCGGCATGCACGTCGGCGCCGGCCGCCAGCAGGCGCGCGGCGATGTCCGGCAGGCCCAGCGCGCAGGCCAGCATCAGCACGGTGACGCCACCGGGCAGGCGGTGTTCGATCTGCGCGCCGGCGGCCAGCAGCGCAGCGACGATCTCGGTCTGGCGCATGCTCACCGCCGCCGACAACGGCGTGGCGCCGCTGCCCGCGGCGTGCTGCAGGTTGGCGCCGCGCGCCAGCAGCAGGTCCACTGCCGCGGCATGGCCGCCGCCGGCGGCGCGCAGCAGCGCGGTGCAGCCCTGCGCGTCGATCGCGTCCACCGGCAGGCCGAGGTCGATCAGGCGGCGGATCGCGTCGGCGTCGCCGACCATCGCCGCGGCCGGCAGGTCGGCCTCGCGCAGCGGGCGCCGCGGCAACGGCCAGATCCGCCAGTCCAGCCAGTCGGCCAGGTCGCGGCGGCCGCTGGCCAGGGCCACGCCCAGAGGGGTCTGGCCGTCGGCGGCGCGCGCCTCCGGCGAGGCGCCCTGCTGGATGAGCAGCTTCAGCGAAGCCTCGCGGCCGAGCGCGGCGGCCAGGTGCAGCGCGGTCATGCCGTGGCTGTCGCGCGCCTCGCGGTCGGCGCCGCGTTCGAGCAGTTGCAGTTGCAGGCGCAGCCAGCCCAGGCGCACCGCCAGCGCCAGCGGCGGATCGCCGGCCGGCGACGGCGCGAACGGGTCGGCGCCGCGTTCGAGCAATTCCAGCGCGAACTGCTCCAGCGCGCGCGAGGCGTGGTCGTGCTGGGCGCAGGCGGCGAGCAGCCGGGTCAGGCCGCCGCGGCCGGCCGGCGACACGCCCTGGCGCAGCATCGCCTGCAGGCTGGGCACCGCTTCCACGCCGCGCGAGAGCAGCGCGAACATCGGCGTGTCGCCGCAGGCATCGAGCACGTCCGGCGCGGCGCCATGCGCCAGCAGCCACTCCACCGCCTGCGGATTCAGCGCCAGGTGCGGGTCGTGCAACAGCGCGCCCAGTTCGTCGGCCGCGCACAGCCGCGCCAGCGCCGCCAGGCCGTCGCGCTGGCCCAGTTGCAGGCCTTCGCGCAGCAGTTCCAGCGGCGGCCGGTCCGGCAGGCTGGCGCTGCCGACCTCGCCCTGGCCGTCGCTGACCGCGGCCGGCAACGGATAGTCGGGATCCAGCGCGGACACGATCGCCCAGCGCCCGGCCTCGGCGGCCAGATCGACCGCGCGGCGACCGCTCTGATCCGGCTGCGCGGCCGCGATGCCCAGCTCCAGCAGGCGCCGGATCAGGCCCGGCGAGACCTGGTCGGCGGTGCAGGCCAGCAGCACCGCGTTGCGCCCGTCGCCATCGACCGCGCCAAGGTCGGGCTTGTGCGGCAGCAGGTGTTCGAGCACCGCGACGCGGCCATGCCGCGCGGCTTCCAGCCACGGCGTGCGGCCCAGGGCGTCGCGCGCCTCCAGGTTGGCGCCGGCGCCGAGCAGCGCATCGACGATTTCCACATGCCCGGCCTGCGCCGCCTCGTGCAAGGCGCTGCGGCGCTGGCGATCGCGCGCATCGACCCGCGCCTTGTGCTTGAGCAGCATCTGCACGCCGGCCGGATCGTCTTCCTCGGTACCGGCGGCGGCCAGCAGCACCGGGCTGCCCTCGGCCGGTTCCGGCTTGGCGCCGCGCTCGAGCAGGAACTTGCCCATGCGCCAGTTGCCGACGTGGCAGGCCACCGCCAGCGGGGTCAGGCCGTCGCGGTTCAACGCGTCCAGCTCGGCCGCGGCATCGCGCAGCAAGGCCGCCACGCCCGGATCGGAACTGCGCGCGGCGTGGTGCAGCGGGGTGTTGCCGTCGCTGTCGCTGGCGCGCGGATCGGCGCCGTTGGCGAGCAGGGTCATCACCGCTTCGGGACGGCCGTGCCAGCTGTCGCGGGTGGCGGCCAGCAGCGGGGTCATGCCCAGGTGCGGCTGGTTGACGTCCACCCCGCGCACGATCAGCTCGCGCAGCAGGCGCAGGTCCGGCAACACCGCGGCCAGCACCGGCAGGCTGCGCTGGTCGCGCCAGTCCGGCGCCGGCAGCGCATGCGGGTCGGCGCCGGACTGCAGCAGTTGCAGCGCGCGGTCCACGCGGCCGCCGCGCGCGGCGTCGTACAGCGCCGCATGCAGCTCGTCCGCCGGCGGCGCCGCTTCGTCCTCGCGCGGCGCGGCATTGGCGCTCAGTTCGGCGAACAAATCCGCCGAGGTGGCCCGCACCGGCTGCGGCAGCGCCTGCGGCGCCGCCACGCGCTGCAGCAACGCGTGCAGCAGCGGCGACAGCAGCGCATAGGCCAGCGCCAGCGGCCAGCGCGCGGCGGCGGCCAGCAGCTCGGGCCAGGCCAGCAGCACGCCGACGCCGGCCAGCAGCAACACCAGTGCCGCCACCGCCAGGCCGCGCCAGGCCTGCACGTCCTGCTGCGCCAGCGCATGCCAGCGCGCGCCCAGCGCGCCGCCCTCGCATTCGCTACCGTGCCACAGCGGCCAGGTGCGCCACAGCCCGAGCAGCGCGGCGCTGGCGGCCACGCTCAGCGCCAGCGCCGCGGCCAGGCTGCCGCTGTCGCGCAGCGCCGCCAGCGGCCAGGCCACCAGCAGCGCGACCAGGCCCAGTCCGCCGGCCCACAGCGCCAGCAGCGGCAGCAGATCGCGGCCCAGCGCCTGCACGCTGGCCGGCCGCGGCCGGCTGCCGCGGGACCAGGACAGCGCCAGTGCGAACGCCGGCTGCGCCAGCCACGCGCCCAGCGCCGCGGCCAGCGGGCCGAACCCGGCGACCAGCGCCAGCGACGCGCCCAGCGCGGCGGCGATCCAGGGAGCGCGCGCGCGGAAGGGGGATTCAGTCATCGTGTCGATCGGTCCGGCCGTCGGGCAGCGGCGGCAATTGCAGATGGAAACCGCAGCCGGCCAGGTTCGCGCGGACCGCCGCGGGGTCGGCCCGGGCCAGGGTGCGTTCGGCGGTCAACGCCACGTCCAGCACGAACACCAGCGGCTGCAACGACGCCAGCAGCGGCTGCGGCAGACAGCCGAAGTCGTCGCGCGCGGCGAGGTAGAGATAGGTGTCCGGCTTGCGTTGGCTTTTGTAGACGTAGGCTTGCATGCCCGTGGCGTGCGCCTGGCGTGGAAAGGCAAGCGATTGTGGAGGAAATGCGCCAGCGGCGAAAGCGCACGCGCCGCGCTGCATTTATAAATGCACGCGCCGTGCCCGTTCACATTCGCCGTGGGCGCACGCGCTTCACGGCGTTGCGGAACGCGCCGATATACTCCTGCGACTCGTCCTTTACGGAATATCGCGTGACCGAAGCGTCCCCGTCGCCCCGCATGGCACCCGTCGCAATTCGTGCGTACACCGCGACCACCGCGCTCGGCAGCGGATTGCAGGCTCAGGCCACGGCCTTGCGCGACAGCCGCAGCGGCCTGCGCCGCAACGATTTCGGCGCGCAGCCACTGCCCTGCTGGATCGGCCGCGTGGATGCGCTGGAAACGCTGTCGCTGCCGCCGGCGCTGGCCGCATGGGACTGCCGCAACAACCGCCTGGCCTGGTTGGCGCTGCAGCAGGACGGCCTGCGCGAGGAGGTCGCCGCCGCCGCGCAGCGCCATGGCGCCGAGCGCGTGGCGGTGGTGATGGGCACGTCCACTTCCAGCATCGGCGCTAGCGAAGAGGCCTATACCCGGCTCGAACAGGACGCCGAGGGCGCGCGATTCCCCGCCGACCTGGAGCGGCCGATCGTGCACACGCCGCATTCGCTGGGCGATTTCGTGCGCGCCGCCAGCGGCCTGCGCGGACCGTGCATCACCGTCGCCACCGCCTGTTCGTCCAGCGCCAAGGTGTTCGCGCAGGCGGCGCGGCTGATCGCCGCCGGGGTGGTGGATGCGGCGCTGGTCGGCGGCGTGGACACGCTGTGCGGCAGCGTGCTGTTCGGCTTCAACGCGCTGCAGCTGGTGTCGCCGGAGCTGTGCCGGCCGTTCGACGTGCGCCGGATCGGGCTGTCGCTGGGCGAAGCCGGCGGCTACGCACTGCTGGAGCGTACCGATGCCGCCGACGCGCCGCCGGCGCTGGCGCTGCTGTGCGGCTATGGCGAATCCAGCGACGCGCACCATATGTCCGCGCCGCACCCGCAGGGCCTGGGCGCGCGCCTGGCGATGGGCAGCGCGCTGCAGCGCGCCGGCGTGGACGCTGCCGAGATCGGCTACCTGAACCTGCATGGCACCGCCACGCCGGCCAACGACAGCATCGAGGCCGCCGCCGTCGCCGTGCTGTTCCCGGCCACGCTGCATGCCAGTTCGACCAAGGCCTGGACCGGGCATACGCTGGGCGCGGCCGGTATCGTCGAGTCGGTCTTCGCGCTGCTGGCGCTGCGCGACGGCCTGCTCCCCGGCACCCTCAACAGCGAGCAGCCCGATCCCGAATGCGGCCCGCAGATCCGCTTCGCCAATGCCCACGCACAGGTCCGTTACGCGATGAACAATTCCTTCGGCTTCGGCGGCAACAACTGCTCGCTGCTGTTCGGCCGCGCATGAGCACGCCGATGTTGACCGCGACGATCGAAGGCATCGGTTTCTGGACCGCGGGCCTGCCCAGCTGGGCGGCCGCACGCGCGTTCGCCGCCGGCAGCGGCGGCCTCATCGAGACGCCGGCGCGGCCGGCGTCGCAACTGCTGGCGCCCAACGAACGGCGCCGCGCGCCGGACACGGTGGCGGTGTCGCTGGAAGTGGCGCTGGCCGCGTGCCAGGACGCCGGCCGCGATCCGGCCACGCTGCCGTCGGTGTTCACCTCTACCCACGGCGATCTGGCGATCACCGACTACATGTGCACCACCCTGGCGAGTGATCCGCTGGCGATCTCGCCGACCAAGTTCCACAACTCGGTGCACAACGCCGCCGCCGGCTACTGGACCATCGGCGCCGGCGCCACCGCCGCAGCGACCGCGATCAGCGCGCACCACGCCAGCTTCGCGCAGGGGCTGCTGGAAGCGCTGTCGCAGCTGGCGGCCGGCGAGGCGGCGGTGCTGCTGGCCGGCTACGACAGCCGCTCGACCGGTCCGCTCGGCCGCGTCTCGCACAGCGACGGCCTGCTCGGCGGCGCGCTGGTGCTCGGCGCCGCGGCGCTGCCCGGCAAGCCGCGCCTGCACGTGCGCCTGGCCGATGGCGACGCCGTCGCCGGCAGCGGCGCCCTCGCGCGGCATGCCGCCGGCAACGCGATGGCGCCGATGCTGGCGCTGTTCGACGCACTGGCCGCCGGCGCCGCCGGCTGCACGCTGGATGCCGGTGGCGGCCGCTGCCTGCAGGTGGAGTTGCAGGCGTGAGCCGGATCGCGCTGAGCGCCGCCGATGCCGCGATCCTGATTCCGGCGCTGAACGAATCTCTGCGCATCCGCGAAGTGGTCAGCGACGCGCTGGCGCACTGCCCGCGGGTGATCGTGGTCGACGATGGCTCCGACGACGGCACCAGCGACTGCATCGCCGACCTGCCGGTGACCCTGATCCGCCATCCGCAGCGGCGCGGCAAGGGCGCCGCGCTGCGCAGCGGCTTTGCCGAGGCGCAGCGCCAGGGCGCGCGCGCGGTGATGACCATGGACGGCGACGGCCAGCACAGCGCCGCCGATTTCCCGCGCCTGCTGGCCGCGGCCAATCGCCACCCCGGCTGCGTGATCGTCGGTGCGCGCCTGCGCAAGCGCGCCAGCCAGCCGACCATCCGCCGCATCGGCAACGACTTCGGCGACTGGGGCATCGCCTGGGGCTGCGGCTTCCGCCTGGTCGACAGCCAGAGCGGGCAGCGCCTGTATCCGCAGGCGGTGTACACCCTGCCGAACGTGCCCGGCGAGGGCTTCGTGTTCGAGGCGCAACTGCTGATCTCCGCCGCGCGCCAGGCCGGCGCGCGCGTGGTCGCGGTGCCGATCGAAACCCGCTACGCCAACCAGACCCCGGGCAGCTTCCGCAAGAGCCATTTCCGCCTGGTGCGCGACCTGTGGAAGATCACCTCGCACGTGATCGCGCAGGTGTGGCAGTACGGCCACGTGGTTCGCGAATACCGCCGCGCCCGCGCCAACCCGGTGCTGATCGACGACGCGGCCGGCGAGTTCGCGGCCAAGCCCACCCCTTTCGACAAGGACGAAACGACATGAACGAACGGCATGCGGATGTGGTCATCGTCGGTGGCGGCCTGGCCGGGCTGACCCTGGCGCTGCAGTTGCGCCAGCGCGATCCGCAGCTGCGCATCGGCGTGCTGGAACGGCGCGCGCACCCGGTGCGCGAGGCCGCGTTCAAGGTCGGCGAATCCTCGGTGGAGATTGGCGCGCACTATTTCTCCAGCGTGCTCGGCCTGCGCGAACACCTGGAAACCGAGCAGATCCGCAAGTTCGGCTTCCGCTTCTTCTTCTCCGACCGGCGCGAGGACATCGACCGCTGCACCGAACTGGGCGTGAGCCGGCTGCTGCCGACGCCGTCGTGGCAGATCGACCGCGGCCGCTTCGAGAATTTCCTCGGCGAACGCACACGCGCGCTGGATATCGACTTCATCGACGGCTGCACGGTGCGCGGCATCGACCTGGCCGACGACGACGCCGACCACCAGGTGCGCTACGAGCGCGACGGCGAAGCGGCGACGCTGCGCGCGCGCTGGGTGGTGGACGCCAGCGGCCGCGCCGGCCTGCTCAAGCGCAAGCTGGGCCTGGCCCAGGACAACGCGCACAACGCCAACGCGGTGTGGTGGCGGGTGGACGGGCTGGTGGATCCCAATGCCTGGTCGCAGGACAGCGACTGGCTGCAGCGCTGCACCCCGCCGGACCGCTGGCGTTCGACCAACCACATGTGCGGCCCGGGCTACTGGTTCTGGCTGATTCCGCTGTCCTCCGGCGCGCATTCGCTGGGCATCGTCTGCGATGCGGCGATGCATCCGCTGGAGACGATGAACACGCACGAAAAAGCGATGGCCTGGCTGCACACGCACCAGCCGCAGGTCGCGCGCACGCTCGAACACAGCCAGCACACGCTGCAGGACTTCCTGTTCCTGCGCAAGTTCTCCTATGGCTGCAAGCAGGTGTTCTCGGCGCAGCGCTGGGCGCTGACCGGCGAAGCCGGCGTGTTCCTGGATCCGTTCTATTCGCCGGGCAGCGACTTCATCGCCATCTCCAACACCTACATCTGCGAACTGATCGGACTCGATCGCGCCGGCCGCAACATCGCGCCCTACGCCGAGTTGTACCAGCAGCTGTACTTCTCGTTCTACGAGAACACCCTGACCCTGTACCAGGACCAGTACCCGCTGTTCGGCGACGCGCAGGTGATGCCGGTCAAGGTGATCTGGGACTACACCTACTACTGGGCGCTGCTGGCGCCGCTGTACTTCTCCGAGCGCATCGCCGATCTGCCGATGCTGGGCCGGCTGCGGCCGGACTTCGGCCGCGCGCGCGCGCTCAACCTGGGCATGCAGGCGCTGCTGCGCGACTGGGGCCGGCACAACGAGGCGCAAGGCCGGCCGGAAGCCGATGGCCGACTGCTCGACCAATACCTGATCGGCTGGTTCCACCAGCTCAACGCGGCACTGCGCGAGGTGCTGGACGACGCCGCCTTCCTGGCGCGCCTGCGCGGCAACGTCGCGCGGATGAGCTGGCTGGCGCGCGAAGTGCTGAGCCAGGCGCGCGCGCAGCATCCGCAGATCGACGACCACGGCCTGGACGCGCTGCTGGCCGACATGCTGGAAGGCGAGAGCTCGCTGGCCGATACCTGGTACGCGCGCGCCGCGTGAGCGCCGGCGGCGCATGCTGCGCTGCGCCGCGTCACCTGGGTTCACTGCAACGGTTTCGCTCCATCCTCCGCTTGCCCGTCGTCCGGCTCCGGCGGCGTTGCCTCGCTGCCGAACCGGTCGAACACGTCCGGATCGAACAGGCTGGCATTGGCGATGTCGCCGGTGGAGATCACCTTCGCCGCCGGCAGCTCGGAACCGGAGAAGATGTCCTCGGAGTAGTTCTCGGTCACCACTACCCGCAATGTCTGCGCATCGCGGTAACCGCTCCACACCGGGATCAGGCGCAGGTACGGCGAGGCGTCGGCGCGCAGCGGCGGAATCCATTCCAGCCAGCCGGCATAGACCTTGCGATCCTTCAGCGACAGCAGCACCGGCACCGGCGCGAGCAGGCCGTCGCTGGTCTCCAGCGCGTCCAGGCGGTCGGCTGGATGCGCATCCACCGTGGTCTGTTCCGCGGCCGCGCGCGGCGCCAGCAGGCGCGACAGCCAGCGGCCCAGGCGCAACGGCGGATGCCACAGCGTGCGCAGCGCCAGTTCGGCGACGAAGCCGCGGGTGCGGACCTGCTCCACGCGCAGCACACTGAGGAAGAACAACCGCTCCAGGCTGTTGTAGGTACCGGTGCCGTACAGCCACAGCGCCGCCTCGTCGCGCGGCCAGAACCAGTTGATCCACACGCGCAGCGCCAGGCACAGCAGGAAGGCGAGCAAGGCGGTGCCGATGCCCGGATACGGCGCGACCAGATGCAGCACCTGCCAGGCCTCGCGGCCCCACGCGGTGGCCATCAGCAGCACCGCCAGCACCCGCGCCGCCGCCAGCGCGACGATGCCGACCAGCGCCGACGCCATCAGCAGCTGCTCCTTGCCCTGGCGCGAGGCCCAGTAGGAGGTGATGAAGGTGAAGTTGACGAACAGGTAACCGCCGATCAGCGGCAACAGCAATTGGTTGAAAGGCATTCCTTGCCCCTGCGGCTATTTGGCGCGCTTCGCCTCGACGCGGCCGCGGACCGTGCGCGCCACCTTGCTCACCGCCTGGCGCCCGGACTCGCTGTTGAAGAACGCCTGCAGGTCCACGCGCACGCCGGAACCGGTGAACACGGCATAGGTCCGGTCCTTGAGTTCGGAGACGGTCGCAACCGTCCCGCCCGGGATCCGGCTGGGGCGCTTCTTGGTGGCAGGCACGGCGGACATGACCCGACTATAGGCCCGGCCCGCCGCGATTCCAAGTGCCGCGGCGCGGGGCCTCAGCCCATGCCGCCGTTGATGCCGATCACCTGGCCGTTGATGTAGCCGGCCGCGTCCGAGCACAGGAATCCGACCAGCGCGGCGACCTCGTCGGCCCTGCCGGGACGGCCGGCCGGCACCAGCTGCTTGATCGCCTCCGGCGCGAACGCCTCGCCGGCCATCGCGCCTTCGATCACTCCGGGCGCGACCACGTTGACGCTGATCCCGCGGCTGGCCATCTCCCGCGCCAACGACTTGCTGGCGCCGTGCAGCGCGGCCTTGGCCGCGGCGTAGTTGGTCTGCCCGCGATTACCGAGCACCGCCGCCACCGACGACACGCTGACGATGCGGCCCCAGCGCGTGCGCGCCATCGGCAGCAGCAGCGGCTGGGTCACGTTGAAGAAACCGTGCAGCGACACGTCGATGACCCGGTGCCATTGCGCCGCGTTCATCCCGGCCATCGGCGCGTCGTCGTGGATGCCGGCGTTGTTGACCACCACTTGGATCGGCCCGGCCTCCAGCAGCGCCGCCAGCGCGGCGGCGCTGGCGTCGGCATCGGCCACGTCGAACGCCACCGCCTCGGCGCTGCCGCCGGCGGTGGCGATGTCCTGCACCACCGCCGCGGCGCGCGCCAGGTTGCCGTTGGCATGCACGATCACATGCAGCCCGTCCGCGGCCAGGCGCCGGCAGATCGCACCGCCAAGGTCGCCACTGCCGCCGGTGACCAGGGCGCGGCGTTTCGTCGAAGGATCGGTCATGCGCACATTCTCCGTGTTGCGTTGGCTGCGTGACCCTTCATCGTAGAACACGGCGATGTGCAGGGTCAGTGGCCGGCACCCGCCGGGCGCGCCTCCACGTTGCGGCGGTGCATCTTGCGCCGCCAAGATCGGGCGATCGATTATTTGCTGCCGAGCAGCGTCTGCATGTTGTGCGCAGCCTTTCTTACCCGTTCGAGCGCAACCTCGCTATCCACACGCAGGTCTTCCGGCAGGGCAAAGTGCTCCATGCATGCGTTCTCGGCGATGGCGCCGCGCAAGTGCGCAATGACGCGGATCATCAGATGGTCCATCCGCCAGCAGATGGACGGTTCGATGCCGGCAAGCCGCTCCGCCGTCGCAGGATGGCTGGTCCCTCCGATCCAGAGGTCCGTCTCGAAGGCGAACTGGATCGCATCGTAACGGGAGTCGGCTTTTGCATAGCCGGGATCGCTGAAGAGGATCTTCCAGCGCGGAATCGCCGAAAACCGCAGGCTGCAGAAGATCGGCCGGAACAGGCGGCGCGACCTGTCCACCTGGGCGATGGATGCCGGGATCTGCGTATGGAAATCGGCGAACACCTCGACCAGATGACCGAGCGCAGGCGGTATGAGCTCGATGTAGCGTGCGATCACGAAGCCGGGCGCATCGGCGGCATCGACGGCGGGGATATAGAAAAGATCGCCCGGTTTCGGTGCTCTCAGCGCCTTCATCGGCGGGTTCCCGCATGCATGATCGGTACCGGGCGCCGCTACACCGCGCCCAGCATCACCGTGGCACGGCCTTCGGCCAGCACCTGGTCGCCATGCGCGATGCGGAAGCCGTATTGCTGGCTGTCCTCGGCCTGCAGCAGCACCTCGGCCTCGCATTCGATCGCGTCCGGCAGGTCGTCCAGGTAGGCAACATGCAGTTGCACCCCGCGCAGCGCCACCAGCATGCCCGGGCGCACCGGCTTGCCGCTGGCACGGCCGAGCAGGCCGCCGTGCACCGCCATCGCCTGCGCGCCGTATTCGCACAGGTGCAGCGCGCGCAGGCGGCCGCCGCTGCGCAGCGGGTGTTCGGTGGCGCGGTGCGCGTGGCTGCGCAGCACGATGCGCTGCGCGTTCCAGGCCACCACGTCTTCCCACAGGCACATCAGGCCCTGATGCGGCACCAGCGCCGCGATCGCGGCGCGTCCGCGTGGAAGCTCGGTCATTCGCCGTCTCCTAATGCGCCGCGGACGCGGACGCGTCGCTGGCAGTCTCGCGCGAAATCAGCAAGGCCAGCACGAAGTTGAACAGCACGCCCAGCGCCACGGTGCTGCCGATCGCGCGCAACACCGGGATGCTGGACGCGGCCAGCAGCGCGAACACCAGCAGCGTCATCAGGCTGCACACGATCAGCGCGTGCAGGGTACGCAGCTGGTCGGCGCGGTCGTCGCCGGCGTGGTCGAAGAACAGCGCGTAGTCCAGGCCCAGGCCGGCGGCCAGGATCAGCGCGATCAGGTGGAACAGGTTCAGTTCGACCCCGCAACCGCGCAGGATCGCCAGGATCAGCAGCGTGGTCAGCGCCATCGGCAGCAGCACGCGCACGATCCGGCGCGGTGTGCGCAGCGCGATCGCCACGGTCAGGGCAAGCAGCAGCGCGGCGATGCCGAGCGCGGCGAGCACGCGCCCGCGGTAGGCGGCGACCAGCGATTCGGAGGCGTCCTTCAGGTCCATCAGCTGCGCGCCGCTGCCTTGCACGGCATCGGCCAGCTGCGCCGGATCGCGCAGGCCGGTCAGCGATACCAGCGCGGTGGCGTGGTCGGCGCGATCCAGCAGCAGGCCATCGACCGTGGTCGCCAGCGGCGTGCCGTGCAGGTCGCGCGCGGTCAGCGGCGGCGCGCGGCGGGCCTGCTCCAGGTCGGCCAGGAACGGGGCGAAGGCATCGGCGCGGAACGGCGTGGCGTCCACCGCGGCGGCAGTCAGCGCCCGCGCCTGCGCCGCATCCGGCAAGGCCGCCTGGCGCCGCTGCTGGGTCGCCGCGCTGGGCAGGTAACGCGCGGCCATGTCGTAACCGGCCAGTTCACCGCGCGCGACCAGCGCATCCAGACGCGGCCGCAGCCGTTCCGACGCGGCCAGCGCGGCGTCGGCAGACGCGGCCGGCAGGGCCAGCACGTAGCGCACGTCCGGCGCGCCCAGTTCCTTGCGCAGATGCGCGTCGCGGGCCAGGCCGTCGGCCGGCACCGGGGTCAGCTTGGACAGGTCGTTCTGCCAGAACGGGCCCGGCGCGAACGCGATCACCGCCGCGGCGAGCAGCGCCAGCGGCAGCAGCGACCAGCGCGGCCGCGGCAACCGCGCGATGCCGCGCCACAGCCGCGCCAGCGCCGGCGAATCGGCATGGTCACGCGGCGAGGGATCGATCAGCGCCGGCAGCAGCAGGCGCGTGGTCAGCGCCGCCACCAGCAGCCCGGCGATGGTGAACACCGCCAGCTGGCGCAGGCCGTCCACGCCGGAGAACAGGAAGGTGACGTAGGCGATGCAGGTGGACACCACGCCGGTGGCCAGGGTCGGCCACAGGTGGCGCGCGTTCTCGCGCGGGTCCAGGCCTGGCCGCTGATGGCTGAACAGATGGATCGGATAATCCTGGACTACGCCGATCAAGGTGAAGCCGAACGCCACGGTGATGCCGTGCACGCCGTCGAACAGCAGCGCCACCGCGCCCAGCCCGGCCAGGCCGGCGCTGGCCAGCGGCAGCACGCCGAGCACCGGGATCTTCCAGCTGCGGTAGGCGACCAGCAGCAGCACGATCAGGCCCAGCGTATCCAGCATGCCGATCCACTGCGCCTCGTTCTGGGTGCGCCCGCCGATCTCCACCGAGAACGCGCCCGGCCCGGTGAGGGTCAGCTTGCTGCCGGTGCCGGCGCTGGCCTTGGCGAAGGCGGCATGGATCGCGTCCACCGCCTGCTGTTGCCCGGTCGGATCGAACCCGGCGGCGCGGGTCTGCGCGACCAGCAGCGCGTCCTTGCCGGCGCGGTCGAACCAGACCCCGTCGCGCTGCTGCGGACCGCCGGCCGGCTGCAGGCTCTCGGCCAGGTGCAGCACTTCCATGGTCGGATCGCGCGGCAACAGCGGCTCGACCATCGCCGCGGCCGGCGAGCCCAGGTCCTGCAGCCGCGCCTGCAGCGCGTCGGCCAGCGTGGCCGCATCCAGCGGGTGGGCGTCGAAGCTGTCGCTGAGCAGGTAGCGGTAGGCCAGCAGCCGCTCCGGGATCGCATCCAGGCCGGCATCGGCGCCATTGGCGACCAGCTCGAAGGTGTCGCGTTGCGCGGCCAGCTGCGCGCGCAGCGCCTGCGATTGCCGCGCCAGGGTCGGCGCATCGGCACCGGACAGCGACATCAGCAGCAGCCGCGAACCCGGGCCTTCGCCGAGTTCGTCGAGCAGCAGTTTTTGCGCGGGGGTGCGGGCTTCCGGCATGAACTTGCGCAGATCGCCCGACACCTGCAGCACGTTGCCCAGCCAGATGCCGGCCACGGTCAACAGCACCAGCCACAGCAGCGCCAGCGAGATGCGCGCCTTCGAACTCAATTCACGTTTCATCGCTGCGACCACACAAGAGCCCACGCGTCTGGATCCGGGGCCGCGCGCGCGGCATCGGGCGATGCGAACCGACGCCTGCTACCGCGGGCGGGCATGAACTTGCGCAGATCGCCCGACACCTGCAGCACATTGCCCAGCCAGATGCCGGCCACGGTCAACAGCACCAGCCACAGCAGCGCCAGCGAGATGCGCGCCTTCGAACTCAATTCACGTTTCATCGCTGCGACCCGGCACAGGCATACAGGGCCGCGTGCGCAGCGGCGGACGGCGCGGGCCGCCACGCGTGATCGCAGACGCGCGGCATCAGCGCGCGTCGCCGTGGCACAGCGCGGTCAGCGCCTCGGTTTCGGTCAGGCTGGCCGCGTCGCGCGCGGCGCCGGCCAGCAGGGTGCGCTGCACGTCGCCCTTGGCCGGGGCGGTCTCGATGCAGCGCAGCTCGGCGCCGCGGCCGTACAGGCGCAGGCTGCGCACCTGCGCGGCCAGCGCCGGGTCCTTGGGCTGCAGCTGCAGCTGCCAGCGTTCGCGGCTGCCGCTGCTGCTCAGCGTGTAGTGCTGCTGCAACTGCGCGCGATCGCCGGACAGCAGCGCGCCGAAGCCGTTCTGCAGGCCCGCCAGTTCCGGCACCCGCGCCAGCGAGAAACGCCGCGGCGCCTTGCCGGCCCGCTCCAGCGTGGCTTCGCCGCCGCGCAGGGTGGTGGTCTCGCGGTACGGCGCGGTGACCTCGCGCACCAATGTGTCGGTGTCCGGGCGCCGGTACTGGCCCTGCACCCGCAACGGCGCCTTCAGCAACGGCGAGCCGCGCAGTTCGACGAAGTCGGTGCTGACCGGGACCGGCCGCGCCAGCTTCTGCAGGATCCAGCCGGGGTCGAGCGGCTCAGGCGACGCGGCGCACAGCGGTGCGGCGCTGCACAGCAGTATCAGCATCCACGGCAAGGTGCGGCGCATCGGCATGGCGGTTGTTCCAGAAATCGTAGAAGTTGAACCAGTTGTACGGCGCGGAGCGCGTGTAATGTTCAAGCCTGGCGGCGTAATCGCGGATGAGCGCCGCCAACGCCGGCGCGCGCTGCCGGCGCGGCAGGTCCAGGCCTTCGCTGAAGGTCTCGAACACCAGCTGGTAGCGGTTGCCGCCACGGTACAGGCCGAACGCCAGCACCACCGGCACCTTCAGCGCCGCGGCGATCAGCCACGGCGAGGTCGGGAACATCGCGCCCTGGCCGATGAACGCGGCCGGCAGCGCCGGGTCTTCCGGGCGCGGCCGATCGACCAGCAGCGCGACCAGCGCGCCTTCGTCGGTGGCGTGCTTGATCGCCATGACGATCGAGGTGCTGTCCATGCCGGCATCGATGATGTTGGCCGCCAGCTGCGGGTTCAGCGCGCCCAGCAGTTCGGTCATCGCCGGGTTGTGGGCCTTGTCCAGCACCACCTTGACCTGCACGTCGGGGCGCTCGGTGGCCAGCACCCGCAGGGCGTCGAAGCTGCCCAGGTGCGAGCCGAAGATCAGCACGCCGCGGCCGCGGTCCATCTGCGCATGCAGTTGCTCCAGGCCGTGGATGTCGACCTTGAAGCGGTGCATCTGCCCGCACAGCATGAACACCCGATCCAGGATGGTCGAGGCGAAGGTGTGGATGTGCCGGGCCACGTCCAGCAGCGTGGCCGGGCGGCCGAACACGCGCCCCAGGTAGTCGCGCGAGTCGCGCCGCTCCGGGCCCCGCACCAGCAGGAAATACAGGGTGATCGGATACAGCAGCAGGCGCCCCAGCGCGCGGCCGCCGTAGCGGGCGATGCTGCGGATCAGCCACAGCGCGAAGCGGCCGCCGCCCTCGGGGCGGTGTTTCCAGCTGGCGCTCATGCGGCCGCCTCGGCGACCAGGTCGCCGCTGACCAGCAGGTCCTCGCCGCGGCGCACGCGGAAACGCCAGCGCGGCGCGGCGCCGTCCAGTTCCACCCGCGCCGGCTGACCGGGCAGCAGCGGCTGCAGGAACTTCACCTGCGGCAGGCGCAGCGGCCCGCACGCGCCGTACGCGGCCTCGACTGCCTGCAGCACGTGGTCCAGCACCACCACGCCGGGCACGACCGGGTGGCCCGGGAAATGCCCCGGCAGGCTGGGATGATCATGCGGTACGACGAAATCCATAAGGCTTGCGACTCAGATCCTGGGTTCGAGCATGGCACGGACGGCCTGGTGCGCACGCTGGGTCAGCTGTTGCCGGTCCAACGGGCCGTCGGCGCCGTTCACGTTGATCGGCGTGCCGATCCGCACCCGGATCACCCCGGGCCGCACCCGGAACAGGCTGGTCGACGGCAGCACCTTGCCCGCTCCGTCCAACGCCACCGGCACCACCTCCACGCCAGCATCGATAGCGGCCTGCAACAGCCCGGCCTTGAATTCGGCCAGTTCGCCGCTGCGGCTGCGGGTGCCTTCCGGGAACAGGCACAGGTCCCGGCCCTGGCGCAGCAAGGCCGCGGCCTGGCGCCGGACCATCGCGCCGGCGCGGCGGCTGTCGCGGTCCAGGAACAGCATGCCGGTGGCGCGCGCGTACCAGTTCACGAACGGCACCTGCAGCATTTCGTCCTTGAGCAGGAAGCGCAACGGCACCGGCAGCGCCGCGAACAGCGCGCAGATGTCGATGATGGACTGGTGGTTGCTGACGAACAGATGGTTGCGCGACCAGTCCACCCGCTCCTGGCCTTCCACTTCGAAGCGCACACCGGCACCGAACATCAGCACCGGCGCCCACACCCGCGCGCCCATGCGCAGCGCCGGCCGCGGCCCAGCCAGCAGCAACAGGCCCAGCGCCACGACGATGCCCAGCCCGGTGAACGCCAGGGTGAACAGCAGTTGCAAGGTATTCCACACGGCCCAGGCCATGCGCGACGGCATCCCTGCCTGCGGCGTCTTCAGTTTGTCCTTGATGATCTGCACAAGCCTCTGCATCCCCCGATGCGCGCGTCAGCGCAATAGATCGCGCCAAAAAACCGGCCCCAGCCGCGCCAGCTGGTGCAGGAAGTCAGGCAGATTACGGTAGGGACGCTGCGGAAACCAGCGTCCGCGCAGGAAGTACTCGCCGACGAAGAAGCCGCCGATCACGCCATAGCCCAGCAGATTGGCGATCAGCGAGGCGTGCGCGTCGCCGATCGGCAGCGGCGACGCCTGTCCCAGCTGCGCCAGCACCCCGCTCGGCACCGCGCACAGCGCCAGCAACAGGTTCAGCAAGGTCATGGCGGCCAGCAGCAGCGTCCACGCCAGGGTGAGCCGGCGGGTGTAGCGCAGCTGCTCGGGGGTCAGCGGCAATCCGGCCTGGCGGTACAAGGCCTCGACGATGCGCGAGATCAGCGGCGTGCGCCCGCGCTGCAGGCTGCGCCCGAAGAACCAGGCCACCCAGGCGGTGAACAGCACCGGCGGCGCGGCCAGCAACAGCAGCGCGTGCGGCGAGCGCCACAGCGGCGCCAGCGCGGCCAGCGCCAGCAACGCCAGCGCCCAGGCCCACGGCCGCAACCGCGCCATCGGCTCCACCAGCACCATCAGCACCAGCGCCGCGCCGGCCAGGACGGCCAGGTCGGAACGGTGCGCGGCGTTGGCCCAATGCGCCAGCGGCGAATACGCCAGCGCCAGCAACACCCCCAGCGCCAGCGCCCACGGCGCGGCGGCGGCCGGCTCAGCTGGTCTTGTTGGCTTCGACATGCGCCGACAGTGCGCGCAGCGAGGCGAAGATGCGGCGATTCTCGTCGTTGTCCGAGCGCAGCTGGAAGCCGTAGCGCTTGCTGATCGCCAGCGCCAGTTCCAGCGCGTCGATCGAGTCCAGTCCCAGGCCGGTATTGAACAGCGGCGCCTCCGGATCGATGTCGCCGGGCTGCACGTCTTCCAGGTTCAGGCTCTCGACCAGCAGCTCGGCCAGTTCACGTTCGGCGGCGGTTTGCGAAGACATCCAGGGGCTTCCAGGCGATGAGGACAGGTGCGACAAGATGGTGCATCGGGCGCAGCGACGCAACTGTCCGACCCCGGCAGGCAAGCTATCATGACGCTCGCCTTACATGTCGACCGCAGGTTTTTCAGGATGAATTCCACCGCCACCGCCCGCGCATCCGCGCCCTCGTCCGCCACGCCGCAGGCTGCCGCGGCGGAAACGCCGGACGTGCTGGTGATCGGCGGCGGCCCGGCCGGCTGCGCCGCGGCGACCCTGTTGGCGCAGCGGGGATGGCAGGTGACGCTGCTGGAAAAAGACCACCATCCGCGCTTCCACATCGGCGAATCGCTGCTGCCGATGAACATCCCGATCCTGCAGCGGCTGGGCGTGCTCGAGCAGGTGCGCGCGATCGGCGTGCTCAAGCTCGGCGCCGATTTCCCCAACGACAGCGGCGGCTACAACACCTTCCGCTTCGACAAGGCGCTGGACGCGCAGTCCGACTACGCGTTCCAGGTGCCGCGCGCCGACTTCGACCGGGTCCTGTTCGCCCACGCCCGCGCCGCCGGCGCCGATCTGCGCGAAGGCATCAAGGTCGAGAGCGTGCAGCTGGACGGCGCGCAGCCGCTGGTGCAGGCGCGCGGCGCCGACGGCGTGCACAGCTTCCGTCCGCGCTACCTGATCGACGCCAGCGGCCGCGACACCTTCCTCGGCAACAAGCTCAAGCTCAAGCGCGCCAACGCCCGGCACCAGTCGGCGGCGTTGTTCAGCCATTTCCGCGGGGTGACGCGGCGCCCTGGCGAGGACGCCGGCAACATCAGCATCTACCGCCATCCGCACGGCTGGATGTGGCTGATTCCGCTGCCCGACGACGTGATGAGCGTCGGCGCGGTGTGCTACCCCGAATACATGAAGACCCGCCAGGGCGACAGCGAAGCGTTCCTGATGCGCACCCTGGCGCTGAACCCGGACGTGGTCGAGCGCATGGCCGGCGCGCAACGCGTGGCGCCGGTGCACGCCACCGGCAACTACGCCTACGAGTGCACGCGCATGAGCGGGCCGCGCTGGCTGATGCTCGGCGACGCCTATGCCTTCGTCGATCCGATGTTCTCCTCCGGCGTGTACCTGGCCATGCACAGCGCCGAACGCGGCGCGGCGATGGTGGACGCGGCGCTGCGCGATCCGGCCAGCGAAGCGCGCCTGCAGCGGCGCCTGGAGCGGCACCTGCGGCGCGGTCTGAGCGAGTTCAAATGGTTCATCTACCGCTTCACTTCGCCGACCATGCGCGAACTGTTCGCGCATCCGCGCAACGTGCTGCAGGTGGAACAGGCGATCGTGGCGATGCTGGCCGGCGATGTCTTCGACAACCGCGCGGTGCTGCGCCGGCTGCGCGTGTTCCGCGCGATCTACGCCATGTCCGCCGCGGCGATGCTGCCGCGCGCCTGGCAATCCTGGCGGCAGCGACGCCGCCAGGCACGCGAACAGTTCCACGGCGACACCTTGCACGGAGACAAATCATGAGCCGGCCACACCCGCAGTTCCCGCCCCACGCGCAGCGGCATCCGCAGCTGCAGGTGGACTACGTCGCCGAGACCGATCCGGGCGCGCTGCTGCGCGACGAACGGGTGTTGGCGGTGTTCGGCTTCGGCAACGACGCGCCGCATCACGACGATCCGCGCTACCTGCGCGTGCCGCTGCAGCCGCACGGTCCGCGCATGCTCGAGGTCTGGCGCACCGACGCGCCGGTCAGCAGCGGCCGCGACGGCGCCATCGCCTGGGCCCGCGACGGGCACCTGCAGTTCGGCGTGATCGAGATCGACGAGCAGGCGCTGGAGATCGAAGAGGCCTCGGCGCTGGCCTACGCCCAGATCACCGCCTTCGTCGCGCGCAGCGCCACGCCGCGCCTGCTGCGCATCTGGAACTACCTCGACGCGATCACCCTGGGCAGCGGCGACCGCGAGCGCTACCGCCAGTTCTGCGTCGGCCGCGCGCGGGGCCTGGGCGACTTCGACGCCAGCCAGCTGCCGGCCGCCACCGCGGTCGGCCGTTGCGACGACGCGCGGGTGATCCAGATCTACTGGCTGGCCGCCGCGCAGGCCGGCACGCCGCTGGAGAACCCGCGCCAGGTCAGCGCCTACCGCTACCCGCGCCAGTACGGCCCGCAATCGCCGAGCTTCGCCCGCGCGATGCTGCCACCGGCCGGCAGCGACATGCCACTGCTGCTGTCCGGCACCGCCAGCGTGGTCGGCCATGCCTCGATGCACAGCGGCCAGCTGCTGGCGCAGCTGGAGGAGACCTTCGCCAATTTCGACGCGCTGCTGGCCGCCGCCCGCACCCACAATCCCGACCTGCCGGCGCAGTTCGGCGACGGCACCCGGCTCAAGGTCTATGTGCGCGAAGCGGCCGACCTGCCGTTGGTCGCCGCCGCGCTGGACGCCCGCTTCGGCGACCGCGTGCCGCGCCTGCTGCTGCACGCGGTGATCTGCCGCAACGAACTGGCGGTGGAGATCGATGGCGTGCATGGTTGAGCGCACCCCATCGCCGCAAGCCGCAACACTCCCCACTGTAGGAGCGGCTTCAGCCGCGACAGGAGTTTGCTGATAGGCGCCGTCCCGCACCACGCCGACGGTAAGCTGGATCGCGATGCGACACCCAGCTACCGCGCTGCAGCGTGCACTGCGTCGCCGCTAGCGTGCCGGCGCGCGAAGCGATGGATCGTCCATGCCGCGGGCCAGTTCCTGCTGCTGCGCGGTGCGCTGCTGCTCCTGCGCCAGCGCCTGGTTGGCGAGCGCGAGCTTCTGGTCCGACAGCTCCACCGGCGTGGCCAGCGCCTGCTCCACTGGAACGACCGCGCGCTTCATCGCCGGATCGTCCAGCGAGCCCTGCACGGCGATGAGGTTTCCGGTCTTGCCCAGCACGACGTGGTCGACCCGATCCAGGGCATTGCCCGCGAGCGAATAATCGGACTTGCCCGGATACATGTCGCGGTTGTCCTTGCACGCTGCCAGCAGGCTACGGCTGAGGCGCTCACTATTGTCGTCGTAGGGCTTGCCCAGATCGGCATCGACTTTGCGCATGCCAGTGCGGATTTGCTCCAGCAAGGCATGATCGGGATGATGCGGATGTGCGGGATCCCCCGCGCGCTCGGGCGAGCGTTCCGGCTCTGGCAACTGGTTCACCAGCGGAGACACATGCCGGTGCGTATTGACGGTATGTTGGAACAAGCGCGCGGTAGGCGGCTGTGTGCTGCTATCGAGGTACGGCATCTGCTGGCCGTTGCCGCCCAGGTTCAGGCCGTTTTCCTCCAGCAGAGACTCGCGCAGATGCAGACGCGATAGATTCAGAGCGATCTGTGGCGTGCTGTTGCCCGGAATTTGTGGATGTCGGGCGCGCTCGACCTGGGCGATATAGCTGATCGGCTTAGCGGCGTAATAGTTCACGTAATCGGAGTTACCTCGCGCGCCAAGCCTGGTGACTACGGGCGCCTTATCGAAAAAGTTATGTCCCATTCCCTCCAGGTTGGCCGGACTCTGGTCCATTGTCATGTCGGCATTGACGCTGAGATTCCGCTTGAGCGCATAGGCGTGGTGAGGGCGCGCTCCCGATCGATCTATGAAATCCCCCATCCGGCCGGGCTGTTCGTTGTAGATGTCCTCAAGCGTCGGGTTCGAGTTGGTTGTGCGGACCTTGCTGACAACGGCATTCCAACCCGCTATCTGCGCTCCGGCCTCGTCCCGGCGATTCTGTGCCAGCAAGTTCACCAGCGGCCTGGTGTAGTCGCGCGGACTCGGTCCCTGCGCAACATTGTCCACTGCAACACCGAATGCGGCCAGCGCCCGCCCGGTTTCGGCAGCATTGAAGCCATGGCGCAATTCATGACCCAATACAAAGGTGATTTCTCCAGCATTCGAAGCGTGTCCTGGAACCGGGTTCCCTAACTGCGCCAAGGGAAGTCGCATCGCCTTGTGCTGAGGATCGTATTCGCCACCCGCGTTGCGGTTGGTCAGCGGTACGATTTGCGTCAACTGACCATGCGCCACTGCGCTATTGATCTGATCCACCAAAACAGGGGATGCGTTGATGATCGAACTCAGATTTCTCGCCTGATCGGGAGTGACGCCAGGCTGATTAGCGAAGTGACCGACAACGGCTTGTGCTTGGGGTGAGAGAGGCATGCCCTGTTCCGCCTTTAGCCGACCAATACCATTTGCACGCACGCGTGAAGAATTTTCTCTTGCGGCTCGCTGGCTTCTCCGCGCGGATAGACCTGCACCCACATTCCAGGGCGTTCAAAAGAGTCGTACATCAATCTTCCGTGCGAAAGCTTCTCACCGCCGAACGGCGCCTGTGGCGGGGAGTCGTAGTAAGAATTGCGCACGAATCCCATCCCCTCGAGTTCGCCCGTGAACCGATCAAAATCCATCTGGCAGATACTGGTCATATCCGGAGATGTCCCCGGAACTTTCGGATCGAAACTGAATTCCATCCCAGGATTGGCCTTCCGCATATTGACCTCGAAACCATGCATCCAGTCAGGCGCGACCTGCTCACCGAATCCATAGCGCCCAGAGCCATCGCTGGCGTAATCCATCTTCACCCCCATTACCTCGCTCAATCGCTGCGGCGTGAACTCGGCAACGCTCTTGCTAGTGCGTATCAAGGCCAACAATCGCGTCAGCATCTGTTCGGCCGTCAACTTCGGAGACGAGGGCGTAGCAGCCTGATCGGCGGCGCCGGGCTTGGCGGACGAGGTCATGGCAGTTTCCTTGACGGGAGTCGGAACGGAAGGCGTGCGCGCAGGGACGTGGGTACAGGCGCCCAGAAGGAGCAAGGCGACGAAAGCAGGAGAAGCGCGATAGCGCATGCGAAACATCCCTGATACGCGGAGCGATGGGTCGAGTATACAAATCGAGGGGTCTAAATCGATTGGCACCGGGCCATCTGGACATTTCCGGTCAATCCACAACCGGCCCGACATGACCTCGATAAGGATCAGCGCCGCGCCATCGCCACAGCGCGGCACACGACTCAGCCTTCGCGCTCCCCAGCCAACAACGCCAGCAACCGGTCGCGCGGCAGCTTGCCGGTCTCGTTGCGCGGCAGGGCGTCGAGCTTGCGCAGGCGGCGCGGCAGGAACACCGGGTCCAGCTCGCGGCGCAGCGCGGCCAGGATCGCGGCTTCGTCCAGGCTCGGCGCGACCACCACGGCGGCGATGCGGCCGACCGCCTGGCCGGGCTCGGGCTCCAGCTGCAGCATCGCGCCATCGACCACGCCCGGCACGCCCAGCAGGCGCCGGGTCAGATCGGCCAGCGAGGCGCGCTTGCCGGCGATCTCCAGCAGGTCGGCCTGGCGGCCGCGGACCTGGAAGCGGCCGTCGGCGCCCACGTCCATCAGGTCGGCCAGCAACACCGGCTGCGGCAGGTGCGGCGCATGCACCAAGGTGCCGTCGGGTTGCGGCGCCACGCGTACGCCGGGCAACGGCGTCCACTGCGCTTCGCAGGCGGTGCGGCGGCTGGCGAACACGCAGGTTTCGGTAGAGCCGAACATCTCGCGCACCTGCCCGCCGAAGCGCGCCTCGGCGGCCGCGGCCAGTTCCTGCGCCAGCGGCGCGGTGGCCGAGACGATGCCGGCCAGCGGCGGCAGGGCGACGCCGGATTCGACCAGCGCGCGCAGATGCACCGGCGTGGTCACCAGCAACCGCGGCGCCGGCACCTGCGCCAGCGCGCGCGCCACGTCCTCGGGAAAGAACGGGCGCCCGGCATGCACCGCCAGCGGCGTCACCAGCGGCAGCAGCACCGACAGCTCCATGCCGTACATGTGCTGCGGCGGCACCGTGGCCACCACCTGCGGTATCGCATCGGTCTCCCACAATCCGACCAGCGCCAGCAGATCCTGGCGGGTGCTGGTCAGGAAGCTGCCCCAGGTCTTGGGATTGGGTTTCGGCGCGCCGGTGCTGCCGGAGGTGAAGCCGATCGCGACCAGCGCATCGGCCGCCAGCTGCGGCATGTCGCCATCCAGGCTCGGCAACGGGTCGGGCAGCTGCCAGTAGCGCGGCGGCGGTTCGGCCAGCGCCATGTCGCCCAGGCAATAGGTGTCGGCATGGCCACGTTGCACCTCGGCCACCACCGCCGGCGCGCGCGAGGACGGCAGCAGCGAGGTCTGCCCGCGCAGCGCGACCGCGCAGAACGCGACCATGAAACGGTAGCGGTCCTCGCACAGGTTCAGCGCATGCCGGCCCGCTGGCAGCGCCGCCGCCAGGCCGCGCACGTGGCCCAGGAACGTCGCCAGATCGATGTGCTGGCCGCCGGCATAGGCCAACGGACGCTGCAGGTCGCCGACGGCGAGGGGATGCAGAAGCGGCGGGGAAACGGCGGACGAAGCGACAGGCATGCGTGGCGAAGGCTCGGCGGGCGACTGGCCCGCAACGGGCAGCGCGAATCGGTAGCTTGGCCGCCGCCGCCGCCGCTGGCAAGCCGGCGGCGCCGTTCACGCGATCGCGGCCATCGGCGCGCCGCCGCAGGACTCAGTGGTGGTAACCGCTGTCGGCGGTGATCTTGCCGCGAAACACCCGGTACGACCACGCGGTGTAGCCCAGGATCACCGGCAGCAACACCACCAGCCCGGCCAGCACGAACCCCTGCGAGGACGGCGGCGATGCCGCATCCCAGATGCTCAGTCCCGGCGGCACGATGTTCGGCCAGATGCCCAGCACCAGGCCGAAGAAGCCCAGCACGAAGAAGCACAGGGTCAGCACGAACGGGCGCGCGTCGCGGCCCTGCGCCATCGCCGCGCGCCACAGCGCGAACGCGTTGACCAGCACCAGCAGCGGCACCGGCGACAGCCACCAGAAATTGCCGCCGTGGAACCAGCGCGCCATGATCCGCGAGTCCAGGAACGGCAGCCAAGCGCTGACCAGGCCCATGAACACCACCACCACCAGCACCAACGGCCGGGTCAGCGAACGGGCGACGCGCTGCATCGGCCCTTCGGTCTTCAGGATCAGCCAGCTGCCGCCGAGCAGCGCGTAGCCGAACACCACCGCCGCGCCGGTCAGCATCGAGAACGGGCTGAACCAGCCCAGCACGCCCCCCAGATACTTGCCGCCCTGCAGCGGCATGCCCTCGACCAGCGCGCCGAGGATCACGCCCTGCCAGAACGCCGCGCACAGCGAGCCCAACGCGAACGCCCAGCCCCACAGATACTTGGAACTGTGCGCCTTGAAGCGGAACTCGAACGCCACGCCGCGGAACACCAGCGCGATCAGCATCAGCAGCACCGGCAGGTACAGCGCCGACAGGATCAACGCATAGGCCTTGGGGAACGCTGCCAGCAGGCCGGCGCCGCCGAGCACCAGCCAGGTCTCGTTGCCATCCCAGATCGGCGCGGCGGTGTTCATCATCAGGTCGAGCTGGTCCTCATCCTCGGCGAACGGGGCGAGGATGCCCAGGCCGAGCACGAAGCCGTCCAGCAGCACGTACATCAGCACGCCGAATCCGATCACTCCGAACCAGATCACCGGCAACACGGTGGCCATGTCCATCAGCGCGTCTCCTCGAGGTCGTCGTCGGCCGCCGAAATCGGTCGCGCCGGCGTCTTGTCGCCGTCTTGCAGCTGCGGCTCGGGCTCGTGCGGCAGCGGCCCCTTGCGCAGCATCTTCAGGATGTACCAGCCGCCGAAGCCGAACACGAAGGCGTACGCGGCCACGTACACGCCCAGCGACACCCACACCATCGCCGGGCTGATCGCGCTGACCGCATCGCCGGTGCGCAGCAGCCCGTAGATCACGTACGGCTGGCGCCCGATCTCGGTGACGAACCAGCCGGCCAGCAAGGCCACGAATCCGGCCGGCAGCATCGCGTTCCAGGCCACGTGCAGCCAGCGACGCCGCAACAGCGTGCCGCGCCACCAGAACCACAGCGACACGAACGCCAGCAGCAGCATGGCCATGCCCAGTCCGACCATGATCCGGAACGCGTAGAATACCGGCTTCACCGGCGGCCGCTCGTCGGCCGGCACCGAGGTCAACGGCGCGATCTCGCCGTCCAGGGTGTGGGTCAGGATCAGGCTGCCCACGCGCGGAATCTTGACCTCGTAGTCGTTGCGCTCGGCTTGCTCGTTGGGCACCGCGAACAACACCAGCGGCACCCCGGCGCCGGGCGCCTCGCCATGCCAATGCGCCTCCATCGCCGCCACCTTGATCGGCTGGTGCTCCAGCGTGTTCAATCCGTGCGCATCGCCGGCGGCGATCTGCAGCGGCACCGCGATCGCGGCGAACGCCACCGCCAGCTTCAGCATCCGGCCCGCCACGTCCACGTGCACGCCGCGGCGCAGGTACCAGCCGCTGACCCCGCCGATCACGAAGCAGGTGGTGATGAACGCGGCCAGCACCATGTGCGCCAGCCGGTACGGGAACGACGGATTGAAGATCACCTCGCGCCAGTGCGCCGGCTGGAACACGCCATCGACGATGGCGTAGCCGGCCGGCGTGTGCAGCCAGCTGTTGGCCGACAGGATCCAGAACGTGGAGATCAGCGTGCCCAGCGCGACCAGGCAGGTGGACAGGAAATGCAGCTTCTCCGGCACCTTGCGCCAGCCGAACAGCATCACCCCCAGGAACGAAGCTTCCAGGAAGAACGCGGTCAGCACTTCGTAGCTGAGCAGCGGGCCGAGGATGTTGCCGGCGCGCTCGCTGAGCACCGACCAGTTGGTGCCGAACTGGAAGCTCATCACGATGCCGCTGACCACGCCCATGCCGAACGACACCGCGAAGATCTTCAGCCAGAAGAAATACAGGTCGCGCCACAGCGTGTCGCGGGTGCGCAGCCAGCGCCATTCCAGGAACGCCAGCCAGCTCGACAGGCCGATGGTGAAGGCCGGGAACAGCACGTGGAAACTGATGACGAATCCGAACTGGATGCGCGAGAGCAGCACTGCGTCCATGGGACGTTCGCTCGTGAAACCTGACTGAGCGTCATTGTCGGCCCGAGGCGGTGAAAATGCGTGTGACGGGTTGTCGCAGGCCGGGATTGGGGATTGGGGATTGGGGATTGGCAAAAGCGAAAAGCCGCTGCGAATCCCCAATCTCGAATCCCCAATCCCGGCCGCCCATGACCAACGGCGCAGTCGCCACGCCATCGCGGCTGCTACCCTCCCCGCTTGCCCGTTCGTCCGGAATCCAGATGCGCCGCGTCCCCTTGTGCCTTGTGTTGCTGTCCCTGTCCTGCCTGGCGCCGTTGGCCGCCGCGCAGGATGCCGCTGCCCCGTTGACGATCGAACAGGCGATGGCCGATCCGGACTGGATCGGGCCGCCAGTCGAGGCGGCGTGGTGGGCCTGGGACGGGCGCCAGGTGCAGTACCAGCTCAAGCGCGCCGGCAGTCCGGTGCGCGACACCTACCGGCAAGGCGTCGATGGCGCCGCCGCGCAGCGCGTCGAGGACACCCAGCGCAGCACGCTGGACGCAGCCGACCCGGTCTACGACGCAAACCGCCAGCGCATGCTGTTCGTGCGCAACGGCGACGTGTTCCTGCGCGATCTGCGCAGCGGCGCGCTGACCCAGCTGACCCGCAGCAACGAGGCCGCTTCGCGCCCGCAGTTCACCACCGACGGCGGCGCGCTGTGGCGGGTCGGCAATGACTGGTACCGCTGGAGCGCCGGCGGCGGCACGCAGCAGGCCGCGGTGCTCAAGGCCGAGCGGGATCCCGACGCCGCGCCCAAGCCCGATGCGCTGCGCGAGCAGCAACTGCGCACCCTGGAGACCCTGGCCCGCGATCGCGCGCAACGCGAACTGGCACGGCAGCAGGAGCAGGCCTGGCGCCGCGCCGACGGCAGCCGCGCGCCGGCGCCGGTGTACCTGGGCGAGGACGTGGCCATCGACGACAGCGCGCTGTCGCCGGACGGCCGCCACCTGCTGGTGGTGACCCACGCCAAGGGCGGCGACGAAGGGCGCGAGGGCAAGATGCCCAAGTACGTGACCGAATCGGGCTACGAGGAATTCCAGGAGGCCCGCACCCGCGTCGGCCGCAACCCGCCGCTGGCGCAGACCCTGTGGCTGGTGGACGTGGTCGCCGGCAGCGCGCGCAAGCTCGACGTCGCGGGCCTGCCCGGCATCGACGTCGATCCGCTGGCGGCGCTGCGCAAGGCGGCCAAGCAGGAACCGCTGAAGGGGCCGCGCGCGGTCCGCGTGGAGACCGACGGCGATGGCGCCGGCCCGGCGCTGCACTGGAGCGCCGACGGCCGCAATGCCGCGGTGATGCTGCGCGCGGTCGACAACAAGGACCGCTGGATCGCCAGCGTCGATCTGGACAAGGCCACCCTGCACAACCGCCACCGCCTCACCGATGCGGCCTGGATCGGCTGGAGCTTCAACGACTTCGGCTGGCTGCCGGACAACCAGACGCTGTGGCTGCTGTCCGAGCAGTCCGGCTACGCGCATCTGTACACCCAGCGCGGCACCGACAAGCCGCGGCAGCGCACCTCGGGCAAATGGGAAGTCTCCGCGCCGGTCGCCACGGCCGACGGCCAGGGCTTCCTGTTCCTGTGCAACCGCAAATGGCCGGGCGACTACGAGGTGTGCAAGCTCGACCTGCGCGACGACCGCCTCAGCGAGCTGACCGCGCTCGACGGCGTGGAAGACTTCGCGCTGTCGCCGGACGGCCAGCAGCTGCTGGTGCGCTATTCGGGCAGCTACCTGCCGCCGCAACTGGCGGTCGTGCCGGTGACCGGCGGCAACGCACGCATCCTCACCGATACGCGCAGCGCCGCGTTCAAGGCGCGCGACTGGATCCAGCCGCAGTACGTGCAGGTGCCGTCCAAACACGGCGCCGGCGTGGTCTGGGGCAAGTATTACGGCCCGCAGCATCCCGAACCGGGCAAGCGCTACCCGATCGTGATGTTCGTGCACGGCGCCGGCTACCTGCAGAACGTGTCGGCGCGCTACACCCCGTACTTCCGCGAGCAGATGTTCCACAACCTGCTGGTGCAGAAGGGCTACGTGGTACTCGACCTGGACTACCGCGCCAGTGCCGGCTACGGCCGCGACTGGCGCACCGCGATCTACCGCAACATGGGCCATCCGGAGCTGGAGGATTACCTGGACGGCCTGGACTGGCTGGTCGCCGACAAGCAGGGCGACCGCGACCGCGCCGGCATCTACGGCGGTTCCTACGGCGGTTTCATGACCTACATGGCGCTGTTCCGCAGCCCCGGCACGTTCAAGGCCGGCGCCGCGCTGCGCCCGGTCGGCGACTGGAGCCAGTACAACCACGAGTACACCGCCAACATCCTCAACACGCCCGAGCTGGACCCGGAGGCCTACCGCACTTCCTCGCCGATCGAATACGCCGCCGGCCTGCGCGACCACCTGCTGATCGCCCACGGCATGATCGACGACAACGTGTTCTTCCGCGATTCGGTGAGCATGAGCCAGAAGCTGATCGAGCTGCACAAGGACAACTGGGAGATCGCCCCGTACCCGCTGGAGCGGCACGGCTTCACCCGTGCCGACTCGTGGCTGGACGAATACAAGCGAGTGTTGAAGCTGTTCGAGCAGCAGCTGAAGTAGGCCTGTTTGCGGCTGCAAAGCGGTCGCGGCTGAAGCCGCTCCTACCGGGGACTCCTGCGCAACGCGGGGCCTGTTGTGGGAGCGACTTCAGTCGCGACGCGCAGAGCGCCGGCATCCCGGTCACCGACGGGCGAAGCGTTGCTGCCGGCTTGCGCCGGCAGCAACCCGCCCTATCCTTGCCGAACGCTTCGCGGCCCCCCCCGCATGCCGCTCCCCACCGAAGGACCGCCGATGCCGCCACCGCCCCTGCCCGCCGCGCGCAATCCGATGATCGACTCGATGGCGAAGATTTCGCTGGTGATCGGCGTGGTCTGGTTGCTGTATGCGCTGGGCCAGCTCGTGGTGCTGGCCGTGCTGCCCGCTGGCGCGCTGCAAGGCGTGGTCGTGCGCATCGGCATCTCGCTGCCGGCGCTGCTGCAATGGTGCCTGGATCATCTGTTCGCGCTGTCGCTGCTGTCGGCGCTGTTGGCGCTGCTGTTCTGCGCCGCCGCCTGGGGGTTGCTGCAACGGCGCGAATGGGCCCGCCTGAGCTTCGTCGCCTTCCTGATCGTCACCGGCCTGGCCAACTTCGTCAGTCTGCCGGTGCTGTGGCAATTCTTCGCGGCGCTGGAGCAGGTGCTGCCCGCAGCGATGCGGCATACCGCCGAAGGGGCGCAGTTGCTCGATCAATTGCAGACCGGACGCATGATCAGCATCGCCACCGCCGCGGTGACCGCGCTGGTCTTCGCCGCACTGCACGGCTGGATCGTCTACCAACTGTACCGGCCGGCGATCCGCGCCGAATTCCGCAATTGATTCCACCCGCCGGCATCGCGCCGGCTTCGAAAAGGATTTCCGATGACATCGCATTGGCCTAAGGCCTGCCCTGCATTGCCGAGCGCGCCGCCAGCCGGCGTCACGCGGCTTGACCCGGCCGCCAGCGGCGCAACAGCGAACGGCGGCCTGCCCGACCCAACGCGGCCTGCCCGGGAGCGGAGCACACGCCCTGGCCGCTTCCTGGCCGCCGCCCTGTTCGCGCTGGCCTGGTTCGGCATCGCCGCCCGCGCCGATGCCGCGCCCGCCGCTCCCGTCTGCGGCCTTTACGTCGACGGCGCGCAGAACGCGCTGTACCTGGAAAGCGCCGACAGCGCGCGGCTGGAACCCGAGCAGGACACGCCGCGGCGCTTCCACTTGCTGCGCGAACGCGATGCGCTGCAGCTGTTCGACCTGGACAGCGGCCGCAGCGAGCGCTACATGCTCTCGGCGGACGCCGCCGAAATCCGCGCAGCGGACGGTACCGTCTACCGTCGCGCCAGCACCGCCAGCTGCGTCGCGCCCGTCCCGGCGGCGACAGCGGCGATCGCGCAGTGCCAGGCGGACCTGCCGGCCTGCGCGCAACGGCTGGCGCAAGGCGACCGGGCGCACGCCGCGGCGCTGTGCGGGCCGCAGCTGCCGTTCGCCTGCCGTGCGCTGCTCGATCCCGCACCTAAGACGACCGCCGCGACCGCCGCGACCGCCCAGGTCGATGCGGCCCTGCAGCCCGAAGCCGTGTGCCAGCGCAGCGCCTCTCCGCAGATCTGCACTGCGGCGGCGGAACGGCAGTGGGACGACGGCCAGTTCCTGCGGGCGAAAGCGCTGCTGGAACAGGCCTGCGCCCTGTCCGATCCGGTGGCCTGCGGCCGCACCACCGCACTGGAGGACGTGGACGCGGCGCTGCTGCAGTCGCCGCCGGCCACGCGGCTGCCATGCGGCCGCTTCATCGCCCCGATCGGCGATGGGCTCAGCCTGCAGTTTAGCGACGACGGCAGCGTGCGCGACGGCACCGGCGCCGTGATGGAAGCGCGCCTGGAGCACGGCCAGGTCGCGCTGCGCCAGCAGGATGGACAGCAATGGCGGCTGCGCCCGCTCGGCGCGAAGCTGCTGCTCGGCCTGGATCGCGCACACCGCTTCATGGTGTTCTTCGGCGACGAGGGCGGGCACTGCGCGGCCATGGCGCCCTAGGCGTCTCATCTATCCCCAAGCAGCTCGCGCCACCGCCGCGCATGCGTGTCCCCGTCGGCGCCGACACGGCTCAAGCGTGGCCCTGCGGGGTGCCAACGCGGCCTATTCGGACATGGGCGACGCGCCCTAGGCATGCGGCACCGGGCGGTCCGGAAACGCGCCCGGGCGCCCAGCCAGCCGCGGCGCCAGGCCTCGACGCTTGCACGCAGCGCACGCCAATGCGGTCTTCCGATCGCGTTAACAGCCCCCGGCGATCGGCACGCAATAATGTCCGACACGCCGCCTGACTGCCTACCGCCCCCATGACCGAGTTCGACCGAGTACGCGATTACCTGACCGGCCTGCAGGACCGTATCTGCGCCGCCATCGAGGCCGCCGACGGCCGCGCCCATTTCGCCGAAGACCTGTGGCAGCGGGCCGAAGGCGGCGGCGGGCGTACCCGCATCCTGCGCGACGGGACGCTGTTCGAGCAGGCCGGGATCGGCTTCTCCGACGTATCCGGCACGCGCCTGCCGCCCTCGGCCAGCGCCAACCGCCCGGAACTGGCCGGCGCCTCGTGGCGCGCCACCGGCGTGTCGCTGGTGTTCCATCCGCACAGTCCTTACCTGCCCACCACCCACGCCAACGTGCGCTTCTTTCGCGCCGAGCGCGACGGCCAGACCGTGGCCTGGTGGTTCGGCGGCGGCTTCGACCTGACCCCGTACTACCCGTTCGACGAAGACGTGCGCCACTGGCACCGCACCGCGCAGGCGCTGTGCGCGCCGTTCGGCGAAGACCGCTATGCCGCGCACAAGCGCTGGTGCGACGAGTACTTCTTCCTCAAGCACCGCAACGAGACGCGCGGCGTGGGCGGGCTGTTCTTCGACGACCTGCACGCCGACTTCGAGCGCGACTTCGCCTACCAGCGCGCGGTCGGCGACGGTTTCCTGGACGCCTACCTGCCGATCGTCGAGCGCCGCCGCGCGCTGCCGTGGGGCGAGCGCGAGCGCGAGTTCCAGCTGTACCGGCGCGGGCGCTACGTCGAGTTCAACCTGGTCTACGACCGCGGCACGCTGTTCGGCCTGCAGAGCGGCGGGCGCAGCGAGAGCATCCTGATGAGCCTGCCGCCGCGGGTGCGCTGGGAATACGGCTTCCAGCCCGAGCCGGACAGCGCCGAGGCGCGCCTGGCCGAGTACCTGGTGCCGCGCGACTGGCTGGCATGAGCCGCGCGCCGTCGCCGTCGGGCGTGCTGGGGCGCGAGGACAAGGCGCGCATCGCCGAGCAGCTGCAGCGCTATCTGCGCGAGGAATTGCAGCAGCAGATCGGCAGCTTCGAGGCCGAATTCCTGCTCGACTTCGTCGCCGAACGCATCGGCGCGCATTTCTACAACCGCGGCCTGCAGGATGCGCGTGCGCAGCTGGCCACGCAGTGGGACGCGCTGGACGACGCGCTGTACCAGCTCGAGCAGCCGACCGAGCCGCGCCGCTGACCCGCGGCGCCGCTTCCTGTAGGAGCGGCTTCAGCCGCGACCGGGCCTTGCCGGGAACGTCCAGGTCGCGGCTGAAGCCGCTCCTACAAGGGAGCTACAGCGACCGAGCCCACGTGGGCTCCCGCTCAGCCACCCTTGCTGCTGACGATGGTGATGTGGCCGTTGGTCTCCAGCAGCGCCAGCTTGACCTCGTCAAGCTGCAGGCAGCCCTGTTGGCGCATCGCCGCCTCGAAGTCGGCGTTGCTGACCAGTTCGCGGCGCAGCACCTGGCGAAATATGTGGCCATCGCGCGCCAGCACCACCGGCTCGCCTTCGATCAGGCGTTCGGCGCGTTCGCTGCGCGAGGTGACCAGGCCGACCCCGAAGTTCAGCGCGATCAGCGTCGCCGCCAGCAACAGGCCGCCGCCCAGCGAGGTGTCCTCGCCCAGCAGCGCGTTCTGCACCGCATTGCCGAGCAGCACGATCAGCAGCATGTCGAACGGTGTCAATTGCCCCATCGCACGCTTGCCGGATACCCGCACCATGGTCAGCACCGCCACATACACCGCCACCGCGCGAAAAATGAATTCCCACCACGGCATCGATAGATGAAAAAGATCGGGCATCGCGCGGCTCGCAGATGGATGGTTGCGCCCCGGCGTGTGCCGGCGGCGATGGCGCTGGACTGGACTTGAACTTTTTCGCAGGCAATAAAAAGCCCCGCGGACCAGGGGGAGGTCGGCGGGGCCAGGGAACGGAGACTTGGGGAGGAGTCGCCGTTCCTAGATCTGCTCCAGGGGATGGGAGGAGATCCGCGACAGGTATTGCGCCTGTCGAGGGATATAAAACCATTTTGCACCTTGCTAGTTCGTGAAGATTTTAGTTAAAAATTCATAGAATTAAGGGCTGATTCATTCACGAAATCCAGCGCAACGCAAGGTTCCAGAAACAGCTGCTTTTTATAGACGGAACCATGCGCAAGAACGCGGCGAACGCGCGCTTGTGATGCGGAGTGGATCTCGAAACCGTGCGCTGTTCGCCGGTTTGGTGCATGGATGCTCCAGCACCGGTGCGCGATCGCGCCGATCCGCTGCGCGAGCAACGACAGGAGCACAACGTAGACAGTTGCGCTGCGATGCCCCGGCCGGCCCGGCGCCAAGCCGCGCGCCTCGAGTAAAGGCGTTCAGGCGTGCCGCACCATTACCAGCGCGGCCCGATCACCCCTCCTCGCGCCTGCGAATCGGGCCGCTCACGGCAGTGCGCACCCATTCCTGTTCACCACACCAAGCCCCGGCCACTGGCCGGCCGGGACTTCCCATTCCCGATTCCCGATTCCCGATTCCCGATTCCCGATTCTCCATTCCTGCTCAGGCTAATGCGCCTCGTCCCAGTTGTCGCCGACGCCGCTGTCCACCACCAGCGGCACCTTCAGTTCGGCGGCGCCGGCCATCAGCCGGGTCACCTCGGGCAGCAAGGTGTCGACGAAGTCGGCATCGGCCTCGAACACCAGTTCGTCGTGCACCTGCAGGATCATCAGCGCGCGCGCGCGGTGCTGCTCCAGCCAGGCGTCCACGCTGACCATGGCGCGCTTGATGATGTCCGCGGCGGTGCCCTGCATCGGCGCGTTGATCGCGGCGCGCTCGGCGCCGGCGCGCAGGCCCTGCTGCTTGGCGTTGATGTCGTTCAGGTACAGGCGGCGGCCGAACAGGGTCTCCACGTAGCCCTGGGTGCGTGCCTGCTCGCGCATGCGCTCCATGAAGTCGCGCACCGCCGGGTAGCGGCTGAAGTACAGCGCCACGTAGTCCTGCGCTTCGCCGCGGCCGATGCCCAGGTTGCGGGCCAGGCCGAAGGCACTCATGCCGTACATCAGGCCGAAGTTGATCGCCTTGGCGGCGCGGCGCTCGTTGCCGGTGACCTCCTCCAGCTTGCGCCCGAACACCTCGGCGGCGGTGGCGCGGTGCACGTCCACGCCGCTGCCGAAGGCGCGCAGCAGGCCCGGGTCCTCGGACAGGTGGGCCATGATCCGCAGCTCGATCTGCGAGTAATCGCATGCGATCAGCTTGCGCCCGGGCGGGGCGACGAAGGCGCGGCGGATGCGGCGGCCGTCGTCGGTGCGGATCGGGATGTTCTGCAGGTTCGGATCGGCCGAGGACAGCCGCCCGGTGGCGGCGCCGGCCTGGTGGTAGCTGGTGTGCACGCGGCCGGTGTCGGGATTGACCATCTCCGGCAGCTTGTCGGTGTAGGTGCTGCGCAGCTTGGCCAGGCCACGGTATTCCAGGATCACCCGCGGCAGCTCGTGCTGCTCGGCGATCGCCTCCAGCGCCTCTTCGTTGGTGCTGGGCTGGCCCTTGGGGGTCTTCAACAGCGCCGGCAGCTTCAGTTCGTCGAACAGCACCGCCTGCAGCTGCTTGGGCGAGTCCAGGTTGAAGGTGCGCCCGGCCAGCGCGGTGGCCTTCTGCTGTGCGGCCAGCATGCGCTGGCTCAGGTCCTGGCTCTGCCTGCGCAGTTCGGCCATGTCCACACTGACGCCGTTGGCCTCGATCCGCGCCAGCACCGGCACCAGCGGCATCTCGATCTCGCGGTAGACCCGCGCCAGCGCCGGTTCGGCGTCCAGCTGTGCGGACAGCGCACGGTGCAGGCGCAGGGTGATGTCGGCGTCCTCGGCGGCGTAGCCGGTGGCGTCGTCGATGGCCACCTGCGAGAACGCGATCTGCTTGGCGCCCTTGCCGGCCACGTCCTCGTACTTGACCGTGTCGTAGCCCAGGTAGCGCCGCGCCAGCGAATCCATGTCGTGGCGGCTGGCAGTGGAATTGAGCACGAAGCTCTCCAGCATGGTGTCGTCGGCGTAGCCGCGCACGTCCACGCCGTGGCGGCGCAGCACGTGCAGGTCGTACTTGCCGTGCTGGCCGATCTTGGGCTTGGCCGGGTTCTCCAGCAGCGGCTTCAGCGCCGCCAGCGCCAGGGTCCGGTCCAGCTGTACCGGCGCGCCGGGATAGTCGTGGCCCAGCGGCAGGTAGTCGGCGCGGCCGGGCTCGATCGCGAAGCTGAGCCCGACCAGGTTGGCGCGCATCGCGTCCAGCGCGTCGGTCTCGGTATCGAAGGCGAAGCCGGGGGCGGCGCGCAGGCGCTGCAGCAGGTGTTCGAACTGCTCCGGGGTGGTGATCGCGGTGTAGTCGCCCTTGGCGGCCAGCGCCGGGTCCAGGCTGTCGTCGATCGGCGCGGCGGCGCGAGCATAGCCGGCGGCGGTGCCGCGCAGGCTGGGGGCGACCTCGGCGGCGCCGGCCGGAGCGGCCACGCCGCCGTCCAGGTCGCGCAGCGCCTGGGTGAAGCCGTAGCGCTGGTACAGCCCGCGCAGCAGCTCCGGGTCCTGCTCGCGCAGGGCCAGCGTGCGCGGGCCGCCGGGCAGCGCCACGTCGGTCTTGATCGTGACCAGTTCGCGGTTCAGCGGCAGCCGCGCCAGCGCCGCGCGCAGGTTGTCGCCGATCTTGCCCTTGATCGCGTCGGCACTGGCCATGACCCCGTCCAGCGAGCCGTATTCGGCCAGCCATTTGGCCGCGGTCTTGGGGCCGCACTTGTCCACGCCCGGCACGTTGTCGATGGCATCGCCCATCAGCGCCAGCAGATCGACGATCTGGCTCGGCCACACGCCGAACTTCTCCATCACCGCCGCGTCGGAGTCCATTCGGCTGCCGCTCATGGTGTTGACCAGCTGCACGCCGGGGCGCACCAGCTGGGCGAAGTCCTTGTCGCCGGTGGAAATGGTCACGTCCAGGCCATCGCCGGCGCCCTGCAGGGCCAGGGTGCCGATCACGTCGTCGGCCTCGACCCCGCTCTCGCGCAGGATGGTGATGCCCAGCGCATGCACGATCTGGCACATCGGCTCGATCTGCGCGCGCAACTCGTCGGGCATCGGCGGGCGGTTGGCCTTGTACTGCGGGTACAGGTCGTCGCGGAAGGTCTTGCCGGGCGCATCGACCACGAAGGCGACGTACTCGGGGCGCTCCTTCAGCGTGGCGCGCAACATGTTGACCACACCGAACAGCGCGCCGGTGGGCTCGCCGGCGGGGTTGGTCAGCGGAGGAAGCGCGTGGAACGCGCGATACAGGTAACTGGACCCGTCGATCAGGACTAATCGGCTCATCGGGCAATTCTACGCTGCGCCTGGGTCGGGACCGGGGATGGGACCAGGAGCCCCTCTCCCACCGGGAGAGGGGGTGGGGTGAGGGTCCGGCGCGAAAGCGTCTCGCGGCGTTTGGGTGCACGAGGCTTCGCCCGAACCCTCATCCGCCCCTGCGGGGCACCTTCTCCCGACGGGAGAAGGGAACGGCACTAGCCCCTCTCCCATCGGGAGAGGGGTTGGGGTGAGGTTACGGCGCGAAAGCGACTCGCGGCGTTTGGGTGCACGAGGCTTCGCCCGTACCCTCATCCGCCCCTTCGGGGCACCTTCTCCCGATGGGAGAAGGAACAGCCGACTAGCCCCTCTCCCCCCGGGAGAGGGGTTGGGGTGAGGGTACGGCGCGAAAGCGTCTCGCGGACTTTTGAGTACACGAGGCTGCGCCCGTACCCTCATCCGCCCCTGCGGGGCACCGTCCCCCGAAAAAGGGCAATGGTCCCGGTGGGAGGAACAGATACTGGTCCCTCTCCCATCAAGGGAGGGATGGGATGGCGCGCCACGTGCATCCTGCCGTCGCGCGCCGAATGCGGCCGCTCGGCGCATAATCCGTGGCGACGACTTCGCTGTGGAGAATGCTGCAATGAAAGCCCTGATGCTGGTTCCACTGTTGCTGCTGGCGGGCTGCGCCTCGACCGGGATCGGGCCCGACGGTCCACCGGTGGACGTCCGCGGCGCGGACGTGACCCACCGCACGATGGACAACGGCGACACCGTGGACGAGTACCGCGTCTCCGGCCAGCTGCGCGCGGTCAAGGTGACCCCGGCCAACGCCCCGGCCTACTACCTGTACGACCAGAACGGCGATGGGCACATGGACGGCAACAAGGACAACGTGTCGCCGGTGTATTGGAAGTTGTATAGCTGGTGAGGCTGGATCGGGAAGGCGTGGCCCGGCGCCTGCCGAGCATCACCGCCGGGTGAGGCAGGCGGCCTCGGGCGTCGGCGCGAACGGAGGCCTGGCGGGCTTTCGGAGACTGGGCGTGTCGCGACTGAAGCCGCTCCTACAGTGCACTTGGCAGGCACGCCGCAGGCCCTTGTGGGAGCGGCTTCAGTCGCGACGCATGAAGCCGGAAGCATCCCGCCACTTCGGCACAGGCCGAAACGCCCTGCGGCGGGCACGCTGGCAGCTACCGCACCGGCAGCCGGCAGCGGGCGCCGGCTCAGGCGTCCTCGTCGCGGACGCCTGCCACGTGCTGCAGTTCGCTGACGCCGGCCGGGGCCAGTTCCTTGAGCAGGTCCAGGAAGTTGCGCCCGACCAGGCGCTGCGCGCGGCGCAACAGCAGCGGCACCGGGCTGGAAGGTTCGTGGCTGGCGTAGTAGGCGCAGATCTCGTCGAGCCGGCGCATCACGTCGTCGGGGCTGGCGATGCGGGCATTGCCGCCGCCGGCTCCAGCAGGCGCGGCGGTGCCGCCCTCGCCGTCGGCCGGCGTCTCGCCCGCCGCGTCGCCTTCCGCGGCGCCGCCGTTGCGCGCGGTCCACTGCGGCAGCAGGAAGCGCTCCAGGTCGCGCAGGTCGCCGAGCAGCGGCTTAAGGTCCGGCGCGGCGCTGCCGATGCGCTCGGCGAACAGCGCATCCACCTCGCGCGCCAGTTGCTGCGCGCGCTGCACCGCGGCCACGGTTTCCCCTAGCGCTTCCAGCGAGCAGTCCAGGCAGCAGGCCTCGATCTCGGCCAGCGACGGCACGCTGTCGCCGGGGTTGGCCGGCTTCACGCTGCCGTTGGCCAGGCGCAGGTCGCGCAGGCTGAAGCGGCCCAGCCGCGGCGATTGCACGAACGCGGTGGTGCGCAGCGCGCCGAGCAGCCCCAGCGGATCGCCCAGCGCGACCACCGCGTTGACCCGCGCGGTCGGGTCGTCGTCGTCCTCTGCATCCAGCTGCGGATGCACGCTGTCCCAGCGCTGCGCCAGCAACGCGTGCACCAGGGCCAGGCCGTCGGCCCAGCCGGGCAGGCCGCGCAGGCGCAGCCAGGCCGCGCTCAAATGGATCGCCACGCGCAGGTCGTGGCTGCGGCGGAACAGCGCCAGCGCCAGGGTCTGCACCTTGTCCCAGTCCGGCTCCTCGGCGGCGATCACGCTGTCGCCGACCGCGCGCTCGGCCTTGTTCGCCGCGGCGCGGTCCAGCGCCAGGAAGTCGGGGTCGTATTCCAGGTCCGGGCCGGACGCCGCGTCGTCGGCGATCGGCGCCAGCAGCGTCTCCAGGGTCTGTTCGGTACTCATGCGCAATCACTCCGGGGCGGATGCGGCCGGCGTGGCATTGGCGCACGCCGGCAGGGAAACGGGACGGCGGCGCGGTGCGCTTATTCCTGCGCGCACTGCGCGTCCGGATCGTCGGCGTCGCAGGCCGGCTGCTGGTCGGCCGGCAGGCGCAGGCCCGGCTTGACCAGGCCGAACGCGCGGTAGTTGGCGTCGGCCGCGCTCAGGTCCACGTAGGCGATGGTGCGGTTGCTGGAACTCTGCGCGCGGCTGGCGAATGCCGAGGTCGGCACATTGATGCCCGACTCGCCGTCCACGCCGAGCAGGCTGCCGTCGGCGGCGAGCGCGTAGAAGTACGCCGGCGGCATGCCGATCGCCGCCACGGTCTGGTTGCTCACGCCCAACACGTAGATCGGATTGGCGGCGGTGCCGATGCGGCCGCTGGCCGAGAAGGTGCCGGCGCCGTCGTACAACCAGGTGGTGTCGGCCTGCAGCAGGTCGCCGAGCACCGCCAGGTACAGCGCCGAGGTGCCGGCGTCGACGGTGTAGGCGCTGCCGTTGAGCGCGGACAGGGTCAGGCTCTGGCCATTGGTCAGGCTGAAGCCGCCGGGCGAGGAAAAATCGCCGAGGGTGCCGATGCGGTTGTCGATCGCGGCGCCGGCCGCGCCCAGCCGGGTGCTGCCGCCGACCTTGCCGCTCAGCGTGTCGGCGCTGATGCGGCCGCCGCCGGTTTCGCTCAGGTCGCCGCCGGCCTGCAGCCATACGCCCTGCCCGCCGATGGCGCCGTCGATCGCCAGGTCGCCGCCCGCGTCCAGGCGCAGCGCACCGGCGACCGCGACCGGACCGGCCACGCGCAGGTCGCCCAGCGTGCGCAGGCTCAGCTGGGTCGCGCTGAACGCGCCGAGCGCGGCGATGGCGTTGGCGCCGGTCAGGCTGGTGGCGCCGCTGGAACTGCCGCTCAGCGACGCGGCAGTCAGCGTGCCGGCGGTCTGCGCGATCGCGCCGCCGCTGCGCAGTTGCAGCGCGCCGCCGCTGCTCACGTCGTGGCCCAGGCCCAGGTCGCCGCCGGCGCTCAAACCGATGCTGCTGCCGCGCAACGCGCCGGCCGTGCGCAGCGCGCCGGCCGCGCTCAGCGCCAGGCTGCCGCTGGCCTGCGCCGCCACGCTCAGATCGTTGCGATCGGCGATGGCGATGTCGCCGCCGCTGGCCTGCAGCGCGCCCTGGAAATCGTTGCCGGCATCGGTCAGCGCGATCGCGCCGCTGCCGGCATCCAGCGTGGTGGTGCCGGCGACGGTCAGCGCGCCGCGCTGGCCGATGCCGCCGCCGCTCGCCGCCGGCGTGGCGGCACTGGCGGTGACGATGGCGGAGCTGGTGCCGCCGCCAGCATCGCTGCGCGCGACCAGGTCGCCGCCGATGCTGCCCTGGCCCAGCGACAAGGCGCCGCCGCTGGTCACGTTCAGCGCGGCGACCGCCACGCTGCCCAGCGACAGGGCATTGCGGTCGCGCAGGGTGGTGGCGCCGCCGGCGAGATTCACGGCGCCCTGGAAATCGTTGCCGGCGGTATCCAGTTCGATCGCGCCGCCGCCGCTGTCGATCGTGGTGGTACCGCCCACCTGCAACGGGCCGCGCTGGCTCACCGTGCCGCCGCCGCTGGCCGCGACCAGATCGCCGGCGATGCTGCCTCCGCCCAGGTTCAGCGCGCCATGGCTGGCCACGTCCAGCGACCCCAGCGACAGCGTGCCCAGCGACAGCGCGTTGGCGTCGCGGATGCGCGCGGCGCCGCCGCTGAGCGCGAGCAGGCCCTGGAAATCGTTGCCGGCGTCATCGAGCGTGATCGCGCCGCTGCCAGTGGCGATCGCGGTATCGCCGGTCACCTGCAAGGCGCCGTTCTGGCTCAGCGCGCCGCTGCTGGTGAGCTGTAACGCGGTGGCAGTCGAGGCGCCCAGGGTCAGCGCGCCGAGCGCGTCGATGCGCACGGCACCGCCGCCGAACGCCAGCGTGCCGGCGAAGCGGTTGGCCTGGTCCAGCGTGATCGCGCCGCTGCCGGCCGTCAGGCTCGTTGCGCCGCCGATGTCGAGCGCGCCGCGCTGACCGATCGCGGCGTTGCCGCTGTCGGCCAGCAAGGCGCCACGCACGCTGCCGCTGCCCAGGTTCAGCGCGCCGCCGCTGCGCACCGCCAGGCTGTCGACCGACAGCGTGCCCAGGCTCAGCGCACCGCTGTCGCGCAGTCGCACCGCGCCGCCGGCGATATCCACCGTGCCGATGAAATGGTTGCCGGCGCCGGTCAGCGTGATGTCGCCGCTGCCGGCGGCCAGGGTGCTGCTGCCGCCCACCGTCAACGCGCCGCCCGACTGCAGGATCGCCGCGTTGTCGGTGCTCAGCTGAAGATCGCCGGTCGCGGCGACGTCGTCGGTCAGGGTCAGGCCGCTGCCGCCGCTCAGGGTCAGGGTGTGGCCGCTCAGCGCGCCGCCCAGGCGCAGGGTGCCGTGGCGGGCGACCAGGCTCAGGTCGGCGCTGCCGGTGTCGATCGCGCCGCCCGGCAGGTCCAGCGAACCGTCGGCGAGCAGCGACAGCGCGTTGTTGCCGGTGTGGACCGCGGCGATGCGCAGGTCGTTGCGGTCGGCGAGCTGGATGCCGCTGCCGCTGAGATCGACCGCGCCGACGAAGTCGTTGCTGGCATTGGCGAGCGTGATCGAACCATTGCCGGCATCGAGCGTGCTGGTGCCGGCGACGGTGAGCGGGTTGCTGGCGGATTGGGTGATGGCGCCGCCGTTGCTGGTCGCCGTCAACGCGCCGCCGACCGTGCCGCTGCCCAGGTGCAGAGCGCCATTGCTGGTCGCAGTGAGGGCGCCGGTAGCGAGCGTGCCGAGCGTCAGCGCATTGCTGTCGGTGATTGCAGTGGTGCCGCCGGTCAGGCTCACGGTCTGCCCGAAGTGGTTGCCGGCACGGTCCAGGGCGATCGCGCCGCTGCCGGCGTTGACGCTGCTGGTCCCGGTCACCGCGATTGCGCCGCCGCTCTGTGCGATCGCATTGTCGGCCGCGGTCAACGCTAGCGTGCCGGTCGCGGTGACGTCGTGCGCCAGGGTGATGCCGGCGTCGCCGCTCAGGCTCACGTTGTGCCCGGACAACGCCGCCGTGGGCGTCAGGGAATTGCCGCTGTGCAGAAACAGGTCGGCGCTGCCGGTATCGATCGCGCTGCCCGGCAGTGCCAGCGTGCCGCCCGCGCTCAACGACAACGCGCTGTTGCTGCCCAGGGTCAACGCGGCGATGGTCAGGCCGTTGACGTCGGCCAGGGCGATGCCGCTGCCGGTCAGCGACACCGCGCCACCGAAATCGTTGGCGGCGCGTTGCAGGGTGATCGAGCCGGTGCCGGCGTTGAGATTGCTGGTGCCGGTGACGCCGAGTGCATTAGTCGTGGACTGTGTGATCGCGCCGCCGTTGCTGGTCGCAATCAAGGCACCGTTGATCGTGCCGCTGCCCAGGTCCAGAGCGCCATTGCTGGTCGCGGTAAGGGCGCCGGTGGCGAGTGTGCCGAGCGTCAGCGCGTTGCTGTCGGTGATCGCGGTGGTGCCGCCGGCCAGGTTCACGGCCTGCCCGAAGTGGTTGCCGGCACGGTCCAGGGCGATCGCGCCGCTGCCGGCGTTGACGCTGCTGGTGCCGGTGACGCCGAGCGCGTTGGTGGCGGACTGGGTGATCGCGCCGCCGTTGCTGGTAGCAATCAAGGCGCCGTTGATCGTGCCGCTACCCAGGTTCAAGGCGCCGTTGCTGGCCGCGGTGAGAGCACCGGTGGCCAGCGTGCCCAGGGTCAGCGCGCCGCTGTCGGTGATCGCCGTGGTGCCGCCGGTCAGGCTCACGGCCTGCCCGAAGTGGTTGCCGGCACGGTCCAGGGCGATCGCGCCGCTGCCGGCGTTGACGCTGCTGGTGCCGGTCACCGCGATTGCGCCGCCGCTCTGTGCGATCGCATTGTCGGCCGCGGTCAACGCCAGCGTGCCGGTCGCGGAGACGTCGTGCGCCAGGGTGATGCCGGCGTCGCCGCTCAGGCTCACGTTGTGTCCGGACAACGCCGCCGTGGGCGCCAGGGCATTGCCGCTGTGCAGAAACAGATCGGCGCTGCCGGTATCGATCGCGCTGCCCGGCAGCGCCAGCGTGCCGCCCGCGCTCAACGACAACGCGCTGTTGCTGCCCAGGGTCAACGCGGCGATGGTCAGGCCGTTGACGTCGGCCAGGGCGATGCCGCTGCCGGTCAGCGACACCGCGCCACCAAAATCGTTGGCGGCGCGTTGCAGGGTGATCGAGCCGGTGCCGGCGTTGAGATTGCTGGTGCCGGTGACGCCGAGTGCATTAGTCGTGGACTGTGTGATCGCGCCGCCGTTGCTGGTCGCAATCAAGGCACCGTTGATCGTGCCGCTGCCCAGGTCCAGAGCGCCATTGCTGGTCGCGGTAAGGGCACCGGTGGCGAGTGTGCCGAGCGTCAGCGCATTGCTGTCGGTGATTGCAGTGGTGCCACCGGTCAGGCTCACGGTCTGCCCGAAGTGGTTGCCGGCACGGTCCAGGGCGATCGCGCCGCTACCGGCGTTGACGCTGCTGGTGCCGGTAACGCCGAGCGCGTTGGTGGTGGACTGGGTGATCGCGCCGCCGTTGCTGGTCGCAGTCAAGGCGCCGTTGATCGTGCCGCTACCCAGGTTCAAGGCGCCGTTGCTGGCCGCGGTGAGCGCGCCGGTGGCGAGCGTGCCCAGGGTCAGCGCGCCGCTGTCGGTGATCGCCGTGGTGCCGCCGGTCAGGCTCACGGCCTGCCCGAAGTGGTTGCCGGCACGGTCCAGGGCGATCGCGCCGCTGCCGGCATTGACGCTGCTGGTGCCGGTCACCGTGACTGCGCCGCCGCTCTGTGCGATCGCATTGTCGGCCGCGGTCAGCGCCAGCGTGCCGGTCGCGGTGACGTCGTGCGCCAGGGTGATGCCGGCGTCGCCGCTCAGGCTCACGTTGTGCCCGGACAACGCCGCCGTGGGCGTCAGGGCATTGCCGCTGTGCAGAAACAGATCGGCGCTGCCGGTATCGATCGCTGTGCCCGGCAGCGCCAGCGTGCCGCCCGCGCTCAACGACAACGCGCTGTTGCTGCCCAGGGTCAACGCGGCGATGGTCAGGCCGTTGACGTCGGCCAGGGCGATCCCGCTGCCGGTCAGCGACACCGCGCCACCGAAATCGTTGGCGGCGCGTTGCAGGGTGATCGAGCCGGTGCCGGCGTTGAGATTGCTGGTGCCGGTGACGCCGAGTGCGTTGGTGGAGGACTGGCTGATCGCGCCGCCGTTGCTGGTCGCAATCAATGCGCCGGTCACCGTGCCGCTGCCCAGGTTCAAGGCGCCGTTGCTGGTCGCGGTGAGGTTGCCGGTAGCAAGCGCCCCCAGGGTCAGCGCACCGCTGTCGACGATCGTGGTGGTGCCGCTGCCCAGGTCGACCGCCTGCCCGAAGTCGTTGCCGGCGTTGTCCAGCGTCAGCGCCTGGCTGCCCAGCGAGAAGCTGCTGCTGCCCCCCACCGTCAGCGGGCCGGACTGGGTCAGGCCGATGGCGTTGGACAGGCCCAGGTTGCCGCTCACGTCCAGCGTCCCGAGTGTGGCGATGTGGTTGCTGCCGCTGAAGCTGGCGTTGCCGCCGATGCTGCCGCCCAGGATGCCGGCGGTGTAGGTGCCGCTCTGTTGCACGCTGCGGTCGGTGCTGATGCTGATCGCGCCGCTGCCCACGTCAATGCTGCCGCTGCCGCCGATGCCGGTCTGGCCGGCGCCGTTGGCGACCAGCGACACGCTGCCGTCGCTGCCGCTGCTGAGGGCGGCGGCGGTGATGGTGCCGCTGTTGTTGATCAACTGGTCGAACAGGCCCTGCGCGGCGCGCGCCTGCAGCGTGATGATGCCTCCGGGCGCGCTGAGGGTGCCGCTGTTGTCCACCGCCAGCGTGTCCAGTTGCAGTTGCAGGGCCTTGTCGACGACGACGCCGAAGCCGCCGCTTTCGAAGGTGAGGGTGACCTTGTCGGCGCCGACCAGGTTGATGTTGCCGGCGCTGGCGGTGATGGTGCCGCTGTTGATCACCTTGCCGCCGATCAGGTCGACCGCGCCGGCCGCGGCATTGATGGTGCCGCTGTTGGACATCAGCGCGACCGTGCTGCCGCCGGCATCGAGCGTGTCGTTGCCGTTGATGAAATTGGCGGCGCTGGTGCCCAGGGTGCTGGCCACCAGCCCACCGACGTTGATCTGCGCGCTGCTGCCGAAGATGATGCCGTTGGTGTTGATCAGGAACACCTGGCCGTTGGCGTTGAGGTCGCCGAAGATCTGCGTGGGATTGCCGCCCTGGATCAGGTTGAGCACCGCGGCGTTGGCAGACGGCTGGTTGAACGTCACCGAGGCCACCGAGCCGATGTCGAACGTGGACCAGGTCAGCGCCATCCGGCTGGAGGTCTGGTCGATGGTCAGGTTCGGGCCGCTGGCCGGATTGAGGGTGCCGGTGCCGCCGACGATGCTGCCGCCGGTCGGCAGCTGGGTGCTCGCCACCTGCGCCGCCGCGATGCCGGGCGCGGCGGCGCCGAGCGCGAGCGCCAGAGCCAGCGCGAGCGGCGAATGGCGCAACGCGCAGCGGCGTGCGGCACGGGTGGCGAGCGAAGCCTGGGCGATGGCGGACATGAGCGGATTCCTCAGAAGGTGAAACCGAAACGCGAATAGAAACGGACGTCGCGTCCGTCGGACGCATCGCGCCCGCCGGTCGGCTTGGCGGCGCTGAGCCGCAGTTCGAAGTTCTTCCATTGCGGCACGCGCATGGTGACGCCGGCACCGACGCCATCGAAGGTCTGCACCGCCGGCGCCAGCACGCGGTTGCCGCCGGCCGGATAGACCCGCGCATGGTCGGCGAACACGTCCAGTTCCAGCACTTCGCGCCACGGCCGGCCGTTGAACGGCGAAGCGGCGTCGGCGAAACCGGGCGCATCAACGTGGTACTCCAGCGCGGCGTAGTAGCCGCGGTCGCCGAGCGCATCGGACACGGGGTAGGCGCGCACGCTGTCCGGCCCGCCGACCGCGAACTGTTCCATCGGGGTCAGCGCGTCCTCGCTGTACTGGCCGTTGAGCTTGAGGTACAGGCGCTGGGTGCGGCTGAGGTACTGCATGCGCGTATAGCTCAGCCGCGCGATGCTGAAGTGGCTGTCGTGTTCCGGGCTGACCAGATCCGGCGTGGCCGAGCGGTCCTGCAGCGACTGGCGCAGGCTCAGCTGCAGCAGGTCGATGCCGCGCCAGCGCAGGTCGGTGCGGCGCAGCGCGGTGCTCAGTTCGACCACGTCGAATTTCTGGTCGGACAGCTGCACGCCGGCGGCGCTGAGTCGCGACTGCTCGCGCAGGTAGCGCGCCGAGGCCTGCCACTGCAGGTTTTCGCGATTGACGAATTTCCAGTCGCTGCCGAGGTAGACCACCGAGGTCGGCCCTTGCAGGCCGAGCGAGGCGAATACGCCGTTGCGCACTTCCAGTTCGCTGCGGCTGGCGCCGAGCACCGCGCCGAACCCGGGCAGCGCCGGCACCGGCAGTGCGTAGGACAGCGCGCCGATCCGGCTCTGCCGCGGGTCCAGCGAATAGGCGTAGTTGGCGGCGAGCACGTCGCCCAGGCCGAGCGGGCTGTTCCAGGTCAGGCCGAGCTGGGCGCGGTAGCGGCCGGTCAGCTCGGTGCCGTAGTTGTTGCCGCCGAGGCTGATGGCGTACGGCCGCGGCGCCTCGCTGGCGACCAGCAGCACGTCGGTCTCGCCTTCGCGCTGGCCCGGCTGCAGCACCGAGGACACCGACACGCCCGGCAGGTCGCGCACGTACAGCAGCGCGCTGTCCACGTCCTGCTTGCGCAACGGGCGGCCCTGCAATGCCTGCAGCGGCGCGGCCAGGGTGCTGGCGCGGTAACGCGACGCACCCTTGACCTCGACCTGGCCGACACGGCCTTCGAGCACGCGGATCTCCACGATCCGCTCCGGCCCCGGCGTCTGCGCCGGCAGGTAGGCGGTGCTGACGATGAAGCCGGACAGGCGGTAGGCGCGGGTGATGGCGTCGGCCACCGCCTGCAGTTGCTCGAAACGCAGGGCCACCTCCGGCTGGCCCTGCGCCAAGGCCTGGAATTGCGCATCGGCCAGCGCCTGCACGCTGGCCGGGGTGATGCCGGCCTTGGCGTGCTCGCCGACGTCGCGCACGCGGAAGCCGCGGACCTGCAAGGTCACCGCGCTGCCGTCGCGATCCTTCAGCGGCGGCAGCGCGGCGCTGGCGCCGCTGGCCGCGGTGCCGCTCTCGGCGGCGGCAGGCGGCAGTTGCGCCCACGCCGGAACGGCAGCGAGCCACACGGACACGGCCGCGGCCAGACACGTCATACGCATGCGATTTCCCCTGGAGCGATTCCCTGTCGTGCAGCGGCACTGCCCGAGGTCGCCGCACGGGCCGCGCCCAAGGCAGCGGGACGGTGGAGCGACGTGACGACATCGGCCGATGCTTTCGAATGCCTCGCGAACGCGGGCATTGCGCCGGCGAAGAGTAGCAGCATTAATGCGAACAGCGTCGCAAAAACAAGCGCGGCCAACAAACGTCTACGCCGGCGCACAGGCGCGTCGGCGAACAGCAACGGCAGCGGCTCGGCCTGCACGCCTGCATGCGCCGGCAGCGGCGCCGCCGTGACGGTCGGCCGCAGCGCATTGCGATGGGTCACGCCCTGCCCGACATCGCGCACCGAGGCCAGCACGTTGCGCCGGCGCGCGCGGTATTCATCGCGGCCGATACGGCCATGCTGATAGGCCTCGGCAAGCGCGTGCAGGTGCGCGTTGGCCAGTTGCTGGGCCTCGTTCATGGCAACTCCCGCAGCACGCGCAGGCCCACGTCCGGCTGCGCCGATCCGTTGTCGGCGCGCCGCGCCTGCACCGTGCAATCGGCCCAGTAGCTGGCGAAACTGCCGCCGCGCGCCTGCACCCCGGCGCCGCTGGACACCCACTCCCAGACGTTGCCGGTGACATTGATCAGTCCCCACGGATTGGGTTCGCGGCCGCGCGGCGGCAACGGTGCGCGGCTGGCGTCGCCGGCGCTGGCGGTGGGCGGCACGCAATTGCTGTCCTCGGCCTGGCGCCAGTCGCTGCCGGCCTGCGCGGCGTGCTGCCATTCGGCATCGGTGGGCAGGCGGTAGCGCCAGCCGCCGCTGGCGATGGTCAGCCAGCGCAGGTAGGCGCGGGCCTGGGTCAGGCTGATGTTGCGCACCGGCGCGCGCGCCAGTTCGGCGTCGCCGGCCGGTTGCGCGGTGCACTTGCCGGTGGCCTGGCAGAACAGGTTGAAATCGGCCACCGCCACCTCCGCGCGCGACAGCGCGTAGGGCTTGCCGCCGGCCAGGCCGGGCACCACCACCAACATCGGCCCGCGCTGCGCGCCGAGCGCGTCGAAGCAGGGCTTGCCGCGGCCGGGCGCGGCGGCGGCGCAGGGATCCGGACCGGTCGGCACCGGCGGCAACGGTTCCTCGTCGCTCACCGGGCCGGCGGCAGGCGCGCGCGCGGTGGCCGCGGGCATGGGCGCCGGTTTTGTGGCCGGCTTGCCGCTCGCCGGCTTGCGCGGCGCGTCCTTGGCGGCCGGCTCGGCCGCCGCGGCCGGCGCCGGCGCCAGTGCGTCGGAACTGGGCGCATCGCTGCCGGCATGGCGCTGCAGGCGCGCGGCGAGCGTGCCTTCGGGCAGTTGCCCGCGCGCCTTCAGATCGGCTTCCAGCTGCGCCATCGCCTGCGCATCGCTGCGGTACAGCGCCTCCAGGCGCTGGCCCAGCTGCTGCCGCGCGGCAGCGGGCAACGCCTGCGCGTTGGCGTCCATCACTTCCGCGACGACGGCGTAGCGAGCCTGCGCGGCGCGCAGTTCGGCGCGCTCGCCGAGCGCGGCCACCCCCTGGCCAAGCACGTCGGCGGCCTGGCGGTAGCGGCCCTGGCGGAATGCGCCGGCGGCGTTGCCGAGATAGACCCCGGCCAGCAGCTGCGGCGCTTCCTTCTGCAGGAACGGGTGTTGCGGCTGTAGGCTGCCGATGCGCGCCAGCGCCTGGCGCGCCTTGTCCAGATCGTTGGCGGCCGCGGCGCGGCGCATCGATTCGATCCGCGAGCTCACTTCGGCCTCGGCGCTCTCGCGCGCCAGCATCGTCTGCAGCTGTTGTTGCAGGGTCTGCAGGCGTTCGCGCTGGGCCAGCAGTTGCGGCGCCTGCGGCGCCTGGGTCAGGCCGAACTGGACCAGCGCCTGCGCGCCCGGCAACTGCAGCGGATCGCTCTGCGGCGCGACCGCCGCGGCGATCGCCGCGGCCAGCGCCGCATCCTGCGCATCGCGCTCGGCCGCCGGCAGGACCGCCAGCGCCGCCTCGACATCGTCCTGCCAGTCCAGTGCGGCCGACGGCGCGGCCAGCAATGCCGCCAGCGCCTTGCGCGCCTGCGCCGCGTCGTGCAACGCCGGCACCGCCGGCTGGCCGGCATGGTGCTGCGCCAGGTCCAGCTGCGCGCCGCGCAACTGCAGCCGCAGCGAATCGGGCAGCGCCGCGCGCGCCTGCTGCAGGCGGGTGCGCGCCTGCGCCCACTGCTGCGCGTCGGCCGACTGCTGGATCGCCGCGTCCAGGCGCAGCTCCAGTTCCGGGTGGCGCAGCAGGGCGCTGTTCGGATCGATGCGCCGCACCTGGTCCAGCGTGGCCAGCGCGTTGTCGGCCCGGTCGCGGAAGATGGCGCCGGCGGCGATCTGCGCATTGAGCGTGGTGTCGAGCGCGTTGAGGCGTTCGTTCTTCTCCCGCTCCATCGCTTCGCGGCGCGCGTCCAGCGCCGGCGAATACAGCCGCAGCCGGTCGCGCAAGGCGAACACCTGCAGCGCGCCGCGGTAGTCGTAGCGCCCGCTGGCCGGATTCCACAGCGTGTCCAGGCGCCGCAGCAGGAAATCCTGGATCAGGTCGCCGCGGTCCACCAGCAGGCGCCGGCGGTCGTCGTCGTCGAGGCTGGCCAGCGCCTGCATGGCCTGGGTCTCGTCGACGTAGCGTTGCGGATCGGCCGCGCCGAAGCGCGCGGTGACCTGCTCCACATGGCGCTGGTGCAGATAGCGCGACGCGCCCCAGCCGCCGGCGCCGGCCAGCACCAGCGCCGCGCTGCCGTAGCCGAGCAGCGGCAGTGCGCGCTCGCGCAGCGGCACCTCGCGCAGGCCTTCCAGCAGCGCCTCCACCTTGCTCAGGCGCTGCGCGGCGGGAAACGCCACCGCCGCGCACAGGGTCTGGTACTGGCGCCTGGTCAGGCCCGGCACCGGCGGCGGCACGCGCTTGTCGCGCAATGCCACTTCGGCGCTGAGCTTGTCGAAGGGGTGCTTGCCGGTGAGCAGTTCGAAGCACACGCAGCCCAGCGCGTAGATGTCGTCGGCGGGCGTGGGTTCCTGGCCGCGGATCATCTCCAGGCTGGCGTAGGCCGGGGTCAGCGCGCCGAGCGTGGCCGCGTCGAACACGGTCTGCTCGCCGGCCACGTCGGCCGCGTGCTTGCCGGCGCGGGCGATGCCGAAGTCGAACACCTTGGCCACGCCGTCGCGGGTGACCATCACGTTGCCGGGCTTGAAGTCCGAATGCACCACGCCGGCCGCATGCGCGCGCGCCAACGCACGCGCCATGCCCTCGATCAGCGGCCGCGCGCGCGCCAGCGGCATGCCGTTGTAGGCCTGCTCGCGGATCAGCGTCTTCAGGTCGCAGCCGTCGATGTACTCCATGGTCATGAAGACCAGGGTGCGGTCCTTGTCGAAGTCGTAGACGCGCACGATGTTGTCGTGGGCCAGTTTCTGCGAGCGCCGCGCCTCGCGCTGCAGCGCCACCAGCGAATCGGGATGGCGGCGGAACTCGTCGCTGAGCACCTTCACCGCCAGCCACGGGTCGCGATCGCGCGCTTCGACCTTGCGTTCGTCGCGCGCCAGGTAGACCACGCCCATGCCGCCGCGACCGAGTTCGCGTTCCAGGTAGAAACGGCCCTTCAGCAGCGTGCCGACCGTGGCGTAATCGCCGCCGGCGGCATCGGCCAGGCGCTGCCAGCTGGACAGGCTGGCGGTGCCCGCGGTGCCGGTCACGCCGCCGGTGCCGGTGGCCCCGGTGCGGTCGGCAGCGGACTGCGGCAGCGGCATGGCCGGCTGCACGCGGGTGGCGTCGTCCTCGACCGCAGCCGGCGGCGGCGCAGCGCGGCGCGGCATCACCACGGTGGCGTCGTCGTCGATCGGCGCGGGCGCAGGCGCCGTGCCGGCGTCCGCGCGCAAGGCATCGAGGCGGCTCACCAGCGTGGTCACGGTGACGTCGTCGAACACCTGCTGCCGGCGCAGCTGCCACAGCGTTTCCACCCCGGCGCGGTAATCGGCCTCGGGCACGGCGCTGCGTTTGGCCAATGCGTCGAGCACGGCCTTCAGGTCCAGCTCGCCGGTGCGCATCGCGGCGACCAGTTCGACGACGGTAGCGGTCTCTTCATGCACGTCCTTCACTCCTGCAGGCGGACGACGACGGCGGTGACGTTGTCGCGCGCCGCCCGGCCCATCGCCAATTCGAACAACCGCGTCAGCAGCGCCTGCGGCTCGCCATGCAGGCGGCACGCGGCATCCAGCTCCGGGTCGGGGATTTCCTTGTTGATGCCATCGCTGCACAGCAGGAACTGCGCACCGGGCGCGCTCGGCGCCAGCACCCAGTCCACGAACAGCGGTTCCTGCGCACCGACCGCGCGGGTCAGCACGCCGGCGTTGGCGGCCGGCTCGGCGCTGGCGCCGGCCTGCGCGAACTGGGTGGCGTCGTCCTTGACCCCGTGCACGTGGTCGCGGGTGAGCTGGCGCAGCGGCCCGCCGAGACGGCCGTAGCCGCGGCTGTCGCCGACCCAGCCGTACAGCATGAAGTCCGGGTCGTGCACCAGCAGCACCACGGTGGAGGCGATCATGTCGACCTGGCGCTGCGCGGCGCAGTGCAGCAGCTCGGTGTTGATCTGCGCCAGCACGTCCTCGATCGCCTCGATGAAATCGCACACGTCGGCCGCGCGCGGCAGCGCCGCCAGGCGCTCGACGATCAGGCCGCTGGCGTAGTCGCCGGCCGCATGTCCGCCGAGTCCGTCGGCGACCACCCACAGCCCGGCATCGTCGCGCAGCAGCAGCGCGTCCTCGTTGTGGCGGCGCACCTTGCCCACTTCGGTATGCCCGGCCGAGCGGTAGTGGCGTGCGGCCATCAGCGTGCGGCCTCCGGCAATGCCGACGCGGCCGGCGCCAGCCAGCCCAGGTAGTCGTGCGCGGACAACAGGCCGACGCTGTGCTGCACCACGCCGTCGCCGCTCCACCACAACGCCTGCCCGGCCAGCGCGCGCGGCGCGTTGGGAATGGCGGTGGCGTCCGGATCCGGCGCCAGTGCCTGCAGCTGCGCGTCGAATACCTCCACGCCCAGGGTGCGATCGGCCAGCGCCTGGCCGAGCAGCGTGGCCGCTCGCGCATACCAGCCGCGTTCCGGCGCGGTGCCCCGCGCCAGCGGCAGCGCGATCGCCAGCGGGAAGCAGCGGCCGACGCGGTCCTCGCCCGGCCCCAGCACGCCGGCCCAGGCCACCTCGCCGCACAGGCCGCTGCCCAGCACGAACGCATGCAGGCCGCTGCCGCGATAGGCCGCTGCCCACTGCGTGCCGAGCTGCTCGCGCGCACCGGCGATCAGCTGCGAGAAGTGCCGGTCCCACGGCTCGACGAATGCCGGCGGCAGCCGCCGCTGCACGAAGTCGCCGGCGCTGGGCAGCTTGCCGAAGAATCCGGGCAATGCCGTCGGCTGCATCCTCAACCCCCACACGCGAAACGACGCACATCGGCGTCGAGGAAGGGATGGCGCAGGTTGCCGGCGCGCAGCGGCAGCTGCACCGCATGCCCCCCGACATCGAAATGGGCGACGAAGCGCAGGTCCGAGGGGTTCTGCAGGTCGCCGGCCTGCAGGGCGCGGAACAGCGCCCAGTCACCCTGGTAGTCGAGCCGGCCAAGCGCGGCGCCGTCGGCGCCGAAGGCGGCGATGCTGACGTGGCCGGGCGTCGGCCCGGGCCATTTCATCGGCATGCTGTCCACGCCGCCGGCGGTGTAGTCGAAGCGCTGGCCTTCGATGTCCACGGTCAGCCGCGCCACGCCGGCATCCAGGGTCGGCGCCAGCACGGTGAAACCGACCTCCGGCTGCGCCGCGCCGCGGAAATATTTCTGCTTGATGCGTTCGGCCAGCTGCAGTTGCGCCGGCAAGCCCGGCGCGCCGGCAAGCGCGTCCGGGCCGCTCTTCCAGCGCCAGTCGCGGCCGCTGGTGTCGAGCAGTTTCTGCAGTGCGTCGCGGTACAGCGCATCGAAGCGCCCGCCGACGCCGAACAGCTCGCCGAAGTTTTGCAGCGGGATCTCCTGCGCGCTGGCCGGATCGAACGGATAACGGCCCTTGACGAACTCGGCGCAGACCACGCCCACCGCCTGCTGCACCTGCGCGCCCAATGCGGTCTGCGCGCCGCGCGTCATCAGCGCGGCGCTGCTGCCGGTCAAGGCCTGCAGCCACGACGACAGCGGCGGCGGCAGTTGCGCCGCTTCCTGTCGCGCCAGCAGCAATTGCGCATTGGGCTGCGGCGTGGCGGTGGCCGGATCGGTCATCGTCAGCAGGGTCTTGCTGAGCTGGTCGAGCACGCCGAGCAGGTGGTCCAGCGGGGTGGCGCCGGGCGCGCCGCTGGCCAGCGCGTTGAGCGCGGCGAAATGGTTGGCGATGGCCTCGCCGGGCGGCGCGGCCCCGGTATCGCTGGGGTCGCCGCTGGCGGCCAGCGCCGCCGCCATCGCCGCATTGCCGCCGGGCAGCTTGGCCGCCAGTGTCGCGCCGGCCTTGGCCGCCGCCTTGCTCGCCGCGTCCTGCCCGGGCTTGGGCGGCGGCGTGCGCAGCAACTGTTGGGTGTTGTCGCGGACCACGCCGAGCAGCAACCGCAGCGGCGAACTCGGCCCGGCCAGTTTGGCCGCGATCGCGCTGGCCTGCTGCAGGTCCGCAGCCGGCTGCAACTGCAGGTCGGCGAGCAGGCCGTCCCAGTAGCGGATGTAGTCCTGTTCGTAGAGCACGCGCACCTGCTGCGCCAGCCGCGCCTTGCCCAGCGCGTCGATGCGGCGCGGACCGAACACCCAGTCGTCGCGCACGAACTGTTCGACCGCCTCGCCGATGCCCTGCCCGGCCAGCGCGGCGAACACCGGTTGCGTGTACAGCGCCGGCAGCGGTTCGGACAATGAGGTGCCGCTGCCACGCTGGAACACGTTGCCGAGCAGGCCCAGCGCCTTGTCCAGCTGCAGCGGCTCGGCGCCGGCCTGCGGTTGCGACAGCTTGAGGTTGCCGTACACCAGCGTGGCCAGGTCGGCCGAGCGCAGCGTGTTGCGCGCCTGCTCCAGCAGCGCCGGATCCAGCGACAGCGCGCGCAGCCGTCCGGGTTCGTCGAGCAGCGCCTGGAAATGCCCGGCCAGGGCTTGTTGCAGCACGGTGTCGGCGGGAAACAGCTTGCGCCATTCGATCGCGCTCAGCGCGGTCAGCTGCGCCGCGTCCAGATGCTGCGGCTGGCCCAGCATCAGGTAGCCCTTGAGGTAGTAGTACAGCGCTTGCGGCGCGCCGGCGTTCTCGGCCATGCCCTGGCGCAGGCGCAGCGCCACGCCCGGCACCAGGGTGCCGTTGAGCTGGCGCAGATAGGCGTCGTGCAGTTCCTCGCCGACCGCATCGCCCTGGTACAGGCCCATGCGCATCGACCACGGCGCACCGTCGCGGTACTGCTGCGCGACCTGCGCCAGCGCGCGGGTGCCTTCCAGCTGCTGCAACGCCAGCGCGAAGTACTGCGGCGTGGTCGCCGCGCTGTCCGGGTCCGGGCTGTGCGGGCGCGCATCCAGCGCCGCGCGCACTTGCTGCAGGTAGGCGCGGTTGCCCAGGTAGCTGCCGGTGAGTCCGCCCAGCAGCAGCACGCCCAGCAGCGCGATGCCGGTGTAGCCGGCCGCCTGCAGCCAGGCGCGGCGCCGCTCCAGCGCCGGCGCGCGCCCGGCCAGGCCGGATTCGCGCAGCAGCACCTGGCCGAGCAGGCGTTCGACGAAGAAGGTGCGGCGCTGCGCGCCCGGCGCCTGCACGCTGGCTTCGGCCAGGCCGAAGGTGCGCGCCACCGCGCCCATCATGCGGTCGATCGGCGTGCCTTCCTGGGTGCCCGAGGTCAGGTACACGCCGCGCAGCAACGGCGGCGTGCCGTAGGCGGTGCCGGCGAACACGCCTTCGACGAACTGCCGCGCCGCTTCGCCGAGCGCGGCGAACTGCTGCGGGAACGACAGGATCGCCGCGCGCCGGGCGCGATCGCGCTCCACGTGCATGCGTTCGAACAGACGCGCGTTGAGCCGCTCCTGCAACAGCGCGTACTCGTCGGCGAAGCCGCGCGCGGCGGTGCCGTCGAGGCTGCGCGGCAGCGGGAACGACACGCCCCACACCTGCGCGCGCTGCTCCGGATTGAGATCGTCGAAGAATTCGCCGAAGCCGCCGATCAGGTCGCACTTGGTGAACACCAGGTACACCGGCACGCTCATCTTCAGCTGTTCGCTGAGTTCGTCCAGGCGGCGCCGGATCGCCTGTACGTGCAGGTCGCGCTCGGCGTCGTCGAGCAGCAGCAGGTCGGACATGCTCATCGTCACCAGCACGCCGTTGAGCGGGCGGCGGCGGCGGTAGCGGCGCAGCAGGCGCAGGAAATCGATCCACGCGCCGGCATCGACCTGACGGTCGGAATCCTGCGTGGTGTAGCGGCCGGCGGTATCCAGGAACACCGCTTCGTCGGTGAACCACCAATCGCAGTTGCGGGTGCCGCCGATGCCGCGCAGCGCCTGCTGGCCGAACCGCGCGGCGAGCGGGAAGTGCAGCCCGGAATGCTGCAGCAAGGTGCTCTTGCCCGAGCCCGGCGGGCCGATCACCACGTACCACGGCAGCGTGTACAGATCGCCGCCGCCGCGGCGCTTGCGCAGGATCTGCACCGCCTCGTGGAACCGCGCCTGCAGTTGGTCGCGTTCGTCGGCGCTGCGCGCCTGGCGGTCGTCGCCGAGCGCGTCCAGTGCCGACGGCGTGGCCATCTCGGTGGCCAGCTGGCGGCTCTGCCGGCGCGCGCGCAGCTGCTGCCACTGCAGCCAGCCGGCCCACGCGCCGACCAGCAGCAGGATCAGCAGCAGCCGCGGCACCGCGCCGGCCAGCAGCTGGTGCCCGGCGATGCCGATGTAGGGGCCGATCAACCAGATCAGCAGTGCCGCCAGCAGCAGCCCGACCATGGTCACGACCCAGCCGGATCGCAGCATTCCCAGCAGCTTGCCCACGGCGCTCACTCCCCCGGTTGGAACAGGATTTCGACGCGGCGGTTGCGCGTCCGGTTGGCCGCCAGGTCCGGCGGCACCGCCACCGGCTGCGAATCGCCGGCGCCGGCCGATTCGATCCGCCCCGGCACCGACAGGCGCTGCCCCAGCAGATGCGCCACCGCGTCGGCGCGCGCGGCCGACAGCGCGTAGTTGTCCTTGAAACGCAGCGAGCGCAGCGGCTGGTCGTCGGTGTGCCCGACCACGATCACCCGCCCCGGCAACCGCTCCAGCGCCGCGGCGATCTTGCCCAGCAGCGGCAGCTGGTCCGGATCGACCTCGACCCCGCCGGAGGCGAACATCGCGTTGGCGTTGAGCCGCACCCGCGCCTGGCCGTTGGCCTGTTCTTCGACGCCGAGCAGGCCGGCGCGTTCCTGCGGCGCCAGCAACTGCTTGAGCGTGACCCGCGGCGGCGGCGGCCGCAGCGCGTCCGGCGGGGTGCCGCGCTGCAGGCCGATCTGCGCGGCGGCGGCGCTGATCGGCGCCGACAGCGCATTGAGCCGCGCGTTGAACCACACGAACGCGAGCAGCACGATGCAGGCCATGCCCAGTGCGGCCACCCACAGCGGCAGGTAACGCGCCAGCCGCCGGCGTCGGTCGTCCACGCCCTGCCAGTGCGGCGCCAGCGTGTCCGCCGCGGCGCCGCGCTGGGCGCGAATGCGCCGGTACAGGTCGTCCTGGATTTCGGCCAATCTGGCACGGCCGCCGGCCTCGATCTGGTAGCGGCCGCAGAAACCCAGCGCCAGGCACAGGTACATCAGCTCGATCAGGTCCACGTGGCGCGGCACGTCCGCGCACAGGCGTTCGAGGATCTGGAAGAACTTGGCGCCGCCGTAGGACTCGCCATGGAACACCACCAGCAAGGTCTTCTGCGACCAGCCGCTGTGTTCGCCCCACGGCGCATTGAGCACCGCCTCGTCGAGCATCGCGCACAGCACGTAGCGCGCCGCGGTGACCGCCTCCGGCGCGGCGCCGCCATCGCGCGCGCGCTGTTCGAAGCGCCGCACCTGCGCGGTCACCTGCTCGCGCAGCCGTGCCACGTCCGGCAGCGCCACGCTGTGCCGCAGCTGCACCGCCAACAGCAGCAGCGGACTGGCCGCCTGCACCAGCGGATTGACGCTGCGGCCGAGGAATTCGCTGATGTCGGCATCGCCCGGCGCAGGCGCGGGCGCCATGCCCGGCACCGCGGCGACAGGCGCGGCGGTGCCGCGCTGCGGACGCATGAGGGTGGCATCGCTCAACGGATCGACGGGCGGACGTGGATTCATGCGCTCAGCTCCGGATCGCCCACAGCTGCAGGTCCAGCCCGGCGAACTCGCTGCCGAAGTGGAACGCGATGCCGCCGGAGCCCTTCAACGTGCGCCACAGCGGCGACTGCTTGTCGAATTCGAAATACAGATAGCCGGCGTGGTACGGGATCTGCCGCGGCGCCACCGGCATCGGCATCGCCGCGATGCCGGGCAGCTGCAGGTTGACCAGGTCGCGGATCTTCTCCACCGGGCCGATCTTGGCCTGCAGCGGCAATTGCCGGCGCAGCTCCTCGGCGGGCACGTCGGCCTTGGCCGCAAGCACGAACGCGGCGCTGTCGAACAGCGCCGCGTCCGGCACCATCGCCACCCACACGCCGAACTTGCGCGCCTGTACCGGGATCGGCAGCGCGGTCTGTTCGAGCACCGCGCTGAGGCTGCCGCGCAGACTGGCGATCACCGGCTCGAAGCTCGGCTGCAGCGCATCGTGGCGATACGCCGGCCATGCCGGCGGGCGCTTGCCTGGGGTGGTGAAGGTGCTCAGTTCGCCGGCCAGCGCGACCAGCGCCGCATACAGGTCCTGCGGATGCAGCAGCGGCGCCGACGCCCAGTGCGCGATCAGCGGCTGCCAGCGGTTGACCACCTGCAGCAACAGGAAATCGGCGATCTCCGCCGCACCGCCGCGGTCGCCCACTGACACCCGCGCGGCCAGCGCTTCGCCGCGCTGGTGCAGCAGGCCGAGCAATTCGACCAGGAACGTGGCCAGCCGCGGCGCCGCCTGGCAGGCCAGCGCGGTCGGCACGAATGCCTCGTCCAGCGTCACCTGGCGATCGGCGCGCGCTTCGACGATGCGCGCCAGCGGCATCCGGGTCAGCCCGTCCAGCGGCTGCGACTGCGGCAACAGGCGCGTGCTCATCCCGCCCACTTCCATCAACACCGCGCCCTGCATGCTGCCGGAGGCGTCGTCGACCTCGGTCTCGCGCACGCGGTAGCGGAACAGCTGGTCCGGCGGCGCCTCGGCGCGGCCCACGTCGGCCTGCGCCGCCGCGCGCAGCGGCAGGGTCAGGTACACGGTCTGGTCGCGCCAGTTCGGCTCCACGTCCAGCGCCGGCGGTAGCGGATCGTCGCCCGGCATCGCGAACGGTGTGCCGTCGGGAAACACGCCGCGCGCGCGGCGGATGCCGAGCTTGCCGATCGCCAGCAGGTCGGTTTCCAGCTCCAGTTCGGAGAAGCCCCAGCCATGCGCATGCAGGCCGCCGGCGCGCAGCTCCACGTAGCGCTCCAGGTAGCGCTCCTGCTGCTGCAGATGCTGGGGGCGCAGAAACAGCCCCTCGCTCCAGACGACCTTGTTGTTGTGCATGATCCGCCGTGTCCGCTGCTGTCGATGGCGATGCGGCCGCGGCGTTGGACGCAGCAGCCGACCCCAATGTGCGATCCCCTTGCCGACGGCCCGGACGCGGCCCGCGGCGCGCGCAGTCCAGGCTGGCGGGATGCAGTGTGGCCAGCGCGAATGCGTGCTACCCGACAATTCGTCTCAGCGAGGCGGGGATATCGCGATGCTGCTTTTGTGGGAGCGACTTCAGTCGCGACGGGCCTTACCGGGAAGTCCCGTCGCGACTGAAGTCGCTCCCACAGGTGGCATCACCTGGATCGAGAACGCACCCGGCTAGCCCAGCTTGCCCGCCCGCCGCGCCGATCTAAGCCGCGCCAGCTGCGCCTCTTAGGCACGAGCGAACTCGTCGCCGAATCACCTGCATCACGGTGCCGGCGGCATGCACCGCGCGTGCGCTCCCTGTACCTGCCGCCATGCGGCTTTTGTAGGAGCGGCTTCAGCCGCGACACGTGCTGCGGACAATCCCTGTCGCGGCTGAAGCCGATCCTACATGGGGGGCTTGCCCGCGCGCCGCGCCGACTTCAGCCGCGCCAGCTGCGCCTCGTAAGCGCGGGCGAACTCGTCGCCGAACAGGCGGCGGAAGCATTCGTCCGGATCCTTGGCCAGGGCCTGGAAGTTGTCGCGGTAGCGCTCCCAGTAGCGGCCCTTGCCGGCGAACGCCAGGCGCTTGCCGCTGGCGTCCACCTCCTGCTCCAGCCGGTCGGGGCTGAAGTGGAACAGCATCGATTCGAACGCGGCGCGCATGCCCGCCAGCATCGCCATCTGGTGGCAGCGGATGTCGTCGAACGCATCGTCGAACGCGGCCACGCCGGACAGAAACGCCGGGCTCGGCGGCGCCAGCAGTTTCTGCAGCGCATCCTCGGGCGTGGCGGCGAACTTCAGCGGATTGTTCTCCGAACGCTGGATCACCGTCACCGGCAGGCGGAAGGTGTTCTTGATCTCGGCGCGCGCGCGCAGCACCTCCATCACCCCATCGACCACGATCTCGAAGATCCGCGCCACGTCGTCCGGCATCTGCGTGGACGGCACGGATGGAGCGGCCTGCGCCGCGAACGACGGCAGTGCCAGCGGCGCAGCCGCCGCGCTCGCCGCAGGTACCGCCGCCGGCGCGAAATCGCCAGTGGTCAGGTCCCAGTTTTCCGGCAATTCGAAGCCGCGCGTCGTGCCCGCTGCGGGCGGCGCGGGCACACGGAAATGGTCGTGGCCCGCGTCGCTGTGGTTCCAGCTGTGGGTCCGCTGCGGCGGCGCAGGCTCCGCCGGCAGCGGATCGAGCAGGCGCAGCGGATCCAGTTCGCCGGCCGCGCCCGGCACGCCGAGATCGCCCAGCAGCGCATCGTCGTAGGCGCCGCCCGCGGGCCTGGCGGCGCCGAGTTCCGGCAGGCCGAAGTCGAAATCGAATGCGTCGGCGTTGGGCGCAGCGCCGGCCGCATGCGGCGGCGGCATCGCCGGCAGCACCTGAGTCAGGTCCGACGCATCGTCCGGCATCGTCACCGCAGACGGCGGTGGTGCCGCCGGCGCCTCGGCCTGCAGCTGCACCTGGATCTCGAAGCTGTCCAGCTGCAGGCGGTCGCCGTCGCCGAGCGCGGCCGGGTCGCCGCGTTGCAGCGCGGCGCCGTTGAGCAGCATGCCGTTGGTGCTGCGGTCCTCTATGAAATACATGCCGTTGAGATAGCGCACCACCGCATGCGTGCGCGACACGCCGGGCGCGGCCAGCACCCAGTCGCTGTCGTCGGCGCGGCCGATGCTGCCGCCACGCTGCGCGAACGCCATCTGCGCGCGTGCGCCGAACTGGGCGGCAGCCTGGCCGGCGACGGTGAGAATCAGTTTGGACGGTAGGGACACGTGACGCTTCCTTCGGATCGGGTGGCGCGGCATGGCCGCGGACACACTGCTACGGATGGTGGACGCCATGCCGCGCGCGTCCGGCGGCGCCGCACGAGCGCGGTCATGCCGCCGCCCCGCCTGCCAGCAGCTCCAGCGCGTGCAGTGCATAGCCATGGCGCCGCGCCTCGAACTGCGCCGGCTGCTGCGCGGCGAGCAGGTTGATCGCCGCCACCGCCGCGCGCGCGGTCAGATGCTCGGCCGGCGGCACCGGCGTGTCCTGGGTCGGCGGCGCCAGGCTGCCGCCGGACCAGGCCACCGCCGCCGCCAGCCACGCGCCCAGCGAGGCATAGCCGCCGGCCTGGGCGAAGGCGAACGCGGCGCGGCGGTTGGCCTCGTTCGGCTCGCGCACCCATTTCTCGGCCAGTGCGGCGCCGGCGCGGTCTTCCGGCGACAGGGCTTCGCCGCGCGCGCACTGGCACAGCCAGGCGACCACGTAGCGCTTGGGCAGCAGCCGCGCCAGCAGCTTCAGCGCGTCCTGCGGCTGGCCGCCGTCGAGCAGCGCGCGCACCGCCACCTGCGCCGGCTGCGCGGTGTCCAGCTGCGCGCGCGCCGGCGCCGACAGCTCCATGTCCACGCAGGCCTTCTCGATCGCATTCATCGCCACGCCCTCAACCGATCATGATCAGCGCGCCGCCGATCTGGTGCAGCGCATCGGCCTTGAGGCTGAGCATCGGCGCTTTCAGCGTGCCCATCGCCCCGCCCTCCAGCGCCAGCATCGCGTCCGAATGCACCTTGACGCTGGCGCCGGCGCCCATGTCCACGGTCGCCCCGCCCTTGATCGCGACCTGCACCTTGCCTTCCACGTTCACCGCGTTGTTGCCGGTGACGGTGATGGTCACGCCCTTGATCTCGATCTCGCCGCTGCTCTTCATCACGATGCTCGACGCCCCGGTGACCAGTTCGATCTCCGTGCCCGCGCTGAGCTTGAACTTCTTGCCGATCGCATGGGTGGCGTTGTTGCCGACATCCAGGGTCTCGTCGTTGTCCACCTTGTGCTTGCGGTCGTGCTTGACGGTGCTGGTCTGGTCGTTATCGACGGTGGCGAAGTGGTCGTGCTCCACTTCCTCGCGCAAGTCCTTCTGCGCATGCACGAACAACTCCTCGCTGCCGAGCTTGTCTTCGAAACGGATCTCGTTGAAGTCAGCGGTGCCGCCGCCGGCGCTGCGGCTGCGCACCCCGCTCTGGGTCTTGTTGTCCGGCAGCGCGAACGGCGGCATGTGATCGGCGTTGTAGACGCTGCCGATCACCAGCGGGCGGTCCGGGTCGCCCTCCAGGAAGCTGACCACCACTTCCTGCCCCACCCGCGGCAGGCTCATCGCGCCCCAGCCCTTGCCCGCCCACGACGAGGCCACCCGCACCGGGCACGACGGCTTGCTGCCGTCGCGCGCCGACGTGTTCCAATGAAAGGTGACCTGGATGCGGCCGTACTGGTCGACCACGATGTCCTCGTCGGTGTCGCTGCCGGTCACCACCGCGGTCTGCAGGCCGGCGATCGACGGCTGCCGCGCACGCGCCAGGCTGCGGAACGGCAGCTTGCTCTCGATCGCCTCGAAGCGGCACGCGAACGGCGCCGCGCCGCCGCCTTCGCTGGACGCATAACCCGCCGCTTCCAGCACGGTCTGCGCGCCGATCACCAGGTATTCCTGGTTCCATTCCGGGCGCGGGAACGCCTTCAGCGAAAACAGCGCGCCCACGCGCAGGCCGACCGCGTCGCTGTCGCCGCGATAGCGCGAACGCTGCACGTTGTGCGCCTCCGCGCGCACCTGCGCGTAGCGCTTGCCATCGGCGAGCTGGCCATGCGCGCCGGGGTAGTCGAAGGCGGTCAGCCCGCTGACCGGATGCAGGTCGCCGCCATGGCCGATCTCCTCGTCCACCGCCAGCGAGGCGCGCGGACGCAGCGGATCGTAGTCGGTGAGCTGGTGCGTGCTGGTATGCACGCTGCGCGCCAGCTGCCATTCGCTGACGGTGGCGCCCATCACGTTGGCATGCTGGCCCGGCGGCACATACGGCAGCGTCTCGAAGCCGCTGCTGCTGGCGTGCGCGCCCAGCGCATCGGCCAGCACCAGCGTGTGCGTGGTATGGCTATGGGTGAAGAAGTAATAGATGCCTTCCTGCTCGAGCAGGCGGCTGATGAAATTGAAATCGTCCTCGCGGTATTGCACGCAATAGTCGCGCTTGGGATAGGTGCCGCTCAGGCTCAGGGTCACATCGCCGTAGCCGATGCCGTTGAGTACCGCGCGCACGATGTCCGGCACGCTCAGGTCGGTGAAGATGCGGCAGTCGCGGCGTTGGGTTAGCAGCCACGGCTTGGGCACCAGGGTCACGTCCAGCACTGCGTAGCTGAGCCTGTCGACGACATGGAAGCCGGTCTGCGCGACGTGCGCGACAATGCCGTGATACCAGCGCACATGGCCCTCGCCCGCCTTCAGCTGCACCGCCATCGACGTGCCGAGCAGCGCGCGCAGATCCGGACGCGGCTGCGTGCTGAGCGCGGTCAGGCGGTACTCGAACAGCTCACCCAACGCTTCCGTCGCCTGCATGCGCCAGAACAGCAGCGCATCGCCAAGGTCGGAGTGCAGCGTCATCATCGGCGTGGGCATCGTGGTGTCCGGGAAGTCGAGCGCCGCGCAATGCGGACCTTGGCCGGCGCGCGCGAGCGGCGTTCGCGGTGCGGCGCGCATTGCCGGCACCGGCCCGACGCCGCCGCTGTGCGCTGCCGGCAAGGCGATACTCACACGGCGTCCGCCGCGAAAGCCGACATTTCGTCTCAGCGCTGCGGCCGCTGGCGGGATGCGTGTCGCGCTGTCTACCGCGGTGCCTGGCGACGCAGTAAAGAGGTGCGCGGCACCAGCCTGCTGCACGCGAATCCTGTCGCCGCAACCATCGAAAGTGTGCCCCGCGCCGGCACGGCATCGCGCTAGCGGCGTGCCAGCACCACCCAGCCCTGTACCGGCGCGCCGCCTTCCTTGCGCAGCTGGTCGGCGCGCAATTGCACGCGGGCGAAACCGGCCTGCGCCAGCGCGGCCTGCACGTGCGCGCGGCTGTGCCGGTAGCGCCCGCTCGCGCCGAGCTGCACCCGATCGTCCGCAGCGTCCAGCGCTTCCACGGTGAAGGCCAGCCAGCCGTCGCGGCGCAGTGCCGCGTGCGCGGCCGCGCAGACCTCGCGCAGGTCGCCGAAGTACACCAACGTGTCGGCCGAGACCACCACGTCCCACGCCTGCGGCTGCGCCTGCAGATACGCTGTCAGTTCGCCGACCACCAGTGCGTCGTAGCCGCCGCGCTGACGCGCCTTGTCGATCATGCCGCCGGACAGGTCCACCCCGGCCAGCCGCCGCGCATGCGGCCGCAGCAGCGGCGCGCACAGGCCGGTGCCGCAGCCGGCGTCGAGCACGTCCAGCGCCGCGCCTGGCGCATGCAGCACCTGCGCCAGTTCCGTGGCCAGCAGCTGCGGCGCGCGGTACTCGAGATTGTTCAGCAGCTGTTCGTCGAAGCTCTCGGCGAAGCCATCGAACACGTCGCGCACGTAGGCATCGTCGGCGCGCGGCGGCGCGTCGCTGCCGCCACAGGCGGCCAGCATGTGCCGCGCCACCGCATTGTGCGGATCGCGCGCCAGCCAGTCGCGATACACCGCCACCGCTTCGTCGTGGCGGCCGAGCAGATACCAGGCGGTGCCCAGCGCCTCCAGCGCACGCAGGTTGGCCGGGTCCAGCTGCCACGCGGTGCGGAAGCACTCGGCCGATTGCTCCAGGTGCTCGTGCTGCTGCGCGTGGTTGCGCAGGAACAGGCCGAGCAGGTAGTGGCCGTGGGCGAACCCGGGCACCTGCTGCAGCAATTGCGCGTAGGCCAGGAACGCCTCGTCCAGCCGCGCCTGCGCTTCCAGCACCACCGCCAGGTTGCTCAGCGCGTTGTGGTGCGAGGGCGCACAGGCCAGCGCGCGCCGGTAGCAGGCTTCGGCCTCGGCCAGGCGCGCGCATTCCTTGTGCACGTTGCCGAGATTGTTGTGCGCATCCGCATAGGCGGGAACCAGCGCCAGCGCCTGTCCGATCAGCCGCAAGGCTTCGTCGCTGCGCCCGCGCTGGTGGCACAGCACGCCGAGGAAGTGCAGCGCGTCGGCGTGCGCGGACTGCTGCGCGAGCACGTCGCGATAGCCGCGCTCGGCTGCGTCCAGATCTCCCGCCCGATGCAGGGCGATGGTCTGCGCCAGCGTCGGCGCGGCCGGCATCCCCATGCCGGCCGCCACCGCTTCCGCTTCCCCATGCCGCGCAAGCGCGGCTCCCGCCTGCTGCATCGCCCCGCTCCCCTTATCCGATCAAGACGGTGAAACACCCCAGCACGATCGCCCCGCCGTGCGCGGTGCTGTCGCCCAGCCGCGCCGCGGGCATGCCCGCGATCAGCACCGTCGGTGCGCCGGACACGATGCTGTCCGGCGGCCCCACGCAGACCGCCATATCGCCGATCCGCGCCGCCGGCAGCCCGCCGATCAGCACCGTCGGCGCGCCAGGCGCCGCGATCGGCCCGCCCACGTGCGGCACCACCCCGGTGACCATCGGGCAGACGTGCAGATCGGTGAGGCGGGCGGCGGGTTGCATGCGGAGCCGATAGCGCAGTGGCCAGGCATCCAGCTTGCCGCGCGCGGCGGCGCGCGACCCGTCATTTCGTCTCAGCCACCACTGCCGAGCGCGGCGCATCCGGTGCGTCCAGCTTGGCCAGCGTTTCGCGCACCTGCGCCAGCGGCCCGGGCGCATCGCCGTACAGCCCGACCAGGATGTCGCGGGTGCGTTCGGCATGCGCGCGCGCCTGTTCGCGTTGGCCCAGGGCGATCTCCGCCTCGGCCAGGCCGCGCAGGATTTCCGCGGTCACCTCGTGCTTGCCGCCGAGCACCCGCTCGGCATCGGCCAGGGCCGCCCGCTGCTCGGCGGCGGCGGCCTGCGCCTGGCCGTCGTCGAGCAGCCAGAACGCATGGTTGGTGCGCGCCATGATGGTGGTGGGATGGTCCTCGGGGTAACGCGTGCGCGCACTGTCCAGCGCCTTGCGGTAGTAGGGCCCGGATTCGGCGACCTTGCCCTGCTGGCGCAGCGCCCCGGCCAGGTTGTTGTAGATCATCTGGGTGTCCCAGCCGTTCTCCCCGTACAGGCGGATCATGATCGGCTGCAAGGCCTTCAGTTCGCGCTCGGCGGCGGGGTAGTCGCGCTTCATCAGCAGATAGACCGCCAGACTGTTGCGCATCGACAGGGTCAAGGGATGGTCCGCGCCCAGGCGCGCGCTGCGGCGCGCGATCAAGTCGCGGATCAGGGCGATCGCCTGGTCGTAGTCGCCGCCATCGGCCAGCGTCGCGGCGTAGCGGTCGCCCGCGCTCAGCACGCTCTGGTCGTCGGCCGGCAATACGCGCAGGATGCCGGTGTAGGCCTGCCTGCTCTCGCGCAACGCCGCCCTGGCCTGCCCTTGCGCGCGCAGCGCCCAACTCAGCCGCGACTGCATGTCGTAGCCCAGCGGCGCATCGGCGCCATGGCGCAGGCGTACCTGTGCGATGCCTTCGCGCAGGATGGCTTCCGCGCGCTTCGGCGCGCCCACGTTCACCAGCGCCTCGCCGAGCAGCCGCATGATCTGCAGCTCGTCTTCGCTGTAGGCGCCCAAGTGCGCCTGTGCATGGCGCCGCGCCGCCTCGAGCTGGGTCACCGCGCGCTTGTACTCGCCCAGCCCGACCAGGCTGGTGCCGATGGTCAGTTCCACTTCCACCAAGGCCTGCGGCTGGCTGGCCAGTTCGCGCGTGGCGCGCTGCGAGGCCTGGTCCATCACCTGCAACAGCAGGGTCTTGTCCTTGTCCTGGGCCACCGACGGATCCACGCTGGACAGCAGCGAGCCGAGGAAGTCCGCCGTCACCTGCGCCCGCTGCGCCTCGCGCTGCGCATTGCGCAACGACCACAACGTGCTGGCCAGCCCGCCGAGCAACGCGGTCAACACCAGCAGCGAGGCCAGCACCGTACCGCGGTTGCGCTGCACGAACTTGCGCGCGTCGCGGCGCAAAGAGCGGGGCAGCGCGCGCGGCGGATAGTCGCCGAGCCAGCGCCGCAGATCGTCGAGCAACGAGGACACCGACGCGTAGCGCGCCGCGCGGTCCGGCGCCATCGCCTGCAGCACGATCGCATCCAGGCCGTCGTGCAAGCCGCGCAGCAGCTGCCCCAGCGACACCCCACGTTGTTGCGCCAGCTCGCGCTGCTGCGGCAGCGGCTGCGCCTGGATCCAGCGCGAGGGGGCTTCCGGCACACCCGCCTCGAACAGCTCCGGGCGCACCCCGCAAATCAGTTCGTACAGCAACGCGCCCAGCGAATACACGTCGCTGCGCGCATCCACCCCGCCATCGTCGCCCTGCGCCTGCTCCGGACTCATGTAGCCGGGCGTCCCGCTGGCGCCGGCCGGATTGCGCGACGGCTGCGCGGTTTCCACGGCGATGCCGAAATCGATGATGCTCGGTGCAGGGCGCCCATCGATCTCGCCGACCAGCACATTGTTCGGCTTGAGATCGCGATGGATCACGCCCTTCTGGTGCGCATGCTGCACGCCCTCGCCGACCCGCACCAGCAACTCGATCCGCGCGCGCAGCGACAGCGCCCGCTGCGCGCACCAGCGGGTCAATGGCTCGCCGCGGATGTACTCCATCACCAGGTACGGCCGGCCCTGCGCGTCTGTGCCGGCGTCGTGGATCTGCGCGATCGCCGGATGCTGCATCTGCGCCAGCAGGCGGCATTCGAACTCGAACACCGCCCGCTGCTGCGCATCCAGGGCGGTCGCGGCGATCAGCTTGATCGCCACCTCGCGCGCATACGCGCCGTCGGCGCGGTGCCCCAGATAGACCTGGCCCATGCCGCCACGGCCGATCACCCGGTCGATCGCCCACGGGCCGAAGCGGGTCCCGGCCGGCAACTCCGTGGCGCTGGCACCACCGCCGAGCAGCGTGCCGAGCAGGCCCGGCCGCGGCAACTCGGTGGCGCGCGAGTCGGCCGTGAGCAGGCCGAGCAACTCGTGCAGCAGTTCCGGGTCGTCGCCGGCTTGCGCTTGAGCAAAGGCGGCGCGCTGCGGCTCGGGAAGTGCACAGGCTTGGTGGAACAGCGCCTGCAGGCGCTGCCAGGTGGCGGGGGTCAGCGGCATGACTGAGCGGTCCGGTGCGTGGCGCCAAGCGACGCCGTGCATGCGCCATATCCAGCACCGCGGGTCGCACGAATTCCCAGCCAATCCCGGCCGGCTGGTGAAAGCGGACTGATCGAGGCGTCGGACATGACCGGCTGGCGAAAGCGAGGAGGGGCCGTTCAGTATCGCGCATAACGGTGACACTATTCACATTTTTTGCGCGCCCCCAGGTAGCACGTCGCCTACCTCATATCGCGCCCCCCACGCCGCCCGCCCCGTCAGCGCTCGCAGGCAACCGCGTCACGCGCACAGGTGCTTGGCTGCGGTCTGCCAGGCGCCGACCTCTCCCGGGTGGTCGAAGGAATAGAAGATTTCCTGTCCAGGCTGCAGAAGGTTGTCCAACGCAGCCTGACATTTCGTGCAAGGCGACATTTCGATGTACATCGCCAGAATCGTCGGAATCGCAGGTTCGTCGGCGATCGCGTTCCACAGGGCGGTCAGTTCGCCGTGTGCGCAGGCATTCGCGATATCGACCCCATTGACCTTGAACGGGATGCGGATGCGGCTGTTGCCGAACACGTTGTCGACCTCGCCTCCGTGTTTTATGTACGCCACAAAGGAGCAGCAGGAGCCAGCGCCGATACCGCTGATGCCTCCGTCGTCCTTCGACTGGGCGACTTCGCGCTTCTTCCTCAGGCATGCCTGGACCATGCCATTGGCGCTGTTGATGTCGTAGGGAACCTTGGTCAGGACTGGCATCTTCAACCCCTCCATTATCAGCAAGTTTTTGGGTATTCTCAGGAACGCCCCGAAACTGTATCCGACCGGCGCCCATCGGTTGTCGCACCAACATGGGTGGCAAGATGTCATCCACAGCATCCGTCAGCACATGGAAGCCCCCATACGCAGCCATCCGCCTCCGCTCGGCCAGCTCTACACCATCGCTCAGTTGGAATGCCGCGCTTGGTCAATACGCAGCAATCAGCTTTACCAGATGCGCGAGCAATTCGTCTGCATTATCCACGCCGCTTTGGGCATTCACTTCCAACGCTTCCTTCTCACGTCTCCAGCGATTGGTGAATTCGATCTTTTCGCGACTTGCCTTGGATGAAATATCGAAGGTGACGCTGTTTTCCAGATCTGCGATCAGATCGTAAAGCCTGGGTAAATCCTGCGCGCGGTCGATCACATCGACAAGGTCCTTGTTGATCTCCTGAACTGCCCTTGTGATATCCGTGGTCGCCCCAGCAATAATCAGTGTGAGCTTGGCGTTGAGCTTCAGCAGCCCCATGGCCTTATGGTAGTTCTTTGTGTCCATCTCGCAAAAGATCTTTTTCACCTCCGGATCCGTCGACCATTGAAACCTCAACTTGCGCAAGCTCGCACGCACGATCTCGATCGCCTTGTTGATCGAGGCATCGTCGGGCACGAGGTTGACGACCGAGCTGTTTACTTCGTTTATCAAGCGATTGAAGATGGCTGCATCGTTGCTTGGCAACCGAGCGCAACCAAGCGAGGCGAGCGCACTTTTGACGAGACCGCCAGCGGCTGCACCGTGCTTCGCGCAAAACTTAGTGAGCGCGAGCATTCCGAATGGCCGAATCTCTTCGTCGTAGTGAATCAAATGGCGCCGATCCAGATCCTGGCCCTTTTCCGCCTTGCCTATTAGCTTCTGTGCACGACTATTGAAATTTGGCCTCCCTTCGATCGTAGCGACTCCATTCGCATCGATAACAACACGAAATTTCTTGGCCCTACGTTTCTTTTTGATATTGACCATGGCGCTCTTGATCGGACTTGGCTTTTTTTTAACTTTCCCCATCTTCTGACTCCTCGGCGTCATTGGATTGATCGGATGGCTATGCGCCTGCTACAACATGGCGAGGCTGCGCATCCAGGCCTCTGCGGAGCTCGCTTTCGGACCGCCTTTCAACACGGCGACCCGGTTCCGGATCTATTGGCTCGCCGCCAACCAGCTCGCGTTGATGGCAGATGCGTTGGCTGGCAATTCGCTGTTGGGAATCGTGGTCCTGCCAGAGGATGGCGCCATCCCATCAGCGGTTTGGCGCCCAATGTATCGTCGCCACACACGATGCCCAGTTGCCCCATCAGCGTCGACCTAGATCTCCGTACCGTTGGTCGGCTCGGATGTCTTTCGCTGTATCACGCCTGTGCGTACGGTATTGGCCTGAGCCACGACTCCACCGGCTTCGGCAAGTTTTGCATCGACGATAAACGCCTTTTCTTGGGCGTCGGAGTATTTCTTGACCCATCGGTAGTATGTGGTGTTTCCCGCATTCACCACTAGATAGGTACCGCCATGGCTAGGCATAACGCTCTCCTTCACTAAGCAATAGAAGCCGGCCATGCTGGCCGGGAATAGAAAAATCGATCAAACGCAGTCGCAGGCGAATCCCTCTTCGCCGAGCAGCGCCGGCGATCCGATCATCACCTGCCTTTCCAATCCTTCATTCCGCACATGTACGGCACCCTTTTCCTCGTTTTCGTTGCGATCCGACAATCGCTGTCGGCGATACCGATACGTGTCGGCCCCGTCCCAATCAATTCAGCACCTTGGCCATCGGCGCGACGACGGGGATCGCCTTGTCCAAGTCGATATCCGCCGCCGTCATTTGTCCCGTGACCACCTGCGCCACGAACTTCCAACCCGTCGGCGTCGCATAGCCGATCACGAAAGAGGAAGTACTGTTGGTGTAGGGCGTGCCGCCCGATATCGACATGCGGCGCGCGCGCGGATCGACCGTGCCTGACTTTGCCCCCGGAAACAGGCGGCGTTCTGCCCGATTGCGGTCCACAGCTCCGTACGGCATGTTGCCGGCAAGGTGTGCCACTTTCGCCTTTTTCGGATTACCCAGGTCGGGCAGGAACGACAGGCGGCAGCCGGTCAGTTCGGAGGTGAAGAAAAGCGGCGCGAGGTCCGCGTCCAGGTCCAGCGAGGTATCCGCTGCGGACTTCCAGGGCAACCAATGCGCACGCATGCTGTGGCCGCTCCTGCCGTCATCCGGCCGCAACAGCACGACATTCTGGAACGCGCTCGCCAGAATGAACCGGTGCACGCCGGCCGGCGGAAAGGCGACGGTGTCGAGCTTCTGCTGGCACCCGCCACGGCGCCATTCGCGAAAGTCGGCATGGCTGATCACGCCTTCTTCGTCGACCACGATCACGTGGCGCGACAGAAAGTCCTTCGGCTTTTTGGCGAGGTCATCGACCAGGGTCATACGTTCGTTCCGCTGGACGCGGCCTCGGCGCCATCGAAGCTGTAGGCGAAGCCCGCGCTGTCCGTCGCTACACGGACGCCCGTAATCGGCTCGCTGCGCATCATGCGGTCGAGGAACTCCCGGCTGATCTCCGGCAACATCGAATTGGTCAAGATCGCATCGATCATGCGGCCGCCCGATTCGCTCTCGGTGCAGCGGCTGACCACCAGCTTCACCACGTCCTCGTCGTAGTCGAACGGGATCTTGTAGCGGGCTTCCACACGCTGTTTGATCCGGTTCAACTGCAGCTTCACGATCTCGCCGAGCATCGCGTCGCTCAGCGGGTAATAGGGGATGGTGACCAGGCGGCCGAGCAGCGCCGGCGGGAAGATCTTCAGCAGCGGCTCGCGCAGGGCCTTGGCCATGCCGTCCGGATCCGGCATCAGTTCCGGGTCCTTGCACAGGCTGGCGATCAGGTCGGTGCCGGCGTTGGTGGTGAGGATGATCAGGGTGTTGCGGAAATCGATGCGGCGGCCTTCGCCGTCTTCCATCACGCCCTTGTCGAACACCTGGAAGAACAACTCGTGCACGTCCGGGTGCGCCTTTTCCACCTCATCCAGCAGCACCACCGAATACGGCTTGCGCCGCACCGCTTCGGTCAGCACGCCGCCCTCGCCGTAGCCGACGTAGCCGGGAGGCGCGCCCTTCAGCGAGGACACCGTATGCGCTTCCTGGTACTCGCTCATGTTGATGGTGATCAGGTTCTGCTCGCCGCCGTACAGCGCTTCGGCCAGCGCCAGCGCGGTCTCGGTCTTGCCGACGCCGGAGGTGCCGGCGAGCATGAACACGCCGATCGGCTTGTGCGGGTTGTCCAGGCCGGCGCGGGTGGTCTGGATGCGCTTGGCGATCATCTCCATGCCGTGGTCCTGGCCGATCACGCGCTTGGCCAGCAGCTGCGGCAGGCGCAGCACGGTGTCGATCTCGTTGCGCGCCATGCGCCCGACCGGGATGCCGGTCCAGTCGGCGACCACCGCGGCCACCGCCTGGTAGTCCACGGTCGGCAGGATCAGCGGGTGCTCGCCCTGCAGCGCACCCAGTTCCGCCTGCACCTGGCGCAGCCGCGCCAGCAGCGCGTCGCGTTCGTTGCCGGACGGCCGCTGCGCCGGGATCTCCTGCATCTGCTGCGCCGGCGCGTGCTGCGCCAGCGCCTGCGCCGCCGCTTCCAGCGGGCTGCCGGTGCCTTCGATCGGCACGCTGCCGGCGCGCAGTTGCGCGCGCAGCGCCAGCAGTTCGTCGACCAGCGCCTTCTCCTCGCCCCAGCGCTGTTCCAGCTCGGCCAGGCGCGCCTGTTCGGCCTCCAGCAGCGCGCGGCAGGCGACGTCGCGCTCGTCGACCACGATGCCGATCGCGCGTTCGCGCTCGATGATGCCGCGCTCGGTCTGCAGCGATTCGATGCGGCGGCGGCTGTCGTCCACGTCGGCCGGGGTGGCGTGCAGGCTCACCGCCACGCGTGCGCAGGCGGTGTCGAGCAGGCTCACCGACTTGTCCGGCAGCTGCCGCGCCGGGATGTAGCGATGGCTGAGCTTGACCGCCGCTTCCAGCGCCTCGTCGAGGATCTGTACCTTGTGGTGCTGCTCCATGGTGCTGGCCACGCCGCGCATCATCAGCACCGCCTTGGCCTCGTCCGGCTCGTCCACCTGCACCGCCTGGAAGCGCCGGGTCAGTGCCGGGTCTTTCTCGATGTATTTCTTGTACTCGGCCCAGGTGGTGGCGCCGACCGTGCGTAGCGTGCCGCGCGCCAGCGCCGGCTTGAGCAGGTTGGCCGCATCGCCGGTGCCGGCCGCGCCACCGGCGCCGACCAGGGTGTGGGTCTCGTCGACGAACAGGATGATCGGCTTGGCGCTGGCCTGCACTTCGTCGATCACCGCACGCAGGCGCTGTTCGAATTCGCCCTTCATGCTGGCGCCGGCCTGCAGCAGTCCCACGTCCAGCGTGCGCAGTTCCACCTCCTGCAGCGCCGGCGGTACATCGCCGCGGGCGATGCGCTGGGCCAGGCCTTCGACCACCGCGGTCTTGCCGACGCCGGCCTCGCCGACCAGGATCGGGTTGTTCTGGCGGCGCCGCATCAGGATGTCCACCACCTGGCGGATCTCGTCGTCGCGGCCGATGATCGGGTCGAGCTTGCCGTCGCGCGCCTGTGCGGTCAGGTCGGTGGTGAATTTCTTCAGCGCCTCCTGCTTGCCCAGCGCGGCCGGGGCGATCGCGCCGCTGGCCTCGCCCGGCGCGCCAGCCTGGCCGAGCTGGAAACCGTCGCTGGGCAGCTGGCCGTCTTCCGGCGAGCCGGCGACGATCTCGGCGAAGCGCTCGCTCAGCGCCTCGGGCTTGATCTTCTCGAACTCCTTGGAGATGCCGAGCAGCGCATTGCGCAGCGTGCGCACGCTGAGCACGCCGACGATCAGGTAGCCGGTGCGCACCTGCGCTTCGCCGAAGCTGAGCGAGGCGTACACCCAGCCGCGTTCGACCGCTTCCTCGACGTTGCTGGACAGATCGGTGACGCCGTTGGAACCGCGCGGCAGCCGGTCCAGCGCCCCGGTCACGTCGCGCGCCAGGTTCGAGGGGTTGAGTTCGAAGCGCTTGACGATGCGGTGCAGGTCCGAGTCCTGCAACTGCAGGATCTGGTGCAGCCAGTGCACCAGTTCCACGTAGGGGTTGCCGCGCAACTTGCAGAACACGGTGGCGCTTTCGATGCCGCGGTAGGCGAGCTTGTTGAGCTTGCCGAACAGGGCGCTGCGACTGATCTCGGCCATGGCGGTGATTCCTTGTGCGAATGCGGAAAGAAGAGAAAACGGAAAGCGGCGCTCAGCCGGACGGCCGCAGCACCACGTCGTCGGCGTCGGCGATGTCCCAGCTGCGCTGGCCGAGCCAGGTGTCCAGGCCCAGGCGCCCGCCGCGCGCCAGCGTGGTCGCCGGCACCTGGTCGGACTGCAGCAGCAGTTGCAGATCCCAGCCTTTTTCGTCGCCGACGTAGCTGCGTACCGCCGCGGCCAGCTGGCGCAAGGCCTCGCCGCCGGGCAGGAAGCGCTGGAAGGCGCTGCGCGAGAGTGGGCCCACGCGCAGCCGGAACCGCTGCTGCGCGCCGCGCGCATGCGCGCCGAGCACGGTGCTGTGGCCTAGCGAGGCGACCTCGGGCGAGGCGCCCAGCCGCAACCTCGCATCGTCGGGCAGGCGCATCCATTCGGCGACGAACTCGCACACCTGCACCGGCACCGCGAACAGCTGTTCGAGCAGGCCGCGCAGGCCTTCGGCGTTGCGCGCCACCGGCAGCAGGCGTCCGGCGAAATGGCGGCGCGCATCGTCGGGCAAGGCATCGCGCCCGCGCAGATGCGGCGAGGCGATGCCGGCCAGCGCATCCAGGTAGCCGCGAAAGCGGTCCTCATGCGGGCGGTCGGCCTGCACGGTCGGCTGCGCATCGGCCCAGGCGCGGTAGAACAGGCTCAGCATGCGGTGGTGGAACAGATCGGCGAACGCGGCCAGGGTCGGATCCTTGGCCTGTGCCTGGCGCTCGATGGCGTATTCGGTGAGGTGCAGCGGCAGCGGCGCGTTCGGCCCGAACAGGCCCAGGAACAGTCCGTACAGCTTGCCCGGCTGCGCACCGGTGGCGGCCACGTAGCGGTCGATCGAGCGTGGCGCGAACGCCAGCGACGGCGTATGCCGCAGCCGCACCGGATCGTCGGCCGGGCGTGTGGAGCGGCCCAGCCGCGGCTGGTGCGGATGCGCGCGTTCCAGCGCGCGCAGCGCGGCGAAGAACTCGAAGTCCTGCGGCCGCTCGCGCAGCGCCAGCTCCAAGGCGGCCAGATCGGCGGCGCTCACAGCAGCGCCCGTTTGCCGAGCTGCGCCGGCCAGCGCGCGATCTCGTTGCGCTCGCTGGTGCGCAACACGGTCTCGGTGAAGGAATTGACCGACACGTAGCGGGCGAAGAAGTGCTGCAGCACCGCGCCGAGCAGGAACGCGCCGCTGCCTTCGAAGGCGCTGTCCTCGCAGGTCAGGGTGATCTCCAGGCCGCGGCCGAACGTGATCGGGCCCGGCGCCGGGATGCGGCGCACGATCGGCTGCGCGCGCACCTGCTTGATGCCCTCGATCTGGCGCAGCGCCGCGGCGTCGAACGGATCGCAGTAGAGCGTGAGCATCTCGCGCAGCGCCGCGGCGCCATCCTGGCCGTCTTCGAACAGCGACAGGTAGTTCAACTGCAGGTGGCTGAGCAGGCGCCACGCGGTGGCGCCGTCGCTCAGCGCCGGGCGCGGCTTGGTCGGCCCGGCCACGCAGCGCACGCTGTGCACCGGCGCGCCGGCGTCCATGGTGAAATCGGTGGCGCCCTTGCCTACCGGCATGTGCAGCGGCAGGTCGCGGTTGCTGCACAGCAGCTGCAGGCCGAGCTGGCGCAAGGAGGTGGCGTAGGCGCCGTCGTCGGCATCGACCAGGCTGACGTAGACCTCGCTGCCGACATAGCTGGAGCGCGCGCCCTGGCGGCGCTGCCGCGCCGACAGCAGGCGCGGTTCGCGGCGCAGGGTGTAGAACGCGCCGTGGCGCGCATGCCAGGTCTGCGCGTCGCCGCCATAGAACGGCAGGAAGCGTTGCTCCGGTTCCTGGCGGTCGCCGAAGCCTTCGACCTCGCCCAGGCTGTGGATCTCGAAATCCATCGGCCGGGTGCGGTCGGCGAGCACGTGGTATTCGGTCTTGCCCGATGCCAGGTGCAGACGATCGGCGCGGCGCGGAAACAGATTGATCGCCGGCGTGCAGAACAGGCGGAAGTTGTCCGCGCTCACCGCCTGCGCCAGGCTGGGCACGCTGCGCTCCAGCAGCACCACGATCTCGAAACTGCTGCCGTGCAGCCGGCGCAGCGCCGCGCGCAGTCCGCCCAGTTCCGCGAACAGGAAGCGCTGCGGGCAGGCGAAGTATTCCTGCAGCAAGCGGTAGCCACTGAACGCGCGGCCGTCGTACGGTACCAGCGCCTCGTCGTCGGCGAAGCCGCGCGCACGCAGCTCGTTGCGGCCGCGCTGCAGCTCCAGCGTCGCGCCGGCCGCATCCTGGCCGCGCACCACGAAACCGGCGGCATGCCCGAGCAGTTGTTCGTACAGGCGCGTGGGCAGATCGTCGGCGCCGGCCAGGAACAGCGGCAGCGCGTCCAGCGCCAGCATGTTCGCCTGCACCCCGGCCAGCGTTTCGAAACGCAGACGCAGTGCGGCGCGCACCGGCTTGGCGGCGGCCTGCGCCGGCGGCAGGCCGATCCCGGCCGCGGCGATCGCCGCCGGCGTGTCCAGGTACTTGGCCTCGCGCAGCGCCAGCGGCCATAGCGTGAGCGCATGCGCGGTGCGGTATTCGCAGGCGGTGCGCTCGCCGCCTGCGATCAGGCTGCGCAGCGCGGTGTGGCGCGGCACGGTGTAGCCCGCGGCCAGCGCGCTTTCCTTCAGCTCCGGCTGCAACTGCACCACCGCCATCGACGGCATCGGCGTCAGGTAGTGCGGATACACCATCTGCAACAGGTGCTGGGTGAACACCGGATACTGCGCATCGAGCTTGAGCTGCACGCGCGCGGCCATGAACGCGAAGCCTTCCAGCAGCCGCTCCACGTACGGATCGGCGCATTCGAAGCCTTCCAAGCCCAGGCGCCCGGCGATCTTCGGAAACTCGCGGGCGAACTCGCCGCCCATCTCGCGCACGTGCTGCAGTTCGCGGTTGTAGTAGCCGAGCAGGCGCGGGTCCATCAGGCGTAGCCCTCGCTGACGTCCAGGCGGCCGGTCTCCAGGTCCAGCTCGGTCTTCAGGTACAGGTTCAGCGGCAGCGGCTGCGCCCACATCTCCGATTCGATGAAGAACACCAGCGAGCGCCGGTCCATGCGCCGCGCGTCGGCCTGCACGGTGACGCGCAAGGTGTCGGCGATCAGCCGCGGCTCGAACGCCAGGATCGCCTCGCGCAGACGCAGCTGCAGTGCCGCCGCGTCGATGCCGGACATGGCCACGCCGGCCAGGTCGGGGATGCCGAAGTTCAGCACCGAACGGCGCACGTCCGGATACGCATCCAACGGCTGGTCGGTGGCCAGGTTCACACAATTCAGCAGCCACGAAAGGTCGCGCATCACGCACTCGCGCAGGCGCGCGGCGGAGATCACCCGCTTGTCGCGGCTCTCCTCCTGGCGCAGCGGTTCGTCGTCGCTGAGCCGGTCCAGCAGCGAGGGCTGCAGGCGTTCCTGGGTGGTGAGTTCGGCCATTGCAGCGCTGCGCTCAGGCCGGATCGAACAGGATCTGGCGCACGTCGAGCAAGGCGTGCTCGCCGGCGTCGGTGGCCCACACGCGCTGGCCCAGGCCGACGTCGCCGTCGCTGCCGCTCCAGTCGGTGCGCCGCGAAAGCAGCAGTTGGCCGTCGTCGCTGCGCTCGGTGCCGGGGTAGCGCACCGGCACGAAACCGAACGCCTCGCCGCCGTTGCGCCAGGTCACCGCCACCGGCGCCCACAGCATGTCGCGCAGGTCGGTCGGCGCTTCGAAGCGCAAAGCCTGGATGTTTGCGAACGGCACCCAGGCGTAGCCGCCGTTGACCACCAGCTCCAGGCACGGGCCGAAGCGCGGATCGGCGTCGGCGATCCACGCGAAGCGCGTGTCGTCGAGTTCGCCGGCGCTGGCCGGCGCCTGCGCGAATGCCTGCGCGCGCAACTCCGCGGCCTGCGCGTTGGCGCCTTCGGCCGACAGCCGCAGCGCCTGCAACAGCAGCGCCAGCCACGGTTCGGGCGCGCCGAGCACAGTCGGCAGGGCCTGCCAGGCGAAGACTGCCGCGCGCTGGCGTTCGGCCTGCACGGTGATCGCATAGGTGGCAGCGAGCGCGGCGTTGTCCGCGTCGAGTTCGCGGCACGCGTCGAGCTGGGCGCGGGCGCGGTCCCACTGGCCGAGCACGGCCAGCAGCTGGAACAGGAACACGCGCTGGCGCGCATCGGCCGGATGCTGGCGCACGCGTTGGGTCAGCAGTTGCAGCGCTTCGTCCGGACGCCCGTGACGCAGCAGCAGTTCGGGAGTGGTGTCCATGGGCTGTCCGTACGAAGGGAATGGTGCGGCGCCGTCGCAGCGACGGCGCCGGGTGCGTGGCGGCCGCGGCCGCCGCCGCGATCAGGCCTTGGCCACGCCCTGGATGTCGTAGGTGAATTCCTTCGCCCCGCCCTGCGCCGTGCCCTTGTCGTCCTGCGGCTGGAAGCTGTACTTGAACTTGCCGAAGTGCAGGGTCACGTTCTCGGTGAGACGATCCTCGCCGCCCGAACCGCCGGTGGACAGCGAGGTGACCAGCACGCCTTCGCTCAACTCCAGGGTCAGGAAGTCGGTCTGTTCGCCGGTGGCGTTGGTCACGTACAGCCACGCATTCTCCACGCGCGCGCCGGTGCACACCGCATCCAGCAACGCGTTGGAGCAGCCGTCGACATACTTGGTGATGGAGATGTCCTGGATGTGCGCCTTGCCGCCGCTGGCCGAACCGCCACCGGTGTGCAGGTCGCCGGAATTGCTCGCGCCCCACGACCAGGCCAGGATCGGCACCTCGCCCTTGTGCTTCTTGTGGTTGGACGCGCCTTCGATCTTGACCTTGCCGCTGCCGAACTTGATATGCATGTCGAACGCCATGGAACTGCTCCTCTAGTGGAAAACGGACAACGATGGGGCGGCGTGCGGCGCGCATCGCCTGCGCGCCGACGCCGTGGCACGAGGGCGCCGGGTCAGGCCTTGGCGGCCGACGGCAGCCGCGACACCAGTCGCAGCGACACGGTCAGCCCTTCCAGCTGGTAATGCGGTTTCAGGAAGAACTTGGAGGTGTAGTAGCCGGGCGCGCCCTCCACTTCCTCCACCACCACCTCGGCCGCGGCCAGCGGCTTGCGCGCCTTGGTGTCTTCGCTGGAGTTGGACGGATCGCCGTCGATGTACTGGGTGATCCAGCGGGTCAGCCACACCTGCATCTGCTCGCGATCGCTGAACGAGCCGATCTTGTCGCGCACGATGCACTTCAGGTAATGCGCGAAGCGGCAGCAGGCGAACATGTACGGCAGGCGCGCGCCCAATGCGGCATTGGCGGTGGCGTCCGGATCGTCGTACTCGTCGGGCTTGTTCAAGGACTGCGCGCTGATGAACGCGGCCATGTCCGAGTTCTTGCGGTGCACCAGCGGCATCAGTCCCATCTTGTCCAGCTCGGCCGAGCGGCGGTCGGTGATCGCCACCTCGGTCGGGCACTTCATGTCCACGCCGCCGTCGTCGGTGGGGAAGGTATGCGTGGGCAGGCCTTCGACCGCGCCGCCGGACTCGATGCCGCGGATCCGCGAACACCAGCCGTACTGCTTGAACGAACGGTTGATGTTCACCGCCATCGCATAGGCCGCGTTCTGCCAGGTGTACTTGGCCGAATCGGCGCCGGTGGTCTCTTCCTCGAAATCGAACTCTTCCACCGGATTGGTGTTGGCCCCATACGGCAGCCGCGACAGCGTGCGCGGCATCGCCAGGCCGATGTACTTGGAATCCTCCGACTCGCGCAGCGAACGCCATGCGGCGTAGTCCGGCGTGGAGAAGATCTTGGCCAGGTCGCGCGGATTGGACAGCTCGTTCCAGTTGTCCATGCCCATCAGCTTGGGCGCGGCCGCGGAGATGAACGGCGCATGCGCGGCGGCGGCGACCTGCGCGATGCCGTTGAGCAGCTCCACGTCCGGCGGGCTGTTGTCGAAGTAGTAGTCGCCGACCAGGCAGCCGTACGGCTCGCCGCCGAGCTGGCCGTATTCCTGCTCGTAGACCTTCTTGAAGATCGGGCTCTGGTCCCAGGCGGTGCCCTTGTAGCGCTTGAGCACCTTGCCCAACTCCTTCTTGGAGATGTTGAGCACGCGGATCTTCAGCTGCTGGTCGCTCTCGGTGTTGTTGACCAGGTAGTGCAGGCCGCGCCAGGCGCCTTCCAGCTGCTGCATGTCGGCGTGATGCAGGATGTGGTTGAGCTGCTCGCTGAGCTTGCGGTCGATCTCGGCGATGTAGGCCTTGATCGTCTGCGACACGTCCTCGCTGACCACATCGCTGCGGCTGAGCACCTGCTCGGCCAGCGTGCGCACCGCCGACTCCACTTCCTCCTTGGCGCGCTCGCTCTTGGGCTTGAATTCGCGGTTCAGCAGCGCGGCGAAATCGCCCGCTTCCAGAACCTGTGTGGCGCTGCCGGCTTCGGCCAGTTGTTCGCTCGCCATGGCTCAGCCCTCCTTCGGATCGGCAGGCTTGGCCGCCGACACCAGCGACTGCAGCAGGGCCGGATCGCGCAGCGCCTGCGCGATCAGGTTCTCGGCGCCGGCCTTGCCGTCCATGTAGGTGTCCAGATTGGCCAGCTGGGTGCGTGCCTCCAGCAACTTGGCCAGCGGCTCGACCTTGCGCGCGACCGCCGCCGGCGAGAAGTCGTCCATGCTCTCGAAGGTGATGTCCACCGCCAGTTCGCCTTCGCCGGTGAGCGTGTTGGGCACCTTGAAGGTGGCGCGCGGGCGCATCGACTGCAGGCGGCTGTCGAAGTTGTCCACGTCGATCTCCAGCGCCTTGCGTTCCTCCAGCGACGGCAGCTCGCCGGCATTGGCGCCGGACAGGTCCGACATCACTCCCATCACGAACGGGATCTGCACTTTTTTCTGCGCGCCGTAGACCTCCACGTCGTACTCGATCTGTACCCGTGGCGCCCGATTGCGCGCGATGAACTTCTGACTGTTTGCCATTGCCTCGTCTCCGATTGAGCTTTTCGACCCGGCCTGCCGGCGATGCCGGGCAGGACGGCCGCGCCTCTGCCGCCGGTGGATCCCCGGGACGCCGACGCGAAACGCCGGCGGCGCTCCCCCATCGCGCGCTCGCCGCCGTTTCGCCTCCACGTTCCCCTTGCGCCGTCGGCACGCGGGCAGATCGCCGCACACCGGGCATCGCGTGCCGTGCGTCGCGCCGATCCCCCGGCGCATCCCCTGCACGGCGCTTTTCAGCGATGCGGCGAGTCTAGGAATGGCCCTGCGGGACCACCCGACATTTCGTCTCAGTCAGGGCCATGTCTACGCCCGTGCACAAAACGTGAAATCGATGATGGGTTTGTCGCGCTTCTGCCGGTTGTACCGATGACAGGCCCAGGGGTGGGCCGCGACCGCCGCAGATGACCACGTCCCGCACCATCACCGTACCGGCGCGCATGCAGGTGCGCGCGCACCTCGCCGACGCCGGCGAGCCGCTGCTGATCGACCTGCTGGCCTACATCGAAGAGAACATCGGCGAACCGGACCTGGGCGGGGACATGTTGCTGGCGGCGTTTCCGCTGTCGCGCGCCAGCTTGTACCGGCTGTTCCAGGCGCGCGGCGGCGTAGCCAGCTACATCCGCGAGCAGCGCCTGCGCACCGCGCACCGCTACCTGCAGCTGCACCCGCAATGCAGCCTGACCTGGTTGTTGTACGAAATGGGCTTCGCCTCGGAACGGCAGTTCCAGCGCGCGTTCCAGGCCCGCTTCGGCATGTCGCCGGCGCAATGGCGCAAGGCGTGCCGCGCGGCGCCGTGCCAACCCAAGGAAGAGCGTCGCGGCCCCTACATCCCGATGTGGCGGATCATCCGCGAACTGTGCCGCACCTCGATGGTGGACGATGCGCCGGTGTACGCGCCGGCCGAGCCGGCGACGGCGCAGTAGCGCGCCGCGCTTCCCCTGTAGGAGCGGCTTCAGCCGCGACAGAATCTTTCCCCAGCGCGAGCCTGTCGCGGCTGAAGCCGCTCCTACAGGGCGCGTCGCCCTGGAACCGTGCCTCAGCGAATCACCAGCACCGGCACCTGGCTGCGCGCCAGCACCTCGGCGGTCTGGCTGCCGAGCAATACCCGGCTCATGCCGCGGCGGCCGTGCGAGGTCATCACGATCAGATCGCAGCGGTGCGCGGTGGCGATGTCGATGATGCCCTCGGCCGCATAGCGATCGAGTACATGGCAGCCGTGCGCGATCACGCCGGTGGCCTCGGCGGCGGCCAGCGCCGGCGCCAGGATCTTCTGCGCGCCTTCTTCCCGATCCTGCCGGTATTCGGGCGTGGCCTCGTAGCCCACGCTCCAACCCATCGCGTCGTACATGCCCATCGCCCAGGGCTCGGACACGGTGACCACATCCACTTCCGCACCAAGCCTGGCAGCCAGCGCCAGGCCCTGCTGCAGCCCCTTGGCGGACAACTCGGAACCATCGATCGCGATCAGAATGCGCTGGTACATCTGCGTGCTCCGGTAGCGCCGCTCGCAGCGGCATGGGCAGCATTGGACACCCGGCGCGGACGCCGCGCCTTGACCCGGATCAATTTCCGGGCGATCGCGGCGCCAGCGCGCGTGCCGGATTGCCGGCCACGCGCGCGCCGGCAGGCACGTCGCGGGTGACCACGCTGCCTGCGCCGATCACCGCATCGTCGCCGATCGTCACCCCGGGCAGCACGATCGCCCCGCCACCGATCCACACATTGCGGCCGATCGTCAGCGGCCGGCCGAATTCCAGCCCGGCCGCACGCTGCGCCGCATCGCGCGGATGGTCGGCCGCATACAGCTGCACCGCCGGCCCGATCTGCGTGCCGTCGCCGATGCTGATCTTGCAGACGTCCAGGATCACGCAATTGAAGTTGAGGAACACGTCCTCGCCGAGGAAGACGTTGTAGCCGTAGTCGCAATGGAACGGCGGCCGCACCACCGCCCCGCGTCCGACCGCGCCCAACTGCTCGGCCAGCAACGCGCGCCGCGTCGCCGGGGGTTCGGCCAACGCCGCGTTGTAGCGCACCATCCACGCCTTGGCCGCGGCCTGGTCGGCCTGCAACTGCGCATCGCCGGGGCGATACGGCTCGCCGGCCAGCATCTTGTCTTTCTCGCTACGCATCCTGCCCTCCCAGGCATTGGAGAGGGCACATCATCGCATCGGCGGAGGTGATCCGGTGCTCGATGGAGGGCGCGCCATGCAGCGCCCGGCGCAGCGGGTCGCATCGGCGGTCAATCAAGCCCAGCCCACTGCGGAAATTTAACGCTGCCGGTACACGAAGGTGACACACTTTTCCGTGTCAGCAGCAAGGAACGCGCCAATGCGGCTACCACGAACGTCTTCGCTCCTGAGCGCCTTCCTCTGCGCAACGGCGGTCTGCGCCTGCGCGCAAACTCCAAAGAAGTCAGTGATGCCCGCGAATGGAGTAGCCCCCATGTCCACATCCGAAGCGCCGCAAACCAACAATCCCGCGCTCAGTGCCGAGGAAATCGGCATGCGGTTCTTGACGCTGCTGAAGGGATTGAAATCGCGGGACGATTTGAGCCTTGAGCGCGTCCAGGAGATCGTCGGCCTCACCCTGAAGCACGTTTCCTATCCCAAGGAAAGCCTTGAGTCCTATTTCTATGTCCAGCCACTAGGGAGCGGCTGGAGTTATTCCCTTGACTTCGTCCCCGAGTCGGCGTCGCTCAAAAAGGGCGTCAGCCTGTCTTTCGAACATGAAAAAGATGAGTTTTCAGAGATGAGTGCGGTTTGCGCGCTCGACTTCGATCACTACGACAAGGCGTTGCAGGAAATGGGATTCGTCGTCTCTCCGGTCTACGGCGAGATCGGGCAGCTGCAAAGCTGGCGTTACACGAAATTCGCGGAGGACGGAACCGGGGGCGACATCGATCTGTCGATCATCCCCCAGAATCTGGTCGCAGGCTCGCCGGGACGGATGTGCGTGAAATCGATCGGTACCTTGAACTAGCCGAGACAGGAGCAGCCAGTGGCAAACTCCAGCCCACAACTCGAAGCCGCGATCGCACAGTTCGCCAGCCAACAAGGCGTCAGCGCTGACCAGGTCGCACAGCTGCGCTCGGCAATCACCGCCGATGCCACCTTGTTGCGGCAATTCGATCAACAGGCGCAGGCAGGCCACTTGCGTGGCTTCGCCCTTCAAGGCGCGAACGGTACGGTACCGAACCTGGCGGGTAGCTACGACATCCAGAGTGGCGTAGTGACGCTGCCGGCTGCAAGCTTCCAACCCTCTGCAACGGCAGCGAGCAGCGACTTGAAGGCGACGCTGCAAGTCCAACAGATGTTGGTCGAATTCGGTCACAGCACGTACCAGGGCGCCGCACGAAACAATCATCCTGTTACCCAGGACATGCTCGACAATTTGCAGTCCACCATCAACGGCTCACCCGTCTTGGCCGATGAAATAAAGAAGGCGACGGCGATTGCACCGGGGGAGCAACGCGCCCCGATCGAGAGCTTTGGATTTGTCGGACCTGGCACCACTGCGGGCGGCACTTATGATGGCGACAACAGGTCGATGAATCTGCCGCCGCTGGGATTGCAAACGCGGTCTGCCAGCAATCCTCAAGGCAGATTCAACGACACGGACATGACCTTCGTGCTGGGGCATGAAATTCAGCACAGCTTCAATCATCCGGCAAAGACCCAGGCGACGGCCGACTTCTTGCGCGACATCGCTGCGCAAGCCCGGGTTAGAGCACCGATTCACGACTATACGGACGAGTTGCGCGCCTACATCCAGGCTGGAAGAGAGGATGAAGCCAAGGCCGAGATTGCCGGGTGGAACGCGTTGTTGAGCAAGGAAAAGCAAAGCAACCCGAATTCCGGCCTTGCCGCGATGTATCAGACCCGCAACGATCGCGTTCTGGACTTTGTCGAAAGAGACACCGCGACACGCGCGATAAATCCAAGGCCTGGCCTTTCGTTCAACCAGGACGGCACCCTCTCGCAGACGCCGGGCAATATCGCCGCGATGGGCCACCATTACTTCGATCGTCCCTCGCCGAACTATCCACAACCCGGCCAGCGCCCCGTCAGCATCGGCGAACACAAGGACCATGCCGGCAACCTCCAGCCCACAGCCGACTACCCCAACTACTACGGCACGTGGGCGGTGGAAAAGATCGTGCAGGCGGAGGACCAGGCCAATGTGACGTTCCAGGGCGCCAGGCCCAGGGTCACCATCGACATGGCCGGGCTTCGATTGAGAGAAGACCTGATCGAGAACGAGGGACTGGACCTGGGCCGCAACAAGACGCCCCGGCCCTACTACGACAGCAGCCAGACGCCGCCGGCGCTGCATCATTTCGATCACACCCAGGATGGCAGCGTCAGCCCTGCACAGGACCATACCTACGTGCCGGCGACCGCCGCCGCGCCTGCTGCCGCTGCGTTCGGCCCGGACGATCCAGCCCATCCGACCATGCCATGCTGGAGCAGATCCGCGGTGGCGTGCGCAAGATCGACGAAGGGATCGGCAAGCCCTACGACGCCATGAGCGAATGCGTCAGCCGCAGCCTGCTGGCCGCGTGCAAGGACAACCGTGAGGCTTACCCCAACGCGGGCAACCAGTCGCTTGCGGAGAACGCACTGGGCCGCGTCGATCATGTGTTGATGGGCAAGACCGGCAATATCTTCGCCGTGGAAGGCGCACTGGATGATCCCGCGCACAAGCGCGCGCATGTGTCGATCGAACAGGCCATCCAGACGCCGGTCGAACAATCGGACGCGAAACTGCAGCTGGCCAATCACGCCATCGCCCAAGAGCGGCAACTGGCGCAGCAGCAGGAGCTGTCGCGCAGCGTCAACGATCCCGGCCAGGGCGGACCCACCCGGTAGACCTTTGCCGAGTTCAATGCCTCGTCGCATTGGCGGGCTTCCTGTCCAGGCAGCGTAGCGATGCGATATGGCACGCGACAGCCATTGCACCGCGACCACGCGTTCGGCGACGCAAGCCGCCAGCGCGTAACGCCACGGCCACCGCATGGCACGGTCGTGCCGGCCCCGTGCCACTAAGCGATGGCCTGCGCGCGGCACAACCGTAATTTCAATGTGTTGTCCGCAAGCCCGCAGCCGAATGCCGGCGCGATCGACTGACCAGGGCGGAAGCCACTGCTGTTGAAAGAGTTCGCCCCTCGCCAACCTGTCGGCAGCCGCACCGGCGATGCCCCGCAGGTGCTACCGTCCCGCGCTCGCCTTCCCACTTCCACGCCACCGGAGCGTCCGCATGCCCCTCCCAGCCATTTTTCTTCCCCGCCGCGCGCCCCTGGCGCTGGCCCTGGGTGCTTCCCTGGCATTCGCGGGGACGGCCGGCGCGCAGATCGTGCGCACGCCCGACGTGCCGGCGCCGCAGGACACGCCCTACCCGGGCCGCATCGCGCTGCAGGTGGACGCCGGCGACGTGCGCCAGGGCATCTACCGGGTGCGCGAGACGATTCCGGTCGCGGCCGGACGGCTGACGTTGCAGTACCCGCAGTGGATCCCCGGCGACCATTCGCCGAGCGGGCCGGTGGCGATGCTGGCCGGGCTGACGCTCACCGCCAACGGCGCGCCGCTGGCGTGGCGCCGCGACACCTTCGATGTCTACAGCTTCCATGTGGACGTGCCGCAGGGCGTGTCCGCGATCGAGGCCAGCTTCCAGTACCTGTCGCCGCGCGACGACGGCTTCGAGATGACCGACCGGATGCTGCAGCTGGAATGGAACAAGCTGGCCCTGTATCCCGCCGGCCACTACACCCATGGCATCAGCGTGGTGCCCAGCGTGACCCTGCCGGCAGGCTGGCAGTTCGGCACGGCGCTGGAGACCGCCACCCAGTCCGGCGCCACCACCACCTTCAAGCCGGTGGACTTCGAGACGCTGGTCGATTCGCCGATCTACGCCGGACGCTACTTCAAGCGCGTGGATCTCACCCCGCCGGGCGGCGCGCCGGTGCATCTGGACGTCGTCGCCGATACGCCGGCGTCGCTGGAAATCACGCCCTCGCAGCTGCAGGCGCACCGCAACCTGGCCGTGCAGGCGCTCAAGCTGTTCGGCGCGCACCACTACGACCACTACGATTTCCTGTTCTCGCTGTCCGACGTGCTGGGCGGCAACGGCCTGGAACACCACCAGTCCAGCGAGAACGGGCTGGAGGCGGACTACTTCAGCGCCTGGGCCGACAACGCGCCCGACCGCGATCTGCTGGCGCACGAGTACACGCACTCGTGGAACGGCAAATTCCGGCGCCCGGCCGATCTGTGGACGCCCAGCTTCAACGTGCCGATGGGCGATTCGCTGCTGTGGGTCTACGAGGGACAGACGCAGTATTGGGGCTACGTGCTCACGGCGCGCGCCGGGATGTGGACGCCGGAACAGTTCCGCGATGCGCTGGCGATGACCGCGGCCAACTACGACCGCAACCGCGAAGGCTTCCAGTGGCGTTCGCTGGAGGACACCACCAACGATCCCACCGCCGCGCACCGCGCGCCGCTGCCGTACCGCAGCTGGCAGATGAGCGAAGACTATTACAGCGGCGGGCAGATGCTGTGGCTGGCGGTGGACGCCAAGCTGCGCGCGCTCAGCCATGGCCGCAAGTCGCTGGACGATTTCGCCAAGGCCTTCTTCGGCGTGGACGACGGCAGCCACACGGTCAGGACCTATACCTTCGACGACGTGGTGGCCGCTCTGAATGGCGTGGCCGCGTTCGACTGGGCCGGCTTTCTCGCGCCCCGCGTGAATGCGGTGAACCCGCCGCTGCTGGAAGGGCTGCAGGCCAGCGGCTGGAAGCTGGCCTATACCGACCAACCGAGCGCGTTCGAGAAGCAGTACGACAGCCGCCACCAGTCGGCGCGCCACCGCTATAACTTCGCCTGGTCGATCGGCCTGGTGATGAACGACGACGCCAGCATCAACGACGTGGTGTGGGACGGCCCCGCGTTCAAGGCCGGCGTCAGCACCGGTGCCACGCTGCTGGCGGTCAACGGCCAGGACTACACGCGCGAGGTGCTCAAGCAGGCCATCGCCGAGGCCAAGGGCGGCACCGCGCCGATCGTGCTGACCCTGAAGTTCCAGGGCGGCGTGCGCAGCGTGGAGGTGAACTACCACGACGGCCTGCAGTACCCGCACCTGGTGCGGGTGGACGGCACGCCGGACACCCTGAGCCAGGTCATCGCCGCGCGGCGATAACCAGAACGGCTGCCGGAGCCTATCCGGCAGCCGCAGTGCCGACGCTGCCGGACCGGATCGACCCAATCGCCACGCGGCGTCGCCGCAGCGCCGCCATGCATGTCGCAGACGGCCAGCGTCCACTGCGCCAGCGCCACTCGCGGCATGCCGATCCGCGGCCACGACCGAACGCGCCCGCATTCCGCGACAGATGCTCGCCATCGCCAGCCGCTGAAGGATCGTAGCGTCGTGCAGGATCGGTACTGCCGACGGCGCCATGGCGCCCGGGCCGCCGTTGCCGCCCCGTTCAAAAGTGTGGAAAACCCCGCACCAATTGTGTGATGATCGACACTCTTTTCACCCGCACGCCTGAGCAAGCCGGACGATGGCGCGTCCGCCTCAACGCGGCGCTCCTTTATTGCAACGGACGCCAGAAGGAAGTTCCATGTTCGATCGGTTCGTGAAGACGACAGCGCCGGCCGCCGCGTTCGGCGCACGCACGCGGCGCGATCGCACCGTCGCCCTTTCCCCGACGAGGAGCGTGCGACGCATGGCCGTGCTGGCACTGGCGGCACTGGCGTTGAGCGGCTGCCAGCCGCGCCGGACCGGGATGTTCTCGACCCTGGAACTGGACAAGGACGGCCTGCTGTACGGCTATGAGATCTTCATCGTCAAGGCCGATCGCGATACGGGCGCGGGCCAGGACTACTACGCGATCGTGCAGTGCGCCGACGGCAAGGCCGGGCCGCCGGCGATCGGCCAGGTGACGATGACCGCCGACCAGGTGCACATCGCGCTGCCGTCGCACGCGACGCCGGGCTGCCCCTCGTCCACCTTCGTCGGTACCGTGGGGTTCAAGGAACTGGCCGGCCATTTCGCCGGCGGCGAGCCACTGGCGCTGGCGCGCAAGTACAGCTTCTGGGAGTGAACGCTCTTCCTCCGGCGCGTCTCGCGCTGGATGCCGTGCCGTGGCGCGGCTTGACGCTGCAACCTGTCCGCGGAACCATCCCCCGACCCCCTGCCCCCGGAGCGTCCGATGAAGCGAGTCACTGGCATTGGCGGCATCTTCTTCAAGGCCCACGACGCGGCGGCGTTGCAGGCCTGGTACAAGCGCCACCTGGGCATCGACGTGCAGGACTGGGGCGGCACCGCCTTCCCCTGGACCGACGCTGCCGGCACGCCGGTCGCCGGCAGCACCATCTGGTCGATCGGCGCGGCGCAAGGCGATCAGTTCGCGCCCAGCACGGCGCCTTTCATGATCAATTACCGGGTGGACGATCTGCTCGCGCTGGTCGAGGTCTTGCGCGAAGAAGGCTGCAACGTGCTCGATCGCGTGGACGATTCCGAGTACGGGAAATTCGCCTGGGTCATCGATCCGGAAGGCAACAAGGTGGAGCTGTGGCAACCGCCTGCGGGGCAGTGAGTGCGCATCCGTGGTGAGCCGGAGGACGCGGGGCAGCCGACGCCAATGCCGTTGATGCTGTCGCGCCGACGAGTACTTGTGATGACTTTGCCGGCACGCTGCAGGTTGGGCTTCAAGCCTGATCGGTCCGGCCTATGAGGCTGGATGGCTCCGTTCGTCGCGACTGAAGTCGCTCCCACAAGGATCTCGTGGCGAACCGGCTGGAAGCGCTGTGGGAGGGACTTCAGTCCCGACTGCTCCGACGCCGGATGGTGCATCGCTTCGTTCGTCGCGGCTGAAGCTGCTCCTACAGGGGCTTGCGACGAGCGCACCGGGGCGCTGTAGGAGCAAGGTCCGTCCCGACTGCTTCCTGAGCCGAACGGCTACGCGGTGTCGGTCGCGCGATGCAGCCCCGTCAGAGCACCGTCAGGTTCGCGTACGCCATCACCAGCCACTTCGCGCCGACCTCGTCGAACTGCACCTGCACCCGCGCGTGCGCGCCGTTGCCTTCGTAGTCGATGACCACGCCGCCGCCGAACTTGGGGTGCTGCACATTGGCGCCGAGCTTGATCGCCGGCGCCTCGATGGCGCTGTGGCCGAGGTTGCGCGGCGCGCCCAGCGAGGCGCTGCGCGATACCTGCACCTTCGGCCGCACTTCGTGCAGCAGCTCGCGCGGGATCTCGCGCAGGAAGCGCGAGGGCACGTTGTAGTTGTCCTGGCCGTGGATGCGCCGCGACTCGGCGTAGCTGAGCACCAGCTTGTGGCGCGCGCGGGTGATGCCGACGTAGGCCAGGCGCCGCTCTTCCTCCAGCCGCCCGCTCTCCTCCAGCGACCGCGCGCTGGGGAACAGCCCATCCTCCATGCCGGCCAGGAACACCAGCGGGAACTCCAGGCCCTTGGCCGAATGCAGCGTCATCAGCTGCACGCCTTCTTCGCCGGCCTGGGCCTGGCCTTCGCCGGCCTCCAGCGAGGCGTAGGCCAGAAACGCGACCAGTTCGGTCATCGCCTGGCGGCCCTCGTCGGCGTCCTCGTCGCCGTCGGCGCGCACGAAGCGCGAGGCCACCGAGACCAGTTCGTCGAGGTTGTCGGTGCGCGACTCCGAATCCAGCCCGCCGCGGCTTTCCTTGCTCCAGTGCTCGCGCAGCGCCGAGCGCGCCAGCACCTGGTCGATCTGTTCGGGCAGCGGCAGGCCTGCCACTTCGGCGGAAAGCTGCTCGATCAGGCCCAGGAACTGCGCCAAGGCATTGCGCGCCCGCGCGGCCAGATCGCCGCCCTGCTGCGCGGCTTGGTGCGCCGCGGCCCACAGCGACAGCGACTGCGCGCGCGCCAGGCGCCGCACTTCGTCCAGCGTGCGGTCGCCGATGCCGCGCGTGGGCGTGTTCACCGCGCGCTCGAACGCCGCGTCGTCGGCGCGGTTGGCGACCAGGCGCAGGTAGGCCAGGGTGTCCTTGATTTCGGCGCGCTCGAAGAAGCGCATGCCGCCGTAGACGCGGTACGGCACCTGCTCGGCGATCAGCGATTCTTCGAACGCGCGCGACTGCGCGTTGCTGCGGTAGAGCACCGCCGCCTCGCTGTAGCTGCCGCCGTCGCGCACCCACTGGCGCACGCGCTCGACCACGTAGCGCGCCTCGTCGATCTCGTTGTAGGCCGCGTACAGGTCGATCGGGTCGCCATCGCCCGAATCGGTCCACAGCTGCTTGCCGATGCGGTCCGGGTTGTGCGCGATCACCGCGTTGGCGGCGTTGAGGATGTTGGCGCTGGAGCGGTAGTTCTGCTCCAGGCGGATGGTCTGCGCGTTCGGGAAATCCTTCAGGAAGCGCTGCACGTTCTCGACCTTGGCGCCGCGCCAGCCATAGATCGCCTGGTCGTCGTCGCCGACCACGAACACGCGCCCGGTGTCGCCGGCGAGCACGCGCACGAACGCGTACTGGATCGCATTGGTGTCCTGGAACTCGTCGACCAGAATTTCGCTGAAGCGGCCGCGGTAGTGCGCCAGCAAGGCCGGGTTGTCGCGCAGCAGTTCGTGCGCGCGCAGCAGCAACTCGGCGAAATCGACCAGGCCCGCGCGGTCGCAACGCTCCTGGTACAGCGCGTAGGCGCTGCGCAAGGTGGTGGTCCACTCGTCGCGCGGCTCGGGCTGGATGTGCTGCGCGCGCCGGCCCTCGTCCTTCTGCTGGTTGATCCACCACACGATCTGCTTGGGCGGGAACTTGCCCTCGTCCAGCTCCAGCTGCTGCACGACGCGCTTGACCAGGCGCAGCTGGTCGTCCGAATCGAGCACCTGGAAGCTTTCCGGCAGCTTGGCGTCCTGCCAGTGCAGGCGCAGCAGGCGGTGCGCCAGGCCATGGAAGGTGCCGATCCACATGCCGCGGCTGCCGTTGCGCAGTTGCAGGTCGGTGCGGTGGCGCATCTCGCCGGCCGCCTTGTTGGTGAAGGTGACCGCAAAGATGCCGTGCACCGGCACGCCGTGGACTTCGTTGAGCCAGGCGATACGGTGGGTGAGCACGCGCGTCTTGCCGGACCCGGCGCCGGCCAGGACCAGATAGTGGCCGGACGGGGCGGAGACGGCCTCGCGCTGGGCGGGGTTCAGATCATCGAGCAAATGGGAGACATCCACCCGGGCATTTTACCGGTTACGGCGGCGCACCGGCTGCGACCGGGCAACCCGATCGCGGAAAAGGCCGCAACGGCGTGTCGTGGCGGCCCGGCAACGGCGCGTCGTCGCCGCTACCGCACGCTTCTGTCCACGTACGGCCGCGATTGCAGGATCAGCACCTCGTCGCCGACCACGGCCCATTCGATGTCCTGGTCCGCGCCGCCCAGCGCCTGCTTGGTGGAGGCGCCGACCCTGGCCAGCCGCGCGATCAAGGCATCGGTCAGCACCTGGCGCGAGCCGGTGATGGGCACTTCGCGGACGCCGCCGCCGGCATTGGCGACGAGCTGGGTGTCTTCGGCCGAGCGGCTCAGCACCTGCACCGCCTTGGACCAGCTCGAATACATCACCTGTTCGGCCTGGCGCTTGCCCTCCACCACGCGGATGCCGAGTCCGCGCTTGGCCGAGATGTAGGTGACGTGGCGGTGAGCGGCGTCGAACGGATCGCGGGTGATCATCACCCCCGAACTGTCCGAGGGCGCGGCACGCTGCACCAGCACCGCCATGGCCACCGCGTCCTGGCTTAGCCCCGCGGCCGTGCGCGCCTCGTAGGCCTCGAAGTTGTAGACCGACGCCCACACCGTCTGCACCGCCTTGGCCAGGGCATCGGCGCGGGTCACGTTGGGCACGGTGGTGTACAGGCCGGCACCGCTGAAGCCCGGCAGGTCCTCGGAATTGGACGAGCTGCGCACGAACACCGCATCGCCATGCAGCTGATCGCGCCATTGCGCCTCCAGCGCACGAACGACGGCCGGATCGGGCGCGGCATCGGCGATCTCGGCACGCAGCGCCGCCAGCGCCTCGCGCCGCACGTTCGCATCGGTCGCGAACCCCGGGCGACGCTGCAGCTCCTGCAGGCGCTGCGAAACCTGCAGCCGCTGCATCGCCGCCTGGTAGTACGAGAACGGGATGCAGAAGCCGTCCGGCACGCGCGCGGCCGGCGGCAGCACCGCCTTCAGCGTGCCCAGGTTCGCTGCCTTGACCCCGCAATGGCTGCTGTCGCGCGCGCGCAGTGCCGCCAGCGGCTTGAGCGCGACCACGCTCAGATCCGGGCGCGGCAGGTCGCGCGCCACCGGGCGGGCGGCGGGCGACGGCGTCCTTGGCGGGCGCGCCAGGGGCGTGACCCGGTAATCGTTGTGGGTGACCTCCAGCGCCACCCAACGTCCGTCGTACTGGCGCAGCGCGGCCTGGGCATCGCGCACATAGACATTGGGAATGCCCCAGCCCTTGGCCAGCAGGTTGACGTGGGACAGCAGCGTGGACGGGCGCTGCGTCACCAACCCCGCGACCGGCGCCAGGGCGATCGGCACCTCGTCCAGCACCGGGATGTCGCGCGGCGACAGCGTGCGCAACTGCTCCTCCGAGCGCACGATGCGCAGCCGTCCCTCGGCGCGGCCCGTGTTCAACGGCAGGAACCGCTGCTCGCGCAGCAACGCCTCCTGGCTGACGTAGGCCAGGCCCATGGCGCTGGCCAGTTGCTCGTGCTGGGTGGAATTGGTCTTGAAACGGATCGGGTCGTGGAAGGTGGCGCGCACCACCTCGTCGGTCTGCCGCAGCAAGGGCGCGGTGAGCTGATCGCCCTCCCAGAACTCGTAGGTGTAGCCCGGCAGATCCTGCTGCCAGCTGATGGTGCCGAACAGGAAGCGCCGCTGCGGATCGCGGTACTGGGCGTTGCGCGTCGCCTTGTCCATGCTGCGCACCAGCCGCTGGTATTGCACGAACTGCTCGTGCAGCGCGTGCCGCGGCGTATTGACGTAGTAGATGCGTGCGGCGTCCTGCCGGTCGATCACGAAGATCAGGTGCGGCATCTCCAGCGCGGTCCCGGCGTTGTAGACCCGGGCGAGCTGCATGAACTGCGCGCGGCTGTCGATGCGCGGCAGATAGTCCGGGCCCTTCGTCGGTTGCACGGCGGCGTTGCCGCCCTGCCGGTATTCGTAGGGGGAGGGTTTGCGCGCGGTCTGCGCCGTCGCAGGCGCCGGGCACCCCAGCAACAGCGTGCACAGCAACAGCGCGAACGTGGCGGCCGAGGCGAGCAGCCGCTGGCGCCAGGCGAGGTGCGTACGGGATCGGTCCATGATGCCGATGCGGGAGTTGGGAGTGCGGATCTTAAGCCAGTCCAGGCGGCTTTGGACGCCCGAAAGCACGCTCGGACGCGCGGCATCGGCGCCGCACGCCTCGGCTATGCGTCGGCGTGCGCCGGCCGCAATTCGCCCAGCAGCGCCTGCGCCTGCTGCTGCGCCTGCACGCGCAGTTCCGGGATCGCCAGGCTTTCCCACAGGCTGCCGATGCGCAGGCTGCCGAGCACGCGCAGGCGCGGATCGGCATGGCCGTCGGCGTCGAGCAGCGCGCCGTCGGGCGCGGTGGCCACGCCGATGCCGTGCGGGCCGGGCGCGGCGTGGCCGCAGCCCAGCAGTTGGTGCAGCAGCGGGTTGCGCATGGTCTGCGCGCGCAGCTCCACACCGGTGGCATTGATCAGGTAGTGGGCGTCCAGCTGCAGCGCCAGGCCATCGGGGCCGACCGCATTGACCTGCACGCAGGCGCCGACCGGGAACACCGTGTCCAATCGCGCGCGGTGCACGCGCAGTTGGCCGATCCGGCGCATCGCCTGCAATTGCGCGAACACCGGCGCGGCGATGCGGTGCCGGTGCGCATCCCAGTAGCGCACGGCATGGCGCAGGAAGCGCCGCTGTTCGGCGGCCGACAGCGACTGCCACAGCGCCTGGCCCAGCGGCCGCAGCCGCTCCATCACGCTCTGCCATGGCAGGCCGTGCGCCTGTGCCGCAGCCGCCTGCCGACGCAGCGCACGCAGGCGCTGACGCAACGGCAGCGCCAGCAGCGGCTGCGGATCGAAGTCGGCCGCGGTGTGACCGGCATGTTCGGCATGCGGCAGCGGCAGCACCGCGTGCCGCGAGATCACGTGGACCGGGCCGCGGTGCGCGTTGGCGAGCAGGGTCAGCACGCTGTCGGCCATGCTCAGGCCGGCGCCGACGATGCACACCGTGGATTCGCGCGGGATCGCGCGCAGCTGTTCGTAGTTCCAGGCGTCCACGCGCACATGCGCGGGCAGGCTGGCCGCGCCGCGCGCCGGCAGCGGGCGCAGGCTGTTGCCCAGCGCCAGCACCGTCGCGCGCGCGCGCAGCGTCGCGCCATCCTGCAGGTGCAGCGCCTGGCCGTGGGCGTCCGGATTCAGCGCCAGCACCCGCTGCTGCCGCCACTGCAGCTGCGCCGGACTCGCGGCCTGCGCCTGTGCCAGGCGCGCGCGCAGATAGTCGGCGTAATGGCGGCGCTGCACATAGGCCTGCGCCAGCGCGTCGCGCTGCAACGCCGGATACAGCGCCTGCTGCTGCAGCCATTCGAGGAAGTCGTCGGGCTGCTCGGCGAAGGCGCTCATGCGTCCGGCCGGTACGTTCAGCAGATGCTCCGCGCAGGGCGTCGCGTAGGCCACGCCCTGCGCCAGCGCCGCCTGCGGTTCGATCAGCTGCAGCCGCAGTGCCTGCGTGGCCTGCCGCAGCAGCTGCAGCGCCACCAGGGTGCCGGCCGCGCCGCCGCCGACGATGGCGATATCGCAGTCGCAGTCGCCATCGGATGCGGTGGGCAGGAGGTCGCTCATGCCGGCGATTGTAAGGGATGCCCTCGCCGGCTCCGCCGGTGGCTAAGAACCATCGCTCATGTCGGCGCGAACATCGCGCATGGCGGGGACATCATGCTGTCATCTGCGTCCGCTCTCACATCAACGCATCGGCCAGGCGGGCGATGCCCTCGCGGCTGCGCCGCCAGGCGGGCCGCTTGCGCCATTCCTGCAGCGACAGCGCGCGCGCATCGGCCAGGTAGTCGGCCTCCACCACGCGCAGCCGCTGCACCACCTCGGCGCAGTAGCACAGCACGCCGATCTCGGCGTTCAGCGCGAAGGAGCGGATGTCCAGATTGATCGAGCCGACCAGGGCGATGCCCTCGTCCACGCTCAGGTGCTTGGCATGCAGGAAGCACGGCCGGTACAGCGCGATCTTGACCCCGCTGCGCAGCAGTTCGTCGTAGTAGGCCTCCTGCGCCCAGGCGGTGAGCCGCTGGTTGCTGCTCTCCGACAGGATCAGCTGCACGTCCACCCCGGACAGCGCGGCGATGCGCAGCGCGCTGAGCGTGGCCTCGTCGGGCACGAAGTACGGCGTCACCATCACGATCCGGCGCCGCGCCAGGTGGATCAGCGCGTTGACCGCATCGCGCGCGTTTTCGAACGGATACGCCGGGCCGCTGGGCAGCAGTTGCGTGGCGGTGTCGGCGCCGTGCACCGCGGTGACCTCGGTCACGCGCAAGCGCTCGCCGGTCTCGATGAACCAGTCGCTGGCAAACACCGCTTCCAGATGCGCGACCACCGGCCCCTGCACCCGCGCCACCAGTTCGCGGTTGGGATGGCCGCGCACGAATTCGGCGTCGGCCAGGTTCTGCGAACCGATGTAGCCGACGCGGTTGTCGATCACCGCGATCTTGCGGTGGTTGCGCAGGTCCATGCGCCCGCTGCGGCGCCAGCGCAGACCGCCCGGCAGCAGCGCCTGCACCTCGACCCCGGCCGCGCGCAGGCGCTTGCGGTAGCGGCGCAATCCGCGCTTGCCGCCACGCGCATCGAGCAGCAGGCGGCAGCGCACGCCGCGCGCGGCGGCGCGCAACAACGCCGCCACCACCGCGTCGCCGACCGCATCGTCGAACATCAGGTAGTACAGCAGGTGCACGCGCTCCACCGCCGCGTCGATGTCGTCGATCAACGCCTGCAGCGAGTCCGCATAGCGATCGAGCAATTCCACCGTGTTGCCATGGGTGGGCATGAAATCGCCCTGGCGCTCGATCAGCGGCACGACTTCGGCGATCGCGGTGTCGGCGGGCGGAGCCCAGCGCAGCGCGGTCAACGGCACCTGCTGCTCGCGGATCACCTGCGAGGCCTGCGCCTGGCGCTGGATGCGTTCGCGCGACAGCCACGGGTGGCCCAGCAGCAGGTACAGCGGCAAGCCGAGCACCGGCACGAAGCCGACCAGCAACAGCCAGCTGCGCGCCGCGCCGGGCGTGGTGCGCGCCGGAATCCACAGCAGCGCCACCAGCCGGATCAGCCAGTCCAGCGCCAGCAGCCAGGTGCCTTCCAACCAGAACGGCAGCATCGCGACCCTTCGCAAGCCAAGTCGCCCGATTCTGCGGGCTGCGGCGGCAAACGCAACCGTTGCGTGCCGTGCCGTGACGCGGCCGGCGGCGCGCAGGCCGGGCGCTCGTCTCGCCGCGAGCGGCCCAGCCAGAACACCATGTGCGGACCCCAGACGCACGAAACCCGCCTTGCGGCGGGTTTCGTGTCGACCTGGAAAGGCGATCCAGCGATCAGTCGATCACTTGATCTTGCCTTCCTTGTACAGGACGTGCTTGCGCACGACCGGGTCGTACTTCAGGAATTCCATCTTCCCGGGGGTGTTCTTCTTGTTCTTGTCCGTGGTGTAGAAGTGGCCGGTACCGGCCGAGGAAATCATACGGACCTTATCGCGCTTGCCTGCCATGATGCGTTACTCCTCAGACCTTTTCGCCGCGCGCACGCAGCTCAGCCAGAACGACGTCGATGCCGTTCTTGTCGATGGTGCGCAGCGCGTGCGCGGAAACCTTCAGCTTGACCCAGCGGTTCTCGCTGGCGACCCAGAAGCGGCGCTCGTGCAGGTTGGGCAGGAAGCGACGACGGGTTCTGTTGTTGGCGTGGGAGACGTTGTTACCCGTCTGCACACGCTTGCCGGACACTTGGCATACGCGGGACATTACGCACCTCGATAGAAAGTTTGAGTCGCCCATAGCCTGGGAGACGGCGGCCCCGGCAGCCTTGTGGGCCACCACGCGTCGTGGGAAATCAAGCAGTTACGCCGGGGAAGGCCGGCCGGAGATCGCGTATCCGGCCGCCGCTCCGACCGAAGCCGGGCACAGCGAGCCGCGCATTATGCATGCCTTTCCCTTGTGTCGCAAGCACTTACCGGCGCCGCGCGGGCCTGGCGCAGTTCCGCCCAGGCGCGCCGCGCCACCTGCCAGGCCGAGCGCAGGAACAGCAGCAACAAAGCCGCGGCGATCAGCAGGTCCGGCCAGCCGGCACCGAACGCCCACACCGCGACGCTGGCCAGGATGACCGCGCCGCCCTCGTAGACGTCGTTGAGCGAGCACGCCCAGGCCGAGGCCAGGTTGATGTCGCCGCGCCGGTACGGCCACAGCAGGCGCAGGCACAGCAGGTTCGCCGCCAGGTTCAGCGCCGCGGCCACGCCCATGCTCTCGAACAGCGGCAGCTGCGGGTGCAGCAGCTTCCAGCCGATGCCCACGGCCACCGCCAACGCCGCGGCCAGGATCAGCGCGGCCTTGAGCAGCGCCACCCGCGCCTTGGCCGCCAGGCTGGCGCCGACCACGGCCAGGCTCAGCGCATAGGTCAACGCATCGCCGAGGTTGTCCAGGCTGCCGGACAGCAGCGAGGCCGAGCCGCTGTGCCAGGCGCTGGCCAGCATCATCGCGAAGGTGCCGGCGTTGATCGCCAGCACCCACCACAGCACCCGCCGCTGGCGCGCCTGCATCGCCGCCACGTCCAGGGTCTTGCCGCACCCGCAGCAGTTGTCGGCCATCGCTCACCTCGCCAGCGTCGGAGCATCCGCGGTGGCGGACGCCGCCGCGGCATTGTCGCGCCGGTGCAGCCAGCGGTACAGCACCGGCAGCACCAGCAGGGTCAGCAGCGTGGAGGAGACGATGCCGCCGATCACTACCGTGGCCAGCGGCCGCTGCACCTCCGCGCCGGCGCCGACGTTGAACGCCATCGGCACGAAACCCAGCGCCGCCACCAGCGCGGTCATCAGCACCGGCCGCAGCCGTGCCAGCGCGCCTTCGCGCAGGGCCTGCTCCAGCCCCAGGCCGTCCTCGCGCAGCTTGCGCACGAAGGCGATCATCACCAGCCCGTTCAACACCGCCACCCCGGACAACGCGATGAAGCCGACCCCGGCGGAGATCGACAGCGGGATGCCGCGCAGCGCCAGCGCGACCACACCGCCGGTCAGCGCCAGCGGCACGCCGCTGAACACGATCGCCGCATCGCGCAGCGAACCGAACGACCAGTACAGCAGCGCGAAGATCAGCAGCAACGTGGCCGGCACCACCCAGGCCAGGCGCTGCCAGGCCGAGATCAGTTGCTCGAAGGTGCCGCCGTAGCCGATCCAGTAGCCGCTGGGCAGTGCCACTTCGGCGCCGACGCGGCGCTGCAGTTCGGCGACGAAGCCGCCGAGATCGCGGTCGCGCACGTTGGCGGTGACCACGATGCGGCGCTTGCCGTCCTCGCGGTTGATCTGGTTCGGCCCCAGCAGCGTTTCCACTTTCGCCACCTCGCGCAGCGGCACGGTGATCGGCGCGCCGCTGCGCCAGCCGGGCGCGCGGCTGGACTCGTCGGCATCGCCGCGCTCGCCGTCGCCGCGCAGCGGGATCGGCAGGTCGGCCAGCGCCGCCGGATCCCGGCGCAAGGCTTCGGGCAGGCGCACCACGATGTCGAAGCGGCGGTCGCCTTCGAACAGCTGCCCGGCGTCCTGGCCGCCCACCGCGGCGGCCACCGTGTCCTGCACCACGCCGGGATTGAGGCCGTAGCCGGCGAGCGCGGTGCGGTCCGGCACCACGGTCAGCATCGGCAGGCCGGTAGCCTGCTCGAGCTTGACGTCGGCCGCGCCGGGCACGCCGCGGGCGACTTCTTCGATGCGCCGGCCGACCGCCACCAGCGTGTCCAGGTCGTCGCCGTAGAGCTTGATCGCCACGTCCGCGCGCACCCCGGAGATCAGCTCGTTCATGCGCATCTGGATCGGCTGGGTGAACTCGTAGTTGTTGCCCGGCAGTTCCTGCACCGCCGCCTCGATCTCGGCCAGCAACTGCGCCTTGGGCTTGCGCGGATCGGGCCATTGCGCGCGCGGTTTCATGATCAGGAAGGTGTCGGCCACCGACGGCGGCATCGGATCGGTGGCGACCTCGGCGGTGCCGAGCTTGCCGAACACGTGCGCCACTTCCGGGAACTGCTTGATGCGCCGCTCCAGCGTGGACTGCATCACGATCGCCTGTTCCAGGCTGGTGCCGGGGATGCGCATCGCGTGCAGGGCGATGTCGCCCTCGTCGAGGTTGGGAATGAACTCGGTGCCCAGCCGCGCGGCCAGCACGCCGCACAGCAGCACCAGCGCCAGCGCGCCGGCGCCGATCCAGCGCGCGTGGCGCAGCGCGCCGTCCAGCAGCGGCGCATACGCCTGCCGCGCCCAGCGCATCGCGCGGTTCTCGTGCTCGGCGACCTTGCCGCCCAGGGTCAGCGCGATCGCCGCCGGTACGAAGGTGAGCGACAGCAGCATCGCCCCGCTCAGCGCCAGCACCACGGTGATCGCCATCGGGTGGAACATCTTGCCCTCGATGCCGGTCAGCGCGAACACCGGCAGGTACACCGCGGCGATGATGCCCACACCGAACAGGCTGGGGCGGATCACCTCGGCGGTGGCCAGCGCGGTCAGCTCGAAGCGCTCGGCGGCGCTGAGCATCCGGCCCAGGCGCTGCTGGGCCTGGCCGAAGCGGCTCAGGCAGTTCTCCACGATGATCACCGCGCCATCGACGATCAACCCGAAATCCAGCGCGCCCAGGCTCATCAGATTTCCGGACACGCCGCCGCGGACCATGCCGGTGAGGGTGAACAGCATCGCCAGCGGGATCACCGCCGCGGTGATCAGCGCGGCGCGGAAATTGCCCAGCAGCAGGAACAGCACCACGATCACCAGCAGCGCGCCCTCGACCAGGTTCTTGGCCACGGTGGCGATGGTGCGATCGACCAGCGCGGTGCGGTCGTACACCGGCACCGCCTGCACGCCCGGCGGCAGGCTGCGGTTGGCCTGTTCGAGCCGGGCCGCCGCGGCCTGCGCCACTGCGCGGCTGTTGGCGCCGACCAGCATGAACACCGTGCCCAGCACCACTTCGCTGCCGTCCTGGGTGGCGGCGCCGGTGCGCAGTTCCGGTCCCTCGCCGACCTGGGCCACGTCGCGTACCCGGATCGGCACGCCCTCGCGCCGGTCCAGCACGATCGCGCCGATCTCGTCGATGCCGCTGACCTGCCCCGGCACCCGCACCAGGAACTGTTGGCCATTGCGCTCGATATAGCCGGCGCCGACGTTGCGGTTGTTGGCCTCGACCGCACGCGCCACATCGTCCAGGGTGAACCCGAGTGCGACCAGCCGCGCCGGGTCCGGGGTGATGTGGATCTGCCGCGCATAGCCGCCGATGGTGTTGACCTCGGTGACGCCCGGCACGTTGCGCAACTGCGGCCGCACCACCCAGTCCTGCAGCGTGCGCAGGTCGGTGGCGGTCCACGCGGTGCCGTCGGGCTTGCGCGCGTTGGGCTTGGCCTCGACCGTGTACATGAAGATCTCGCCCAGGCCGGTGGCGATCGGCCCGAGCTGCGGTTCCAGTTCCGGCGGCAACTGCGACTTCACCTGCTGCAGGCGTTCGGCCACCTGCTGCCGCGCGAAGTACAGGTCGGTGCCGTCGGCGAACACCACGGTGACCTGCGACAGCCCGTAGCGCGACAGCGAGCGTGTGGATTCCAGCCCGGGCAGGCCGGCCAGCACCGTCTCCAGCGGGAAGGTGACGCGCTGTTCGGCCTCCAGCGGCGAGTAGCCGGGCGCGGCGGTGTTGACCTGCACCTGCACGTTGGTGATGTCGGGCGTGGCGTCGATCGGCAGGCGCGAGAAACTCCATGCACCGATCGCGATCAGCACCCCGGTCAGCGCCAGCATCAGCCAGCGCTGCGCGATGGCGAAACGGATGAGGTTAGCGAGCATCGCGGCGGCCTCCGTGCGCGGCGCTGGACGCCCCGCTTTTCTGTAGGAGCGGCTTCAGCCGCGACCGATCTGCCGGCATCCCATTTATGTTCGGGTTTCTGTCGCGGCTGAAGCCGCTCCTACAGGGGTGTCCCATGCGCAGCTCAATGCTCATGCGACGCCCCCGACTTCTCGATGTCCGCCTTGACCAGGTAGCTCTGCTCCACCACCACCTCGTCGCCGGCCTTCAGCCCGGACAGCACCTGCACCTGGCGCGCATCGCGCGCGCCGAGTTGCAGCGGCCGCGCTTCGTAGGTGTCGCCCACGCGCACGAACGCCACGTCCCCGTCGCGGAAGGTCTGCAAGGCGGTCACCGGCACCACCAGCGCGGCCGGTTGCTGCGCCACGGTGACCCGCGCCTTCACCGCCGAGCCCGGCCGCCACAGTCCGTCTTCGTTGCGCAACACCGCGCGCGCCACCGTGCTCTGGCTGGCGGTGGCAGTGCCCGGCAACACGCGTTCCAGCGTGGTCTGCGCGACGGTGCCGTCGCTGATCCGGGTCACCGTCACCGGCGCGCCGGCGGCAATGTGGCCGGCGTCGGCGCCGAAGATGTGCAGGTCCACCCACAGCGTGGACAGGTCGGCGATCTCGAACAGCGCCTGGCCCTCGGCGGCGTTGCTGCCGACGCTGGCAGTGCGCGCCAGCACCGTGCCGGCGATCGGTGCGCTGATCGTGTAGGTGGTCAGGCTCAGGTTGCTTTCCACCGTGGCCAACACCTGCCCGGCGCGCACGCGGTCGCCGACGTTGGCGCGCAGGCTGCGCACCGGGCCGGGGAAACGCGCGGTTGCCTGCGCCTGGGCGCCTTCGGCCGGGGTCAGCAGGCCCTGCACCTCGTGTTCGTCGGCGATGCTGCCAGGGCCGACCGGGGCCACGCGGATACCCGCATCGGCGGCGATCTTCGCCGCGATGTCGGTACGGCCTTCGTAGCTGGGATAGGTCCAGCGCAGCGCCTTGCCCTGCACCGTGGCGCGCACCTCCACGTCGAACGAATGCGGCTCGCGCACCTCGCTGTCGGCCAGCAGGCTGCCGTCGTCGCGTGCGCGCAGGCGGTGCGTCTCGGCCACGCCGCCCAGCCGCGTGAGCCGCACCTCGACGCTGCCGGCGCCGGGCGGCAACGGCTTGCCGTCACGGTACAGCCAGGCCTGGTAGGTCGGTGGCGTGCCGTCCTCGGCGATCGCCAGTTCGACCGCGGTGCCGTCCTGTTCGAGCAGGCGCCCGCCGTGTGCGCCCTTGCGTGCTTCCTCGGCATGGGCTTCGCCGCCTGCGCCATGCGCGTCGGCGTCGTCGTGGCTGGCGTCGTCGCCCGCGCCGGCGCAACCGCCGAGCAGCAGTCCAAGCAACAGCGGCGCGATCAGCGCAGCGGATCGGAGTTTCATCGTAGGAATTCCTGAAAGACGCCGGCGGCGGACGCCAGGCGTTGGGAGAAGGGAGGCGGATGCGATGGCAGACGCCGGCGCGCGGCGGATGCGCAGCGGCACCGAACGGCTCATCGCGCCACCTGCGATGTGGGCGCGAGCACGAATGGCTGTCCGGTCAGGCGCTGGATCTCGATCAGCGCGGTCTGCGCTTCGATCGCCGCGGCCAGCTGCTGCCGCCGCGCATCGCCATGCTGGGCCTGCAACTGCGCCCACTCCAGATAGCTGATCGCCCCGCCGCGGTAAGCGCGCTCGGCGGCGGCCTCGGCACGTGTCAGTTTCGGCAGCACGTCGTCGCGCATGCGCGCCACTTCCAGCTGCGCGGCGCGGTAGCGGCCGTGCGCGTCGGCGAGCGTGGAGTACAGCGCCAGCGCCTGCGCCTCGCGCTCCACGCCGAGCAATTCGCGCTCGGCCTCGGCGGCGCGGATCTCCGGCTGCGCGCGCGCGGCGCTGCCCAACGGCAGCGAGACCCCGGCGACCAACGCGGTGGCATCGCCGTCCTGCAGCCGGCGCACGCCGAACTGCCAGTCCAGGTCGGGCCGCGCCTGGCTGCGTGCCAGCCGCAGCCGCGCCTCGCGCACCCGCGCCTCGCCGGCGAAGCGCGCCAGCTCCGGGGTGGCATCGAGCAGCGCGGCCAGCACGTCGAAATCCGGCACCGCCGGCAACGCCATTGGATCGCCGGTCGTTTGCGCGAAGCCGGGATCGCGTTCGCCCCACAGCACCGCCAAGTGGCGGCGCGCGGCGGCGTGCTCCTGCTGCGCGCGATCGCGGTCCAGTTCCGCACGCGCCTGCAGCGCCTGTGCGGTCAGCAGCACCGATTCGGGCGAGGCGCCGGCCTGCAGCCGCTGCCGCGCCGCGGCGACGGTGCGCTGGCGCTGCGCCAGGTCGGCGGCGGCGATGGCCTGGCGCTGCGCGGCGGCGGCGATCGCCAGGTAACGGCGCGCGACCTCGGCGAGCAGGTCCAGCCGCGCCAGTTCGCGCTGCGGCGCCAGCGCATCGATGCGCGCCTGGGCCAGGGTGCGGCGCGCGTCGAGCTTGCCGCCGCGTTCGAGCACGCCGGCCAGGGTGACGGTCAGTTCGGCCTGGTCCAGGCCGCGCGCATCGCCGCTGCCGAAGGCGTTTTCCAGTTCGGCGCCCAGCCGCAACGGCGGACGCAGCGCCTCGCGCTCGGCCTCGGCGGCGAGCACGCGGCGCTGGCCGTCGGCCAGGCGCAGGTCGGGATGGGACTGGGCGACGCGGGCGAAGGCGTCGTCCAGGGTGAGCACAGCATCGGGCGGCACGGCCTGCGCCCACGCGCAGGGCGCGACCGCGAAGGCGGCAACAGCCGCCAGTCGCAACCACATGGGACTTCTCCGGAATCGGGGATCGATGGACGGGCCGGCAGGCGCCGGCGGTGCATCAAGCCGCGATCGGAGGCCGCAGCGGGGTTTCCAGCAGGTGCGAGCGGTAGTCCTGGTGCGCGGCGCCCGGGCGCGGCTGTACGGCCAATGGCAGGCCCTGCCAGATCAGCGACGACAGCAGCGCCGGACTCTGCCCGTGGCAGTAGCCGCTGTGCATCAGCGCGTGCATCAGGCTGGCGCCATCGCGCTCGCCTGCGCCGTCGCCGCGGTGCGGCGCGTCTTCGTCCACGTGCGCCTGGTCGTGCGCCATTGCATGCACATCGCCCAGCGCGCAGGCCACCGGCGCCACCAACACGCCCAGCGCCAGCATCGCCAGCGCCATCAGGCGCAGCAAGGGGTGGAGCAGGCGGGCGCGGCGGATGGACATGGACGCCAGCCTAGCGATGTGGGCGGGGTTACACAATCGCAGGTGGAGAGAGGCGACGGCGGTCGTGGGGTTGTTGTGGGCGTATCCGTGCAGCGCTGATGGGCGTGGATCGTCCGGCGTCCGGCGCGCTCGTATCGCGCAGGTGGTCGTACTCTCAGCCGGCGCTGCACGCCACCTTCCCCCGAAAAGGGGGCCATGGTCCCAGTGGGAGAAGGGGACAGCAGCTAGCCCCCTCTCCCATCGGGAGAGGGCTGGGGTGAGGGTACGGCGCGAAAGCGACTCGCAGAGTTGGGGGTGCGCGAGGCTGCGCCCATACCCTCATCCGCCCCTACGGGGCACCTTCTCCCGGGGGAGAAGGGACAGCCGAGCCCCTCTCCCATCGGAAGAGGGGTTGGGGTGAGGGTACGGCGCGAACGCGACTCGCGGCGTTCGAAGTGCACGAGGCTACGCACGTACCCTCATCCGCCCCTGCGGGGCACCTTCTCCCGGGCGAGAAGGGACAGCCGAGCCCCTCTCCCATCGGGAGAGGGGTTGGGGTGAGGGTACGGCGCGAAAGCGACTCGCGGCCTTCGAAGTGCACGAGGCTGCGCCCGTACCCTCATCCGCCCCTACGGGGCACCTTCTCCCGGCGGGAGAAGGGAGTGCGCGCGCGTTATTCGGTCTTGGTCGCGGCAGGTTTTTTGCGTGCGGCGGCCTGCTGCTTGCTCTGGGCGATGAATGCGCGCACCTGCTGCTGCAAGACCGGCAGCGGTACCGAACCCTGCTTCAGGACCGCATCGTGGAAGGCCTTGATGTCGAAGTCCGCGCCCAGTGCCTGCTCGGCCTCGGCGCGCAGTTTGACGATGGCGATCTCGCCGAGCTTGTAGCTCAGCGCCTGCCCCGGCCAGGAGATGTAGCGATCGACCTCGGTGGTGACCTCGTGCTCGCTGAGCGCGGTGTGCTCGCGCAGATAGGCCAGCGCCTGCTCGCGGGTCCAGCCCTTGTGGTGCACGCCGGTGTCGATCACCAGCCGGCAGGCGCGCCACATTTCGTAGCTGAGACGGCCGAAATCCTCGTACGGGGTTTCGTAGATGCCCATCTCCTTGCCCAGTTTCTCGGTGTACAGCGCCCAGCCTTCGCCGTAGGCGGAGATGTAGTTCTCGCGGCGGAAGGCCGGCTGCGCGCCCTGCTCTTCGGCCAGCGCACCCTGCAGCGAGTGGCCTGGCGAGGATTCGTGCAGGGTCAGCGCCGGCAGGTTGTACAGCGGGCGCGACGGCAGGTTGTAGGTGTTGAGCCAGTAGGTGCCCACGCCGCCGCGCCCGGCGGTCCAGAACGGCGCGATCTCCGGCGGCACCGGCACGATGGTGAAGCGTCCGCGCGGCAGCGTGCCGATGAACTTGCCGACTTCGCCATCCACGCGCTTGGCGATCCACGCCGCGCGGTCGAGCAGTTCCTGCGGCGTCTTGACGTAGAACTGCGGATCGGTGCGCAGGAACTGCAGGAACGCCGGAAAGGTCTGCTGCCCGGCCGGCGCCTTGAAGCCGACCTGCTGGATGATCGCGTCCATCTCCTTCTGGATCCGCGCCACTTCCTGCAGGCCCAGTTGGTGGATCTGCTCCGGGCGCATCTCCAGCGTGGTGTATTCGCGGATCTGCTGCTGGTAGTAGGCCTTGCCGTCGGGCAACGCTTCGGCGGCCAGCGTGGTGCGCGCCTGCGGCACGTACTCGTCGCGATAGAAGCGCAGCAGTTGCGCGTAGGCCGGGATCACCTTGTCGCGGATCGCGGCCTGCGCCTGTTCGCGCAGCGCCTGCTGCTCGGCGGCCGGGATCTGCGCCGGCAGTTGCTTGAACGGCGCGTACAGCGCGGCCGCGGTCGGGTCCTTGAGCCCGGCGACGCCGGCGATCGAACCGTCGCGCCCTTCCAGCACCGCACGCGGCACGCTGAAGCCGCGCTTGAGGCCGGCGCGCATGTTGTCGGTCTGCTGTCCGAAGTAGCGCGGCACGTCGTTGAGCCGCGCGATGTAGGCGCGGTATTCGGCCGGGGTGCGCAGCGTGCGCCGCGCCATGAAGCCCAGGTCCGACCAGAACGAGCTGTCGGAGTTGAACGGCATCTCGTAGGCGCGCAGGCGCACCGCGGCGGCGAGGTTCTCGATCTGCGGGCGGTACACCGCCAGGTTGACCTGGTTGTCGGCCGACAGCTGCTTGGGATCGATCGCGTCCAACTGGCGCAGCACGTCTTCCCAGACTTTCAACCGCGCCGCCTGCGCCGCCGCGCCGACGTCGGGCAACTGCGGATTGTCGCCGCTGCTGTCGCTGTCCTCGTCGGCCTGCCCGACCTGCGCCTGCCGCCATGTCCATTCCTTTTCGTAGATGGCCTGGAAGCGGGCATCGGCAGCGGAGGCGTTGGCCGCCGCCGGCGGTACGGCCGGCGCTGCGGCCAGCGCCGGCGTGGCGAATGCGAGCGCGAGCAACAGGGAGGCGGCCAGCGGGGTCTTGGCGATCGGCATGGGCGGCGACAGGCAGTGGGAACGAGATCCCGATGATCGCATCCCGGGCGCGGCGCGGGGTGGGCCGGAAGTCCTGGTACAGCACGGATCGGAAATCGAGACACCGGCTACGGGACGCGCTACGCCGTGCCGAAGCCAATCGGGTCGAACAGCATCAGCCAATCGCTGCCGTGAGCATCGGCACTGAAGCTCTTGCCGAAGCGTCCACCAGCTACCGACGCGCCATTGTGGGAGCGACTTCAGTCGCGACGAGCGGAGCACGACGCTCTCCACATTCACCCACTTCTTCCAGGCACCATCCGCATCACGGTGTCAGGACGAGCACCCCGGTCCTTCGCCACATCCAGCCAGACCGCATCCCAATACGGATACCCGCCAAGCCTGTCCACCAGCCCCGCACGCAGTGGGTTGGCGACGATGTAGCGCGCACTGGGCAGGATGTCTTGCTCGTGGCGCAGCGCATGATCGTGGAAACCCGGCATCCACACCGTCCCGCCGCGGCCACGTGCCAGGTTCACCGCCCTGGCCACCCTGCCCTTGGCGTTCCGCATGACGCCCGCCAATGGGCCGCTCCCTTCGAGCTGGAGCAATCCATGCCAGTGATCGGGCATCAACACCCAGCAAAGCAGCTGCGCATCGTCCCACGTCGCGGAATTGGCGAGGCAGGCCGCGGCGGCCCAAGCGCAGCGCCAGTCCTCGAACAGGCGCTGACGTTCGCAGGTCACCGCCGTCACCAGATAGATCCGGCCCGATTCGCTGCAGCGCCCTGCGCGCAGCGCACGATACCCGCGGGGAGGTTGCATGTGCATGCCGACAGCTTCGGCGCTGGGACATGGCGGCGCCATCGGGGATCGACCCGCGCCGCTGTCGGAAAATGCGCGGAACGCGATAGCGGAGACGACAAGGCGTCGGGACTGAAGTCCCTCCCACAAGAGGCGCCATGCCGGGCGCGCAGCCTTTTCTCGGCCTCAGCCGCGACAAACGGCAGAGTCGCAAATGAAACAGGGCGTGAGGCTGATCTGCTACCGCCAGCTCAATGCGAGGCGCGATCCCGGTGCCAGCCGCGGTGCTTGATGTCCAGGTACAGGCTGTAGAACGCGGTAAAGGCCGGGAACAGGTTCTGCAGCACGCCGACCGAGTCCTGCTTGGCCGAGAACAGGAAGTAGCTCAGCGTCATCAGGCTGCCGACCACGCTCATGTACCAGAACAGGCGCGGGATCACCGGCTTGCCGGCGCGCTTGGAGGCGACGAACTGCACCAGCCAGCGGCCGCCGAACATCAGCGCGCCGACGTAGCCGATCAGCTTCCAGCCGGTGACGTGCAGCCCGGTCCAGTACAGCGCCTGGATCGGTTCGTTGAGGAAGTGCACTTCCATCTCAGCGCTCCTGCACCACGGTGCGGCGGCTGCGCGCGATCAGCCAGGCCACGCCGCGCAGGTCGCGGATGCCGACCAGCGCGCGGTTGAGGTTGTTGTACTTGGACACGCCGGAGGTGCGGTGGCGATGGTTCACCGGCACGCTCAGGGTGCGCCAGCCCGCGCGCTGCATCAGCGCCGGCAGGTAGCGGTGCATGTGGTCGAAGTACGGCAGGTCCAGGAACGCGGCGCGCTCGAACAGCTTGATGCCGCAGCCGGTGTCGGGGGTGTCGTCGCGCAGCATGCGCGCGCGGATCGCGTTGGCCCACTTGGAGGCCCAGCGCTTGCTGCCCGAGTCCTGCCGCGACACGCGCCAGCCGGCGAACAGCTTGACCTGCGCATCGGCGGCAGTACGCGCGGCGAGCAGCTTGGGGATGTCGGCCGGGTCGTTCTGGCCGTCGCCGTCGAGGGTGGCGATCCACGCGCCGCGCGCGGCCTTGACCCCGTTGCGCACCGCGGTGCTCTGCCCGCTCTGGGTGACGTGGTGCAACACCCGCAGCTCCGGCACGCTCGCCTTCAGGCCGTCCAGTACCGCCAGGGTGTCGTCGCGCGAATGGTCGTCCACGTAGACGATCTCGAAGTCGGTCACGCCGCGCAGCGCGGCGACGATCTCGGCCACCAGCGGCGGCACGTTGTCGCGCTCGTTGAACACCGGAACGACGACGGAAAGGGAAGGCTGGCTCATGGCTCGACTAGGCTCGGCAACGCGATGGGGGAACGCGGGAAGCGGCGGCAACGCCGCAAAAAGACCGCGCATTGTGCCCTGGGCCGGTGACCCGGGGCTGAAGCGTCAGGCCGCGGCACCGAAATACTCGCGGCACCACTGCACCACCTGCGGCAGCCCGAGCTCGATCGGGGTGCTCGGCTCGAAGCCGAACGCGGCGTGGGCGCGCGCCGTATCGGCCATGGTCTCGACCATGTCGCCGGGCTGCATCGGCTTGTACACCTTCTCGGCGGCGCGGCCGGCGGCGGCCTCGATCACGCCGATGAAGCGCTCCAGTTCGACCGGGGTGTGGTTGCCCAGGTTGAACACGCGGTGCGGCACCGCGTCGGTGGACGGGTGGTCGAGCGCGCCGAGCACGCCGGCGACGATGTCGGCGACGAAGGTGAAGTCGCGGCGCATGCGGCCGTGGTTGAACACCTCGATCGGGCGCCCGGCCAGCACCGCGCGGCTGAACAGCAGCGGCGCCATGTCCGGCCGGCCCCACGGGCCGTACACGGTGAAGAAGCGCAGGCCGGTGGCGCGCAGGCCGTACAGCTGCGCATAGGTGTAGGCCATCAGCTCGTTGGCGGCCTTGGTCGCCGCGTACAGCGAGCGCGGCTGGTCGATGCGCTGGTCTTCGGAAAACGGCGGCGTCGCCGAATCGCCGTACACCGAACTGCTCGACGCATAGGCCAGGTGCTGCACGCCGCGGTGCCGGCACAGTTCCAGCACGTTGACGAAGCCGACCAGGTTGCTGTCGACGTAGGCGTACGGGTTCTGCAGCGAATAGCGCACTCCCGCCTGCGCGGCCAGGTGCACCACGCGCTCGGGCCGGATCTCGTCGAACAGCGCGGTCAGGCCGTCGCGGTCGGTGAGGTCGAGCCGGCGGATGTCGATCTGCGGGCACAGCGCGGCGACGCGGTCGCGCTTGAGCTGCGGGTCGTAGTAGTCGTTGTAGTTGTCCAGCCCCACCACGCTCTCGCCGCGCGCGGCCAGCGCACGGCAGGTGTAGGCGCCGACGAAGCCGGCCGCGCCGGTGACCAGCACCGTCATCGGCGTGCGCCTTGCGCGATTGCGGGGACGAGGACGGGCGTCATGCGGATCGGCGGCGACGGCTCAGCCGAGCTTGCCGCGCAGCCGCTCCAGCACGCCGTCGAGCGTGTCCAGATCGGTGTAATGGATCACCAGCTTGCCCTTGCCGCCGCGGCCGTGGGCGATGGCGACCTTGGTGCCCAGCGATTCGGACAGCTCGGTCTCCAGCGAGGCGATGTCGGCCTGCGGGGCGACGCGGCCGGGCTTGGCCTTGCGGTTGCTGGGCACCTTGCCGGCGGCGAACTGCTGCGCGCGATGCTCGACCTCGCGCACCGACCAGCCCTGGTCGGCGGCGTCGGAGGCCAGGCGGCTGGCCAGCTCCGGCGACAGCGTCAGCAGCGCGCGCGCGTGGCCCATCTCCAGGCGCCCGGCCTCGAGCAGCGCGCGGATCGCCGGCGGCAGCTCCAGCAGGCGCAGCAGGTTGGACACCGAGGCGCGCGAGCGGCCCACCGCTTCGGCCGCCTCGGCGTGGGTCAGCGCGAATTCGTCGATCAGCCGCTGCAGCGCCTGCGCTTCCTCCAGCGGATTGAGGTCCTCGCGCTGGATGTTCTCGATCAGCGCCATGGCGATGACGGTGCGGTCGTCGAGCTCGCGCACCACCACCGGCACCTCGCTCAGCCCGGCCAGCTGCGAGGCGCGCCAGCGGCGTTCGCCGGCGACGATCTCGAACTTGCCCGGCTCCAGCTCGCGCGCCACGATCGGCTGGATCACGCCCTGCGCCTTGATCGACTCGGCCAGCTCCTGCAGCTTGCCCTCGTCCATCTCCTGGCGCGGCTGGTACTTGCCCGGCTGCAGCTGCCCGACGGGCAACTGGCGCAGGCTCTCGCCCGGCTGCGCTTCGTCGCTGGGCACCGGCGCGGCGGCGCCACCCTTCGGTCCCAGCAGCGCTTCCAGGCCACGGCCCAGGCCGCGCTTCTTCGCTCCGAGGGCGGGGGGCTTGGCGGTCATCAGTAGCTCTCCATGGCCGGGGCGGGCCTGTTGCGTTCGTTGCGACGGCGCACGATCTCGCCGGCCAGGCCCAGGTAGGCCACGCCGCCGCGCGAGGTGCGGTCGTAGCCGACGATGCTCTGGCCGTGGCTGGGCGCCTCGGCCAGGCGCACGTTGCGCGGCACGATGGTGCGGAACACCTTGTCGCCGAAATGGTTGGTCAGCTCCGCCGACACCGCGTTGGCCAGGTTGTTGCGCACGTCGAACATGGTGCGCAGCACGCCCTCGATCTCCAGCGTCGGATTGAGGTTGGCGCGCAACGCCTCAATGGTCTCCAGCAACGCGGTCAACCCTTCCAGCGCGTAGTACTCGCACTGCATCGGCACGATGATCGAGTCGGCGGCGGTCAGCGCGTTCAGGGTCAGCAGCGACAGCGCCGGCGGGCAGTCGATCAGGATGAAGTCGTACTCCTCGCGCAGCGGCGCCAGCGCGGTCTTCAGCCGCTGCTCGCGCGCCGGCTGGTCCATCAGCTGGATCTCGGCCGCGGTCAGGTCGATGTTGCCGGGCAGCAGGTCGAAACCTTCCGGCGCGGTCACCCGGATCTGCGCGGCGCTGCTTTCGCCCAGCAGCACGTCGCAGGTGGAGGCGGCCAGTTCGCGCTTGTCGATGCCGCTGCCCATCGTCGCGTTGCCCTGCGAATCCAGGTCCACCAGCAGCACGCGCTGCGGCTGGCGCGCGAGCGCCGCCGCCAGGTTGACCGCCGTGGTGGTCTTGCCGACGCCGCCTTTCTGGTTGGCGATGGCGATGATGCGGGCCATGCGGGAGCCTCGTCGGCGATGGGTGTGACCGGGCATTATGCGGTCACACCCCCCTGCGGCGGAAATCGGCGTCGGCGCGGCGGCCCCGCGCCGCGGCTCAGCCGCGCTCGACCACCACCAGATGGCGGTCCGCGCCCAGCCCCGGCACCTGCAGCGGATGCACCGCCTGCGCCACCCAGCCCGGCGGCAGCGCGGCGATCTCCTCGTCCGGGCGCACGCCCTTCATCGCCAGCAGCCGCCCGCCCGGGCGCAGCAGGTGGCCGCCGACGGCGACGATACCGGCCAGCGTGTCCAGCGCGCGCGCGGTCAGGACATCGTAGGCGCCGGGTTCGTCCACGGCCTCGGCGCGCGATTCGGCCACGCGCGCGTTGTCCAGACGCAGCTGGCGCACCGCCTCGCGCAGGAACCGCGCCTTCTTGCCGTTGCTCTCGACCAGGGTCACCCGCAGCTGCGGCCGCGCGATCGCCAGCGGGATGCCGGGCAGCCCCGGGCCGGTGCCCAGGTCGGCCAGCGTGCCTTCCTCCACGAACGGCTGCATCGCCAGCGAATCGAGCAGGTGGCGGGTCACCATCTCGTGCGGGTCGCGGACGGCGGTGAGGTTGTAGGTGCGGTTCCAGCGCGCCAGCAGCGCCAGGTAGGCCAGCAGCGGCGGCGCCAGCGCGGCGGCGTCCAGGCCTTGCGCGCGCAGGCCCTGGTCGAGCGCGGCGTGGACGGAATCGGGAAGGGAAGCGTCGTTCATTCGCCGATTATCGCAGGTGCCGCCACCGTCACCGCCATGTAGCCGACATCGGCGCGGCCTATGCTGCGCACCGGTTCATTGCAGTCGTGGTGCAGCGGCATGTCGGATATCCAGGAAACCCCCTCGGCCAGCAACGGCGCGCAACCCGATCACGGCCGGCGCCGGGTCCTGGCCGGGCTGGGCCTGCTGGCTGCCACGCCGCTGCTGAGTCCGTTCGCGCGGGCACGCGGGTTCGACGATCCGTTCACCCTGGGCGTGGCCGCCGGCGACCCGCTGGCCGACGGCATGGTGGTGTGGACCCGGCTCGCCCCGCAGCCGCTGGCGGCCGACGGCCAGGGCGGTCTGCGCGAGGCGGTGCCGGTGCGCTGGAGCGTGGCCACCGACCCGGGCATGGCGCAGGTGGTGCGGCGCGGCGTGGCGACCGCGCATCCGCGCTGGGGCCACGCCGTGCACGTGGAAGTGAGTGGACTGCAGCCGGGCCGGCCGTACTGGTACCGGTTCGAAGCGCTGGGCGCGCAGAGTCCGCTGGGCTGCGCACGCACCGCCCCGGCGCCGGGCAGCCTGGCCGAGGCGCGCTTCGGCTTCGTCTCCTGCGCGCACTGGGAACAGGGCTATTTCAGCGCCTACCGGCACCTGGCCGCCGAGCAGCCGGACCTGGTGTTCTTCCTCGGCGATTACATCTACGAGTACAGCCTGCGCGGCGAGGCCGCGGCGCAGGCGGTGCGTCCGCACGGCAGCGGCGAGTGCCTGGATCTGGCCGGCTACCGCAACCGCTATGCGCTGTACCGCACCGACCCGGATCTGCAGGCGCTGCACGCCAGCGCCGCCTGCGTGGCGACCTGGGACGACCACGAGGTGCAGAACGACTACGCCAACCGCTGGTCGCAGGATCCGAAGATCCCGACCGCGCAGTTCCTGCGCCGCCGCGCCGCCGCCTACCAGGCGATGTACGAGCATTTCCCGCTGCGCGCGCAACACCGCCCGCGCGGCGCGAACATGCGCCTGTACCGCGCGCTGGACTACGGCGCGCTGGCGCGCTTCTTCGTGCTCGACGGCCGCCAGTACCGCAACGAGCAGCCCTGCATCCTGCCCGACGGCTGGCGCGGCGGACATGTGAGCGCGGGCGGCTGCGCCGACCTCGGCGACCCCGCGCGCAGCATGCTCGGCGCGGCGCAGGAGCGCTGGCTGCATGCCGGCTTCGCCCGCTCGGACGCGCGCTGGAACGTGATCGCGCAGGACCTGCTGGTCGCGCCGTTCCTGCAGCGCGACCCCAAGGACGGCCACCTCGGCCACTGGACCGACGGCTGGGACGGCTATCCGGCCACGCGCGATCGCATGCTGCGCGCGATCGCGCAGACCCGTCTGCGCAATCCGGTGTTCTGGGGCGGCGACATCCATTCGTACTGGGTCACCGACCTGAAGGCCGATGCCGCCGACCCGCACTCGCAGACCCTGGCCACCGAATTCGTCGGCACCTCGGTGACCTCCAACGGCCCACCGTCCGAAGCGATCGCGCAGATACTGCCGAGCAACCCGCACGTGCGCTATTTCGAAGGCAGCCAGCGCGGCTACGTGTCGGTATCGCTGAGCCAGGCGCGGATGGAGACCCGGCTGCAGGCCATTTCCGAGCGCCGCGATCCCAAGGCCACCGTGTCCACGCTGAAGCGCTTCGTGGTCGAGGACGGCCGCGCCGGCGCGATGGAGGCCTGAGCGCGCGGCGGATGCCACCGGCGCGCTGTCGTTTCGGCCGCTTGCCGCGGACTTGTAGGAGCGGCTTCAGGGCGCCTCTAATAACCCCAAAAGCATGGCGATGCACTTGCGAGACGCCGACACGTCCAGCCCGCAGGTTCGGGCATCGAGACGTTCGAGATGCCATGGAGTGGCTAAGGCGCGCTGGCGATAGACGCGGTGGCGTTGCGGCCGCGTCTTTCATGGACGCCTTGGCACTCATGGCCACTTCGTCTTCCTGTCGCGGCTGAAGCCGCTCCTACACATGCGCGCCGTGCTCTTGTAGGAGCGGCTTCAGCCGCGACAGAAAAAAGGAACACGCCATCGCCACACGCAGCGTGCAGCTTCCGGAATGGAGGTATTAGAGATGCCCTTCAGCCGCGACAGGCACAGAGAGTACCTGTCGCGGCTGAAGCCGCTCCTACAGAGAGATGGCGGCGCTACGCCGCGTCGAGCGGATACCAGGCCAACGCGGCGCGATAGCCCGGCACCGGTATCCACTCGTGCACATGCCAACACGCGGCGATGCCCAGCTCCGGGTCGCACCAGGCCAGCTGCAGCACGCCGGCGGCGTCTTCGGCGAAGCGCAAGCGGTGCAGGCCGAACGACAGCCCGTGCCCGTGCGCCTTCAGCAGCGCTTCCTTGGCGCACCACAGGCGGAAGAACAAGGCCTCGCGCGCCGGTTCGGCCAGCGCCTGCAACGCCGCGAGCTCGTCGGGATGGAAGAAGCGCCGCGCCAGCTCCAGCAATCGCGGCCGCGCGCGCTGGCGTTCGATGTCCACGCCCAGCCGCGTGTGTGCGCCGATCGCCACCAACAAATAATCGCCGCTGTGGCTCCAGCCGGCGCCGACGTGCGCCAGCGGCGCATGCAGCCACGGCCGGCCGCGTTCGTCGCGATGCAGCGGCAGTTGCGCGTCCGGCGTGGCCAGTTCGGCGGACAGCAGGCGGCGCGCCTGCGCTTCGCCAGGCGTGCGCGGCGGATGCGTACGCAGCCACAACGCCACCGGGCCGAATCGCCAATCCGGAGGATCCGGACGCAACGGCAGGTCGGCGGGCCCGCTCACGCTGCGCCCACAAAGCACAACCGCCGCTGCGCCAGGCGCGGCTGGATACACGGATGCTTCACGGCAGCGCTCCTTAAATGGCCCACGCCACGCCGCTCCCGGTGTGGGCAAAACCGAGGAGTCTTATCCATGGGCATCATCATCTGGTTGATCGTCGGCGGCATCGTGGGCTGGCTGGCCAGCATCATCATGCGCCGTGACGCACAGCAGGGCATCATCCTGAATATCGTCGTCGGCATCGTCGGCGCGTTGATCGCCGGCTGGTTGTTCGGTGGCGGCATCAACCAGGCGATCACGCTGTGGACGTTCCTGTATTCGTTGATCGGCGCCATCATCCTGCTGGCCATCGTCAACCTGTTCACCCGCGGCCGCGCGCGCTGAGCGCAAACGCCGCCGCAGGGATGCGCAAACGCCCGGTCCGCCGGGCGTTTGCGTTTGCGGCGCCGCTCACGACGCAGCGCGATCGGCGGGATGATGCACGCCGTCGCTGACCGGCACCGCGATCGCCAGCGCATACGGATCCACGCCTTTCAGGCAACCGACGTTGTAGCCGTATTCGCCGGGATCGGAACGGCGCTGGTGATGCGTGTAGATCCCGCACACGCTGCAGAAATAATGTTGCGCGGTATGGGTGTTGAAGGTGTACAGACGCAGTGCGTCGCCTCCCTCGCGCACATGCAGTGCGGCCAGCGGCACCGCGGCGACGATCGCGCCGCGGCGGCGGCACAGCGAACAGTTGCAGCGGCGCGGATCGACGATGCCGCGGTGCAGTTCCAGATCGATCTGCACCGCGCCGCAGTGGCAGCTGAGCCGATGCAGCGGCGCGATGACGGTGTCGCCGACCTTGTCGATGCAGCGGCGCGGCTGGCGTTCGTTCACGGCGTGACCTCGTCCAGTTCGATCCAGGCCGGCGCATGGTCGCTGGGGCGGTCCCACGTGCGCGGCTCGCGGTCGATGCCGGCGGCGCGCGTCCGCGGCTTCAGCGCGTCGGAGACCAGGGTCAGGTCGATGCGCAGGCCGAGGTTGCGACGGAAGCCGGCCTGGCGATAGTCCCACCAGCTGAAGATGCCGCCGTCTTCGTGGTGCAGGCGGAAGCCGTCGTGCAGACCCAGCGCCTGCAGCTTGTGCAAGGCGCCGCGCTCGGCGGTGGAGGTGAGGATGTGGTTGTCGCTCCATACCAGCGGATCGTGCACGTCGCGCGCGTCCGGGGCGATGTTGAAATCGCCCAGTACCACCATGCGCGGATGGCGCTGCAGCTCGGCGGCGAGCCAGTCGTGCACCGCTTCCAGCCAGCGCAGCTTGTAGGCGTACTTGTCGGTACCCACATCATGACCGTTGACCACGTACAGGTTGACGATGCGCAGGTCGCCGACGGTCGCGGCGATGACCCGTTGCTGCGCGTCGTCCAGCCCGGGCACGCCGATCTGCACGTCGCTCAGCGGCGCGCGCGACAGGATCGCCACGCCGTTGTAGGTCTTCTGCCCGGCGAACACGCTGCGGTAGCCGGCCGCAGCCAACGCCGCATCGGGGAACTTGTGATCTTCCAGCTTGGTTTCCTGGATGCCGACCACGTCCGGGGCGAAGGCTTCCAGCCACTGTTGCAGGTGCGGCAGGCGCACGTTGAGCGAGTTGACGTTCCAGGAGGCGATCTTCAAGGGAGGGTCCATGACGGGGCGGCCGGCCGGTATTCTGACCGCTGCCCGCCGCGACGGCCAATCCGCACGCGCCGGCACCGGGTCAGCGGCGCAGGCAACACTGCGCGTACAGCTCCGGTGCCAATGCCAGCGCCTGCTGCCGTTGCGCAGGCGCCAGCCCGTCGAGCAGTTCCTCGCCGCCGGCCAGGCGCTCGGGCGCCGGGAACGGCTGGCCTGGCGGTTGCCGTGCCGCCAGGCGCCAGGCCGCCGCATAGGCCGGATCGGCGATGGCCAGGATCGGCGACTCCAGCGCTTGCGCCAGCTCCTCGATCGATTCCCGGTCGCCACGCAGCGCCAGCGTTTCCAGGTCGGCGACGGCGGCCTCGGCCTCGGCTTCGTCGGCCGCCGACAACGGGTTGCGCTCGCCGGGCCGCGCGCCGATCGTGGCGCGGTCGAGCACGCTGCGCAGGCGCTGCGCCAGCAAGGTGCGCTGCGCATCCGCATCGCCCTGCGCGGCGGCGCTGCGCACGATGGCGTCGATCTGCGCGTACTGCGCGCGGCCGACGCCGGCGCAGGCGTCGCGATGCTGGCGTTCGGCGTCGCGTTGCGCCGCGGCCGCCGTGCGCCCCATCTCGTCGATCCCCGGCGGCAGCACGGCGCTGGGCGGCGGCGCCAGCGCGCGCTGGCGGCAGGCGTCGTACTGCATGGCGATGGCGTACATGCGGTGCGCATCCACGCCCGCGGTCCAGGCCGAAGGCGCACGCGCCTGCGCTGGCGCAGCGGTAGCGGGAGGTGTCACCGGCGGCGCAGGTGTCGCCGCGGCATCCGCACGCGGCGCGGCGCTGGCGGCCGCCACCGGGACATGCGGCCGCAACAGCGCGATGGCCAACGCCGCGCACGGCAATGCCGCGGCGGCGATGCGCAGCCGGCGATGCAGCGCGCGTAGCGGCGGGCGGGCGGGTGCCATCGTGCCAGCCCCCTCAGCGCGCGGCGGCGGCATACGCCGCGCGGTCGAACGTCAGCGGGTTGGCCTCGCGCAACCGCTGCAGTGCCTGCGCCGCCGCCTGTTCGCGCAACTGCACCTCGATCTGCCCGCGCACCGCGTCGAAGCGGGCCTCGGTCTTGGCGTCCAGCCGGATCAGGTGGTAGCCGTCGGGGCCGCGCACCGGCGCGGATACCTGGTGCACCGCCAGCTGCTGCACCGGGGCGACGAACGGATCGGCCAGGTAGCGGCCGAACGCGGCAGACAGCTGTCCGCCCTCCACCGCGGTGCTGCCGTCGTCAGACTCGCGCATCGCCAGCGTGGCGAAGTCGGCGCCGGCGTCGAGTTGCCGCTTGAGCGCTTCGGCGCGCTGCAATGCCTGCGCGTCGGACAGGTCGTGGCCGCGGCGTGCGTCCGATTGCGGATGCAAGGCCACGAAGATGTGGCTCAGATGGTATTCGTCGTAGTCGCCGGGATGGGCCTTGAACTGCTGCTGCAATTGCGCCTCGTCGATGCGTGCGCTGCTGGACAGGTCGGCCATCGCCGATTCGGCCAGGATCGCGTCGGCGGCCTGGCGCAGGCGCGCGGCCACCACGGGATCGCGTTCGAGGTGTCGCTGCCTGGCCTGCTCGAGCAGGATCACGCGGTCGGCGAACTGGCGCACCGCCTGCGGATCGGCGGCGGCCAGGGCGCCGTTGCCGGCCAGCGCACGGTATTCGCTGGCGGTGAAGCGCGAAACGCCGACGCGCAGTACCACCGGATCGGCGCCGCTGCGCTCGACGGCGCCGGCATCGGCGGCGGACGCGGCAGCGATATGGCAGGCCGCAAGCAGACACGCGGCAGCGGCGCGCTTGGCGATGAAAAAGGACATACGCGACTCCTGGGAGTGATGGCCGCCGGCATGGCGCGCCGGCGGCGAAAAACGGCCGGCCGTTCGGGGCCGGCCGGTCGAACACAGCGGCTCAGTCGTGCTTGCCGCGCGCGCGCAGGTAGGCGATCGCCGCCTTCGGATCGTCGGTGGTGATCAGGTTGAAGGCTTCCTGGTTGACGATGTAGTTGAGATCGCCACGGTTGTCCGCGGTATCGCGGCCACCGGAGTAGGAGAAATACAGGTCCGACAGGCGATAGCAGCAGGCGCCAGTGTTGTTGTAGAACTGTCCGCCGCCGGGACCGTCCGGAATCGCCTGGAACACGCCGACCCGGGCTCCGGCCTCGCGCACGGCGTCCGCATCCTTCTGCAACAGGCCGCCGAGCTGCTTGACGTTGACCTCCATCGACTTGCGCTCGGTGACCCAGGCCAGGATCGAATTGGCCACGTTGATCTTGGTCAGCATGTTGGTGGTGAACACCGGGATGCCGATCATGCCGTCGCCGTCGGCGCGGTAGGCCGCGCGGGTCGGGTACAGCGTCGCGTTGACCTTGGCCGCGACGTAGTTGCCTTCGGCGACGGAGAAGGCGGCCGCCGCGGCGCGGTTCACCGCGCGCACCGACGCGGCGTCCTTGATGTCGAACACCATCGGCGTCTTCAGGTTGTGCTGCTTGTAGTAGGCGAACAGCTCGTCCACGCGCGGCACGTGGTAGCCGGTGGTGGTGCGGCGGTCGGGGGTGAGCAGGAACAGCTTGCTCACCGTGGACCACGGCACCGTGCTCACCGCCGGGTTGGTGCCGGTGTTGTTGGCGGGGTTGTATTCGGTGCCGCCGCGGAACGCGGTCCACACGTTGGTGGTGCGGCCCAGGTTGTAGTCGTGCAGCACCACCGGCACGCCGTCGCTGGTCATCTTGATGTCCAGTTCCACGCCGTCCATGCACTGGTCGTTGGCGGTCTGCAGCGCGCCGCGCGAATTCTCCGGCATGTCGCCGATGCCCGAATACTTGCCCCACAGCCCGCGGTGCGCCAGCACGACGCTGTTGCCGCTGCCGTCCTTGAACATGATGTGGCTCATCTTGGTGTCGACGCTGTCGCCACAGGAGGCCAGTGCCAGATGCGGCACGGCGGCCAGGGTGGCCAGTGCCGCCAGTACGCGGCAGGCACGCACCAGCGGATATTGCGCGAGGTTGCTGTTCATTGTCTCTGTCCCAGTTCGAAAAAGTGGCGCCAAGGGTGGACGAGTGCCTGCAGGTCGACGCTGCGGCGGGCTCGCTTGGTGCGCGCTCCGAGCGCGGCGATGGGCCGCGCAGAGGCCGAAGCCGACCGTGATCGGCGGTGGCGTCGGGACAGAATCTAATTACTAACTATGAATTAATTATTTCTGGCGCGCGACCGCGGCGCGGCAGCCTGCTGCGATCGCGCGCTTGCCTGCCGGCGCTGTCTGCGACCGGGACATCGCGCGCGTATTTCCCGTGCTGATCGCGGCGCGGAGCATGGCGCGGCCAGTGCGCACCGGCACCGCGGTGCGCACGGCGCGCGGACCCCGCGCATCAACTGATGTGCCCGGGCCTGCGCGATCAGCGCAGCAGCAGATCGATCAGGCGCGCGATCTTCGTGTAGGGCGGCTTCAGCCAGTCGCTGGCGGCCCAGCGCGACTGCCACAGGATCGGCAGCGCCTTGCTGAAGGCGTCGAAGCCGGCGCGGCCGTGGTAGGCGCCCATCCCGCTGGGGCCGATGCCGCCGAACGGCAGCGCATTGGCGGCGAAGTGCAGCAGGCTGTCGTTGACGGTGACGCCGCCGGCGACGGTGGCGTGCAGGATCGCCTCCACCTGCGCGCGGTCGTGGCTGAAGGGATACAGCGCCAGCGGCCGGTCGCGGCCGTTGACCATCGCGATCGCCTCGTCCAGCGTGCGGTAGCTGCGCAACGGCAGGATCGGACCGAAGATCTCGTCCTGCATCAGCAGCGCATCGTCGCCGGGCTGCAGCACCACGGTCGGCACGATCAGGCGCTCGCGCTCGGCGCGCTCGGGTTCGACGCTGGCCAGTTCGACGACGTCCAGGCCCCGCGCGCGCGCATCGTCCAGATAGCCGCGCAGGCGCCGGTACTGGCCCTCGTTGACGATGCGGGTGTAGTCGTCGGCCGCGGCGAAGTCGCCGTAGCGCGCCAGCACCTGCGCGCGCAGCGCCTGCACCAGCGCCGCGCTGCGGCCGGCATCGACCAGCACGTAGTCCGGCGCGATGCAGGTCTGCCCGGCGTTGAACCACTTGCCGGTGGCCAGGCGCGCGGCGGCCTGCTCCAGCGGGTAGTCGGCGCAGACGATGGCCGGCGACTTGCCGCCCAGCTCCAGGGTCAGCGGGGTCAGGTTCGGCGCCGCGGCGGCCATCACCTTGCGCCCGACCGCGGTGGAACCGGTGAACACCAGATGGTCCAGCGGCAGCGCGGCGAAGGCGCCGGCCACCTCGGCCCCGCCCAGCGCCACCGCCACCCGCTGCGGCGGGAACACCTCGGCCAACAGCGCGCGCAGGAACTGCGCGGTGCGCGGGGTGTGTTCGGACGGTTTCAGATAGACGTGGTTGCCGGCGGCGATGGCGGTGGCCAGCGGGATCAGCGCCAGGTTGACCGGATAGTTCCACGGCGCGATCACCCCGACCACGCCGACCGGCACCGGCCGCACCTCGGCGCGCGCCGGCCACAGCCGCCAACCGGCGCCGACGCGCTGCGGCCGCATCCAGCGCTTGAGGTGGCGCAACAGGTGATCGATTTCGCCGAGCACGGTCATGCCGTCGGCGAGCAGCGATTCGTGGCGCGAGCGATGGCCGAAATCGGCGGCGATGGCGTCGGCCATCTCCAGCAGGCGCCGCTTCAGCGCCGCGCGCAGGCGCAGCAGGTCGTCGCGGCGTTGCGCCCGGTCAGGCTTGGCCGCCTGCCAGGCCGCGCGCAGCCGCTGCAGGGTGGCGGGCAGCTCGGCGAGCGGCGTGTCGGCGGCGCTGGACGTCGGGTTGGAAATGGACATGGGCGCACTATACGATGCTGGTGGATGGCGCGATGCGGGCGACGCCTGACAGGCTGTGGTGTCGGCCGGCCATGGCAGCTATCCAGCCCTGGATCGTTTGCCGCGGGCACGTGAGGGTTTGCCGCGTCGCGACTGAAGTCGCTCCCACAACGAGCCGGTCGATGCGCTTCCCCCTGCTGCCGATCGGCAACGCCGCTCTTTGTGGGAGGGGCTTCAGCCCCGACGCGATAGCCTGCAGGTCTCCGCGTGGCTACACCGTCTCTTCCAGCAACAACGCCTGTAGCTGCGCCAGCGTCGCCACTTCGTAATGCGGCACGATGCCCTCGGGCGCCGGCAGGCCATGCGCGTTGAACCAGCAGGTATGCAGCCCCGCGGCCAGGCCGCCGGCGATGTCGGCGTGCGGGTTGTCGCCGACCATCAGCACCTGTGCGCGCGGCGGATCGCCCAGCTGCGCCAGCGCGTGCGCGAAGATGCCCGGATGCGGCTTGGCCACGCCGATCTGTTCGGAGATGGCGACCACTTCGAACCGGTCGTGCAGGCCGGTGCGCACCAGACGCGCCTGCTGCAGCGCGCTGAAGCCATTGGTGACCAGCCCCAGCCGCGCGCGCCCGCGCAGCGCATCGAGCAGCGCCACCGCGCCGTCCAGCGGCGCGCACAGTTCCGCCATCGCCGCCAGGAACGCCTCATTCAAGGTCTCCGGTGCGATCTGCAGGCGTTGCCCCCAGGACGCGAAGCGACGTTGCTGCAATTGCCGTGCGCTGATCGTGCCGTTCTGGTACTCCACCCACAACGGCCGGTTGCACGCGGTGTAGTCGGCGTAGTCCTGCTCGGCGAAGGTCACGCCGTAACCGGCGAACATGCGCTGCAGGCCGGCGTAGGCATCGAAATGGAACAGCGTGTCGTCGGCGTCGAACAGGATCCAGCGGTAGCGCATGCGGCGGCCTGAGTACGGGCAGGTCTGCATGGTAAGCGGTTGCCGGCATGGCCGCTTCCCTGCACGGCGCACGACGCAAACGACGACGCCGGCGCAAGGCCGGCGTCGCAGTGCCGGGAATATCCCGGCGCAGGGGCAACCCTTACTTGGTGATGTCCACGTCCTTGGTCTCGCGCAGGAAGAACAGGCCGATGACGAAGGTCATCAACGCGATGCCGATCGGGTACCACAGGCCGTAGTACATGTTGCCGGTCGCCGCGACCAGGGCGAAGGAAATGGTCGGCAGGAAGCCACCGAACCAGCCGTTGCCGATGTGGTAAGGCAGCGACATCGAGGTGTAGCGGATCCGGGTCGGGAACAGCTCGACCAGGTAGGCGGCGATCGGGCCGTAGACCATGGTCACGTAGATCACCAGGATCCACAGCAACAGCAGCGTCATCGGCTTGTTGATGCGCGCCGGGTCGGCCTTCTCCGGATAGCCGGCGACGGTCAGCGCGCCCTTCAGCTGCTTGCCGAACGCATCGGATTTTGCCTTGGCCTCGTCCTTGCCCAGTCCGGCCGCCTCGTAGGCGGGCACCTGGGTGCCGCCGATGCTGACCAGCGCCAGCGAACCCGCCGCGGCCGGCTTGATCTCGTAAGGCACGCCCGCCTTGGCCAACGCCGCGGCGGCGACGTCGCAGGAGTTGGTGAACTTGGCCTTGCCGATCGGATCGAACTGGAAGCTGCAGGTCGCCGGATCGGCGACCACCGTGGCCGGCGCGCTCTGCCGGGCTTCTTCGACCGCCGGATTGGCGAAGTGGGTCAGGCCCTTGAAGATCGGGAAATAGGTGATCGCCGCCAACAGGCAGCCGGCGAGGATGATCTTCTTGCGTCCGATCTTGTCCGACAGCCAGCCGAAGATCACGAAGAACGGCGTGGCCAGCGCCAGCGCCGCGGCGATCAGCAGGTTGGCGGTGGTGCCGTCGACCTTCAGCGTCTGGGTCAGGAAGAACAGCGAGTAGAACTGGCCGCCGTACCAGACCACGGCCTGACCGGCGGTGGCGCCGAGCAGCACCAGCAGCATCAGGCGGAAGTTGCCGTCCTTGAGGCTGTCGCGGAACGGCTGCTTGGAGCCCTTGCCCTCGGACTTCATCTGCTGGAACAGCGGCGACTCGCTCAGCTGCATGCGGATCCACACCGACACGCCGAGCAGCACGATCGAGACCATGAACGGAATGCGCCAGCCCCAGTCTTCGAACACTTCGGTCCCCAGGCTCATGCGCGTGCCCAGGATCACCAGCAGCGACAGGAACAGGCCGAGCGTGGCGGTGGTCTGGATGAAGCTGGTGTACAGGCCGCGCTTGCCCGGCGGCGCATGCTCGGCCACGTAGGTTGCCGCGCCGCCGTACTCGCCGCCCAGCGCCAGGCCCTGCACCAGCCGCAGCACGATCAGGATGATCGGGGCGGCCATGCCGATGCTGGCGTAGTTGGGCAGGATGCCGACGATGAAGGTGGACAGGCCCATCAGCACGATGGTGACCAGGAAGGTGTACTTGCGGCCGATGCGATCGCCCAGGCTGCCGAAGAACGCGGCGCCGAACGGGCGCACCGCGAAACCGGCGGCGAAGGCCAGCAGCGCGAAGATGAAGCCGGTGGTCTCGTTGACCCCGCTGAAGAACTGCTTGGCGATGATCGCGGCGAGCGAGCCGTAGAGATAGAAGTCGTACCACTCGAACACGGTGCCCAGGCTGGAGGCGAAGATCACCTTCTTGTGGCCCTTGGTCAGTGGCTGGCCCGACGGGTTGATGGCGGTGCTGGACATAGGAAGCTTCCCCTCCGAAGCGGGTGGTGTGGCGATGGTGGCGATGGGGTGGTCGGTGGCGCGGTCCGTCGCGGCTGGCATGGCGAGACCGCGGCGGCGCGGCGCGCCCTCCCGGGCGCCGCGCCGCCGCAGCCTCAGAAGCTGTACTTGGTGGTGAACTGCAGGCGGGTGATGTCGCCCTTGGCGCCGCTTTCGATCTCGCGCTTGCCGTACATCAACTCCGCGCCGACATCGACCTTGGGCATCGGCGTGTAGAAGATGTTGCCGCGGATGCTCTGCACGCTCTTGGTCACGCCCAGCCCGGTCAGCGCGGTGTCGTTGTCGTAGTCGCTGCGCGCGTAGATCAGGTTGGTGCGCAGCTTGGGCGAGAACGCATGGCGCCAGCCGATGTAGCCGGCGACCACGCCGACCGTGTCCAGGTCGCGGTCGGCCGCGTCGTAGACCGCGTTCTGGGCGATGCCCAGGCCGACGTAGCGGCCGATGCCTTCGCCGCCGCTGAGCTGGTAGAACAGGCTGTCGCTGTCGCTGGCCACCCACTTGCCGCCCAGGGTCAGGCCGCCGGAGACCTTGCTGGCGTCGGCACCGGTGGCGCGGTTGTCGACCTTCTGCTGGCCGAGCAGGCCGCCGATGCCGAAGCTGCCCCAGTCGCCCTTCCAGCCATAGCGCACGGTCAGGTCCGGCAGCGCGCCGCGGTCGGAGCTGGCGCTGGTGACCACGCCGGCCGCGCTGCGGTTGTAAATGGTGGTTTCCGGGTTCTCCAGGGCGACGCTGAAGCCGCCGTTGGTGTAGCGCACCTGCGCCTGGCGCACGAAGATCACGCCGTCGGTGGGGCCGATGAAGTCGGCCGCTTCCGGCAGCGCCGCCGGGTCCATGAAGTTGGACCAGGTCTGGCCGGCCAGCCAGTGGTTCCAGTACATGTAGGCGTGGCGCAGGGTGGCGCCGTAGGTGTTGGTGGCGGTCTGGGTACCCAGCGAATTGCCGAAGAAATCCAGTTCCACCAGCGCACCGGCCTTGTTGCCGCCCTCGGTGACGCTGTCCACGCCGAAGTTGATCCGCGAGAACTTGGCGTGCGCGTTGTAGTCGGTGCCGGACTTGCTGCCGCCGACCGGGGTCTGCCCGGGCAGGTACAGCGCGCGGCCGGTGGCGTCGTCGGCGAGCTGGCCGTCGCCGGTGCGGGTGGCCAGGAAATCGGCCTTGATGAAGCCGCCGACCTTGAACGTGGTGCCGGGCGCGGCGCCGGGGGTGATCGTGGTCACCTGGATCGGCGCCTTGCCGGCCGGCACCGCCGGTGCCGCGGCCTGGCTCGACTTCACTGCGGCGACTTCGCTCTGCGCCTGCGCGATCTGGCCCTGCTGCTGTTGCTGCGAGGACAGCAGCAGCTGGACCTGGCGCTCCAGCTCGGCCACGCGGGCTTCCAGCGCCTGTTCGCGCGCCGACGGGGTCTTGCCGCTCTGGGCGAAGGCCGCGCCCGGGGCGATCAGCGCGACGAACAGCGCGGCGGCCAACGGGCGCCGTGCCGAGGATGCGATGCGGTAGCTCATTACTCCCTCCCGAATAATGGATGTCCGCCGCGCGCAGGCACGGCTGTGTGCACAGTGCGCGCCGCGGTCGGCCGCGCCTATTGGCCATTAGTCGAACGGGGCGGCGTTTACGACCATCGTCTAAAGCCCGGCGCGTGCGCGCTTAACAGTGAATGCGGCAAACTGCGCCATGACGCGCCGCCGCATGCGGCGCCCCGTTCATTGCAGAGGGCACCATGGCCGATATCTACCCCGTCGATCCGCAGTTCGCCGCCCGGGCACGGGTCGACAAGACCCAGTACCAGACCCTGTACCGGCAATCGGTGGAACAGCCGGAGGCGTTCTGGGGCCAGGCCGCCGAGCGCCTGGACTGGTTCAAGAAGCCGACCCGGATCAAGGACGTGAACTTCGCCCTGGACGATTTCCGTATCCGCTGGTTCGACGACGGCGAGCTCAACGCCAGCGTCAATTGCCTGGACCGGCAGCTGGCCACGCGCGGCGACAAGACCGCGTTGCTGTTCGAGCCGGACAGCGCGGACGCGCCGTCCTACACCGTCAGCTACCGCGAGCTGTACGAACGCGTATGCCGCCTGGGCAATGCGCTGCGCGCGCTCGGCGTCAGGAAGGGCGACCGCGTCACCATCTACCTGCCGATGATTCCCGACGCGGCGGTGGCGATGCTGGCCTGCGCGCGCATCGGCGCGATCCACTCGGTGGTGTTCGGCGGCTTCGCGCCCAACTCGATCGCCGACCGGGTGATCGATTGCGGCAGCAAGCTGATCATCACCGCCGACGAAGGCCTGCGCGGCGGCAAGAAGATCCCGCTCAAGGCCAACGTCGATGCGGCGCTGAAGCTGCCCGGCACCACCACCGTGGAAACCGTGCTGGTGGTGCGCCACACCGGCGGTGCGGTGGACATGCAGGCCCCGCGCGACCGCTGGTTCCACGACGTGGTCGACAGCCAGCCGGCCGCGTGCGAGCCCGAGCGCATGAACGCCGAGGATCCGCTGTTCATCCTCTACACCTCCGGCTCCACCGGCAAGCCCAAGGGCGTGCTGCACACCACCGCCGGCTACCTGCTATATGCGGCCTACACCCACGAAACCGTGTTCGACCTGCGCGAGGACGACATCTACTGGTGCACCGCCGATGTCGGCTGGGTCACCGGCCACAGCTACATCGTCTACGGCCCGCTGGCCAACGGCGCCACCGCGCTGATGTTCGAGGGCGTGCCCAACTACCCGAACGTATCGCGCTTCTGGGAGGTCATCGACAAGCACAAGGTCACGATCTTCTACACCGCGCCGACCGCGATCCGCGCGCTGATGCGCGAGGGCGAGGCGCCGGTCAAGCGCACCTCGCGCGCGTCGTTGCGCCTGCTCGGCAGCGTCGGCGAGCCGATCAATCCCGAAGCCTGGCGCTGGTACTACGATGTGGTCGGCGACGGCCGCTGCCCGATCGTGGACACCTGGTGGCAGACCGAGACCGGCGGCATCCTGATCACCCCGCTGGCCGGCGCGATCGACCTCAAGCCCGGCTCGGCGACGCTGCCGTTCTTCGGCGTGCAGCCGGCCCTGGTCAACGCCGACGGCGAAGTCCTGGAAGGCGCCACCGAAGGCAACCTGGTGCTGCGCGATTCCTGGCCGGGGCAGATGCGCACCGTCTACGGCGACCACCAGCGCTTCATCGACACCTACTTCCGCACCTACCCGGGCAGCTATTTCACCGGCGACGGTTGCCGCCGCGACGAAGACGGCTACTACTGGATCACCGGCCGCGTGGACGACGTCATCAACGTCTCCGGTCACCGCATCGGCACCGCCGAGGTGGAGAGCGCGCTGGTCTCGCACCCGAAGGTGGCCGAGGCCGCGGTGGTCGGCTTCCCGCACGACATCAAGGGCCAGGGCATCTACGCCTACGTGACCCTGGTGGCCGACGAGCAGCCGAGCGAGGCCTTGCACAAGGAACTGGTGGCCTGGGTGCGCAAGGAGATCGGCCCGATCGCCGCGCCCGACCATCTGCAATGGGCGCCGGGCCTGCCCAAGACCCGCTCGGGCAAGATCATGCGCCGCATCCTGCGCAAGATCGCCGAGAACGCGCCCGACCAGCTCGGCGACACCTCGACCCTGGCCGATCCGTCGGTGGTGGATTCGCTGGTCAACGAACGGCTAGCGCGCTGACGCGCGCCGGGATTCGGGAGTCGAGATTGGGGATTCGCCAAAGCGGCTCCCCTTCTCACTCTCACCCTCGCACGACGCCGCGCCCTTGCTGTTGCGAATCCCCAATCCCCAATCCCGAATCCCCGCGCCATGCCCACCCTGCTGATCGCCGACGACCACCCCCTGTTCCGCGAGGCGCTGCGCGGGGCGGTGCAGCGGGTGATGCCGGGGGTGCAGCTGTACGAGGCCGACAGCGTCGAGGCGCTGTATGCGCTGGCCGACCATCACGCCGATGCGGACCTGCTGCTGATGGATCTCAACATGCCCGGCGCGCAGGGCTTCAGCGCGCTGGTGCACATGCGCGCGCTGCATCCGCAGTTGCCGGTGGTGGTGGTGTCCGCGCGTGAGGAACCGACGGTGATGCGCCGCGCGCTGGACCATGGCGCGTTCGGCTTCATTCCCAAGTCGGCCGACTCGGACACCATCGGCCTGGCGCTGAGCACGGTGCTGGACGGCGAGCGCTGGGCGCCGCCGCAAGCGCACGACCTGCCGCCCACCGACCGCGCCGAACGCGAGGTCGGTCAGCGCCTGCGCGAACTGACCCCGCAGCAGTTCCGCGTGCTGCAGATGCTCGGCGCCGGCCGCCTCAACAAGCAGATCGCCTACGACCTGGGCGTGTCCGAAGCCACCATCAAGGCCCACGTCACCGCGATCCTGCGCAAGCTCGGCGTCACCAACCGCACCCAGGCGGTGCTGATGGCCGGCAAGCTGGCCATCGACAGCGACGCCATCGTGCTGCCGCTGGAAGAGGATTGAGCGCGCGGCGTCCTGGCGAATGCGTGCGCCAGGGTTCACCGTGACGTGGCATGACCTGATCGTTGCGCGCGAGGTTGGCGCGGCGCCACGTGTAAGCGGGGGTTCGAGCGCGACCGATGTTTGCGTATCGCGGCATTCGCGAGTGCCCTCCTCCAGGCTGTAGCTGCGCCTGAAGGTTTCGGTCGCGGCTGAAGCCGCTCCTACAGCAACAGGAGCTTGTGGCGCGTTCGCCGGGTGCACTGTGGGAGGGACTTCAGTCCCGACGCGGTCCGGTTGCGCCGCCTCGACCGCTTCGCTTGTCGCGACTGAAGTCGCTCCCACACGAAGCTTGCGGCTTACGCGCAGGTGCACTGCATGAGCGGTTTCAGCCACGACCGCTGTTCGCGCGCCGCAGGCCATCGCTGCACACCCAGGTGCTTGCTGTTACCCCATCGAATCGACGTCGGTGCCGATGCCACAGCGCCGCCGCCATCCGCGCATATAGCTTTTGCTAAGAAAAAAAGCTGCAGGCTCGCGTGCGTTCGAAGCGTATTCGCCGGCATTTGCCGCTGTTAGACTGCGCGTCCCCTTGGGGAGTAGCCTGCTGTCCGGCGTGTCCGGACAGCGCCCGCATCAACACACTCGGCCGTTGCGCCGTGGTGCGGGCAGCCATCTCGGTTGGCGAGACCAGCGGCGAGCTTGCGCGGCGAAAGCCGGGCGCGCGCGCTCGTCGTTCGTCTTCTGCCCCGGCGCGGTCCCCCCATGTCGTTTCTTTCGATTCTGTTGCTCGGCATCGCCATGTCCACCGACGCCTTCGCCGCGGCGGTCGGCAAGGGCGCGGCGATGCGCAAACCGCTGTGGCGCGACGCGCTGCGCGCCGGCCTGATCTTCGGCTGCATCGAGGCGCTGACCCCCGTGCTGGGCTGGGTGCTGGGCCAGGCCGCGGCCAAGTACGTGGTCGCGTTCGACCACTGGATCGCGTTCGGCCTGCTCGGCGCGCTCGGCGTGCACATGATCGTCGCCGGACTCAAGCCCGAGGCGCCCGAAGACGGCGACGCGGCGCCCAAGCGCCACGGCTTCTGGAGCCTGGCCGCGACCGGCCTGGCCACCAGCATCGACGCGATGGCGGTCGGCGTCGGCCTGGCCTTCCTCGACGTCAACATCGTCGAGGTCGCGGTGGTCATCGGCCTGTGCACGCTGACCATGGTGACCTTAGGAATCATGCTCGGCCGCGCGCTCGGCACCCTGGCCGGCAAGCGCGCGGAGATCGTCGGCGGCGCGCTGCTGATCGCGATCGGCAGCACCATCCTGTACGAGCATCTGCATTGAGGCTGGGATTGGGGAGTCGGGATTGGGGATTGGGAGAGGCGCACCGCCATCGCCGACGGGATACTGGATTCGCCCTAAGTCAGCGCTGGGATGGGGAGGGTTTGGCGGTGAATTCCAGATAAGTGGAGAGGATGTACTTGTCGCCGCTGCGCGGCGGCAGCGCGGCGTGCATGTACATCCAGTACGGCGGGAACATCAGCAGGCGGCCGGCGCGTGGCGCGACCTCCAGGTCCAGGTCGACGAAGCGGGTCTGCCCGCCTTCGGCGACGTCGTTGAGATACCACAGCAGCACCAGGTAGCGGCCGGTTTCCTCGTCGCAAGCGTCGAAATGCGGCTGGAAGCGTTCGCCGGCGCTGGCACGATAGCGCTTGATCCGCAGATCGGCCAGGCGCGGGCGCCATGGCACCGGCGCGGACAGGCCCAGATCGGCGTTGTAGCGCGCCAGCGCCGCGCGCACCTGTTCGATGAAGAAGCCCTGGAAGGCCGGATCGGCGACCCTGGTCACGTTGAGTTCGGTCCAGGCGCTGTCGTCCAGGCCGGCGCGCGCACCGGCACCGTTGTGGTGGTGCTGCGCCGAGGCGCGTTCGAACTGCGCGACCAGCTGGCTGCAGAAGCCTTCGGTGAGTGCGTCGTCGTAAATGCGTACGTAGTGACGGAGATCGACTTGTGTCATACGCCTTGGCTCACGCATTCAGCGAACTCGTTATCGGACTGAATTAGTGACAAAAGCCATCTGAATTACTGGCTTTGTATATGATGTGGAAGCTAGCCTGCAAAGCAGTACGTCTGCACTACGGCCGCCCCACTACGTATAAATTCTTTAAATCAAATTTTATTAGATCCATGCCACCTTAAAGGTGGCATGGCATTAATTCTATAACTCAGTTCTGGGGGAAAAACGCGTCTATTGTTGTTACTTTCCCTGAGTCGGCGAAGCTTTCAACAAAGCTTACCACGTCACCCCGCATCGCAGCTTCCGCGGCCGCTCTATTTGGTAGCGCTCGAGAATCCGCATCCCGACTAAATCCTTCGTCATTGAGATCGTTAAATGACTGCACCGGAAGGTTCTTTATCGTATAAAAATGATCTCCAAGAACGTAACCACTGGCGGTTTGTGTATACTTTTCGATCTGAATCTCGTCGCCAACTGCTGCCGCACCCCAGCCATTGGTGCTGGCTGCGGCCGCATAAGCACTTAGCGCCGTTTTAATGTAACCCAGCGTGGAGTCGTTATTTACTGCTGGAGAACAACCAGCACATTGAACGAATATCACATCGACTCTATCAGTAATAACTGCGGCCTGTGAGCCAAAAGACGCAACTGCTAAAAGAAGTCCGATGAACTTATGCGCACGCATATAGCTAATTCCTTGCCGTAGGTTTGTAAATAAAGCGCCCTGCATTCAATTGACCTATCCACGGTCCGGGTTGAGTGCTTGGTAAATATAGACCTACGGCCCTCACTTTTCTGAAAAAATCCTGAACGAAATTGCCACCTTTGGCGCGAAGTCATTTCAACGAAAGTAGTCGCTGGCACCTGGAAGCTTGGGTGCCAGCGACCAAAGGAAATGCGCAACGTGCCTTAGAATCGGTAAGTCGCGCGCATCCAATAGTAGCGGCCAACCGTGTCGTAGGTGCTCACGTCGGTGTTCGCGTTCAACACGTTGTTCTGGTACAGCACCGGAGGCTGCTTGTTGAACAGGTTGTCCACGCCCAGGTCGAAGCGGATGTTGGCGTCGCTCATGTCGTAGCCCAGCTGCAGCGCGTGGTACATGTAGCTGCCGTAGTTCAGCACCACGCCCTTGATTGCCGCATCGGCGGACATGTTCTCCGACAGGTCGGTGCTGCCGACCTGGATCTTGCCGATCCAGCGCGTGGTCCAGGTGGCGTCCCAGTTGCCCAGCTTCCAGCCGATCTGGCCGCGCGCGCGCCAGCGGGCGTAGTTGCCGTAGGACGAGTTGTACTTGCCGGCCATGTGCACCACCGAGTCGCCGGTGTCGATGTCGTAGCGCTGCAGGTAGGTGCTGTCCAGGGCCAGGGTGAACTTGCCGAAGGCGGTTTCCGGCAGGGCGTAGTTGGCGCCGAAGTCGATGCCCTGGGTATCCAGCTTGCCGATGTTGACCACCGGGGTTTCGATGTAGTCGATGTTGCCGGCGCTGACCGTGCCCGCCGCATAGCGGTGAATGTAGCTGCAGTACGGGCTGCTGTTGTCGTTGTAGCAGATGTTGGCCACGGTCTGCGCGGAGATCGACTGGATCAGGTCGTCCAGCTTGACCTTCCACCAATCGACGTTGAACGACAGGCCCGGCACGAACTCGGGGCTGTAGACGATGCCGTAGTCGTAGGAGGTGCCCTTCTCCGGCTTCAGGTTGTAGTTGGCGTAGGTCGAGCCGGACACGATCGCGTTGGTCTGCGACAGGCCCGAGCCGGTCCAGCCGGTTTCCACGCCTTCGCAGGCGTTCTCGTGGCCGCTGCCGCTGTAGCCGATGCACGGATCGGTGAAGGTCGGCGAGTTCGCGGTCGGACCCTGGTACAGATCGTAGATGGTCGGCGCGCGGAACACCTGCGCCACGGTGCCGCGCACCATCAGGTCGTGAATCGGGCGCCACTCGAGCTGGAACGAGGCGCTGTTGTTGGTCGAACTGACGCTGCTGTAGTCGGAGAAGCGGTCGCTCAGGGTGACGTTCAACGCGCCGATCGGCGAGGACTGCGCCAGCACCGGGATGAACAGCTGCGCATAGGCTTCCTTGACGCTGAAGGAGCCGCTCAGCGGCGAGGAACAGGCCTCGGAGGAGATGTCGCAGGTGTTCTCGCTGTTGATCAGCGCATTGCTGGACACGGTGTAGTCCAGGCTCTCCTTGCGGTACAGCGCACCGACCGCCAGCAGCGCGCTGCCGGCCGGCATTTCCCACACGCTGCCGTTGGCGCTAGCTTCCCACTGGCGGGTGATGTTCGTGGTCTGGTAACGCGGAATCGATTCGTGGCTGTTCAGCCAGGACACGGTGTTGGCGTCGGTCTGGTCGAAGATGTTCACTTCGCCGGAATTGATCGCTTCCTGCAGCGCGGCATAGTCCACGTAGCCGTGGCTCCAGTTGCGCTGCTGGTAATGACCATAGTTGAAGTTGGCGTCCCACACCCAGCTGGTGTCGCCGATGCTGCCCTTCAGGCCGAGCACGTCCTGGTCGGTGGTGGTGTCGTAGAAGCCTTCGCGCTGGCCCAGCGAGGTGAAGCGCGAGCGGTATTCGTAGCCATTGGGCCCGAACTCCACACCGAACGGATTGTACGGATTGTCGGCGGCGATGGTCACGCCGTCGCTCTGCGCATCGAACGGCAACGGTGCGATGGCGTAGTGTGCCATCGTGTGGTTGTGGTAGGCGTTGACGTAGGCCTGCACCTTGTCGGTGATGTTGAAACTGCCGAGCACGAAGCTGTTGACGCGCTGCTGCGGGGTCATCAGCAGGTTCTGCGCCTGGTAGTTGTAGGCGTCGGACGAGGACGAGTAGCACTTGTAGCCGCCGCTGCCGTTGCTGGTCATCGCGCCACCGGTGCTGCAGCCATTGGCCGCCAGCGTGCTCGCCGGCAGCTTGTAGTAGCCGCTCGGAGTACGGCTGGAACCGCCCTTGTAGACGCTGCCGCTGGACAGGTACATCGCGTCCTTGGAGAACGCGCGGTTGGCCGAGGAGATCTCTTTCTGCTTGTTGTAGTCGAGGCCGACCACGATATTGCCGCGGTCCCAGGTCTTGCCGAAGGTGAAGGTGCCGCCCTGGCGCGCGCCGTCGCCGCGGCTGGCCTGGCCGTAGTTGGCGGAGAATTCGCCGCCTTCGAAATTCTTGCGCAGGATGTAGTTGACCACGCCGCCGATGGCGTCAGAGCCGTACAACGCCGAGGCGCCGACCTTCAGCACTTCGACATGGTCGATCATGCTGGCCGGGATCGAGTTGATGTCGTTGTTGAGGATGCGGCGGCCGTCGATCAGGATCAGCGTGCGCTGATCGCCGAGGCCGCGCAGCGACACGGTCGAGGCGCCGTCGCCGCCGCCATTGTTGACCTGCGGGTTGGTCGCATCGCCGGCGATGCCGGGCAGCGACTGCATCAGGTCGCCGAGGGTCTGCTTGCCGCTCTGCTGGATCTGCTGGCGATCGACCACGGTGACCGGGCTGGCGGTTTCCACGTCCACGCGCCGCACCAGCGAGCCGGTCACGGTGACCCGGTCCAGGTCGACCGCGCCGCTCGCGGACGTCGCGGCGGTATCGGTGTTCTGCGCGTAGAGCGAAGCGGCGGGAAGCGTCGCCAATCCCAGGCAAATGGCCTGGGCGAGTCTGTTCTTTGGTGCGGACATTGGGGAAAACCTCATGTGATGGGCAACAGAACGCCAGCGGTGCACGCGGACGTGAACCGATTCGAATCGCGCCGGGCGCGATGTCTTGGTTGGATGCTTCGGACTTGCGGGCCTACCGGGCCCGTCAAGCACTTGTTAGTTTTTTATAAGAAGAGTGTTGTTTTCATGTGCCGCATTGCGCCAACGCTTGGCACAATCGCTACATCGTTCGAAAACAGGCGCATCCATGCGGGCGTATGGCGAAGGCGCCATGGGCGCTCGTGCGGGCCGAGCCGGTGCCGAAATCAGTCGATGCGATAGTCCCAGCGCTGCAGGTAAGGCTGCAGCAGCGGCAGCACCGGCTTGAAGAATTCGCGATACGGACGCCAGCGGTCCAGGCCTTTGCGGTTGATGCCCTCGACCACCTGCGCATAGCTGGGCGTACTGATGAAACCCTTGGCGCGCGCATGGCGCTGGAACTCCAGCAAGCGCTCCGGTTGTTCAAGTTCCAGAAAGCTACCTAACCGCGCGACCTGCGCCTGCGGGTCGGCGACCAGGTCTTCGTAACGCAGTTCCAGCGCGCGCGGCTGCAGCAGATCGACGTGGTAGAGCCAGAACGCCATCGCATCGGCATAGCCCTGCGCCAGACGTTGCGCGCTGGAACACAGCACCGCGAACGCCGGGGAACGGAACGCCTGCATGTAGCAGCTCAACAGCACATCGCAGGGATGGCGCAGCGCCAGGATGATGTGCGCGTTGGGGAACAGCCGCTGGATCAGCGGCAGGCGCAGCAGGTTCAGCGGGTTCTTGTCGACCAGGCGCTGCCCGGGCTGCAGCTGCACCACGCCGCGCACCGACTGCCAGTACTCCGCGCGCAAGGCCGCGCAAGCGGCATCGTCCAGTTCGCCCAGGCCATCGGGCCAGGCCAGGCCACGGCGCTCGCTGCGCTCGGCCAGCCCCTGCAGGAACGGCCGCTCGTCCATCGCGCACAGCTGCGGATGCGCATCGAGCATCTGTTCCAGCAAGGTCGTGCCGGAGCGCGGGAAACCGACCACGAAGATCGGCGACGCGTCGCGCTCCGGGGCTGTGACCGGCAACGCGGCCGCATGGCGCGCCGGATCCCAGCGGCGCCGCGCGACCGGCAGCGGCGCCGCATCCGCCGCGAGCGATTCGGGCACCAGCGACGCGATGCCGTCGACCTGCCCGGCATGCCCCTGCGCGCACGCCGCCAGCGCTTCGTCGTGGCGCCCCAGGCGGTCGCAGACACGGGCCATCGCGAAGAACAGGTTGCTCTGCTTGCGCGTGTCGGTGGCCGAGTCAGTGGTCGCGACAGCGGGCAGCAGGCCACGCAGCAGCCGGTACGCGGCGTCCCACTGCCCGTCGCGCATCGCCAGCACCGCCAGCGCATTGACCGCATCCTGGCGCGCATCCACGTTCTCGATCCGCGCCGGCGGCGGCAAGTGTGCGGCCGCCTGCCGCGCCTCCTCGAGCTGGTTGACGCGCTCGAGCACCAGCACCAGGCGCGACCAAGCGCGTTCCGGCTGCGACATCGGTCCGGCGGCGCAGGCGCGCAGCATGTCGCAGGCCGCCTCGGTCTGCCCGGCCTGCGACAGCAGCCAGGCCAGCTCCAGCGTGGTCTCCGGATCCAGCGCCGGCCAGTGCGCCCAATCCGCGATCAACGCCTCCACGCGCTGGAAATCGCCGCATTCGTGGCACGCCATTGCGGCGTGGACGCGCAGCGGCGCCGATTCCGGCGCCAACGCATGCGCATCCAGCAGATGCTCGCGCGCCGCGCCGTAGTCGCCGCCGTCCATCGCCAGCAGGCCCAGATTGTGGTGCAGCATCGGATCGTCCGGCGTCAGCGCGAGCGCCTGCGTATACGCCTGCCGCGCCTCGGCGACATGGCGCGCCTCACGCAAGGCGGTGCCCAGGTTGTTCCAGTGCGCCACCTCCTGCGGCTGGCGCTCGGTCAGTTCGCGATACAGCACGGCCGCCTGCGCCGCGTCGCCCTGCATCTGCAGGCTCATCGCCAGCAGGCTGCTGGCCAGCGCATCGCCGGGCGCGTGCTGCAGATAGCGGCGCGCGCCCTGCTCCAGCACCTGCGCCTGCCCGGCTTCCAATGCCGCCAGCAATGCCGGCAGCGACGGGATCGCGGAATCGTCCGGTGGGGTCATGCGCTGGCGGTCCACGAAGGCAAGGCGGAAAGGGCTGCCACCATAGCCGGGCCGGATCGCGGGTCGTAACGCAGACCGTGCCGGTAGCGGACACACAGCGCATACATTGCGGATACGCGACGTCGCCGCATGGGCAACGCGGCGACGCGCGATCGCGCCGACCGGCGCTAGGCACCTCTCATCATCCCCAAAAAAAGCATGTCGATGCTCTTGCGAGCCGCCGATGCGCCCAGCCTGCAGGTTCCGGCTTCGGGGCATGCGAGCCGACCTGAAGTGGCAAAGGCGCATTGGCGATGGGACGCGGAGGCGTTGTGGCCGCGTTTCCCATGGATGCCTGGCATCACGGCCATTTCGCCCTCCCGTCGCGGCTGAAGCCGCTCCTACAGGGGTGCTGCCCGCTTGTTGTAGAGCGGCTTCAGCCGCGACAGGAAAACACCACGCCATCACCGGCACCGGCACCGCACAACGTCCAGATTAAAGTTATTAGTGATGCCCGCTAGTCGCTCTTGATCGGATCGTGATACGCCGTCAGGAAGGCGCGCAGCGAGGCCGGCTTGACCGGCTTGGTCAGCAGGCGGTAGCCGCGTTCGCGCGCCTGCAGTTTCAGTTCGTCGCGACCGTCGGCGGTGAGCAGCGCGCCGGCGACCGGGCCGACCATCGCCTCGCGCAGCGCGTCCAGCGTGTCCAGCCCGTCCAGGCGGTCGTGCAGGTGATAGTCCACCAGCATCACGTTGGGTGCGCGCGCCGCCAGCAGCAGCGCCTCGTCCACGGTGCCGGCGCAGATCACCTCCACCTGCCAGCGGCCGAGCAGCGCGCGCATGCCGTCGAGGATTTCCTGATCGTTGTCCACGCACAGCACGCGCAGCCCGGCCAGCGAGTCGCTGCTGGCCGCGCTGCGCTGCTGACGCTGCTTCTGCGGCACCGGCGCCACCCGCGGCACCGCGATCGAGAACATGCTGCCATGGCCGACCGCGCTGCGCGCATCCAGGTCGTGGCCGAGCAGGCGCGAGATGCGCTGGCAGATCGACAGGCCCAGGCCCAGGCCCTGCTCGCCCCAGTCGAACGGCTGCTGGTAGCGCTGGAACTCCTCGAAGATCTGCTGCATGTGGTGCTTGGGAATCCCCGGGCCGGTATCCCACACCTGCAGCTCCAGCGCCGCGCCGCGGCCGCGCATGCCCAGCACGATGCGGCCCTGGCGGGTGTAGCGCAGCGCGTTGGCGAGGAAGTTCTGCAGCACGCGGCGCAGCAGGCGGCGATCGCTGCGCACCCAGATCGGCCGCGCGTACACCCGCATGCGCAGGCCGCGGCCGGCGGCGACCGGGGTGTACTGCGCGGCCAGTTCGCGCAGCAGCACGCTGGCGTCGAAGTCCTCGAGCGTCGGACGCATGCCGCCGGCGTCCAGCCGCGACACGTCGAGCAGGCCATCGAGCAGCTCTTCGGCCGCGCGCAGCGAGGCGTCCACGCGCTCGGCCAGGTGCCGCTGCTCTTCGTTCTGATGCGCCTCGCGCAAGGCGGAAGCGAACAACCTCGCGGCGTTGAGCGGCTGCAACACGTCGTGGCTGATCGCGGCCAGGAAGCGGGTCTTGGACTGCTGCGCCAGTTCCGCCTCGCGCGAGCGCTCGGCCACGCGCTGCTCCAGCGTCTCGTTGGCTTCCAGCAGCGCCTGCTCGGCGCGCTTGTAGTCGGTGATGTCGTTGTAGCTGGTCACGTAGCCGCCGCCGGGCAGCGGCTGGCCGCGCATCTCGATCACCTTGCCGTCGCTGCGGGTGCGCTCGAACACATGCGAGGTGCCGGCGCGCAGATGCGCGATGCGGCGATTGATCTGGTCCTCGATGCGGCCCTCGCCCAGTTCGCCGCGCTCGGCGTTGTAGCGGATCAGGTCGGCGACCGGACGGCCGACGTAGAGCATGCCGTCGGGGTAGCCGAACATCTGCTGATAGCGCCGGTTCCACGCGGTCAGGCGCATCGCCGGATCGACCACGCTGACCCCGGCGCTGATGTTCTCCAGCGTGGTGGACAGGATCTCGCGGTTGAAGCGCAGCTCCTGCCCGGCCTCGTCGAGCACCGCCACCACTTCGCCCAGGTCCATGCCCGAACCGCGCAACAGGCTGGTCAGCACCAGCCGCGCCGAGGCCGCACCGATCGAGGCGGCGAGCAGGCGTTCGGTGAACTGCACCCAGACGCGGTCGGCCACCGCATTGGGCTGCGGTTCGCGGCCGAGCAGTTGCGCCTGTTCGGCGAACGCGCGGCGGGCGTGGCGCTCGCCGACCATGCGTTCGGCCAGCGCCTGCAGGTCGATCACCTGCACCTGCCCGAGCCAGTCGCCGGCCACTGCCGGCCGTTGCGAATACGGCTCCAGGAAAGGCGCCGCGCGCAGCCGCTCGTCCAGGCCCGGGCGCCAGCGCGCCGACACCAGCATCATCGTGCCGACGTTGAGCAGCAGCGACCAGAACGTGCCGTGCGCCAGCGGATCCCAGCCGCTCATGCCGAACAGCTGCTGCGGGCGCAGCCAGGAAATGCCGAACGGCCCATCGTGCAGCCATCCCGGCGCCAGCCAGCCGGCCTGGGTCAGCGCCGGCAGCAGCAAGGTATAGATCCAGGTGGCGAAGCCCAGCACCATGCCGGTCTCCACGCCCTTGCGGCTGGCGCCGCGCCAGTACAGCCCACCGATCACGCCCGGCGCGAACTGCGCCACCGCGGCGAAGGCCATCAGCCCGTACGAGGCCAGCGAGCTGTCGTTGCTGCTGCTGCGGTAGTAGCCGTAGGCGATCAGCGCCAGCAGCAGGATCGCCAGGCGGCGGATCCACAACACCCGCGAGGCGACATCGGCGCCGGCCGCCTGGTGCCCGCGCCGGCGCAGCAGCACCGGCATCACCAGGTCGTTGCTGATCATCGTCGCCAGCGCGATGCTGGAGACGATGACCATGCCGGTGGCGGCGGAGAACCCGCCCACGTAGGCGACCAGCGCCAGCGCGGTGCGGCCCTCGGCCAGCGGCAGCGCCAGCACGACGCTGTCGTGCGCCACCTCGCCGGACTGGCCGAACAGGGCGATGCCGGCCGCGGCGATCGGCACCACCATCGCCGAGATCAGCACCAGATACAGCCCGAACAGCCAGCGCGCCTTGCGGATGTCGCCGATGTCGCTGCACTCCACCACCGCCACGTGGAACTGCCGCGGCAGGCAGACGATGGCCAGGAAACTGAGCAGGGTCTGCGAGATGAAGCCGACCGGCGGGGTGTTCTGGAACAGGGTCTGCGCCGACTGCAATACGCGGCCGTCGCGGCCGCTCAGCCACACGTAGGCGAAGACGCCCACCGCGACCATCGCCAGCAGCTTGACCACCGACTCCAGCGCGATCGCCAGCATCATGCCGTGATGGTGTTCGGTGGCATCCACCTGGCGGGTGCCGAACAGGGTCGCGAACAGCGCCATCCCCAGCGCCACATACAACGCCGGATCGGCGTAGAACGGCGCCCCGGCGCTGGACTGGCCGCTGAGCACCTGCAGGCTCATCGCCACCGCCTTGTACTGCAGCGCCAGATACGGCACCACGCCGATCAGCGCGATCACCGCCACCAGCGCCGCCAGCCGCCGCGAGCGGCCGTAGCGCGAGGAGATGAAGTCGGCGATGGACACCGTGTTCTCGCTGCGCGCGATCAGCGCCAGCCGTTCGATGATGCGCCAGCCGAACAGCAGCAGCAGCAACGGCCCCAGGTAGATCGGCAGGTAGCCGGCGCCGTTGCGCACCGCGCTGCCGACCGCGCCGTAGAACGTCCACGACGAGCAGTACACCGCCAGCGCCAGGCTGTACACCGCCGGACGCAGCCACGGCCGCTCCGGATACAGCGGGCGCCGGTCGCCCCACCACGCCACCGTGAACAGCAGCGCCGCGTAGCCGACCGATACCAGCAGCAGGATCCAGCTAGAAACCAAGGGCGAGGTCCCCGGTGCGTTCGCCGCAGTCTAGCTTGCCGCCGCTCACGAAACCGCCGCCGCGCCGGCGTGCAGCGGCAGCCGCAGGCGGAACACGCTGCCCTGCCCGGGCGCGCTCTCGACCAGCAGTGCGCCGCCGGCCGCGGCGATCAGGTTGGCGCTGACCGCCAGCCCCAGGCCGGTGCCCTGGCCGCTGGGCTTGGTGGTGAAGAACGGTTCCAGGCAGCGCGCGCGCACGTCCTCGCTCATGCCGTGGCCGCTGTCGCGCACCGCGATCTCCAGCGTGGCATCGGGCCGCGGCGCCAGGGTCAGCTCGAACTGCCCGCCCTCGGGCATCGCCTGCTGCGCGTTGGCGGCGAGATTGAGCAGGATCAGCTCCAGCTGCGCGCGGTCGAAGCGCACCGGGCACGGCGCCTCGTGCAGATGCAGGCGCACCTGCACGCCCAGGCCGAACAGCTGGTCGAACATCGGACGCATGCCGGCGATCGTCTCGGCCGGTTCGAACACTTCCAGCCGCGTGGATTCCTGGCGACTGAAATCCAGCAGCTTGCGGGTCACCGCCGCCGCGCGCCGCGCCGCCGCATCGGCGCCCTGCAGCGCGGCCTTGAGCTGTTGCGGATCGTCGCTGCGCCGCGCGCGCGCGGCATAGCCCATGATCAGGCTCAGCAGATGATTGAAATCGTGCGCCACGCCGCTGGCCAGGCGGCCGACGCTCTCCATCTTCTGCGCGTGCACCAGCTGGTCGCGCGAACGTTCCTTTTCCTGCATCTCCAGCTGCAGCCGGTCGCGCGAACGGGCCAGGTCGTTGCCGCGCTTGCGCGCCAGGTCCAGGCTCTCGCGCAACGCCGCCACCGACCGGTCCAGCACCACCGCGGCGATGCCAAAGCCGGCGATGCCGAGCAGCGCGCTCTCCAGCAACCGCGGCATCAGCGTGGGCATGAAGAACGAGCGCGTCGCGTCGCGCCATGCCCCCAGCGCCACCACCAGCACCAGCCACACCACCGCGCCCCACAGTGCGCGCCGGCTCAGCAGCAGCCCGCCGATCAGCACCGGCAACAGTTGGCTCAACTGCCCGCGCAGCTGCGCTTCCAGCCCCCATCGCACATAGCCCACGCTCAGCAGCGCCAGGCTCACCAGCACGAACATCCGCGCTGCCCACAGGAACGCGCCGCGCCGCAGCAGCACGAAGCAGGCGCACATCGCCAGCGTGTTGGCCGCCGCCAGCCACAGCGCGACGGGGTCCATGGCCGCGCCGCTCCGCCCCCAGGCAAGCAGCATCGTCATCGGCTGGTACAGGCCCACGAATGCCAGCACCACCTGCAGCATCGCCGCGTTGCGCCGATCGACCTGATCGGTGACCGGGACATCGCGCCACCAGTGCCACAGACGCGCCAGAGCGCCGGCCGCCGGCTTGGAAGAATGGGGTGCGGAGTCGGGACGAAGCGTCATGTACGGACCGGCAGGAAGCGCACCGACGGGCGGATGCGGACTGCGGCTATATTAGCCACCTCCGTTCCCCCGCTGCCTGCTGGCGCCGCGCCGAACACCCCGGCGCGGTGTGGATGACAGGCCGATCCCATCGTTCGACCGCTGGATACCTCCCGATGATGTCGTGTCGCTTCAAGCGTTTTGGCCGATTGCTGCTTCTGGCTGCCGCAAGCTTGCCGATCATGCCGGTGCTGGCGCAGACCATCCCCAGCGGCGATCCCTATGAGGGCACGCTGCAACGCTGCCGCGCCGACCTGGGGCAGCAGCCGCAGGCATCGCTGCGCGTGGCCAGCGACCTGCTGGCCAAACCGGAGCTGCCGCTGCCGGTGCAAGTGATGGCCACAGGCTGTCTGGCGACCGCGCAACAGCTGGTCGGCGACAGCGCGAAGGCGACCGCGTCCACCGAGCGTCTGCTGACCCTACTGCAGCGCCCCGGATTGCCGCCGATCGTGCGTAACAACGAGCGCATGCAGGCGGCGTTGCTTCTGCAGCAGCTGGGTCAGTTGCCACGTGCGATCAAGCTGCTGGAGCAGATCCAGGCCGATGCGGTGGCCGAGGGCGATCTCGCCATGCAGCTCAATGCGCTGATATCGATCGGGCTGATGCGTGGCGCACTGGACGATCCCGAGGGCGCACTGGCCTACTTCCAGCAAGCGAACGTCCTGTTGCAGCGGCTGCAACGGCCGCCGGCGCCGGCCGATATGATGCTGCACTACAACTACGCGTATACGCTGCTGGTGCTCAAGCGCTACGAGGAGGCCGATCGCGCTTTCGCACGTGCCACGCAGACGGGCGCCCTGCTGGGCAATCAGGACGTATTGCTGAACCGCATCGTCAGCCATCGCGGCGAAATCCAGCGCGCCAGCGGGCACCCGGAACGGGCCGAGCCGCTGGTGCAGCAGGCGCTGCAGTGGCAGCAGACGCATGGCGATCGACAGGGCGCCGTGGTCAGCCTGCAGCGCCTGGCGCGGCTGCGGCTGGAGCAGAAGCGCAATGCCGACGCGCTGGCCTACGCCGAGCAGGCGCAGGCATTGGCCGTGAGCAGCAACTACATGCTCGAAGTTCGCGACGGTCTGGATGTGCTGGGCGAGGTCCACGCCGCGCTGGGCGATACCGCAGCGGCCGCGCGCGATGCGCAGCAGGCGCATGCGATGGACCGCGCCAAGGCGCGTGGCGAAACCTACGCGGCGCTGGCCAGTCTGCAAGCCTCCGCCGCGCAGACACCGCGCACCGTCGATGCGCGTGTGGCGCGCGCCGACCACGCCGGCACCATCGCCATCGGCGTCGCCCTGGCGCTGACCCTCGGCGTGGTGCTGGTGGTGCTGTACCGGCGCCGCCAGCGCCATGCGCTCGACCTCGGCCAGCGCGACCCGCTGACCGGGCTGTTGAACCGACCGGAGGTCGAGCGCCGCATGCAGGCGCTGTTCGCCACGGCGGCGGACGCGGCCGGCGAAACCGACAACCGCTGCGCGCTGCTGCTGGTGGACGTGGACGGATTCAAGGCCTTGAACGCGCGCTACGGCCATGCCGCCGGCGACCGCGCGCTGCTGGCGCTGGCCACCTGCCTGCGCGAAAACTGCGACGCCGACGACCTGGTCGCACGCTGGGGCAGCGAGGAGTTCCTGGTGGTGCGTGCGGACACGTCGTCGGCTGCGGCCTTCGCACTGGCCGCGCACCTGCGCGGGGCGACGGAACGCCTGCGCGTGGAGGCCGGCCAGGGCGAGCTGCTGCCGTTGACGGTCTCGGTCGGCGTGGCGCCGTTTCCGCTGTTCCATCGCTCCGATGCGCGCTTGCAGGACAGCGTGGCGCTGGCCGAGCGCGCGGTCCAGGCGGCCGGGCAGGCCGGCGGCAATGCCTGGGCCGGAGTGTGGGGCGTGCAGGACGATGCGCCGACCACGCCGCAGCAGGTCCTGCAGGATCCGCTGCAGGCGCGCGCGCACGGCTGGGTACTGCTCGACGGCAGCGATCCGTTGCTGTGGACGCGTGCGTTCGCTGCGCCGGCCGCGCACCGCGCGTGAACGCGTCCGGATGCGGCGCGGCGCCGTTGCTGGCGGTCGCCGTACCCTCCCCCCAATCCCTCTCTCCCAAGGGAACTTCCTTCGGTCGCCGATGGGAGACGGGCTATGTGCCGGCAGTGCCGCGCGTGCGACAGGCTAAGATTCGCGCAGTGAACGCCCACGCCCGCCCACAACGATGACGTCCGTCCCAAGCGAGTCGCGGGCGAGCTATCTGCAGCAGCAACGGCTGCGGCTGCAGACGCAGTTGCAACAGGCGCAGGCGCGGCAAGCCGCGGCCGAGGCCGAGGTGGAGCGGCATCTGCCGGCAGTGGAACAGGCCCTGGCCACGATCCGCCGCGACTTCGTCGCGCAGGCCGCGCAGGCCGCGCGCGCGGTGCTGCGCCGCGCACACCGCCGCGCGTGGTGGCCGGCGCTGCTGCTGCGCCCGCTGCTGCCGGACTGGCGCTGGCGGCTGGCGCTGCTCGCCTTCCTGCTGCTGGCGCTGCCGTGGATGAGTGCGCACTGGCTCGGCGACGCGCGCGGCTATCTGGACTGGTGGCGCCACCTGGGCATGCAGCGCGACACGCTGCTCCTGCTGCAGCGCGCGCTGCCGTCGCTGCTGCTCTATGCGCTGCTGGTCGTCGGCGGCGCGCAACTGCTGGCCCGGCATGTCAGCCATGACCAACGCGCGCTGCTGCGCGGTTTCGCGCAACGGCCGCTGGCGCTGATGCAGTTCGCCCGCGACAGCCGCCACGATGCGACCTATCCGTACCGCGTCACCCGCGCGCCCTGGCCGCAGCGCGAACTGCAGGGCCGCTGGCAGATCGCCGCGGCATACGGCGACCTGTCCGATGCGCGCATGCTGGCGCTGCACGATGGCGCCGAGCCGGAACCGCAGGTGCAGGCGCTGCTGGTGCTGCCGGACGCCAGCCGCGCCGCCGCGTTGATCCCGATCGACACCGCGCTCGACAGCGACACGCAGGCGCAGCTGCACGAGCTTGCGCTGGCCGTGGCAACCAACGCGGCCACCGAGGCGCAGCCGATCGCCGAGCTGCATCGGCACGTGGATGCATGGATGGAAGCGCGCAGCCAGCAGCGCATGCTGCAGCAGCGGCTGCAGAGCATGGACGCCATCCACCGTCACTGGGCCGACGTGGCGCTGCCCGACGCCACGCTCGACCAGATCCTCAAGCTGGTGGACCTGTTCGTGTCCGGGCGCACGCCGGCGCCGAAGGGCATGCTGCTGCACGGCCCGCCCGGCACCGGCAAGACCCTGATCGCGCGCAAGCTGGCGCGCCATGCCGGTTGCCATTTCGAAGCGTTGGGCGTGGCCGACCTGAAGGCTGCGCACGTCGGCCATACCGGCCCCAAGGTGCAGGCGATCTGGCAGCGCTGCCGCGCCAAGGCGCCGGCGATCCTGTTCATCGACGAATGCGAAAGCGTGTTCGCGCGCCGCGGCGGCGTGGACAGCGACAGCTTCGGCGCCGAACTGGTGCAGACCTTTCTCGCCGAATGGGACGGCTTCCATGAAGCGCGCGGCCAGGTGCTGGTGATCGGCGCCACCAACCGCGCCGAACTGCTCGACGACGCGGTGATGTCGCGCTTCACCGCCAGCATCGGCATCGGCCTGCCGGATGCCGCCGCGCGCGCGCGCATCCTTGGCGGCGAACTGGAGCGCGCCGGCTTCGCGCTGGCGCTGGACCCGCGCGTGGTCGCCGACAGCAGCGGCCTGTCCGGCCGCGACCTGCATACGCTGGTGGCGCGGGTCGCCGCCGAGTGCATGGGCGGCGAGCTTGACGGCGACGCGCTGCTGGCGCAGTTGCGGTTGCTGCGCGGCAAGGGCTCCACCCGGGTGGCGCCGCTGGACTGGAACGACATCGTGCTGCCGGCGCCGGTGATCGAGGAATTCGTCGGCCTGGGCAAGGAACTGCGCAACGCCGAAACCCTGGCCACGCTGGGCGTGCCGGTGCCGCGCGGGATCCTGATGTACGGCCCGCCCGGCACCGGCAAGACCCAGCTCGCGCGGATCCTGGCCAGCCAGTCGGGGTTGGCCTTCATCGCCCTGACCGGCGCCGACCTCAAGGCCGCCTACCTGGGCCAGTCGGGCCAGCGCGTGCAGGCCGCGTTCGAACGCGCACGCGCACAGGCGCCGTGCATCGTGTTCGTCGACGAGATCGATATCGTCGCGCCGGCGCGCGGAGCCGACGGCGACGATGCGCTGACCCGCGAGATCGTCGGCCAGCTGCTGCAGGAACTGGACGGCGTCGCCAGCCAGGCCGGGCAAGTGTTCCTGCTGGCCGCCAGCAACCATGCCGAGCGGATCGACCCGGCGCTGCTGTCGCGGCTGGACCGGCAGATCGAGATCGGCCTGCCCGACCACGCCGCACGCAGCGCGATCGTCGCGCGCCTGCTGCATGGCAAGCCGCTGGCATTCGATGCGGCGGAAGCGGCCACTTGGTTGGCCGAACGCAGCGCAGGCCGCTCCGGCCGCGACCTGCAGACCTGGATCAGCCGCGCCATGCGCCGCGCCGCGCGCCGCGCGTTGCTGGAGAGCGACGATGCGGCGAATACCCGGCTGCAGTGGCAGGATCTGGTCGAGACCGCGGATGCGGCACGCGCGTAACCGGCGTTCTGTCGCGGCTAAAGCCGCGCCTACAGTGCGCATGGCCGCACGCCTGTCCCTGTAGGAGCGGCTTCAGCCGCGACAGAACGCCAGACCTCGCCGGGGAGAACGCCCGCCCTCACCCACCCGGCAGCACCACCTCGACCAGATAACGCCGCCCTGGCGCGATGCCGTCGATCCGCGGCACCTCCAGCGTGCGCCCATCCACGCTGACCCGCTGCGCAACGCAGCCCGCATCGCGCCGCATGCGCACCTCGAACAGCGCTCCGCGAAAACGACGCTGTACCGTCGCCTGCAACCAATGCGAGGGCAGCTGCGGGCGCACGCACAGCGCCTCACCCTCGCCCTTGAGCCCGAACAATCCCTCGATCAGGCAGCGATACAGCCATGCCGCGGTGCCGGTATTGAACAATTGGCTGGAACGGCCGGCGGTGCGCGGCAATTCGCGCCAGGCGCCACGGTAATAGTTCGGCACGAACACCGGCAATTGGCCGCGCTGCAGGTAGTCGGCCAGGTCCGGCCCCGGGATCATCGCGCGCAGCACGCGCCAGGCGCGGTCGGCGTCGCCGATCGCGTACAACGCATGCAGGTAGAACGCGGCGGCGTGGTTGTAGACCGACCCGTTCTCCGCCGAACCTGGATGCTTCTGCGTCAGCCGGCCCACGTCCTCGCGCATCGCGGTGTACGGCGGCGCCAGCATCGTCGGCCCGTACGGCGTGTCCAGCTGTGCATCGACCGCCTGCAGCAGGCGCGCGCGCCGGTCCGCATCGGCGGTACCGGCGAGCAGCGCCCAGCTCTGCGGATTGAGATAGATACGGCCTTCCGCGTCGTCCTTGATACCGAAACGCACGCCGTCGTCGGTGATGCCGCGCGCATACCAGTCGCCATCCCACAATTCGCGATTGACCGCAGCGTTGACCTCCTCCGCGCCGGCGCGGCATGCGGCCGCCTGGGCGTGGCGGCCATGGCGTTCGCAGAGCGTCGCCCACAGCTGCAGCGCGTATGCCGTGGCCACCGACAGCCAGCCGGACACGCCGCGACCGCGGTAGCCGACCATGTTCATCGGATCGCACCAATCGCCCTGCGCGATATAGCTCAGCCCGCGCGCATCGCGTGCGCCGAGCAGCCAGCGCATCGCTGCGTCCAGCCGCTCGGCGACACTGACGCCGCGCCCGTCGGCGCCGACCACGATCTCGTCGAGCAGCGCCGCATCGCCGGTCTCGTCCAGATACGCCGACAGGAACACCGGCAGCCACACGCAATGGTCGGTATGCGGCACCTGGTTGATGTATTTCAGTTCCGCGCCTTCGATCAGCAGGATGCCGTCCGGCATCGCGCCGCTGGCTTCCTGCTGCGACAGCGCATGCAGCAACGCCGCGCGCGCGGTCTGCGGGCGCAGGAAGCTCATGCCCATGTGGTCCTGCAGGAAGTTGCGGGTCTGCGGATCGGTGGTCAGGCGGTTGACGTCGCCGTGATAGAACACCTGCCGCGGCAGCCAATGGTTGACCAGGTTGTCCAGGCACGGATCGGGCGTGGCGATCTGCAGGCAACCGGCCGACTCTTCCAGGTAATCGCGGTACGCGGCGGCCGCCTCGGCGAACCCGGCCGCGGACAGATAGCGTTGCCGCAGCGCCGCGATCTCCGCATCGTCGCGCGCCGGGCCGAACAGAAAGCGAAGCGTGTGTTCCTGCTGCGGCTGCAGCGTCAGGCGGTACTGCAAGGCCGCGGTGGGCGTTTCGTAGCGCGCATCGCTGCCGCCCAGCCGCGGCTGCAGCACCGCACTCGGTGCGTGCAACCCGCCCTCGCCCTCGAACGCCGATTGCCGCGCCTCCCACGCCTCCGGCGCCTGCTCGTGCAGCAGGAACGTGCAGTCCTTGAAGTCGCGGTTGCGGAAATAGTCCTCGACCTTCTGGTACGGCGTGACGCTGCGGCACACGATCCCGCCCAGGTCGGTGCGGTACTCGCCGCTCTGGTGCATCCACGACATGTAGCCGACCGGGAAATACGCATACAACGCGATCCGACGCGCGCGCCCGTCCAGATTGCGCACCTGGCACTGCCACAGCTCGACCGTGTCCTCGACCGGCAACTGCAGGCGTACCTCCACCTCGATGTCCGCATAACGCACACACCAGGCGATGTCGCGCTTGCCGACCGAGAAGCGGAACGCCTGCGGCGTCGCCCGCACCGGCTCGTACGGCACCGAATAGACCGCGCCGCTGTCCTCGTCCTTGAGATAGAAGAAGCGCCCCGGATGATGCGCGTAGTACGGCTGCTCCGGCTGCATGAAGGTCCTGGCCTCCAGGTTCGGCGCATGCGCGTACTTGGCCGGCTCCGGCTGCATGAACTGCGCGGTGGCGTAGCCGCGGCAGGTGAGCTGGATCATCATCTTCCGGTTCCACAGAAAGCCGCCGGCATTGGGCAGGGCCGTCGGGCTGTACAGCTCGTAGCGCTCGCCATCGGCGCTGGGCGCCAGCAACTCGGTTACCTCGCGGAATGCATCGTTGCCAACGCTCATGCGCCTGCTTCCTTCGCGGCGCGCTTGCGTGCCGCCAGTTCCTGTTGAATGCGCAGCAGCGCCGCGTCGTCGAGCGGATAGAACCGCATCGTCCACGCCGCCAGCAGCGCGACCGCGCCCGGAATCACCGTCAGCAGCAGCACGATCCCCAGCTGCGATGCATCGCTCTGCGCCTGATTGGCCACATACCCCATCCCCGCCAGCATCCACGCGATGCAGGCCGAGGCCAGCGCGCCGCCGAGCTTCTGCGAGAACGTCGCCGCCGAAAACGTCATCGCGGTGGCGCGGCGCCCGGTCTTCCATTCGGTGTAGTCGGCCGTGTCGGCGTACATCGAGAACGCCAGCGGCGATTTCGGCCCCAGCGCGAGGCCGATCAGCAGGTTGAGCGCGAACAGCGCCCAGATCGCCTCGCGCGGAATGAAGAACATCGCGCAGCTGAGCACGCCCACCAGCGCCATCAATCCCATCATCAGCCGGCGCTTGTCGAACAGCCGGGTCAGCAGCGGCGTGGCCGCCGCGCCCAGCGCCAGCGCCACCGAATAGCTGCCCAGGAACCAGCCGGTCAGGTCGGGACGGCCGACGTAGTACTTGAAGTAGTACACGCCGGCACCGGCGCGCATGACAATGGTGATCATGATGATCAGCGCCAGCGCGAACAGCACCCGCCATGGCGGATTGCGCAACAGGTCGGCGATGTCCTGCAGCACCGGCGTGCGCGGCTGCGGCAGCGGCTGCACGCGCTCGCGCGTGGTGGCGAACACGATCGCGAACAGTACCGCCGCGGCGATGCCGTAGACCAGCATGGTGCGCTGCCAGCCCTGCGCATCGTCGCCGTTGCCGAACCAGCGCACCATGTCCAGCGTGGCGTAGTTGACCAGCGTGGTACCGGCGAAGGCGGCGATGAAGCGGAAACTGATCAACGTGGTGCGCTGCTGGCTGTCGGCGGTGATCACCCCCGACAGCGCCGAATACGGGATGCTGATCACCGTGTACATCAGCATCATCAAGCCGAAGGTGGCGTAGGCCCAGACCAGCCGACCACCCTGGCCCAAATCCGGCGTGGTGTAGGCCAGCACGCCGCTGACCGCCATCGGCAGTGCGGCGAACAGCAGATACGGGCGGAACTTGCCCCAACGCGAGCGGGTGCGATCGGCGATGGCCCCCATCAGCGGATCGGTGACCGCGTCGACCACCTTAGTCAGCAGGATCATCGTGCCCACCGCCGCCGCCGGCAGGCCCATGGTGTCGGTGTAGAAGATCAGCAGGAACGCGGAGATATTGGCCCAGTAGAAATTGAAGCCCATGTCGCCGACGCCGTAGCCGACCTTTTCGGTCCAGCGCAGCGGAGCATCGGCGCGTTGCGGCGGTGTGGGCATCGGCGATCCTGTCGGGTGGTCATGCGATGATGGAACGGCGCCAGTGCGCGTTCCGCTGATCGTGGCGTGCCGACGCTACACCACGCTGCGCGCATCGCCAACGCCGGCGCACGCATCATGCCAAACCTCCTGCAAGGTATAACCGCTCGTGATGGACGCAACATCCCAGAATTTCTTGCCGCAGCGCAGCGAAGCCATCGTCGTGATGGGCATTTCCGGCAGCGGCAAGACCAGCGTCGCGCAGGCGCTGGCCGCGCACTACCGCCTCGTATTCCTGGACGCCGACGATTTCCACAGCGCCGAGGCCAAGGCGCAGATGGCGCACGGCGTCCCGCTGACCGACGCGCAGCGCGTGCCCTGGGTGGCAGCGCTGGCGCTGCGCCTGCGCCAGTCGATCGATGCCGGCCAAAGCGTCGTGCTGGCGTTCTCCGGATTGCGCCGTTTGCATCGGCAACAGCTGCGCGACAGCGGCGTGCCGATGCGCTTCGTGTTCCTGCATGCGGCCGCGCATGTGATCGCCGAGCGTCTGGCGCGGCGCAGCGGCCACTTCATGTCGCCGGCCCTGCTGCAGAGCCAGATCGATACGCTGGAGCTGCCGCTGGAGGAGTCGGACGTACTCTCGGTGGACGTGGACGCACCGTTCGATGCGGTGGTGGCGGATGCGATCGCGCAGCTGGATGCCGCGCCTGGCGGTGCGCGGGTCGATGCGGGTTAGCTCGCTTTTTTCCGCAGTTGGCCATCGCCATCGGGCCGCCTCCTTCGTTGCGGCTGGATGCTCCTATAAGGATTGCAGCCAATCCGCTGGTGCACTGCAGGAAGGACTTCGGTCCCGACGTCTTCCCGCCACGGCAACCTCACCGCTTCGCTCGTCGCGGCTGAAGGCCACCTCTCTAATAGCCCCCAAAAGCAGGTCGATGCACTTGCGAGACGCCGATACGCCCAGCCGTCAGGTTCCGGTATCGATACGTTCGAGATGCCATGGCGTGGCAAAGGCGCACTGGCGGTAGACTCGGTGGTGTTGCGGCCGCGTTTTTCGTGGACGCCTTTGCATCACGGCTACTTCGTCCTCCTGTCGCGGCTGAAGCCGCTCCTACAAGAGCACGGCGCGCATGTGTAGGAGCGGCTTCAGCCGCGACAGAAAAAGGAGCACGCCAGCGACACGCGCAGCGAGCAGCTTCCGGAATGGAGGTATTAGAGATGCCCTGAAGTCGCTCCTACAAGGGGCGCGTGCGACCAGCTCGATGGGCACACTGTGGGAGGGACTTCAGTCCCGACGCCTTCCAGGTCACAGTCATCCTCCGCCGCATGCATCGGTATGTGTGGAACCCAACGCACCGGTCAGTTCGCGCGCATGCCCTTGCGCTTCACTCCCAGCCCAGGCCCCGACACGTTCGGATCGCCAGGCACATACCAGCGCCACAACGCCTCCATGGCCTTGCTGATGCCGATGCGCGGCGTGGCGACCGGATCGACTGGCGGCGGCGTGCCATCCTCGCCCACCCACAGACGCGAACTGGCCTTGGTCAGATCCAGCCCATTGTCGGCACCCGAAGCGCCAAGCGCCTTGGCCAGCCGGCCAGGGCCGCGGGTGAGATCGGCGATGCGTCCCACCCCGCGCGCCAGCTGCATCGCTTCCATGCCTGCAACCGGCGCCAGCGCCCGGATCAGCACCGCATGCCCGGGCGCGCCACCGCATACCGCGTTGAGCGCCCAGTGCATGCCGTAGATGAAATACACGTACAGATGGCCGGGCGGCCCGAACATCACCCGCGTGCGCGGGGTCATGCCGCGGAAAGAATGCGCCGCCGGATCCTCTGCGCCGCAATAGGCCTCGACCTCGACGATGCGACCGCAGCGGCCATCGTCGGTGACCAGCAACTTGTTCAACAACTCCGGCGCCACCAGGCGCGAGTCGCGGGCGTAAAAGATGCGCGGCAGCGGGGTCGGTAACATTGCTACAGCCTAGTGGGACGTCCGTGAAGAGCCGAGCCGCGGTTGCAGGTCCTCCATGCTACTGAACACACGGGGGCCTGATGCGCGTGCCACGGCACCGCCAGGTTGGCGACAAGGCCAGCGCGTAGTGCGTAGCATCAGAGCAGATGCCGTTCCGGCCGTATCCCATTACCGCACCCCCGCCCGTCGGTATCGATGCGGAGCACCAAGCCCGGTACATTACGGACGCGGCATCGCTCATTCCGCAGGCAACCGCAGCTCCTGCAGCAACTGCGGCGCCGGATACACCTTGGCCAGCAACCAGCGCAGGTAGCGCATGTCCACATGGATCGCCCGCTTGTAGCGCGGGTCGTACCACCAGCTGGCGCTGACCGCCTCCCAGTTGCTGTCGAAGTTAAGGCCGATCAGCTCGCCGCGCGCGTTGAGCACCGGCGACCCGGAATTGCCGCCGGTCGTGTCCAGGTTGGTCAGAAAATTCACCGGCTGCGTCTTCAGCTGCGCATCGGCGGTGCTGCCGAAATCGCCCTTGGCGATCGCCGCGAGCAACGGCTTGGGCGCATCGAACGGCTCCTGCCCGGTGTTCTTCTCGACGATGCCGGCCACCGTGGTCACCGGCGCGAAGCTCACCGCATCGCGCGGTGCCAGCGGCTCGACCCGGCCATAGCTGATCCGCAAGGTGCTGTTGGCATCCGGATACACTGCCCGCCCCTGCTGCTTGCGCCAGGCGAACAGCGCACGCATGTAGGCCGGACGCAGGCGCAACTGCTCGCCCTCACGCGCCTTGCGCTCGTTTTCCAGCCGCAGCTGCGCCGGCACCAACGCCGCGGCCAACGTCATCAGCGGATCGGCGGCCACCGGCTTGCCCTCGCGCGCGGCGGCGAAACGCGACAGGCGTTCGCCCTCCTCGCCCAGCCTGGTCGCGGCATAGAGCTTGTCCAAGGCCTGCTGCAACTGCCCAGGCGTGCGCCCGAACGCCGCGTCGAATTCGGGTACGCGCTGCGCATCGGGCAACTGCTGGTAGCGGGTCAGCAGCGCGCTCAGCAAGGCCTTCTCCACCGTAGGCGAGTAACGCCGCTGCACCTGCTTCAGCGTGCCCTCGATCAGCGCCTGGTCGCGCTGCTGGTAGCCGGTCTCGCGCTGATCGTCGGCTTTGGCCGACTCCACCCGCAGCCGCTCCAGCGTCAAGGCCGAGCGCAGCAATTGGGTCTGGGTACCGATCAAGCTCAGCAGCAGATCACGCTCACGCAGCGCCGATGCATCAGCCAACAACGACTGCAAGGCCGTGACGTCGCGCGCATCGTCGCCATGTGTAGCGGCAAGCATGGCGCGCTCGTCCTCGCTGCGCAGCCGCACCGCTTCGCTGCGCTGCATGCCTTCCAGCTCGCCGGCCGCACGCTTGCGATTGTTCTTCAGCGACTGCAGCTGCGACGCATAGCGCGTGCGGGCATCGGCATCTGCTTTGCCCGCCGCTTCGATCACCGCGATCATCTGGTCGAACACAGCCACCCGTTGCGGCAGCGTCCAATTAACCTGCTCGTCGAACTCCGCCGCCGTGCGATGCCGGTAGGTGATGCCCGGATAGCCGGCAAGCATCGCGAAGTCCCCGGCCTTGGGCCCCTGCGTGGCGACCTGCAGATGCGCCGGCGGCTGGTACGGCACGTTGTCGGCACGGTAGTCGGCCGGCTTGCCATCCTTCCCGACGTAGGCGCGCAGCAAGGTGAAGTCGCCGCTGTGCCGCGGCCACATGAAGTTGTCGATCTCGTCGCCGTAGTTGCCGATCGCCCGCGGCGGCGCGTAGACCAAACGCACGTCGCGCAACTCCAACTGGCGGATCCGGTAGAAATCCGTGCCGTAATACATGTTGGCGACGCTGCAACGCACGCCACCCTCGCGCTCGCAATCGGCCACGATGCGCTTGCTCGCCGCATCCACCGCATCGAAATAGGCACGCCCGGTCTTGCCCTTAGCCGGCCCCAGAACTTGGTCGGTCACCTTGTCGAAGCCGACTGTCACCAACACCCGGAAATCCGGATTGGCCGCACGCTCGTCGCCACGATCCTTGGCGATGAAGCCCTGCTCGATCAGGTTCTCCTTGGTCGAGGTGTTGTACTGGATCACCCCATAGGCCACATGGTGGTTGGTCAGCAACAGCCCCTCGTCCGACACGAACGCCCCGGTCCCGCCTCCGACCTTCACCACCGCACTCAACGGCGGCTGCGTCACGGCCGCCAGATCGCGCGGATCTCCGCGAAAGCCGGCCTCGAGTAGCGGTTTGGCCAACTCCGGCAACTGCGATGGCATCCACATGCCTTCGTCGGCATAGGCGGTGGCGGTGAGGGCAAGGCTTAGGGTGAGCGAAGCGGCAAGAGAATTGGGCGCAGGCATGCGGAGATCGAGGCAAAGAACGTAACCGCGACCTTAGCTGGCCGATGCGGTCGCGGCAACCAAGATGCGATCCATTTATCGATGGATGTAGTCTTTACCTAGAAAGATCGAGAATCTTCCCGAGGAAAAAGAGCGCAAGTTAGGTCACTTCCCACGACCCAAGACACAAATGCCTGCTATTGAATAAGTGAACCTGACCCCGTTACCAACCTGACCCGTTAGTTGCTAGTTCCGGCGGTTGGATGGCACCCACATGCCTTCGTCGGCATGGGCAGTGAGGGCTAGGCCCAGGGTGAGGGAGGTGGCGAGGCAGTTGGGCAGGGGCATGCCACACTCCATTCCGGAAGAGGTCTTGAGCTCAGCTCGCGTATGGTGAAGCGTATCCAATGCCTCGTTCTTCTAATTAGAGATAAGCTCTCAAGCCATTTCCAAAAACAATCCAATTAACAAATTATTTTAAATAAAGCGCTATTGAATATCACCAAATCTGATCTTTCAGCGGCCGAGGCTTTATTTTCGCGTACTTTCCTTGAGCCTGCCTAACAAAATAACACATTATGCTGACGAAAATTGCTGCCCAGGAGATAATAAAAAAAACATAGACAAAGATCCATAAAGAAGCATATTCAAAATAATTTAAAAATAGCAAGAGGGGAACTAAAATTATTAAAGAAAATGCAATGATAAAGGCCGCCATCCAAAACAACTTTGGCTTAGCCGTGGTGAATTCCATGAGCGCTCTCATTTTCCTTCTTTCCTCAATCTCTGCGGAGAAGGCGTTATCAGGGTTCCAGTTATCATTTTTCCAGCACCAGCTCCAATATAGCTTCCTACTCCAGGCTTCAAACCAAACGATGCACTCTTCCCACCATCACTCCATTGAGCAGCAAATCCAACATCAACAGGAGTTCCCGTTTCTGGCGCAGCACTCATTTGAGCGAAGGCAATGTTTGTTTGAGAGATACCCGTGGTAAGTGGCCCATCATTGAGACCGACTGATGCGTTGAGTGATGCCACCCCACCTCCACCGATTGACGGAACACCACCTAAATTAAATTGTAAACCTATTTGTGGATGGGTGAAGTTTGCGACAACTCCGAAATCACCAGCCACTGTTACTCCTGGGCTAAAAACGCTATTACCCACAACTGGAGCGCCAATCATTCCTGCAACACCGAATGATGCTACAACATCTCTTTCGCTTAAAAGGTCTTTAATGCTTTTTATCTCTTGCTTCACTACGTTTTTGGCACCATCTACAGCACCACGCCCCAAGTCAACTGCCTTTTTTGCGGCATAGTTTATTGCAGCACTTTTAGCTTGTGTGGCCAGACCGTTACATACGTCACATGAGTCACGGCCATCTGGATCGTTATACCTATAAGGGTTATTGTTTGCGTACCAGTATCTATTGAATTTATCAATGGACGTTGAGCTCGAATCAATTGGATCTACGCTTAAAAATCTACCTATTCCTTGATCGTAGTATCGCTGCTGCATATACGTAAGCCCCGTGGCGGCGTCCATTACGTGCCCTGCATAGGCAGGCGCTTCAGTCAATGGGTGGTTAAGCAAATCGCCATAAGGTTCATATTCGCTACGTTCAATTGAATTTCGATCTTTATCCGTAACAAGCACTACAGAACCCAGTCCGTCTGTATGGACATACCGAATCGTCTGCGCCGAGGCGCTGAGTGCGACGAGCAATGAAATGGCTGCTGCAGCGGTGGCGCGCAGCATTGCCTTAACCACCCGGATTTTCAACATGACTCGTCCCTGCACTTTTTTGAGTGATTGATTTCATTCACTAGACGCATCGGTATGCGCACATTTAGCAATGCTTTCAGTAAAACTGATGCCGCATCGCCACCACAACTCACCACTGCAATCAGCTATTTCAAATAAATTTCGACAATACTGCACCCGCTGGCCTGCACGTCCACCTTGCGCTTATTGACCAGCGCCGTCATCAAGACTGCAAGCATCGACTTCCCGCCTGGTTGCGTTTCGCTGAATCCCATGACCGGGTTCGTGGGATTCGCGGCTTTGCACTCCTCCGGCGTGGCACTGAACCATACGAAATGACTGGCGTTCGCCTGATATGTGCCGATCTGGACTACTTCGACATTGCTCATAGATTCGTTCGCACTTGCCTGCCCACTCAATAAACCAATCGAAGCCAGTGCCAACATCCTTATTTTCATGCTCTTTAGCTCTTGGAAATGGATACGGACTTCAACTTCATGACGCCGCCACTACAGCCATCCACATAGAGCGTAGTCGGCACCTTGTTTTGCATGGCCATCAGCAAGAGCGACACCATCTCTTTCTGCATCGGCGCTCCCGGCTCGATAAGAAAGCGGTTGCCGTCGCCGCAATTCGCTCCGGCAGGCAGGGCACCTTGGGTATCCACAAAAAACCCCTCTCCTGCCCATCCCGTGGACAGAATCGCGACTGTTTGCCCACCGATATTGTAGGGAGCAGCATAGGCAGATCCACAAATCGACATAATTACTAGAGTATAAACCACCTTAATCACAACACCCCCCTTACAGCGCAAATTTGAAACGCCTGGCTCGCGAAAATTCAATAATTCAACCACCTTATTTCATCAGGCGGATAGAGATTACTTTTGTACGGGCACCAAAAATACAGACCCCTGTGTCTACTATGATCTCAACATCTGAATTTGATGTATAAGCTGCTAGCGCCATTGCCACCAATTCCTTGTACGCTGCATTATTCTTGTCTATACCAAAGTCATTGAGCGGTGCCGAGCATCCAGCTGGCCCGTTTCGAGTGTGATGAATGACCAAGCCTTCACCATTCCATCCATTTTCGACGTATGTGATCTTTCCCGAACCTACTAGTTCAGCAGCGTGGCTTGAGTAGCAAAAGCTGAGGCTCACGACTATAGATAGCGCCCCTAGCATCTTGGAAATCATATTCCCCACCTCAGTTGAGCAGCAATTGATACAACAGCGGGACGATGTCGAATGCTGGCCGCTGCGTATGCGCAACGTTCGCAACTGCGGCACATGTCCCATCTGACATACACGCCGATACCCGATACGAGTAGGTGCCTGAAGGCCTGGCCAGTGAGGTCCAACTGGGATCGGTGCCTTCATACACGGACGTCCATGTCACGCCGTCCACGCTCTCTTCCACCACGTAGCGGGTCGCGCCCGAGACCGGATTCCAGTTGACGTAGTCCTTGACCGAAGCAAGCTGCCCCAGCGGCCAGTCAGCTTCGGCGACCAGACTGCCGCCCAGCAGGATGTAGTCGGTCGATTTGGATTGACGCTGGTTTTTCTGGAAGCGCAGCGCGCCCGCCTGGTCGTACAGGGAGCCGATATTGCCGGCGCTCTGCACCGCCAACGTGCGACGGCCGTTGCCGTCGTAACGGTAGCTTTCCTTGCCCGTCGCCTGACGCAAGCGGTTGCCGTAGTCGAATACGAACGCTTGGCCGTTCTTGTTGCTGAGGTTGCCCTGCGGATCGTAGCTCATGCCGATGACGGTGCTACCGCCGCAGCTACCGGTCTTGACATTGGTGAGCTGCCAGTTCGTGTCGTAGCAGTAGTAGTGGTCCCGGCCCGGGGCCACGACGTGCGTCAGGTTGTCGAGTACGTCGTAGCCGTATGTAGCGGTTCCGAACATTGGTGACTCGGCCTTGGTCAGCCGGTCCAGCCCGTCGTAGGTCATGGTGCGGTTGCCGCGCTGGTTGCGTCCGGTGGCACCATCGCTGATGCCCGCCACGTTGCCGTTGGCGTCGTAGTCGTAGCCATCACTCAGGAACGCGGTGCCCCCATAGGCATCCTGGCTGGTGTCCGGCAGCTGACGCGCGTTCTGCGTCAGGGTGTGGACGATGCCATTGCCGTAGGTGAACTGCTTGATCGCTCCGTTTGGGTAGTAGCTCACGCCGGTGGCATAGCTGCCGGCCTTGGTAGGCTGGCCCAGCGCATTGGGCGCGTAGTCCACCGTCTGTCCCGATGGGTAGCGGTGCGCGGCGAGGTTGCCGTTGGCGTCGTAGGCATAGCCCAGCGCCCAGGTTTCGCCATCGGCCTGGCCCTGGCTTTCGGCGATCAGCAGGCGGCGCTTGTTGTAGGCATAGCTATTGTAGGTGGCGATGCCGTTGTTGGTGGTCGTGATCTGCTTGACCGCCCCATCCGGCCAGTAACTCCAGGCCTGGTTGCCGTTTCCATCGGGGAAGCTCAGCGCCTTGATCCGGTTGCGCACGTCGTAGCTGCGATCGACCCGCCGGCCTGAAGCGAAGGCTGAATCCGCGTCGCAGGACGTGGTGCTGGGTAGCGACAGGCCCGCGGCACTCCACACCAGGTTGCCGGCGGCGTCGTAGCCGTTGGCGGTGGCGCCGGTCTCCGGTTCCACCGTCTTGCACAGCTGCTGATAGGTGTCGTAGATGTAGCTGCGGGTGACCGACACGGTGCCGTTGGCGTCGCGACGGCGGATGGACAGGGGCTTGCCGAAGACGTCGCGATTGATCTCGGTGGTGGCGCCTTCCGGATGCTGGAACCACACCGGCGCGTCGTAGCCCGGGCGGTCGAAGACCTGATATCCGGAGAGCGTCTGGTTGCCACGTGGGTTGGTCACACGCATCTGGCTGGCTGGCAGGTAGTCGGTCTTCGTCGTCAACAGCCCCAGTTCGGAATCCTGGGACACCGAGGTGGTCCGGCCAAGCGCGTCGTACTGCGTCCACGTGCCGGCCGACAGTTGGTCGGATGTGCCGGGATAGGACGCGAACAAGGTGTGCCCTTGATGGTCGTAGGTGAACCGGCTGAACCGCTGGGTCGCGCCCACGTTCGCGGCGTCGTACTCCTGGGTCAGCACCGGCCGCCACAGGCCATCGAGGTAGGTGATTTTCATGGCGTTGCCAGTCGACACGGTGTGCCGCCAGTGCCCGGCGGGCAACCCGAATTCGGTGGCGTTCACCCGTTCGAACGCCAGACCGGTGGACGCCCAGGAAACCGTATCGCCGGACGGGTAGGCGATGCTGGTCAGTCGTCCCATGGCATCGTAGCCGTAGCTGGTCGCATAGCCGTTTTCGTCGGTCGCCGAGCTGATCAGACCACGGTCGTCGATGACGGCCGTGTCGCTGGTGCCGTCCGCATAGGTGATGCCCTGCGGCATGCCGCGCTTCCAGCCGCTGATGCTGGTGGCATTGCCTTTCCCGTCTGTCACCTTCGACACCGTTCCGTCGGCGTTGTAGGCCACCGTCTGGATGGTCTTGCCGAACCGCGAAAAGCGCGTCGGCAGGGCCGTCGCCGGATCGTAGGTGTTGGCGGACATCTCCTTGGCATCGCCGGGCGCCGTCTTGGTGACGGAAGCGACCTGGCCGATGACCCACAGGTTGAGGTTGTCGTAGTACGCGGTGGCTTCGGTGCGGGTGTTGAACGCACTGGAGCGGATCACGCTGGTGGGGCGCGCGAACACGTCGAAGCTGTTCACTGCCATCTGGAAGGTATCGCCATCCTGGGTGATGGTGGTGCGCTTCAGCGGCCGAAGCCCTGCGATTGAGACGTCGTCGACGTTCGACCCGTGCCCAGAACCGACGAAGTTTGGAAACGGCTGATTGGCGACTTCATCGCTCGTGATGTAGTCGTTCTCGCTCTTGCTGAGGATATTCACTGTGTCCCCGGACGAACCGCTGGTGAAAGAGCCAGTCTCCACGCCCAGGTCCAGTCCTTCGTTCAAGTTGTACCATGCACCGAAGGTGTACCGCTTGAAGTCGTTTTCAGGGCCACGTACCTCGGTCTGCATCGACTTTCTGCACGCGGTCGGCGGCAGGTCCGAACGCTGGCAGGTCTCCGCAAAGGCCAGCGCACCTGCACCGATGTCATAGGTATACGACCATTGCATCGACGGCAGGCCAGGTCCGCTGATCGACTTGCTGACCAGGGTGAAGTTGTCCGAGAAGTTGGGGATGGTCAGATACTGATAACTGGTACTCGGACCCGCCGCATCCAGGAAGCTGTTGCACTGTTTGGGGATGTTGTGGCGGAAATGCCGCTTTACCGAGAACGCATAGGTTGCAGTGGCATTGCTCGGCAACGTGACGGCATAGGTAAAGTTTCCGGTAGACATCTCCGGCGCCGGGCAACGCGGAGGATTTTCATAGAGCGGCAAGGCAGGCGTCGGGGTAATGATCATGTCGCCGCTTTGCACGTAGCGGGACTGCGCATTATCCGGTTGCGTCACCGTCAACGACTTGTCGCCGTACGAATAGGTCCAGCTGCCGATGCTGGACTCGACCGCAGTGATGTTGGCACCAGAGGTTCCGGTCACACGAATGTAGCGGCCATCGCTGGCATCGATGCGCGACAACTGATCACCGTTGTAGGTGTAGGTGACCCAATTGCCGAAGCGATCCTCGACCCGCGTAGCCAGGAAAAATACCGCCAGGCGCGACATCGACGCGCTTGCGGAATAGTTGCCCAGACGCTTGGAGATGGATGGATGCGTCTTGCTGACCACCCAATCGAAGTAATACTTGTTGCCTTCCGGCGAAAGCGCCACGAATCCTTCGCCGGGATATCCGTTCTTGGTGCTCGCCAGGCACGAGAATCGCCAGAAGTCCTTGGTGATCCAGGGATAGCTGGTGCCGTTGCTCGGCGCTGGCAACTGAGTCGAAGGATCCTTGAGCATCTGGCGATCGCCAGAGCCCGGAATGTGCAGATTATTGCCTGACCAATAATCCCGCGAAGGAATGGTGTAGCTCGGTGGTTCTGCGGGCTGACTACAGCGGCTATTCGGGCTATTGCCGTAGACTTGCCAGCCGTTCGTGCTGAACACGCCCATCAGGTACGGCACATCGAGCGAACCGCCGACGCCGAAACCGCCAAGCTTCCCACTGCGTCCCACCCCGTCGTCTTCCACGACATGCGTGCGCTGCAGGCGAACGGGCAGGTTGCTGTTACCGGGGATGTCGATGTCCGTCCAGTTGAACACCACACTGCCGTTCTTCAGACTGACTTGCTCACCGAAGGAATCGACGCTCAAGCGCCCGATCTCCTGGGATTGCTTGATCCGTTCGACGTACTTCTGGTCGAACCGCAATTCGTCCGCGCCAGCAGTGGCCGCATACCCGAGGGCCAACAGCGCCACGCCTGCACGCAGCCGGAAGAACGTCTGGAACCTATCCATAGAGAAGTCTCAAGAAAGCAGTCGGCAACCAATGCGAGGCTGCAGCGCGCAGATAACCTGCGCGGCAGGGACATGGTCGGTATCTGGATGTGGTGCAGACCGGCACGCACCCGAAAAACGGCGCGCCAGTACAGGGCGATCGACTGCTAGGGCGGCAATCGCGACGGATTGCACAGCTGTGTGACAGGCAAGCCGGTGCCGAAGCGACAATCCATGTTTCCCCCTGGTTTCAATATGGTCCCTGGGGGATCACTGCGCGCACATGCCGTCCGCGTATCGCAGCCGCACGGCTACTCATTTGCTGCTGTCTGGATCCCCGACGGAACTGTGATAGAACACACCGGAGGCTGTCAAGGAGATTTTGCGGTCGCAGCATGCGCCGTGCTCAAACGGCGCACTACTTCTCCTTCCGCCAATTGATCGACCCACGGTTCTCCACTGTGCTCGATTCCACCTCCGCGTCGAAACCGCGGCCGAGCAGGTATTTCAGGGTCAAGACCGAGCCGCTGCCGATCAGCGACACGCCGTAGCTGACGTAGAGTTTCGGCGAGAGATACTTACCGAACCCGACCACCGAGCCGCCGAGGGTGCGCGACTGGCTGACGCCGGCATCGTCGAAGCCGAGTTTGGCGCCGAGTTGCGAGGCGAGCAGGCCGCTGCCGGCCGATAGTGCGCTGGCCGCGGCGGTCACCTGGTCGGCTTCGTCGCTGCTGGCGTTGCTGAGGCTGCGGCCCAGTACTAGGTACGACATCGCTTCGGATTGCGACATCGACGGGTCCGACCACACGTCGGCGCGCGGGGCGGTGGCGCGGCCGGTGACGTCGATACCGGCGGTGACGTCGCCGACCTTGCGTTGCGCGCGGATGTTGATGCGCGGATCGGAGACGATGTTGTTGCTCCAGGTCAACTGGCCGCGGGTGATGGTCAGGTCCTGGCCGTAGGCCTTGTACTGGCCGCTGACGTCCAGGCCGCCGGTGGCGGTCATCTCGCGGCCCTGGCGCGAACGTACTTGCATGGCGCCGGTCAGCGCGCCCTTCAGGCCGAAGCCGGCCATCTTGACCTGGTCGCCGAGCGTCACCCGCAGGTCCATTTCCAGCGGCGAGCTCGGCGCTTCTTCCGGATCGGCCGGGTCCAGGACCACCACGTCCTCGGACACCGAGGTACCGCGGTCCAGCCGTTCCAGGTCGATGTCCGCCGACGGCACGGTGACCTGGCCATTCAATGTCATGGTCTTGTTGGCGATGCCGAACTGCAGGTCGGGATTGGCCACCGCGCGCAGTTCGGCGGTGTTGGAGACCAGCACGTTGTTGCCGCGGATATTCAATTGCAGCGGCGTGGTGTCGCCGTACCAGGACAGGCCGCCGTCGACGTTGAGCGTGCCTTCGCCGGATTTGACCGAGGCGACGATCTTCGCCGAGCCGTCCGGCTGCGCGTCGAAGCGGCCCTTGCCTTCGCTCAGGGTCAGGCCCAGCGCCGGCAATTCGCCGGTGAAGTCGCTGAGCGTGGCGTCGCCGCCCATCGACGGTTGCGAGCGGGTGCCGCGCAGGCTGACATGGCCTTCGACCAGGCCCTTGGGCCGCACCAGATCGGGCGAGAACAACTCCATCCAGTACAGCCGCGACATGTTCATGTAGATCTCGCCGGTGAGCGGCGCGTACGCGTCCCAGCCGGTGTCCACGGTGGCGTCGATGAAGCCGTCGCCCTGGAAGCCGACGCCGAGCTTGGAATGGATGTGCTGCGCGGTGAAATCGGTGACGAAACTGAACTGGTCGTAGCGCACCAGTTCGCCGCGCGCGTTGTCGCCCAGGCGCAGGCCGCCTTCGCGCGAGGCCAGCCGCAGCGATCCCTGCCACGCGTTGCCGGCCGGCTTGAAGCTGCCGTCGAGGGTGAGTTCGCCGCGCAGGTACATCTTGCGGCCGCTGTTGGGTGGCAGCCACGGCTGCACCAGCGACAGCGGCAGCGCGTCTCCGCGCACGGTCAGACCCTGCTTTGGCCAGTTGGCGGCCAAACACAGGGCACCGCCGCCGGCCGCGCCGAGGCAGGTGTCGGAAAGCGTAAAGGCGCTGCCGGCGATGGCGAACGTGGCCGGCTGCCGCAACTGCCACGGCTCGCCCTTGGCCGGTGCCACGCGCAGCGTGCTCACGCCGCCCTGCCAGCGCGCGCCGTCGCGGCGCAGCTGACCGGCAACGGCGAGCGCGCCCATGTCGTTGCGGGTATCGGCGTCGAGCTGCAGGTTTTCCACGGCGCCGCGTGCATCCACGCGCAACGTCTCCAGCGCCACCCCGGCGCTGATCGCGCTGCCGCGCAACGCCAGTTCGCCGCCGCTGCCGCGCCACGGCAGGCGCCCGCGCAGGCTGACACTGTCGGCGCCGTAGCTGTCCCACTTCAGGCCGTTGCCGGTGAGATCGGCGGTGAGGTCGGGCGCATCGCGGCGGCCCTTGACCTGCACGCTGCCGCGCAGGCTGCCGGCGGCGCCGGGCAGCAGATCGGCCAATTGCAGCGGCTGCAGCTGCGCATCGATGTCGAGCTGGTCGCCGACCTTGCCCTGCGCCTGCACGCGGCTGTCGCCCAGCGCCAGTTGCAGCTTGCCTTCGCCCTGCTCGCCCTGCAGCGCGAACTTGCCGTTGGCATCCAAAGGGCGGCTGCGCAGCTTGCCGTTCAAACGCGGCACGTCGAGGCTGGCCTGGTAGCCGGCGGCGCTGCCATCGGCATGCGCCGGCAACTGCTTGCCCTTAGACGCGAACTGGCCGGACAGGTTGCCGTCCCAGCCCGGCGCGAAATAACCGGGATCGAAGCCGGCCAGCGTGGCGTTCACGTCCCAACTGAGTTCCGGCGCCCAGGCCACTTCGCCGCCGAGGTCGAGCGTGCCACTGGGCATCTTCGCCTGCACCTGCGCCAGTTGCGCGCGCTGGTCGTTGCCGCGCACGTCCAGATGCAGTTCGGCGCTGTCCTTGCCGCGCGAGACGGTGGCTTCGCCGTAGGTCGCCCACTGTTTCAGCGTGCCGGCCAGGCCGAGGTTGGCGTCGACCAGCTTGATCGGTACAGCCGGCGCATCCGGCGTGGACGGGTCCGGGGCGGTGGCGAAATTCAGGCCGCTGGCGTTGACCGAAAAGCGGAACGTGGCGTTGTCCCGATCGCGGAAATCGGCCGTGCCGCGCAGCCGCGCCTGGCCGTCGAAGGCCCGCAGCTGCAGCGGCGCGACGGTCAGCACCTGGTTGTCCAGGCGCACGTTGGAGGGGTCCAGCGTGAGCTTCTGCTCGCCATACGCGAGCTGGCCCTGCAGCTTGGCATCGCCACCCTTGCCCGATGCGCTCAGGTCGAACGCGATCGGCTCGCTGGTCGCCGCGGCGTCGCCGGGCGGCACGAACAGCGACGGGTCCAGCGCTTTGCTGCTCGCCGCGAACTGCCAGGTGGGATCGGTGCGGCCGGTGAACACCAGCGTGGCGCGCAGCGGCGCGGGCGCGTTGCCGGCGATCGCCACTTCCATCTTGTCCAGATCGCCGCGCGCGACCAGCCCCAGCCGCGCCGGGGTGCGTCCGCGCGCGGCCGGCAAGACCGCGCTGGCGGTGAGGTTGGCCTTGTAGTCCTGCGCCGGCACGTAATCGCCATCGACGCGGAAATCGCCGCGGTCGCTGGTCACCAGCAACTGCCTGGCGCGAAATTCGCCATTGGCCACTTCGATGCCACCGCGCAGCGTGTGGATATCGATCATCGGCTGCTGCGCCTGGGTGATGCGCAGGGCATCGATCACGATGCGATCGGCCTGCAGCGCCAGCGGCACTTCGATCTGCGGCAACGACTGCGGCCAGCTCGGCAGCTCGAACGGCTCGTCGCTCTTGGCCAGGTTGAGCGTGGCGTTCTTCAGCTGCAACGCATCGAGCTGCAGCTTGCGCCCGAGCAGCGGGCGGATGTCCGGATCCAGGTAGGCGCGCTCGGCGCTGAAGTGGATCTGGTCGTAGCGGAAATCCAGGTTGTACAGGGTCAGCGGGCCGGCCAGCGGACCTTCTGCGCGCTCCCAGGTCAGCGAGGATCCCGCGGGCAGCCGCGCCACGATCTGCGCCAGCAACACGTCGCGCCCGGCCACGGTCTGCAGCAGCCAGTACAGCGCCAGCAAGGCCAGCAGGCCGAGCCCAGCGACGGTCAGCGCCGAGCCCCACCAGAAGCGTTTGCGCCGGTAGAAGCGCGGGCGCCGCGGCGGCGGCGCAGGCGTGTCGGAGCCGGTCGCGCTCACAGATTGGCTCCGATGTTGAGGTACAGCTGGAACTGCGAGTCGGGGTCGTTCAGACCATGCGCGATGTCCACCCGCACCGGTCCCACCGGCGAGCGCCAGCGCACGCCGAAGCCGACGCCGGTGTGCCAGTCGGGGGTGTCGTCGAAGGCGCTGCCGCTGTCGACGAACACCGCGCCGCCCCACGGCCCGCCCTTGAAGTACTGCTCGTATTCGGCGCTGCCGGTGAGCACATGCTTGGCGCCGAGCGCGAAGCGGTCCGGCTTGGCGGTGCGCGGGCCGACCTCGCGGAAGGCGTAGCCGCGGATGCTGTTGTCGCCGCCGGCGAAGAAACGCAGGCTCGGCGGCATCGCCACCAGCGCATTGGTCCAGGTGCTGCCGGCTTCGCCGCGCAGGATCAGGCGGCTGTTGTCGCCAAGGCCCTGGAACCAGTTCAGGCGCAGGTGCGCCTGGGTGAAGCTGGCATCCGAGCCCAGCCCTTCGGCGCCGGCGCGCAGGCTGACGTTGCCGCTGAAGCCCTTGCGCGGGAACACCTTGTCGTCCACGCCTACGTAGTCGGCTTCGATCTGCGGATAGACCAGCGTGGAGTATTGGTACAGCGCGCCGTCGAACACGTCGTCGGTGGCGTAGCGCCAGCGCTCGCGCAGCGCATTGAGCGAGGCAGTCGCGGTCCAGTGTTCGTTGATCTCGCCGCTGCGGCTACCGGTGAGCTTGAGGTTGCGCAGGTCGATGTAGTCGGTCTGCTCGTCGTAGGCGCGCAGCGAGGCGGTGTACCAGCCGTCGAGCCAACGGAACGCCGGCACCCGGTAGCTGGTGATCAGGCTCTTGCGCTTTTGCGCGTAGTCCAGCTGGGTGCTGAGCTTGTGTCCGCGCGCGTTGACGTAGCGGCGGTCCACGCCCAGCCGCACGCCGGCGCCGCTCTCGCTGCCGTAGCTGATGCCGCTGGTGTAGATGCTGCGCTTGGCGCGGGTCAGGTTCACGTCGACCGGCACATTGCCGTTGGCGTCGGCCTCTTCGGGCTTGGGCTGGATATCGACGGTGCTGAAATAGTCGAGCTTGACCAGCGACTCGCGCAGCCGGTCGAGCTTGCCTTCGTGGTAGTAGCTGCCTTCGTCCCAGTACACCAGCGGATCGAACAGGCCCTGATTGAAATAATCCTGGTGGAAGCGGATCGCGCCCATGTTGTAGCGGCGGCCGCTGTCCCAGCTCAGGTCGATGTCGGCGGCATGGTCGGCGCGGGTCACCTCGACCCTGCGCTGGGTGAAGTCGGCATCGAAGTAACCGCGCTCGGCCAGGCGCCGGGTGATGGTGACCTTGCTGGTCTCGTAGGTGGTGTGGTTGAAGACCTCGCCGGTCTTGGGATGGAACTTCTGCAGGTCTTCGCCCAGGTAGCTGTCGTCCTCGGCCGGCCCGGTGATGCCCACCTGGAAGTTGCGCACCCGCACCGGCTCGCCCTTGTCCACGTGCAGGGTGACGGTCAGCTTGTCGTCGTTGCGCGGCGCCTCGACGGTGATGGTCGGGGTGTAATAGCCGAACGGCTCCAGCGCCTGCCGGGTCTGCCGCTCGGCCTGGCTCAGCAGGTACTCCAGGCGCGACTCGCCCTGGACCTTGCCGATGGCCTGGTACAGCGACAGCGAGACTTCGATGTTCTCGATCATCGCCGCGTCGTCGTCCTTGTCCAGGCCTTGTATCTGGACTTTTTCAATCGTGCCGCGCGCTTGAACGAAGCCGGCCAGCGACAGCAAGGACAGGAGCAGGGCGAGGCGGGGGATGGATCGCATGGGCGCCAGAATACCGACACACCGTGTGAAGCTGTTAACTAGACGTTGGCTTGCATCTGCCGGCGAGGTCGCGTAAGCGGGTGGCGAGGGCGTCGCTGCCAGAGTCCGGCGCGGCATCGGCGACCGCGTCGGCGCTGGCGTTTCGCGTCGATGCAGCGTGGTCCGCGGTGCGCCAGGGTGGGTTGCCGCCCGCGCGGCGCAGAGAGCGGGCGTGGGACCGAGGAGCGGGCAGCAGACGACGTATTCCTCCGCGCGACGAAACCGCACAAGCCCCGTGTGCCCAGCGGCCACCCTCTGCAGCTTGCCAATCCGCGCCGGCCGCGCCACGCTGGCGCGATCGTCATCCCCTGCAAGGACGTGCAGTGTCCACCGTGATCGAAACCGCGCGTCTGCGCCTGCGCTTGCTGGACCCGGACCGCGACGCCGCGGCGATGTTGGCGCTGCTCAACGACCCAGGCTTCCTGGCCCACATCGGCGACCGCGGGGTGCGCGACGAGGCCCAGGCACGCCGCTACCTCGCCGACGGGGCGGTGCTCAGCTACGCCCAGAACGGCTTTGGCCTGTACGCCGTGGAACGCCGCGACGACGACGCCTGGCTCGGCGTGGCCGGCCTGGTGTTGCGCCCCACCCTGCCCTGCCCGGACCTGGGCTATGCCCTGCTGCGGCTTTACGAAGGCCATGGCTATGCCAGCGAAGCCGCGCGCGCGGTGTTGGCATACGCGCAAGACACCCTGGCGCTGCCACGCCTGTGCGCGATCGTGGCGCCAGACAACGCGCGCTCGACGCGGCTGTTGGAGGCGCTTGGTTTCACCGCAGCGACCCGCATGCGGGTCGCTGCGGATGCGCATGAGGTCGCGTTGTACGCACGCGACCTGTCCGCCGCGAACGCACGGCAAGGGCTTGAGCCTTGAATACGCTGGAATCGCTGCAATTGCTGGCGCGCTACAACCAGTGGATGAACGAGCGCGTGTACGCGGCCGCGGCGACCCTGCCGGAACAGGTGATGGTGCAACCACGCGGCGCGTTCTTCGGCTCGCTGCTGGGCACGCTCAACCACCTGGTGGTGGCCGATACGATCTGGCTGCAGCGCTTCGCCCAGCATCCGGCGCAGTACCCGGCATTGCGCGCGATCGCCGCCGCTCCGGTTCCCGCCGCGCTGGATGCAGTGCAGGCCGCAACCCTGGCTGCCCTCTTGATTCAGCGCCAGGCGCTGGACGCTACCATCGCCACCTGGATGACGCAGGTGAGCGCCGCGGACCTGGACATCGCGTTGCCCTACCGCAACACCCGCGGCGACGCCCATTGTCGGCGCTTCGGCGATGTACTGCTGCATTTCTTCAATCACCAGACCCACCACCGCGGCCAGGCCAGTACCTTGCTCAACCAGGCCGGTGCGGAGGTGGGCGTGACCGATCTGCTGGTGTTGATTCCGCAGATGGAGACCGAATGAGGATCGATGCAGCCGGTGGCGCGACAGTCGTACGGGCTATCGGTATGGAGACAGCAAGATCCGAGCGCTTGGCGTCGTCAAGCGGATGACAGAAACGACTCTCGGTATCACTTTCGGCTAGTCGCCGGCATCACCCTGATGCCAAAGACGCGCTAGCGGCAGGTGCCAGCCCGCTGCTGTGACTGCCTACTACGTAGCAATGGCGCTATGGCGTTGCGCTCTGCCCCTGCAATGCGGCAACGATCTCGCGCAGCTCCGCCACCTCGGCCTCCAGCGCCTGCACCCGCGCCTCCAACTCATCATTGCCGGATGCAGCCGGGCGCGCCTTGAACGATGCCGCCAACGCCTCCGCATCGACCGGCCCGCCGAGCAGATGCATGTAGCGATCCTCGCGCTGGCCGCTGCCGCGCGGCAACTGCACCACCAACTGGCGCTGCGCCAGGCGCTCCAGCTGATGCCGCACGTCTTCGGCATCGGCGAACCGCGCCATGCGTTCGGCCCGCGCCAGGAGTTCGTTCGCCGTCTGCGGGCCGCGCAGCAACAGCAGCCCGATCAGGATCACCTGCTGCTGGGTCAGGTCCAATGCCGCTGCCAACCGATGCTCGTAGCGCACCGCGCGCGAAGAGAACTGCTGCCGCGCCAACCCATGCCCTTCCAACTGGCGCAGCGCATGCTGCACATCGCCCGGATTCAGCGACATCACCGGCTCGCGCGAGGTCTTCTGATTGGCCGCCACCACCGTCGCGTTGACCGTGAGCGGATACGCATCCGGCGTGGTGGCCTCTTTTTCGATCAGGCAGCCCAACGCACGGGCTTCGACGGCGGAGAGAACGGGGGGTGTGGAGGTGTCGGTCATCGTGCTCGGCATCCAGGCAATGACGCGCAGCATAGCGCCGAACCGAGGCAGGTTCGCCTGCCACGCGCCGACTCGGTCGATATGGCCGCCATCGTCTTGATGGTGGCCATGCCGACGAGGCACGTGCGGGAGATATAGAGGCCGCTACCGACGACAGCGGGGCTACTGCTGCGTGATCGCCATGCTCTCGGTGGTATGGAACAGCTCTGGAAAGCTCTGCGCGAACTCGGCGGCGCATTGTGCGGAAAGCTCGTCGGCGCGCCGCTCGACCTTGGCGTAATCGTCGGCCTCCCACTCGGCGATGGGCAACTCGATGACGCCCGGATTGCAGCGCTGCGTCACCGACGCCTGATGTACGCCGCCCACATCCGCAGGCCGCGCCTGCATGCTGACCGCAAAGCGCAGTTCGTACGGCGTGTCCGCATCTCCCAGCGACTTGTAAACCAGCAACCAGTCCTCGGCCTTCACCTTGAACATCGCGGGCGGCGGATCCTGCGGATGCGTGGCGGCATACGCCTGCAAGCTCTTTTCCAGCGCAGTCGGCAGCGTGCTCAGCGCAGGATCGACGATGGCCTCGTTGGGATCGCCGAGCAGATCCTCCTTCTTGAATCCCGTCACTACCTGCCCACTCAGGGCGCCGAACACACCCTGCATGACCTTCACGCTCGTCATCCTGGCGGTATGCGAACGCCGGACCACGCGCAAGCCGCGTGTTTTCGAATCGGTGCTGGCAAGCACGGTCAGCGGCGTCTGCACCGGCTCGACGAAAGCGGCCTTCTTTCCGGTGCTGGCGCAACCGACCAACGCAGGTGCCACGATGGCGAAGGCAACTCCATACATCCATATTTTCAATGACACGGAACGCTCCTTATTGTTGCTGTTCGGCGGGGCATGTGGGCGAGCGACTGGGCACCGAGCGCCGGCTGATCCGGCCATCGGCTTCCTTGATGAGGGCATAGACATCCAGGCTGCAGGCGCCGGATACGGTATTGAGCACGGCCTCGTAGTCCTGCCCGGCTCGCGGCACGAACGTCCCTGCGGCGATGCAGGTGGGGCCATGGCCGATCGGGGGACTGCAGACCATGCGGTAGCCAGGGGGTGCAGGCGGACAGGGTGCGGCCGGCGCAGACGCGCCGGCGTCGAACGCCACCACGACCGGCTGCTCGGAACGGACATAGAGTTCGAGCGACCGCTTCGGCGTATCGCTCAAACGCGGCATCTGCAGGTTCCGATGCGCAGTCAAAGGAGAAAATGCAACCCGCCCGAATCCCGGCACATGACCGCGATTGCAGGTGGTACTTGGGTAGATCACGGCGTTCTCGGTCGCTCCCACAAGACGCAGGCGCGTGCGCTCCCCGTCGCTAGGCTCGTCGTAGAGGAAGAGCTGTGGAGCGTTCTTGACGATGGCGCAAGACGCGGTCGTTGCCGCAAGCGACACCAGGCATAGCCTGGCGATTTTTCTACCGACCATGGGATCGATCCTTCCTTGGGAATTCAGAACTGGATGCCTGTACCAGCGCAACGGAACCACTTATCGCCAAAGCGCGGTGCCCCGTCGATGCGATGCAGGCGATCGGCGACCAAACGGTGTCCCCCGACTGCGGTTCGGCGCTGCTGAATTGTGTCGTGCAACAAGAAAACCCACCATCCGAGCATCTCCGACATGCTGTCGGGTGCGTCCTGACAGCGCGATCTATCAATGCTCTGAAATTCCCATTCCGAACGCGCTCTTCGACCACTGCCGGCAGTCGCGTTCGGGTTCAGCCTGGTGCGTCCCCACAGCGCTGTGTTCGTTGAACGCAGCGGCCATGCGCTCGCGTCTGAAGCCATGTCCGATTCATGCAGCGCGACATAGATTTGTCTGCATTGCGGTCGCGGCTTTCGTACGAGGTGCTCCCCATGTCTTTCGCCGGTTTGCGGGCAGGCCTAGCCATCGCCATCCTTGTACTGCTCCCGTGTATGCCGGCCGCCGCAATGCAGCGCCTTTGGCCAACCGACCAACAATGGCATCAACTAGGGACCGAGAGCGGCGCGACTACCGCACAATTGCGTCTGGCCGACGCGGCGCTGCATGACACCGCGCATCCCATCGAAGTGCTGAGCACCGCCGGCCGATTGAAAGGCGATCCAGTCAAGGCAGGCACCGAAGCGAGCCTGGGCGACATGCGCAAGATCCAGGCACTAGCCGTGGCCTATGCCCTGACCGGCAAGGAGCGCTATGCGACGAAAGCCGGCGACTATCTCGGCCGCTGGGCCGCCGTGAATCGGCCCACCGGTCAACCCATCGACGAGACCGGCCTGGAGCCGGCGATCTTTGCCTACCGCATCGTCAGGAAGGCACTGCCGACCGGGACACGCGATGCCGTCGACGACTGGATGCGGCGCATTGCGCGCGCCGAGATCGCGTCGCGCGATACCAAGCGCAAGACCGCCACCAACAACTGGCATAGCCATCGCTTGAAGACCGTCGGCCTGATCGGTATCGCACTGGACGACGACGGCCTGATCGCCTATGCCAGGGATGGATTCAAGCGACAGATCGGCGACAACCTGCGCCCGGACGGCCAGAGCATCGACTTCATCGAACGCGATGCGCTGTCCTACCATGTCTATGACCTGCGCCCGCTGGTGACACTCGCCTTGGCCTTTTCCGAGCGTGGCGAAGACCTGTATCACTGGCAGGCGCGCAACGGCGCCTCGCTCGCGCGCAGCGTGCAATGGCTGCTGCCCTACCTCTGCGGCGAAAAGACCCATGCCGAATTCGTCGGCAGCGATGTCGCTTTCGACAAGGCCCGCTCGCGCAATGGCGAAGCGGGTCATGTGATCGGCAGCGCCTACGTCCCGCGCGATGCTTTGCCGTTGCTGACGTTGACGGCCGCCTACGATCCCGAGAGCGCGCGCCTGGCGACACGGCTCGGTGGCACTACGGCGGACCTGCGCCTGGCCTTGAGCTTGCTGCCGGCGCGGCCGCTGTCCAGCGCCATGTAGGGAGGCTGGTCGATCGCGGTGCTATGGGCGGCGCCGAGGAGATCCCGCCGGGGTGGCGCGGCATGTCCCATCTTTCGCTCTGCGGTAGGACCAGCGTCGTCTATCCAAAGGAGCCGCCCCTTCGGGTAAGCGCCTGAACTTGGGTCGGGAAAATGCATTCTGCCCCGGTTCCCCGGACACCAATGCCGGCGTTCGCACATGCCGGTTGGCACGCCAGGCAGCAAAGCGGCCCTATTCGCCGCTACATTCCTGCGCGTCTTTGATTTCGACCGGAGCCAGCGTTACGCCGTCGCTCGTTTCGCTGATCCGGGAGATGGCGAGATGGCAATACTGGCGCGAGAGATCCAGGGCGACCTCGTAGTCCTGGCCTTTTTTTCGGGAACGAAGGTCGCGCCGAAATCGTCGCAGCCGCGCGAAATGCCGTTTGACCCCGTGGTTTCATAATACGAGGCGTGGATGGCGATGGGCTCGCCGGCAGTGATGGCGTATTCGCGATAGAACGCCTTGGCCAGGATGCCGTTGCGCTGTTTGAGGTTGGTGACATTGGGGGTGACCGGCATTCCCAGGGAAATGTTCTTCTTGCTGCCGAAGGCACCGCCGAAGCCACTGCTGGAGGGCGTTTCGCTTTCAGCATCACCGCCGTAGCACACGGTGTTGCGATAGAACTCCAGGCCAATCGCGGCCTGCCCGAAAAAGCGGATCCGTGCCTGGTTGTCGGGGTTGACCCGTGCCTGCTCGTCCTCGTCGTCGCCAGCTATGGCCGCGGCTGGACAGGCTGCAGCGAAAAATGCGATCAGCAGAAAGAGTTTGGGGAGGAGTTCCATTCTGGCCTCATCGTGACTTGAGGTAGCGATAGCGGCCGCTGGCGGAGATTCTGAAACTGTTTGATCGTGGGCGAAAACGGGATGAGCGTCTGAGATGACCCACGTTTTGCATTGACAGATCAGCGGCTTACAGAAGACCCGGGTGGAAGTGAGCGCGCGCATGGCGCAGTGTTTGAGGTGACGGAACCAAAAGATGACTGGCGACCATGCGCGCACGCCGTCGTCGTAGTTACCTAGTTAGCGGCGACCGGTGAGCTGGGTGATCTGGTCCAGCACCAGGCGCTGTTCGTAGAAGCCGTCGCCCAGGCGCTTCATGTCCCCTTCCGGGTCCACGCCGAGCTTGTCCAGCAGGTAGTCGCTGCTGATGAAGTTGTCGTAATCGACGAAGCGCGGATCGGTCTCGATCAGATAGCGGCGGCCGGGGCCGCTGCTGCGGCTGGCGTTGACGCCGTCCAGGCCGGTGGCGGCGCGGCCCAGCGCGTTGACGCTGGTGCCGTTGGCGCCGACCAGGCGGTACAGCCCACCGATCGGCAGCACGATGTTGCCCAGCGGGGCGCCAATGCCGCCGACCACTTGCTGCACATTGCCGGTGCCTGGGTCGATCTGCTGGCGCTGGCCATGCACAGGCCGCCAGAACCAAGATCTAGTTCAAACGGGTATTTACTCCGGCCCTGATATTGGCAACCACCGCTGGGTTTGCTGATAGACCGCCTTCCATGGCGGAAACTCATGAGGAATCAAGCGCCGGGGCGCCCCGGCTCGCTCCATCCAGCGCAATACATTGAACATCAAGCGCAGGTCGTACTTGCGCTTCCGTGCCTGCGGACCCATCAGCGTCAAGTAGGGCGCCGCGAAGGCCCATTCTTCATCGGATACGTCAGTTGGGTAGGGGTGTGGTAGCTTCATCCGCTTACGACAGTCGCGTGAGCTCCAAGTTCGTAACACGCTCTAAGCTCGCCCATCTAAATGCTAAATATTTATTCTTCTATCTTCTAGCTGTGAAAATATAAATTCAATTCCTTCCAGCATATTTTCCACATCTTTTCTTAAAGAAATATTTTTTGCTTCGATTAAATTTAAGACGAAGGTATACTGCCTGTCGCCTCTCTCGCCATCAATTTTTATAATAAAAAATCCTTTGTATTTCAAGGAAATTGACTTCATCACCCAAAGGAAGTCATCAATAGCCAGCTCGTCAATTGGCAGCAACCCTAAATACTCGGAATATTTATTGGCACGCTCACGATCAGAAATCATTTCAGCCCTCTTAACGCTTTCGCAATGTCTTCGACTTTCGTCAACTCACCCGTAGCAACCTTGTCAACCACACTCCATATTACTTCCTGCGGAGGACCATCGACTCCGTTTCTGACGATCAACTGCTCCGCAACCTCAACAGCAGTTCTCTTATTCCCATTGTCAAATAGATGCCCGCCAGCAATGTCCCTAATTATAGACCCTACTTTGTTATAAAATCCATCATAATTCGAGGAATTCGCCAAGACCGTATCAACTTCTCGAAAAGATATTGTGCCACCAAAAGACGAGTTTATGGATGCGATTTCGTCCGCATTTATGCCAACCTTAAATCCTCCGGAACTTGAAGCCACCGCTGTTTTAAGTGCGGTTTTTTCGACGGCGTCTTCAATAACCTGCGCAGCCTTTCTCTCTGCAGTACCCGCGGCACCACCGACGCCATGCCCGCCCATTACATCAGCAGCAGCAATATCTATTGCACCAATCCCCACCCCGTTGCACGCGATGGGGTTGCTGAGACACGCGGTGACCACAACGGGAGTCGCCACTACGGCGACCGCAGTCCCACCACCAATCACAAGCCCTGCGGCTGGAACCGCTAGCACCCCTCGACCAGACGACCCTATCTGTGTCTGCGCAAACGTCAGTAACTCGGAGTTGTAGTACTCCTGCAACGTATCCTTACGAACGCCGGCCTGATAAAGACTGTTATAGACAGTGAGGAAACTGTCTGGACTAGAAGCCAGCTCGTTTCCATACAAGTGGAAGTCGTTGTATTCGGCATCCGTCGCCTTGAACGCTTGGCCCCAGGAGTAATGGTTGGTATTGGTGTTGAGGAAACTCAGTGCACTCTCATCAACGTTGGTGTTGCCAATAAGCCCGTTGATTTTTGCGTCGACTCGCGCAGCCGCCTCCACCGTTAGGCGACGCGTCGCTTCCTCTTCGCTGATTCCTTCCTGCAACGCAAATGTCGGGGCATTCTGGCGAATCCATGTGACCTCGTCCGGGTGCAACTGCCGATTGAATTGATCGCCCGCCAGCGCCGTGTTTGCTCCTTCTTGCCCGCCCAACACGCCGCCGATCGCCGCGCTGCCAAGCTCCATTAGGACGTTGTAGGTCTCCTTGTCCGTCACTCCGTGGGCGACCAGATAGTCCGACATCGCGCTCTTGGCTGCCTCAGCGCCAGCGGCGGCGGCGGCTCCTTGCAGCGCGCTTTCACCGCCCAGTGCGGCAATGGCGGCGCCCGCCAGGCCATGGAGCAGTATCTTGTTCGCCCCCCCGTCACTCCACGATTCGAGACGCACCTGCGCTGCTTTCCTAGACTCTTCGTCCGTGGCATCTAGCAAGTCCTGCTGTGCCTTGCGCTGCATCACGGACGCAACATCGCCCGCCACTCGGAACCCGACCTCGCTGGCAATCGCAGCCAATTCCTTCTGCTCTGCCAACTTCTTATCGTCGAAGATCTCTTTCAGACCGGACTGCTGCAATTCGGTGGCATTGCGATCCAAGCCCGACAGCGCTGCGGTATCGCCATTACGTACTTCCACCGTGCCGGCGGCAATGTCGCTCTTGGTAGTGCTACTGCTATTGTCATCACTGTTGCCCAGCAGGCTCAGTGCGGTGCGTGCGCCAACGCTGAGTGCGGTGCTGTTGGTGCCTGCGCCCACGGCTATGCCGCTGCTCTTGTAATCGGCTTGGTTCTTCAGATCCTCCACGGTCAGGCTGTCGGTAGACAGGCGATTCAGCCATGCATCCGCCGTGCTGGCGATGGCGCCACCGATCAGGTGCGTGTCGCCGCCGACCTCGATGTCGAACCCACCGTTGCCGGCCTGGATGCCGCTCTGCTCCTTGACGCTGGTGTAGTTGCTGTTGACTTTCTGCTGGCTGTAGCTGGCGCTGCTGCCGCTGAACCCATAGACCAACGTGACGCCGGCCTGCTGCTGCTTGCTCTTGTAGTCGTTGGTGTCCTGCTCGCTCTGGATCAGCAGGTCCCCGCCAACCTTGGCCAGCACCGTGTCGCCGATCGCCTGTGCACCCTTGATCGTGGTGTCGTTGCCGCTGGCCAAGGTCAGCGTGTCCTTGGCCGTCACGACGCTTTCGGTGTGCAACTCGCTGTTGCCCTTGGTGCTACCCTTGCCGGCATAGGCGCTCAGGTAGAAGCCGGTGGTGGTGCCGACGCTCACACCGATCTCGCCGCCGCCGTTCTTGTTCTCCGATTTGCTGGTACTGGTTTCCTCGTTGCTCAGCAGGTTGAGATTGTTGGCCGCCGCTAGCGTGACGTTCTGGCCGTTGATCTCGCTGCCGATCACATCGAGGTCGCCGTCAGTAGCGGCGATGGTGACCTTGCCGTCGCTGAGGATGCGGCTACCACCGGTGGTTTCCTCGTGCATGGTCGTCTTGCTGGACGCGCTGCTGGCACCGAGGGCGATCTTCAAGCTGACGGCGTCCTGGCCACTGCTGGTCGGCGGTGCTTGGTAGGCGCTTATTGCATCGCTGACGGCGTATGCGGTCTTGGCCGCATAGAGCGCCTTGAGGCGGTCGTCTTCTACTTCCGATCCGCGTTTGGTCGCGTTGTACGCCGCTTGGACTGCCTCGACCGCTGCACCGGTCAGCCCCAGCGTAAGACCCGCACTCTGCTGTTTGGACGTCTGCACCGTGTCCACGCGGTTCTCGGCCGCGGCGATCGTCACTTCCTTGCCGACGATGGCCGTGCCGGTCTTGCTCAGCACGTCGCTGCCGGTGATCGACACCGCGTTGCCGGCGGTCATCGTCACCGAGCCGTCGGTGCTGCCGACCAGGCTGCCGCTGTTGGTGATTTCGGTGGCGTCGAGCGTGTCGGTCTTCTTGCTGGCGCCCAGCGTCACGCTGAAGCCGCCGCCGCTGTACAGGCCGGTCTTCTTGACCTTCTTGTCGTGTTCTTCGCTGTGCTCGTTCTGCGCGGTCTCCAGGGTCAGGTTGTTGCCAGCGGCAATCACCACATCGTTCGTCGCTGCAACCTGCGCGCCTTGCGACAGCAGGTCGTTGCCGGCGGCAAGCTGCACGCTGTCGCCGCTGAGCGTGGTGACCACTGCGGTGCTGTCGTGCCACTCGTCATGCGTGGTCGTGGTCTTGCTGGACAGGAAGCCCTTTTTCTTCTTCTGCATGTCCTGTTCGGCATCGTGCTGCTCCTGCACGGCGAGCAGGTTGACGTCGTTGCCGGCGGCCACGGACACGCTGCCGGTGTCGGTGTAGACCTTGGCCGCGGTGAGATCCACGTCGTGGCCGGCCTGCAGGGCGATGTCACTGCCTGCCGTGAACTCGGTGCCGTGGACGGTTTCGTCGGTGGTACTGGTGGTCTGCTTGAAGCGCTTGCGCGTTTCCAGCGTGTCGCTGCTGTCCACCGTGGTCAGCGTGGTGCTGTTGATGTCGTTGCCGGCGACCACCGCCAGGCCCTTGCCCGCGTCGAGCTTGGCCGCGACCAGGTTGACGTCGTTGCCGGCGCTGAGGATCAGGTTGCCGCCGGCGGTGAGCGCTTGCCGGTCCAGGTCCTGGGTGGTGGTGGTCGTGGTGACCTTGGTCTTGCCCTGGCGGGTGTGATCGGTGGTCGTGGTGCTCTCGCCCAGTACCGACTCGACGTTGAGGTCGTGTCCTGCCGCGGCGATCAGGTCGCCGCCGGCCTTCACTTCGGCCTGGCGAATGGTGATGTCGTTGCCGGCCGCCAGTTGCAGGCTGCCGTCGGTGACGATGCTGGTGCGCACCGTGGCTTTGCCTTTGGCATCCGTGACCGGGGTCAGCGACAGGTCGTGACCGGCCTGCAGTGCGGCGTCGCCGCGAGCGGTGATCGCTACGCCGTGCAGTTGCAGATCGTTGCCGGCGAGCAGCGACAGGTCGTTGCCGGTGGCGATCGTGGTTGCCGCGCCGTCACGGATGAAACCGCGCTCTTGCGAGCTTGCCGTCGGCTGCAGCACCAGGTTGTTGCCGGCCTGCAGCGCGGCGCTGTTTCCGGCCTGCACGGTGGCGCCGGTAAGGGTCAGGTCGTGGCCGGCACTGATCAGGAGATTGCGGTCCGCACTGATGCCGGAGCCCGTGTTCAGCGCGCCGCCGCTGGTGCTGCTGAGCAGGTCGTGGCCGGCGCTCAGCAGCACGTCGCGGCCGACGATTTGGCCGCCGAGGTTGAGCAGGTCCTGCTGCGCCTGCAAGGCCACCGTGCCGGTGGCGGCGATACGGCCCTGGTTGAGCAGGGTGCCGGCGGTGGCGCTGACGTTGACACCGCTGATCGTGCCGCTGTTGTTCAGGCCTGCGGTAGCGTTGAGGGAGACGTCGCCGTTGTCGCTGGCAAGCAAGGCGCCGTCGCTGCGTAGGGTCAGCGCCGTGCTGGACGACAGGTAGACCACCGGCACCAGCACCTTCTGGCCCTGGTACTCCTGTTCGACCATCCACACGATGTCGTGGGTCAGCGCGGCGACCTGTTCGGCGGTCAATGCAACGCCAACATCCAGGTGCAGCGCACCAGCCTCGGCCACGCCGCCGTCCAGCAGCGCACGGTACTGCGCCACGCCATCGTCGTAGTTGCCCAGGTAGCGACGGCCGGTCAGCTGGGTGATCTGGTCCAGCACCAGGCGCTGTTCGTAGAAGCCGTCGCCCAGCCGGGTCTGGGTCCACTGCGGATCCACGCCGAGCTTGTCGAGCAGATAGTCGCTGCTGATGAAGTTGTCGTAATCGACGAAGCGCGGATCGGTCTCGATCAGGTAGCGGCGACCGGGGCCGGCGTTGAGGTTGGCGTTGACGCCGCCCAGGCCGTTGGCGGCGCGGCCTAGCGCGCTGACGCTGGCGCCGGTGGTGCCGACCAGCCGATACAGACCGCCGATCGGCAGGGTGATGTTGCCCAGCGGGGCGCCGATGCCGCCAACCACCTGCGGCACGGTGCCGGTGCCGGGATCGATCTGCTGGCGCTGGCCGGCGACGTTGCTGCCGGCCAGCACTGCCTGCGCGCCACCGGTTTGAATCTGACTGCGCGTGGCATCGCCGCTACCGGCAAGCGTTGCCTCTACGCCTTGCGCCTGAACATCGACCGCGGATGTCTCGGCACTTTTCACCAGCGCGGCCTCACCGTCGGCGATGCGGATCGGGCCGATGCTGGCACTAACGGTGCGGTTGTTGACCGTTGCGCCGCCTGCAGCCGTGGCGGTCTGCGCCTGCACGGCTTTATTGCCGACGCCGCTGGCACTTTGCGCACTGCGGCGGTTCAGTGCCGTACCTTGGCTGGCGTTGAACGCGGCGCCGCCGATGCTGCGGCCGTCGCTGCCGACGGCGCCGTTGCTGATGGTGGCTCCGTTTATCGACACGCCTTGGCCGCCGGTCATGTTGGCGGCTAGGGCGATATAGGCACTATCCGTGGTGCCGGAGCCGACGACGGATACCGCCGTCCCACCGATGTTGCCGCCACTGGACTGTTCTTCCGCGTCCTCGGCACTACACGCCATTTTCCCTGGAGGAGGCGTGCAGCCGCCTTGACGTACGCCGGCCGTGTATTCCTTGTCGGTGTAGTTGAACCGCTGGTTCAGCGCGAGCGCCTGATTGAGCACGTTCTCGTTGCCTCCGATCATGTCGTCGGCCAAGCCAGAGACACCGCGCTGGTTGATCCACAGCGCGCCTGCCGCTGCGATCGTCGAGGCAGTGTTGGTGACGCTGCCGGACAATGCGATGTTCCCGCCCGCCGCGATGCGGCCTTCGGCGCTGGCGCTGGTCACTCTTTCCTTTTGCTGTGCGTCGAAGGTGCGGAAAACGCCGAGATTGTGGCCGTGATAATTGGCCGGCTCCGGATCGTTGCGAAGCTCTTGCTCCGGCATCGTCTGGTTCGCAGCAGCGCGCTCGTCGGCCGACACTTGCGAGGTGGCGGTGGTGATCGTCCGCCGCCGGTTATTGAGCTGATTGGCCGCAATCAGGATGCTGCCATCGGCCTCGATGCTGCCGGACAGGTTGTTGACCACGCCGGTGCGCGCGGTGAGCGTGCCGCTGCCGTCGCGCGCGCCGCCGATGGCGATGTTGCCGAGGCTGAAGATTCTGGCGTCGCGGTTGAGCAACTGGTCACGGACCACCAGGGTCATGCCGTTGGTGGCGCCGATCAACGCCGAGCCGTAGGCCGCGTTGTCGGTGGCGCTGCCCAGGTCGGCGCCGTTGACCAGGGTGCCGGTGTCCACCAGCACGTTGCCGCCGACCAGGCTGCCGGTATTGGTGATGCTGCCGGAGGTGAGCTGCAGGGTGTTGCTGGCGGAAATGTCGCCGGCGTTGTCGATCGTCCCGCCGGCATTCAACTGGGTATTGCCCGACTGCATCGTCGCGCCGGCGCGGTTGCTGATGTTGTTGGCGGTCACGCTCAGGCTGCGCCCGGCCTTCAGCGCGGAGGCGTTGGCCAGGTTGCCGCCGACGTTGAGGCGGAAGTCGCCGTTGCTGGTGATGTCGGCGCCGGCCGTGTGGGTGTAGTCGCCACGCACGGTCAGGTCGAGCAGGTTCTGCGCGAGGATGTTGCCGGCGCCGTCGAAGCCGACGGTATCGATGACCACGTCGCCGGCACCGCCGACGCTGCTGCCGGCACCGATGCGGCCGCCGCTGTTGCTCAGGCTCTGCAGGGACAGACGCACCGCCTGCTCGGCCTTGATCGTGCCGCCGCGGTTATCGAGCGTGGCGCCGGCGCGCTGCAGCAGGAACGTATTGCCCGCGTAGATGTTGCCGCGCTGGTTGTCGAACGCGTTGGTGTTGGCGACGAGATCGCCACCGGCGACCAGCTGGCCGTCGCTGTTGACCACGCTGGCGGCATCGAGCACGACGCTGCCGCGTCCGCCCAGGCTGCCGCCGGCGTTGCGCAGTTCGCCGCCGGTGCTGAGCTGGGTCAGGCCGCCGCCGTTGTTGGCGATGCTGCCCTGGCTGTTGTCGATGCGGCCGCCGGAGACGGTCATCGCGTTGCCGCTGTCGAGCTGGCCGCCGCTGTTGAGCAGCGCGCCGGTGACCGCGACGTTGAGATCGCGGCCGCTGCCGATGCGCCCGCCCTGGTGGTTGTCGAGCTGGCCGCGCGCGGCCAGCGCCAGGTCGCGTCCGGCCTGGACAGTACCGGCGCTGTTGCTGACGTTTTCCGCGCCGACGGTGGCGTCGGTGCTGGCACCGAGCAGGCCGCTATCGTTGTTCAAGGTGTGCGCGATGTCGGCGCGCAGATCGCCGCCGATCCCACCACTAGCGACGGCCTGCAGCGTGCCGCTGCGGTTGTCGAGACTGTCGGCGCGCACGGTCAGGGTGCCACCGGCGGCCTGCAGTACGCCGCTGCGGTTGTCGAGTGCGCCGCCGAGCTGGGCATTGAGGCCGCGTGCCGACACGCTGCCGCCGACATTGCTCAGGCTGGTCGCGGTCAACGAGGCGTCGCCGGCAGCGGCGATCGCACCGTTCTGGTTGTCGATGCCGGCATTGGCGCCGAGTTGCAGCTGGCCCTGGCTGAGGATGCGGCCGCCGGCATTGGCGACGGTGCCGCCGATGTTCAGCGTGGCCGTGCCGTTGCCGGCGTGTTCGATGCGGCCCTGGGCGTTGTTCAAGGACGCGGCGCTGAGGTTCAGGTCCTGGCCGTTGGTGGCCAGCTTGCCGTTGCTATTGTCGAGCGCGCCGGTGAGGGCGATGCGGGTCTGCCCGGTGCCGCTCTGCACCAGCGTGCCGCCGTTGTTGCTCAACGACGCTGCGCCCAGATCCAGGCGCGCGGCCTGCATTTGTCCGCCGACGCCGTTGAGCGTGCCGTTGTCGACGCTGCCGCCGGCGCGCACGGTCAGCAGGCCGCCAGCGAGCAGATCGGCGCCGCGATGATCCAGCCCGTTGCTCGCGGTCAGGCTGGCGTCGCCGCCAACGCGGGTGGTGCTGCCGGCCAGGTCGAGTTGGGTGGCCTGCGCGGTGAGATTGCCGGCGGCGATCAGTTTGCCGCTGGCGCTCAGGGTGCGGTCGGCGTGCAGGTCCAGCGCACCGCTGCCGCCGAGACTGCCGTCGCTGCGCACACCGGCCGCGGCGACGCCGCCGATGGCGATGTCGCCTGCGCGCAGGCTCAGGTTGCCGCTGGACAGGGTCTGCCCGGCGTTGTCGATGCGTTGCGCCTGCAAGGCGATGTCGCTGCCGTTGACGGTGCCGCGCTGGAGCAGTGCGGCGTCGCTGGTCAGCGCGAGCTGGGTGGCCGATAGCGTGCCGGCCACGGTCAGGTCGCCGTGCGACTGCAGTTGCAACGTGGTGGCGGCGCTGAGCGCGCCGCTCTGCGACAGCGCGCCGCCGGCTTGCGCACTGAACGCACCCGCCGCGGCCAGGGTGCCGCTCAGACTCAGGTCGCCCCGGCTGATCAGTGCGACGTCGCCGCTTTCGCTGCCGAGCTGGCCGCTGCTGGCGACGCTGGCCGCTTCCACGCGCAGCGCGCTGCCGGCGATCAGGTCGCCGCGATTGTCGACGGCGCCGCTGGCGGTCAGGCCCAGGCGCTGCAGGCCATAGCTCTGCCCGGTCTGCTGCAGCGAACCGACGTCCAACTGCAGGCGCTGGCGCGCACGCAGCGCGCCGGTGTTGTTCAGTGCACCACTGACGGTCAGGGTCGCATCGCCCTGCGCGGCGAGCAGGCTATTGGTGGCGTTGTCGACGCTGGCCGCGGTCAGCGTCAGATCGGTGCCGGCCACGACCTGCGCGGCATTGCTCAGTGCACCGCCGGCATTCACGTTCAACGTCGTCGCGGCCTGGGCGATGCCGGCGAGCGCGAGAGCGCCGCTGCTGCTCAGCGCCAGCGTGGTGCCGGCATCCAGCGTGCCCTGGCTGTCGATGCGCGCGCCGGTCAGCGCGATCGCGCCGGCGCTGTGCAGTACGGCTTGGCTGCCGGTGCGCAATGCCGCGCCCGCGCTCAACGACACGACCTGGCCGGCATTGGTTTGCCCGTCCACGTGCAGGTCGCGCTGCGCCTGGACCTGCAGCGACTGTGCGGCCATGACCGAACCGGCCATCGCGATATCGCGCCCGGCGTGCAGGTCCAGCGCCTGCGCGCTGAGGGTGCCCGACTGCGCCAGATCGCCTTGCGCCTGCGCCTTCAGTTGCGTGGCCGCGGCGACGGTGCCGCCCAGGCGCAAGTCGCCCTGGCTGGTCAGCGCGACCTGGCCGCTCTCGCTGCCGAGCTGGCCGCTGCTGGCGATGCTGGCGGCGTCCACCTGCAGGTCATGGTTGGCGATCAGGTCGCCCTGGTTGTCCACCGCACCGTTGGCGCGCAGCGTCAGGCGATCGCCGGCGTAGGCCTGGCCGCTGTGTTGCAGCGTGCCCACGTCCAGCGTCATGGCCTGGCCGGCCTGCAGGTTGCCGGCGTTGCCGAAGATTCCCGGGGTGGACAATTGCAGTGCGCCCTGCGCGGCCAGCGTGCCGCTGGCGGCGTTGTCGATGCTTTGCGCGGCAACGCTCAGGTCGTGGCCGGCCACGACCAGACCGGCATTGCTCAGCGCTGCACCAGCATCGAGCGCGATGTCGCGCTTGGCCTGTGCCACACCGGCCAGCGCCAGCGCGCCGTCGCTGCGCAAGGTCAGATCGGTGCCGGCATCGAGCGTTCCGCGGCTGTCGATGGCGCCGCCTTGCAAGGTCACGGCGGCCGCGCCTTGCAGGACGGCGGCCGTACCCGTGGCGATGCTGCCGCCGCGCAGGCGCAGATTGCCACCGGCCAATGCCTGGCCGTCGACGCGCAGCGCGCGCTGCGCCTGCAGCTCCAGCGCGGCGGCGGTCTGCGCGCCACCGGCGACGCTCAGGTCGCGGCCGGCGGCGAGCGTGGCCGACTGCGCCTTGAGCGCACCGTCCACCTGCAGATCGCCCAGCGCGTTGGCGCTCAGCGCCTGCGCGGCGATCACGCTGCCGCCCAGCTGCATGTCGCCCTGGCTGCTCAGCGTCACCTGGCCGGTTTCGCTGCCGAGCTGGCCGCTGTTGCTGAGACTGCCGGCGTCGAGGCGCAGGTCGCCGCCGGCGATCAGCGTGCCGCGGTTGTCCAGCGCGCCGGCGCTGTGCAGATCCAGCGCCTGGCCCGCATACAGCTCGCCGCGGTGCTGGAAGCTGCCGGCCTGCAGCAGAAGGGACTTCTGGCCGCGCAGGCGGCCGGCGTTGTCGAGCAGGCCGGCGACGCGCAGATCGAGCGTGTCCGCCGCCAGCGTGCCGGCGGCGCGGTTGACCGCACTGGCAGCGCTCACATGCAGATCGCGACCGGCGACGACCTGGGCGCTGTTGTCCAACGCAGCGCCTGCGTCCAGCACCACATCGCCACCGCCTTGGGCGATGCCGGCCAAGGTCAATTGGCCCTGGCTGCGCAGGCTCAGATCGGTGCCGGCATCGAGTGCGCCGCGGCTGTCGATCGTCGCGCCGTCGACGGTGATCGCCGCAGCGCTCTGCAACACGGCGTTGCCGCCGGTGGCGATGCTCGCCGCGCTCAGTTGCGCAGCGCCGCTGGCCACGGCCTGACCATCCAGGCTCAGCGCGCGCTGCGCCTGCAGTTGCAGATCCGCTTCGCTTTGCAGCGCACCGGCGACGCTCAGGTCGCGCCCGGCGCCCAACTGCAGCGACTGCGCCTTGGTGGTGCCGCGCTGTTGCAGATCGCCGGCTGCCTGCACGCGCAGCGCGGTCGCGGCGATCTGGGTGCCGTCGAGCTGTACGTCGCCGCGGCTATCGACCAGCAGCTGCCCCTCCTGGCTGCCGAGCTGGCCGCTGCTGGCGACGCTGCCGGCTTGCAGGCGCACGTCGCGCTTGGCGATCAGGTCGCCGCGGTTGTCGAGTACGCCATCGACCTGCACGGTCAGCGTGTCGCCGGCGTAGGCACGGCCGCTCTGCTGCAGGCTGCCTGCGCTCAGGCGCAGCGCCTTTCCTGCCTCCAGTGTGCCGGCGTTGTCGAGTGCGCCTTGCACGTGGGCGTCGAGCGCCGCCTGCGCCGAGAGTTCGCCCTGCGCTTGGTTGGTCGCACTGGCCGCGCTCAGGGTCAGATCGCGGCCGGCGAAGACGCGGGCCTGGTTGTCCAAGGTCTGCTCCGCCTGCAGCGCGACATCGCGCCCGCCCTGGGCGATGCCCGACAGAGAGAGGGCGCCGCTGCTGCGCAGGTTCAGATCCGTGCCCGCATCCAGCGCGCCACGGCTGTCGAGCGTGCCGGCGTCCACCTGCAGCGCCGTGGCGGTCTGCACCACGGCATCCTGGCCGAGCGCGACGCTGGCGCCGCGCATATCCAGATCGCCGCCGGCAACGGCCTGGCCGTCAACGCTCAGCGCGCGCTGCGCCTGCAATTGCAGCGTCGTCGCGCTGCGCAGCGAGCCGGCCACGGTCAGGTTGCGGCCCGCCTGCAGCTGTGTCGATTGCGCCTGCACGCTGCCGTTCTGCCGCAGATCGCCGAGCGCGGTGGCGCGCAACGCACCGGCCGCGACCACGACGCCGTCCAGGTTCAGATCGCCGCGGCTGTCGAGCGTGAGCTGGCCGCGCTGGCTGCCGAGCTGGCCGTTGCTGGCGATGCTGCCGGCGCTGATGCGCACGTCGCCGCCGCCGACCAGCGCGCCGCGGTTATCCACCGCGTCGGTGGCGGCGAGGTCGAGACTTGCGCCGCCGTAGGCCTTGCCTGTCTCGGCCTGGGCGAAGCTGCCGGCGCTCAGGCGCAAGGCGCCATCGGCATGCAGGCTGCCAGCATTGCGCAGCGCGGAAGCACTGGCGATCGTCGCATCGCCGCTGGCCGACAAGGTCGCGCCGCCGGCGTTGTCCACGCTGTCCGCGGCCACCGCCAGATTGCCGCCGGCCACCACCTGCGCCTGGTTCTGCAGCGAGGTAGCGCTGTCCAGCGCCACGTCGCCGCGCGCCTGCATCGTGCCGGCCAGGCGCAACGCGTTGTCGCTGCGCAGGGACAGCGTGGTGCCCGCGTCGAGCACGCCGGACTGGTCGATGTCCGCGCCTTGCAAGTGCAGCGCGCCGCCGGACTGGATCTGCCCGGCTTGCAGCAGCGTGCCTTGCGCACGCAAATCGGCGTCGCCGCCCGTGGCGATCGTGGCGGAGCTGCGCAGTTGCCCGTCGGCGCTCAGCTGCAGTGCGCCGTCGGTCTTCAGCGTACCGTCCAGCAGCGCGTCGCCAGCGCCTTGTAGCTGCGCGCTGGACGCGCTGAGCGTGCCGGACTGGTGCAGCTCGCCCGCGGCCTGCACCGTCAGCACCCCCTTCGCTGCCACGGCGCCGTCGAGCGCGAGATCGCCGCGACTGCGCAGGCTGGTGCCGCCGCGCTGACTGCCGAGTTCGCCGCTGCTGGCGAACTGCGCCGCGTCCACGCTCAGCGCGTCGCCGGCGACCAGGCTGCCGCGACTTTGGATGGCGCCGCTGCTGGCGATATCCGCGTTGCGGCCGGCATAGCTGCTGCCGTCATTGGCGAATGCGGCTGCGTCGATCCGCAGATCGCGTCCGGCGTACACGGTGCCGGCGTTTTCCAGCGTACCGGCGGTCGCCAGGGCCACGTCGCCGCTGGCGGACAGCACGCCGTTGGCGCTGTTGCCGATCGCCGTCGCGGCGATATCCACATGGCCGGCGGCGCTGAGCTGGCCGGCATTGTCGAGACGGCCGCCGGCCTGCAGCGCGGCGTCCTGCCAGGACTGGACCAGCCCAGACAGGCGCATGTCGCCGTCGCTGTGCAAGCCCAGGCCGGCACCGGCATCGAGCGTGCCGGCGGCGTCGATCCGCATCGCCTGCACGCTCATCGCGCCGCCGCTCTGCAGCGTTCCGGCGCTCTGCAGCCAGCTGCCGCCGGCATGTAGGGCCATCGTGGCGCCGGCGTAGGCCACGCCGCTGTTGCGCAGGGTGCCGCTTGCGTCCAGGCTCAACGCGCCGCCGCTGTACAGCGTGCCGCCGGCGTCGAGTTCGGAGCCGAGCAGGCTGATCGCGCCGGCGCTGCTGCGCCCGCTGTGGACGATGCTGCCGCTGGCGCGCGCGTCGAGCAGGCCGCTGGCGACGGTGTCGCCGCTCAGGCTCAGCTGCGCGGCGCGCAGCTGCACGTTGGCCTGCTGCGAACCGAGCGTGCCCTGCTGGGTCAACGCGCCTGCGGCGCGCAGGTCCACGTCGTCGCGGGCGACCGTGGTCCCGCTCAGGCTGAGCTGGCCGGCGCTGTCGATCTGCAGGCTGCCGCTCTGCGCGGCCAGGGTGCCGCGGCTGACCACGCCGACGCCGGCTTCGGTGGCGATCAGGCGGATGCGGTCGGCGTACATGCCGCCGAGGTAGGCCACGTCGATGCCGATCGACGGCGCCGCGCCATCGTTGCCGGGCAGCAGCTCCAACAGCATGCCGTCGTAGCCGATGCGCTGCGCACCGGTGCTGGCGAGCAGATCCTTGGCCCACACCGAGCCGTCCACGCTGAGCTGCCGCGACAGCAGATCCAGGCGATCGACGTTGTACGCGTCCAGGCCGTTGCTGCCGATGCTCAGCACGCCGCCGGTGATGCCGAAACCGTTCAATGCGCCGTCGCTGCCGAGTTGCGGCGTGCCGGTGGCCAGGGTGACCCGCGCCGCGTTGAGGAAGCCACAGCCATCGCAGCTGATGCCGTTCGGGTTGGCGATCACCAGCTGCGCCTTGGCTCCGGCGATCTCGGTGTAACCCTGCAGGCGGCTGGCGCTGGAGGTGACTTCGTTGAGGATCAGCGTGGCCGCACCGCTGTTCTTCAGGTTGTCGTTGCCGGCGATGTAGCCGCCGAGCTCGGTCTTGGAAATGTTGGCGCTGTTGTTGAGGATCAGGCCGTTGGCGCCGACGTCGAAGCGCGAATAACGGTTGTGCGAGACGCCGCGTGCGTTCGGGGCGACGATGTCGACCACCGGTACGCCGTTGGCCGCCGCTTGCTGGCCGGGCTGTTGCCCGCCTGGATTGGCGACCGGCACGACTTGCGCGTAGAGCGGCAGCGAGGTCCAGGTGACGGTGCAGCACAGCAGCATCGCCACGCCGCGCTTGAAGCGCTCGGCCATCGTGGTGCGCACGCCAGCGGAATCCTTGTCCATCGCCATTTCTCTCTCGTCGCGCCAGAGGCGCTCAAAAAAACAAAAACCCGGCCCGCCAAATGGCGGCCCAGGGTCAGAACTGATAGGTCAGGCGCATGCCGTAAGCCGGCTGCGCGGTGTCGAAATCGCGTGGCGCGTGCAGATCCCAGCCGGCGAAGCCGTCCCAGCTGAGTCCGCCGCGCGCGCCGCGCACGCCGACGAAGGCGCCGACCAGGCTGCGTCCGTCCTGCCCGCTGGCGCTGGGGCCGCCGATGCGGCCGGCGTCCACGCCCAGGTAGGGGACGATGCCCAGGCGCTGCACCGGCAGGTTGAGCGTGTTGCGCCAATAGGCGCCGCGTTCGGCGCCGAGGGTGCGTTCGCCATCGAAGCCGCGCACGCTGTAGCGCCCGCCGATGCTGATGAATTCCGAGCCGAGCAACAGCTGCGAGGCGGTCTGCGCGTGCAGGCTGCTGTCCCAGCTGGCGGCCACGCTGCCGAGCTTGAACGGCAATCCGGTGCTCACATCCAGCGTAGTGACGCCGTAGCGAAAGCTGGGGAAGCCGACCGCCGGGTCGTAACCGGTCCATTGCCCGTTGAACCACGGCGTGCCGCGGCGGTGGGCCAGGCGCAGGTCCAGTTGCATCGGCCCCAGATAGCGGCGATGGCTCAGGTAGCCTTCGGCGCTGGTGGTATGCCTGCGCTGGATGCCGATCTCGATGCCATCCAGGTAACTGCGCGCCTCGCGCTTGGCCACGACGACGCCGGCGGTGGTCTTGCTGCTGCCGTTGCGATGGATGACCCGCTGCAGGTCGAGCTGGGCACTGTTGGATTCGCCACTGGACTGGAAGCTTTGCAGATAGCCGTCCACGCGCTGGTGGTAGCGGTAGGACGACAGCGACAGCGCGAACGTCCACCAGCCCCACGGCACGCTGTAGCTGAGGCTGTTGCCGCGCGTGCCGCGCTCGGCACCGTGGTCCTCCAGATCGTGGTTGTAGCCGATCGACAGCAGATCGTTGAGGCCCAACGGCGCGTCCAGCGCGAAGTCGATGCCGCCCTGCACGCGGCCGGTGGCGCGCACGCCGGAGTCGTCGGCGTTGAGCACGCTGCGCCAGCGCCGCGTGTGCTGCAGGGTGATCACCAGGTCCGACTCGCCGGGCTGCTCGCCCGGGGCGATGTCGATCTTGGCGTCCTGCGACGGCACGCGCTTGAACTGCTCCACGGCCTGCTCGATCGCGCGCAGATCGACCAGGTCGCCCGGCCGCAGCGGCAAGGCGCTGCGCCAGGCACGTTGTTCAACCTCCGCACGGCCATCGGCAGACGCGACGCGGACCTGGCGCAAGCGGCCGGGCATCAGCTCGAAGCGCAAGCGGCCGCTGGACAGGTCCTGCTCGGGCACGCCGATGCGGGTGGTGACCAGGCCGCGCGCGACCAGTTGGTCGAGCGCGCGGCGGCGGATCAGGTCGATGCCCTCGCGGCCGATGCAGCGCCCCTGGTACTGGCGCAGGTACAGCCACAGCCAGGCGAAGCGCGCACCATCGGCGCCGGCGCCGCCCAACTGGACGCGCTGGATCGGAAAGCACAGGGTTTCGGTGGGCAGCGCGGTGCTGCGCATGTCGGCCGGGGCCGCTGCTTCACGCGGGCCGGCGAACGGCGCCTGCCGGTCCTGTTCCTGCTTGCGCTGCACTTCCTCGGCCTGGCGCAGCTGTTCCTGGCGGTCGAGCGTGGTCGGCTGCTCCTGGGCCTGTGCGGGCAACGCGCGGCCTGCGCAGGCGCATGCCGCCAAAACGGCAAGGACGGTTCCCTTTCTCCACGACACCACGGTAATTCCCCTGTAATACGCATCCGGCGTTTCCCTGCCTGCGCAGGGCGTCGATCACATCCTTCCGACTGGCGCTGCACCTCGCGTGCATGCAGGGCGAACTGTGGTGCACACCACGGGAACGGAGAATCCGGACCGCCCCGACGCGCTGTCGGGAGATCCCCTAACGCTCGAGAAATTGCGTGACCTGGACCTCGCGCCATCCGGGACGGCGTCACTCTTACTCATATTTGTCTACGAGATGCACCAGGCGCATGGCGACGCTGCCGCGGTGGCCCGAACCGCAGGTGTGGGGCCTTCTCTCGAGGCGGCGCCAGCCGCAACCCGCTAAAATCGGTCGATTCCCCCGCTAGGTTCCCGCGCCCGATGACCCCGATCGCCCGCACCGCACTGGCCTGCGCCGTGCTTGCCCTGTCCGCCTGCAAGCCGCAGACGCCGGCCACCGATGCCTCGGCGACGCCGGCCGCCAAGACCGCCGGCACCCCGGTGGCCGGCGACGACAACCTCAACGCGGTGCTGTGGATGCAGCGCTCGGCCGAGTACCGGGCCGTCGCCGAGCAGACCTATCGCGCCGCCGCCGACCGGCTGGATGCGGCGCTGAAGGAGCCGAACTGGGACGCGCTGGTGCCGGAGGAACGCGGCAACGCGGCGACCGGGCTGAAGCCGGCGGTGGTGATGGACGTGGACGAGACGGTGCTGGACAACTCGCCCTACCAGGCGCGGCTGATCCGCAACGGCAAGGAATACGACGAGGTCAGCTGGGACCAGTGGGTGGCCGAGAAGAAGGCCAAGCCGATCCCCGGCGTGGTCGATTTCGCCAAGGCGGCCGACGCCAAGGGCATCACCGTGCTGTACGTGAGCAACCGCGCGGTGCACCTGACCGACGCGACCCTGGCCAACCTGCGCAGCGCCGGCCTGCCGGTGGCCGACAACAGCGTGCTGCTGGGCCTGGGCACGGTGGTCAAGGACTGCGAGCAGAACGGCTCGGAGAAGAACTGCCGGCGCAAGCTGGTCGGCCAGCAATACCGGGTGCTGATGCAGTTCGGCGACCAGCTCGGCGATTTCGTGCAGGTCGTGGCCAACACGCCCGACGGCCGCGCGCAGCTGCTGCAGCAGTACCACGACTGGTTCGGCGAGCGCTGGTGGATGCTGCCCAATCCCAGCTACGGCTCCTGGGAGCCGGCGCTGTTCAACAACGACTTCGCCCAGCCGCGCGCCGCGCGCCACCAGGCCAAGCGCGACGCGCTGGAGCTGGCGCAGTGAGCCGCGCGCCGCTGCCGCTGCAGGCGCACGAGCGCTTGATCTTCGCCCTCGACGTGCCCGATCGCGCGCAGGCCTTGGAGTGGATCGAGCGGCTCGACGACGCGGTGGCGTTCTACAAGATCGGCATGGAGCTGCTGGCCTCCGGCGAGTACTTCGATGTGCTGGAGACGTTGGCCACGCGCGGCAAGCGCGTGTTCGTGGACCTGAAGTTCTTCGACATCCCGGCGACCGTCGGCGGGGTGATCCGGCGCCTGTCGCAGTGGCCGGTGGACTACTGCACGATCCACGGCTGGCACCCGGCGATGATGCAGGCCGCGGCCGAGGCCAACGGCAGCGAGATGCGCCTGCTGGCGGTGACCGTGCTGACCTCGATGGGCCGCGCCGACCTGGCCTCGATGGGCATCGACCGCGAACCGCAGGACGTGGTGGTGGAGCGTGCCCTGGCCGCGCATGCCGCCGGCATCGACGGGGTGATCGCGTCCGGCCAGGAAGCGGCACCGATCCGCCGCGCCACCGGTGCCGGCTTCTCGATCGTGTGCCCGGGCATCCGCCCCGGCGGCCCGGTCGGCGACGACCAGCAGCGCACCGTCGGCGTGGCCCAGGCCTTCGCCGATGGTGCCGATGCGATCGTGGTCGGCCGCCCGATCCGCCAGGCCGCCGACCCGCGCGCCGCCGCCGAAGCGATCCAGCGCGAGATCGCCGCCACCCTGGCGAACGCGTCGGCGCGCTGATCCATCATTAAATATCAACTACTTAGCAAATAAAACTTAAACCATTGCATTAGCTGTGCGCTGCCGGTAGCATGCGCAGCGTCCGGCTCTGCCGGAGATGCGCCACAAACCGTTCTCCGGCTTCGGTCGGATTTTGAAGAGGCCCGCGCCTTGGTGCGCGAGGCCTCTTTTTTTATGCCCGGCACGCGGCCGGGCGCCCCGCTCAGCGCGGCGCGGCCGCGCAATAGCGGTCGATGAAGGCCTGGTGCGGCGGCATCGCGTCCACGCAATGGCCGATGGTCTGCTCGATGCTGGCGACGAAGCGTTCGATGTCCGCCGCCGGTATCTGGTCCACCAGCGGGTGGTAGGCGCGCGGCAGGATGCCCTGTCCGACCATCACCTGCACCCAGCTGATCTCGGCGAACATCTCCTCGCCGTTGCGGTAGAAGCGCCCGCTGTCGCGGAACAGGTCCAGCGTGGCCTGCAGGTCCGGCGTGATCGCCATGCTGCGGCACTGCCGCCAGAAGTCGCTGTCGTCGCGCTCGGTGGCGGTGTAGTGCAACACCAGGAAATCGCGGATGCGGTCGAATTCGAAGGCGATGCGATCGTTGTAGCGCTGCACCAGCACCGGGCTGATGCCCTCGCGCGGGAACAGCTCCAGCAACTTGGAGATGCCGGACTGGATCAGGTGGATGCTGGTGGATTCCAGCGGCTCCATGAAGCCGCTGGCCAGGCCCAGCGCGATCACGTTGCGGTTCCACACCTGCTTGCGGCGTCCGGTGACGAAGCGCAGCGGGCGCGGATCGGCCAGCGCCGCGCCGTCCAGGTTGGCCAGCAGCGTGGCCGCGGCTTCGTCGTCGCTGATGTGCGCGCTGGAATACACGTAGCCGTTGCCGGTGCGGTGCTGCAGCGGGATGCGCCATTGCCATCCGGCCGCGCGCGCGGTGGCGCGGGTGTACGGCGTCGGCGGGCCGACCTTGGCGCAGGGCACCGCCAGCGCGCGGTCGCACGGCAGCCAGTGGGTGAAATCGTGATAGCCGGTATGCAGCGCCTGCTCGATCAGCAGGCCGCGGAAACCGGAGCAGTCGATGAACAGGTCGCCGGCGATCGTTTCGCCCGACGCCAGCCGCACCGAGCGCACATCGCCCGATTCCGGATGCAGCTGCACCTCCTCGACGATGCCCTCGCGCCGGGTCACCCCGCGCTGCTCGGAGAAGCGGCGCAGGAACGCCGCGTACAGCGAAGCGTCGAAATGGTAGGCGTAGGCGATGTTGGCCAGCGGCGAATTGGGCGGCGCGTCGCTGGCCGAAGTCATGAACTTGCCGCGCTTGGCGGCCACGGTGTTGAGCGTGTAGGCGCCCAGCGGCCTGGCCTTGCCGGCCAGCGCCTGCTTGAACCAGTACTGCTGGAACGGCAGCAGCCCGAGCGAATGTCCGATCTCGGTGCCGAAGCCGTGGATGTAGGAGGTGCCCGGGCGGTGCCAGTCGACGAACTCGATGCCGAGCTTGAAGCTGCCCTGGGTCTGGCGCACGAACTCGGCTTCGTTGATGCCGAGCAGATTGTTGAAGGCCTTGATGTGCGGCACGGTGGCCTCGCCGACGCCGACGATGCCGATCTGTTCCGACTCGATCAGGGTGATGCGGTAGTCCGGGCCCAGCACGCGCGCCAGCGCGGCGGCCGCCATCCAGCCGGCGGTGCCGCCGCCGACGATGACCAGGTTGCGGAGAGGGGCGGCGATCATGCGTGCGCGGTCCTGTGCGGAAAGAAGGAAGTATCCGATACGCGAACGGGGCCAAGCGGCCCCGTCCGGAAAATCCCACGCGCGCCGGTCCGGCACGCGCGTGGGCCGTTGCGGTGGATCAGAACTTGGCGCCGATTTCGAAGCTCACCGTGCGCGGGAAATAATTGATATCGCCCGTCTTGTTGATGGTGATGTCCGGATCGAACTGGCCGTTGGAACCGAAGCCGTTGTACACGTACGAGGTGTAGTTCTTGAAGTTGAAGGCGTTGAGCAGATTGATGCGCGCCGACAGCTTGTAGTCGTTGTACACCGTGAACTCCTTGGTCGCCTGGAAATCCACCGTGCGGTAGCCCCAGATCTTGCCGCCGAGCAGGAACTTGCCGCTGGCCGGCGGCACCACGCCGACCTGCTGGCAGGTACCGCCATCCGCATCGACCTTGCCGTAGCAGGCGATGGTATTGATCGGCTCGGGCGTAGCCAGCACCACTTTTGCGCCGAAGGTGACGCCCCACGGACCGTCGATCGAACCGGACGCGACGAAGCGGTGCGCCGCCACGGCATCGGACTTCACGAACGGGTAGTCGTGGATGGTCGCCTTGTCGAACGCGTAGGGCTCGTCGATGTTGCGGTTCTGCCGGGCGCTGGTGTGGGTGTAGGACAGGTTCAAGCCCCAACCCGACTCCTTGGTGTACGGCTTCTCCGCCGACAACAGGACCTGGCTGCTGCGCTGCTCCAGGCCGTTGCTGCCGATGATGGTGTTCTGGTAGCCGGGCACCGGCTCGCCCCACGGCGCGCTGCCGTTCTGGAAGTAGGAACCATCCGGGTAGCGGTTGATCAGCGACATGGCGAAGCCGTCGTAGCTGAGGATGCGCTGGAAGGTCACGTCGGTGAGCCAGTCGCCGACCTGGTTGCTGATGCCGATGCTGTATTGGTCGCTGTACGGCGTCTTGAGCTTGTTGTTGAACATGAACAGCTCGGCGCTGCCGCTGACGCCGGGGATCGAGGTCAGCTGATCCACACCGTTGAGATAACGCGGATCCCATGCGGTGCAGACGCGGTCGGAGCGATAGCACTGGCCGGTGGCCGGGTTCTGGAAGTACACCGCGACCGGCGACAGCGCCGCCTTGCTTGTTTCCAGTGCCAGCTGCTCGAACAGGTTGCGGTCGTAGGACCGGCCGGCGCCGCCATGCAGCACGGCGCTCTCGTCGCCGAAGAAATCGTAGGAGAAGCCCAGGCGCGGCGCCCAGGCGTCCTTGAAGTTCTTGCGGTTGTTGCCGGTGCTGATGTAGTCGGCCACGTTGATGCCGCTGGGCAGCAGGCGATCAGCCCACGGATGGCCCGGATTCTCCGGATCGTCGGCATACAGCGCGGCGACGAAGTCGGGCGAGGTGACGAAGTCGGTGTAGGCCGGGCTCTTCTCGTAGTCCCAGCGCACGCCGATGTTGATCATCAGCTTGTCGGTCGCGGCCCAGTCGTCCTGGATGTAGATGCCGTACTGCTTGGACGGCGATTCCACCGTGGCCTTCTGGCCCGGCGTGGCGTACGGGGCGACGAAGTCCACTCGGTAGGGCGTGGAAGCGACGCCATTGGCGCCCACCGAGTAGCTGAACTGCGGATTCAACGCGGCCGCGTCCTGCGAGGTCAGCTTGATGTCCTTGTAGCTCACGCCCATCTTGATGGTGTGCTCGCCATGCCACTCGAAGCTGGTGAAGGTCAGGTCGTTCTGCAGGAACCAACCCTTCTGGCTCTTGCGCTGCACGTTGGCACCACCGGCCGAACCGGTCTGCAGGAAGCTGTACTCGTCCACGTCGGTGGAGCCGGCGCGCGGGGACAGGTAGTTGTAGAGAATGCCGTTGCCGATGCTCATCGGGGTCGGGTTGTTCTCCGAATTTTCGGTACCGACGATGAACTCGTTGAACCAGTTGTCGGCGCTGTGCTGCCAGCGCAGGTTGGCGCGCTTGTCCTTGTTGATCTTGTTGGTACCGTGGCCGGCGGCGCTCTGCCCGCCGAGGTTGGCGACCTGGGTCTCGTCGCGGTACTGCCCGCTCAACTCGATACGGTCGCGGTCGGTCGGCTCGAAATCGATCTTGCCGAAGTACAGGTCCTCGGTGAACGGCAGGTTGGCCGGGCCGTACAGACTGGACAGGTTAGCCGGCAGGTAGCCGACGTACGGCGCCGCTTCGGGGCTGGAAAGGACGGTCTTCGGCGACGCGTTTTCCTTGCCCTCATAGGCGACGAAGAAATGCATGCGGTCCTGGATGATCGGGCCGCCGAGCGCGAAGCCGTATTCCTTGATCTGCGAATCGGTCTTCTCGGTGTTCTTCTCGTCCGGACGCTTGTCGCGCAGGTCCTGGTCGGTATAACGGTAGAACGCTTCGCCGTGGAACTCGTTGGTGCCGGACTTGGTCGCCGCGGTGATCGCCGCGCCGCTGATCTGGCCGTACTCGGCCTTGTAGTTGGAGGTGATGACCTTGTATTCGCCGATCGCCAGCTGCGGGAACGGGTTGCCCTGGGTGTCGCTCTGCCCGGCGATGCCGCCGCCGCGGACATAGCTCTTCTGGCCGACGCCATCGATGTACAGGTTGCCGGCGCTGGCGTTGGAGGCGCCGCCACGCAGCTTGGTGTTGCCGCTGCCGTCGACCTGGAACACCATGCCCGGCACGGTGTCGGCGAACTCGAGGAAGTTGCGCGTGGCCTGCGGCAGCTGCTGGATCTGGCGCAGCGATACCACGTTGCCCACTTCCGACGTCTTGACGTCCTTGAGCATCGGCGCGGTCACGGTGACCGTGTCCAGCGTGGTCGCGGCGCCGCCCGGCGCGGCGGTGGTGCCGGCGTCGAGATCGACCGTGGACGAGGAGGCGACCTGCAGCGTCACATCGCGCTTGATGCCGTTGGCCTCGACCGTATAGGTGCCCGGCGGCAGGCCGACGATGGTGTAGTTGCCGTTGGCGGCGACCTGCGTGCGCCGCACCGAACCGGTGGCGGTGTTGGTGACGACGACTTCGGTGCCGGCCTGGGCCTGCGCGACCTGGCCGCGCAGGATCGCGGTGCTGGTCTGCGCCATCGCCGGCATCGCTGCGAACAGGCTGGTCGCCAGGGCGCAGCACAGCAGGCTGCGTGCGGGCATATTGGAAGCGGAACGCTTTCTCTTCATGACAGAAACCCCTCCCAGGGCAGTAAACGGGTTCATTCGTTGTTTCTTCTAGTTGGATGCAAAGGTGACGGCAAAAAAACGCGATGGGCGATGTCAGTCCATGGCGGTCCCTCGCTGGCCGCTGGACGCGCGGACGATCAGTTGCGGGGCGATATCGGTGGAAAGCGGGGCGTCCGCGGCTGGCACCGCGGCGTGCGGTTCCAGCGCGGCGATCAGCAACTGCATCGCGCGCGCGCCGAAGCCGGCGATGTCCACCCGCATCGTCGTCAGCGCCGGATGCACGTAACGCGCCATCGGCACGTCGTCGAATCCGGCCAGGGCGATGTCGTCGGGCACACGCAGGCCGGCGTGGGTGAAGGCGAACAGGCAACCCAGCGCCATCATGTCGTTGGCCGCGAACACCACGTCCGGACGCTGGCCTTGCAGCAACGCCTGCCCGGCGCGGTAGCCGGAGGCTTCGTCGAAATCGCCCGGTAACACCCGTGGCGGCACCTGCGGGCAACGCTCGCGCAGTTCGTCGCGGTAGCCGCGCAGGCGTTCGCGCGCGTCGAAGTTGTCGTCCGGCCCGGCGATGAAGGCGATGCGGCGATGGCCGCTGTCGAGCAGGTGGCGGGTCATCGCCCGCGCGCCGCCGTAGTTGTCCACGTTGAGCACCTGCGCATCGGCGATGCGCTCGGCGCAGTTCATCAGCACCGCCGGCAGCGTGCCCGGCAGCATGTCCGCGGCTTCGCCGGCGTCGGTGCTCAGATAGGGCGACATGATCAGCAGTCCGTCCACGCGTCCAGGCATGCGCCGCACCGCCAGCCGCTGCTCTTCCGGCTCGCCGTGGTAGCTGGACACCAGCAGGTGCAGGCCGCGCTCGCGCGCGACCGTATCGATGCCGCGGATCAGTTCGGAGAAGAACTCGCCATGCAGGTCGGGCAATACCACGCCGATGGTGTGGGTACGACGGCTGCTGAGGCTGCGCGCGGCATGGTGCGGCACGTAGTGCAGGGTGCGCGCCGCTTCCAGCACGCGCGCACGCACCGTTTCGGCCACGTGCTGGTGGCCGTTCATGGTGCGCGACACCGTCGCCACCGACACGTTGGCCAGGCGCGCCACGTCCTTGATGGTGATGCTCGCGCGCTGTTCCGGCGCGTGTGCGATGCGCGGATTCACCAGCGTGCCTCCAGGGTCCGAAACGGCTTGGCCAGCACCACGCCGGCGGCGTCGTAGGCGTCGATGCGCCGCCCGTCCACGCGCAGCTGCGTCGGCCGCGTGCGCGAGGGCCAGGCCACGCGCACCGCGGTGCCCGCACGCAGGCCGCTGTCGAGCTCGATCCGCAGCGTGTCGCCGCGCTGGCGCGCGCGCATGCTCAGCTGGCCGTAGGCGGTGGGCAGGCGCTGCACCGCCAGGCCCTCGCCCTCGACCCAGGCCGGCGGCGTGCCCGGCAGCAGCACCAGCGCGTCGTCGCCCTCGTGCATCAGCATGCCGAACACGGTGCGCGCGTACTCGGCGCCGATCCAGGTATGCGGCATGTCGCCGAGGTAGCGCGGGAAGCGCGGCCGCGAATGCACCACTTCGGCCAGCACCTGCCATTCGAACGGGCGGCGGTCGCGCAGCATGTCCTGCAGCAGTTCGTCGGCGACCTGCGGCTGGTCCAGATGCACGTAGGTCAGCACGTTGCGCATCTCGTACGGCGAATACGCCCACAACGCATTGGGCTGCTTGCGCTTGCGCACGTCGTCCAGATAGCGCGCGAAGGTGGTGCGCAGCGCCTGCTCCGGCAGCAGGTCCTGCTGGCCGGTGGGATCCAGCGCGATCGATACGCTGCTCGGGTCGCCATCGCCCAGGTCGGCCGCGGCGGGAATGAAGTCGGCACCCTTCCAGGCCATGGTGGCGCGGATCGAGGCGGCCAGCGAGGTGCGCAGCGCGGCGTACTGTTCGCGCGCCCAGGCCGCGGTGGCGGCGTCGCCGAGCGACTCGGCCAGCCATGCGCCATCGTGCCAGCCCTTCAGCGCCCAATAGTCGTCCCAGTAGCTGTGGGTGGGGCTGGAATAACCTTCGTGGCTGATCGACGGCGCCAGGATGCCGCGGAAACGCTCCGGCGCCGGCTGCTCGGCCATGTAGCCGGGTACCAGGGTGCGCTCGCGCAGTTCCTGCATGAACTGCATCGCCAGCTTCACCTTCGGCAGGTAGGCGCGCACGCTGTCCGGGCCGCCGTCCAGGCGCGCCACATCGGCGACCAGGGTGATGTATTCGCCCTGGCTGTCGTATTCCAGGTCCGAGCCGAAACCGTCGTTGACGCTGCCGTCGTCGTTGAGGATCGGCGACACCAAGCCGTTCGGGTGCACCGCGTGGTCGCTGTACCACTGCAGGTAGTCGCGCGCGACCTTGGCCTGGCCCATGCGCAGCAGGATCGCCGAGGTGGCCATGCCGTCGCGGATGAAGGAGCGGTTGTAGTTGCGCGGGCCGGGCTGCATCGCCGGGCCGGTCTGGTTGATCAGCATGTAGGCGGCCTGCGCGCGCAGCATGTCGACCAGACTGGCGTCGGGCAGGGTCAGGCCGACATTGCCGAGCCGGCGTTGCCAGTCGGCGGACACGCGCTCGGCCAATGCGTCGAAGCTGCGGCCGGGATCGCGCGCATCGGCGCCGAGCAGCGCGGCGCGATCCAGCGCCGGCGCCGGCGGCAGGCGGCCCTGCGCATCGGCACTGGCGGTGCCGAGCGGGAACGCCAGCACCACGTCCTGCTGCGCGCCCGGTGCCAGCGTCACCGCATAGCTCAGCATCGCCGCGGCCAGGCCGTCGGCATCGTGCGCTGCGCGCTGCGCCGGCAGCGTGCCGGCGGCGACGTGGCGGGTGATCTCGGTGGCGCCATGCGCACCGAACGCCTCGGCGCCGGCGCCGCTGGGCGCGCTCAGCGATTCCAGCAGCACGCGCCCGTTGACCCGCACCGCGGCGTCCTCGACGGCGATGTCGTGGATCGGCGACAGGCCGCCGTTCTGCCACGGCGGATTCATCTGCATCGGCCGCACCAGTAGCGACAGCGTGCCGCTGACCGGGCTGCTGCCGGTATTGCGCAGGCGGTGGCGCAGCAGCGTCACCGGTTGCCCACCCTGTTCGATGGCGAAGGTCTCGCTGCGCAGTTCCAGCCCCGGCTGCGGCGACCAGCGCACCGACGGCATCGGCTTCCAGCCGTCGCGCAGCGCATGCGTCAGCGCGTGGCCGTCGGCGCCGGCGGCGGTGCCGGACGCGTCGCGCCACAGCGGCTGCACCAGCGGCGCACCCTTCCACGCCTCCAGGTTGCCGTACTCGTCGAAGATCGATTTCTGCCGCCCGGCGTGGATGCCGACCGCGGTCCAGTAGGTCTGCTGCATGTGCAGCGAGGCCGGGAACAGCGCACCCTGGCCGCGCTGCGCGGCGACCTGGTAGTGCTTCATCGGCGTCATCACCGCCTTCGGCCCGAGCAGGCGCAGGCGGCGCAGCGCCGGTGCGGCGCCGCCGGGCGCAGCGTCCACGCTCAGCCGCAGCGCACGCGCCTCGACCGGCGCGATGCCGGCCAGATAGGCACTGTCGCTCTGCCCGGCCTGCGGGTCCTCGGCCAACTGGCGCCAACGGCCCGCGGCATCCTGCGCCTGCAACCGCGCCGCGCCATGCGCACCGGCGAATTCGACGACCAGGCCGGCGCTGGCGAACGCGCGCGGGAACGCGATCTCCAGCTGCCGCGCCTGCGCGCCCTTGCCGGGCATGGCCAGCGCCGCGCCGCCTTGCCACAGCGCCGCCGCCGCATCCGCCGGCACGCCGCGCAGGCGCGCGCTGTCCGCTTCGCCCAGCGGCTCCATCTCGAAGATCGAGATGCCCCAGTCGGCGGTGCGTTCGGGACTGGCCAGGCGCAGGTAGCGCGCGCTGCGCGGCGCGAAGAACAGCGTCTCGGTGCCGCCCATCGAGTCGGCCATGGTGTAGACCGTGTCCCAGCGCTGGCCGTCGCGCGAGGCCTGCAGCAGGAAACCTTCCGGATTGGCGCTGTCCCATTGCAGGCGCACGCCGCCGAGCCGCGCGGCACGGCCCAGGTCGACCTGGAACCAATGGCCGGGACTGAACGCACCGCCGGTCCGGGTGGTGGCATCGCCGTCGATCAGGTAGACGATCGCCTGCGCCTTGACCTGGCTGGAAGAACTGGAGGCACGCCATGCGTCGCGCGGCGGCAAACGGCCGTCCTGCGCATGCGCGGCCAGGGTCATGGCCAGGCCACACAGGAGGCCGGCCAGGGTCAATCCGCCACGGCCGATACCAGCGTGACACAGTGCGCGGAAGATGTCGGACGTGTATCGCACTGGGACCCCCGTCCAGTACCACCTCGATGCAAGGTGGGCGGACGTTAACAGCAACTGCAAGCGGTTACATGATGCGCCGCAACATTGCGCAATGTGGCGGCACACCGTGCGATACGCCAACAACGCAGCGACATCGTTGTCTCAACCGGTCCGGCCGGGTCAGGAATTGTCCCGACGCGACATCGGGGTCCCGTCGCCGCAACCGTCGCGCCCGCACCGCCAATGGCGCACGGCTTGCCCGAATCGCGCGCGCCCAGCAAGATGCGGAACGTTTTGGGGAACGAGCTAAGCGCCATATGCCGCCACGTCAGACCCGGCTCACGCCCTTGCAAGTCGTTCCCGTGCTGCTGCTTGCCGCGCTGGCCCTGTCCGGATGCAAGCGCAGTCCCGCCGAACTGCCCGGCGCCAGCGCCGAGCCGGCCGCGGCGGTGCGCGAACTGGCGCATACGCTGCAGCGCAACGATCTGGCCGGCTATGCGCGCGCCGCGGTGCCGCCCGCGCACTATCAACAGTTGCAGCAGGCCTGGAGCGAGGACCGCAGCCGCTGGCCGCTGACCCAGCTGCCGCTGGCCGAACGCCTGCCCGAAGTGCTCGACACGCTGTCCGCGCCGGACGCCGAGCGCACGCTGCAGCGCGCCTTCGACGCGCAGTTGGGCGGGCAGACGGCGAGCCTGCGCCAGGCCGCGCACTCGCTGGGCCTGTTCGGCGTGCAATACCTGCGCAACCAGAGCGACTACACCCCTGAACAGCGTGGCCACTACGTGCAACTGGTGGAGGCGCTAAGCGCTTGGGCCGAACAGGCGCCGCTGGCCGAGCGCAAGCGCGCGCAGGCGGCGATCTCGCAACTCAGCGCCGCCGCGCGCCGCACCGGCCTGCGCAGCGATGCCGACCTGCACGGCCTGGGCATGGAACAGAGCCTGCAGCGGCTCGGGCCGTTCCTGGGCGTGCTGAAGACGGTGCTGGCCGGCTACGGCCTGGACCTGGACGCCAGCGCGCGCGAACTGCGCACCGGGCTGGTCAGCCAGCAGGGCGATCAGGCCGTCGTGCGCATCCAGTACCCGCTGGGCGGCGCGGAGATCGACACCACTGCGGTGCTGGTGCGCCGCCAGGGCCGCTGGTACCTGCGCGATACCCTGCACGAGGTGGACGCGTTGCTGGCCGCCGCCGCGGCACCGCGCGCGACCTCGTCCGAGGCGCCGCCGGCGCCGCCCGCCGACCCCGCGCCGCTGGCTAAGCGATAATGACGCCGATGCCAGAACAAAATCCTCTCCCTTTCCCCGACGACGCTGCGGCTGCGCGCGCCTCGGACCCGGCGCCCGCGCCCGCCTCCGCGACCGGCGGCGACGCTGCCGGCAGCGCGCCGGCCACCGGCGCCGCCGCGCTGCCCAGCCCGGCGCGCGCTGCCAAGCGGCCGCTATGGGCGCGCCTGCTCGGGCGCATCGCCGATCCATGGCTGGGTCTGAACATCGAACCGGCCGAACCCAGCCAGTACGACGACGGCCGCCCGGTGGTCTACGTGCTGGAGGACTACGGTCTGTCCAACGCGCTGATCCTGGACAAGGCCTGCCGCGAAGCCGGCCTGCCGTCGCCGCTGGTGCCGCTGCCCGGCGACCCGCTGGGACGCAAGCGCGCCTACCTGGCGCTGTCGCGGCGCAGCAGCAACAACGCGCTGATCCCCGAGCAACGTGGCGCCAAGACCCACTCCGATTCGTTGGCCAAGCTGCTGCAGGCGCACCGCGAACGCCCCGACCTGGACATCCATCTGGTGCCGGTGTCGATCTTCGTCGGCCGCGCCCCGGACAAGCAGAGCGGCTGGTTCGCGGTGCTGTTCTCGGAAAACTGGGCGCTGGTCGGCAGCTTCCGCCGCCTGCTCGGCGTGCTGCTCAACGGCCGCAGCACCATCGTGCGCTTCGCCCCGCCGGTGTCGATGCGGGCGACGATCGAGGAAGGGTTGCCGCCGGAACGCACCGTGCGCAAGCTGCAGCGCGTGCTGCGCACCCATTTCCGGCGCATCCGCGAGGCGGTGATCGGGCCCGACCTGTCCACCCGGCGCCTGCTGGTGGACCAGGTGCTGGCCGCCGAGCCGGTGCGCGAGGCGATCGCCGCGCAGGCCAAACGCGACAACAGCAAGCCGGTGGACGCCTGGCGCAAGGCCCACGCCTATGCCTGGGAAATCGCCGCCGACTATTCCAGCCCGGTGGTGCGCTCGGCCAGCTTCCTGCTGACCCACGTGTGGAACCGCATCTACGCCGGCGTGCTGGTGCACCACCTGGACAAGCTCAAAGAGGCCGCGCCCGGGCACGAGGTGATCTACGTGCCCAGCCACCGCAGCCACATGGACTACCTGCTGCTGTCCTACCTGCTGTACGAACGCGGCATCGTGCCGCCGCACATCGTGGCCGGCATCAACCTCAACCTGCCGGTGGTCGGCACCCTGTTGCGCAAGGGCGGCGCATTCTTCATCCGCCGCTCGATCAAGGGCAACGCGCTGTACTCGGCGGTGCTCAGCGAATACGTGGCGCAGCTGGTTGCCGGCGGCTACTCGATCGAATACTTCGTCGAAGGCGGGCGTTCGCGCACCGGCCGCCTGCTGCAGCCCAAGGGCGGCATGATCGCGATGACCCTGCGCGCGTTCCTGCGCCAGCCGCGCAAGCCGGTGCTGTTCCAGCCGATCTACGTCGGCTACGAGAAGCTGATGGAAGGCAACAGCTACCTCGACGAGCTCAGCGGCCGACCCAAGGAGAAGGAATCGATCTGGGCGCTGCTGTGGGGCATCCCCAAGGTGCTAAAGCAGAACTACGGCCAGGTGGTGGTGAACTTCGGCGAGCCGATCGCGTTGAGCCAGGTGCTGGCGCAGCGCGCGCCGGAATGGGACGGCCAGCCGCTGGGCGAAGACGAGAAACCCACCTGGCTGAACGGCACCGTCGATGCGTTGGCGCAACAGATCCAGGTGCACATCAACGCCGCCGCCGACGTCAATCCGGTCAACCTGCTGGCGCTGGCGCTGCTGTCCACGCCCAAGCACGCGATGGGCGAGGCCGACCTGATCGCGCAGATCGAGCTGTGCAAGAAGCTGCTGGCCGAACTGCCGTACTCGGACCGGGTCACCGTCACCCCGCATTCGCCCGAGCGCATCATCGCCCACGCCGAAGAGATCAACGTGCTGACCCGCACGCCGCATCCGCTCGGCGACGTGCTCAGCGTCAACGGCGACAACGCGGTGCTGCTGAGCTACTTCCGCAACAACGTGCTGCACCTGTTCACCGCCTCTTCGTGGGTGGCGTGCTGCTTCCAGAACAACCGGCGCATGAGCCGCGCCGGGCTGCTGCGGCTGGGCCGCACCGTGTATCCGTTCCTGCAGGCCGAATTGTTCCTGCCCTGGAGCGAGGACCAGTTCGCCGAACGCATCGAGCGCACCATCGCGGTGTTCGTGCGCGAAGGGCTGTTGCTGCAGGTCAACGACGACGACGGCGGGGTGCTGGCGCGCAACACCGGGCAGACCGACGAGGTGTTCCGCCTGCGCGCGATCGGGCATTCGCTGCAGCAGGCCTTCGAGCGCTACTACATCGCCATTTCGGTGCTGGTCAAGAACGGCCCCGGCAAGCTCGGCGCCGGCGAACTGGAAAGCCTGTGCCAGCAGGCTGCGCAACGCCTGAGCCTGCTGTACGCCCCGGCCGCACCGGAGTTCTTCGACAAGACCCTGTTCCGCGGCTTCATCCAGAAGCTGCGCGAACTGAAGCTGGTGTGGCCGGACGAGAACAGCAAGCTGATGTTCGACGAACGATTGGACGCGTGGGCGAAAGACGCCAAGTTCATCCTCGGCCGCGAACTGCGCCACACCATCGAGCGGGTCAGCCCGGAAGCGGCGAAGCCGGAAGAGCCGGTGGTGTCGCAGGATTGAGCAGCGATGGCGCCGGCGTCGCTTTCGCTAGCCATCGCGCGCCCCTGTAGGAGCGGCTTCAGCCGCGACAGACGTTACCGGTAAGGCCTGTCGCGGCTGAAGCCGCTCCTACAGGGTGCCGGGTATGCAGCCGCTCACGCGCCGAACAGATCGCCAGTCACCGACCCGGCAGGCGCGGCGTCCGCCGGATACACCAGCTGCCCGTGCGCGTCGCTGCGCGCGGCCGGGTTGAGCACGGCCGGCTCCTGGCGCTTGGCATCGATCAGGTGGATCACCGGGTGGCCGTGGTGCAGCAGGTGGTCGCAGATGATCTGGCGGTGGCACTGGCGCCAGTAGGCCTCGGCGCACATCACCGCACACGCGCCACGGCTGCCGAGTTCGCGCAGCTGGGCGAATGCCTCGCCGAATTCGGCGCCCAGCGCGTAATCGGCATAGTTGTGGAAGCTGACGCTGCGCCAGTAGCCGTTGCGCTGCGGGTCCACGCCCGGCTGCTTGCCGCGGCGCCCGCCCAGCGCGCGGAAATGCTGGTAGCCGATGCCTTCGGCCGCCAGGGTCTGGGCCAGCGCGCTGCCGTCGAACTGCGGGAAGCGCCGCGAATACGGAAACGCGCGCACATCGGCCAGATGCGCGATCTGCGCGCCGCGCAGGATCTCCAGGAACGCGTCCAGGCTGCGGGTGGAGTGACCGATGCTGAAGAACGTCGCCGCGCTCACGCCGGTTCGTCGGGGATCAGCAGGTTTTCCAGGCGCATGATGCAATCCTTGAGCTGCAGCTTGCGCTTCTTCAGCCGCTTGGCCTGCAGTTCGTCGTCGAGGTTGGCCGGGGTGCGCTGGATCTGTTCGTCGAGCGCACGGTGCTCGCGACGCAGGGCGTCGATGCGCAAGGAGATCTCGGCGGGCGTCATGTCGTCCATTGCGTCCGAGCATACACAGCCAATGCACCCGTCGTCACCGTGCGCGGCGCCGGCATTTTCCGCGGCCGCGCTTGCCGGCACAATGCACGCGCCGGGAACCGGCACGGCGCCGCGCTTGGGCGCCGCCAACCGCGGCTGCCGCGCCGCCAGAAAGGAGTCTTCCATGCGTCCCACCCCGTCCCTGCTCGCCCTGGTCCTGGCCACCGCCCTCCCCGGCCTGGCCGCGGCGGCGGACACCAAGTACGACGGCTTCCTGTGCTGCAACATGCGCAGCGACGGCAGCTGGATCAGCGACAGCAACTACGCCGAGAACGGCAAGCGGGTGATCCCCGCCGGCACCCCGGTCAAGGTCACCGGCTTCGGCCGCTATCGGGTCAACCTGCTGATCGACGGCCAGAAGCAATCGATCGGCAACGACTACAGCCGCGACCTGAGCAACGAGGCCTTCGCCCAACGCTACGTGGTCGCGCAGGATCCCAAACTCAAGCTGGCGGCGTATCCGCCGAAGATCCGCGAGGCGATCGGCAGCAGCCGCATCACCAAGGGCATGACCCGCGAACAGACGCTGATGGCGCTGGGCTACCCGATCAGCAGCGAGAACCCGAACCTGGACGCCAAGCTGTGGCGCTACTGGCTGACCAGCTTCGGCGAGTTCCAGGTGTCCTTCGACGCTGCCGGCAAGATCGAGAAGGTCACGGCCGATGCGCAGACCCAGAACCTGGTCTGGATGCCGTAAGCCGCGCTGCGCCTGCGCACGCGCAACGGTGGCCGGCGCGGCGCGTGCGCCGCGGGCCGGCGAACCGGTCTACGCCGTCCTCACTCCCCGTACGGATGGACCAACGCGATGCGCCCCTGCGCATCGTGCCGCAGTTCGGTGAGCTTGATCGAGCGCAGGTGGGTGACGCCGCCGGACAGCACGGCGTCGTGATAGAACAGGTACCAGGTGCCCTGGAACTCGCAGATGGAATGGTGCGTGGTCCAGCCGACCACCGGGCTCAGCAACGGCCCCTGGTAGGTGAACGGACCGTAGGGCGAATCGCCGATCGCGTAGCACAGCAGATGCGTGTTGCCGGTCGAGTACGACAGGTAGTAGCGGCCGCCGTACTTGTGCAGCCACGGCGCTTCGAAGAAACGGCGCGCATGGTCGCCGGCCAGCAGCGGCTGGCCGTGTTCGTCGACGATGCTGACCTCGCGCGGCGGCTCGGCGAACTGGGTCATGTCCGCGCGCAGCCGCGCCACGCGCGGGCCCAGCGCCGGCTCGTCGGCGGCCGGTTCCTCGTGCGCCTGCGCATAGGCGTTGTCGCGGTACTTCTGCAGCTGCCCGCCCCAGATCCCGCCGAAATACAGATAGTGCTCGCCGTCGTCGTCGGCGAACGCCGCCGGATCGATCGAGTAGCTGCCGTCGATGGCCTGCGGCTCGGCGGTGAACGGCCCTTCCGGACGCGAACCGATGGCCACGCCGATCTGGAAGATGCCGTCGGCGCGCTTGGCCGGGAAATACAGGTAGTAACGACCGTCCTTGCACGCCGCATCCGGCGCCCACATCTGCCGCTGCGCCCACGGCACGTCCTTGACGTGCAGCGCCACGCCGCAGTCCACCGCCGGACCATCGGCGCTGTCCATGCGGAACACGTGGTAGTCCTCCATGTCGAAATGGCCGCCGTCGTCGTTGAAGGCGATGCCGGCGTCGATGTCGTGCGAGGGATAGATGTACAGCGCACCCTCGAACACGTGCGCCGACGGATCGGCGGTGTAGATGTGGGTGACCAGGGGCTGGGAGATGGCCTTGCTGGCCAGCCTCTGCAGATCGGCGGCGTCGGTGTCGGCGGACATTGCGTACCTAGAGCGTGGGGAGGAAAAACGTCAGTTGCCGGGCGTGGCGGCCTGCTGGCGGCGCGCATCCAGTTCGCGTTCGATGCGCGATTCCAGCGCCTTGTCGATCTCGTACCAGAACAGCAGCGCCACGCCGAGCAGGAACGGGATCGCGCAATACACGCTGACCGCCAGGCGGATGCCGCCGGTCACGGCGGCGCTCTGCTGCGGCAGCGCGGCGTCGTAGCCGTAGAACGCCAGCAGGCCGGCGACCAGCGCGCCGCCGACGCTCAGGCCGACCTTCAGCCCGCACAGCATCGCCGAGAAGATGATCGCCGTGGCGCGGCGGTGGTTCTTCCACTCCGAGTAGTCGGCCACGTCGGCGATCATCGCCCACAGCAGCGGGATGGTGATCCCGTAGAAGAACCCATGCAGCACGTAGGAGCCGAACACCAGGCCGATCGCCTGCGGCGGATAGACCGCGAACGCCAGCAGGAACAGCGTGGACACCAGCAGCGCCGCGCCGAACACGTTGCGCTTGCCGTAGCGGTCGGCCAGGCGCTTGGAACAGCCGATGCCGACGATCATCGCCAGGATGCCGCCGGCGCTGAACACGCTGAAGGCGGAGGTCGGCGCGTCCTGCGGCCAGTGCAGCGCGGTCAGCCCGGCGCTGGCGAGCAGGCCGTTGATGCCGGCGATGAAGGCGTTGAACCCTGCCTGGTCGAGGAAGCGCGTCAATGCCGCAGCATCCAGGTAGTACTTGAAGTAGTACACGTACATGCCGCCCTTCATCGCCAGGTTGACGAACACCAGGATGGTCAGGGCCAGCATCACCAGCCACGGCTTGTTGCGGACCAGGTCGCCCAGATCCTTGCGCACGCTGGACGGTTCGGCGGCGATCGGCAGCACCCGCTCGCGGGTGGTGAGGAAGGTGATCAGAAAGCACAGCGTGCCGACCACCGCGAACAGCGCCATGGTGCGCTGGAAGCCCTGCGCCTTGTCGCCGTTGCCGAGGATCAGCACCAGCGGCAGCAGCAGCACCTGGATCACGAACTGGGCGATGGTGACCGCGAAGAAGCGGTACGCCGACAGGCTGTTGCGTTGCTCCATGCTGCCGGTGAGCACGCCGCTGAGCGCCGAGTACGGCAGGTTGTTGGCGACGTAGATCAGCACCAGCAAGGTGTAGGTGGTGAACGCATAGACCACCTTGCCCTGCTCGCTCAGCGCCGGGGTGCTGAAGGCCAGCAGCGAGATCGCGCCGAACGGCAGCGCGGTCCACAGGACCCACGGCCGGAACTTGCCCCAGCGCGTACGCGTGCGGTCGGCGAGCACGCCCACCAGCGGCGTGAACACCAGCGCGCCGACCAGGCCGACCACCGAGATCAGCGTGGCCGCGGTGCCGGCGGGGATGCGGTAGATGTCGGTGTAGAAGAACGCCAGGAACGTGATCAGGGTCTGGAAGATCAGATTGGCGGCCAGGTCGCCCAGGCTGTAGCCGATCTTTTCGCTGAGCGGGAGGCGGTGCGTGCTGGTCATGGGCCTGGAATCGCGGGAGGAGCTTGCTGCCCTCTCCACCGGGAGAGGGGCCGGAGGACGAGGGTACGGCGAAGGCGGAAGCGGATGGGAGTTGCGGCGCGCCCGGCGGCAGGCCCGCGGCCGACCGCGCGCGCGATGCCCCGCCGTCGCGGGGCACCGCGTGCTGCGCCAGGATCAGAACGAACCGCGGATGCCGAGCATGATGGTGCGGCCAGGCTTGTACAGGTCGTAGGTGGCGTTCGGATACTGGAAGGTGGTGCGCAGCGGTTCGTCGGTGAGGTTGGTGACGTTGAGGGTGATCTGCGGCGCCGAAGGAAGCTTCGCCAGGGTGTAGCTGGCCGACAGGTCCAGCTGCCCGCGCGCATCGGCCATCAGCCGCGCGTCGGGAATGCCGTTCTGGTTGGCGCCGGAGATGATCATGTCGTCGTTCCAGGCATAGGACAGGCGCACCGAGGCGTTGTTCTTCTCCCAGTACACGGTGCCGTTCCACAGATTCGGCGCCACGCCCACCGCCACCGCCTGGATGCCGTCGCCCTCGGACTCCTGCTTGACGTGGGTGTAGTTGAGGCTGAAACCCAGGCCGTCGAGCAGGCGATCCAGCGGCTGCACCCAGATCGCTTCCAGGCCGCGGATGTTGAGCGTGCCGTCGGCGTTGACCTGGGTCTGCACGTCCACGGTCGCCGCGTTCGGCCCGCCGCGCTGTTCGATCGCGGCCTGCTGGGTCGCGGTCAGATCGCTGTAGGCCACGCCCAAGTCCAAGAACGGAATGCGCCGCACGCCGTTGACGGTGAAGCCGTCGATGCGCTTGTCGAACAGGGTCAGGCCGACGAAGCCTTCGCCGCCGGTGTACCACTCGCCGCCGATGTCCACGTTGGTGGACCGGTATGGCGCCAGGTTGGAATTGCCCTGGGTGGCGGTCTGCGCGGAGGGATCGCTGAAGTTGGTGTTGGGCAGCATCGCGCTGGGATCGGGGCGGGTCAGCGTGCGCGAGCCGGACAGGCGCAGCACCACGCTGTCGGCCACGTCCCAGGCCACGTTGAACGAGGGCAACAGTTCGTTGTAGTCCGAGTTCAGCACTTGGTAGCGGCGCACTCCGCCGACGGTGACCGGGCCGCTGATGGTCTGGTCGGTGGTCACGTAGCGCACACCCGCGTTGAAGCGCATCGAGCGGTTCCACACGTCGGTCTCGCCGTTGGCTTCGACATAGAAGCCCCAGTTCTTTTCCAGGATGCCGCCGGTGGAGGCGCCGGTGTTGGCCGCGTTGGTCTCCGGCGCGGCGGCGCTCAGGCCGTAGTAGCCGCTGTCGCGCAGGAAGCGGTCGAAGTCCACGGTGATGAAACTTTCGCCGGACTTGAGGTAGGAAGCCAGCGCCGACTGCGGGATCAGCGAACCGGCGCCGCCGGTACAGGTGGCGCCGGCGCCGCGGCAGACCAGGGTTTCCCACGCGGTGCTGTTGTCGAAGCCGCGGATATGGCGCTCGGCCTGATCGTAGGCGACGCCGACCTTGACGTTGCGCTTGTCCTCGCCGAATTGCAGGTCGGCGCGTGCGCCGCGGGTCTCGGTCTCGCGCTTCTCGTTGCTGATGTTGAGCCGGCCGCCGGTCCAGCTCCAGCCCAGATTCGGATCGTTGAGATCCAGCGGGCTCTCGATCGAGGGCTGGTCGCCACCGGTGTTGCTGTAGTCCACGGTGGTGAACGGCGAAGTCACCAGGATGCTCGGCGATTGCCGGTACATCCAGCTGCGCGTGGCATTGGCCTGCACATTAAGCTTGATGTCCTGGTTCGCGCCGAACAGCAGTTCGGCGCCCGGATTGACGCTCCAGAACTTGACGTTCTCATGGTACGGCCGCGCTTCCAGGAAGAACTGCGCGTTGGTGAAGGTGGCATCGGTGACCACGCCGTTGCCGTCCACCTGCATGTTCAACGGAATCATGTTCCCGTTGCGCCCGATCAGGTTCATGCTGGTGCGGTCGGTGTCGCGCGTGGCCTTGGAGAACAGCGTGTCCAAATAGAAATGCGCGGTGTCGCTGGGTCGCCATTCCAGCGACATCACCGACGCGTCGCGGCTGCGATCGCCCTGCATCTGCACCCGGCGACCCAGGCGCGGGATCAGCGCGTCGCTGATCTGCCCGATGCTCAGGCCGGGGTTGTGCGCCAGCAGCCACGCAGCATCGATGCTCTGCCCGGGAGTGAGGCCGGCGCCGGCGGTGACCGGCACGGTATCGGGAATGCGCCAGTTGCCGCCGCCGTTGGCGTTGCACGCGGCCGGCTGGTTGGTCGATGGCGTGCCGGCCGGCGGGGTCAGCCCGCACTGCGCGTAGGTCAGGCCCGGATTGGTCCAGCCGATGGTCTCGAAACCGTCCACGCCGAGCTTGCCGCGCACCGAGGCCACGCCGAACAGCGCGCCGAAGGTGCCGGACTCGTTGGTCCAGCTGCCCATCAGCGCGCCGCGTGGCGTGGTCTTCTCGCTGGTGCTGTTCCAGTCGCCCTGCAGCTGGTAGGTCAGATGCGTACCGGGCCGGTCGAACGGGCGCGCGCTGCGCATGTCGACCACGCCGGACACGCCGCCTTCGAGCATGCTCGCGGTCGGCGTCTTGCTTACCGTCAACTGGGTGAAGAACTCGGTCGGAAACAGATTCAGGTCCACTTCGCGGTTCTGGTTCTGCGCGTTGAGGCCGATCGAGGCGGTGGCGATGCTGGCGCCGTTGAGCGTGGTCTTGGTGAAGCTGGTGCCCAGGCCGCGGATGGCGATGTTCAGGCCTTCGCCATTGACGTCGCGCGAGAGCTGCACGCCGGGGATGCGGTTGAGCGACTCGGCGATGTTCATGTCCGGGAATTTGCCGATGTCCTCGGCGAACACGGTATCGCTGAAGGTCACCGAATCGCGCTTGGCGTCGGTGGAGAACTGGATGCTGCGGCGATAGCCGGAGACGGTGACCGTATCCAGTTGCTTGACCGCATCGTCGCCGGCCGCTGCCGGCGATGGCGCCGTCTGCGCCGCAGGCGCTTCTGCGGGCGGTGCGGTCTGCGCCCAGGCGCTGCCCGCGGCCATGCCGAGCAGTGCGGTGGCCAGTGCATGAGACAACGTGGTGCGCGCGTAACTGTTCTTCACCGTGATCCTCCCCAAAAAACAGGCGACCTGCGGCTCCGTGCGGTTTGACGCGGAGCGACCAGCCGACGAAATGCCCGAGCGACGGAAAAACGTGCAGCGACTGCAATGGCCGTGCCTGGCCATGGCCGCGGATGTTAGCGCTACCAAGATGGCTGTCACGCTGCAGGGCAACATAATCCCGCTGCACACGGATACATTGCGGAAAACGTGCGCTTGGGTACGGCGGATGCACGCCGCAGATCGGCGTCGGCATCGCGGTTTGTGCTGCTGTGCACGATGGATCGCCTGGCGTGGCGTGTTAATGATAGCGCTACCAAACGGCGGCAACCGCCGCGCATCGTGGGAATCGAAGCGTATGCACCGAGCCGGGAACAGCGCAGATTGCGTGTCGCATCGCAGCATCAGACAGCAGCGCGGGTGCAACGCCATCTGCCGCTACCGGACTGCGCAGCGCGCTGCGCGCAGCTGGATTGTTGTGCCGGTGCCGCGGACATGATTCCCTCGCCCGGTACCGAGACGAGCGACACCACCTCCGTCACCGCCAGCGGCACGCGCCTGGGGCGCATGCGCTGGCGCATCTGCGCGCTGCTGCTGGCCGCCACCACCATCAATTACATCGATCGCCAGGTGCTGGGTGTGCTGGCGCCGTTCCTGCAGACCCAGATCGGCTGGAACGAAATCGAATACGGCTACATCGTCACCGCGTTCCAGGCCGCCTACGCGCTGGGCCTGCTGTGCAGCGGCGCGGTGATCGACCGCTTCGGCACGCGCGCCGGCTACGCGCTGGCGATCGGCATCTGGAGCCTGGCGGCGATGAGCCATGCGCTGGCGACCACCTTCATCGGCTTCGCGATCGCGCGCTTCTTCCTGGGCCTGGGCGAATCGGGCAACTTCCCGGCGGCGATCAAGACCGTGGCCGAATGGTTTCCGCGGCGCGAGCGCGCGCTGGCCACCGGTATCTTCAATTCCGGCTCCAATATCGGCGCGATCGTCGCCCCGCTGCTGGTGCCGGTGATCGCCAGCAAATGGGGCTGGCAGTCGGCGTTCCTGTTCACCGGCGCGCTCAGCGCCACCTGGCTGGCAGTGTGGTGGCTGCACTATCGCGCGCCGGAACAGCAGCCACGCCTGAGCGCGGCGGAACTGGCGCATATCCGCAGCGACCCGCCCGAACCGGTGCAACGGCTGAGCTGGGCGCAGGTGCTGCGCCACCGCCAGGCCTGGGCATTCGTGGTGGCGAAGTTCGTCACCGATCCGATCTGGTGGTTCTTCCTGTTCTGGCTGCCCAAGTTCCTGCATGCGGAGTACGGCCTGAGCCTGCTGCAGCTCGGCGCGCCGCTGATCGTGATCTTCGTGCTCGCCGACGTCGGCAGCATCACCGGCGGCTGGATCGCCGGGCGCTTCATCGCCCGCGGCTGGAGCGTCAACCGCGCGCGCAAGACCGCGATGCTGCTCTGCGCGTTGGCGGTGGTGCCGATCGTGTTCGCCGCGCGCGCCGACAACCTGTGGCTGGCGGTAGGCCTGATCGGTCTGGCCACCGCTGCGCACCAGGGCTGGTCGGCCAACCTGTTCACCCTGCCCTCGGACATGTTCCCGCGCCACGCGGTGGCCACCGTGGTCGGCATCGGCGGCTTCGCCGGCGCGGTCGGCGGCATGCTGATCGCCACCTTCATCGGCTTTCTGCTGGAGGCCACCGGCAGTTACGTGCCGGTGTTCCTGATGGCCGGCTCGGCCTACCTGCTGGCGCTGGCGCTGGTGCAGTGGCTGGCGCCGCGCCTGCAGCCGGCGCGGTTGGAAGACAATGCCTGACCGCGACCGCTCTGCACACGTCGGGACGCGCGGCCGCGCGGGCATATCCGCGTCCATCCGACCAGGTTCCGTTCCGCTCTCCCACCGCGAGATGCCACGATGAAAACGATCGCATCGCTCCTGTTCGCGCTGTCGCTGGCGGTTTCCGCCATGGCGGGCGCCGCGCCGCTGGCCGCCGGCAAGCAGCGCTTCCTGGGCAGCGCCTATGGCCCGGCGCAAGCCCAGGATTTCACAACCTACTGGAACAAGGTCACACCCGAGAACGCCGGCAAATGGGGCAGCGTGGAAGCGATGCGCGGGCGCATGGACTGGAGCGCGCTCGATGAGGCCTACGCCTTGGCCAAGCGCAACGCCATGCCGTTCCAGATGCACGTGCTGATCTGGGGCAGCCAACAACCGCTGTGGCTGCGGTCGCTGCCGGCGACGGAGCAGCGCGCCGCGATCGAGCAGTGGTTCGCCGCGGTGGCGCAACGCTATCCGGACATCGACCTGCTGGAGGTGGCCAACGAAACCCTGCCGGGCCACAATCAGCCCGACGACAGGAAAGACGACAGCGGCAACTACCTGCAGGCGCTGGGCGGCGCCGGCAGCACCGGCTGGGATTGGGTGCTGCAGTCGTTCCGTCTGGCACGGCGCCATTTCCCCCGTGCCAGGCTGATGATCAACGACTACGGCATCACCAACAGTGCCGACGCCACGCGCCAGTACCTGCAGCTTATCCAGCTGCTGCAGCGCGAGCACCTGATCGATGCGATCGGCCTGCAGCAACACGCCTTCGAGACGCGGGCGGACGTGCCGATCTCGGTCCACCGCGCCAACCTCGACACGCTGGCCGCCACCGGGTTGCCGATCTATGTCACCGAACTCGATCTGGATGGCCCCACCGATGCGCAGCAACTGGCCGACTATCAGCGCGTGTTCCCGCTGTTCTGGGAACACGCGGGTGTGCGCGGCGTGACCCTGTGGGGCTTTCGCCGCGGCCTGTGGCGCGACAAGGAAGGCGCCTACCTGATCCGCGACGACGGCAGCGAGCGCCCGGCACTGGCCTGGTTGCGCGACTACGTGGCGAGCAAGCCGTAGCGCGCAGCGCGCTTCTTCCGACCCTCATTCCTCCGCGACCCGCATTCCGACCATGACCCTGTCCTCCCCCGCCCTGTCCCTGCATCCCGACCGCCTGCTGCCGCCGGAGCCGGGCATGCGCGCGATCGCGCGCCGCCTGTACGCGCAGGTCGCCACGCTGCCGATCGTCAGCCCGCACGGCCACACCGACCCCGCCTGGTTCGCCGAGGATGCGCCGTTCGCCAATGCCACCGAGCTGCTGCTGGTACCCGACCACTACGTGTTCCGCATGCTTTACAGCCAGGGCGTGGACCTGGATGCGCTGGGCGTCCCGCGCGCCGACGGCAGCCGCGCCGCGGTGGACCCGCGCGCGGCCTGGCGCGTGTTCGCCGAACGCTTCCAGCTGCTGCGCGGCACGCCATCGGCGCTGTGGCTGAACCATGTGTTCCACGAGGTGTTCGGCCTGCGCGTGCGCCTGGACGCGGCGAGCGCCGACCTGTACTACGACCGCATCGGCGAGGCGCTGCAGACGCCGGCGTTCCGGCCGCGCGCGCTGTTCGATCGCTTCGGCATCGAGGTGATCGCCACCACCGAATCGCCACTGGATGCGTTGCAGCACCACGCCACGATCCGCGCCAGCGGCTGGGGCGGACGGGTGATCACCGCCTACCGCCCCGATGCGGTGATCGATCCGGAACACGAGCAGTTCCCCGATGCGCTGCACCGTTTCGGCGAGCTGACCGGCGAGGACGTGTACGCCTGGGACGGCTATCTGCGCGCGCATCGCCAGCGCCGCGCGTTCTTCGCGCAGATGGGCGCCACCTCCACCGACCACGGCCACCCCAGCGCGGCCACCGCTGACCTGCCCGCGGCCGAGGCCGCTCGGCTGTTCGCGCGGGTCCGCGGCGGTGGCGCCAGCGCCGCGGAGGCGGAACTGTTCCGCGCGCAGATGCTGACCGAAATGGCGGCGATGAGCGTGGACGACGGCCTGGTGATGCAGTTGCATCCAGGCTGCTTTCGCAACCACAACCGCAAGCTGTTCGCGCGCTACGGCCGCGACAAGGGCGCCGACCTGCCGCTGCGCACCGACTACGTGCGCGCGCTGAAGCCGCTGCTGGACCGCTTCGGCAACACCCCCGGCTTCAGCCTGATCCTGTTCACCCTGGACGAGAGCACCTACGCGCGCGAACTGGCGCCGCTGGCCGGGCACTACCCGGCGCTGCTGCTCGGTCCGGCCTGGTGGTTCCACGACGCGCCGGAAGGCATGTGGCGCTTTCGCGAGCAGACCCTGGCCAGCGCCGGCTTCTACAACACGGTCGGCTTCAACGACGACACCCGCGCGTTCCTGTCGATCCCGGCGCGGCACGATGTCGCCCGCCGCGTCGATTGCGCGTTCCTGGCGAAACTGGTCGCCGAGCATCGCCTCGACGAGGACGAGGCCACCGAGGTTGCGCTGGACCTGGCGTATCGGCTGCCGAAACAGGCCTACCGGTTGTGACGGCGGGTGCCGCCCGTGCTGGCGCCGCACCGGCATGCGAACCTGCGCAGAAGGCGGTGGCGATGCCCAGGCGTGGCCGGCAACGCGCGCTCGCGCCGCTGCTGTTGCTAGTGCTGACGTCACTTACCGCCGGCAGCGTCGACGCGGCGTCGGCGCCGGCGTCGCAGTCGCCGCCCCCGCGCGAGCGACTGTCGCTGGATGCCAATTGGCGGTTCCATCGCGGCGACGCGCCCGGGGTCGGCGACACGCTGGACTACGACGTGCGCCCGGACATCGCGCTCAGCGCCGACGGCAAGGTGGCCGATGCCCGCCCCGATGCCGCCGACCACGTCGCAGCGCGCACCCGGCCGGTCCTCAAGCCCTGGATCCTGCCCACCGGCAATGCCTTCATCGCCGACCCGGCGCGGCGCCACCTGCGACCGCCCGGCGATCCGGGCAGCGATGTGGCCTTCGTCCGCGCCGACTTCGACGACAGCGCATGGACGCGCGTGGACCTGCCGCACGACTGGGCGATCGCCGGGCCGTTCCTGAAGGACGGCCCGTACGGCGGCATGGGCCGGCTGCCCAGCTGGGGGGTGGGCTGGTACCGCAAGCGCCTGGACATTCCCGCCAGCGACCGCGGCCGCGCGGTGTTCCTCGAGATCGACGGCGCGATGTCCTACGCCACGGTCTGGCTCAACGGCCGCCTGGTCGGAGGCTGGCCGTACGGCTACAGCACCTGGCGCGTGGATCTGACCCCGTACCTGGTACCCGGCGGCAGCAACCAGCTGGCGATCCGCCTGGACAACCCGCCGCAATCGGCGCGCTGGTATCCCGGCGGCGGCCTGTACCGCAGCGTGTGGCTGAGCAAGACCGGGCCGGTGCATGTCGGCCAATGGGGCACCCAGGTCAGTACGCCGCAGGTGTCGGCGCAGGCGGCGACGGTGCGTGTGGCGGTGACGCTGGACAACAGCGGCGACGCAGCGGCGCAGGCGCAGGCCAGCACCGCGATCTATGCGCTGGATGCCGAGGGCAGGCCGCAAGGCGCGGCGGTGGCGCGGATCGGCGCGGCCAGCACCCGCATCGCCGCACACGGCAGCGCGACGCTCGACGGCAGCGCGCGCATCGCCAAGCCGCAGTTATGGGGCCCGCCGCCGACGCAGCGGCCGCACCGCTACGTCGCGGTCACCGAGGTCACGCAGGACGGGCGCGTGGTCGATCGCTACGAAACCCGGTTCGGCGTGCGCACGCTGCGCTGGGATCCGCAGCGCGGCCTGCTGGTCAACGGCGAACACGTGCCGATCCGCGGCGTCAACAATCACCACGACCTCGGTGCGCTCGGCGCCGCGTTCAACTCGCGCGCCGCCGAGCGCCAGCTGCAACTGCTGCAAGGGATGGGCGCCAATGCGATTCGCATGAGCCATAACCCACCGGCAGCGGAACTGCTGGAACTGACCGACCGCATGGGCCTGCTGGTCGTCGACGAGATCTTCGACAGCTGGGAAATGAAGAAGACCCCGCTGGATTTCCACCTGCTCTTCCCCGACTGGCACGAGCCCGACCTGCGCGCACTGCTGCGCCGCGACCGCAACCATCCTTCGGTGATCCTGTGGAGCGTGGGCAACGAAGTCGGCGAGCAGTACACCGGGGAAGCCGGCGCGGCGATCGCGCAACGCCTGCAGGCGATCGTGCACCAGGAAGATCCCACCCGCCTGGCGACGGCGGCGATGAACTACGCTGCGCCGGACATGCCGCTGCCCGCGGCGCTGGACGTGATCGGTCTCAACTACCAAGGTGAAGGCATCCGCGACACGCCGGAGTTCGCAGGCACCGAGCGCATCCGCAAGCCGCCGCAATATCCGCTGTTCCATGCGCGCTTTCCGCACAAGCCGATCTTCAGCAGCGAAACCGCCTCGGCGTTGAGCAGCCGCGGCGTCTACCTGTTTCCGGTGACCGAAGAGCACAGTGCGCCGGTGCGCGACGGTCGCGGCGGCGATCCAGTGGCGCACCAGGTCAGCGCCTACGAACTGCACGCGGTGGATTTCGGTGCCAGCGCCGACAAGGTGTTCGCCTCGCTCGACACGCATCCGTTCGTCGCCGGCGAATTCGTCTGGACCGGCTTCGACTACCTGGGCGAGCCGACCCCGTACTACTCCTCGCGCAGTTCCTACTCCGGCATCTTCGACCTGGCCGGTTTCCCCAAGGACCGCTACTGGCTGTACCAGGCGCGCTGGCGCCCCGAACTGCCGATCGCGCATCTGCTGCCGCACTGGACCTGGCCGGGGCGCGAGGGCCAGGTCACGCCGGTGCACGTGTTCACCTCCGGCGACGAGGCCGAACTGTTCGTCAACGGCGTCTCGCAAGGGCGCAAGAAGAAGGCGCCGCTGCAGTACCGGCTGCGCTGGGACCAGGTGATCTATGCGCCGGGCGAGCTGCGCGTGCAGGCCTACAAGGACGGCAAGCCTTGGGCCAGCGAGCGCGTGCGCACCGCGGGCCCGGCCGCGCGGCTACAGACGACACCGGACCGCACCACGCTCCGCAACGACGGTCGCGACCTGGTCTTCGTGACCGTGCGCCTGCTCGACCGCGACGGCAATCCCGCGCCCACCGCCGGCGACCGGTTGCGCTTCCGCGTCGAGGGCCCCGGCGAACTCGTCGCCGCCGACAACGGCGATCCCACCGACCTGGAGTCGTTCGCCGCACACGAGCGCAATGCCTTCAACGGCCTGGCGCTGGCGATCGTGCGCGCCTTGCCGGGCAAGCGCGGCACCATCACCTTGCACGTCGAATCGGACACGCTGCAGGCTGCCAGCACGCAGCTGCGGGTGCAGCCATGAGCGACGCGCGCCCGCGTGCTACCCACCACGCTCGAACAAGGACCATCGCCATGCCCGCACTGCGCAACACATGCGTCCCGGCCCTGCTGCTGGCCTGCCTGCTCGGCACGGCGGCGGCGGGTGCCGCCGACCACCCTGCTGCCGCGACGCGCACGCCGAACCCCGCGGTGGACGGCCGCAGCCTCAAAGACGCCTACGCCGGCGCGTTCCTGATCGGCACCGCGGTCAACGCCGACATCGTCTCCGGCAAGGACGCCGCCTCCGCCGCGCTGGTGCCGCGGCAGTTCAACGCGATCACCGCCGAGAACGCGATGAAGGCCGAAGTGGTCAATCCGCGCCCCGGCGTCTTCGATTTCGCCGCCGCCGACGCCTTCGTCGACTACGGCCGCCGCCACGGCATGTTCGTGGTCGGCCACACCCTGGTCTGGCACAACCAGACGCCGGACTGGTTCTTCGTCGATGCGCAGGGCAAGCCCAATGGCCGCGACGCGCAGATCGAGCGCATGCGCGCGCACATCCAGGCGGTGGCCGGGCGCTACGTCGGCAAGGTGCAGGCCTGGGACGTGGTCAACGAGGTGATCGACGAGGACGGCAGCTACCGCACCACCAAGTGGGTGGAGCGCGTCGGCGATGGCGACGAACTGGTGCGGCAGGCGTTCCGCTTCGCCGCGCAGTACGCGCCGGATGCGCAGCTGTATTACAACGACTTCAATGCCTGGCGCCCGGAGAAACGCGACGGCATCGTGCGCATGGTGAAGATGCTGCAACGCGCCGGCATCCGTATCGACGGCATCGGCATGCAGGGCCACTGGGGCCTGGACTATCCCAGCCTGCACGACATCGAGGCGGCAATCGACGCCTACGCCGCGCTCGGGGTCAAGGTGATGATCACCGAGCTGGACGTGGACGTGCTGCCGCTGACCAAGGAAGGCCAGGTGATCGGCACCGGGATGGCGCACAAGCAGTTCCAGCTGCCGGAGTTCAAGCGCTACCTCGATCCGTACCGCGACGGCCTGCCGGCAGACGTACAGGCGCAGTTGCGCGACCGCTACGCCGAATTGTTCCAGCTGTTCTGGCGCAAGCGCGACAAGCTGACGCGGGTCAGCGTGTGGGGCGTAGACGACGGCATGTCGTGGAAGAACGACTACCCGGTGCCGGGACGGCGCAACTATCCGCTGCTGTTCGACCGCGAGCGCAGGCCCAAGCCGGCGTTCGACGCGGTGCTCGCGGTGCCGGCGCAGGCGCAGTAGAGCGAGGGCAGGCGCGCGCCGATCGCACGCGCCCGCCACCGCGATCGTCGCGCCCGCTTCAGCGGACGAACTGCATATCGCCGTATTCCCACGTCCACGGCGCACCGGTCTTGCCCATCGCGAAGTCGATCAGCGCCGGGAATGCGCGCTCGGCGCGCACGTCGTTCGACAGGATGACCACGCAGCGCTGGTAGCGCCTGGCGCAGACCAGCAGATTGCCGGTGCTCTCGTTGTGTCCGCCTTTCAGGAACGCCGCGCCCTGCGGCCCGCGGAACGCCACCACGCCCAGGCCGGCGGCGAGGTCGGCGCGCCGGCGCTCGGGCGGCAGTTCGTCCTGCAACGTCGGAAACTGCGAGGCGGTGGTGATCGCCAGCTGCGGCGCGGTCAGCATCGCCGCGCTCCGCGGCGAAAGCCCCTTGCCTGCGAGATAGCCTGCCGCGAACCTGGCCATGTCGGCGATCGTCGTGTCCATCGAGCCGGCCGCGCGCACCGTGCTGCGCGGATCGTGCGCTTCCACGCTGCCGTCCACGGTCCATCCATCGGCCAGGTTGGCGGCGAAGTCCGGCCGCCAGGTCATGCTGGTGCGTTGCATGCCGAAGCGGTCGAACACGCGGCGCTGCATTTCCTGGCCCACGTCCAGGCCCAGGCCGCGTTCGAGCACGAACTGCAGCAGGATCAGGCCTTCGCCGGAATAGGCGTAGCGGCTGCCGGGAGCGAAGTGGATGCGCAGCTTGCCGTCTGGCTCCACGAACGCGAAGTTGGCGAAGCCGGCGCTGTGGGTGAGCAGCATGCGCGCCGTCAGCGTGCGCCAGCGGGGGTCGCCGGCGAGATCGGGCCAGGGTCCGTACTTGGGGTCGGCCGGATAGTCGGGAAGCGGTTTGTCCAGGTAGTCGGCGATCGGGCGATCCAGGTCCAGCACGCCCTCCTCGGCCAGTTGCATCACCATGTAGGCGAACGCCATCTTGGTCAGCGATGCGCCATACATCACCGTGTCCGGCTGCAGGGGATCGCCAGCGGCGTTGCGTTTGCCATAGGCGCGCACGTGCACGATGCGTCCCTGATCGATTACCGCCAGCGCGAGGCCGTTGGCATGCGTGGCGGCCAGCGCGCGGGCCACTTGCGCATCCAGCGCGCTGGCGTTGGGCAACCGCGTCGGATGCGGATCCGATGCCAATGCAAACAGGGGCCACACGGCCAGCAGGACGGCAGCATATCGGCGCAGACGCATGACCTCTTCCTCCCTAGTTCGTCATGGCTGCACGATAGGGCGGCAGGCGTCGCGCGACAGCGCCATTAAGTCAGGGTGACTAGCGGGCTATGCGTGCCGCCCGCGGCGCAGACGGCCGACGCCTTCTGGCCATGGCCGCGGGGGAAAGAACGGTCGGCGACACGGCGCCGTTGGCGTCGCGGATGAGACAACCGCAGGAGCCGCGCCACGGCGAGGGCCCCTGCCAGGCGTCGCGCTGCGATGGACGACGCGGCACCGATGTGCAGCCCCGGCTGCGGCTCAGCGCGTCAATACCGGCGGCGCAGTGGCCTGGGTTTGCACCTGCGCCTGCGTGGCCTGCTCCTGCGCCTGCACGGTGCGCTGGGTCTGCGCCTGCTGTGTGCTCTGCTCCTGCAGCTGCTGGTAGGTTTCCTGCGCCGGCCGCGCAATCGCCTCGCTGGTGCTCATGTGCGCGCGGTTGGCGTAGGGATCGGGCGAAGCGCTGGCGCCTTCGCGGTACACGAACGCCAGCTCGCCGCCCTGGTGCGCCCCGGTGGGGCGGTTGAAGCCCACCGACAGCTGGTCGCGCTCGCTGAAGCCGCTCTGCCTGGCCAGCAGGGTCAGGCTGGCGGTCAGGCGTTCGCTGTTGTCGTCCCAGCCCTTGCCGATCGCCTGCTCGGCCTGGGCCACGCCACTGCGCACCTTGTCGCTCAGGGCGCGGTCGGCGCCGGCAGGCTCGCCGGCGCGCGGCGCAGGCGGCAGCGCGCGCGGCTCCGCAGCCGGCGCGGGACCATCGCGGAAGCCGTTCGGTATCCATTCCGGCGGCACCTTGCTCTGGTCGATACCCAGCGCCTTCAGGTCGGCGCGCACTTCCGGCGGCGCGCGCTTGGGATCGCGCAGCTGCGCGGCGTCCTCGGCCTCGGCGACCATGCCCAGATCGCGCGCGCCGTAGTTCTGAGGATAGCCGCGCGCGTCGTAGAACAGCTTGCCCATCGCCTCCACGTTCTTCGGCGCGTTCGCATCGATCTTCAGGTCGTTGCCGAAGGTCAGCCCGTCCTTGGCCTTGTAGGTCGCCTTGGCGCCCACGCCGTCCTTGTCGATGTAATTGGCCATCTCCGTGCTGGCGTTGTACAGGTCCTTCAGCGTCGCCTTCGGATTGTTGTGCTTGACGTAGTCGGCCAGCGTGTTGATGCCGGCGATCTCGTCCTTGGACTCGCGCGTGCGCTCCTCGGCGCCGTGCGCCTTCAATGCCGCGGTGTAGTCGTGCGGCGAGGGCGACTTGGCGATCGCGTCGATCTTGTCCTTGAACGCGGCATCGGACGTGTCGATCGCCGCCTTGTTGATCGCATGCCCGATCTCGTGGCCGAGGATGATGCGCGCGGTATTGGCCGAATCGTCGCGCGGCGCGTCCATCCTGGCGGTGCGCAGCACGTCCATCGGCAGCAGGATCTCGCCGGTGCCCGGCCGGTACGCGCCGGCGCCATCGTGCGGATGCGCCCCGAACCCGGACAGTTGCTTCTGCTCGATCGCCTGCTCCACCCGCGCCTTGAGCTCGGGGGTGTTGTCCAGCATCTGCCGCAGCGCCTTGCCTTCCTTGGCGTGCGCCGCTTCGAACGTGTCCACCATCTTCTTCAGGTCATCGTCGGTCGCCATCACCCATCTCCTTATGCGGTGGCCAGGATCTGCAGCTTCGACACGCAGGCTTGCGCGTCGTCCGCACCGGCGTCGTTGCCGACGAACGCATACACCACCACGGCGCCGCGCTCGAAATGCCAGCGGCCGGGGCTGCCCAGGCGCGGCGGCGCGATCCACTGCGCGGCGAAACCGGCCTCGGACAGCGCCTGTTTGTACGCGCCAAGCGACTGCGTGCAGTGCGCCGGCGCAGCCGATGTCGGCGCGAACGCGAAATCCAGCCTGGACGGCGGTTGTCCATCGGCATCGGCGACCGACTCAAGCGAATAGCGCCCGCCGCCGGCCACCGGACCGGACGCGCTGAACTCCTGCGCGGTGTCGCCGGCATCCACCTGCAGGCCCGCATGCGCGGCGACCTGCGCCGGGGTCAGGTCCCGCTTGCCGCCGATCGCCAGGATCAGCCGCACTACGCCTTGTGCCAGTTGCTCTGGCGTCATCTCCGACATGGCCCGCTCCTTTGTAGTGGGAATCGATGAGGGTTGGGAGTGCGCACCGGCGCAGGCGGCCAGCACCACGGTCGCGAGCAGTACGGTGCCACGCCGCACAAGCCGACGGCCGGCGCGCGGCGGCGCCGGGCGAATGCCGCTGGGGGAAACAGAGTCCATGATGCGCCTCTCCTTTGGACGCCCGTTGCGTATGTCCGCGGCCAGGCATGTTGGCGGCGATTGTAGCCATCGCGCCGGTGCGCTGCAGCCGGTACGCGCGGCGTCGCGGCCGCCGCGAGCATACGCAACCGTGCGGGCGTGCAGAGGTGAAGAGCATGCCCCCGGCAGATGGCATCATCGCCCCACACCACCCAGGAATGCTCCGATGCGATTTCCGACCCGCGTCCTGCTCGCCGTCGCCGTGCTGGCCTTGCTCGCCTGCTGTGCGAAGCGCCAGCTACCCGCGCCGCGCTTCCCCGTGATCGGCCACGTCACCGCATTCGATCCCGCGTTCGGCGAGACGGTGGCGGCGGACGCGCGCATCGAGCGCATCGCCGAGGGCTTCACCTGGGCCGAAGGCCCGACCTGGGTCCGCGGCGGCGGCTACCTGCTGTTCAACGACGTGCCCGAGAACACCATGTACCGCTGGTCCGAGCGCGACGGCCTGTCGGTGTTCCTCAAGCCCTCCGGCTATGCCGGCCCGCCGCTGGACGTCTTGCGCGAAGCCGGCGCCAACGGCCTGCACGCCGAACCGTCCGGCAACGTGCTGCTCGCCGACTCCGGCACCCGCGCGATCGCCCGCCTGGATCCGGCCACGCGGCGCAAGACCGTCCTGGCCAGCGCCTACGACGGCCGCCGCCTCAACAGCCCCAACGACCTGGTGCGGCGCAGCGACGGCGTGGTGTTCTTCACCGACCCGCCATACGGTCTGAAGGACGGCGACACATCCCCGGTCAAGGAACTGCGCTACAACGGCGTCTACCGGCTGGACACCGACGGCAGCGTGCACCTGCTGGACGACAGCCTGAGCCTGCCCAACGGCATCGCCCTGTCGCCCGACGAGCGCACGCTGTACGTGGCCAACTCCGACCCGGCACGGCCGATCTGGAACGCCTACACACTCGACGCGCGCGGCGCGGTCACCGGCAAGCGCCTGTTCGCCGACGCCTCCGACATCGTCGGCGACGCCAACCCCGGCCTGCCGGACGGCATGGCCGTGGCCAGCGACGGCCGCCTGTTCGCCACCGGCCCCGGCGGCGTGCTGGTGTTCGCGCCCGACGGCCGCCGCCTGGGCCGCATCGAAACCGGCGGCCCGGTCTCCAACTGCGCCTTCGGCGACGACGGCCGCACCCTGTACATGACCTCGCACAAGATCCTGGCGCGGGTGCGGGTGAACGCGACGGGGCTGGGGTTTGCGCCGTAGCGGCGGAAGTGTTCGCTGCAAGCAGGTGCTGTGGGGACCATAAAACAACTGCCAGACGCCGCCCTTCCCTTCTCCCATCGGGAGAAGGTGGCGCGCAGCGCCGGATGAGGGTACGTCCGACCGAGGATTTACAAGGCTAGGCACATGCCCCCTTGCCTGGCAGGCATCCGCAGTGGAACGCCGTCCAATCAGATGATGTCAGCGCCGCGATGCCTGCCGCTGCATCCGTCGCGGCTGAAGCCGCTCCTACAGAGAGCATTAGAACGTCTACTCGCTGTAACTAGCGAGCGGCGGCATCTCTGCGAAACACACGCCGCTGTGAGTCGAGCATCTCAGCCGCCTTCTTGCCCAATCCGATTCAACGCAGCCAGCACCTCCGCCGGCAACGACAACTCGGCCGCCACCAGGTTCTCCCGCAGATGCGCGACAGACGAAGTGCCCGGGATCAGCAGGATGTTCGGCGCACGCGCCAGCAGCCAGGCCAGCGCCACCTGCAGCGGCGTCGCGCCGAGGTCCTGGGCAATGGTCGACAGCGAGTCCGACTGCAGCGGCGTGAAGCCGCCCAGCGGGAAGAACGGCACATAGGCGATGCCGTCGCGGCCAAGCGCATCGATCAACGCATCGTCGGTGCGGTGCGCAAGGTTGTAGTGGTTCTGCACGCACACCACCGGCGCGATGCGCCGCGCCTGCGCGACCTGCGTGGCGGTGGCATTGCTGATGCCCAGATGCCGGATCAGCCCCCGTTGCTGCAGTTCCGCCAGCGCGCTGAACTGCTCCTCGATCGGGCCCTCGCTGGGCGCATGCACATCGCCCATCACCCGCAGATTGACCACGTCCAGCACGTCCAGACCAAGGTTGCGCAGGTTGTCGTGCACCGCCTGGGTCAGCTCGGCGGGGCTCTGCGCGGGCAGCCAGGACGCGTCGCCGCCGCGCAGCGCGCCGACCTTGGTGACGATGGTCAGGTGCTGCGGGTACGGATGCAGCGCCTCGCGGATCAACTGGTTGGTGATGTGCGGCCCGTAGAAGTCGCTGGTGTCGATGTGGTCCACGCCCGACGCCACCGCCTCGCGCAACACCGCCAGCGCTGCGTCGCGGTCCTTGGGCGGCCCGAACACGCCCGGCCCGGCCAGTTGCATCGCGCCGTAGCCGATGCGCGTGACCGTGCGGTCGCCGAGGGAAAAAGTGCCAACGGTCGAAAGCTTGCTCATGACGGGTCTCCAGAAGGGGTGGGCCAAAGCCCGGGTGAGGCCTGCACTGTAGGCGGCGCACCGATGCGCGATAATCCGGTCGAATCGGCACGGGCTGTGCGGGATCTCGAACAATGACCACCGACCTGCAGGACCTCTTCGCCTTCCTGGCGGTACTGCGCGGCGGCGGCTTCCGCGAAGGCGCGCGCCTCAGCGGCAGCTCCGCCTCCAGCCTGAGCGAGGCGGTGCGGCGCCTGGAAACCCGGCTCGGCGTGCGCCTGTTCAACCGCACCACCCGCAGCGTGCTGCCGACCGAGGCCGGCGCGCGCCTGGCCGAACGTCTGGTTCCCGCCCTTGGCGAGGTGGAGGCCGCGCTGGACGTGGTCAACGGCTTCCGCGACCGCCCCAGCGGCACCCTGCGCCTCAACGTGCCGGGCGCCGCCGCGCGGCTGGTGCTGCCGGCCATCGTCACCCCGTTCCTGAAGGCCTATCCGGAGATCCGACTGGAGGTGGTCGTGGAAGACAGCTTCGTCGATATTCTGGCTGCCGGCTGCGACGCCGGCATCCGCTACGACGAGCGCCTGGAGCAGGACATGATCGCCGTGCCGATCGGCCCGCGCGTGCAGCGCTTCGCCACTGCCGCCGCGCCCGATTACCTCGCCGCGCGCGGCCGCCCGCAGCACCCGCGCGACCTGCTCGCGCACGCCTGCCTGCGCGGCCAGTTCGCCAGCGGCGCCATCCCGGCCTGGGAATTCGAACGCGACGGCGAGGTCGTGCTGGTCGAGCCGACCGGCCCGTTGCTGGTGCGCCTGGGCGGCGCGGTAGACCTGGCCATCGACGCCGCCTTGGGCGGCCTGGGTGTGATCCACCTGTTCGAAGACTGGCTACGCCCGCACCTGGACAGCGGCGCCCTGGAGCCGGTGCTGGAACCGTGGTGGCAGAGCTTCAGCGGGCCGTTCCTGTACTACCCCGGTCGCCGCCACCTGCCTGCGCCGCTGCGTGCGTTTGTGGATTTCATTCGTGCGCCGTGATCGCGGTGCAGGCGGCGGTGCCACGAAGCCGCTCCGGCATCCGGATGCATCGCTGACCGCTGCTCCCTGCTCCCTGTAGGAGCGGCTTCAGCCGCGACCCGCCTTACCGGCAATGCCCAGCGCGCCTGACGGAGGCGCACCACCCTGCAAATCTCCCGAACACGACAAATAACCCGCCACTACCGGGCGCACTCCACATTCGTTCCTACGTTGACCTTGCAGTAGACCCTCCACACCACCGCAAGGCGTGTGCACTGGAAGATCGAGGACATGACCAGGTCATGCGGAGCGCCCCACGCTGCGGGACCGTGCTGGGCCGATCTTGTGGGTCGAAGACGGCTACATTAACTTCTTGGAGTCGTACACATACGCGGGTGGCTGGCCGCAGGACGAATCACGGTTCCGGCTGACCATCTAACACTTCGTCAAGCCGACGCCGCTCCGCGGCTTAGTTCAGGCGTCAGGGCCCATACCCAGCATTTCATGACACTCTTGGTCCTAGATCTCGACGAGACACTCATCCACGCAACCGAGGTATGCCTGGATCGTGATCCCGACTTTGAGGTCGGACCGTACGCTGTGTACCGGCGACCGGGACTTGACGCGTTTCTGTCCACGGTAAGTTCGCACTTCGACTTGGCGGTTTGGACGTCTTCCACTCGTCTTTACGCGGCGCCGGTTGTCGCGGCCATCTTCCCACCCGACGCCGACCTCAAATTCATATGGTCCCGCGAGCGCTGCACGATGCGCTTTGATCCAGAGCATCAAGACTATGAGTGGACAAAGAATCTCGGCAAAGTAAAGCGCCGGGGTTATCGGCTCGAACAGGTGCTGATGGTGGATGACACTCCCGCCAAACTGGCCAAGCACTACGGAAACCTGGTCAGGGTAAAGCCGTTCTTTGGTGACTTGGCGGACCGGGAACTATTTCAGCTAGGCGAGTACTTGCCCACGCTTGCAAAGGCACAAAATGTCAGGAAGATTGAAAAGCGCTTCTGGCGCAAATCGGCTGGTGAGCCTTAGCAATTCATTCAAGCCGAGCCCGGCTACTCGACACGATTGAAACGGTTCGTCGTTATCTCCGGCTTGCCGTTGATGTTCAGCCAGACGACGGTTTCGAGCATCGTCTTGCCGTCCGCGGCGACAGTGTAGGTGCGTGTCGTGCGCGGCATTCCCTTCAGGTAGAACGCTGCGACCATGACGTTCGGCGTCGGCAGCGCCACAGCCGTTGTATCGACCGTCGGATATCCCTCGCTCGGGGCAGCGGTTCCATTGAGCGGATAGGTCGCGGTGGCATGGATTTCGTTTCCTTCGCGACCAACGACGTCGACATTCGTCCGCCACTTGCCGCCGCCTGCCTCGCTGTACGTCATGGTGACACTTTTCGGCCGCATCTCAGGCGCGGCCTGTACGCTTTCGACATCGAGCACCCATTTGCCGAGCAAGGGAGACTTGGGCGATTCGGCGAGCATTGGCCCACTGTAAGCGAGGCCTACGATCAGCAGTGCTGCTAGCGTCTTCTTCATGTATGAAATCTCCACCTAGGGGCCAGCGTAAATATCCGCTTAAAGCGTATCTCATCGCAAGCGCTGACGATCAGCGCAAATCCCCGGCCACCGAAGCGCTTACTTTGTATGGGTGCATGGATGCGAGACAGTGCAACTTTCCTGCGTGCGCTTCTTCCCTGCCCCCCAACGTTGAGGACGCGGCCGGTACCGGCATGCCACTGCTCTGCGTTCTTCTGTGCCGGCAAGACCTATGGCGCGCATGGATGCGGACATTCCCCGCCGCGCCGTGGGTATCGTCAGTTGCCCGCGTCATTGGTACCGCCGCGCAAGATCGAGCCGTCGCGCGCGACGTTCGCGCCGCATGCAGGGCATCGCCATCCGCCCAGCATCGCCTCTCGGGCGTTGCTTGGCATGCGAAACCTCGGCAAGAGCGCCTTGCACTGTGGGCACGCCTTGCGCGGAAGCAACAACGCAATCACCAGTACCCCCGCCCCGCCAGCGATACCGCCCATCACGGCGCAGACCAGAACCCAAGACATGACCATCCTGCATGTACCTCACTCGGATCGAGCGGCGGCGACGCCTCCGCCCGGATGAATCAGTTCCACAGGACGACGGCAGCCACCATGGATGACGCCACCAGCAGCGGCAGGGCCAACAGCAGCAGTTCCGCGAGGCGGCGGCGCGGCCTAGGTGCGGGCAGACGGGCGAAGGACACAAGGCCAAGCCCGAGCGCAACCACGGACAGCACACACATGGCCAACAACCCGAGGCCCCATGCCCCAAGCAACGGCATGCCGCACACGCCGCCGTCCTGCGTCTCGGCCCACTGGTTGAAGCGCCAGGAAAAGATCGCCACGTAGGCGCCCGGCGCGAGCACCGACAAGGCCAGCATGGCGAGGGAGCAAGCGCGAAGCGTCATGTCATGTCCCGATGGGGCTGTGCATCATATCGAATCAGGAAGCGGCCTCCACAGAAATGGGCGCAGAGTAAATATCCGTTTAAGGCGCGCCTTGTATAGAAAGAGCTAGCGATCAAACGCAGACCCACCACGTGAAGCGCTGTTGCGCCTACGCCGCACGCCAGGTCGCCGAACCGCTACAACGTCTCCAGCCGCGCCCGCACCCACCCGGCCTGCTCGCGCAGCGCCTGCAGCTGCGCACCCTCCATCTTGCCGAGTTGCCGATACACCATCTCCAGCCGCGGGTTCTGCCGAGGACATCGTGGTGGCCGGGCTAGTCGGCAGGCCACTCGCGAAAATTCACGCACACCGTGGTCTTGTCCAGCATCGCGAACTCGCGCGACCCCCAGGGCCTGAGCGCGACCGTGTTGCAATTCGGGTGCAGCAGGTGCGGCACGCGTGCGGACATTTCCGCGAAGATCGCATCGACATCGTCGGTGTCGACGCTGAGCTCCGGACGGTCCTTCGCCGCCCACTCGGGGTTTTCGACCAGATAGGCCTTGGCGCCGTCGCGTGCGACCACCGCCATGGTGCCGTCCTGGTACTGGACGGCAAAGCCCAGGCCATCGACGAAGAAGTCGAGGCCGTCCTGCAGGCGGTCGTAGAAGATCTTCGGGATGAGGTTCTTGAACATTGGATGTCCTGAGTTGGAAGCCTACTGGCACTCGGAACTACGGTAACACCGGGGAACGGAGCCGGGTCTTGGTCATAGTTCCGCAGCATCCTCCACAAGCGCCCATTCCTTCATATCCGCGATCACCTGTCCAGCGACGAACGCGAACACGTCTTCGAAGCTGGCGACGACGATGTTCCAGGTGCGCGGCGATGGCTTGGCGCTGTCGGCGAACACGGGATGAAAATAAACGACCGATTCAGTGATGCGGCCATCGACCACCAGCAAGCCGGCGAAGTCTTCGCGGTCCTGGCGCCTGGCGAAGGTGAAGACCTCGCCGCCACTCACATCCTCGCGAGCGAATGCACGTGACGCGAACGCGAGTTCCGACGCTTCGGCGATGAAGTGCCAGGGCGTGAAGCTGGTCAGCTCCTGCGCAAGAAACCAGCGCAGTGCATTGGGCCAGGTTGGAGTGATCCGATTTCGTTCCATGAGTGTTAGTTGAGCTTCCGCTGCTCTTCGGATGTGTGGGATGCCTCGCCGCAGCCTTACACTGATACGCTCAAACCTCAAGATCATATCCACCTCAAGGGAGAACCATGCGGCCGCTGCTGGCGATTCCATTCGTGCTCGTGGTTCTCATGGGCAGCGCCGATTGCTCGGCGGCGGCGCCCACCGATCGTTGGGATCGATTGAAGGATGAAAGCGACCGACAAACATCGACCTTCCGCGGCATGCTGTGGGAAAGGGAGATGCTTGTGGCGCACAACACGTTCTGGACTCAGGTGTATCAGGCCTGCGCGCCCGAGGCGAGAGCTGCCGGCATCAGCAGCTTCAAGGCCGTCGCAACCATCGACCGCCTCGGTAAGGTAACCGAGTATCTGGTCAATCCGAGCGTTCCCGCGCTGCGCTGCTTCACCACGCAGATGGTGGGCCGTCGGTATCCAGAGCCTCCAACCGCCCCCTTTTATGAGGTCTACGGCGTCACTATCGACCCGGAATGAATCTGGCCGGAAGCCGGCCAGTTCGCACAAAACATCACTGTGATCATTCGTCTTTGCAGGTGAATGACTACGGCGGATCTATGCCGACCCAGCGCCGAGTGCGGGCCGTTGAGCAGGCACAGCTTGGCGCGATCGTAGCCGGCGACGTTGTCTGTCGAATCAAGGCGCGGGACGCGACGCCAAGCGGTGCAGGTAGGCGGAGAACATGTCCGCCATGGCATCGGCATAGGCGCGAATCTGTGCGGCGCTACGGGGCGTTTCCGAGAACGACTTGCCCGCGGCGCCGAGCGTGGTCTTGATCAGATCGCCGGCCACGGCACGGGTGGCGGTCGATGCGTCGGGCAAGGCCTCGCGCATGAAGCGCCGCAACGCGCGCTTGCCGGAGGCGCGCGCCTGCTGGGCCTCGGGCGTATCGCGGTACAGAGGGGCGGCGGCGGCGAGTGCGGTACGCATCGCCGCCTCCTCGCATTCGGAGCGGATGAAGGCGTGCACCAGCAGGCGCAGCCGTTCCAACGGTGGACGCTGCGCGTCTTCGAGGATGCCGCGCAGCAGGTCGCTGGTCTGCCGCCATTCGTCGCTCTGCAGTCGGAACAGGATCGCCGCCTTGTTCGGAAAGTACTGGTACAGCGAGCCGACGCTGACCCCTGCGCGTTCGGCCACCCGTGCGGTGGTGAAGCGCTGCATTCCCTCCTTCGCCAAAACCTGAGCTGCCGCTTCCAGGATGACGTCGACCAGCGCGTTCGAGCGCGCCTGTTTTGGCTGTTTCCGCTGGGAAATCTTCGGTTTCTGGCGTGTTGCCATGGGTGCCTGCCAATGCGAATAGCGAACCTGACGGATCCGTCGCATTCTAGCAACGTCCAATTCCGGGCATACGACATCGGATGACCTGCATGACCACGTTGACCACGGCGCCGCTCGCACCGTTGCTGGAGCGTTTGTTCGAAGAAGCCGTTGCAACCTCGCCGGCGATGGCGGCCGCGCTGGCCGGGCTCTCCCGCCAGGAGCAGGAGCGCCTGATGCACAGCAAGACCGAATACCAGGCGTTCTACGGGCGGCTGAAGGAGCTTGCGCTGCCGGTTTCGCGCGAGACTGGCGCATTGCTGTACATGCTGGCGCGCAGCTGCCGCGCACGCACGATCGTGGAGTTCGGCACCTCGTTCGGCATCTCCACCCTGCACCTGGCCGCGGCCTTGCGCGACAACGGCGGCGGCAAGCTGATCGGCAGCGAGTTCGAGCCGTCCAAGGTGCTGCGCGCGCGCGACAACCTGCGTGCCGGCGGGCTCGACGACCTGGTGGAGATCCGCGGAGGCGACGCCCTGCAGACGCTGCGCGACGACCTGCCCGACAGCATCGACCTGCTGCTGCTCGACGGCGCCAAGGCGCTGTACCCGCAGGTGCTGGCACTGCTTGAAACGCGCCTGCGACCCGGTGCGTTGATCGTTGCCGACAATGCGGACTACAGCCCCGAATATCTGGCGCAGGTGCGTTCTCCCGCGTCGGGCTATCTGTCCGTTCCGTTCGCCGAGGAAGTGGAGCTGTCGATGCGGATAGGGTGATGCCGCTGCACGGATGCGGGAAATGAAATGGCGTGTGTCATGCGCGCTACGGCAAAGACAGTGACTGCCTGGCTGGATGCGACCGGCACCAAGACGACGTGGCGGCGCTGTCCCTGGGCGCGCCGGACGCTATCGCTGGTGCGATCGGTGGGCGATCGCGGCGACTAGCGCGTGCTGCGCATCCTCCGCGCCGGTATCGCCCAGGCTGGCGTAGGCGTCTTTCAGCGCCTGCACGAAACGTAGGTCGCCTGACAGCGGCGCGAACACCGCGTCCAGTGCGAGGAACGCCCCGACATCGTGGCCGGATTCGCCCCGCGCGCTGCGTCCGATCGCGCTCAGTGCCTCGGCCATCGGATCCACCAGCGCCACGCCAGCGCGCGCCTGCCTGCGCACGAACTGCATCCACGCCGCGACGGGCAGGCACAGGCGGTCGATGCGGCGGCCTGCGGCCAGGGCGTCGGCGATGGTGCCGAGCAGGCGCACCGGGATTTTTTGCGAGCCGTCCCAGGCGATCTGCGCCAGCCGGTGGGCGATGGCCGGGTTGCGGAAGCGGGCGAGGATGGCGCCGGTGTAGTGCTGCGGGTCGAAGCCGGGCAGCGGGTGCAGGGTGGGCGCGATGTCCTCGCGCATCAGGGTCTCGACGAAGGCGGCCAGGTGTGGGTGGCGCATGGCGTCGGCGACGGTGTCCAGGTCGAGCAAGGAGCCGAGGTAGGCCAGTGCCGAGTGCGGACCGTTGAGCAGGCGCAGCTTGGCGCGATCGAAGCCGGCGATGTCATCGCTGAGGGTGACGCCGGCGCGCTCGAAGGCGGGCCGGCCGTTGCAGAAGTTGTCTTCGATCACCCATTGGCTGTAGCGCTCGCGCTGGATCGGCCAGGCGTCGTGGCAACCGAGTTGCGCGGCGACGTGGTCGCGCAGGGCATCGTCGCTGGCCGGGGTGATGCTGTCGACCATCGAGCGCGGGAACGCGGCTTCGGTTTCGATCCAGGCGGCCAGGGCCGGGTCGATGGTGTGCGCGAACTGCAGCACGGCGCGGCGCAGCTTGCCGCCGTTGTCGGGCAGGTTGTCGCAGCTGAGCATGGTGTACGGCGCCAGGCCCAGGCGCAGGCGTTCGCGCAGGCCGGCGACGAGGTAGCCGATGGCGCTGCGCGGAGCACGCGGGGCGGCGAGGTCGTGGACGATGTCCGGGTGCGCGAAGTCCAGCTGTTCGCCGGACAGGCAGTAACCTTTCTCGGTGACGGTGAGGGTGACCAGGCGCACCGCCGGGTCGGCCAGGCGGGCGAGGACGGCGGGCTGTTCGTCCTGCGCGCACAGCACTTCGCGGATGGCGCCGATGATGCGCAGTTGCGGGTGTTCGTCGAGCAGGGCCAGGGTGTAGAGGCCGTCTTGCGGGCGCAGGGCGTCGCGCACCTGCGGGCTGTGCAGGGAGACGGCGCTGATCGCCCAGTCCGGTTCGGTTGCGAGCAGGTCGTCGATGTAGACCGCCTGGTGGGCGCGGTGGAAGGCGCCGGCGCCGAGGTGGACGATGCCGATGCGCACGCGGTCCAGGGCGTAGCTGGGGCGGGCGATGGTCGGCGGCAGGCTGGGGAGCGTGGCGGCGGTGAGGCGTGGTTGGGTCACGGGCGGTCCAGGAGGGGGATTTCGATCTGAAGCTTGGTCGGTAAGGCTGTCGGGACTGAAGTCCCTCCCACAGGAGTCTTACGCGGGCGGGGGTTTGGTCGGTGAGGCGGTCGCGGCTGAAGCCGCTCCTACAGGGGGCGCGTTGGTCAGATGCTTGGTTGGTCGCTTGCCGGGGCTGAAAGTCCGAGGTCATCCGCGGCTACTGTTTCGGTGGTGCGAACGTTGACGGCTCGCACCACCGATCGAGCTACTTGTGCGGCGTTGCCTGCGTCGCGGGCGACGGCTGCACGCTGAAGCGCTGGCGCAGGCGGACATCTGCGCTGGAGGCGCCGACCTGCAGTTCGTAGTGGCCCGGATCCACCACATAGGCCTTGCGCGCTTCGTCGTAGATGCGCAGGTCGGTTTGCGGGGAGATGGCGAAACTGACTTCGCGGGTTTCGCCGGGTTGCAGGGCGATGCGCTGGAAGCCGCGCAGTTCCTTGGTGGCGCGTTCGCGTTGCGGCGCCACCGGCTGCAGGTACAGCTGCACCACTTCGTCGCCGGCACGCTGGCCGGTGTTCTTCACCTTCAGCGTGGCGTGCAGGCTGCCGTCGGCCGCGAGCTTGCTGTGGTCCAGGCGCAGATCGGAATAGGCGAACCGGGTGTACGACAGGCCGTGCCCGAACGGGTACAGCGGCGTGCCGGCGAAGTAGCGGTAGGTGCGGCCGCGCATGGCGTAGTCGTCGAAGGCCGGCAGCGTTTCGCTTTCCTTGTAGAAGGTCACCGGCAGGCGGCCGCCCGGGTTGGCGTCGCCGAACAGCACGTCGGCCACGGCGCTGCCGCCGCGCTGGCCCGGGTACCAGGCCAGCAGGATCGCCGGCACGTGCTGCTGCGCCCAGTCGATGGCCAAGGCCGAGCCGGTGGTCAGCACCGCCACCACCGGTTTGCCGGTGCCGTGCAGCGCTTGGAGCAGCTCGCGCTGCGGCTTGGGCAGGCGCAGGTCGGTGCGGTCGCCGCCGGCGAAGCCGGGATAGTTGACCTTCATCTCCTCGCCTTCCACGTCGCCGGTCAGGCCGCCGACGAACACCACCACGTCGGCGCGGCGCGCGGCGTCCAGCGCTTCCTGCAGCGGCGGCTTGGCGCCGGGCTGGCGCCAGGCCAGGCGGACGCCGGCGTCGCGCTCGCCTTCGTAGTACTCCAGGCGCAGGTCGTAGCTGCGGCCGGCTTCCAGGCGCACGTCGACGCCGTCGGCGTGCAGGCGGTCGCTGGCGCTCCAGCGGTCGATCAGGCGCTTGCCGTCCAGGTACAGGCGCACGCCGTCGTCGGCCGCGGTTTCCAGGTGGTAGGTACCGGTCGCCGGCGGCACCAGCTTGCCGCTCCAGCGGATGCTGAAGTTGTCGGCCGGGATGGCCTGGTCCGGGCCGGCTTCGCCGCGCGCGAGCAGGTTGTCGGTCGGCGAGCCGCGGTCCCATTTGAAGCCGATCTGCGCATCGGTGCGCACCAGCGCCGGGGTGCCGGACAGGTCGCGGTTGCGGAAGTATTCGCCGCGCAGGCCGCGCTCGGGCGAATCGGCCGACGGACGCAGGTATTGCGGTTCGATCAGCGGCGTGGCGGCGGGATCGTCGCGGCCTTCGACCAAGTCGGCGCCGCGCGCGTAGAGCACTTCGGCATCCGGCGCCGCCTCACGAATGCCCTGCAGCACGGTGACCGGCGCGGCCGGGGTGCCGTAGTAGTTGCCGAGCAGCGCCATGGTGTCGTCGGCGGTGGGACCGATCACGGCGATGCGCTTGAGCTTGGCGCGCGACAACGGCAACACGCCCTCGTTCTTCAGCAGCACCAGCGATTCGCGCGCGGTGCGCCGCGCCAGTGCGTCGTGTTCGGGCGACTGGTTGGCCGAGATCGGAGTCTGCGCCCAGCGCAGCGTGTCCGGCGGATCGAACATGCCCAGGCGCATGCGCGAATACATCAGCTTCCGCAGCGCCTCGTCGACCTCGGCTTCGCCGATCAAGCCCTTGCGCACCGCGGCCGGCAGCGTGGAGTATTCCTCGCCGCATTCCAGCTCGGTACCGTGCTTCACCGCCAGCGCGGCGGCTTCCTCGCGGGTGGCGACGATCTTGTGGTTCTTCCAGATATCCACGATCGCCCAGCAGTCGGACACCACGTAGCCGTCGAACCCCCAGCTGTCGCGCAGCACGTCGCGCAGCAGGAACTTGCTGGCGCTGGCCGATTCGCCGTACACGCGGTTGTAGGCGCCCATCACCGCGTCCACCTTGCCTTCCTTGACCAACGCTTCGAACGCCGGCAGGTAGGTCTCGTACAGGTCGCGCTGGGTCGGGCGCGCGTCGAAATGGTGGCGGTCGGCCTCCGGGCCGCTGTGCACGGCGAAGTGCTTGGCGGTGGCGTCGAGCTTGCGGTAGACCTCGCCTTGCGCGTTCTTCGGCGCGTCCGCGCCCTCGCCCTGCAAACCCTGCACGAAGGTCACGCCCATGCGCGCGGTGAGGAACGGGTCCTCGCCGTAGGTCTCCTGGCCGCGGCCCCAACGCGGGTCGCGGAAGATGTTGATGTTCGGCGACCAGAAGGTCAGGCCCTGGTAGCGCGCGTGCTGATCGTGGCGCAAGGCCTCGTGGTGTTTGGCGCGCGCCTCGTCGCTGATCGCGGTGGAGACGTCGTGCATCAGCGGTACGTCGAAGGTGGCCGCCATACCGATCGCCTGCGGGAACACGGTGGCGCCGCCGGCGCGGGCCACGCCGTGCAGCGCCTCGTTCCACCAGTCGTAGGCCGGCACGCCCAGGCGCGGAATCGCCGGCGCGGCGTTCTGCATCTGCGCGGCCTTTTCCTCCAGCGTCATCCGCGCCACCAGGTCGGCGGCGCGCTGCTCGAAGCTGCGCTGGGTGTCCAGATACGGCGGCGGCGCTTCGGCGGCGGGCGCCGCGCATGGCGCGAGGGCCAACAGCAGCGCCAGCGTCGCTACGCGGCGGCCACGTCCTTGGTACGGCGCAGTCTCGATGTACATTGCCTACTCCTTGCTGGATCGATCCGGTTCGCGGCGGGCGTACGGCCCGAGGGTGGTGCCGGTGAAACCGCCGGCCACGGCCGTGCTGAGCATCGCCGCATCGTCGTCGCGGCGCAGCCACTGCCAGTCCTGGCCATCGGCAGCGAAGGCGAAGCCATAGCGGCCACCGTCGCCGGCGATCTTCAGGCGCAGCGCGCCCTTGGCCTCGACCGCGCTGCGCGCGACGGTGGTGGTGCGCTTGCCGTCGCGCTTGTCGAGGAACACTTCGGCACGCGCGCCGCGGCGGCGCACGCCGAGCACATACCAGGCATCGGCATTCTGGAACGCGGCCAGGCCGGCGACCAGGCCCGGCCGCGCCGGTATCTGCACGGCGGTGCTGGCGTCGAAGCGCGTGTGCTGCTGCCGGTAGCCCAGGAACGCGGGATTGCCGCTGCCGTCCAGGCCTTGCACATCGGGTTGCAGCGTCAGCCAGCCCGGGCGCGCGCGCAGATCCAGCCATTCGCGCTTTGGCGTGCGCAACAGCAGCCAACGGCGATCGCGCTGCGGTGCATCGAAGCCATCGCGCCAGGTGAAGTTGCCGGTCAGCGGTGCGGTTTCAGTGTCGGCGCGCAGCCCGGCCGGACCCGGAGCGACATAGGGAATCGGCTGGCCCGCCGGCAGGACCGACGGCCAGCCGTCGTGCCAGGTCACCGGCAGCAGGAAGGTTTCGCGGCCGGTGTTGTAGCGGTCCTGCGCGTACGGACGGCTGGCCAGGAACAGCGCCCACCACTTGCCGTCGGGGCCTTCGACCAGATCGGCATGGCCGGCGTTGCTGATCGGGTCGGCGCGCGTGGCGGGCAGGTCGCGCTGGGTCAGGATCGGATTGTGCGGCGCCGGCACATACGGCCCCCACGGCGTGCGGCTGCGCAGCGCCACCTGCGAGTGCTGCGGGCCGGTGCCGCCCTCGGCGCAGGACAGCACGTACCAGCCGTCGCGCTTGTACAGATGCGGGCCCTCGATCCAGATCGGCTTGCTGGCCAGGTCGGTGCCGCCGTTGACCAGCACCTTGCGGGGGCCGACCGGTTGCAGCCGCGCCAGGTCGAAACGCTGCATCCAGATCGCGCGGTGGCCTTCGTACAAGGGCGTGCCCTCGGGCGGGCCGTTGTTGAGCAGGTAGGCGCTGCCGTCGTCGTCGAAGAACAGCGACGGGTCGATGCCGTCGATGTCCGGCAGCCAGTGCAGCGGCGACCACGGCCCGGCGGGGTCGTCCGCCGTGGCGATGAAGTTGCCGCCGCTGTCCACCGCGGTGCCGACCACGTAGAAGCGGTCCTGATGGTACGCGATGCTGGCGGCGAACATGCCGCGCGACACCTTCAGGCCGTCGTAGTCCAGTTGCTCGGCACGCTCGACCACGCTGCCGACCTGACGCCAGTGCACCAGGTCGCGGCTTTCGAACACCGGAATCGCCGGGAAATAGGCGAAGGTGGAATTGACTAGGTAGTAGCGGTCGCCGGCGCGGACGACGCTGGGATCGGGATAGAAGCCGGCCAGCACCGGATTGCGGTAGTGGCCGGGCGGCAACGGCGTGGCGAACACCGCATCGTCGCCGCGGTATTCGAACCAATCGAATTCGGCGATGTCGGCGGCCCGCCCGCGCTGCGCCGATGCCGTCTGCATCGCCACGACACACAGCAGCGCCAGACCAAGTGCGCGTCCCCAGCGCATGCGCCTCACCAGTCCCACATCGCGCCGTCTTCCAGGCGCGCGATCGGCAGTTGCTTGGGCGCGTACGGATAGCGCTTGGCCAGGGTTTCGTCGATGTCCACGCCATGCCCGGGCGCCTCGCCGCAATGCAGGCGGCCGGCATGGAACGTGTAATCGTGCGGAAACACGGCGTTGGCCTCGTCGGAATGGAACATGTATTCCTGGATGCCGAAATTCGGCACCCAGGTGTCGAAGTGCAGCGCCGCGCCCATGCACACCGGCGACAGGTCGGTGGCGCCGTGGAAACCGGTGCGCACCTGGTGCAGCGCGGCGAAGTCGGCCAGCCGGCGCACGTGGGTGATGCCGCCGGCGTGCACGATGGTGGTGCGGATATAGTCGATCAGGTGCTGTTCGATCAGGTGCTTGCAGTCCCAGATCGAATTGAACACCTCGCCCACCGCCAGCGGGGTCACCGAGTGCTGGCGGATGGTCTCGAACGCGCGCTGGTTTTCCGCGGGGGTGGCGTCCTCCAGCCAGAACAGCCGGTACGGTTCCAGGTCGCGCGCCAGCCGCGCGGCCTCGATCGGGGTCAGGCGGTGGTGCGCATCGTGCAGCAGTTCGATCTCGTCGCCATGGTCGGCGCGCAGCTGTTCGAACAGCTTGGGCACCACGCCAAGATAGCGCGGCGTGGACCACACGGTTTCGGTCGGCAGTTCGCTCTCGGCCGGTTCGTACGGCTTGCCGCCGCTGGAAATGCCGTAGGTCTTCTTGATCCCGGGCACGCCGCACTGCGCGCGGATGGCGATGAAGCCGAGTTCGCGGAAACGGGCGACTTCCTCGCTGGTCTCGGCGATGTCGCGGCCGTTGGCGTGGCCGTAGACCAGCGCGCCCTCGCGCGAGCGCCCGCCCAGCAGCTGGTACAGCGGCATGCCGGCCATCTTGCCGAGGATGTCCCACAGCGCCACGTCCACCGCGGCGATCGCGGTCATCGTCACCGGCCCGCGCCGCCAGTACGCGCCGCGGTAGAAGAACTGCCAGATGTCCTCGATGCGGCCGGCGTCGCGGCCGATCAGGTTCGGCACCACGTGGTCCTGCAGGTAGGACGCCACCGCCAGTTCGCGGCCGTTGAGGGTGGCGTCGCCCAGGCCGTATACGCCGGAGCGGGTGACGATCTTGAGGGTGACGAAATTGCGCCCCGGGCAGGTGACGATGACCCGCGCCTCGACGATCTCGCGGTCGCGGGCCGAACCTTGGGCGGAAGAAGCGCTATCGGAAGTCTGGTTCATTGCGGGTCGCTCACGGGGAAGGAGCCGCGGCCACTGGGGCCGCGGACGGGAGGGAAAGTTCGAACGGACCGGCCGGCAGCCCGGCACGGTCGAACAACGTGCAGACCGGGCTGTCAGCCCAGCAGTAGCGCACGCGAGTCGGCGCAGTGCCGGCGGGAACCGGCAGGCGCACGCTGCGGCCCTGCAGTTCGGCCCGCGCGTAGCGGCAGCTGCCGGAGGCCGCGCCGCACAGTTCGAAACCGATCGGCGCGTCCGCGCTGTAGGTCTGCAGGGCGCCATCGACACCGTCGAAATCGACGACCAACGCGGCGCCATCGCGACGCAGCGCGTGCGGCACCGGCCCGGACGGCGCCACCGCCTCGCCGTAGACCACGTGCCGCGCCGCGCGCGCCAGGCGCCGGCCGAGTTCCTGCTTGTTGGCCGGATGGATGTCGTAGCGGTCGCCGATGTCGATCGCCACCGCCAAGCCGGCATGCGGATCGGCGGCGACGAAGCGCCGTTGCGCCTCGCGCAGCTGCGCCCAGCCGCTGTCGCCGGGCTGGGTGGGCGGCGCGCCGAAGTTGGCCAGCTGCACCAGCAACAACGGCAGCTGCGCGCCGAAGCGCTGCCGCCAGTCGCGCTGCCAGGCCTCGAGCAGCGCCGGATAGCCGGCCGCATCGCCGGTGTTGGATTCGCCCTGGTACCACAGCACGCCGCGCAGGCCGACCCGGCCAAGCGGCGCGATCATGCCGTTGTACAGCGTGGTCAGGCCAGCGGCCGAGGACCAGGGCGCGCGTGGCGGCGTGCCCAGTTGCGGCGGCACGATGCGGTACTGCCAGCCGGTCAGCGCCACCCGGCTGCCGTCGCCCAGTTGCAGCTGCTGCGCGTACGCGCCACCGAGCAGACCGCCACGGCGGTAGCTGTTGTACACATTGACCACCACGGTGTTCTTGCCCGCATGCAGCACGCCGCGCGGCAGGCGGTAGCTGCGCGGCTGGTCGGCGCCGTAGCTGCTGCCTACCGCCTGGCCGTTGACCCAGGTCTGGTCGAGCTCGTCCACCGGCCCCAGCGCCAGCGTCGCTTGCTGTTTCGCCTGCTCCGCGCTCAGCGTGACCGTGCTGCGGTACCAGACCATGCCGTTGAAATTGACCAGCTGCGGCACGCCCCAGTCGTCCCAGGCGCCCAGCGCCGCCGGTGCGTCGCGCCAGTCGCCGCCGGTATCGTCCGGCTGCCACGGCGCGCCGTTGCCGTGCGCGCGCCACCACGTCTCCCATAGCCGGCCCCAGCGCGGCGCCGCCTGCTGCGGATCGTTGGCGTAGCGCGCCAGCACGTCCAGCGCGGGCGCGTTGCCGTCCACCTTGCGCAGGGCCGCGTCGCCGATCCACGCCTGCATCTGCGAACCGCCCCAGGAGGCATTGATCAGCCCCATCGGCACGTCCACGGTCTTGCGCAGCTCGCGCGCGAAGTAATAGCAGGCCGCGGAAAAATCGCCGACCGCCTCCGGCGTGGTCGGCTGCCACGCGGCGGGGCCGCCGAACTGCGCCTGCGGGGTCGGGCTGGACTGCGCCGGCACCTTGAACATGCGGATCGCCGGCTGCTGCGCATCGGCGATCTCGCTGCGCGTATCCAGCGTGCGCAGCACCGGCAGCTCCATGTTCGACTGGCCCGAGCACAGCCACACATCGCCGATCAGCACGTCCTCGGCGCGCTGCACGCGGCCGTGCGCGGTGCTGGCCTGCAGGACGTACGGGCCGCCGGCCGGCAGCGCCGCCAGCTGCGCCTGCCAGCGGCCCTGGCGATCGGCGCGCGCCTGCACGCGCTGCTGCGCCAGCTGCACGGTCACCGTCTCGCCGGCCGCGGCCTGCCCCCAGACGCGAATCGGCGCGTCGCGCTGCAGTACCGCGTGGTCTTGGAACAGGGGATTCAACAACGGCGCGTCGGCGGCATGCGCGAACGCGGGCACGCACAGCGCGACCAGCAGCAGACGGCCGGCGAGGTGGACAGCGGAACGGTAGGGCGTCATTTCGGATTTCCCGGTGCGTACGGAAACGACAGCGCTTGGTAATACGCCAGCGGATGCGGCGGCGGCACGGTGCCCGGCGGCAGCGCGCGGCCCGACACCTGTTGCCAGTAGGCGATGCTGGCATCGCGCCACCACTGCGCCTCTTGCTGCTGGATCGCCAGGAAGTCGGCGACCTGGCGATAGCGCTGCGCATCGACGTAGGGCGCCAGTCCGCTCCAGGTCGTGCGCATCCGCGCCACCTCGGCCACGCCGTGGTCGTAGCGGCCGATCAGCGCGTTCCACAGCGGTTGGCCGGACGCCATGCGGTGGTCCCAGGGCACGTGGTGGAACCACAGCAGGTATTGCTCCGGCACCGTGCGCACGTCGCCGAAGCGGCGCGCCAGCGGCGGCGCGTACTGCGCCACCGCGTTGCTGCCGGTCGCGCTGCGGTCGAAGCCGATGCCGTTGCGGTCGGCGCGGTGGTAGTACACCGGGTCCCAGTCCGGCCGCGCACTGCCCGCGTCCCACGGCGCCGGGCCGTAGTGGTGGCCGCGGCCCATCAGGTGATGCAGGCCGAGCGGGGTCATGTAATCGACCGCCGCTTGGTGCGAGGCCATCATCATGCCGACCACCGGCGCCACCAGCGCCGGCGCGTTGCCGAAGGTCATCCGCACCCAGTCCTCGGCGATGGCCTGCGCATCGCCCTGCGGATCCCAGGCCAGCCGCCCGAACGCATACCAGTTGGCCTGGTCGAAGATCGAGCCGCACCAGTTGCGGTCGGCGCCGATGTTGGCCACTCCGGCGATGCCGCTGAGCGCATGCCCGTCGACCGCGCCCTCCACCACCCGCGCCACCGTCGCGCGCTTGCCGCGCCGCGTGTCGGCCTGCAGGGTTTCCTGGTACAGCGTGCCCAGGTAGACCAGGTGGGTGGCGAAGCCCAGGTATTCCTTGGTGATCTGGAATTCCAGCATCAGCGGCGTCTTCGGCATCGCCCCGAACAGCGGGTGGAACGGCTCGCGCGGCTGGAAGTCGATGGCGCCGTTCTTGACCTGCACTACCACGTTGTCGCGGAATGTCCCGTCCAGCGGCACGAACTCGCTGTACGCCTGCTTGGCGCGGTCGTCCGGCTGTTCGTGCGAATAGACGAACGCCCGCCACATCACCACCCCGCCATGCGGCGCGAGCGCGTCGGCGAGCATGTTGGCGCCGTCGGCATGCGTGCGCCCGTAGTCCTGCGGGCCGGGCTGGCCTTCGGAGTTGGCCTTGACCAGGAAGCCGCCGAAATCGGGAATGCGCGCGTAGATCTCGTCCGCCTTGGCCTTCCACCAGCGTTGCACCGCCGGGTCCAGCGGATCGGCGCTGCGCAGTCCGCCGATCTCGATCGGCGCGCTGAAGCGCGCGCTCAGGTACACGCGGATGCCGTACGGACGCAGCGCCGCGGCCAGCGCCGCGGTCTTGTCCAGGTAGGCCGCGGTCAGGCTCAGTGCCTTGGCGTTGACGTTGTTCAGCACCGCGCCGTTGATGCCGATCGAGGCGTTGGCGCGCGCGTAGTCGGTGTAGCGCGGGTCCACGTAGCCGGGCAGCTTCTGCCAGTCCCAGAGCGAGGCGCCGGCGTAGCCGCGTTCGACCACACCGTCCAGGTTGTCCCAGTGATCGAGCACGCGCAGCTTGACCCGCGGCGCATCGCGCAGCGCCAGCGGCGCCGGCGCCTGCCCGGTCTGCAGCAGGCGCAGGAAGCGGAACGCCGCATACAACGCGCCGCGTTCGCCACCGCCGACGATGGCGGTGAGCGGGCGGCCATCGACCACCACGCTGCGGATCAGGTAGCCCTCTTCGCCCAGGCCGCGGGTATCCAGCCGCAGCCGCGCGATCGCCGGCGAGGCCGGGGTGCCGAGCACGATCGCGCCGGCGCGGTCCGCGCTTGCCGCCAGCGGCGGCTCGGCGCCGAGCAGGCCGCCCAGGCCGCGGCGCAGCTCGTCGCGCGCGGCCCGTTGCATCGGCGTCTGCGCGTCGGCCACCAGCTGCGTGGCGGCCGCGCGCCATGGCGCAGCCTGCGTTTCGGCCAGCGGCTGGTAGCGCAACCATAGATCGTAGCCGTCCTCGGCCTGGGCCACGGCGATCGGCAACAACAGCGCCAGCCACAGGCACGCGCTGCGCAGCCACCCGCCGCGCAATGGGCGCCGACGCTGCAGCGCGCGCGACTGCGGGCGGCCGCTCATGCGCGCCCCCACTGGCACGGCACCGGCGCGCGCCCGCAGTCGCCGCCCACCCGGCTTCCCGGTACCATGCAGCCGTCACTCGTGTCGGGATCCACACCGTGTCGCGACGCTGTCGCACACGCGGCTTGCGCAGCACGTCCCCGGTCGCGATCCACGCCCGCAAGCCAACGAAGAGGCGCATCTTGGAGAAGGTCAGGAAATCGGTTCGCCGCAAGAGCCTCGCCGTGACCATCGACGAGGTGGCCGCACTGGCCAAGGTCTCGCCGATGACCGTGTCGCGGGTGATCAACGGCCAGGGCAACGTGCGCGACAGCACCCGCGAGCAGGTCATGCGCGCGGTCGACACGCTCGGCTACACGCCGAACCTGGCGGCCAGCGCGCTGGCCGCCGCGCAGAGCACGCGGGTCGCGCTGATCTACAGCAACCCCAGCGGCGCCTACCTGGGCGAACTGCTGGTCGGGGTGCTGCGCGCGGCCTCGCGCACCTCGATCCAGGTGGTGATGGACTACTGGGACGACCTCGGCCCCGACGCCGAACGCAAGGCCGCGCGCACGCTGGCCAAGAGCGGCGTGGCCGGGGTGATCCTGCCGCCGCCGCTGTGCGAATCGGATGCGGCCATCCGCGAGCTGGTGCGCGCCAAGGTGCCGGTGGTGGCCATCGCCTCCGACCGCTTCAGCGACCGCGTCGCCTGCGTGCGCATCGACGAGTTCAACGCCAGCAAGGACATCACCGCGTACTTGATCGCGCAGGGCCATACCCGCATCGGCTACATCGCCGGCCGCTCCAACCTGTCGGCCAGCGCGCGCCGCTTCGAGGGGTTCCAGGCGGCGCTGGCCGAGGCCGGGCTGCGCCTGGACCGGCATCTGCTGCAGCCGGGCGACTACACCTACCGCTCCGGCCTGGACGCGGCGGAAAAACTGCTGTCGCGCCGCCATCGGCCCAGCGCGATCATCGCCAGCAACGACGACATGGCCGCCGCCGCGATCTCGGTCGCGCACCGGCGCGGCCTGGACGTGCCGCGCGACCTGTCGGTGGTCGGCTTCGACGACACCTCCGCGGCGACCACCGTGTGGCCGGAACTGAGCACCATCCGCCAGCCGATCGCGGCCATGGCCGATGCGGCGGTCGACATCCTGCTGCGCAGCATCCGCAGCAAGGAGCGCACGGGCCGGGCGAAGATCGATCATGTGCTCGCTCATCAGCTGGTCAAGCGCGATTCGGTGGCCGCACCGGCCGCCGCGCGCACCGAACGGCGCTGACGCGGCGGCGGGCGGCAGGGTCCGCATCAACGGATCAGGTACTGGTTGATCAGGTTTTCGTAGGCTTCCTGGCGGCCACTGACCTGCTTGGGCGCGCCGGCCTTGGCCGCATGCGCCGCCAGGTCCGCCAGCGTGCTGCTGCCGGCCGCGAACGCCGCACCGGCGCCACTGTCGAAGCTGCTGTAGCGCTGCGCCCGCCACTGCTCCAGCGGCGAGGCCGTCAGCAGCGCATGGGCCACTTCCAGGCCGCGCGCGAACGCGTCCATGCCGCCGATGTGCGCCAGGAACAGGTCCTGCGGATCGGACGACTCGCGCCGCACCTTGGCATCGAAGTTCAGCCCGCCCGGCGCCAGCCCGCCCTGCCGCAACACCACCAGCATCGCCCCGACCGTGTCGTACAGGTCGGTCGGGAACTGGTCGGTGTCCCAGCCGTTCTGCGGGTTGCCGCGGTTGGCGTCGATGCTGCCGAGCAGGCCCGCATCGGACGCCACCTGCAGGTCGTGCTCGAAGCTGTGGCCCGACAGCGTGGCGTGGTTGGCCTCGATGTTGAGCTTGAAGTCCTGGTCCAGCCCGTGCTGGCGCAGGAAACCGATCACCGTGGCGCTGTCGAAGTCGTACTGGTGCTTCATCGGCTCCATCGGCTTGGGCTCGATCAGGAAGTTGCCGGTGAAGCCGATGCTGCGGCCATAGTCGCGGGCGATGGTCAAAAAGCGCGCCATGTTGTCCTGCTCGCGCTTCATCTGCGTGTTGTGCAGGCTGGCATAGCCTTCGCGGCCGCCCCAGAACACGTAGTTCTCGCCGCCCAGCTCCACCGTGGCCTCCAGCGCGGCCTTGACCTGCACCGCCGCGCGCGCGACCACGTCGAAGTCCGGATTGGTCGAGGCACCGTTCATGTAGCGCGGATGCGAGAACAGGTTGGCGGTGCCCCACAGCAGCTTGATGCCGGTATCGGCCTGGCGCTGCTTGGCGATGCCGACCATGTGCTTGAGGTTCTTCTCGTACTGGCCGACGTCGTCGGCGTCCGGCGCCAGGTCGATGTCGTGGAAGCAGTAATACGGCACGCCGAGCTTGGTGAAGAACTCGAACGCCGCATCGGCCTTGGCCTCGGCGCGGCCCAGCGCGTCGCTGCCGGCGTCCCACGGATAGGCGCGCGTGCCCGGGCCGAACGGATCGGCGCCGTTGCCGCAGAAGCTGTGCCAGTACGCCACGGCGAAGCGCAGGTGCTCGGCCATGGTCTTGTCGCCGATGCGCTTGTTGGCGTCGTAGACCTTGAACGCGAGCGGGTTGTCCGAGGCCTTGCCTTCGAACGCGATGCGGCCGATGCCCGGGAAGTATTCCTTGGCGCCGATGTAGACGGAGTTGCTCATGGGAGGTGGAATCCTGTCGAGTGGGAGGAACTAGAAGACGGACGTTCGGCCGCAGCGGCGAAAGGCGGGCGGGATGGACCCAGGCATGCGTCGCTGGAGGAATGCCGGCGCCGGCAGGGGCGCGGCGCGATCGCCGCAGCCGGCAGGCGCAACCAGCGCGCGGATGCTGCAGGCGCAATCCCGGACACGCAGGCACCGCATTCCGCGATCTGCGCGGCCGCCACGCCGCGCCATACGCGACGTTATGGTAGCGCTACCAAAAATCGCGCTAAAAAAAGCTTCACTGCAGAGGGAAGCCGACGGGGCCATCAGATGCGGTTCGCAAGCCTGGGACAGACGGACTTTACCCAGCCCACCGGCGAAACGCTTGCTGCGCTGCGCCATCGGTGCGCGCGGCGTGCGCGCCAGCACAGTGCGACGCGCCGGCGGCAACGTGCGCTGCGTCGCGCTCGCGCACGGTTGGCGCATGCTCCCCGCGCAGCGCGCCGACTACAATGCGCGCCGATGACTTCCGCACCCCAGCCCCTGCCCCGGCTCCTCGCCGATCCCGCCCCGCGCGAGCGGCGCACGCCGTCGGCGCTGGGCAAGCGCCTGTGCCGGCAGGTGGGCCAGGCGATCGCCGATTTCGGCATGATCGAGGCCGGCGACAAGGTCATGGTGTGCCTGTCCGGCGGCAAGGACAGCTATACCCTGCTGGACATCCTGCTGCAGCTGCAGCGCAAGGCGCCGGTGCCGTTCGAACTGGTCGCGGTGAACCTGGACCAGAAGCAGCCCGGCTTTCCCGCACAGGTGCTGCCCGATTACCTGCGCGGGCTCGGCGTGGCCTGGCACGTGATCGAGCAGGACACCTATTCGGTGGTCAGCCGCGTGGTGCCCGAGGGCAAGACCATGTGTTCGCTGTGCTCGCGGCTGCGCCGCGGCGCGCTGTACCGGTATGCCGCCGAAAACGGAATCAGCAAGATCGCGCTGGGCCACCACCGCGACGATCTCGTCGCCACCTTCTTCATGAACCTGTTCTTCCATGCCAGGCTCGCGGCGATGGCGCCGAAACTGCGCAGCGACGACGGCTGCCACGTGGTGATCCGGCCGCTGGCCTACGTGCGCGAGGCCGACATCGCCGAGTACGCGCAGGCGCGCGGCTTCCCGCTGATCCCGTGCACGCTGTGCGGCAGCCAGGAGACTCTGCAGCGGCGCCAGGTCGGGCTGATGCTGCAGCAGTGGGACCGCGAGCATCCCGGCCGCGTCGAGCAGATCGCGCGCGCCATGGGCAACGTGCAGCCGTCGCAGCTGGCCGACCCCGCGCTGTTCGATTTCCGCACGCTCGGCAACGCCGAAGCCGCGCCGGCCGCGGCCTGGCCGCTCGACGAGGACGCGTGAGGCCAAGGCCGGCGGCGGTCGCGCGCCGCTGAACCGCGCGTTGCGGTATCCGGGCGGGAGCGATGCGACAATGCCCGCCGCCCACCCTGCGCACGGCGCCGGGCCGTTCCGTTTCCTTCTGCTGGATGCTCGATGTTCTTTCGCAATCTGACCCTGTTCCGCTTCCCCACCACCCTCGACTTCTCCGAGATCGACAAGCTCCTGCCGGAGGTGCAGCTCAAGCCGGTCGGCCCGCTGGAAATGAGCTCGCGCGGCTTCATCTCCCCGTTCGGCCGCGACGAGCACGAGGTACTGTCGCACCGCATCGCCGACTTCCTGTGGCTGACCGTCGGCGGCGAGGACAAGATCCTGCCCGGCTCGGTGGTCAACGACCTGCTCGAGCGCAAGGTCGCCGAGATCGAGGAGAAGGAAGGACGCCGCCCGGGCGGCAAGGCGCGCAAGCGACTCAAGGACGACCTGATCCACGAACTGCTGCCGCGCGCCTTCGTCAAGACCTCGCGCACCGACGCGATGCTCGACCTGCAACACGGCTACGTCGCGGTGGACACCTCCAGCCGCAAGACCGGCGAGAACGTGATGTCCGAGATCCGCGGCGTGCTGGGCAGTTTCCCGGCGCTGCCGCTGAACGCGGAAGTGGCGCCGCGCTCGATCCTGACCGGCTGGATCGCCGGCGAGCCCCTGCCCGAAGGCCTGAGCCTGGGCGAGGAGTGCGAGATGAAGGATCCGATCGAAGGCGGCGCGGTGGTCAAGTGCCAGCACCAGGAACTGCGCTGCGACGAGATCGACAAGCACCTGGAAGCCGGCAAGCAGGTCACCAAGCTGGCGCTGATCCTGGACGATCACGTCTCCTTCGTGCTCGGCGACGATCTGGTGATCCGCAAGTTGAAGTTCCTCGACGGCGCCCTGGACCAGCTGGAGAACGCCGACCAGGACGGCGTGCGTGCCGAACTGGACGCCCGCTTCGCGCTGATGAGCGCCGAAGTACGGCGCCTGTTCCTGTTGCTGGAGGAGGCGTTGAAGCTGAGCAAGGCGGAGACCTGAGGCAAGGCCGGCAGCGGGCCGCTCGATTTGCCGGCTCCGTTCGTCGCGGCTGAAGCCGCTCCTACAGAAAGCCTGCAGCGATCCGGCTGGGTGCACTGCAGGAGGGGCTTCAGCCCCGACAGATTCCAACCGCAGCCGAGATTCCGGCTCCGTTCGTCGCGGCTGAAGCCGCTCCTACAGAAAGCCTGCAGCGATCCGGCTGGGTGCACTGCAGGAGGGGCTTCAGCCCCGACAGATTCCGACCGCAGCCGAGATTCCGGCTCCGTTCGTCGCGGCTGAAGCCGCTCCTACAGAAAGCCTGCGGCGATCCGGCTGGGCGCACTGTAGGAGGGGCTTCAGCCCGACAGATTCCGACCGCGGCCGAGATCGCGGCTCCGTTCGTCGCGACTGAAGTCGCTCCCACAAGGGAAGCCCGACGCGCCGGCTGGGTGCATTGTGGGAGGGGCTTCAGCCCCGACTGCTGCCAGGCCGGCAGCCTCCTGACGTCGTTCGTCGCGGCTGAAGCCGCTCCTACAGAGCCGAGGCATCCACTGTCCGATCCACGCCGAACGCTCCGGAAGCGACTGTGAACGACACGCAGCTGAAGCATGCAGCGCGATCGGTGCGCGCTGTCACCGTGCGTGCGCGCATGAGCGGTATGCTGTGCGCATGCCCGATTTCCTACGTCGCCTGATCGCGCCGCCCGCCGCGGTCGTCGAACGCGACCTCGTCCGCCTGCGGTTGGACGAGCGCGAGATCGACGTGCTGCGCGTGCGCGACCCGCGCGCGCGGCGGATCAAGCTCAGCGTGGACGAACGCGGCGCGCGCCTGACCCTGCCGCTGCGCGCCAGCCTGGTGGCCGGCGAGCGCTTCCTGCTCGAGCACCGGCACTGGCTCGGCGAGCAGCTGGCGCGCTACCAGGACGAAGACGACGAACCCGGCCTGCAGCGCGGCGTACCCGGCTGGCTGCCGTTGCGCGGCGAACGCCTGCCGCTGCGCTGGAGCGAGGGCCGCTACGCACGGCTGCAGGTCGATGCCGACGGGGCGGAACTGCAGTTGCCGGCGCGCGCCGGCGATGCGGCGATCGCACGCGCGCTGCGCGAGTTCTACGAAGCGCAGGCGCGCGCCGATGTCGGCCGCTGGTTGCCCAAGTACCTGCCGTCGTTGCCGCGCGCACCGGCGCGGGTGCGGCTGAAGGTGATGTCCTCGCAATGGGGCTCGCTGGCGCCGGACGGCTCGATGGCGCTGGATCTGGCGCTGGTGCTGGGCCGGCCCTCGGCGTTCGAATACGTGCTGGTCCACGAGCTGTGCCATCTGCTGCAGGCCAACCACTCGCCGGCGTTCTGGCGCGAGGTGGAAGCGCGGTTTCCCGCCTGGCGTGCCGAGCGCGACTACTTCCACGCGCACGGGCGGCGCCTGAAGGCGCAGTTGCGGCGGCTGTTGAGCTAGTCGCCGCGTGCGCGCCGCTGCTGCGCGCGCATCGGGGCAAGGCACCAGGAACGCATGGGCGCTGTTCCAGCCCGGACGATGGCGCAGCGCCAGGGCGAGGATCTGCCGGACGCGGTGGACCGCGTGCCAACGACGCCGAGCCGGCCACGCCTGGGCGCATGAGAGCGGCTCTGCGGGTTGAGCTGAAAGACCGCCGGCCGTTCGGTGCGGCACGGCCACCAGGCGACAGTCGCGGCATGCCGGCGAATCCGGCGGTGTCTTCGGGAAGGATCTCGCGCTTCGAGGCGCGCAGCGCCGCGGCGATTGGACGGATCGGAGAAAACGGCAGGAACGGCGAGTTTCGCCTCAGCGCTGCGGAAGAAGAACTCCATGCGCAGCGCCCGGCAGGCCCCCTCTCCCCGCCTACCTCACACCTGGCGCGACCTCCGGCGCCAGCGAACGATACGGTCCGAGCGGCACTACGCCGGCATGTCATGACGCCGGGATCGGGCCGCGTACGCAAGACGTATCGCGTCTATGCCTGTTTTGTCGGCAGGCGTGGCGGGAACTTAAGCGAAATTTTTTCTACACACAAGCTTCACGGAGGTTGTGTAGGCCCCGCATTCAGCTGCCGGCCTGGGCGATGGCCATCCGCACGCCTGGCGGCCAAGCGCCACCGCAAGGCAACCCAACCCTGACGCTGTGCCAGGCCGTGATGCCGCATGCTCGGAACCGTGGGCGCAAGGTGCCTGTCGGCAATAGCAGAATCGAACGAGCGCGACTGTCACGCATGCCCAGGCTTGCACTGGCCGCTTGACCGCGTCGGCTCGGGCGCGCGGCGCGGATGCCCAGTGCGGCTGTCGCATGGTGCAGCGATCGCGGGGCTAGGCCGTCACGGCGCCGGCCGGTCGCTCAGAAGAAGTCGCGCAACAGCGCCGCCACCGCGGCTGGCTGCTCCATGTGCAGGTGGTGAGTGCCCGGCAGCACGTGCACGCGGCCATGGCGCAGCCGCGCCGCACGTTCGTTGCGCAACGCCTCCGGGAAATACGCCTGCGCCGGGTCGGCGTAGATCACCCGCGTCGGGCACTCGATGCCGGCCAGCAGCGCCTGCACCTGCGGCTCGCTCAGCCGCACCGCGGTGGGCAGGGTCAGGCGCCGGTCGCTGCGCCACACGTAGCCGCCCTCCACCGCCTCGACCCCGCGTTCGACCAGCAGCCGCGCCGCCGGCTCGCTGAGCTGGTTGGCCAGCATCCGCGCGCGTACCGGCGCGGCCAGGTCGGGGAAGACGCGCAGCGGCGAGGCGCTGGCGCGGCGGGTCGCGGCGACGCTGTCGCGCAGGCGTTCCACGGTGCCCTCGACGGTCTCGGCCAGGCCGCCGAGCATCTCGATCGCGACCAGCTGCTCGACCCGCTGCGGCGCCGCCGCGGCCAGGATGCTGGCGATCGCCGCGCCCATCGAATGGCCGATCACCGCGAAGCGCTCCCAGCCCAGCGCGTCGGCCGCGTCCAGCAGCGGATGCAGCGCGCCGGTCAATAGATACTCGGCGCCGGCCGGCAACGACGCGCTGTGGCCGTGGCCGGGCAGGTCCAGCATCGCCAGGTCCAGCTGCGGCAGTTGCGCGCTCAGCGGCACGAAGCTGGCGGCGTTGTCCAGCCAGCCGTGCACCGCCAGCACCTTGCGGCCGTGCGGATCGCCGCCGCGCAGTCCGGCCAGCGTGCCCACCCGCGACGGGCAGGCGAACTCGCGCAGGCTCATGCGGCGCGGGCGGCCAGCTGCGCCAGCGCGCGCGCGTGCGCCGGGGCGTCGTTGAGGCAGGGGATGTAGCGCACCTGCATGCCGCGCGACGCGCAGGTCTCGACGAAGCCCATCGCCACTTCTTCCAGCGTTTCCAGGCAGTCGGTGGCGAAGCCCGGGCAGATCACGTCGACCCGCTTGGTGCCCTGCTCGGCCAATTGCCACAGGCTCGGCTCGGCATACGGCTGCAGCCAGCGTTCGGCGCCGAAGCGCGACTGATAGCCGAGCTGCCATTCGCCGGCGCCCAGGCCCAGCGCCGCGGCGATCGCCTGCGCGCTGGCTTCGCAGCGTTGCGGATACGGGTCGCCGTTGTTGGCCACGCGCTGCGGCAGGCCATGGAAGGAGAAGAACAGCATCTCGCCGCGGCCGTGCTGCGCCCAGTGCGCGCGCACGCTGTCGGCCACCGCTTCGACCCAGGCCGGGTCGGTCGGATAGTCCTCGATCAGGGTCACCGGCAGCTGCGGATTGCGCGCCTGCCAGGCCTGCACCACGTCCTCGATCGAGGCGGTGGTGGTGGTCGAATACTGCGGGTACAGCGGCAGCACCACGATCCGGCGCACGCCGCCGTCGCGCAGCGCGTCCAGTGCCGGCGCCAGCGCCGGGGTGCCGTAGCGCATCGCCCAGGCCACGCGGTGCCCGGGCAGTTCGCGCTGCATGCCCTCGGTCAGGCGCCGCGTGTACACCGCCAGCGGCGAGCCTTCCGGCAGCCACACCAGCGCGTATTTCTCCGCCGATCGCGGCGAACGCCGCGGCAGGATCACCCAGTTCAGCAACGGCCACCAGAACAGCTTGGGGATGGCGACCACGCGTTTGTCGCCGAGGAATTCGGCCAGGTAACGGGCGACCGCAGGCGCGGTCGGCGCCTCGGGCGTGCCTAGATTCACCACCAGGATGGCGGTCTCGGGTGCGTCGGACATGCGCGCATTGTGGCAGAGGCGCCCGCCGCGCGCGTCGCGATCGTGTCTATCGCAACGATCGACGCGCCCGCGCATGGCCGCGCGCGCTCATTGCCGATTCATTGCGCTGTGACTAAGTTCAAGGACTTGCAGTATCTTGCTGCGGACCTATTTCGGAAGCCCGCCATGCCCCGCCTGCCGCGCCTCGCCCTGTTGTTGAGTACCACGCTGTTCGTCGGCCACGCCGTGGCCGGCCCGGAAGAAGACGAGCGCGCCCGCAACGCACTGCGCGTGCTGACCGACATCCAGAAGATCCCGGAGCAATCCATCCCCGACAAGCTGCTCGACGAGGGCCGCGCGATCGTGGTGATCCCGGACACGCTCAAGGCCGGCCTGGTCATCGGCGGCCGCCGCGGCCATGGCCTGATGTCGGTCAAGCGCCCGGACGGCACCTGGTCCAACCCGGTGTTCGTCAAGCTCACCGGCGGCAGCATCGGCTTCCAGGTCGGCGTGCAGTCCTCCGATGTGGTGCTGGTGTTCCGCAACGACCGCAGCCTGGACAACATCGTCAACGGCAAGTTCACCCTCGGCGCCGATGCCGGCGTCGCCGCCGGTCCGGTCGGGCGCAATGCCGCCGCCGCCACCGATGGCCAGCTCAAGGCCGAGATCTGGTCGTGGTCGCGCGCGCGCGGCCTGTTCGCCGGCGTGGCGCTGGACGGCGCGGCGCTGCAGATCGACGATGCCGCCGACCTCAACGTGTACGGCGGCAACACCACCCCGCGCATGATCTTCGAAGGCCGCACCACCACGCTGCCGTCCAACGACGTGGTCGCGTTCCGCGACAAGCTCGAGGAAGCCACCTACGCGGCGCGGCAGAACCGCGGCACCGACAGCGGCGATCGCAGCACCGCCATGGCGCCGCCACCGCCGCCGGCGGCGCAGACCGCCCCTCCGCCGGTCGCCGAACCCGCCAACGGCGCCAGCACCGCGCCGTTGCAGGCGCCGCCGCAGACGCCGCCGCAGCAGGGCTTCCAGCCGGTGTCCGAAGGCGAGATCCGCACCGAGTCGCTGGACGGCAACCGCTAGAAACCGCGGCACGACGTGCAGCACTGAACGCACCGCGGCGCGGTGCGTTATCCTCCTTGTTCCTTACGACTTCTCTGCGAGCGGATCATGGGCGGTTTTAGCATCTGGCACTGGCTTGTGGTGCTGGTGATCGTGCTGCTGGTGTTCGGCACCAAGCGGCTGACCAGCGGCGCCAAGGATCTGGGCAGTGCGGTCAAGGAATTCAAGAAAGGCATGCGCGACGACGACAAACCCGCCGGCCAGCTCGGCGACGAGTCGCGCAGCAGCGAGCAGTCCCGCCAGACCCAGGCCGAACGCGACCACGACGCGCGCTGAATAGGAAGCTGTCGGCGTGTTCGATATCGGATTCAGCGAACTGCTGCTGATCGCTGTGGTGGCGTTGGTGGTGCTCGGCCCCGAACGCCTGCCGAAGGCGGCGCGCTTCGCCGGCCTGTGGGTGCGCCGCGCGCGCGCGCAGTGGGACTCGGTGAAACAGGAACTGGAGCGCGAGCTGGAAGCGGAGGAACTCAAGCGCAGCCTGCAGGATGTGCAGGCCTCGCTGCGCCAGGCCGAATCGCAGTTGCGCGACAGCGGCCAGCAGTTGCAGCGCGAGACCGAGGCGCTGCGCCGCGAGATCGACCCGACCGGACCCGAACCGCCGGCCGAGGCCGCGCCGGCGGCCATCGAACCGCAACCGACGTCGCCAGCAGCGGAACCGTTGCCGCCGTCCGCCGCTCCCGCCGCCGCGGTGCCGGCCGGCGCGACACCCGCGCCGACCGCACAGACGCACGCGGCAGGCGACGCGACACCGCCCGCCGCGCACGACCCTGCCCCCGCACCGCCGACGCCGGGCGCCGCATCGCCAAACGGCGACCCTGAGACGCCGCGATGAATCCGGAAGCCGAAAGCAGCCTGATCGAGCATCTGGTCGAATTGCGCGCGCGCCTGGTGCGCGCGCTGACCGGCCTGGGCGTGGTGGTGCTGGCGCTGCTGCCCTTCTCCAAGACCATCTACACCTGGCTGGCCGCGCCGATGCTGGCGCAGCTGCCGATCGGGCAGAGCGTGATCGCCACCCATCCGGCTGGCGCGGTCTTCGCCCCACTCAAGCTGACCTTCTTCGTCGGCGTGTTCATCGCCGCGCCGTGGTTGCTGTACCAGGCCTGGGCGTTCGTCGCGCCCGGCCTGTACCAGCGCGAGAAGCGCCTGGCGCTGCCGCTGCTGGCCTCGGCAGTGCTGCTGTTCTACGTGGGCTGCGCCTTCGCCTATTTCCTGGTGCTGCCGGCGGTATTCCACTTCCTGACCACGTTCAAGCCGGACATCATCCAGCTCACCCCCGACGCCGGCGCCTACCTGGACTTCGTGCTGGCGATCTTCTTCGCCTTCGGCGCCAGCTTCGAACTGCCGGTGGCACTGGTGATCCTGGCCCTGCTCGGCTGGGTCACCCCGCAGCAGCTGCGCGACGGCCGCGGCTACGCGGTGGTCGGCATCTTCGTGCTGGCCGCGGTGCTGACCCCGCCGGACGTGGTCTCGCAGCTGATGCTGGCGATCCCGATGTGCCTGCTGTACGAGATCGGCATCATTGCGGCCAGTGCGGTAACCAAGAAGCCGGGATTGGAGATTCGGGATTAGGGATTCGCAAAGGCTGGCGCGGCGGCGCCTTTGCCGTGCGGGAACGCCTCTGGCCTTGTCGATCGTGGCGGCCAAACCGTGGGGACCGAAGCCCCTCCTACAGATGCGAGCGACCTGCCAGGGTCGACAATCACCTGCGCAGCAATGGCCGGGAAGCCGTCAGCTTCCGCTTTTACGAATCCCCAATCCCAACTCCCCAATCCCGGCCCTCAGGCCGCAAACACATTGGAAGGCGGCGGCGGCACTGCCGGCGCGGCATCGCCGTTGTGCACGAACATCTGCTTCCAGGCCGCATAGACCGCGCCGGCCAGCGCCGGCATCGCCAGCGCCATCAGCAGCAATTGCGCGACCAGGGCGGCGATGGTCGGCCCGGCCAGCGCCTGCACCAGCAGGATCACCACCACCAGGGCGAAATACAGCGCGAACATCGCGATGAAGGCGAGGACGAAGAACACCAGCATCGCCGGCAGGTTGTGCAGGCAGGCACGCAGGCTGTTGCGCATCGCCGCCAGACCGCCGCGGCCGTCGAACATCACCTGCGGGGCGAGCACGAACAGGGTCAGCGTCACCGCCACGAAGCCCACGAACACCATCAGCAGCCACAGCAGGATGCGCATCGCCGGCAGCGTGGCCACCAGCTGCTCGACCTGCGCCGGATCCGGCTGGGCACTGGACTGGCCGAGCTCGTTGAGCTTGTTCATGACCGTCCCCAGCTGTTCCCAGCCGCTCTGACCGACCACGACCAAGGCCAGCGCCCCCAGCCCCAGACCCACCAGCACCTGCGGCAGCAGCGCCACCAGCAGGCGCGGCGCACGGCCGTCGTGCAAGCCCTGCAGCAGGTGCGCCGGCTGCGCGAGACGGCCCTGGTCCACTTCGCGCACCGCCCACACCAGCCCGCCGAACAACAGCGGTCCGGCCAGGCCCAGCAGCAGTTGCGCCAGCATGCCCAAGGTCGGGTTCAGCGCGCCCAGCAGCAGCGCCAACAGCGCCGCCAGGCCCCAGATCACGCCCAGCAGGCCCAGCGCCAGCGGCGCCCGGCGCAGCAGCGCAATTCCGCTCAACAGCCATTCCGCGCCGGCCGAGGCCGGCAGCTTGCGAATCTCGATCATTGCCAATCCGAAGTGGGGGAACGCCGTACAGCGCGGCGCCTGCACAGATTATCGCGGTTTTGCCTGGCCGCCGGCGGTTTGCTGGCCGCGCGCGTGCTGAACGAAGCGCCGCAGCAGCTTGCGCGCCAGCGGCGCGGCGCTGACCTCGCGAGCGATGGTACGGGCGCAGCGGCCGGCGCTGCGTAGACACTCGGCGCGGGCGTGCACGTAGCCGCGCATGTGGTGAGTGGCGAACTCCGGGTGGAACTGCACGCCCCAGGCCGCCTCGCCCCAGCGGAAGGCGTGGCACTGGTCCTGCGCCGAGCGCGCCAGCACGGTGGCGCCGGCCGGCGCGCGCAGCACCGTCTGCAGGTGCGTGGCGTGGGCCGGGAAGCGTTCGGGCAGGCCGGCGAACAGCGGGTCGTCGAACGCCGGCGGATGCAGGTCGATGTGCACGGTGCCCGATTCGCGCCCGGCCGGGTTGTAGGCGACTTCCCCGCCCAGCGCGTGCGCCAGCAGCTGATGCCCGTAGCAGATGCCCAGCAGCGGGGTGCCGGCGTGGGCGGCCTCGCGCAGCCAGTCGGCCGAGCGCTCGCTCCACTCGGCGCGGTCGGTGACGAAGGCCGCCGAGCCGGTGACGATGATCCCGGCGAATCCCGTGCGCGCCGGCAACGCGGCGCCGCCGGCGACATTGGCGACCACGGTGTCGCGCGCAGCCAGGCCGGCGGCGACGCGGATCCAGTGCGGGAAGCGCCCATAGCGCCGCATCGTCGCCACCGGCTCGCCGGTTTCGAGGATCAGGAAGGGCGCAGGCGTCATCGGCAGGCGGCAACTCTTGGGGGGATGACCCGATTGTAGACAGACCTTTCCGGCTTTTTCCAAGCCTGTGGCGCATTGCGCAGCTGGCGCGGGTGCCAATTCAGCTGCACGACAGTCGCACGGCACGGCCTGGCGCCTGCGATGGCGTCAGCGTCGCGCGGCGACCGCGCGCTCAGAGCAACGACAGCGAATGTGCCAGCGACAGGCGCAGGTCGATGTCCAGCAGGCGGCCGTCGGCGGTGTGCAGCAGCAGATGGTCCGGCTGCTCGCGCGCATCCAGCACCACGTCCACCGGCGTCTCCAGCGTGGCGATGCACATGGCATTGGCGAAGCGGACCACGAAGTAGCGGCGGCGGTCGCTCAATTGCACACCGATCAGCATGCCCTGCGCGAGCGCGACGAAGTCTTGGCCCAGCAGTTGTTCCGCCTGCAGCTGCGGCAGCACGCAGGCACGCTGATCTGCGCCGTCGCGGTAGACGAACGCCACCGTGCCGTCCTCGCGCACGTCCAGCTGCGGCTGCTGGATCGCGCCGCAGCGATGCGGCATCGCCGGCAGGCCATCCAGCAGCGCGATGTCGTCGCGCCCGCGCAGGCGCCGCTGCGGCAACGCATAGCTCCAGTCCTGCAAGGTGCTGCCTGCGCGTACCAGGAACACCTCGCAGTCGGCGAAGAAGCCGGCGGCGGCGATCGGCCCGGGCAAGTCGCCGACATGCCACAGCACCTCGCCCAGGCCCTTGCCCACGTCGATCACCAGGATGCGGTCGTTCACCACCACGGTCCAACCGGTGCCATTGAGCGTGGGAGCGGCGAACTGCAAGGCCAGCGCACCGAGTTCGACGCTGCTGCGCGTGGCCAGATCCAGGCGCGCGATCCGCGCGACGTGCTCGCGCGGCGCCACCGCCAACGCCACCTGCCCGCTGGCCGCGAGCACCAAGCGGTAGGCCGGCACCGGGTAGCGCTGGACCACGCGGCCGCGTGCATCCAGCACGGCCGCGCCGGCCTCGCCGAGAGCGACCAGATAGTGCCGGTCGGGCAGGATCGCCGCGTCGTGGATCCGTTGCACGCCGGCGGCGGGCAGCGGCAGGTCCAGCGCCGTATCCCGCTGCCAGAACGGCGACGGCGTGCCGGCCTGCGCGACACGCCATGGCGGCATGTCGCTCTTCAGGCAGGCATCGCCGGCCAACTGCAGCAGCCCGTCCAGATCGCTGCGCCCCAGGCCGTTGCGGCCGACGCTGCAATCGGCGGCGACGGCCGGCAGCACGCAGGCGGCCAGGCGGTGCAGCGCGGCGCTGTTGCCCTTGATCGCCAGCAGGGCGTCGGCCAAGGCGGCCCGCGGGACCGGGTCGGTGCCCGGGTCGGCCAGCGTCTCTATCCTGTCCTCGTACTGCTGCAAGGTGTCCGGCAACAGGCTGGCGCGCTGCACCAGTGCGCGCGCCGACAGCGCGGCGCCCGCGTGCTCGGCCGCCAAGAGCCATTGCAACGCCTGCTCGCGCGCCTCGCGCAGCGGCCACACCACCTCGACCGCTTCCAGCCAGTGGCCGCCTTCGACCAGTGCCTGCCCCCATTCCAGCCGCAGCCGCGCCGCCAGCGCCGGATCGGCGTCCTGCAACTGCCGGACCGCGTCGGCGAAGGCGCCGTCGCGTCGCGCCACCTGGATCGCGCGGCGATGGTCGCCGGCCAACATCAGCAGGCGGATGATCAGTGCCGGCGGCATGTCCCAGCCCAGCGCCAGCTCGGCGGCCTGCGCATGGCGGCCGTGCCGGACCAGATAGTCCAGCGCCTCCTGCCGCGCATTGAGCAATTCGGCCAGCACGAACACGGCCTCGTCGATCCGGCCCCTGCGATCCAGGGCGGCGAACGCGTCGCGGTACATGCGCCGCAGGTGCGCGGTCAGGCCTTCGTCCAGGCCGAGGTTGGCGCTGCGCCCGATGCGACCGGACAGCTGCAGGCTGTCGCGCCGGCCCGGGGAGCCGAACGCCTGGCCCAGAGATTGTCCGTCCCCGTCCAGCGGCAGGGCATTGCGCAGCGCCTCGTCCAGGTCACCGTGTTCGAACATGGCCATCATGCGGCGCAGATAGGCGCCGTGCCGATAGCCGATCAGCTTGCCGAGGCGGCTGATCGCAGCCAGCCGCGCCAGCGTGTCGCGCCAGGCGCTGGGCCGCCCGCTCGACTGGCGCGCGGGCACGCCACCGCGTGGCGTGGCCGCCGCCGATGGCCGTGGCAGCACGCGCGACAACAGCGCGAGGGCGGCGCCCAGTACACCCTCGCGCACCGCGGCCATGCCGCCGCGCAGCGCTCCCGCCGGACGTGCGCCGGCCATCGCCTGCAGGAACGCCTCGCTCTCCGCGCTGCGCGGCGGGATGGCCTGGCCGAGCGCGCCGCGCACGTCCTTGCCCTGCAGCTGCGCCACCTCCAGCGCCGGCGGTGGGACGCGGCAATCGTAGGTGTCGTGCAGCGGGTAGTCGTCCAGCGCGATCGCTTCGGACAGGTCCAGGCGCGTGCCCTGATCGAAACGCAGTCCCTGCACCGCGGCGCCGGCGATCAGGCCGATGTCGATGGCCGCACACCCGGCCAGTTCCGCCGCCGTCAGCGGCGCCGAACACAGCACCCCCTGCAAGCGGCGCAGCGGCACCGCGTCCAGCGTTTCGCAGTACAGCGGCTGCGCGCGGGCGAAGCACAGCGCGTCGCCCTGCGCGAAGCGATAGGCCCGGCAACCGGGATGCCAGGCGGCCAGCATGCGCGCCAGCCGCTGCGGCGCAGGCAGCACGCCGGCGGGCCACCACAGGCCATCGAGGTCCTGCAGGCCGCGCCACACCGGATCGCGTACGGCGCTGGCCGCAGTCGTCGCCTTCATCACCTCATTCACCGGCATCGCCCCCGCGCTGCCCGCGCACGCGCAGCAGCACGCGACGGCCGCCGTCGCCCAGGACCAGCACCTGTCCTTCCAGGTCGACCAGGGCCACCGCGGCGCCATCGAAGGAGACCGACGCGGCGCTGATGGCGCTGGATGCCTGGAACACGACCTCCTGGTCCTGCGCGCCGAGGGCGACCAGGGCGCGGCGGTCCGGGCGCAGCATCAGCAGCCGGCTGCGCTCGCCATCCTGCGGATCCGGGACCAGGCCCAGCAGCTTCCAGTCCGGCGGCGGGCGCAGTTCGAATTCGGAATACCCCTGCTGCGGCCCGCCTTGGTACAGGCGGCACACGCGCCCGCCTGCTTGCGCGCCGGCGCGGTACTCGATGCAGATCCCGCCCTGCCACTGGCCATCCTGCGTCAGCGCGCGGAACGCGAGCTGGGTCGGCCGCGATGGCGCGGTCAACTGGGTCAGCAGTTCGATGTTGCCCTCGCGGTGCATGCAGCTGATACGCAGGTGACCGGACGCGTAGCGCGCATACACCAGCCGCTGCGCGTCGATCTGCTGCATCGCCAGCACCTCGTCGTCCACCTGGGCGTGAGCGGGGCCATCGCGTCCAGGCCAAGTGCTGGCATTGGTCCACGACAGCAGGCGCCCGGCGCCATCCAGGATGACCACGCGCTGCGTGTGTGCCTTGTTCGCACCGCCCTTGAGCCAGGCGCAATGCAGCCAGCGCGCGGTGCCCGGCACCACGGCGAAGGCATCGGCCGGCGGCCGCGCGACGACGCCGAAGCCCGGCATCTTCCAGAACTGCAGGCCGCTGTGGATCGCCACCACCCCGGCGAAATCCTTGTGCACGATGACGCCGCAGAGCAGTTCGGCGCCGGAGGTCCATGCGCTGTAGCGCGGCCCGGCCTTCTTGTGGCGGGCTTCGCGCGGCACCTGCAGCATCACTGCCTGGTGCTCGCCCGCCAGCGGCAGCGCCACGTAGCGTCCATCGACACTGAACAGCGGCGGCTGCCGCAACGACACCCTGCCCTTCAGCGTATCGGTCGGCGCCGCCACCGGTTGCGGCAGCGGCGTGTCGAACTCTCCGCGCAGCAGGCGCGCGGCGCAGGCCGGGCGTGGCATGGCGAGCGCCAACGCGCGGCGCGCCTGCCCGGTCCGCACCGCCACGTGCAGCTGGCGATCGAAGCCCTGGCGTACCTTCACGCTGCGCTCGCCGCCGGCAACGACCTCCTCGTAGCCGGTGATCCACCAGCACTCGCTGGCGGCCTGGCCGCTCCCGGCGAGATGCGCGCGCCAGGCGCTGCGGTCGGCGTCTGTCGCCAATTGGTGCGTGCGGGCCCGCAGCAGCGCGCGCAACGCGTCCGCCGTGCCGGCGTCGTGCATCTCGCCCGGCCGCTGCAGCACGCCCCAGGCGAAACGCGCGCGGGCCGCTTGCGCGCGGCGCGCCAGCAGGATCCACATCGCCACATGCAGCAGGCGCGGCGCGCCGCGCTGTGCGGGGCCGGCGTCGAACAGCGCGACGACCAGCGCGTCGGTCTGGCACTGGATCAGCTTCGGCGCCAGGAACAGGTGCTCGTGGTGCGCGGCGCGGCGCAGAAATTCGTCGGGCAGCAGGTCGGCCACCGCCCACTCGCTCAACAGCAGGCGTTCGTATGGTCCACGGCGACGCAGATCCTCGATGCCGTCCGGATCGGCGATGCCGTGCTGCACGTGCGCCGCACCGCGGCCGAGCAGCGGCTCCAGCCGCACCAGCCAGTCGCCGAGCAGCGCGGCGATGTCCGGCTCGAACCATGCCAGCCAGGCATGCCATGGCTGCAACGCCGGCGGCAGCGTCGGTGCCGCGGTCATGCCGCCCAGCGCCCGCGGATCTGCTCCACCAGCGTGGCGCCGAACGGCAACAGCCGGCTCAGCGGCACCAGCGCCGCCGGCGCGGGCAGCAGCAGCCAGGGCGGTCCGGGATGGCGGCGCGCGACCGCCCGTTCCAGCAGATCCAGCGCGGCGTTTGGCCGCTGCGCGGTCGGCAGCCACAGCGCCGGCGCCTCCGGGCGCGGCGCGATGTACAGCACGCCGTCCAGCCACGGCAGCGCCGCCGCCGGTCCGGTCACGACCAACAGGGTGTCGCTGGCGGTCGCCATCAGCGCATCCGGCGTCTGGCTGCGCGCGGCATTGTCCAGCAGGCGCCGCGCCAGCTCGCCCATGCCCACGACGCCCTGCGGCGGCGGCGGCGCAGGATCGTCGCGCCACGTCCAGGTCATGCGGTGGCGCCGATCCGTTCGATCAGGCGCGTGCGTTCGGCCGCAAGCGCCGGCGGCATCGACGCCGCGGTGAAGTTGGCGTCGATCTCGCGCAACACGTCGGCGGCGCTGCGTGCGGCGACGCCGTCGGCAGCGGCGGCAGCCAGGCAGCTCTGCGCGGCCTCCAGCAACCGCGCCACGCGCGACATCGGCTGCAGGGCCGCATGTTCCACCGCGGCGCGCAGGGTCGGATTGGTGGCCAGCGCCAGGGTGTCGCGCAGCGCGTCTTGCGCGGCGGCCTGCGCCTCGCGCGTGGGCATCACATAGAACAGCGGCCACAGGTCGGCTTCGGTGGCGACGCTGCGTCCGGCCAACACGGTGGCTGCGGCCACCAGGCGCTGGGTCTTGACGATGCGGCGGTCGGACAGCATCAGCCCGGCCTCGCGCAGTTTGCGGATTGCCCGCGCCAAGGCGCTGCGTGCGTCGTCCATCTGCACCTGCCGCACCTGGCCGGCGAGCATGTCCAGGTCGGCCAGGTCGGCCGCATGCACCACCTCGGCGCGCTCGGCCTGCCAGCCGCCGGCCAGCAGGGCTTCCAGCTGGTGGTCCGGCACCGCATCGACGAACAAGTGCAGCAGGAAGCGGTCGGCGAAGGCCGCCAGCGACTCGTCCTCGGGGAGCGCGTTGGCTGCGCCCACGCAGATGCGCAGCGGGCAGGCCACGTCGGTATGGCCACGCCGGAAACGGCGTTCGTTCAACACCCCGAGCAAGGTGTTGAGGATGGCGGTTGAGCCCAGGAAGACCTCGTCGAGGAAGGCGACGTCCGCCTCCGGCAGCATGCCGGCCACGTCGGTTTCGACCAGGCCTTCGCGCAGCTTGCGCAGGTCCACCGGACCGAACAGCTCGGACGGCTCGGTGAAGCGGCCCAGCAGATACTCGAAATAGCGGCCGCCGAGGGCGGCGGCCACGCGCCTGACCACGGCGCTCTTGGCCGTGCCGGGCGGACCGACGATCAGCAGGTGTTCCTGGGCGATGGCGGCCAGCACCATCAGCTCGGCGAGCTGGTCGCGCTCGACCAGACCGACAGTGGCGGAATGGACGGCCGCGCGGACGCGCGCTGCGGCGGATTCGATGGAGACAGGCATGCAGGCTATCGAAGATGCGCGGCGTGCGCGAAAGTCGCCACGGCGCGCGGAGCGGGAGGGTCCGCCGACTTTAGATCAATTTGAATGCAGCGCAAACCGCGCCACTCACGCCTCGCCAGTGGAACGCGCGCGCCCTCGCGCGAATCGATCGACGTCGTCCATGCCAGCCTCTCGTCTGTGCGCCGCGACGCACACCACAGGCTCACTCGCGCGGCGGCAGTACCGATAGCACTTCCTCGATGGTGGTCAGGCCGGCGGCGACTTTTTCCAGGCCGGCGCGGCGCAGGCTGCGCACGCCTTCGGCCTGCGCGGCGCGGCTGAAGCCGGCCAGGTCCATGTCGGCGCGGATCAGGCTGCGCAGGCGCGGCGTCACCGGCAGCAGTTCGTACAGGCCGACCCGCCCCAGGTAGCCGGTGCGGCGGCATTCCAGGCAGCCGACCGGGGCGTGCACCTGCAGGTCTTCGGGCAGCGCTTCGCCCGGCGCGCGCAGCGCATCCCATTCGCTCTCGCTGAGCGTGTGCGGGCGCTTGCAGTGGCCGCACAGGGTGCGCACCAGGCGCTGCGCCAGCACGCCGTTGAGGGTGGAGGCGACCAGGTAGTGCGGCACGCCCAGGTCGAGCAGGCGGGTCACCGCCGAGGGCGCATCGTTGGTGTGCAGGGTGGACAGCACCAGGTGCCCGGTCAGCGAGGCCTGCACCGCCATCTGCGCGGTTTCCAGGTCGCGGATTTCGCCGATCATGATGATGTCCGGGTCCTGCCGCAGCAGGGTGCGCACGCCGCTGGCGAAGTCCAGGTCGATGTTGGTCTGCACCTGCATCTGATTGAACTCCGGCGCGATCATCTCGATCGGGTCCTCGACGCTGCACACGTTCACGTCGGGGGTGGCCAGGCGTTTGAGCGTGGAATACAGCGTGGTGGTCTTGCCGGAGCCGGTCGGGCCGGTGACCAGCACGATGCCGTGCGGGCGCTCGACCAGCGCCGCCCACCCGGCCGCTTCCTGCGCGCTGAAGCCGAGCTGGTCTACGCTCTTGAACGCCGCGTCCGGGTCGAAGATGCGCATCACGCACTTCTCGCCGAACGCGGTGGGCATGGTGGACAGGCGCATCTCGGTCTCGCGCCCGCCCGGCGAACGGGTCTTGATGCGCCCGTCCTGCGGCCGCCGCCGCTCGGCCAGGTCCATGCGCCCGAGCACCTTGATCCGGCTGACGATGGCGGTCATCACCGCCGGCGGCACTTCCAGCACCTTGTGCAGCACGCCGTCGATGCGGAAGCGCATGCGCCCGGCCTCGCGCCGCGGTTCCAGGTGGATGTCGCTGGCGCGCTGCTCGAAGGCGTACTGCAGCAGCCAGTCGACGATGTGCACGATGTGGTGGTCGTCGGCGTTGACGTCGCCGCCGCGGCCCAGTTCCACAAGCTGCTCGAAGCTGGGCAGGCCGCTGCTCTGCTCGGTGCGCCCGTCCTTGGCGCCGCGCACCGAGCGGGTCACGCCGAAGAACTCCATCGTGTAGCGGTGCAGGTCCAGCGGGTTGACCACCGCGATCTCGATCCGGCGCCGCGCCAGGTGCTGCACGTCGGCCAGCCAGTCCAGCGCCAGCGGCTCGCTGGTCGCCACCAGCAGGCGTTCGCCGTCCAGCGCCAGCGGCAGAATGCGGTGGCGGCGCGCGTAGGCGTGCGAGACCACGGCGGTAACCGCGGCCACGTCGACCCGGGTCGGATCGATGCGCAGGTAGCGCAGGCCGCAGCGCTGCGCCAGCCATTCGGTCAGCCGTTCCAGGCCCAGCTCGCTGCCGGGCGGACGGGTGGCGGCCAGTTTCAGGTTGGACAGCAGCACCAGCGGATGCACATCGCTGACGGTGCGCGTGGACTGCGCGGAGAACTGCACGCGGCCACGTTCGGCCGGCGCGACCAGGCCGTCGGCGAGCAGCGCGGCGGCCACGCGCTCGAAACTCAGGCGCCCGGGCGGCAGCGGCACGGTCACGGGGGCGGGCACGGCGGGCGGCTGCGCGGCAGGTCGCGAATCCATGATCAGGTCCGGTGCGCGGAAGTCCCCGCAAGTCGGTCGCTATACTAGCGCACCCCTTTACCGGCCCCTTGCTAGATGTCCGTCTCCCGGTCCGTTCCGATCACGTTCCAGGGTCTGATCCAGACCCTCAACCAGTTCTGGGCGCAGCACGGCTGCGTGCTGATCCAATCGCTGGACCTGGAAGTGGGGGCCGGCACCTTCCATCCGTCCACGTTCCTGCGCGCGCTCGGGCCGGAGCCGTGGAATGCGGCCTACGTGCAGCCGAGCCGGCGGCCCACCGACGGCCGCTACGGCGAGAACCCGAACCGCCTGCAGCGCTACTACCAGTACCAGGTGGCGATGAAGCCGAACCCGGACAACATCCAGCAGCTGTACCTGGACTCGTTGCAGGCGCTGGGCATCGATCCGCTGGTGCACGACCTGCGCTTCGTCGAGGACAACTGGGAATCGCCGACGCTCGGCGCCTGGGGCCTGGGCTGGGAGGTGTGGCTCAACGGCATGGAGGTCACCCAGTTCACCTACTTCCAGCAGGCCGGCGGCCTGGAGTGCAAGCCGGTGCTGGGCGAGATCACCTACGGTCTCGAGCGCCTATGCATGTACCTGCAGAACTGCGACAACGTCTACGACCTGGTGTGGACCTACGGCCCGGACGGCGCGCCGGTGACCTACGGCGACGTCTACCACCAGAACGAGGTGGAGCAGAGCGCATACAACTTCGAGCATGCCGACGTGGCCGAGCTGTTCCACCGCTTCGACGCCTGCGAGCGCGAAGCGCAGACGCTGGTCGACGTCGGCCTGCCGCTGCCGGCCTACGAACAGGTGACCAAGGCCAGCCACGCCTTCAACCTGCTCGACGCGCGCCGCGCGATCTCGGTGACCGAGCGCCAGCGCTACATCCTGCGCGTGCGCGCGCTGGCGCAGGCGGTGGCCAAGGCCTACTACGCGCAGCGCGAGAAGCTGGGCTTCCCCGGCGTGAAGCGCTGAGTCCATAAAGCCCCTTTCCCACCGGGAGAGGGGTTGGGGTGAGGGTCCGCGGCGAAGCCCTGCAGACCTGAACTTCCACAGGCTCCGCCGTACCCTCATCCGCCCCTTCGGGGCACCTTCTCCCGCAGGGAGAAGGGAACCGCTAGCAAGGTCTGACACATGAGCGCACTACATCCCCTGCTGATCGAACTGGGTACCGAGGAACTGCCGGTCAAGGCGCTGCCGGGCCTGGCGCAGGCCTTGTTCGACGGCGTGATCGCCGGGCTGGAGAAGCGCGGCATCGCGGTCGAACGCGGCGACGCCAAGCCGCTGTCCACCCCGCGCCGGCTGGCGGTGCTGCTGCCGGGCGTGGCCGCCGAACAGCCGGAGCAGCGCTCGGAAGTGCTCGGCCCCTATCTCAACATCGCCCTGGACGCCGACGGCCAGCCGACCAAGGCCTTGGCCGGCTTCGCCGCCAAGGCCGGCATCGACTGGACCGCGCTCGAGCGCACCAGCGACGCCAAGGGCGAGCGCTTCGTGCACCGCGCCGTGACCCCGGGCGCGCAGACCGCCGCGCTGCTGCCGGAGATCCTGCGCGAGGCGATCGCGGCGATGCCGATCCCCAAACCGATGCGCTGGGGCGACCACGACTACGGCTTCGCGCGGCCGGTGCATTGGCTGGTGCTGCTGTTCGGCAGCGCCGTGGTGCCGGTGCAGGTGTTCGGCGTGCAGGCCGGCCGCGACAGTCGCGGCCACCGCTTCCTGCACGACGCGCCGGTCGCCCTGGCGCAGCCCGGCGACTACGTGGCCGCGCTGGAAGCGGCGCAGGTGCTGGTGGACCCGGATGCGCGCCGCGCGCGGATCGTCGCCGAGGTCGAGCAGGCCGCGCGCCAGGCCGGTGGCAGCGCGCGCATCGCCGAGGACAATCTGGAGCAGGTGGTGAACCTGGTCGAATGGCCGTCGGCGGTGCTGTGCAAGTTCGAGCCGGCGTTCCTGGCGGTGCCGCAGGAAGCGTTGATCGAGACCATGGAGAGCAACCAGAAGTTCTTCCCGGTGCTGGATGCCGGCGACAAGCTCACCGAGCACTTCATCGGCATCGCCAACATCGTCTCGCGCGATGTGGCCGAAGTGGCCAAGGGCTACGAGCGGGTGATCCGCCCGCGCTTCGCCGACGCCAAGTTCTTCTTCGACGAAGACCTCAAGCAGGGCCTGGAGGCGATGGGCGCCGGCCTGGCCAGCGTCACCTACCAGGCCAAGCTCGGCAGCATCGCCGACAAGGTGCAGCGCGTGGCCGCGCTGGCCGAGGCGATCGCGCCAATGGCCGGCGTGGACGCCGCGCAGGCGCGCCGCGCCGCCGAGTTGAGCAAGAACGATCTGCAGTCGCGCATGGTCAACGAATTCCCCGAACTGCAGGGCATCGCCGGCCGCCACTACGCCGTCGCCGCCGGCGAGCCCAGCGAGATCGCCCTGGCGATCGACGAGGCCTACCAGCCGCGCTTCGCCGGCGACGACATCGCGCTGTCGCCGCTGGGCAAGGTGCTGGCGATCGCCGAGCGTTTGGACACGCTGGCCGGTGGGTTTGCCGCGAGGTTGAAGCCGACCGGCAACAAGGATCCGTTCGCGCTGCGGCGCAACGCGCTGGGGTTGGCGCGGACGGTGATTGAGAGTGGGTTTGAGTTAGATATACAAGAGTTGATTCGGAGATCTCGGCTTGCGGCCTTGATTTTTTCTAATGCAGCGGCGGGTTCTGAAGCAAGGCGTTCTTTCGCCGAGGCCATTAGAAAGATCGGGGCTCTGGGCGTAGATACATCGGATCTGAAGTATGACGGTGGCTTTCTAATCACCAGAGAAATCTGGGACGAGGCCGCGAAGTTCGAAGACATCTACGACTTCATCTTAGATCGTCTACGCGGCTATTACGCTGACAAGGGCGTGCCGGTAATCCATTTCAATGCAGTGGCGGAACTGAAGCCGGCCTCGCTCTACGATTTCGACCGCCGCATCGATGCGATCGGCATCTTCGCCACGTTGCCGGAGGCCGAGGCGCTGGCCGCGGCCAACAAGCGCATCCGCAACATCCTGCGCAAGGCCGAGGGCGCGATTCCGGCGCAGATCGACCTGGCGCTGCTGCGCGAGCCGGCCGAAAGCGCGTTGGCCGAAGCGGTGGAAGCGGCGATCGTGGAAACCGACGGCGCGCTGCGCCAGCACGACTACGTCACCGTGCTGAACTTTCTGGCGCGCCTGCGGCCGCAGGTGGACGCGTTCTTCGACGGGGTGATGGTCAACGTCGAAGACCCCGCGCTGCGCGGCAACCGCCTGGCCCTGCTCAAGCGCTTGGGCGACCGCCTCGGCAGCGTCGCGGCGATCGAGCATCTGTCGTCGTAAGCGGCGCACGCAGCGGGCAGATGCATGGAGGGGCTGCGAAAGCAGCCTCTTCTTTTTGTGGGGAGCGGCTTCAGCTGCGGTGCGCAAAGCCGGCAGCGCCACAACCAAGTGAAATCGCGTCGGGACTGAAGTCCCTCCCACAGTGCACCCGACCGGCTATGTCCGAGCGCCTGTTTTTAAGCCCCTCTCCCCTCGGGAGAGGGGTTGGGGTGAGGGTACGTCGGCGCAGCAACAGCCCGGTGCGCTCGAACTTTTCCGGCTTCGCCCGTACCCTCATCCGCCCCTGCGGGGCACCTTCCCCGAAGAGGGGGCCATGGTCCCGAGGGGAGAAGGGAACAGCTGGCGCATCCCGCCATATTGCCCGCCAGCCGCGGCACCCGCAGCGCGACGCAAAACCGCCGTTGCGAATCCCCAATCCCCAATCCCCAATCCCCAATCCCCAATCCCCAATCCCTGCTTCTAATCGAACAACGCCTGGATCGCCGCCAAGCCCGCATTGGCGCGTTCCTTCTTGCGCTCAGCGTCGGCCACCGGGTCGGCGCCGTCGCGCTGCATTTCCTCGGCGGGGATTTCGGCGAAGAAGCGGCTGGGCTTGAGCCGGATGTGCTCGCCGAACTTGCGGGTCAGCTTGCTGTAGCTCATCCACAGCTGTTCCTTGGCGCGGGTGATGCCCACGTACAGCAGGCGCCGCTCTTCCTGCAGGTTGCCCTCCTCCAGGCTCACCTCGTGCGGCAGCACGCCGTCCTCGCAGCCGACGATGAACACGTAGCGGAACTCCAGGCCCTTGGACGCGTGCATCGTCATCATCCGCACCTGGTTGCCGCCGTCGTCCTTGTCGTTGCGCGACAGCAGCGCCAGCTGCGCCGCCAGGTCGCCGACGGTGGCGCCGCGCGGGCCGCCCTCGAACCACTTGGCCAGTTCCTCCAGGTTGCCGCGGCGGCGCTGGAAGGTGGCTTCGTCCTTGCATTGGCTGCGCAGCTCGCGGATCAGTCCGGACTGCTCGGCAAGCTGGCGCACCACATCGGCCGAAGACAGCGTCTGCGAGGCGCTACGCAACTCGTGCAGCACGTCGACGAAATCGCTCAGGCCGTTGGCCGCGCGTGGCGGCAATTGCTGCAGCGCGCCCATCGACTCGGCCGCGCGCGACATCGGCAGATGCTTGGCCGACGCCAGTTCGGCCAGCTTGGCCAGCGAGGTCGCGCCGACCTCGCGCTTGGGCGCCTGCACCGCGCGCAGGAACGCGGCATCGTCGTCCGGATTGACCAGCAGCCGCAGCCACGACAGCACGTCCTTCACTTCCTGCCGTTCCAGGAACGCGGTGCCGCCGGTGATGTGGTACGGCACGCCAGCGATCTGCAAGGCCTTTTCCAGCGGCCGCGACTGGAAGTTGCCGCGGAACAGGATGCAGAAATCGCTCCACGGCACCTGTTTGGCGGTGCCCAGGTAGGCGATCTCGGCGGCGACCTTCTCCGCCTCGTGCTCGCTGTCGCGGCACTCCCACACGCGGATGCGCTCGCCGTCGGCCTGGTCGCTCCACAGCGTCTTCAGGTGCTCGTGCGGGTTGTGCGCGATCAGCGCGTTGGCCGCGCGCAGCACGCGGTTGGAGCAGCGGTAGTTCTGCTCCAGCTTGATGATCTGCAGGGCCGGATAGTCGCGTCCCATCTGCGTCAGGTTTTCCGGGTTGGCGCCGCGCCAGGCGTAGATGCTCTGGTCGTCGTCGCCCACGCAGGTGAAGTTGCCGCGCGGGCCGGCCAGCATCTTCAACATCCGGTATTGCGCATCGTTGGTGTCCTGGCTCTCGTCCACCAGCAGGTAGCCGATGCGCTCGCGCCATGCCATGACGATGTCCTCGTTCTCCTCCAGCACCTGCACCGGCAGGCGGATCAGGTCGTCGAAGTCCACCGCGTTGAAGGTGCTCAGCCGCGCCTGGTAGCGCTCGTACAGGCTGGCCGCTTCCTGCTCGCGGGTGCTGCGCGCGGCGGCCATCGCCTGCTCCGGCGACAGCCCGGCGTTCTTGGCGCGCGAGATCAGGTTCTTGGCGTCGTCGATCGCATCGGGTTTGGCGCCGTGCATCAGGTCCTTGATCTGCGCGGCGGCATCGTCGGCGTCGAAGATCGAGAAGCCGCGCTTGAGGCCGACCGCGGCGTGCTCGATCTGCAGGAACTTCAGCCCCAGCGCGTGGAAGGTGCAGATGGTCAGGCCGTCGGCGGCGTCGCCGCGGATGCGCTTGGCCACGCGCTCGCGCATTTCCTTGGCCGACTTGTTGGTGAAGGTGATCGCGGCGATGCGCTTGGCCGGGTAGCGGCCGGTGGCGATCAGGTGCGCGATCTTTTCCACGATCACGCGGGTCTTGCCGCTGCCGGCGCCGGCCAGCACCAGCAGCGGGCCTTCGCAATGCAGCACCGCGGCGCGTTGGGGGGGATTGAGACCGTGCATGAAGAGGTTTCCTGGGCCGCGCATTGTAGCGGGCGCCGACCGGCGGCGAGGACCGCCCCGCCGCGCTGGCGCTGAACGGGTTTTCCCGCGCGCATCCGGCCTGCGGCGGAGCCGGCCGCCGCGCTAGAATCGGGCCATGGCGAAACTGTATTTCTACTATTCGGCGATGAACGCCGGCAAGACCACGACGCTGCTGCAGTCGGCGCACAACTATCGCGAGCGCGGCATGCGCACCGCGATCCTGACCCCGCAGCTGGACCACCGCGACGGCAGCGGCATCGTCGCCTCGCGCATCGGTCTGCGCGCCGATGGCAACACCTTCGTGCCGGACACCGATCTGCTGGCGCTGCTGCAGGACGACATCGCCGGCAACGGCGCGCTGCATTGCGTGCTGGTGGACGAGGCGCAGTTCCTCAGCCGCGCGCAGGTCTGGCAGCTCAGCGAGGTGGTCGACCGGCTGCGCATTCCGGTGCTGTGCTACGGCCTGCGCACCGATTTTCGCGGCGAGTTGTTCGAGGGCAGCCAGTACCTGCTGGCCTGGGCCGACGAGCTGCAGGAGATCAAGACCATCTGCCACACCGGCAGCAAGGCGACGATGACCGTGCGCGTGGACGCGGACGGCCATGCCGTGCAGGACGGCCCGCAGGTGGAGATCGGCGGCAACGAGCGCTACGTGTCGGTAAGCCGCGCAGAATTCAAGAAGATCATGCGCGGCGAGGGCCGCATCGATCCGTTGCAGATCGCGTTGCCGCGGTAGTCCATCCGCTGCGCCAGGCTGACCACTGCGGCGCCAGACGAACCACGACGTTGGCCGGAGGCTGCGCTGCATTTCGCGGTGCAGTCGCATGCGCAGGCGAACGCCACGCGAGCGCCATGCACTGTCCTGGTGCGTCCCATTCGCCGATTCGGTTCGGTCGCGTTCGACGCGACACCGAGCATGAACGCCGGTTGAAAACTGCAGCGCGGCCCTCGGCCGCATAGGCCATCAGTCTATGGATCGCGGCCACGACGCGCCCATAGAATCGTCGGCGATCGTACTCATGGGAAGAGTTCTATGCAGCAGTTCAAGGGATACGTCGTCGGCGGCTGCGCCGCACTTGCCGTTGCGGTGGCGCTGGCGCTGTCCGCGCCGGCCACCGCCGCCGACAACGCGCGTACGTTCGACGACATTCCGGCGCAGGTGCTGACCGACGGTTTCCTCGAGGCGCACCTGGACCTGTTCTATCGGCGCGCCGGTATCCGCGCCGACAAGAAGGGCGAGTTCGCCGAGGCCAGGAAGAGCTACCAGCTCGCCGCGCGCTATGCCGACAAGCCGTCGCAGGCGCGGCTGGGCGAGATGTATTGGGAAGGCCAAGGTGGGGCGCAGGATCGCGCGATGGGGTTCCTGTGGATGGCGCTGGCCTCCGAGCGCGGCTATGAGGCCTTCACCGCACGCAAGATGGAGTACTGGAACCAGCTCACGCCCGAAGAGCGGCAGCGCGCGATCAAGCAGGACAAGAAGATGCTCGCCACCTATGGCGATGCGGTCGCCAAGCCGCGGCAGGAAGCGGTCCTGCGCCGCGAGGCGGCGCGCAGCACCGGCAGCATGCTCGGCCACTCCGGCGCCTCCGCCTTGCAGATCAACGGCCCGCGCGGCGGCAGCATCGATCCGGAGGTGTTCTACGCCAAGGAATTCTGGGAGCCGGGGGCGTACTGGAAGCTGCAGGACCGGGTCTGGGACGGCCGCACGCCGGGGCGTGTGGATATCGGCGATGTCGAGGACATCACCCAGGAAAGCGCGCCGAAGCCGCAGGAACCGGGCAAGCCCTGAGCCGGCTGCGACCCGACGCCGGACACGCCGCACGTCGGGACTGAAGTCCCTCCCACAGCCGCGAGCTTCTGTAGGCGCGGCGCCAGCCGCGACGGGTGAAGCCGGAACTGCACCGGCGGCGGACACTGTCTGTCGGGGCTGAAGCCCCTCCTACAGTGCACCCGGCACGGTAACTGCGCGGTTTGTAGGAGCGGCTTCAGCCGCGACAACTAACGTCGGGCACTGCATGCGGGGCCGCTGCCGCGCACCGCGCGGCAGCGGCCGGCCATGCTCAATACAGCTTGCGCTCGGCCGCCGGTGGCGGCGTCCACTGGTACAGCCAGGTCTCGGTCAGCGGCCTGTCGCCGGAGCGCAGGAACAGGCGAATGTCGATCTGCTGCGTGCCCTCGTCCGGCGGCACCACGTCGAACATCGCACGGTAGCCGGAGAGTTCGTGCAGCGGCCGCGCCGAGACGATCTCGGTGCTGCCGCGGCTCAGCTGCAGCACCGCCTCGACCTTGGCGTCCTTGTCCTTGCCGAGCTTGGCCAGCTCGCCGCCGACGAAGTCCACCGCGAAGCGCCAGGAGAAATGGCTGCGCTTCTGCCCGACCACGCCGCCCAGGCCGGTGCGCGTGGCCACGCACTGCGCCAGCGGCGAGGACGCCGGCGGCTGCGCGCCCCAGTACAGGCGATAGCCGAACAGCAGCTCCTGCCCGGGCTGCGGCTTGTCCTGCGGATTCCAGAACGCGACGATGTTGTCGAAGGTCTCGTCGACGGTGGGAATCTCCACCAGCTGCACCGAACCCTTGCCCCAGCCCTGCTTCGGTTCCACCCACAGGCACGGGCGCTTGTCGTAGTACACGCCGTCGTCGTGGTAGTGGTCGAAGTTGCGGTCGCGCTGCAGCAGGCCGAAGCCGCGCGGGTTCTCGTCGACGAACATGTTGAAGCGCAGCTGCGGCGGATTGCACAGCGGCCGCCAGATCCATTCGCCGCCGCCGGTCCACATCGCCAGGCCGTCGGTGTCGTGGATCTCCGGGCGCCAGTCCCAGTCCATGCGGCGGTCGTTCTCGCCGACCTGGTACATGCTGGTGCACGGCCCCAGGCCCAGCCGCTCGATGCTCTTGCGCGGATACAGTGCGCTGTCGATGTCCATCAGCAGCACGTCGCCGTTGGTGATCGCGAAGCGGTAGGCGCCGGCCACGCTCGGCGAGTCCAGCAGCGCGTACACCACCACCGTGTCCGAGCCGGCCTTGGGCTGCTCCAGCCAGTAGGCGATGAAGTCCGGGAATTCCTCCGGGCCGCCGGTGCCGGTATCGATCGCCAGGCCGCGCGCGGACTGCCCGTACTGGCCTTCCTTGCCCACCGCGCGGAAATAGCTGGCGCCGAGGAACGCGGCGAAGTCGCGGTCGGTGTCCTGCTTGGTATTGAGGCGGAAACCGGCGAAACCCAGGTCCTTGGGCAGATGCTTGCCCTTCAGCCCGCTGCTGCCGTAATCGAACGCGGCGCCGTCGTAGGCCAGTTCCTGCGCCTGCCCGTCGACCAGGTCGAACATGTGCACCGGCGACTTGAAGTACAGGCCCAGGTGGAAGAACTTGGCCTGGAACTTCGACGCGTTGTCCACCGCCCACAACGCATGGTCCTGGCGGTAGCGGATCGACTGGTACTGGTCCCAGTTCAGCGACTCCAGCGGCCCCGGCAGCACCCGCTTGTGGCTCTGGTAGGGCTCCTGGGCCATGGCCCGGGCGCGGCCCTTGAGCCAGGCGTAGTCGAAGGGCTGCGGCTTGCCCAGCCGGCGCAGGCCGACCGCGGGTGCGGCCTGGCCGAGCATCGGCATCGCGGGCAAGCCCATGGCGGCGAAGGCGGCGGCGGCGTTCTTGAGGAAATCGCGTCGTTGCATGGGCCGGATCGAAGCGGAAAGGGCCTCCATCATAGACAAGCGGTGTTGAACGCGAGAGCTAGGGCGCTTGTTCGATTCCCAAGCGGGTCGCATTGGGTCGGTCGGGGCGCCCGCCGGTGCGGCGTGGTGCGGCGTATGGCGGGCGGTGAGGTCGCTGGCGCCCGACAGGCCCGACCCGCGCGGCCGCGCGCGCTTGCGCTGGCGCTGCGTCATCGCCCGCTCGGAATTCTTCCACGCCTCAATGCTCTTCTTGCCCCGCGCACGCGCGCACGCACGGAGCGGCGCGATCCGCGTGGGGATTGACGACGTTCCCCCTAGGGCGTCGCGCAGGCCCCGTCCAACGCCAGCGCCGCGGCGTGCCCGCACAGGAAGGCGCGCTGCTGCGCCGGGTCGTCGCCGCCGGCGTAATCCAGCAAGGTCCATTGCTCCTCGGCCTGCATGGTCTGGCCCGGCGCCAGGGTCCGGTACGGCGCGTGCACCTCCATTTCCAGCAGGCCGCTGCCCGGATCGGCGGCCGCCGCATCCAGGTAGAACTCGACCTGGCCCTGCTCGGGATGGATCCGCGCCAACGGCTGATGCGCGAAACGGATCACCCAGGCCTGACCGCCGGAGAAGGCGGCGATCCAGCCCGCCGAAGGCTGCAGCAACAGCTTGCCGCGTTGTCCAGCGCTGCCGGGCGGCGCCGCCGCCAGCGCCATCAGTCCGCCTTGCAGCACGTACTGCGGCGGGGCATAGCCTGCGCCATCGCTGGGCTGCACGCGGATATCGGCGGCCGCTGCGACCGGCACCAGCACCCGCGTGGCCGCGCTGACCCGCGTGTTGAACCACAGGTCCCAGGCCACTGCAGCCTTGCGCACGTTCTGCGCCTGCACCTGCAGCAGCACGCTGTCGGCGCGCTGCGGCGACAGCGCGAAGGTCTTGCGCAGCCGCACGCCGCTGATCGGGCTGTCCACGCCGCGCAACTGCAGGCGCTGTGGCGTGCGTGCGGTGACGGTGGTGGTGGCGAAGCTCAGGTACGGGTCCGGCGGCCAGTTCGCATGCGCCGCACGCCGCGCCGGATTGGCGTCCTGATGCTGCCACCACGCGCTCTGCGGCCCGACCCAGACGTCGTGGCCGAAATACGGGATGTCGTTGGCCGCCGCGCTGACCGTCGGCAACGGCTGGCGCTGCACCGCGTCGCCGACCTTGATCAGGTTCGGCCCGCCGCTGCGCTGGAAGCCGAGCACGCGCCCGCCCAGGGTCGGCGTGACCGTGAGCCGGACCACGCCGTTGTCCATGACCCACGGCGCCGTCGCATCGGTGCCAGGCGCGGTGGCCGCGGCCGTGGCGGCGAGCAGCGGCCAGGCGCCGAGAAGCGCGAGCAGCGCTGCGTGCCGGCGCCGCCGTCCATTCTGCGTATCGGTACGCATGGCGAACCTGTCGTCGAGGAAGGAAGCCTGATTGTGGCGACTCTGCGCCCGCGGCGACAGCCGGCCGGTTGCGCCGCCGCCGTGGTCACCGTTCGGCGCAATCCGGCGGATACGGTTGTCGCTGAGCGTGCGCAGCGTCGGCCATGGGTCGATCCGACAGTTGCACCTGCCGCGCCAGCGCGACGACGGTCACAGCGATTGCGGTGGCGGCTGAAGAAGCCCTCAAATAGACGTCGTGGCGTCTCGTGCTCCTCGACAGGTCAGCGCGGAACTGCAGGCGTCGCTAGTGCAGCCATGGCGCTTTGCCGCTTACCGCCACGGCCGCCACGTCACGCGCATGAATGCACCGCGCGTCCGCGTGGTATCTCGCTCAAAGTGCCGGATGACGCTGCGGCAGATGCGGCATCACCGCCTGTTGCAGCCGCAGCGCTCTGCCGCTTTGCCGCCGCGGCCGCGACCCGGCGCATATGGATGCACCACTCGGCCGTGTCTTCTCGCTCAAAGCGCCAAATGACGCCGCGGCAGATGCGGCGTCACCGCCTGCTGCAGCTGCCGCACCAGCGCCGGATCCATGAACGCGTAGTCGTCGGGAATGTCCAGGCAGACGATGCGCTTGCCGCTCAGATGCCGCTGGAACGCGGCCGACAGTTTGCTGCGGTGGCGCCGCTCCATCACGAAGATCAGGTCGGCCCAGGCCAGCAGCTCCGGCGTCACCGCGGTGTCGGCATCGGCATTGACCCCGGCCGAGGCGGTCTCGATGCCGGGCCAGTCGGCGAAGAGTTGCTCGGCGGTCGGGCTGCGCAGCCGGTTGCGGGCGCACAGGAACAGGACATGGCAGACGGGCATGGGGCGTGGGTCGGAGGGCGGTGAACCATGGTAGCGGCGAGCGCCGGCTGTTCGGGGCGGCACTGCCAGGCCTTCGTCGACTGGGGAGCTGACATTCGCGCCTGGAGCGGCCGGTGCCGGGCTCTCCGCAGCAGGACTCAGCGCGCCGCGGTCAACGCTGCCGGACCGCCGCACGCCGCACTCAGTCCCTCGATCTCGTGCACCAGCGTGCCGCCCTGCGGCTGCGCCAGCGCCAGTTCGCGCTGCAGCGCCTGCAGTTCGCCACGGCCGTCGCCGGCACCGCCGCGCTGGTGGCAATGCAGCTCGGCGGCATAGGCGCGGGCGCGCCAGCGCAGCTTGCGGCTTTCGATGCCGTCCCCGCCCTGCCGCGCCTGCGTCTCCAGTTCGTGCAGCGCCTGCGCGTCGTGGCCGAGCCGGCCCAGGTTGCGCGCCCAGGCCACGCGCACCGCGCGGCTGCGCGGATGGTCCGGGCCGTAGCCGCTCTCGGTGCGGCGCAGCGCCTGCGCCAGCAGCGCGTCGGCCTGCCGCGGTTCGCCGAGCGCGGCGCGCGCCTCGGCGATCAAACGCTCGCTGTCGCCGACCGCCGGGTTGTTCTGGCCGAGCTGCGCGATCCAGCGCGCGCGCGCTTCGTACAGCGGCGCCAGCGCGTCGCGGTAACGGCCGGCGGCCGACAGCGCCAGGCCCTGGTTGAGCAGCATGTACGGCAGCAGCGCCTGGCTGTCGGGGGCACGCATGATCGCCACCGAGCGATCCATGTCGGCGATCGCCTGCGCGTCCTGGCCACGCTCCAGTTCCAGCATCGCCAGCGAACTCCAACTCATGCCGGTGTCGCGGTGGGCGGGGCCCAGCCGCTCCACGGTCAGCGCATGCGCGGCGCGCAGTTCGCGCTCGGCGATATCGAGACGGCCCTGGTCGATCATCACCGCCGCCCGCAAGCGCCGCAGCCCGAGGCTGACCGGGTGGCGATCGCCGTTCAGGCTGCGCGACAGCGCCAGCGCCGCGCTCACCGCCTGCTCGGCCTGATCGACATCGCCGCGATCGCGGTAGGCCACGCCCAGGCTGCGCAGCAGGTTGACGCTGAGCGGATGCCGCGGGCCGGCCTGGCGGTCGAGCAAGGCCAGGGCCTGCAGGTAACCGGCGATCGCCGCATCGGTGTTGCCGATGTCGCTGTCCATCGAGGCGACGTCGGTCATGCTCTCGACGATGCCGGCCGGGTCCTTGAGCACGTCGCGGTGCAGCGCCAGCGCGCGTTCGAACCAGTCCCGCGCCGGCGCGCGTTCGCCGAGCACGCGCCGGCAGCGTCCCAGTTGCGAGAAGAACCCCGCGGCCTGCAGCGGCAGCTGCGCCTGCGCTTCCTGCGCCTGTGCGGCCAGCGGCTGCAGCAGCGTCACGCACTCCTGCGAACGGCTCAGCAGGCGCAGCGCGCGCCCATGCTGCGCCGCCGCTTCCAGGCGCAGCGCCAGCGGCACATCGTCCTGCGTGGCCAGCAACGCGCGCTGCCGTTCCAGCAGCAGCAACGCTTCGCGATAGTCGCCCAGGCCGATGCGCAGGCGCGCGATCACGCCCTGCAGTTCCGCGCGCGCCAGCGGCTGCCGCAGCAGTTCGCGTTCGCCGCGCTGTTCGCCGCTGGCAAGCAGCCCGCGCAGGTCGAAGCCGTCGCCGCGCTGCGCGTTGCCGGCGCGATCGAACAGGCCGATCACGAAATCCTGCATGGCCTGCGCGCGCACGGTTTCGCGATGCGCCTCGCGCACCTGCCACAGCGCCACACCCGCGGCGCCGAGCAGCGCGGCGGCGATCAGGCTGCCGAACACCAGGCTCCAGCGATGCCGCTGCAGGTATTTCTGCAAGCGGTAGGCCATGCCCTGCGGGCGTGCCTGCACCGTGCGCCCCTGCAGATGGCGGCGCAGGTCCTGGGCCAGCGCCTCGGCCGAGGAATAACGCTGCGGCAGCGGCTTCTGCAGCGCCTTGAGCAGAATGTTGTCCAGATCGCCGCTCAGCCGCCGCGCCAGGCGCCGCGCCTCGGCCGGATCGCGCTGGCCCTGCTGCGCGACGCGCAGCACCGCCGCCGACGGCCGCGGCGCCTCCACCGCCAGGATCGCGCGCTCCCATTCGGCATCGCTGCTGCGGCACAGGTGGTAGGGCTTGCGGTCGGTGAGCAGTTCGTACAGCACCACGCCCAACGAATACACATCGGTCAGGGTGGTGACCGGTTCGCCGCGCACCTGCTCCGGCGCGGCGTAGTGCAAGGTGAAGGCGCGCACTTCGGTGCGCGGATGCGCGTCGGCTGCAGGGTCGGTCTCGGTGTCGAGCAGCTTGGCGATGCCGAAGTCGAGCAGCCGGACCTCGCCTGCGGCATTGACCAGGATGTTGGAAGGCTTCAGGTCGCGATGCACGATCAGGTTGGCGTGCGCGTGGCTGACTACTTCGCATACCTGCAGGAACAGCCGCAGCCGCTCGCTCACCGGCAGGTGCAGACGCTGGCAATAGTCGGTGAGCGGCTCGCCTTCGACATAGGCCAGCGCCAGGTAGGGACGGCCGTCGCTGGCGATGCCGGCGTCGAGCAGGCGCGCCAGGTGCGGGTGCTCCAGCCGCGCCAGGATTTCGCGTTCGCGGGTGAAGCGCTGGCGCAGCGCGGCGTCGGCATAGCCGGGGCGCAGCAGCTTCAGCGCGACCTGGCGCTGGTACAGGCCGTCGGCGCGCTGCGCCAGCCAGACCTGGCCCATGCCGCCTTCGCCGAGCAGCCGCTCCAGCGCATATGGCCCGATCCGGCTTCCGGCGCACAGGCATTCGGTGGCGGTGGCCAGCAGCGGCTCGCTGAGCAGGTCCGAGCCGGCCGCATCCAGCGCCAGCATGCGCACCAGGTCGTCGGCGCTGGCCGGATCCTGCGCGTGCAACTGCGCCAGCCGCGTCGCGCGCGCCTCCGGGGTCAGTTCCAGCAATTCGTCGAGCAACGGCGACAGGCGTTGCCACTGCAGCGCGTCCATGCGTGCTCCGGCCGGTCCTAGTGATCCTGCATCGCCGCCAGCAGGAAGATGCGCGCCTTCTGCCAGTCGCGGCGGATGCTGCGTTCGGAGCGCTGCATCAGCTCGGCGATCTCCTGTTCGGACAGGCCGGCGAAATAGCGCAGCTCCACCACCTTGGCCAGGCGCTCGTCGATCGCCTGCAACCGGTCCAGCGCCACGTCCAGCGCCAGCAGGTCCTCGTCCAGGCGCACCCCGCCGCTGTCCTCGGGGATCTCGGCGACGCGTTTGAGATCGCCGCCACGCTTGCGGGTCAGGCGATTGCGCGCGTAATCCACCACCACGCTGCGCATCGCCGAGGCGGCGTAGGCGAAGAAGTGCGCGCGCCCGTCGAAGCGGGCCAGTCCGTGCGCGCCGAGCAGCTTCAGATAGGACTCGTGCACCAGCGAGGTCGCATCCAGGGTCTGCGCCTGCTGCCCGGCCAACTGGCGCCGGGCCATGCTGTGCAGTTCCTGGTACAGCGTGCTGAGCACGCGGTCCAGCGCCTCACGGTCGCCGCCGCGCGCGGCGTCCAGCCACACGGTGATCTCGGGTGCAGTCTCTACCACGGCGGTCTCTCCTCCGGCCGGGAGTCGCGCGGACTATAGCGCGCGCCGACGGCCAGCGGCTGCCGCCCGTCAGCGCTGGCAGCTTGCGCACCAGACGCTGGCGCGCTGGCCGATGCTGGCGTGGCGCAGCGGCCGCCCACAGCGCTTGCAGGCCTCGCCCTCGCGGCCGTAGACCGCCAGCTCCTGCTCGAAATAGCCCGGCGCCCCGTCCGGGCTGATGAAGTCGCGCAAGGTGGTGCCGCCACGGGCGATGGCATAGCCGAGGATCGCCTTGGCCGCCTCGGCCAGGCGCGCATAGCGTGCCCGCGAGACCTCCCCGGCCTCGCGCAGCGGACTGATTCCTGCCTGGAACAGGCTTTCGGCGGCATAGATGTTCCCGACTCCGACCACGACGCGTTGATCCATCAAGAACGTCTTTACCGGCGCACTGCGGCCACGGCTGCGCCGGAACAGGTAATCGCCGTCGAACGCGTCGGACAGCGGCTCCGGCCCCAGTTCCTCGAGCAGCGGGTGGATCTGCCCCGGCGCCTGCCACAGCAGGCAACCGAACCGGCGCGGATCGTTGAAGCGCAGCACGCGCCCGTCCTCCAGGCTGATGTCGACATGATCGTGCGCCCGCGGCGGCGTGTCCCCGGGCAGCACGCGCAGGCTGCCGGACATGCCCAGGTGCAGCAGCGCGCTGCCGGCTTCGGTGTCCAGCAGCAGGTATTTGGCGCGGCGGCGAATGGCCTCGATGCGCTGCCCCGGCAGCTGCTGCGCCACCTCCGGCGGGATCGGCCAGCGCAGGTCCGGCCGCCGCAGGATCACGCCGTGGATGCGCCGCCCCAGCAGATGCGGCTCCAGGCCGCGCCGGGTGGTTTCTACTTCGGGGAGTTCGGGCATGGGGGTGCTGGACGGCGGTAGTATGTGATGGGCAAGCTTAGCGGCAGACGGCATCACCGTCGCCATGACGCGCGGCAGGCTTCACGCGTCGGCATGGAGGCACCTCCCAATCGAGATCACCGATGGACCCGGTCAAGCACCTCGCACTGCGCATCGTTTTCTTCCTCGCCGCCTTGCTGGCGTCGGCCAATGCGCTGTGCCAGGAACTGGAAGAGCGCGCCGTCATCTGGAAGCAGACGCTGGCTGCACTGGAAGGAGGCGATTTCGCCGCGCTGGAGCAACAGGCTGCACGCTTCCGGCAGGACCGTACCCGCACCTCGAGCGGTCTCTGGAAGCTGAGCCTGTTCTACGCGGCCGTTGGCGATTTCTTCGACACCGACGAACGCGGCGACACGTACTGGTCGGAACGGGGCAAGACCGTCGACCGCTGGGTCAAGGCCTATCCGAAGTCTCCCACCGCGCGCATCGCCTATGCGCAATGGCTGCTCAACTACGCCTGGAGCTACCGCGGCAACACCTATGCGAAGAGCGTCAAGCCGGAGAACTGGGCACCCTTCCACGCCGGAACGGAATCGGCGAGGGCATATCTGGAGAAGTACAAGAAGATCGCCGCGGTCGATCCGCAGTGGTACAAGACGATGGAGACAGTGGCCACCCGGCAGAGCTGGGCCGACGACAGATTTCAGGCATTGCTCGACGAGGCGCTGACCCGGCATCCGCAGTTCTACGAAATCTACTTCGCCGCGGTGACCTTCTATTCGCCCAAATGGGGCGGCGACGCGGGCGCCATCGAGACGTTCGCACGGCTGGCGGTGGAACGTACCCGCGCGCAGGAAGGAAACGGGCTGTACGCCAGGATCTATTGGTATGCCTCGCAGGCGCAGTACGACAACCGCCTGTTTACCGAGTCGCTGGCGCGCTGGTCGACGATGCGGGCAGGCATCGACGATGTGTTGAAGTCCTATCCGGACGAGTGGAACATCCAGAACTTCGCCCGCTTCGCCTGCCTGGCGCAGGACCAGGAAAAGACCCTGGAGCTGATGACGCGCATACGAGAACCTACCTACCCAAGTGTCTGGGGAGCCGAAGACGCCTTCCAGCGTTGCCGAACCTGGGCGATGCGCGCGGTGATCTGAGTATGGAGACGCAATGGCGCTGGCGTCCGCGGCCTCTGTACTGCTCGCTTCCTTGAGGTCAACACATGAAGCAATCGACCCACCTCGCAATAGCTGTCTTTTTCGTACTGCTGGCTCTAGCGATGATCGGGATACGCAGTGATGGCGTTGCGGTCGTTTTCTTTCTGCTGGGACTACGTCATTCGATTTCAGGCATCGCAGCAGAACGGTGACGACCGCGCGGCTGGAGGTCGGGCTTGGCATATCAAAGGGACCACGCAATGGCGCAAGACGAGCGAGACAGTCACGGTGAGGCCCGATGCGCGGCATCGTGGAGCGGCGCGACGGACGCCGGCTTGGCAGTCCACGGGCGCCGACGCGCGTTCCAACGCAGCACGTTCTACCTGTGCCTGGTGTTGCTGGTCGGCGGCTGCGCGCCTGCTCCGCAGGCGATGCAGGACGCGGGAACTTGCGCTACCCCTTTCGAGATTCTGCAGGCGGTCGCGGACGACCCAGAGACCGAGACCTATGCAGCTGCCCACCTCGAGTCCCGGAGCATCGCCGTTCTATGGAATGCGATGCCACCCTCACTCGAAGCGTGTGGCCCTTCCGGGAACCCTTTCAGTTTCACTCGCTCGTCGTCGCCGAGCTTCGATCCGCGAAGCGAATTTATCGCAATAGACAAGTTGTACTTCGACGCGGATGCCGCATTCCTCGAGATCAGCTTTCCGCCGACTGGCAAGAATGGCGACTTCTTTCTCAGGAGAAAGGCGGGCAAATGGGTGATTGCGCAAAAGGCGTTGTGGGAGTCCTGATCGAGCTGCAGTGAGCTTGCCAACACCCGGGATGCGAGCCGTCCGCATCTGCGGCTGCAATGCTGCGGGATGACGGCATGCATCACGCTCTGACGTCACTCGATGGACAATGTTTGATCTTGATTGATGCCGTTCGATCCGTCGCGGACGAATGCAATGGCTTTGCTGCGAGACGCCGCGCTTTTTCGCGTCTTCACTGCGGCGGCGCTGCCAACTCCGTAGCGCTGAGATACCCATCGCCATTGCTGTCCTGTTTGCGAAAGCGCGCCGTCAAGGTGGCCTGGTGCTGCGCGCGGGTGATCGGCTTGCCGCGGCCGCCGGGCAGTTCGGCGGGGCTGAGCACGCCGTCGTGGTCGAGGTCGCGGGCGTCGAAGGCGTAGCTCATCCAGGCCAGGTATTCGTCCAGGCCGACGCGGCCGTCGCCGTCGCGGTCCATGCGTTGCAGGTAACCGCCGGTGGTATCGACGACCTGCGCGCAGGCCATGGCGATCGCGCCGCTGAGCGTGACCAGCAGGACCAGCGCTGCCATGAACGACGAACGCCGCACGAGGCGGCGTTCGCGAAGCGGCTGCAGGAAGCCGCGGGTCATGCCAGGGCGTAGCCCTTCAACCGCGCGGCGTAGGCCTGCAGGGCGGCGATGCCGCTGGCCTCGGCATCGTGGCACCAGGCCTGCAATTGCTTCAGGCGCTCGCTGGCGTCGTGGCTGCGCGCCTCCAGCAGCGCGGCCAGGCGCGCGCGGTGTTCGACCAGGGTACGCATGCGTGGGCGCTGCGCGACCCAGTGCTGCAGCTGTTCGCGCGCATCGGGTTTGAGCCAGCGGCCGTCGTCGACCAGGCCCTTGCGCAGGCGCCGCGGCAGCAGCTGACGCAGCTTGGCCCCGGCCTGCGCGGCCTCTTCCTTCAGCGCCGGGGTGAAGACGTTGCGCTGGTAGTCGGTCATCGCCTGGAAGCGGTGCGAGAGCAGCGCGCGCAGGGTGTCGGCATCGGGCACGGCGATGTTCGGGCGCACGTCCAGGGTCGGCGCCACGCGCAGGATCTTGGCCAGGCGCAGCGACGCCAGCGCGCGGATCGCGATCCAGCCGATGTCCAGTTCCCAGCGCCGCATCGAGAAGCGCGCCGAGCTCGGGAACGCGTGGTGGTTGTTGTGCAGCTCTTCGCCGCCGATCCACAGCGCCCACGGGGTCAGATTGGTCGAGGTGTCGGCCGATTCGAAGTTGCGGTAGCCCCACCAGTGGCCGAGGCCGTTGACCACGCCGGCGGCCCAGAACGGGATCCATGCCATCTGCAGCGCCCACAGGGCGATGCCGGGCAGGCCGAACAGCAGGACGTTGAAGGCGAACAAGGCGATCGGCCCCCAGTTCGCGTGCGCGGTGTACAGGCGGCGCTCGATCCAATCGTCCGGGGCGCCCTTGCCGTACTGCTCGATGTCGCCGCGCATGGTGCGCGCTTCGCGGTACAGCTCCACGCCACGCCAGAACACGCGGCCGATGCCCTTGGTCTGCGGGCTGTGCGGATCCTCGTCGGTCTCCACCTTGGCGTGGTGTTTGCGATGGATCGCCACCCACTCCTTGGTGATCATGGAGGTGGTGAACCAGGTCCAGAAGCGGAAGAAGTGCGACAGCAGCGGATGGAAATCGACGCCGCGATGGGCCTGGCTGCGGTGCAGGTACAAGGTCACCGCGAAGATGGTCAGCTGGGTGAACAGCAGCAGCACCGCCAGCATGCCCCACCAGCCGACGTTGAGCAGGCCGGTACTGAGGAAGTCGAGGATCGCGTCGGACATTGCCAGAACTCCAGGCCGGTTAAGGCGTGCGCCAGGTTGGTATAGAAGACATGATGGGGCCAGTGGCGGCAAACTTCACCCACCGCCTGCGTACGGTATTCAGCCGCTGCGCGCTCTTGATCACAGAACGGTTTCACTTCCATGTCCGTCCCTCTCTCCGATGCAACTCCCGTGCCGGCCGCCGCGCCACTGATCGAGCTGGATCGCGCCAGCGTGGTGCGCGGCCAGGTGCGCGTGCTGCACGAGCTGAGCCTGCGCATCGCGCTGGGCCAGCACACCGCGCTGCTCGGCCCGAACGGCTGCGGCAAGTCCTCGTTCATCAAGCTGATCACGCGCGAGCTGTATCCGCTGGCGCGCGCCGGCGAAGCTGCGCCGGTGCGCGTGTTGGGACAGAGCCGCTGGCAGGTGGACCGCCTGCGCAGCCAGCTGGGCATCGTCACCGGCGACCTCAGCGTCAATCTCGCCGACATGCCCGGGCTGGACGTGGAGAGCGCGGTGCTGTCCGGTTTCTTCGCCAGTTACGTGGTGCCGCCGCACCGCGAGGTGACCCAGGCCATGCGCGACCGCGCGCGCGAGGCGCTGCAGCTGGCGCACGCGTTGCCGCTGCTGCAGCGGCCGTACGCGGAGCTGTCGGCCGGCGAGACCCGGCGCGTGCTGATCGCGCGGGCGCTGGTCAACCGGCCGCACGCGCTGCTGCTGGACGAACCCAGTACCGGGCTGGACCTGATCGCGCGCCAGCACCTGCTGGCGACGATGCGCGGCCTCGCCCGCCAGGGCATCACGCTGGTGCTGGTGACCCACCATCTCGAGGAGATCGTGCCGGAGATCGATCGGGTGATCCTGCTGCGCGGCGGTCACGTGTACGCCGACGGCACGCGCGAGGAACTGCTGGCCGATGCGCCGTTGTCGGCGGTGTTCGGCGGTCCGGTACGGGTGCGCCGCGACGGGACGACCTACAGCGCGAGCGTGGCCGAGGTGGAATGAGCGGATGCGCGGGCGTGTGGTCTGCGCAGTGCCGTCGATGCTGGTCTTTCAAGGTGTGTTCGCTGGACATGCCGTCAAGCTATCGGTGCCGAGGCGTCCACTCGACCTGGCGTGCCGATGGCTTCGTTCGTCGCGGCTGAAGCCGCTCCCACAGTGGCGTTATGTGGGAGCGACTTCAGTCGCGACGCGCGGTACCGACACGCCTTCGCAACTGCAGTCCTCCCGACACCACCACCTCTGCGCCCGCTACTTCGCCAATCGTAGAAGCCTGCGCGGAATGCACTAGCCGCCAGGCCCATCGGCAGCCGGCGGTAGCGCCTGATGCAGGTCCAGCGCCAGGAAGTGGTGCACCACCGGCCGTTCCGGCCCGATGTGGTAGCGCAGCGCCGCGTGCTGCAGGTCGGCGTCGGCGTGCGACACGCGTTGATGCTGGCGCAGGTGCTCGGCCCAGGATTCGACCAGGAACCATTCCATCACCCGCTCCGGCTCGTTGCTGTGCTCGGTGATGCCCCAAGCGTACGCGCCGTCGCGGCGCCGCTCTTGCGACAGTTCGCGCAAGGCGTGCAGGAACGGCGGCCGGTCGGAAGCGCGCACGCGATATTCGATCTGCACCATGACCGGGCCGCGATCGTGCGCCACCGGCGCGTTGAGCAAGGGTTCGGGCCAATGGTTGGACGGCTGCAGGTCGGCCTCGCCCTTGGGCAGGCGCAGGCGATGGAACGCCAGCGCGACCAGCAGCAACGCGCCGGCACCGAGCAGCAGCGTGGCGGCGATGCCGAGCTGCGCGGCGATCAGGCCCCAGCCCAGGCTGCCGCCGGCCATCGCGCCGTTGAACACGGTCAGGTACACCGCCAGGCCGCGGCCGCGCACCCAGTTCGGCAGCACCGCCTGCGCCACGCCGTTGAGCGTGGTCAGCGCCACGATCCAGCCGACCCCGAGCACCAGCAGCAACAGCACCGCCAGCGCCTGCGACGGTGCGGCGGCCAGCGCCGCCATCACCGCCGCGGTCAGCACCGCGGCCAGCAGTACCAACCCGTCGGCGTCCAGGCGCTTGCGCAACTGCGGCAGCATGATCGCGCCGAGGATCGCGCCGACCCCGACCGCGCCGAGCAGCACACCGTAGAACCCGGCGCTGCCGCCGAGCATGCGCCGCGCCACCAGCGGCAGCAGCGCCCACACCGAACTGGCGAACACGAAGAACACCGCCGCACGCAGCAGCACCACGTGCAGCTCGCGGCTGGCGCGGGCGTAGCGCAGGCCGGCGCGGAAGGCGCCGAAGAACTGCTCGGACAGGCCGCTGTCGGCGGCCTTGGCGCGCGGCCACCACAGCAGCGCCGCAACCACGAACACGTAGCTGAGCACGTCGCTGGCGTACGCGGCGGCCGCGCCCAGGCTGGCCAGCAGCAGGCCGCCGCCGGCCGGGCCCAGCGCGCGGGCGATATTGATGCCCAGCGAGTTCAGCGCCACCGCGTTCTTCAGATCCGCGCGCGGCACCAGCTCGGGCACGATCGCCTGCCAGGTCGGTCCCATCAGCGCGCTGCCGATGCCGCCGACGAAGGTCAGCGCGATCAGGGATTCGACGGTGAGCGCGCCGGTCTTGGACAGCAGCAACAGGCTGCCGCTCACGCAGGCCAGCAACACCTGCACGCAGATCAGGAAGCGGCGCCGGTCGAGAATGTCCGACAGCACCCCGGCGGGAATCGCCAGCAGGAATACCGGCAGCGTCGCCGCGGTCTGCATCAGCGCCACCGCGGCCGGATTGTTGGACAGGTCGGTGACCAGCCAGGAACTGGCCACGTCGCGCATGAAGCTGCCGACGTTGCCGAGGACGGTGGCCGCCCACAGCACCGCGAACACGCGATGCCGCAGCGGGGCGAAGCTGCCGGTGGCCGGCGCGGGGGCGGTGGACTCAGCCATGCGCACGCTCGCGCAGGTCGTGCCAGGCCACCAGCACGAAGCCGCCGACCAGGCCCAGGTGTTCGTAGAACGCGTTCATCGCCGCGAAACGTTGCATGCCGCTCATCTCCCAATAGCGGTTGGCCACGCACGCGGCCACCAGGGTGAAACCGGCCAGGGCCAGTGCGCCCAGCCAACGATACGCGCCGCTGAGAATCAGCAGCGACGCGCCCAGTTCCAGCGCGATCACCGCCGCCGCCAACGGCGCGGCCGGCGCCATGCCGAAGTGCACCATCTCCGCCACCGCGCCATCGAAGGCGAAGGCCTTGACCAGTCCGCCTTGCAGATAGGCCGCGCACAGGCCGAGCAGCGCCAGCCAGCGCAGCCAGGCCGGCGTCAGGCGCGTGGCGGCCGAACGGGTCGCCTCATGCATGGCGCACGCTCCGTGCGATGCCGGCGGCAGGCGCCACGTTCCGCGCGCCGACGTCGGCCTGCGCGCCGATCGCGCGCGTCCGGTTCATACCGCCCAGCACGCGCAACCCAGCGCGCCCCAGAAGCTCTTCAGGTCGGCGATCGGCAGCTGGCTGCTCCACGCGGTGGCGTGCTGGTGCCCATGGATCGTGCAGTCGTGGGCGCAGCCGCAACCGGCCGCGCTCTGTTGCGCCAGCGCCGCCTTCGGCGCCTCGCCCCATGCGCCGTAGCCGCGGAAGCTGCGCGCCGGCGACCAGTCCGGCAGTACCGGCGGCGGTGGCGCTTCGTCATATTCGGCGAACGCGCCACTGGCCCACACCACCTTGCCGCCGACCATGGTCAGCAGCGCGGTGGTGTCGGCGATGTCGCTTTCGGCGCAGCCGAAGTAGTCGCGGTCCGGCACCACCAGATCGGCGAACTGGCCGGCCTGGATGCGGCCCTTCTTGCCTTCCTCGTTGCTGAACCAGGTGACGTGTTCGGTCCACATGCGCAACGCGGTTTCGCGGTCCACGCAATTGCGCTGCGGATACAGGCGCAGGCCGCCAACGGTGCGCCCGGTCACCAGCCACGCCAGCGACACCCACGGATTGTACGACGCGACGCGGGTGGCGTCGGTGCCGGCCGAGACCTTGACTCCCTTCTCCAGCATGCGCTTGACCGGCGGCGTGGCCTGCGCCGCGCCCATGCCGTAGCGCTCGACGAAATACTCGCCCTGGTAGGCCATGCGGTGCTGCACCGCGATGCCGCCGCCGAGCGCGGCGATGCGATCGATGGATTGCTCGGAAATGGTTTCGGCATGGTCGAAGAACCAGTGCAGCCCCTGCAACGGGATCTCCCGGTCCACGCGCTCGAACACGTCCAGCGCGCGGCTGATGGTCTCGTCGTAGGTCGCATGCAGGCGCCACGGCCAGCGGTTCTGCGCCAGGATCCGCACCACGTCTTCCAGCTCGTTTTCCATCTGCGGCGGCATGTCCGGGCGCGGCTGGCGGAAGTCCTCGAAGTCGGCAGCGGAGAACACCAGCATCTCGCCAGCGCCGTTGTGGCGGAAGTAGTCGTCGCCCTGCTGGTAGCGCGAGCTGGCGGTCCAGTGCAGGAAGTCGTCCTTCTCCTGCTGCGGTTTCTGGGTGAACAGGTTGTAGGCCAGGCGAAGGGTCAGCTGGCCGGCGTCGGCCAGTTCCTGGATCACCTTGTAGTCGTCGGGGTAGTTCTGGAAACCGCCGCCGGCATCGATCGCGCCGGTGACGCCGAGCCGGTTCAATTCGCGCATGAATTGCCGGGTGGAATTGACCTGGTATTCGTAGGGCAGCTTCGGGCCCTTGGCCAGCGTGGCGTACAGGATCGACGCGTTCGGCTTGGCCAGCAGCAGTCCGCTGGGATTGCCGTCGGCGTCGCGCACGATCTCCCCGCCCGGCGGCGCCGGCGTGTCCTTGCCATAGCCCACCGCACGCAGCGCGGCGGCATTGAGCAGCGCGCGGTCGTACAGGTGCAGCAGGAACACCGGCGTGTCCGGCGCCACCGCATTGAGTTCGGCGATGGTCGGCAGGCGCTTTTCGGCGAACTGGTGCTCGCTGAAGCCGCCGACCACGCGCACCCACTGCGGCGTCGGGGTGATCGCCACCTGCCGGCGCAGCATGTCCATCGCGTCGGCGAGGCTGCGCACGCCGTCCCAGCGCAGTTCCAGGTTGTAGTTGAGGCCGCCGCGGATCAGGTGCAGGTGGTTGTCGGTCAGGCCCGGCAGCACGCAGCGGCCGTGCAGGTCGATGCGCCGGGTGTGCGCGCCGGCCAGCGGCAGGATCTCCTCGTCGCTGCCGACCTGCAGGAAGCGGCCGTCCTTGATCGCCACCGCCGCGGCGCTGGGACGCGCGCGGTCCAGGGTGGTGAAGCGGCCGTGGTGCAGGATCAGGTCCGGCGCGGCGTCGGTCGCATGCGGCTCAGCCATTGTCGTGTTCTCCCCGTTCCGCTTGCGCCGGCGTGCGCGTGCGCTGCGGCAGTTCGCCGAACACGTGCGGCTTGACCTGGTGGTGGAACCACGAGGTCGGTTGCGCGTCGCTGCGCAGCAGCCGCTGCACCAGCGGCGGCAACTGCTCGCCGAGCAGGATGCCGAGCAGGCCCACCAGCGCGATCACCGGCGGCGCCGGCGAACGCACCTTGAACAGCGCATAGATCACCCCGACCAGCAGGCCCAGGCCCAGGGACACCAGATAGGTCTTCATCGGCGCGCTCCGCTCAGCCTTCATGGGCGCCGAACATGGTCCGGGCATAGACGATGCCCAGGCCGTAGGCGCCGCCGTACTTGCGCGCCACCTCGGTGGTGCTGGCGTAGGTGTCGCTGCGCGCCCAGTCGCGCTGCAGTTCCAGCAGGTACTGCAGCGCGGTCATCGGCCGGCCGCCGGCCTGCACGATGCGCTCGATGGCGCGGTTGTGCGCCTCGGCCGACACGTCGCCGCAGGCGTCGGCGATCACATAGACCTCGAAGCCCTGGTCCAGCGCCGACAGCGCCGGGCCGACGATGCACACGCTGGTCCACAGCCCGGCCAGCACGATCCGCGGCTTGCCGATCTCGTTGACGCGCTGGATCACCGCGGCGTCTTCCCAGGTGTTCATCGAGGTGCGGTCGAGCAGCGCCTGGCCCGGGAACGGCGCCACCACTTCCTCGAACATCGGTCCGGAGAAGCTCTTCTCCGCCACCGTGGTCAGGATCGCCGGCACGCCGAAGCTGGCCGCGGCGTTGGCCACCAACGCCGCGTTGGTGCGCAGCGCGCTCGCGTCGATCGAGTGCGTGGCGAAGGCCATCTGCGACTGGAAGTCGATCATGATCAGGGTGTGATCGCCCGGGGACAGCAGCGAGGCGCCCGGAACGGGCAGAGCGGCGAGCGGCATGGCGAGATCCTGGTGTGCGGGGGAAAGCGCGATGCTGGCGCGTGCTGGCGGCGGCGTCTTGGAGATTCGTGTCGCGTTGCGCGCCAAATGCAGGGCCGCTGCCGCAGCGCACGGCTACCAGGCCCAGCGCAATTCCGCGCCGACATAGTCGCTGTCGCGTGCGCCGGCCTGGCGCAGCGCGCTGCCCACGTCGTAGCGCACCGCTTCCAGCGCCGCGACGAGCTGCGGCGACAACGGACGCTGCAACCGCAGCTGGGTATAGCGGCCGGTCCAGCGCCCGCCATGGCCGGCGGTGCCGGCCACCGGCGCGGCGGGCTGCAGGTACACCGCATCGGCGGTGCTCTGCCGCCACAGCAGGCCCACGCCCAGCGTCGCGGTCAGCGATGGCGCGGCCTGCCACTGCAGCGTCGGCTTGACGTGCAGCAGATTGCTGTAGCCGGTGTAGCCGGCGAGCGCGAAGTAGTAGCCGTTCGGGAACAGCGGATTGAACGTGCCCACACGGCCGTCGCCGGCGTGCGCATCGCCGGATGCGGCATCCAGCTGCAGTCCCAGCCGCGGCTGCACGGCGAACCCGCGCAACGTGTAGCCGCTGCGCGCGCCGAACGCCCAGGCCCGGATCGCCTGCCGACCCACGCTGCCGCGCTGCGCCATCGCTTCCAGGTCCCAGTCCACGCCGCTGGCCGCACCGGCGAAACGCAGATCGAACACGTGCCGGCGCTCGCGGCCGCCGCCATCCAGATAATGCGCCTGGTCGCGCGCGTACAGCGCGTAGTAGGCCGACAGTTCGTTGTCGCCGACCACCTTGCGCTCGGCACGCAGCGTGCTGAAGCGCACGCGGCGGCTGGAACTGTCGTCGAAGGCGCGCGCGTCGGCGTACTGCACCGGCTGGCTGAGGAAACCGAGCACGCGCCAGCGCGCGGTTTCCCAATCGGCCCACACCGCATCGAACGATTGACGCACATTGGGGCCGTCGCGCGAGGACACGAAGCGTTGCAGGTCGAAGGCGAAATCCTGGCGCCCCACGCGCGCCTTGAAGGTGCCGGCGGCGAAGGCATGCTGGTAGGCGACGAAGGCCAGGCGCAGGTCGAGCCGGTTCTGGTCCGCGCCCGAATGCACGCGCTTGGCATAGGCGCGTACGTCCTCCAGTTGCGCGAACGCCTGCCATGCCCTGTCCAGGCGCAGGTCGGCGTGCAGCTGCATGCGCTGCAGCAGGTAGGCATCGGCCGCGCCGCCGGTGCCCAGGCCCGGGGCATCGTTCGACTCGAAACGCTCGCGCAGGTTGGCGCCGAACGACAGGTAGCGTTGCGGGTCGTCGGCGTCCAACGGCAGGTACTTCAAGCGGTCCAGCGGCGTTTGCCGCAGCGCCGGATCGGCCAGCGCCGACCAGTCTTCCTGCCAGCGATTGGTGCTAGGCGCCGGTCGCGTCGGCAGCGCAGCTGGCTGCGGCGCTTGATCCGCGGCGCACACCGGTGCCGAGATCGCGAACGTGCAGACCAGCACCAGCGCCACCGTCGCGCCGTATCGCATGCGCCGTTCGCCGCGCGTATCCCGGCTCAATGCGCCAGCGGGCCATGGATCTCGGCGACGTAGCCGCCGGGGAATTCCACCACCGCGCTGCGCCGGTCCTGCGCGGCGAACGGCGCCACCAGCACCTGCACGCCGGCCGCCTTGGCCTTGTCCAGCGTCTGCTGCAGGTCCTCGACTTCGTAACCGGTGGTGTCGCGGCCGTACGGATACGGCAGGTGCCCGTCGCTGACCGCCACCGTGGTCTTGCCGAAATCCGAGAGCAGGCGGATGCGCCGGTAGTGTTCGCCCGGGCGGCCGATCTCCTGCCCCGGCGCCTGCCGTGCATCTTCCACCAGCTTGCCGTGGGAGAAGGCGAGGAAACTGCGCACGAAGGCATCGGCGCGGTCCGGCGACAGGTACACGCGGTTCTCCGGCAACGTGCGGAATGCCGCGTACGACGGCTTCGTGGTGTGCCAGTACAGCTGCGTGTTGACGCCGCCGGGCCACTGCACCACCGCATCGCGACCGATCGGATCGGGGAACGGCGCGACCAGCACATCGGCGCCCGCGGCGCGCGCCGCGGCAACCGCCTGATCCATGTCGCGCACCAGCAGGCCGTTGCGCTCGGCACCGAACGGGTACGGGATCGGCGTGGTGAAGCCGAACAGCGAGACCGTGCCGACCGGCGTCTGCAAGAGTTGCGAGGTGGTGCTGCTCGGGGTCGGCGTCACCGTCGCCACCACCTGGCGCGTGCTGCTGCCGCCGAAGGTGGCCAGGAAGCTGGCGACGAAGCGGTCCACGTCGGCCGGCGCCACGTACACGTGGGTGGTGTCGTACTGCGGGGCGACCGCGACCGGCGGCGTGGCCGCGGCGTGCGGCGCAGCCACGGCGACGAATGCGGTCAGCGAGGACATGCCGAGCGACAGCGCGGCGGCGGCGAGTTTCAGGCGCATGCGGAACATCCTCGACTTGCGGCGAACACCGGCACCGCACGACGGCACCGGCAACCGGCACCCGATGCGCCGGCGTTCGCATGCTGCGCCGCGTGGCGGCGGCGGTCTTGGAAATTCGCGCGGTGTTGCGCCGCCGGCGCGCGGCGCCGATCGCTCAGAGCACCTGGACCTGGCCCAGCGGCAGGCGCCGCTCGCTGTCCTGGCCGTCGTTCTGCGGCGCGATATGGCGGCGGCCCGGTGCGTCGTCGGCCAGCGCCAGGCGCAGCGCGTAACTGCCCGCCGGCAGCGACGCGGGGACGGTGAAGCTGGCGCTGCGGCTGAGCGTGGCGCCGGGCATGACCTCGTTGAGCGCGACGCCGGCCACGCTGGCGCGCGCACGGGTACTGCCGTCGGCCGCTACCCAATGCAGCTCCACGTGATAGCCCTGGTACAGCGGTGCCGAGCCCTGGTTGCTCATGTCCAGTCGCAGGGTGGCCTGCTGGCCGCGCGTCTGCGTGTCCGGCCAGCTCACCTTGGCGACCGCCAGGCGGTAGCCCAGATCGCGCTTGATCTCGCCGAGCTTGGCGGCGTTGCCGCTGGTTTCGTGCGCGCCGGCCGGGCCGAGAAAGCTGAAGTGGTAGTCGCGCAACAGCTTGCGGATGTCGGCGGTGCGGTTGATCCAGGTGCTCTTCTGGTTGGCATTGGGGCTCTCGCCGCTGATCGGGCTCACCATCCAGTTCTGGCGCGCGGCGGGCACTTCGTTGCTCAGGCCGTACTCCAGGTTCCACCAGCCATCGTCGCTGCAACTGGGCATGGCCGGACTGAAGGCGGCGCAGCTGGCGGTGAAGGAGGGGAAGTAGTCCTCGTGGAAGCCGAACATCGCCGATCCCACATCGGACTGGCGCGCGTAGCGGGTCTGCAGCGGCGTGCGGGTGAACGCGGCGACGTAGGCGTCGCGGATCAGCGCGCGCGTCTGCGCGTTCGGCTGCAGGTCCTCGCAGCCGCTGGTATGCCATTCGCCCCAGAAGCCGAGCAGCCCCACCTGGACCGCGGTGATGCGCGGATCGCCGTCGTAGCGCGCGGCCAGCGCCGCGACGAACTGGCGCATCTGCTCGCGCGCGTTGGCGTTGTTGTAGTCCAGGCTGCGGACCGGCCCGTCGCCATCGCAACTGGCGCGCACCGCGAACGGAATGGACAGCGGTGCCTGTTCGAGGAACTTGGGGTAGTCGCGCTCGTTCTCGCCACCGGTGTAGTGCGCATCGATCCGGCTGCCGGCGCTGTCCGGGTAGTCGGCGACCGGGCGCAGCACGAAGGTGGCGAGCGGATCGTCGTTGAGGATGGGTTGCAGGTAGTGGGTCTCGACTGCCTGCCAATCGAAGACCTGGTCGGCGGTCTCGATCATCCGCCACGGCAGATACACGTGATAGATGTGCGCGCCGTGGAAGTTGTCCACCCCGCCATCGGCGGCGTAGGAACTGCCCCACAGCATGAACCCGCGATGCGGATTGTCGAACTCCTGGGTGGACACGGCCGGCGTCAGCGAACCGGCCTGCGCACACGTGGCGCTGAGCAGGCAGGCGATGGCGAGGGACAGGCGTCGGGAAGCGGAACGTGGCGACATGGGGCGACCTCTGCGTTTATGAAGGTGTGTCGGAGACGTTGCGAGGCAACGGACATCGCGGTTCGGTCGCCGCCGTGGCAATCGAATCGGCGTCGGGCGGCGATGGCGTTCGGTCGCACCGCGGTGCGGTTCTAAAAGGTCCTACGGCGCTTGCGGCAGCGCGTTGCCTCTCAGGAGAGCACGTGCGATGCGACGAAACGAGCCTATTTTAAGTTTCGTTATGCATCAACAACGCAAGATAACGAAATTCCATCTGTCTACCGGAGTGGACTGGATGTTTGATCGCCGCCACCGTTTGGCGGCATTGCCGGAGCGGCGGCACGATCTCGCACCGGCGCTCGCAGGGGCCGGGCATGCCGCTCGTCGCATCAGGCGAACGCCGCGCGCCGCAGTGGGACCGGGCACAGATGCACGAGGCCACGCCGGCGGCGGATGCGTGTTGCAACAAAAGGACGTGGTAGCCGGCCGGCACATGAGCGCCCCGCGGCCGCACTGCATGCGCGCTGTTCGATCAGAGCAGGCGCGCCCGCCGCGGCTAGGCGCGGCGGCGGGTCTCCATGGGCGCCGCGGTCTCGGGCGGCGCGGCCGCGAAGGCCGCGCGCGCGGCGCGGACGTCGCCATGATGGGCTTCCGCCCAGCGCACCAGGTGCGTCAGTGGTTCACTCAAGGAGCGGCCCAGCGGCGTCAGCCGGTATTCCACGCCCGGCGGCACCAGCGGCAGCACCTCGCGCGCGACCAGCCCCTCGCGCTGCAGGTCGCGCAGGGTCTGGGTCAGCATGCGCTGGGAGATATCTGGCACCGCGCGGCGCAATTCGCCGAAACGGTGCGGCCGCTCGGCCAGCAGCAGCAGGAACAGGGTGCTCCACTTGTCGCCGATCTGCCCGAGCACGTCGCGCACCGGACATTGGTCGATGGCCACGCCGGCGCGTTGGTAGTCGTGCAACTGCTGGCTCAAGCGCGGCTCGGAGGCGGCCGCCGACGGCGTGGCGGTGTCCATGGTGGTTACCTAAAAGTAATCAGGGGCGGAAAAAGTGCCGTCTTTACAGCGCGGCGCCGGTCTCTAGGATAGACCAGGTTCCTTTTCCAGACCATGTCGCTTGCCGACACCCTTCCCTTCAGGAGACCCCATCATGTCCACCTCTACCGATTCCCTGCTCGTCACCGGCGCCGGCGGCCAGTTCGGCCAGCGCGTACTCGCGCACCTACTCGACACCCTGCAGGTGGCGCCGTCGCGGGTGGTGGCCATGACCCGCCAGCCGGAACGTCTGGCGGCCTGGGCCGCGCGCGGCGTCGTGGTGCGCCAGGGCGATTTCGACGACGTCGCCTCGCTGGACGCCGCCTTCCACGGCGCCGGCCGCGTGTTGCTGATCAGCACCGACGCGCTGGACCGCCCCGGCCACCGCCTGCAGCAGCACCGGGCCGCGATCGCCGCCGCCGAGCGCGCCGGCGCCGGCCACCTGGTCTACACCTCGTGCCCGGAACCGCACGACTCGCCGCTGTTGTTGGCCCCCGACCATGCCGGCACCGAGGACACGCTGGCGGCCAGCACCCTGCCCGCCTGGACCGTGCTGCGCAATCACTGGTACTTCGAAAACCTGTTCATGAGCCTGCGCTCGGTGCTGGCCTCGGGCCACTGGTACAGCGCGGCCGGCGACGGCGGCATCGCCCACATCGCCCGCGACGATCTGGCCCGCGCCGCCGCGGTCGCGCTGGCCAGCGGCGACGGCAAGCGCACCCTGACCCTCAGCGGCGCGCGCGCCTACACCACCGCCGAGATCGCCGCGCTGGTCGCGCAGGTGCTGGACGTACGGATCCAGGTGGTACCGGTGCCGGTCGAAGGCCTGGTCCAGGGCATGGTCGGCGCCGGCCTGCCCGAACCGGTCGCGCGCGTCTATGCCTCCTTCGACACCAACACCGCCGCCGGCCGCGTCGCCACGGTCACCGGCGACTATCAGGCACTGACCGGGCAGGCGCCGCTGCCGTTCGAACAGTGGCTGCAGGAGCAGCGCGCGCAGCTGGCCGCGCTGAAGCCGTAGGAGAGAAGTCGGCGGCGTTTTGACGAGGCAACTACTTGCCGATGCAGAAGCTGGAGAAGATCCGCCCGAGCAGGTCGTCGGCGCTGAGCGCGCCGACGATCTCGCCGAGCGCGGCGTGGGCCAGGCGCAGTTCTTCGGCGGCTAGTTCCAGGCGTTCGTGGTCCAGTTCCGCCGCGGCCGCGGCCGCGTGCGTGGCCGCGCGCTGCAGCGCATCGACGTGGCGCGCCCGCGCCGAGAACTCGCCGTCGCTGCCCTCGCCGGCCGCGGCGCCGGCGATCGCGCGCAACTGCGCGTGCAACTGTTCCAGTCCGCTGCCGGTGGCGGCGGAGACATAGACGCGCTCGGCGCCGGCCTCGGGCACGGCGGCGAGCAGGTCGCTCTTGTTGTGGATCCACAGCCGCTGCGGCACGTCGGCAATGGCGTCGGCGATCGCGGCATGGCCAGCCTCGGCTTCGCGCGCGTCCAGCACGATCAGCGCCAGGTCGGCGCGCTGCAGTTCCTGCCGCGCGCGACGCATGCCTTCGCGCTCGATCGCATCGCCGCCCTCGCGCAGGCCCGCGGTGTCGACCAGGGTCAGTTCGACGCCGTCCAGGCGCACGGTCTCGTGCAAGGTGTCGCGGGTGGTCCCGGCGATGTCGGTGACGATGGCGCGCTCGCTGCCGGCCAATGCGTTGAGCAGCGAACTCTTGCCGGCATTCGGCGGCCCGACCAGCACCGCGTGCAGGCCATCGCGCAGGCGCCGGCCACGTTCGGCCTCGGCGGTGAGTTGCGCCAGGTCGGTGCACACCTGCGCCAGGCCGGCACGGACCTGCGCGCCGCCCAGCGTGTCCAGCGGCTCGTCGGCGAAATCGATCGCCGCTTCGATATGGATGCGCAGGTGCACCACCTGCTCGGCCAGCGCATCGACCCGGCGCGAGAACACGCCGTCCAGCGACCGCCGCGCCGCACGCGCCGCGCGCAGGTCGCCGGCGGCGATCAGATCGGCGATCGCCTCGGCCTGAGCCAAGTCCAGCTTGCGATTGAGGAACGCGCGTTCGCTGAATTCGCCGGGCCGCGCCGGCCGCGCGCCGAGTTCGCAGCAGCGCGCCACCAGTTGCCGCAGCAACACCGGGCTGCCATGCGCCTGCAGTTCCAGCACGTCCTCGCCGGTGAAGCTGCGCGGCGCCGGGAACCACAGCGCGATGCCGTCGTCGAGCGTCTGTCCTTGCGCATCGCGGAAGCGCGCATAGCGGGCCGTGCGCGGGGTCAGCCCATCCAGGCCCAGCGCCGCGCCGATCGCCGCGGCCCGGCGCCCGGACACGCGCACCACACCGACGCCGCCCGCACCCGGAGCGGTGGCGATGGCGACGATGGTGTCGGTGGCCTGCGGCATGGCGAAAACGTCCCGGCGGCGCTGCAGGCTACAACGTCTGCAGCTGGGTGCGTGCGTAGGCCGCCGAGGCGCCGCTCGGCTGCAGTTCCAGGTAGGTCTGGAACGCATGCTTGGCCTTGGCCGCATCGCCCATCTGCCGATAGGCGTCGCCGAGGTTGATGTAGGCCACCGCGCGCGAGGGATCGATCTTCAGCGTGTTCTCCAGCCAACGCGCGGCCTGCGCGTACTTGCCCTGGCGGTAGTAGATGAAGCCGAGGTTGTTGGCCGCCAGCGCGAAATCGGGGCGCAGCTTCAGCGCTTCGGTGAACTGCGCCTCGGCCTCGTCGTAGCGCTTTTCCTTGTACAGCTGCAGGCCGCGGTCGTTGGCGCGCTGCGCCTGCTGGCGATCGGACAGCGGCCCGGCGGCGGCCGGCACCGCCAGCGGCCGCTCGCCGCCCTGCAGGTCCTTGACCACGGTCGGCTTGGCCGCCGGCGCCGCGGTCGACGCCGCCGTCGCCGTGGCAGGCGTGGCGACGGCCGGCACCGCCGCCGCGACCTTGTCGTTCATCGCGATCGCCGCCGAGGACAGCTGCTGGGTGTTGGCGGTCAGGAATTCGTCGCCTTCGGGCACCTGCAGCACGAACTCGCCGCCCTGCGAGCCGGGCAGGCTGCCGAACGCCGGCGTCTGCGGCGAAATGCTCGACACCGCCGGCGCCACGTACGCGGCCAGTTCGGTGCCGGTGATCAGGCCGTCGCCATTGAGATCGCCCTTGCCCGACAGCGCCTGCAGCAGCACCCAGGTGAACACCGAATGGCCGTTGGGGCCGCTGTCGGCGACCTGCTGGTCGGCGCCGCCGGCGGTGAGCATCTGCCGCGCCACGCGCCGCGCGTTCTCGCGCAGGTAGGCGTTGGTGCCGCCGCCGCCGCGGGTCAGGCCCAGGCCGCTGTAGCAGGCGTCCATCACGAACAGCACATGCTTGGCTTCCAGGCTCTCGGCGATGTCCTGGATCTCGGTCATCGGGATCGCGTCGGTGGCGAACTGCGCCGGGTCCGAATCGGCCGGCACGATATAGCCCAGGTCGCGCCCGGAGGCGAGCTTGCGGGTGGCGCCATGCCCGGCGAAGAACACGAACACGCGATCGTTCTTGCCCACTCCGCCGTGCGCCAGGCGGTCGTGGAACGCGGCCAGGATGTTGTTGCGCGTGGCCTCCTGGTTCTTCAGCACGATCACCTGCGAAGACGGGAAGCCGAAGCTGCCGGTCAGCGTCTGCGCGATCGCCTGCGCGTCGTTGGCCGCGTACTGCAGCTTCGGCCAGCGCGCGTAGTCGTCGATGCCGATCACGATCGCCCACGACTTGTCGTAGCCGCTGGTCACCGCCGGCGCCGCCGCGTTGGCCGCCGCGCGCGCCACGCTGAAATCGCGCCCGTTCCAGGCGGCGAACTGGTAACCATCGGCGCTGAGCCGGTCCAGGATCTGCGGCAGCGCCTTGACCGTGCGGGCGTGGATATCGTGGAACAGCAGGATGCCGCGCTGCTCGCGGCCGACCTGCTCGAGCACGCGTTGCACGATCGATTCGGGCACCGGATCGGCCCAGTCCAGCGAGTCCACGTTCCACATCACCGACTTCAACCCGGCCTCGCCGAGGATCTGCATGCCCTCGGCGTTGCGCGCGCCGTACGGGAAGCGGAACAACGGCGCGCGCTTGGCATCGACCGCGCGCAGCATGCGGTCGGTATCCAGGATCTGGCTGCGCAGCGCGGCGCCGGTTTCCTTCGACAGCTGCGCATGGGTCAGGCTGTGGTTGCCGACCGTGTAGCCCTGCTCCATCAGCTCGCGGCTGACGCTGGCCAGCGGCGCCAGTTCGACCTTGCCGTCGGCATCGAGCTTGCCCAGGTTGCGGCCGACCTCGAAGAACGTGGCCGGCACGTCGTAGCGCTTGAGGATGGCGACGATCTCGTCGGTGTACTCGCGGTGCGGGCCGTCGTCGAAGCTCAGCACCACCGTCTTCGGAGGCAGGTCGCGGCCGAACACTTCGCGGTCGCTGTCCTGCATCGACATCGGATACGGGGTGATCACCCCGTAGTCGCGCAGGATGCGTTCGCGCGTGTACAGCGTGCCCAGGTGGGCGACGTAGTCCTCCCATTTCTCGCGCTTCTGCACGATCGCGCGGGTGCGGTCGAAGCGGCTGAAGATCGCGGTGATCTCGCGGTTGTAGGTGCGCTCGATCTCGTCCAGCGCTTCCAGGTCCTCGCCGATGCGCTGGTGCAGCTTGATCGCCGGCAGCGACGAATCCTTGCCGATGCGCACCTGCCAGTCGGCGAGGATCTCGCGGAACGCCAGGCGGTCGGCGTCGTACAGGTCCGGCGCCGATTCGACGTAGTCCAGCAGCGCGCCGACCGCGGCGAAGCGCTGCGCGTCCGGCTGCGCCAGCAGCGCATCGAACTGCTTGGCCAACGCCTCGCGCCGTTCCAGGCCTTCATGGAACAACTGCTGGCCGACGCCGCTGGAGGTCTGCCGCTCGGCCGGCGATTGCTTGGCCTCGTCGGCCAGCAGCACGATGATCTTGCGCTGCGCCGCCAGCTGTTCCTGCAACTGCGTGCGGATCGCCGCGGCCTTCGCCTGCAGCGCCGGCGAACCCGGCAACGGGGTGGCGTCGGCGTCCGCTGCGTGCGCGGACGGCGACGCGCCGCCCGTAGCCGAGGTCGTGGACGACGCACTGCGCTGGCAACCCGGCAATGCAAGCACGATCAGGCACAGCGTGGTGGACAGCAGGGAAGCGGAACGGCGGTCGAGCATGGCCCGGGGCTCGCAAGGACGGTGGCAGGACAGGCGACCGCGGCGTGCCGCGGCCGCATGCGCAACGCCCGCCTGGCGGCGGGCGTTGTCTGGGTTATTTCTTCGGCTTGGCCGGCGGTTTGGCGCCGGCGCCAGCGGTGGCCGCCTCGCCGTGACGCTTGGTCATCCACCACTGCTGCAACAGACCCAGCGAACCGTTGGTGACCCAGTACAGCACCAGGCCCGACGGCACGAAGGCCATCATCACGCCGAATACCAGCGGCATGAACTGCATCATCCGCGCCTGCATCGGGTCCATGCCCGGCGACGGCGTCAGCTTCTGCGTCAGCCACATCACCGCCACGTTGATCACCGGCAGGATGAAGTACGGATCGCGCGCGGTCAGGTCCTGGATCCAGGCGAACCACGGCGCCTGGCGCAGTTCCACCGATTCCACCAGCACCCAGTACAGCGCGAAGAAGATCGGCATCTGCACCAGCACCGGCAGGCAGCCGCCCATCGGGTTGATCTTCTCCTTCTTGTACAGCTCCATCATCGCCGTCTGGAACTTCTGCTTGTCGTCGCCGTAGCGTTCCTTGAGCTGCTGGATGCGCGGCTGGAACTTGCGCATCTTGGCCATGCTCTTGTACTGCGCCGCCGAAAGCGGATACAGCATCAGCTTGAGCAGGATCACCAGGCCGACGATCGACCAGCCCCAGTTGCCGAGCAGGGTGTGCAGGTGGCTGAGCACCCAGAACAGGCCCTGGCCCAGGATCGCCATCAGCGAGAACCGGCTGTAGTCGACTACGCGATCCAGGCCGCGCACGTTTTCCTTGGCGATCTGGTTGACCAGCTTCGGCCCGATCCACAGCCGCGCCTCGCTGCTGGCGCGCGCGCCGGGAGCCACGGTGAAGGCCGGGCCGCGCGCTTCGATCACATGCCGCGGGCCGTCGTTGGACAGCACGTACAGCGCCTCCTGGTCGGGCTGCGGAATCCAGCCGGTGAAGAAGTGGTGCTGCAGCAGCGCGATCCAGCCACCCTTGATGGTCTGGTTGACCGGGCCGTCTTCCAGGAAATCCTTGAACGCGCGGCGCTGGTAGCCGTCCTGCGCGCTGAACCAGGTGGCGCCGTTGAAGCTGAAGGAATCCGGGTTGGTCATGCCGCGGCTGACGATGGTCGGCACCCGGCTCAGCTTGCGGAACACGTAGCCCTGCCAGGGCTTGCTGCCCTGGTTGACGATCTCGTCCTTGATCTGCACCGCGTAGTGGCCGCGCTGCACGGTGTAGACGCGGCGGATGGTCACGCCATCGGGGCCGTTCCACACGAACGGCACCTGCAGCGCGTCCTGGCCCTTGGCCAGCACGTAATCCTTGCCCGGCTGCTCGGGGCGGAAGCCGCCCGGGCCCGGCGACGGCGCGTTGTTCTCACCGACCCAGCCGCTGGTGGCGGTGTACGGATGCACCGGGTCCTCGGTCAGCAGCGCCACCGGCGGGCTGCCGGGCTGCTTGGTCTGCGGGAACAGCAGCAGATCCGCATCGAACACGCTGCGGCCGTCCAGGGTCAGGTGCAGCACGTCGGTGGTGATGGTGACCCGCGGCGCGACGCCGGCGGCGACCGGCGCGGCGGTCGCGCTGCTGGCGCCGGGTACGGCGGGGGCGCCGGCTTGGGTGGCGCGCGGCACGGCCGGGGCACCGCTGGCGCCGGCATCGGCGTCCTGCGCGGGCGGCACCGTGGTCGCGGCCGCAATGGCGGTCGCATCGGCCGCAGGCGCGGCATGCTCCTTGTTCCACTCCATCCACAACAGGGCCGCGACCATCAGCCAGGCAAAGATCAGGAAAAGGCGGGTCTGGTTCATCGGACAGGCAAGCTCGGCTCAGCCAGAAACGGGTTCTGACTTGGAAGTGGGGGAAGAAGGAGAGATGGGCGGCGGCATTGTGCCGTCCGCGGCCGGGACCGGCAATGCGCCAGCGCGACGCAGCAGGCGCAGATAGGCCTGACGCAGCTGTTCGCCGCTGGCCTGGGCGGCGGCGCTGCGCGCCACCACCACATAGTCGCCCGGCGCCAGCCACGGCAGCAGATGCCGCGTGGCGTCGCGCAGGACGCGTTTGATGCGATTGCGGACCACGGCGCGCTTGTCGACCTTGCGCGACACGGCAAGGCCCAGCCGCGCCGGGTGATCGGCGCTGCGCCAGTGCAGGCTCATCAGCGGTTCGGAGCAGCGGCGCGCGGCATCGAACACGACGCGGTATTCCGCAGACGTGCGAACCCGCGCAGAGCGAGGAAATCGCCTACGCGGGTCGGGATGTGTCACGGTCCGGATTGCAGGCGCCGCCTGGGGCGGCGAAGCAATCAAGCGCTAAGGCGCTTGCGGCCCTTGGCGCGGCGACGGGCCAGGATCTTGCGGCCGTCGGCGGTCGCCATACGGGCACGGAAGCCATGGTCGCGCTTGCGCTTGAGGTTGCTGGGCTGGAAGGTGCGCTTGGTGGCCATCGGGGCGCTCTGTCTGAATGAGGCGGAAAGAACCGGAAATTCTATAGAACCAACCGGGGTGCGGTCAACTGCTGTCTATCCCACGCCGAAGCGGGCGCCGCATGCGGCCTGTGGATGGATCTGTGAATAGATGCGGGAAAACCATTCCAGACCCTGCGTGCCGATGGTAGTCTGGCCCATCCGCTTTCCTCTTCTCACCGGCCGAGTGCGCCGCGATCGTTCGCGCCTCACGCCTGGTCTCTCAATGAATTACATCTG